>NZ_JBFLUM010000099.1:0-16329 GCF_050470785.1 Microbacterium sp. NRRL B-14842 | reverse complement strand
GTCCTCGTTCTCGAGCGCGCGCTGCGCGCGCTTCTGCTCGAGAGGGACAGCCGCCTCGTCGAGGCCTTCCCCGAGACGGCGCTGCACCGCATCTGGAAGGCCCAGCACTTCTCCTGGTGGATGACCAGCATGCTTCACGTCGCCCCCGATGCAAGGGACTTCGACCGCCTCCGCCAGCTCGGAGAGCTCCAATCCGTCGTCGAGTCCGAAGCCGGCCGCCGCTTCCTCGCCGAGGCATACACCGGCTGGCCCCTCCACACCCTCACCTGAGCCGGCGCTCACGGTTCGGACCAGAGGGTGCGGCACCCGCGGGTCGGCGTCAGTCCAGCCAGCCGGGGACGCGGGAACCACCGGGTAGTCGATCGCAGGCGCGTCGCCAACGATGGGATCCATGCGGATCCGGCTCAGTCGCATGAAGGCGATGCGCCAGCCGGACTCGGTGAGTCGGTAGAGCTCCTCGTAGTAGCCATATCCCCGCATCCCCCTCTGTTCCGGCACGGTGATCCCCATATACCCTCGTGACCCGCGTGGCCACGTCAGATAGTCGGTCATGGCCCAGCGCCCGCGAGCCGAGAAGTCATCGATCCGCCGAAACTGCGGCATGAACCCGTGATGGACGCTGACGACCTCTTCGGTCATGTTGCGCATCAGGTTCTCCACGAACGTGTCGGGGTCGGGCGCGGCGGCCCACAGTCCTTCGAAGACGCAGTCGTCCACGAAGAGTCCGCGCAGTTCGTCCCACTGCTTCAGGTCGACGTAGTGAAAATAGCGTGCCTTCAGGTCGCGGAGCTCCTCTGCCACGGTGGGGGTGACCGCACGTACTCGGGGCATCGAGAAACCATCCTCGCTCTTCACGGCGCCTGGGTACTTCCTCTACTGCTCGTCGATCTCGAAGTCGACCGAGGCGATCTGCTCCGAGATCGCTCCGGAGAGAGGGAAGAGCGGCAGATGCGCGGGGTGCGTCGCGTAGGCACGGACATCGTCGAGGGTGCGGAAGTCGGCGACGAGTGCATAGTCCCATGCGCGTTCGCTGCGCATCACGTCGGGGCCGTGTGACAGTCGGACCAGGCCGGGAATCTTTCCGAGCAGACCATCGAGCAGGTCGCGCCACTCCTCGAGCACGGCAGGATCATGGTTCGCTGCGAACGAGAAGAACACGACGTGACGGATCATCGTGCCCCGGCTCCGTCGGCAAGGCTCAGGTCGCCGATCGACGCGCCGCTGGCGGTACGCCCGAGAAGGTAGGCCATGGTCATGATCGGACCGAGCGTGGCGCCGGCGCCGGGGTAGCCGGCGGCGAAGGCGTTCTCGGAGGCGTTGCCGACCGCAAACAGGCCGCGTATGGCATCGCCGTCTGCGTCGAGGACCCTTCCGAGGCCGTCGGTGGCGATCCCTCCGCTGGTGCCGAAGCAGCCGTTCACCACGGCGAGAGCGTAGTAGGGGCCTTGCTCGAGCGGTGCGAGGCTGGGGATTGGGATACGGGTTCTGTTCGTCTCCCCAGTAGCGGTCGTACGCGCTCGCACCGCGGTGGAAGTCCGGATCCTCCCCACGGGCGGCGTGCTCGTTGAATCGCGCGACCGTCTCGGCCAGCGCCTGGGCGGGAACGTCGATCTTCCCGGCGAGCTCTCCGAGGGTTGCTCCTTCGACGAGCCAGTCGGGAGTCGGCTCCTGGCGTGCATCGACCAATGTCGGAGGCCTCCCGTAGCCTGTAAATGTCACATTCACTAGCCAACGTTCCGGGAGGACACCATGGCCACCACACCGACCACCATCAAGGCGGGCACCCCGCGCGACTTCCTCGGCCTCGTGCCCGCGCTGCTCGGCTTCACCCCGCAGGACTCGCTCGTGCTCGTGCCCTTCGAGGCGTCGCGCACGATCGGGGCGATGCGACTCGACCTCGACGCGGATGCCGCGACGCTCGCGCACACCAGCCTCGGGCTGGTCTGCCGAGTGCCGCGCGTGACCGGGGTAGCCGCCCGTGATCTACGCCGCCGAGGACGCCGACAGCACCCGCGATCTCGGCCAGCAGATCGCCGATGTCGCCGACCGGCAGGGACTGCACCTGGTGGACGTGCTCTACGTCGCCAGCGACGGCTACGGCAGCCACCTGACCGGCGAGGCACCGCGCCCCGTCGCCGAGATCGCGACCCCGGACGCGCTGCGCGAGAAGGTCGCAGCATCCCAGACCGCCGGGGCGAGCATCCCCGACGCCGACCCGGCGCGTGCCGCCCGGATCGCGTTCGCGGCCGCGCGGATGGACGACGATGCCCTCGCGGACTTCGTCGCCGTCGCGGAGGACGCCCTGACCGGTGACCCCGACGACCTCGACACCCGCCAGGCTGCGATCCTGCTCACCGGCATCGGCATCCCGCTGTGGGCGTGACGTGGCCCTCATCCAGTGGGCCACCGACCGCGGCAACGGCACCCGTGCCCTGGCCGCGCAGATCGGCCACTCGATCATGGGCGCACCCGTCCCCGAGAGCATCGCCCGCACCTCTACGGACAGGGCGACCGCCCCGACGCCGACCGGCTGACGGCGGGACTCGCGCTCGTGCGCCACCTTGCCGCCTACGCCGACGACCAGGAGCGCCCCAACCTGCTCGCCGCCGCCGCCTGGCTGTCCTGGGCGCTGGGCCGATCCACTCACGCCACCGTCTACACCGACCGCGCCCTCGCGATCGACCCCGACCACGGCATGAGCCAGATCGTCGCGACCCTCTGCTCGGCAGCCGTGCTCCCGGATTGGGCGTTCGCCCGCTGAGCGTCACCGAGTGCCCGCCGGTCACCCCGGCGGGCACTCGCCCGTGACGCACTCGCGATGTCCCCGCGCGATGTCGGAGGCCACCCGTAGCCTATGAATGTCACATTCACTAGCAATCGTTCCGGGAGGACTCCATGACCGAGACCATCAACAACGTCCACGACATCCGCGCAGCCGTCGAGCGCGCGATCCGCTTCCACGCTCCGCTGCGCGCCGAGTTCGACGAGGATGGACGACCATCGAGCCGGACGAGCTGCGCCAGGCCTGGGACGACTACAGCCTCAGCGACCCGTTCACCCTCGACCCCGCAATGCCCGCCCTGCTCGCTCGCATCGACGCCGACCACCCGGACGACGACCCCCAGGTGTGGGTGCCCCTCGGCGGGCAGGGCGACCCCGACTATCTGGATGCCGTCGTGGTCACCGAGCGCACCGTCACCAAGTACACCGCGCGCGACGGCCTGATCGAGCAGCCCTACTCGCTCCCCGAGGGCGACCCCCACGGCCTCACGCAGAGCGGCTGGCGGGCCGCGGCGAGCGCAGCGCGCTACGCGATCATCGGCCTCAACGCCGACGCCAGCAACACCGAGTACCTGCGCGGGCAGATCGAGGCGTACCTGACCGCGTTCGGTCACTTCGAGCCGGGGCGCGATGCCGACGCCAAGCGCGAGCGGGTCACCGCCGAGATCACCCGCGGCGATCGCCGCCCAGTGACCCACGCCGGGGCGGGCGCGCAGACCGCGCCGCCCGCCCCGCCCAATGTCGGAGGCCACCCGTAGCTGTGAATGTCACATTCACCGTCGAGAGTCCAAGGAGGACGCCATGACCGACACCACCACCCTCATCACCCGCACCCCCGGCGACACGTTCCGCTTCCGCGGCACCGAAGTACGTGCTGATCGACTTCGCCCGCACCAAGGCGAAGATCGCAGCCCTCACCGAACCCGGCAAGGTGTACACCCTCGCCCGCACCGCCACCGTCGAGCCGACCGGGCACAGCGACGACGCGCTCGCCGCTGCCCTGCAAGCCACCGCGGCCGCGCTGCCGAGCCTGATCCCCGGAACCCGCGTGCGCATCGTCGCCAACCCGCGCACCACCCGTGACGGGCTGGCCGGAGTCGAGACGCTCATCGTCCGCACCAACCCAAGTCGTACACGCTCGCCAACGGCTGGCGCGTCAGCCCTGGGCTGGTCGAAGCCGTCTGACCCCCTCGCCCGCCGCCGGGTGCACACCTACCCCGGCGGCGGCGAGCACCACCCACCCGAGGGGAGCCGGCTACACGCCCCTCCCCTCGGCGGGAGCACCTCGAGTTCTAATCCCCGCCCGCGCTCGCCGCAGGCCTTCACCGTTCCCAGGAGGACACAATGACCACCACCGAACCCGCGGCCGCGGCCGCTCCCCGCATCCCTGCCGACGACCTGATCGACCGGCTGTGGAGCGTCATGCACGAGATCGAGGCAGCCGATTTCCCCGCGCTGCGCATCGTCGAGCTCGACGAGCCGACCGACTACGGCGAGCGCGTCGTGCTGTGGTGCCCGCGCTGCGATCAGCACGTCAACGTCGAGGACGGCTACCTGCGCGCGATCGACGTGGACGTGCGCTACAACTGCGTCGGCCAGATCAACACCATCGAGCGCACCGTGCCGCAGTACGAGGCCGACCCCGACCCCGGCGACGTGCTCGTGTACCTGCACCAGACCGACGAGCACGGCGAGCACGGCGTGCGTCTCCCCGAGGGCTGGGAAGGCACCTGGAAGGCGTAGCCACACCCCACGACGTGAGCGCCCTACGCCTCGGCTGGGGCGCTCACGCACCACGCACCCCACGACCGACACCCCGCGGCGATGTCCGACCCCCGCCCTAGACTGTGAACGTCACATTCACTACCAACCGATCCGGGAGGACACCATGACCACCTACATCACCTTCGGCCCCCGACCACGCCGACCTGCACCCGCACGTCGGCACCGGCCTGAACCGCGGCTACGTCGCGATCAGCACCGGCGACCGCGGCCGCGACATCGCCGCGGCGTTCGCGATCCTCGGCGAGCAGTGGGCCTTCGACTACCAGGACGCCGCGGCGCTGGATGCCCGCTACCCGGACGGCGAGATCGCCCGCCTCACCCTCATCGACGAGGCGGCACAGAAGGAGATCGCCGGTCTGATCGAGGACACTTTCGCCGCCGCCGAGGGCGACAGCAACGACACCGAGATCGAGGCGCTACAGGCCGCACGCGACCGCCTCGCGGCGCTGATCGACTACACCCCCCGCCCACGAACGGGACTGGACGCCGCTCGACGCGGCCTGACCCCACGCGGTGCCCCGCCGGACGACCGGCAGGGCACCGTCGCGTGCGCTCGCCGCCGATGTCCGATCCCCTCTCTAGACTGTGAATGTCACATTCACTAGCCAGCGTTCCGGGAGGACATCATGGCCACCACCACTACCGACTGCGACCACGCCAACATCGAATGGCTCTCCGGCGTCCCCGGCGTCGTCGTCACCCTCAACGGCGACGTCGCCGCCCGGTGCCTGGACTGCGGCGCGACCGCGACCATGGACACCGACGACGAGGACGCACCCGCCGAGCCGCTCGCCCACCAGTGGCAGAGCGGCCGCTTCACCGGGACGACGACCTGCCAGGCGTGCGGACTGTTGCCGCTCGACCAGGACGACATCGACACCGAGTGCCCCGGCGCATAGCCAGCCCCTCGTGTGGTGCCTCGCGGCGACGGTCGCGGGGCACCGCCCTGCGATGTCTGCGAACCCCCGAAACCGAGGCCTATACCCGTGGGCAGCTCCAATGTCGGAGGCCACCCGTAGGCTGTGAATGTCACATTCACTAGCCAACGATCCGGGAGGACACCATGGCAAACCGCACTCGATTCATCACCATCGACACCCGCCAGTACACCGAGGCGGAGGGCGAGATCGCCAGCAACCGCGCTCGCCAGCAGCGCGACGACGACCTGAACGCCTACGGCGCACAGGGCTACACGCTCCTGTCCACCGTCACCATCCCCCTCCACAACGGACTGCGGATCATCGACACCCTCGCCCGCACCGACGAGGACTACTGACCCACCGACAGCGCCCCGCCGGGATCTACCGGCGGGGCGCTGTCGCGCTCGCCGCAATGTCCGACCCCCGCCCTAGACTGTGAACATCACATTCACTACCTGACACCCAGGAGGACACCATGACCAGCGAGAGCGGATCGCCCGCAGGATCACAGCCGAAGCCCATCCCCGTGAGCCTGGCCGCAGCCGAATGGGGCGCGATCGCGGGCGTGATCGCGGCCTACGGCGAGTCACACAAGGACGGCGCGATGATCCTCGCCGCCGAAGAGATCAAGACTCAGGTCACCAACGCCCTCTCCCCCCAGTAGGCGACGAGCACGACCCCTCCCGCAGCGCCCCGCCGGAACTGACCGGCGGGGCGCTGCCGCGCTCGCCGCAGTGTCCGACCCCACCCGTAAGCTGTGAACGTCACATTCACTAGCCAACGATCGGGAGGACACCATGGCAACCGCACCCCTCACCTTCGGCGACCGACTCACCGCGGCCGGACTGACCTGGAGGTCTCCGACGCCCGCAGTCACGAGCCCGGCCCCACACTCGGCGAGCCGCGCGCCGACCTCTGCCCGATCGACCCCGACAGCGGCGAGCGCATCAGCAACGTGCGCATCGGCCGCGCCGAGCGTCCCTACGTCCGCGTGAACATCCGGGCTGGCCGCAGCGGAGACCTCGAGCTGTACCCCAGCAGCGGGTACGGCACCCCGCTCACCGATCGGCAGCGCGCGATCATCCTGGCCGACCTCGCCGGCTACCGCTTCGAGCTGCCCCCACTCACCGTCCCGGAGATCATCGAGCGGATTCACCCACGACATCAGCACCCGCTCGGCGCACAAGGCATCCGAGGCTCTGCACTACAGCACCCGCACCGCCCTCCGAGACGCGCTCGCGACCCTCCCCGCGGGCGAGAGCAGCACCTATCGTGCCGCCGTCATCGACGCGGCGTGCGCGGCGTTCCGCGAGCGCATGGCGCGGGATGTCGGGCAGATGTAGCCCGCCCGGACATCGGCGAGCGCCCCACGTTCGCGGCGAGCGCGCGCCGATGTCCGACCCCCTCCCTAGGCTGTGAACGTCACATTCACTAGCCAACGATCCGGGAGGACACCATGGCAACCAAACCGATCAGCGAGATCGTCGCCGAGACGATCGCGCTCAACTACGAGGACATCGACGGGCTCACCCAAGCGCTCGGCCAGGGCGACGTGGACGCCGACGCGATCCGCGCGCTCGCGACCGGCGCCGCCGAGCGGGCCGTCGCCGACCACGCAGGCGAGGCCGCAGGCATCGACGTGCACGGGTACGTGTCCCTCATCGACGCGCGGCCGTCGCGCAGATCGACACCACCGAGAGCACCGGCCGCATCCGGGTGTTCCTCAACGACGGCACGATCTACGACGGCAACCCCGAACACGACGACGCCCCCCGCCAGGTGTACACGCTCCGCGATCTCGACGGCACCGACGATGCCGCCGACTGGATCACGACCGGGCATGTTCTCGACGCCCAAGAGGTCGACTGGCTGCGCTCCCTGCGGGTGGTGGCACCGTGACCGCGGCGAGCGCGACCCGGCGCAACCCGATCGTCGAGGCGTTCCGCGACTGGGCATGCCTTGAGACGTTCCCGCTCACCGCGTGGGCCTGCGATGAGTGGGTGCACTCGATCGACCCGCGGCGACCACGACGCGCTCAGCAGCCGCGATGAGATCGCCCCGCGCTCGCCGCGTGCTCGACCGGCTGGGCACGGCGCTGGACGCGATCGAGGCCGAGCGGCCGGACGACCCGGAGGCGGTCATCCACACTCGCAGCTTCGATCCGGCCGCGCGGACGATCACCGAGACGTGGAGGCTGTTCGACACGGAGTACGCCGCCCCGTGGGGCGGGCCCGGCTTCGTGGCCTTCCAGGTCATCACCGGCTACGCCGACCGCGCCTACCAGGGCACGGCCCGCCGCATCCTCACCGGCAGCACCCCGCACCAGGCTCCCGAGCGAGACGTGCACCCGCAGCGCATCCAGCCGCTCCCCACGCGCCGGTACGCGGCGAGCGCGCTGCACATCGCCCACGACGGCATCGCGGCACGGTTCGACCTGCCGTGGGCGCTCTACTGGGCGCGCGGCATCCGCCGCTGACGCTCTAATCGGTGCCCCGCCGGATCATCCGGCGGGGCACCGTCGCGCTCGCCGCGGCCAATGTCTGACCCCCTCCCTAGGCTGTAAATGTCACATTCACTAGCCAACGATCCTGGAGGACACCATGGCAAACCCCACCACGCAGCTCGAGCTCACGATGAGCCGCGAGCTGCACGCGAACACCGAGACCGACACCATGCAGCGCTCGCGGTTCCGCACGGACACGCTCATCGCGGCCTGGTACGACGACGAGCCGAGCGAGCCGGACCAGGCGATCCGGGACGTGCTCACGGATCTCGTGCACTTGGCCGACGCGCGCGGCGTCGACCTTCACCACGCGCTCGACCGGGCCGTGTGGATGGCCGACGAGGAACGAGCCGACTGGGGACTGGGGAAGGTGCAGCGATGAGCAGCGGAACGATCCCCGACCTCGCCGTCGTCGCGGCCGCGGCCGACATGATCGGCAGGTGGCATGACGACGTGTTCAGCTCGATCAACATGACCGAGGGCCGCATCCTCGCCGACCTGTTCGACGAGCTGGGGCACACCGGCACCGCTGACCACATCATCCGCGAGACCTGGCTGGCCGAGAGCGACGGTGACCGCGACCCGCTCCCCTGGGCGAACGGCCACGGCTCCCGCTCAGCGAGGACGAGTACGTGGCCCGCAGCGACGACCTCGCCCACAACGAGGCCCGCGAGCGGTTCCACTTCGACCCCCGCCTGGAATGGTCGGAGGACGAGGAATAGCCGCACGGTGCCCCGCCGGGATCAATCGGCGGGGCACCGTCACGTCTAGGCCAGATAGCTCGCCACGTCGAAGCTCTGCAACGGCCAGGCGTAGCGGGCGCGTGACGGATGCCGGGGGTGCCCGCTCTTGAGCAGATCGCCGATCGACACCCAGTCACAGCCGGAGGCATCCGTCACCGAGGCGATGCCCTCAAGCATCTGCGGGAGGTAAGGGCGGGATCGGATCAGCTCGCCCCACGCGGCGACGATCGTGAGCTGGCGTCCGCCGATGAGATCGGCGATGTGTCGCTCGTTATCGGCTTGCAGCTGGGGGTCGTGCACCAGGTGCATGCCCTTGGGGTCGATGGATCTCTGCGGGTAGAGGTTCAGCATCACCCAGCTGTCGAACCCGTTTCGGGCCGCGAACCCCATGACTTGCTGACGGTGCGATCCGGGTCTCCCGGCGCCGCGGTGCTGGGGTTCACACCGACGCACACGAGAGGGTTTACGCCCACCGTCCCCAGCACGAAGCGCGCAGAGTTGTCCGCCGTGCGCTCGTAGATCCACGTCTCAGTCATGCACGCCGCCGTCTCCCATCGTCCTGCGCTCACCCGCCGGGCCCAATGTCTGACCCCTCACTTAGAGTGTAAGCGTCACATTCACTAGCAAGCGATCCGGGAGGACACCATGACCGAGCAGAGCGAAAACCCGTTCAAGGGCGCAGAAATCATCGCCGTCTACACCGCAGAGGAGGCCGTCGCAGACGGGCTGCTGCTGCACTTCAACCCCGCCACCGCCCTCGAGGCCGGATACCGGCTCACGGTACTGCTCACCCGCGCCGCCTACGAGGCCGCGGTGCAGTGGACCCGCGAGGGCGACTGGCAGAGCGAGGACGCCCGATTCTGGGACGTGCTCAACGTCATCCGCCCCACCGCCCGCCAGGTCGCCGGCGATCTCGTCCCGCGCGAGACCTACGTGCTGCGCGTGCCGAACGCCACCCGCTCCGGCAACCCGAGCACCGCCACCACCGCCAGCCGCCAGCGACTCCGCGTGAGCATCGAGGGGTACAACCTCACCGGCCAGGCGTGCATCATCATCGCCCTCCCCGGCGAAGACTGACCCCCACCAGCGCCCCGCCGGGATCTACCGGCGGGGCGCTGCCGCGCTCGCCGCAGCAATGTCGGAGGCCTCCCGTAGCCTGTGAATGTCACATTCACCGCCTACGTTCCAAGGAGGACACCATGGCACCCACCACCACTCACCGTCGACGAGATCTCGCGACGATCCTCGAGCGGATGACCAGCAACCACGGCGGCTCGCTCATCGAGGCAATCGACGACGGCGCGTTCGTCGTCGACGACCAGGCCGTCGCCTACTGGGTCGGCCAGGCCGTCGAACTGGCCCGCCAGGGCATCGACGACGACACCGAGACCGACGCCCCGCCGGTCGGATACTCCTGCGCCGAGTGCGGCGTCCAGGACGCCCGCAACTACGTCGTCACGATCTTGGACCACGAGGACATCCGCCACACCCGCACAGAGGTCTGCATCCCCTGCGCCGTGACGGTCTCGGCCGAGTCCGTCGACAGGATCATCGCCGGGCTGCTCACACCGCTGACACCACCGGGGGCGGCACCGCGCCCGCCCCGACCCTCTGACGAAAGGACCAGCCATGACCACCGCACTCACTCCCTACGACACCGGCCAGCGCGCCGAACCGGCGACCTGGACGCCGAGCAACTCCCACCTGTACTCGATGCCCGTCGACGACCGAGCACGCATCCTCGCCCACCACGGCGACGACTTCGGCAAGGTCGACTTCGACAACGCCGAAGGACAGGCGATCGCCACCGTGTGGGCGACCCCGACCGGCGACGGATGGACGCTGCACATCACCGAGCACGAGCACCCCCTCGCGCTCGCCGCAGACACCGCCCGCCTGCGCGAGCTGACCGGCGCCGCACAGGCGGCGATCGAGGAGGCCGAGCGCTCCACAGAGGCCGATACCATGGATGCCGTCTTCGAGGCCCGTGACGGGGCTGTGGACGCCCTCAGAGCACTCCTCGCGGCACTCACACCACCCGCCAGCTGAACCTCCCCAGTGCCCCGCCGGGATCTACCGCGGGGCACTGCCGCGCTCGCCGCAGCAATGTCGGAGGCCCCCCGTAGCCTGTGAATGTCACATTCACCGCCTACGTTCCAAGGAGGACACCATGGCAACCACCACCAACAATCGAGTTCGCTCAGGGCCAGCTCGACATGCCCGCCCCGGTCACCGAGCGGCGCGGCGCCTACGTCCGGGGAGATGCCCGCACGCAGGCCGATCTCGTCCGCCGCCCAGGCGCAGGCCGCGGATCTCGCGCTGACCGTCGAACGCAGCAGCGCGAGATCGACAGGCTGCGACTGCCGATCACCGACGCCGCCGACGACCGGCTCGCGGCGATCTGGGAGAAGGGTGAGCAGATCGCCAACGATGAGGGCTTCTGCTCCGAGTACGACCGGCTCGTGGAAGCGATCGGCGGCACCCCGCGCGAGCGCGACTTCCGGGTGACCCTCTCCGTCACACTGACCCAGCGCCGTTACCGTCTCGGTCACCGCCCGCACGTCGGACGAAGCGGAAGACCTCGCGATCGAGCGTACACCGTCGAAGACGTGATCGAGTCGCTCCGATCCGACAACTACGTCGCCGACTCGATCGACGCGGAAGTCACCGACTGGGAGCGCGAGTAACCCAACCCGGCGGGGCGGCACACCGCCCGCCCCGCCCCTCGCGGCGCTCGCCGCTGCCAATGTCGGAGGCCCCCCGTAGCCTATGAATGTCACATTCACTAGCAATCCGGGAGGATGCCATGACCACCAACCGCACCGTACACGCCGTCTGGTTTCAGTCCGTCGACCCCGAGGAGGCCTGCATCGGCGGATGCCAGTGGCACCCCGACAACGCGCAGATCGACCGGTTCATCGAGTCGGAGCGCGCCTGGCGCAACGAGGTTGACTTCGAGTACCTGCGCAAGACCCTCACCCTGCCCGATACGATCCTGCCGGCCTGGCCGTCGACCAGCTGACCGAGGCGCAGCGCGCCGACGTCACCGACTGGGTCGACTCGCTCCACGGGTGAGGTCGCATTGGATCGCCGCGTCGTGCTGCTGGGCAGCACTCACCCCGGCGGCGAGCGGCGCCGATCGACGCTGAGCTGGCAGCCGCACGAGGCTGACACCGCCGCGCTGGGCCCCGTCGACGAACGCGGGGCTCAGCCCAGCCCGTCCAGTTTGTCCAGACGGGTCGCGATGTCCTCTGCCCAAATGTTCTTCGACGGCCAGGATCGCACCAACGCCTCGGTCGCCTCCGGGAGGGTGTAGTCCCGACCTCCGGGATATTCGCCACGTCCGCCATCGGCGTGAGCGCTCAGAATGTTGCCGTCACGGTCAAGCCACACGACAGGCCAATAGTCGACTTGAGTGTCGTCTTCCGAGTCGACGTCGAAGTGGACTGAGTAGTCTCCCTCCTTCCGACGCAAATGGCACTCGGCGTGACGGCATAGCTCATCTGTCTTGGGGTATTCCAGGGGAACGCCTTGGGGAATGTCTCGAGCAGCGCAGAGTACATCTCGTGGGTGGGCAGCGGGCGGGCGATAATGGCCCTCACCTGATCCATGAGCGCCCGCGCGTCATCGACCGTAGGCCCCTCCACGGACACCGCTAACCCGCGCTTCATGCCCGACGCGATCTCGGTCTCGAAGTATGGGCCGGGATAGCTGCGCCCCTCGAAGGGTCGCTCGTCATAGAAGCGCTCAAACGCGCCAAGTTCCACGTCCTCAAACCTGTCTGCCCCTCATGGCCGAGAGCGTACACAGGCCCGCGGTAGCAACCTAGATCCCGGCGAAACCCCTCTCATCAACCGCCTGCCCTCATCGCTTCCGGTTCGCGAACGGCCAGCGACCGAACACGTCAGCGAACGCGGCGCGGTAGCGAACCTCCACGTCCTCCGCGGACTCCTCCGGCGTCGTCACCCACGCAACGAGCAGCTCGTCTTGATCGGCCAGCTGCCAGATCGAACGCCCGCCCTGGTGGCTGGCACCCTTCCGCGCGAACTGCCCCAGCCGCTTGCGCAGCCGCCCACTTCGCCTCTGCCTTGCCGATGTACAGCACCGGCGTCCCCCGACACCCACCGAGCCGCGAGGTCATCCAAAGGGTAGGCGGATCCCGCCCGCGCTCGCGTCAGCTCGAGCAGCTCCGGCGACGTCGCCGCCGGACGCAGCACCACGTAGATCCCCGCCTCAGTCGGCACCCTCGCGGGCCGCAAGATCCGCGAATCGAACGAACCCCACGAACCCGACCGCCTCGAGCGAGGCCCGATCCCACACGGCCGGCATCCGCAGCCCACCCGCCGCGCCGTCGCGATGGGTCGTCTCATCGACGCATCGTCTCACGGCACCACAGGCGATGTCCCGGCTCCGGGCAACAGACCCCTCGGCTATGGTCTGAGCTACAGACGCCTGATGAGGAGACTCGTTCATGCCAACGTAGACAGCAGCGGCCGCGACAGTTTCGGCGGCGTGTAGAGACAGGGCTGGCAGCTGAACTCTTCAAGCAGCTCAAGCCGCTGCTTCTCGAAAGTGACATCGACCTCGACAGCGGCAAGGCCTACACAATCGACGAGATCAACGATGGCCTACAGGTGGCGATCCAACGTCACAACTTCATCATGGCGGTGCCTACAGGTGAGGCTCGAAAAGAGGCGTTCCCGGCGCGATACGGCTCGCTGCAGAGTCACTTGTGGGAGGCCGACTACGAAGACTTCTCCGACTTCCTCACCGGGATGACCCCCGACGAAGAACCAACCCCCGCGCAGATCATCGGGACGACGCTCAGCCTCCTGGATTCCTGGTTCGAGGACGAGGTTCTCACCGGGGCAATCGCGCGCCATCCTTCACCGAACGCTGGGACGAGGAGTCAAGCAAGATCATGTACGAGATCTTCGAGCCGAGCCAGAGAGCACAGAGCTTTCGATCTCTACTCGGAGTTCATCGGCCGTTGGGCGGACTCGTCGTGATGACGTTTGCAATCGGCGTGGTCTTCGAGGGCCTCTACGCATGAGTGAGAAGACGACGACTACTTCGTCGATGTCGCTGACGAACTTCTTGACCCCGAGGCCTGGTAGCCCTTCGCTCTCCCCGAGCTCGGCCCCGCGCTCGCGCTCGCCATCCCGCCGCCGTCGTTGTTGCTGTCACGTCGGCGATGTCGGAGGCCTCCCTTAGCCTGTGAATGTCACATTCACTAGCAACCGAGGAGGACACCCATGGGTGCCACATCCACTCACAAGACGGCCGGCGTCAGCGTCAGCGACTACTTCGCGGACTACTTCACCAACGCCACGATCATCGCCAGCGCACCCGCCGCGACCCCGACTACATCGGCGGAGCTACGACTGGCCCTACGAGTTCTACGCCGCGGTGCGCTACAACGACGGCCACCCCCACGCCGGGGAGGTCTTCGCGTTCGTCGTGCTCTACTCCGTCGCCCGTCCAGCTACTACAACTTCACGTACAAGGACATGGACGAGACGGTCGGCCCCGGCGCAGTCCACGCACACCCGCCGGGTGCTCGAGGCCCTCACCCCGACCGACCACGAGTACGCCAACCAGTGGCGCGCCGCCTGCTGGGCGAACCTCGAGCTCGAGGAAGCCAAGCCCCGCGTCCGCCGCGGCGACCACATCCGCTTCGCAGAGCCGTTCACCTTCGGAGGTGGGCTGCAGACCACCACGGAGACCGTCTTCGAGGTCGAAGGGCGCGACGTGCTCCGCGTGATCGACCACCACGGCGTGCGCGTGCGCATCCCCCGCTGGCGGGCACGCAGCTACGCGCTCGCCGCAACCAGCTGAGCGAGTGCGGGGCGCCCCACACAGGGACGCCCCCGCAGTCCTCACCGCGCAGCTGCTCAGCGCCGGGGCGCGGCGCCAGTGACCGGCGATCTCCCGTCCTGCGCGCGTGTGCTCCGGCACCCACACCATCCCCCGCCCATCCGGGAGCGCGACAGGCTTGACCAGCCCATCTAGGGACTCCTCGAGCATCAGCGCCGCCGTATGGCGATCGCCACCCGCCGCGAGGTACTCCTGGCCTCCCGCGGCGTCGAAGACCGCTGACGCAGCTCCGCGGGCGCGTCGAGGCTGTCTCCCCGCAGTCGCCGTGCAACGGCATCCATCCGAACCTCTTCACGGATCTCCGATATCCTGCCCGCGCCCGTGCGCAGCTGCCGCCGAACCGCGACAGCTGCGCATCCCGTCGACGCGCCAATGGCGACCTCGCCCGCCACGCCTCGAGCGCCGCCTGATCCAGCGGTGTGTACTCCGCCATGACCCGCTTCCGCGCGCTCACCGCCCGGTCCCGCTCGAAGAACTCCCGCGACTCCGCCTCATGCGCTCGCCGCTCTGCTGCCGGGGACCGACGCACGCGCTTTGCCGGCAACCCCAACGACTTGAGGCGGCGAGCCAGCCGCTTCGACTCACGGTTGGACTGCAGCGCCCGCTCATACACATCCGGGTTCTCAGCCCGATACTGCCGCTGCCACTCGGTCAGGTGTTCCCGGTTGCGCTGCTGCCAGTCCCGCGACGACGCCTCACCTTCTCCGGGCTCTGATCTCGACGCTGTCTCGCCCTGGCCAGCACCGCGTCACGGTTGCGCTCGTAGTAGCGCCGCGAGTACTCCGCCGTCTTCTCTGGGTGCTCCGCGTGCCACCGCCTGATCGTCTCGCGCTTGCGCTCACGTTAGCCTCGGTCCACCGCCGCACCCGCTCGCGGTCCTTCTCGCGCCGCTCCTTCTGCGCTCGCATCTTCCGCGACCGCTCCCGCATGTACTCCCGGTTCTTCCGGTTCACTTCGTCACGGTTCTCCGCGTGATACTTCGCCCGGTACGCGCGGATCTCCTCGCGATGCTCCTCGCGATACCGCTTCGCGTAGTCCCGCTTCGGATCGGCCGCAGCGCTCGCCGCAGCCGACTGCTCCTGCTCGGCGCGCTTCGCCTGCTGGCGTGCCTGACCCGCTCGCAGCCATGCCGCGTGAGGGTCGGTTGGTCCGCCACCGGTCGCGCCGACGAGTCGTCGACGCCGGCGGACATTACGACTCCGCTGGCGCCAGCTCGAGCAACGTCTGGAACAGGGCGTACCGGTGAGCTGTCGGGTTGGTGATCGCCAGGCCGACCGCCTCTCGCAGCGGGGCGCGTTGCTCATCGGTCAGGTCGGTCACCGGCTCGAGGCACCAATCAACGTCGGTGTCGACGGTGTAGTCCGGCTCGTCGATGTGAATCTCTGGGTAGTACGAGATCGCCGCCAGCCCCACGCGCTGCAGGACGTCGTCTACCTCTTCGCGACTCGGCATCGCTCCTCCTCTCGTCGCGGGCTTGTGCCCGTCTGAGGGGTATAGGCCGCACCCGGCTGCTTCGCGGACACAGAGTGCATCGCTCGCTCGCCGGCGCAATGTCGGACCCCCACCGTAGCCTATGAATGTCACATTCACCACCTACTACGGAGGACACCATGAAGCTCACCCTCAACTTCGGGCACCGCCAGGAAGAGATCGACCTGGGTGAACCCGACGCCCGCGACGGCTGTTCGACAACGGCGAGATCGGCGCCTACGCCGGGAAC
>NZ_JBFLUM010000098.1:0-11435 GCF_050470785.1 Microbacterium sp. NRRL B-14842 | reverse complement strand
CGACAGGCTGCGACTGCCGATCACCGACGCCGCCGACGACCGGCTCGCGGCGATCTGGGAGAAGGGTGAGCAGATCGCCAACGATGAGGGCTTCTGCTCCGAGTACGACCGGCTCGTGGAAGCGATCGGCGGCACCCCGCGCGAGCGCGACTTCCGGGTGACCCTCTCCGTCACACTGACCAGCGCGTTACCGTCTCGGTCACCGCCCGCACGTCGGACGAAGCGGAAGACCTCGCGATCGAGGCGTATCACCGTCGAAGACGTGATCGAGTCGCTCCGATCCGACAACTACGTCGCCGACTCGATCGACGCGGAAGTCACCGACTGGGAGCGCGAGTAACCCAACCCGGCGGGGCGGGCACACCGCCGCCCCGCCCCTCGCGGCGCTCGCCGCTGCCAATGTCGGAGGCCCCCCGTAGCCTATGAATGTCACATTCACTAGCAATCCGGGAGGATGCCATGACCACCAACCGCAACCGTACACGCCGTCTGGTTTCAGTCCGTCGACCCCGAGGAGGCCTGCATCGGCGGATGCCAGTGGGCACCCCGACAACGCGCAGATCGACCGGTTCATCGAGTCGGAGCGCGCCTGGCGCAACGAGGTTGACTTCGAGTACCTGCGCAAGACCCTCACCCTGCCCGATACGATCCTGCCCGGCCTGGCCGTCGACCAGCTGACCGAGGCGCAGCGCGCCGACGTCACCGACTGGGGTCGACTCGCTCACGGGTGAGGTCGCATGGGATCGCCGCGTCGTGCTGCTGGGCAGCACTCACCCCGGCGGCGAGCGGCGCCGGATCGACGCTGAGCTGGCAGCCGCACGAGGCTGACACCGCCGCGCTGGGCCCCGTCGACGAACGCGGGGCTCAGCCCAGCCCGTCCAGTTTGTCCAGACGGGTCGCGATGTCCTCTGCCCAAATGTTCTTCGACGGCCAGGATCGCACCAACGCCTCGGTCGCCTCCGGGAGGGTGTAGTCCCGACCTCCGGGATATTCGCCACGTCCGCCATCGGCGTGAGCGCTCAGAATGTTGCCGTCACGGTCAAGCCACACGACAGGCCAATAGTCGACTTGAGTGTCGTCTTCCGAGTCGACGTCGAAGTGGACTGAGTAGTCTCCCTCCCTTCCGACGCAAATGGCACTCGGCGTGACGGCATAGCTCATCTGTCTTGGGGTATTCCAGGGGAACGCCTTGGGGAATGTCTCGAGCAGCGCAGAGTACATCTCGTGGGTGGGCAGCGGGCGGGCGATAATGGCCCTCACCTGATCCATGAGCGCCCGCGCGTCATCGACCGTAGGCCCCTCCACGGACACCGCTAACCCGCGCTTCATGCCCGACGCGATCTCGGTCTCGAAGTATGGGCCGGGATAGCTGCGCCCCTCGAAGGGTCGCTCGTCATAGAAGCGCTCAAACGCGCCAAGTTCCACGTCCTCAAACCTGTCTGCCCTCATGGCCGAGAGCGTACACAGGCCCGCGGTAGCAACCTAGATCCCCGGCGAAACCCCTCTCATCAACCGCCTGCCCTCATCGCTTCCGGTTCGCGAACGGCCAGCGACCGAACACGTCAGCGAACGCGGCGCGGTAGCGAACCTCCACGTCCTCCGCGGACTCCTCCGGCGTCGTCACCCACGCAACGAGCAGCTCGTCTTGATCGGCAGCTGCCAGATCGAACGCCCGCCCTGGTGGCTGGCACCCTTCCGCGCGAACTGCCCCAGCCGCTGCGCAGCCCGCCCACTTTCGCCTCTGCCTTGCCGATGTACAGCACCGGCGTCCCCGACACCCACCGAGCCGCGAGGTCATCCAAAGGGTAGGCGGATCCCGCCCGCGCTCGCGTCAGCTCGAGCAGCTCCGGCGACGTCGCCGCCGGACGCAGCACCACGTAGATCCCCGCCTCAGTCGGCACCCTCGCGGCCGCAAGATCCGCGAATCGAACGAACCCCACGAACCCGACCGCCTCGAGCGAGGCCCGATCCCACACGGCCGGCATCCGCAGCCCACCCGCCTCGCCGTCGCGATGGGTCGTCTTCATCGACGCATCGTCTCACGGCACCACAGGCGATGTCCCGGCTCCGGGCAACAGACCCCTCGGCTATGGTCTGAGCTACAGACGCCTGATGAGGAGACTCGTTCATGCCAACGTAGACAGCAGCGGCCGCGACAGTTTCGGGCGGCGTGTAGAGACAGGGCTGGCAGCTGAACTCTTCAAGCAGCTCAAGCCGCTGCTTCTCGAAAGTGACATCGACCTCGACAGCGGCAAGGCCTACACAATCGACGAGATCAACGATGGCCTACAGGTGGCGATCCAACGTCACAACTTCATCATGGCGGTGCCTACAGGTGAGGCTCGAAAAGAGGCGTTCCGCGCGATACGGCTCGCTGCAGAGTACTTGTGGGAGGCCGACTACGAAGACTTCTCCGACTTCCTCACCGGGATGACCCCCGACGAAGAACCAACCCCCGCGCAGATCATCGGGACGACGCTCAGCCTCCTGGATTCCTGGTTCGAGGACGAGGTTCTCACCGGGGCAATCGCGCGCCCATCCTTCACCGAACGCTGGGACGAGGAGTCAAGCAAGATCATGTACGAGATCTTCGAGCGAGCCAGAGAGCACAGAGCTTTCGACTCCTACTCGGAGTTCATCGGCCGTTGGGGCGGACTCGTCGTGATGACGTTTGCAATCGGCGTGGTCTTCGAGGGCCTCTACGCATGGAGTGAAGACGACGACTACTTCGTCGATGTCGCTGACGAACTTCTTGACCCCGAGGCCTGGTAGCCCCTTCGCTCTCCCCCGAGCTCGGCCCCGCGCTCGCGCTCGCCATCCCGCCGCCGTCGTTGTTGCTGTCACGTCGGCGATGTCGGAGGCCTCCCTTAGCCTGTGAATGTCACATTCACTAGCAACCGAGGAGGACACCATGGGTGCCACATCCACTCACAAGACGGCCGGCGTCAGCGTCAGCGACTACTTCGCGGACTACTTCACCAACGCCACGATCATCGCCAGCGGCACCCGCCGCGACCCCGACTACATCGGCGGGAGCTACGACTGGCCCTACGAGTTCTACGCCGCGGTGCGCTACAACGACGGCCCACCCCCACGCCGGGGAGGTCTTCGCGTTCGTCGTGCTCTACTCCGTCGCCCCGTCCAGCTACTACAACTTCACGTACAAGGACATGGACGAGACGGTCGGCCCCGGCGCAGTCCACGCACCCCGCCGGGTGCTCGAGGCCCTCACCCCGACCGACCACGAGTACGCCAACCAGTGGCGCGCCGCCTGCTGGGCGAACCTCGAGCTCGAGGAAGCCAAGCCCCGCGTCCGCCGCGGCGACCACATCCGCTTCGCAGAGCCGTTCACCTTCGGAGGAGGGCTGCAGACCACCACGGAGACCGTCTTCGAGGTCGAAGGGCGCGACGTGCTCCGCGTGATCGACCACCACGGCGTGCGCGTGCGCATCCCCCGCTGGCGGGCACGCAGCTACGCGCTCGCCGCAGCCAGCTGAGCGAGTGCGGGGCGCCCCACACAGGGACGCCCCGCAGTCCTCACCGCGCAGCTGCTCACGCGCCGGGGCGCCGGCGCCAGTGACCGGCGATCTCCCGTCCTGCGCGCGTGTGCTCCGGCACCCACACCATCCCCGCCCATCCGGGAGCGCGACAGGCTTGACCAGCCCATCTAGGGACTCCTCGAGCATCAGCGCCGCCGTATGGCGATCGCCACCCGCCGCGAGGGTACTCCTGGCCTCCCGCGGCGTCGAAGACCCGCTGACGCAGCTCCGCGGGCGCGTCGAGGCTGTCTCCCCGCAGTCGCCGTGCAACGGCATCCATCCGAACCTCTTCACGGATCTCCGATATCCTGCCCGCGCCCGTGCGCAGCTGCCGCCGGAACCGCGACAGCTGCGCATCCCGTCGACGCGCCAATGGCGACCTCGCCCGCCACGCCTCGAGCGCCGCCTGATCCAGCGGTGTGTACTCCGCCATGACCCGCTTCCGCGCGCTCACCGCCCGGTCCCGCTCGAAGAACTCCCGCGACTCCGCCTCATGCGCTCGCCGCTCTGCTGCCGGGGACCGACGCACGCGCTTTGCCGGCAACCCCAACGACTTGAGGCGGCGAGCCAGCCGCTTCGACTCACGGTTGGACTGCAGCGCCCGCTCATACACATCCGGGTTCTCAGCCCGATACTGCCGCTGCCACTCGGTCAGGTGTTCCCGGTTGCGCTGCTGCCAGTCCCGCGACGACGCCTTCACCTTCTCCGGGCTCTGATCTCGACGCTGTCTCGCCCTGGCCAGCACCGCGTCACGGTTGCGCTCGTAGTAGCGCCGCGAGTACTCCGCCGTCTTCTCTGGGTGCTCCGCGTGCCACCGCCTGATCGTCTCGCGCTTGCGCTCACGGTTAGCCTCGGTCCACCGCCGCACCCGCTCGCGGTCCTTCTCGCGCCGCTCCTTCTGCGCTCGCATCTTCCGCGACCGCTCCCGCATGTACTCCCGGTTCTTCCGGTTCACTTCGTCACGGTTCTCCGCGTGATACTTCGCCCGGTACGCGCGGATCTCCTCGCGATGCTCCTCGCGATACCGCTTCGCGTAGTCCCGCTTCGGATCGGCCGCAGCGCTCGCCGCAGCCGACTGCTCCTGCTCGGCGCGCTTCGCCTGCTGGCGTGCCTGACCCGCTCGCAGCCATGCCGCGTGAGGGTCGGTTGGTCCGCCAACCGGTCGCGCCGACGAGTCGTCGACGCCGGCGGACATTACGACTCCGCTGGCGCCAGCTCGAGCAACGTCTGGAACAGGGCGTACCGGTGAGCTGTCGGGTTGGTGATCGCCAGGCCGACCGCCTCTCGCAGCGGGGCGCGTTGCTCATCGGTCAGGTCGGTCACCGGCTCGAGGCACCAATCAACGTCGGTGTCGACGGTGTAGTCCGGCTCGTCGATGTGAATCTCTGGGTAGTACGAGATCGCCGCCAGCCCCACGCGCTGCAGGACGTCGTCTACCTCTTCGCGACTCGGCATCGCTCCTCCTCTCGTCGCGGGCTTGTGCCCGTCTGAGGGGTATAGGCCGCATCCCGGCTGCTTCGCGGACACAGAGTGCATCGCTCGCTCGCCGGCGCAATGTCGGACCCCCACCGTAGCCTATGAATGTCACATTCACCACCTACTACGGAGGACACCATGAAGCTCACCCTCAACTTCGGGCACCGCCAGGAAGAGATCGACCTGGGTGAACCCGACGCCCGCGACGGGCTGTTCGACAACGGCGAGATCGGCGCCTACGCCGGGAACATCTACCTGTACGTCGACGGCCGCGAGTACGGGTCGCTGTTCATCCACCACGACGACCAGGGGCCGATCATCGAGCTCGGCCAGTTCGACGAGACCGCCGACGAGTGGGTGACCCGCGCCGCGCTACGCGCCCTGCCGGCACACGTCGCGCAGCCGCTCGAGAACGCCGGCGCTATGAACGGCCACGAAGGCGGCTCCAAGACCGTTGGCCGGTGGTACGTCGAGGTCAGCCCCCTCGGTGTGATCGCCGGCCCCCTCGAATCCGGGGCCACCTACACCACGACCACCCTCCGGTTCCCCATCGGATGGCGCGTCGGAAAGGTGTGGAGCAACGGCGTCGCGTCCGGCCCTCCCGAAATCTTCGGCATCCCCCGTCGAGTCGTCAGCGCCGCAGCCGGCATCGCCAGACAGATGCAATAGACCGAGCTGAGGGCGGCGGCAACTCCGCCGCCCTCAGTGACGCACTCGCGATGTCCCCCAGCGATGTCCGACCCCCTCCCTAAGCTGTGAATGTCACATTCACTAGCCGACGATCCGGGAGGACACCATGGCAACCATCAACCAGCACCCGTCCGGCGTCGCGGACTGGGCCACCATCTGCGCCTGGATCCACGAGAACCGCCCCGACCTTTGGGAAGGGCTCGGCCCCGCCGACGAGGACCGCGCACCCGCGAGCTGATCCAGCAGATGCAGGCCAGATCGCCACTTGACCTCCGGGCAGGAAACACCTACCCTAGTAAATGTCACATTCACTACTAACTGAGTAGAGGGAGAACCCACAGACCCACAACCAGGGGAACCGCGCAACGCCGTTCCCCTCCCAGGGACAGGCGCCACACCGCAGCCTGACGAGCGCTCGCCGCGCTCGCCGCCATGTCCCTCCCGGCGACCCGCCGTCCTCCCAACCAGGTCGCCGCCGCGGGGGCGGCTCCGTGACACAGCCGCCCCCGCCCCTTCCCCTTCATGTCCGCGAAGAGAACGATCCGCGGCCTATACCCACAGACGAACCGGAGGATCCCATGGACAGCATCGACACCACCGCACCGGCCGATTGGCACGACTTCTACGTCGACCCCTTCCCCGGCCGCAAGGGCTCCGAGCGGATCACCGACACCTGCGGCAAGTGCATCGGCACCGGCCTGTACACCGCGCCGACACATTTCACCGATGGCCAGGGGCGCCCGATCTGCTTCGACTGCCGCGGCACCGGCACCCGCAGCCGCCTCGTCAGCAGCGCCCGCGCCACCGCACGAGCCCACGCGAAGGCACACGCCGAGCACGTCGACACAACACGGGCGATCACCGCCCGCCGCGCCGCCTTCGAGGCCGAGCACCCCGGCCTCCGCGACCAGCTCACCGAGGCACACCTGAGCATGCGAGACGGAAACCCGCTGCGCGAGAAGATCGGCTACATCCTCGACTCCCTCGAGGACTACACCGGCACCCTCGACGACGACGAGGTCCGCACCGCCCACGAGCTGCTCGAGCAGTACGAGCTCGAGCTGGCCGCGCGCCGCCCGGTCCCCACCGGCGCACCCTCATCCAGGGCGAGATCCTCGCGACCAAGACCACCGACACTCAGTGGGGAATCACCGTCAAGATCCTCGTCCAGGGCGAGGGCTGGCGCGTATGGGGCACCAAGCCCTCCGAGATCTCCACCGCCGCCCGCGGCGACGTCGTCGCGTTCACCGCCACCGTCTCCGCTTCCGACGACGACGACAGCTTCGGCTTCTACTCCCGGCCCACCAAGGCACACATCATCGCCGCCGGCATCCGCCGCACCGCATGAACGAGCGCCTCATGAACAGCCGCACCAGCCTGACCATCTACCCCGCCCACGACGAGAAGTCTCTGCTCCCACCGACGCCGATCCTCGTCGACGAGCACTACTTCGTGCGCGCCGGGCTCGAGCAGCTCCCCGCACGACTCATCGGATTCAGCCCCGCCGGCGCGCTCGCCATCACGGCATGGGTTCACGACGTGTTCCGCACCCCCGAGCTCGCACGCGACCTGTACCCGATCTTCATCATCGCCGGCCACGTCCAGGCGTATCCGATCCCCGCAGCCAGAGTCACCGTGCGCGAGCCATCCGGCGTCGTCCAGGTCGTCATCACAGACCCCCGCGGCAAGCGATACCGCCCGTACCTCGGAGAGGACCGCGACGTCGCCGACCGCATCGCCGCCGCCTGGGGTTCCCACCGCGGCTACTCCGCCACCGTCCAACCGATCACCCCGGCAACAAGCGCCTGACCACGCGAACGGAGATCACCATGCGCTGCCTTATGTGCGAAGAGCCGACCACCATGTACATCCCCTCCGACGACGTCGACGGGATCGGGCTGCACAGCTGCGGCGCGTGCGGCTTCGAGATCGAAGCTCCCCGCGACGAGCCCGTGCGGATGATTCCCGTCAACGAGCGTCGAGAGCGGCCCGTCGACGTGACGACGACGACGGTTGCGAAGACCCTGCAACCTCTCTAGTATCAGTGAATGTCACATTCACTACTTTCTTACTGATCCGAGGAGTGCTCCCCAATGAGCGAAGAGGCAGCGACCGTCACCGAGGAAGTCGTCTACGTCGGCCGCAAGGCCGCGAGTAATGGAAAGCTCGCGCACTGGTATCGGACGCTCGACGACGGTGAGCTCACCAGCAAGGAGCTCGGCTCGTACAAGCCGTACACGTCGGCTCCGGTGGGCGCGATCATCACGATCACCCGCCCCGCCGGCGAGCCGACCGTGCTCTACACGGGCGGACAGTACACGCCACGGATCACCGGCAGATACGCCGACACAGCCGCCACCGACGAGTGGCGCGTGGCCGATCAAGCGGAGGCGCAGCGGGATGCGAATGAGCGGCGCATCAAGCGGGATCTCGACGGTCTGCCCGAGGAGTTCACCACGGCGCTAGACACCGTTGGTGCGCACTTCTCACGGCTCAACGCCCCGCAGCGGGCAGCACTGTTGACCCTGGTCACCGCGAAGCTCCTCCGCTACTGAGGTCGACCGTCATGTCCACCCTCGATCTCCTCGACGACCGCTTCCCGCACGGTACCCCGGACGGGTACCGCCACGGATGCCGCACTGCCGCGTGCCCCGCGCTGATCCCCTGCCGCACCGTCCACACCCGCTACGTGGGCGACTACTCCTTCGCGAAGCTCATCGACGCCGGCACACCGCTCGCCGAGATCCTCGAGCGCGACGAGGCCGCGCGTGCCGAGTCGCGGCAACGGGACAAGATCGCCGCTCGAGAAGAGCGCCGTGCCGCCGTCGAAGCCACACGCCCCCGTCGACCCAAGCCGACCCCCAAACCGAAGCCGGCGCGCGCCAACACACCCAAACCCCCGCGCATGCCGAAGGAGGCGCCGGCGCCGGCGCCGACCGCACGGCCTCGCCCGTCGACGCCGCGGCCGCGCACCCATCCCGGCTACCAGTGGCTCGACAAGGCACGCAGCGACGCCGAGAAGCTCCCCGCAGAGCTCGCCAGCGCGTTCTCAGAGGCACTCGACGGCTACGAAGCGGACCTCGATCGTCACGTCGACGAGCTCGAGCAGTGGCGCAAAGACCACCGAGAGCTGCGCGGCCAGCTGCGCGCCGCGGCCGAGACCCTCAAGACGGCCACCATCGCCGCCGGCACCGGCCTCTCCGTCGGAGGGGTGATCGAGAGAGCGCTGCAGGAGGCAACCCTGCGGCACCAGTCCGCCGTCGACGCCCTCGCAGACCACGATCGCCCTTCCCCACCGGCCAGGCCACGCACACCGCGACTTCGGACCGCGCGTGCTGCCCGAACCTCGCAGCCGAGGCAGCTGCAGCCGCACGGCACCAACGCATGCCGAGCGCGCGGCTGCGACCGCCCCGAGTGCATCGAAGCCGGCCGCGAGTATCACCGGCAGTGGATGGCGAACCGGAAGGCGCAGAGCATCCCGCTCGAGCACCACGGGACCGCCTACGGCTACCAGCTCGGCTGCAAGGACCGCGACCACTGCCCCGCGGAGATCTCGTGCGCCGATGCGTCACTGGCTGAGGAACGGCGCCGACGCCGGGAGGCCGGCATCGCCCCGCAGGCCCCGCGCGTGCCCGCCGAGCCGATCCGACAGCACGTCCGCCAGCTCATGGCATCCGGCATGACCGTCCTCGAGATCGCCGACCAGGCACAGGTGTCCAAGACCGGCGTGAAGATCCTCCTCTACGGCCGCTCAGGCACCCGCAAAGGAGAGCTGCCCCGCGAGATCGAAGCAGAGAAAGCACGACGACTGCTCGCCCTGCAGCCGACTACCGCAGCCACGAAGTTCGCCCGCTCCGCCTGACACCAACATCAGGAAGGCCACCATGAACGACCGCACCACACCTACCACCACCATCACGATCCAAGTGCCCAGCACCGCACCCGAGGACGTGATCTCACGAGTCACCGCGCTCGGCGCGGAGCTCGGCGCCCAAGGCGGAATCGACCAGGTGCTCCTCGAGCTCGTGCGCACCTGTCACGTCTGCGGCTGCACCGACGAGCGAGCATGCTTCGGCGGCTGCTGGTGGGTCAACGACGACGGCACCCCCGACCTCTGCTCGAGCTGCGAGGACAGGCCCCACCAATGACACAGGAAAGCACCGCCCGAACCTGCCTTGCCACCGCCACAGGGCAACGCGGCTACTGCGGACGCAAGACGTCATCGGCAGCCACCACGATCGCCGACGTGACCTGCAAAGACTGCGGCGCAGCCGTGCGTGCAGACCAGCAAGCCGGCATCCTCACCCCCGAGCTGACCGCGGCGATCGCATGCTGACCGCCAGCTGGTCATCATGGACTCCCGGACGCCCAGGAGGCGCGCTGCGCGGCGTCATCGACGACGTCGCCGACAAAGACACCCACCAGTCCGGCGAACGAGTGTGGCGCTGCGCCCACCATCACACCACCGAGGCCGACGCCACGCGATGCGCCACCACCGAGCTCAAGCGCCGCCAGAACGCCCGGCCGCTGAACTGGTCCCAACGAGTCACCATGCGGATGATCGCCGATGGCCGATCACTCTCCGGCGGCGCCAGCTACCTCGACACGACAGGCCTGGGGATCCCCGGCTGGCACCATCCAGTCCCTCCGCAGGCGAGGACTGATCGAACGCTACTCGTGGGTCGAACCCGGCTGGGTGCTCACGAAAGTCGGCGTCGACGCCATCAACAGCGGCGCGTGCGACGAACCCGACAGCGGCCCCGACGACTGACCGCACCGACCTCCACAACCCGGATGTCCGCGAACACCCCCAACATCGGCCTATACCCAGCAAGAAGGGCCTGCAGCAACACCATGCACGGGGGTTCCCCACCGGGCATGCAGGCGTATAGTCAGTGAATGTCACATTCACTGTTCGATTGAGGAGAAACGCCATGACCATCACCCAGACCGCCGCCCCCACGGGCACCGCGGTCACCATCACAGGAACCATCCGCACCCCGCTCACCCTCGTCCGCCGCCTCCCCGACCGCCGAGCACGAGTAGGGTCCGCGTCGACACCGACGCCGGCCCCTACAACGTCCACGCCAACGGCGCCCTCGCCGAGCTGCTCCGACTGACAACGCACCGCGGGGACCGCGTCACCGTCCACGCCCCCGCCGCCACGTTCAGCCACCCTGACCAGACCATCCCCGACCTCGAAGCCGACAGCGTCGAACTCGACCTCCACTGACCCGCGACGAAGATGGACACCACCGACGCACTACCAGGGAGCACCATGACCCGCATCTTCCACGTCAACGGCAAGCCCGTCGACGTCACCGACGCCGCGGCCGTCCAGGCACTCACCCCGGACGAGTACGCCGACCTGCTCACGCAGACCCTCAACGACACCGACGCGAACGACACCGAGATCATCGGACTGCGCCAGGACCAGCCGCCCACCGGCACAGGGTTCATCATCATGAATCCGCCCACAGAGGAGGCCGAGCATGCCTAACCCCCGCCCCCACCACGACCGGCACCGACAGCTCCCTCCTTACCCCCATCCAGCGCCAACGCGCACTCACCCTCTCCGACGCACTCTGGCGCCTCCGCACCGGCCAGCACGACGCCGGCGACGACATCACCCTGACCATCCCCGCACCCGCCATCGAAGGCATCGAGAAGATCCTGTTCGCCCTCGCCGAAGGGGATCTGCGGTTCGCGTCCGTGCGGGCCGGTCAGCTG
>NZ_JBFLUM010000097.1:0-9896 GCF_050470785.1 Microbacterium sp. NRRL B-14842 | reverse complement strand
CAACCGGGGACGATGACGAGGCCATTGGCGATGCCCTCGTATTCCTGGCCGTAGGCCGTGGTCGGCTCGAACTCGATGCGACCTTCAACGGTGGCCTGGCCTTCGATGCTCTCTCCGTCCTCGTTCAGGATCGGCCCGTTGGCGGTCCGTGAAGCGTCTTCCTGAACCCGGCTCAGCATGCGGCCGGTGGCGACGATGTCGAAGAGCTCGGGGCTGTTTCCACCTGTGGCGTCGACCTGCTCCCACACATCGAGGAGGAGCGTGATCGTCTGCTGTGCCTTGGTGATCGCCTCATCCTCGTCGGCGGGTGCTTCGCCGGTGATAGGCGCGACAGTCGGCGTGGGGGTCGGGGTGTTGGTGGGGCTGCCGGTGGGGGTCGGGTTGCCGGTGCCCGTGCATGCGGTCAGCGTCAGTGCGGCGGCGATGATGCCGGCGACGGCGAGGCGCTTGATGCTCATGGTGGGGGCTCCTATTGGGTGATCAGCTCTGCGGTGGCTGTGGCTTGGACGGGGAACGGCACGGGGAGGAAGGTGGCCGAGTAGTCGGTGTCTACGGTGACGGTTGATGCGGTCGCCGCTGACGGCGACGCTTCCGCCGACGCCGGCGGCGGCGAGGTAGCCGTTGGCGGCGCTGACGGCTCGGCTGCTGTCGATCGCGGTGGTGCCGTCGCTGATCGCTTGGCCGCTGACGGCGTTCGCTGCGGCGCGGGCGGCGCTGGCGGCGGTGGTGTAGGCCTGCTGGTTGGCTTGCACCTTGCCGGCGCCGTCGACGACGAGTCCGACGATCGCGAGGAACGCGACGGTCATGATGACGAAGTAGATCGTCGCGACGCCCTTGTCGTCGCGGAACTTGGCTCGGAGCCTCTGGACCATGGTGTTCATCGCCGCTCCCTGTAGGCGTCGACGGGAGGCGGCGGTGCCTGTGAGGACGCGGGTGCCGGGCAGGCCGATCATGGCGGCGTCGCTGAGTGCGACGGTGCAGGAGACGGTCGCGCTGACTCGGCCGGTGGTGCCGATCGGGGCGCTCAGGCGGAGGCGTCGATGTTGACGGAGAGTGTGGTGCAGTTGACGCCGGACTGTTCCATCGAGATCCGCGCCATGTCTTCGGCTGCTTCCTGCGCCTGGGCCGTGGTGCGCGCGAGCGATGCTTCGCGGGCCGCGGCCGACGCTGCGGACTCGACGGCGTTGCCGGCCAGCGCGAGACGTCCGGAAGCTGCGAGCAGCACGAGCACCGCGGCGAGCGCCGGGGCGAGGATGGCGATCTCGAGGCCGGCGGAGCCGCGTTCGTCGCGGAGCTTGGCGATGAGGGTTCGGATGGCGCGCATGGTCAGTTCACCCACCTTTCGGTGGGGCCGGTCACGGTGACGTCGATGTTGGTGGTCAGTCCGGGGACGAAGGAGGGGGCGGTGCCGGTGACGGTTACGGTCACGGTGTTGGCGCCGCGGTCGACCGCGACGGATGCGCCGCTGATCGGTGAGCCGGACTGGTTGAGGACTGCGAGGCCGCGGTGGAGCCGTCTGTGCCGCTGGCGTTGTAGGCGCGGGCGGCGTTGTAGGCGCTGGTGGCGGCGGCGTGGGCGAGGTTGTTGGCGTGGAGGATGATGCCCAGGTGCAGGAAGACCGCGAGGACGAGCAGCAGCACCGGGGCGATGATCGTGTTCTGCAGCGTGGCCGCACCCCGATCACCGGCGAGCGCTTCTCTGAGGCGCTGCCGGTGACCGGTGTTGGAGGTGCGGACCATCTGCGGGTGGCTCTTTCAGCCGGTGGGGATCTGGCCGCGTAGGCGTTGATCGCGGTGACGATGATCGCCACGACGGCCACGGCGGCGAGCGCGATGCCGGCGGTCCAGATGACCTGCTCGAGGGTGATGGAGCCACGTTCGGGCTCTTCGGTGAAGCGAGCTGCCCGCCCGCGCATGCGGGACAGGAACTCTCGGCTCAGGGTCGACATAGGATCCTGGTTCCTTTCTCTCTCTGGGTGGGTGGTGCTTGGTCTATTAGGTATAGGCCTCGGTTTGGGGCCTTCGCGGACAATCGACTTCCAACGTCTCAGAAGAATGCGTTGAGCACGAAGGGAGTTCCGAGCAGAAGCATGAAGAGGACGCCGGTGAGGGTCATCGGGATGGTCATCTTGTTGGTCGCTTTGTTCGCCTCCGTCACTTCATCATTCAGAAGTCGGTCCCGGAGGTTCTGCCCCCGTGCCCTGAGTGTCTCATATACCGACGCTCCTTGCTCCCCCGAGAGCCTGATCACCTTGGCGATTTCACCCAGGTCGGGGACGTTGATCTCGAGGGAGAGCTGCTCGAGCGCGTCCCAGGGTGCGGTGCCGGCGTAGCGGGCTTCGGTGAGGGTTTGGCGGATTCGGACGAATGCCCAGTTGCGTCCGACCTGGGCGGCGGACTCGAGGGCTTTGCCGGGAGGGGCGCCGCTGATGCGTTCGGATCCGACGAGCTCCATGTAGACGGCGACCGAGCGGGAGAACTCCTTGCGGGCGGCTTCGGCCTGGTCGCGGACGAGCAGGTTGGCAGGTACCAGCCGCCGATGGCGAGGGGGATGCCGAACAGCGCGGGGATGTAGAACGCGGTCAGGCCGAGGACTTGGAAGATCAGTCCGATCGCGATGGGGGCGATGAGGCCGAGGCCGGCGGAGAGCACCTTCTGGTACAGGAACCGGTTAACGCTCATGCCGATCAGGCGCAGATCGCGGGTGGGGATCTTGAGAGAGGGGCTGTCGCCGACGCGACGGAGGACGGCTGAGCCCACCCGGTTCTCGAGGGTGGCGGCGTAGGCGGGGTCGGCGGCGACGGTGGTGGTGCCGATCCGATCGAGCGCTGCGGAGAGGCTGGGCTGGGTGGGCACCAGTGCGGCGATGACCAGCGCGAAGCCGAGCCCCAGGACGAGGCCAGGGAGGACGATCAGTGCGAGGTTCACTTCTCACCAGCTTTCTCGGTGGCAACGAGCAGACGGGGTGCCGGCACGCCGCGGCTGATGCGTCGCATCCACAGCAATACGAGGGCGTAGCTGACGAGATATGCGGCGAACAGGAGTTGACCGATCGGGGTGCCGTAGGGGGCGGAGTACTGCTGGGCGAGGACCAGGAGTACGAGCAGCGCGACGGTGAAGTAGACGACGAACCGTGCCTCGTTGCGCGGGGTGGCGCGGTCGGCTTCGATCTGGCGGCGCATCTTGACCCGCTCGAAGATGCTCTTGGCGAGATCCTCGAGCGAGGCGGCGAGGCCGGATCCGCGGAGCTCGGCCTTGCGAGAAGGTGCATCACGAGCACGTCCGCGGTCTCATCGTTGAGGTCGTCGGCAAACGCCTGCAGCGCCGCGGTGGTGGTCCACCGGGCGTTGATGCGCGCGACGAGCTGCGTGACCTGCGGGCGGATCGCTTCGGGGCAGCTGCTCAGCGATGCGGCGATGGTGCGTTCGAGGCCGGCGCCGGAGACGGTGAGGCCGGCGAGGCTGCGGGTCCAGGACTCGAGGGCGTCGAGCTTGGCGATCGTGTTCTCCTCGGGGCCCTTCTGCAGCAGCCATGGCAGGCCGACAGCGGCGACGGGCACGGCGATCACGAGCAGCCACCATCCGGTGATCAGCGCGAACACCAGACCGACCGCGGCGCCGCCGACGAGCTGGATCTGCTGCGTGCGGGTGAAGTCGCGTGTCGCCTTCCCGCGAAGCGCGCTGCGCGTGGGAAGTCCGCTGGTGCTGGGCTTGTGGGCGGCGCCGAGGATGACCAGGATCGCGCCGGCGACCGCGACGATGATGCACAGGGCGAGGGTTGCGGTAGTCATCTCACACTCCAGGTTCGCGGGGTCGAAGCCGTAGAACTTGAGCTCCTCGAGGAGCCGCGGCGATGGCATGTCAGCGGTGATGAGGCTGCCGCTGGATCGGTCGAAGCGGAACACCTGAGAGGCCACGGGGCGGGAGTTGTTCTGCTCCTCGCCGGGCAGGATCTCGGCGATCTCGGTGACGACGCGGCGGGGCTTGCCGGTCGCGGGGTCGATGATCTTCGAGATCTGCACCACGATCTTGATGTTCTGCTCGATCATCCGGTAGGCGTACACGGGGGTCGTGTTGTTGCCGCGGGACAGCATCAGCGCCGACATGCGGTCGATCGAGTCGTCTGCGCTGGCGGCGTGCAGGGTGGACAGCGACCCGACACCGGACTGCATGGCCTGCATCATGGCGTAGATCTCAGGGCCACGGACCTCGCCGACGATGAAGCGCTGGGTGTCCAGTCGGAGGGTGTCGTAGACCAGGTCTTCGGGGGGTGATCTCACCGGGCAGCCGACCATCGGCGCCACGCTCCCCCTCCCCCGGCTTCGCCTCGAGTGAGACCACTCGCGGGTGGCGGTCGTTGATCTTGTGAAGGTAGAGCTCACGCTCCATCTCGATCGTGACGATCTTCTCTTCGGCCGGGATGCAGTCGGCGAGTGCGCGCAGCAGTGTGGTCTTGCCTGCGCCGGGGAAGCCGCTGGTGACGACGGAGACCCCGGCGATGACGGCCGCGCGGAGGAAGGCTGCCGCCTGGCGGGTGATGGTGCCGCGCTCCACGAGCTGGTCGAGGGTGACGTCGACGAGGCGGTGGATACGGATGACGATCGTCGGTCGGGTGGCGACGGGTTCGGCGATCGCTGCCAGACGCGCCCCGCCGGGCAGGTCCATGTGCAGTCGCGGCCGGGCGCTCGTGAACGATCGGCCGCCCTCCCCGAGCGGGCGGCGAGCAGGTTGATCTCTCGCTCGAGCTCACGGTCGTTCTCGGCGATCGGGTACTGGTACTTGACCACGCGGCCGTCCGCGTAGGAGATCCAGACGTCGTCGAACCCGTTGATGTGGATGTTCTCAACGTCGGGCTCGTCGACGAGCGGCTGCAGCCGACCCAGGCGGAACAGCTGGTCGAAGACGGCCTGCCGGATGGCGGTCTGCATCGGGGCCGGCCAGCGCCCCTCGCCGGGGCGGCGGGTCTGGTCGTCGACGCGAGCTCGGACCCGGTCAACGATGTGGTCCTGCGCTGTCTGTTCGCGCTGCTCGGCGGTGATGTCCATGGACTCGCTGAACACTGCGGCGAGCTCACGGGAGACCTCGTCGCGAATGGCGGCGATGTCGGCCCAGGGCAGATCGCTGCGGGCGTCGAGGGTGGTTGGCGGGGTGACCTCGGGTGCCGGCCGCTCGGGGATGGTGGGCGGTGCCGGCACGATCGGAGCTGCGGGTGCCGTGGGGACTGCCTCGGCCGGGGCGTTCCGCTGTGCCGCGCGGGTCAGGTGCGCGGCGGCGTGGCCCAGGTTGCGCAGGCCCGTGTCGGCCGGTGCGGTCGTCGGCGCCTGCGGGGTGGCCGGTGCCGGCGCGGTGAAGAACGGGATGTTTCCCAGGTCTGCGGGGTCGGGGCGTGGGGTCGCTCACTGCTGTCCCTCCAGTCGGTGGTCGTGTAAGTGCGGGTGTTGAGGACATCGCTGTAGCTGAGCAGCAGCGCGCCGATGGCCCGCGCGTAGGGGGTGCGCTGGGCGCCGAGGGTGGGTGCGCCGACCGAGTAGATGGCGGCGCCCTTCGGATCCCAGGGGATGGTGCCCAGCAGGTTCATGCCGATCTGCTTGGTGACGGTCTTGAGAGGCCAGGTCTCCTGCGTGGTGGGCGTTCGGTGACGAGGAGATCGACGTAGCTGGCGTGCCCGATCTCGTTGAGCGTGTTCAGCAGCCACTCGGGGACGGTGTTGCGGTTCTCGTCGAGGGAGCGCCAGTGTGCGAGCACGGCTGCCACGGAGGGCAGCGTGCGATCGGTGAACAGGGTGATGCTGTCCGCCTCGCGCAGCAGCGGGAGTCGAGGGTCGTTGACGTGGAGGCGCCCGCCGTCGACGAGGATGTCGTACCCGGCGGACTCGTAGGGGCGCAGCGCGTCGAGCAGTGCCCGCCAGAAGTGGGGGCCCGCGCCGGCGGCGCCCTGCAGACTCTTGAAGCCGGGGATGAGCACTGAGCGGGGGCTGAGCTCGACGGTCTGTTCCCAGAGCTTGTCAGGGGTCAGAGCGCCGTACTGGTCGGCGACGGCCGCTTCGGTCAGTCCGGTGCTGTGGTAGACCTGCCCGCGGATGAGTCCGGGGATGATGCTGCTGGTCTTGGTGGTGTCGGCCTCGACGAGGATCACGGGCTTGGACCAGTTGAGGGCCAGGGCGCCGGCGGCGGTGGTCACGCCGGGAGCGCCGGACGCGCTGGCAAGGAAGATGATCGCCATGCGGGGTCACTCCCCCGTCGAGTCGATGACCAGCGCGACGCGGCCGGTGGCGGCACGAGCGGCGATGTCGGGTGCTTCACGGTTCGGCACGACCAGGTCGACAACCCACACCTGGGTCTCAGTGTCGTAGGTGGCGGTGAACACCGTGGCGTTGAAGCTCTTGGGGGTCTCGACGGGCGGGTCGCCCTGAGTGACGGGGGTCTCGACGACACGGACCTTGTCGCCTGCTGCGAGCTGGTAGCCGGGCATCTGTGCCTGGGTGAGCGTGACGCCCACGATCGAGGAGCCGGCCGGCACCGCGAGGGTGTCGCCGGTGTTGGCCGACGTGATGAGGGTGCCGGCGGCAGGTCGACCAGCGCGGTGGTTCCGACGAGGTCGGCGGCATCCGCGGCGGAGACCGCGTCGACCTGCTGCCCGCCGGCGAGCTGGATGGTCGTGAGGTCGTCCGTGGTGATCGTCTCCCCGCGCGAGACGTCGACGCTGGTCGCCATGACGCTGACGGTGCGGGTGAGGTTCGTGGTGACCCACCACACGCCGATTCCGCCGAGGAGGACAAGCGCGATGCCGAGGGCGATGATCGCGGGCGCCGGCGAGACTTCGTCGGCTGCAGGACTGCAGGAGTGAGTCCTTGCTTCTGCTCGCCCGGCTCGGTGGTCTCTTTCGTGCGCTTGCTCTTGCGGTCAGTGGTGGTGGTCATTGGAGGTCAATCCTTCATCGTGGGGCGGATGTGGGGTAGGTGTCTAAGCAGTTCGGTGAGTGTCTCATATACCGCTGTAGCGACAGCTGGTCTTCTGCTGTAGCTGGACACCGCACCGTCTAGTCGAGAGGCGGAAGGAATGCCTCGTAGGCGGTGATGATGACGAAGTTCCGGAGGGAGCATCGAGTTCAGCGGTGACGCGATCGAGGATCGCGCGGTACGACGGGGGCAACGCGCACGGTGTGCTTGACGCGGGGCCCCGCGTCGGAGACGGGGGCGGGACGCTTCTGCCTGTTGAACAGATCCGTCCAGTCCTCGTCAGTCTCTTCTCCGCCGGCGGTGGCTTGGCGGATCAGTTCAGGAAGACGCTTATAGGTAGCCGAGACGGCGTCCAGGAGGACCGTCTGGTGGCTCTTGCGCGTCTTGGCCATGTACGCCTGCAGGCGGTCGTTCAGTGGGACCGGAAGGTGGACGGGGACGCCCTTGGTCGCGGTCTCCCGCTCCTCCCTCTCTCCCCCGTCTTCGTCCTCCGTGCGGGTCGTGCGAGTCGGCTGCTTGCGCGGCGCCTGCTTCTTCGCAGGAGCGGCCGCGGGTTCGACCGCCGCTGCAGGGGCGGGCTCCGGGGGGCGGAGCCTGGTCGACGGGGGGCTCCACGGGTTCTGCGGGAGCCGGCGTCGGCGCGGTGCGGCGGGTGAGTTTTCCGAGATCCTGACGAGCCATGTCAGGCCTCCTTCATCTGGTTGGCCCACAGCGACGTGAGCTCCAACGCGACACTGGTGTAGTCGGAGATCGCTGCTTGGTTCTTGCGGGAATCGGTGTACTGCGTGACGACCTTGCCGTCGAAGGGAGCGTCCTCGACGCTCGCGGACAGACGAATGTGACGCTGGAAACGCGGGAGTCCGATCTGCCCCTCGATGAACTCGACGGTGTCGAGCTGCTCTTCCCAGTCCTCGAGTCGCCGACCGCCGCGGCGGGTGTCGATCTTGTTCAGCAGGAGTCGGTAGGGCACCCCGGTCGGGATGATGTGCTCGACCAAGGTGTCCGCGACCGATTCGATCGCCATGGTGGCGGCTTCCAGCGGCAGGACGATGAAGTCGGCGACCTGCAGGACTGCGGTGAGGACGCCGGTGTTCTCATGGCTGCCAGGCGTGTCGACGAGGACGATGTCGTAGCCGTCGAGGTCACGCAATCCCATGATGTTGTTGGGATCGACGTCGGCTGCGAAGTCGAACGGAAGGTCATCCCCCGCTCGCTCGGCCCAGCGTGCTGCGGACTGCTGCGGGTCGACGTCGACCACGAGCACATTGTTGGCGCGGGACAGCGCGGCCGCGAGGTTCATGACGGTGGTGGTCTTGCCCACCCCGCCCTTCTGGTTGCAGACGCCGATGATTCTCACGATCGGCCTCCACGGACGAGGGTGTTGACAGCGGTCGCGCCAGTCGAGCGCGCGATGTGCGGATGTGTGGCGCGGGTATGGGGCAACTGTGGCGGGTTCATGGGCGTCAGTATAGCGTCACATTCACGCCTATATGCAACAACAATCGCGCGTGTCGTGCGCGGCGCATGCGCTAGAGGTTGCGATGCAACCGCGCTAGCGCCGTGCACTAGACGCGCTGTATTGGAGCAATGACGGCGCATGCAGTGCGCGTGTACTTGCGCTCTATCTGCGACATGTAACGCGCCAAAGTCGCGACGTACAGGCACAAGCAATGCGCAATCAAAGAGCAGTACAGGCGACCGACTCGCGCTAGTAGTGCGCATGTTAGAGCGCAACATCATGCGCGGGTAGGGCGATGAGCTAGCGCGAGTATTGCGAGTGTTATTGCGGATGACTAGCGCGGTGTGGCGCGGGGGTTGCTCAGCGTATCGCGCGAGTGATGCGGTGATCTGGCGGGGGAGTGGCGGGAGGCTATCGCGACGTTGCTGCGTGGGTACAGCGCAGAGCATCGCGGCGGGGTAGCGCGTGTGTGGCGCCGCGCTGGCGATGGTGGAGTGCGCGTGTCGCGAGGGCTGGTAGGGGAGTCGTGGCGGGGCATCCAAACGATGGATGCGGGCGTAAGCGGGCCTGTGCGGCCTGCTGAGGCGATTTCGGCCATGAGGAGGGCTCCGAGTGAGGCGGAGGGGAAGACAGGGCCCCTGGGGGCCATCCAGAGGCCCTGTCTGTCTGGGGGGGCGGAGCGGTTAGTGTGCTCCGGCCTGTGGGGCGCGCTCGACTCGTCGACTGCGCTTGCCCCTGGATGGCGGGTTGGCTCAGCTGCGGCGCGGGGCGTAGGAGACCTTGGCCTCCATGTCGCCACTGACGGCCTGCATGAGCTTGGTGCGGATTCGGCACACTCGGCGGTTGAGCGTCTCCCGGCTGACGCCGAGCTCGGCCGCTGCTTCCTCACGCGCCACACCGGGGTCACCCTCTGCGAGCTCGATGCGTGCAAGCAGCTGGACCTCGTCGCGGCGGAGGGTGCCGGAGTCGATCGCCCAGGTGAGGATCGTCACCAGATCCCGGAAGACGTCGTCGCTCTCGTCGGGGCCTGCGATCTTCTCGAGCAGCTCGTCCTCGATCGGCATCGCGTCGACGCTGTGCTCGCTGCCGAACCAGACTCCGAGGTTCTTGATCGTCTCGAGACGGATGTTTCCGGAGACGGAGTGGACGCGCTCGAGCGGGTAGGTGTGAATGACCTCCCAGAGCACGCCGATCGTCGCAGTGCGGGCGTCGGCGGGGGAGTGCTGCCACAGGCTGCGCATGCTGCTGCAGCTGCTCGGCAGCCGCAGCGCGAGCGGCTATGAACGACTTGAGCAGGACGCGGCCGGCGAAGGTATCGCCGGCGTGCTCGAGGGTGAGCAGCTCGAGCAAGAGCGCGTCGCGCTGTTCGGGAGCTTGCGGCTGCCGGATGAGGTTCACGGCCTCATCGCCGGTCAGCTCGCCGAGCGTTCCGAAGTGGTGAGTGGTGTGGGAGTGGAAGCTGTTCCACTCGTCGAACAGCT
>NZ_JBFLUM010000096.1:0-17159 GCF_050470785.1 Microbacterium sp. NRRL B-14842 | reverse complement strand
CGGGAGAGGCGGCGGTGCCTGTGAGGACGCGGGTGCCGGGCAGGCCGATCCATGGCGGCGTCGCTGAGTGCGACGGTGCAGGAGACGGTCGCGCTGACTCGCCGGTGGTGCCGATCGGGCGCTCAGGCCGGAGGCGTCGATGTTGACGGAGAGTGTGGTGCAGTGACGCCGGACTGTTCCATCGAGATCCGCGCCATGTCTTCGGCTGCTTCCTGCGCCTGGGCCGTGGTGCGCGCGAGCGATGCTTCGCGGGCCGCGGCCGACGCTGCGGACTCGACGGCGTTGCCGGCCAGCGCGAGACGTCCGGAAGCTGCGAGCAGCACGAGCACCGCGGCGAGCGCCGGGGCGAGGATGGCGATCTCGAGGCCGGCGGAAGCCGCGTTCGTCGCGGAGCTTGGCGATGAGGGTTCGGATGGCGCGCATGGTCAGTTCACCCACCTTTCGGTGGGGCCGGTCACGGTGACGTCGATGTTGGTGGTCAGTCCGGGGACGAAGGAGGGGGCGGTGCCGGTGACGGTTACGGTCACGGTGTTGGCGCCGCGGTCGACCGCGACGGATGCGCCGCTGATCGGTGAGCCGGACTGGTTGAGGACTGCGAGGCCGGCGGTGGAGCCGTCTGTGCCGCTGGCGTTGTAGGCGCGGGCGGCTGTTGTAGGCGCTGGTGGCGGCGGCGTGGGCGAGGTTGTTGGCGTGGAGGATGATGCCCAGGTGCAGGAAGACCGCGAGGACGAGCAGCAGCACCGGGGCGATGATCGTGTTCTGCAGCGTGGACCGCACCCCGATCACCGGCGAGCGCTTCTCTGAGGCGCTGCCGGTGACCGGTGTTGGAGGTGCGGACCATCTGCGGGTGGCTCTTTCAGCCGGGTTGGGGATCTGGCCGGCGTAGGCGTTGATCGCGGTGACGATGATCGCCACGACGGGCCACGGCGGCGAGCGCGATGCCGGCGGTCCAGATGACCTGCTCGAGGGTGATGGAGCCACGTTCGGGCTCTTCGGTGAAGCGAGCTGCCCGCCCGCGCATGCGGGACAGGAACTCTCGGCTCAGGGTCGACATAGGATCCTGGTTCCTTTCTCCTCTCTGGGTGGGTGGTGCTTGTCCTATTAGGTATAGGCCTCGGTTTGGGGCCTTCGCGGACAATCGACTTCCAACGTCTCAGAAGAATGCGTGAGCACGAAGGGAGTTCCGAGCAGAAGCATGAAGAGGACGCGGTGAGGGTCATCGGGATGGTCATCTTGTTGGTCGCTTTGTTCGCCTCCGTCACTTCATCATTCAGAAGTCGGTCCCGGAGGTTCTGCCCCGTGCCCTGAGTGTCTCATATACCGACGCTCCTTGCTCCCCCGAGAGCCTGATCACCTTGGCGATTTCACCCAGGTCGGACGTTGATCTCGAGGAGAGCTGCTCGAGCGCGTCCAGGGTGCGGTGCCGGCGTAGCGGGCTTCGGTGAGGGTTTGCGGGATTCGGACGAATGCCCAGTTGCGTCCGACCTGGGCGGCGGACTCGAGGGCTTTGCCGGGAGGGGCGCCGCTGATGCGTTCGGATCCGACGAGCTCCATGTAGACGGCGACCGAGCGGGAGAACTCCTTGCGGGCGGCTTCGGCCTGGTCGCGGACGAGCAGGTTGGGCAGGTACCAGCCGCCGATGGCGAGGGGGATGCCGAACAGCGCGGGGATGTAGAACGCGGTCAGGCCGAGGACTTGGAAGATCAGTCCGATCGCGATGGGGGCGATGAGGCCGAGGCCGGCGGAGAGCACCTTCTGGTACAGGAACCGGTTAACGCTCATGCCGATCAGGCGCAGATCGCGGGTGGGGATCTTGAGAGAGGGGCTGTCGCCGACGCGACGGAGGACGGCTGAGCCCACCGGTTCTCGAGGGTGGCGGCGTAGGCGGGGTCGGCGGCGACGGTGGTGGTGCCGATCCGATCGAGCGCTGCGGAGAGGCTGGGCTGGGTGGGCACCAGTGCGGCGATGACCAGCGCGAAGCCGAGCCCCAGGACGAGGCCAGGGAGGACGATCAGTGCGAGGTTCACTTCTCACCAGCTTTCTCGGGTGGCAACGAGCAGACGGGGTGCCGGCACGCCGCGGCTGATGCGTCGCATCCACAGCAATACGAGGGCGTAGCTGACGAGATATGCGGCGAACAGGAGTTGACCGATCGGGGTGCCGTAGGGGGCGGAGTACTGCTGGGCGAGGACCAGGAGTACGAGCAGCGCGACGGTGAGTAGACGACGAACCGTGCCTCGTTGCGCGGGGTGGCGCGGTCCGGCTTCGATCTGGCGGCGCATCTTGACCCGCTCGAAGATGCTCTTGGCGAGATCCTCGAGGCGAGGCGGCGAGGCCGGATCCGCGGAGCTCGGCCTTGCGGAGAAGGTGCATCACGAGCACGTCCGCGGTCTCATCGTTGAGGTCGTCGGCAAACGCCTGCAGCGCCGCGGTGGTGGTCCACCGGGCGTTGATGCGCGCGACGAGCTGCGTGACCTGCGGGCGGATCGCTTCGGGGCAGCTGCTCAGCGATGCGGCGATGGTGCGTTCGAGGCCGGCGCCGGAGACGGTGAGGCCGGCGAGGCTGCGGGTCCAGGACTCGAGGGCGTCGAGCTTGGCGATCGTGTTCTCCTCGGGCCCTTCTGCAGCAGCCATGGCAGGCCGACAGCGGCGACGGGCACGGCGATCACGAGCAGCCACCATCCGGGTGATCAGCGCGAACACCAGACCGACCGCGGCGCCGCCGACGAGCTGGATCTGCTGCGTGCGGGTGAAGTCGCGTGTCGCCTTCCGCGAAGCGCGCTGCGCGTGGGAAGTCCGCTGGTGCTGGGCTTGTGGGCGGCGCCGAGGATGACCAGGATCGCGCCGGCGACCGCGACGATGATGCACAGGGCGAGGGTTGCGGTAGTCATCTCACACTCCCAGGTTCGCGGGGTCGAAGCCGTAGAACTTGAGCTCCTCGAGGAGCCGCGGCGATGGCATGTCAGCGGTGATGAGGCTGCCGCTGGATCGGTCGAAGCGGAACACCTGAGAGGCCACGGGGCGGGAGTTGTTCTGCTCCTCGCCGGGCAGGATCTCGGCGATCTCGGTGACGACGCGGCGGGGCTTGCCGGTCGCGGGGTCGATGATCTTCGAGATCTGCACCACGATCTTGATGTTCTGCTCGATCATCCGGTAGGCGTACACGGGGGTCGTGTTGTTGCCGCGGGACAGCATCAGCGCCGACATGCGGTCGATCGAGTCGTCTGCGCTGGCGGCGTGCAGGGTGGACAGCGACCCGACACCGGACTGCATGCCTGCATCATGGCGTAGATCTCAGGGCCACGGACCTCGCCGACGATGAAGCGCTGGGTGTCCAGTCGGAGGGTGTCGTAGACCAGGTCTTCGGGGGTGATCTCACCGGGCAGCCGACCATCGGCGCCACGCTCCCCCTCCCCCGGCTTCGCCTCGAGTGAGACCACTCGCGGGTGGCGGTCGTTGATCTTGTGAAGGTAGAGCTCACGCTCCATCTCGATCGTGACGATCTTCTCTTCGGCCGGGATGCAGTCGGCGAGTGCGCGCAGCAGTGTGGTCTTGCCTGCGCCGGGGAAGCCGCTGGTGACGACGGAGACCCCGGCGATGACGGCCGCGCGGAGAAGGCTGCCGCCTGGCGGGTGATGGTGCCGCGCTCCACGAGCTGGTCGAGGGTGACGTCGACGAGGGCGGTGGATACGGATGACGATCGTCGGTCGGGTGGCGACGGGTTCGGCGATCGCTGCCAGACGCGCCCCGCCGGGCAGGTCCATGTGCAGTCGCGGCCGGGCGCTCGTGAACGATCGGCCGCCCTCCCCGAGCGGGCGGCGAGCAGGTTGATCTCTCGCTCGAGCTCACGGTCGTTCTCGGCGATCGGGTACTGGTACTTGACCACGCGGCCGTCCGCGTAGGAGATCCAGACGTCGTCGAACCCGTTGATGTGGATGTTCTCAACGTCGGGCTCGTCGACGAGCGGCTGCAGCCGACCCAGGCGGAACAGCTGGTCGAAGACGGCCTGCCGGATGGCGGTCTGCATCGGGGCCGGCCAGCGCCCCTCGCCGGGGCGGCGGGTCTGGTCGTCGACGCGAGCTCGGACCCGGTCAACGATGTGGTCCTGCGCTGTCTGTTCGCGCTGCTCGGCGGTGATGTCCATGGACTCGCTGAACACTGCGGCGAGCTCACGGGAGACCTCGTCGCGAATGGCGGCGATGTCGGCCCAGGGCAGATCGCTGCGGGCGTCGAGGGTGGTTGGCGGGGTGACCTCGGTGCCGGCCGCTCGGGGATGGTGGCGGTTGCCGGCACGATCGGAGCTGCGGGTGCCGTGGGGACTGCCTCGGCCGGGGCGTTCCGCTGTGCCGCGCGGGTCAGGTGCGCGGCGGCGTGGCCAGGTTGCGCAGGCCCGTGTCGGCCGGTGCGGTCGTCGGCGCCTGCGGGGTGGCCGGTGCCGGCGCGGTGAAGAACGGGATGTTTCCCAGGTCTGCGGGGTCGGGCGTGGGGTCGCTCACTGCTGTCCCTCCCAGTCGGTGGTCGTGTAAGTGCGGGTGTTGAGGACATCGCTGTAGCTGAGCAGCAGCGCGCCGATGGCCCGCGCGTAGGGGGTGCGCTGGGCGCCGAGGGTGGGTGCGCCGACCGAGTAGATGGCGGCGCCCTTCGGATCCCAGGGGATGGTGCCCAGCAGGTTCATGCCGATCTGCTTGTGACGGTCTTGAGAGGCCAGGTCTCCTGCGTGGTGGGGCGTTCGGTGACGAGGAGATCGACGTAGCTGGCGTGCCCGATCTCGTTGAGCGTGTTCAGCAGCCCACTCGGGGACGGTGTTGCGGTTCTCGTCGAGGGAGCGCCAGTGTGCGAGCACGGCTGCCACGGAGGGCAGCGTGCGATCGGTGAACAGGGTGATGCTGTCCGCCTCGCGCAGCAGCGGGAGTCGAGGGTCGTTGACGTGGAGGCGCCCGCCGTCGACGAGGATGTCGTACCCGGCGGACTCGTAGGGGCGCAGCGCGTCGAGCAGTGCCCGCCAGAAGTGGGGGCCCGCGCCGGCGGCGCCCTGCAGACTCTTGAAGCCGGGGATGAGCACTGAGCGGGGGCTGAGCTCGACGGTCTGTTCCAGAGCTTGTCAGGGGTCAGAGCGCCGTACTGGTCGGCGACGGCCGCTTCGGTCAGTCCGGTGCTGTGGTAGACCTGCCCGCGGATGAGTCCGGGATGATGCTGCTGGTCTTGGTGGTGTCGGCCTCGACGAGGATCACGGGCTTGGACCAGTTGAGGGCCAGGGGCGCCGGCGGCGGTGGGTCACGCCGGGAGCGCCGGACGCGCTGGCAAGGAAGATGATCGCCATGCGGGGTCACTCCCCCGTCGAGTCGATGACCAGCGCGACGCGGCCGGTGGCGGCACGAGCGGCGATGTCGGGTGCCTTCACGGTTCGGCACGACCAGGTCGACAACCCACACCTGGGTCTCAGTGTCGTAGGTGGCGGTGAACACCGTGGCGTTGAAGCTCTTGGGGGTCTCGACGGGCGGGTCGCCCTGAGTGACGGGGGTCTCGACGACACGGACCTTGTCGCCTGCTGCGAGCTGGTAGCCGGGCATCTGTGCCTGGGTGAGCGTGACGCCCACGATCGAGGAGCCGGCCGGCACCGCGAGGGTGTCGCCGGTGTTGGCCGACGTGATGAGGGTGCCGGCGGGCAGGTCGACCAGCGCGGTGGTTCCGACGAGGTCGGCGGCATCCGCGGCGGAGACCGCGTCGACCTGCTGCCCGCCGGCGAGCTGGATGGTCGTGAGGTCGTCCGTGGTGATCGTCTCCCCGCGCGAGACGTCGACGCTGGTCGCCATGACGCTGACGGTGCGGGTGAGGTTCGTGGTGACCCACCACACGCCGATTCCGCCGAGGAGGACAAGCGCGATGCCGAGGGCGATGATCGCGGGGCGCCGGCGAGACTTCGTCGGCTGCTGGACTGCAGGAGTGAGTCCTTGCTTCTGCTCGCCCGCTCGGTGGTCTCTTTCGTGCGCTTGCTCTTGCGGTCAGTGGTGGTGGTCATTGGAGGTCAATCCTTCATCGTGGGGCGGATGTGGGGTAGGTGTCTAAGCAGTTCGGTGAGTGTCTCATATACCGCTGTAGCGACAGCTGGTCTTCTGCTGTAGCTGGACACCGCACCGTCTAGTCGAGAGGCGGAAGGAATGCCTCGTAGGCGGTGATGATGACGAAGTTCCGGGAGGGAGCATCGAGTTCAGCGGTGACGCGATCGAGGATCGCGCGGTACGACGGGGCAACGCGCACGGTGTGCTTGACGCGGGGCCCCGCGTCGGAGACGGGGGCGGGACGCTTTCTGCCTGTTGAACAGATCCGTCCAGTCCTCGTCAGTCTCTTCTCCGCCGGCGGTGGCTTGGCGGATCAGTTCAGGAAGACGCTTATAGGTAGCCGAGACGGCGTCCAGGAGGACCGTCTGGTGGCTCTTGCGCGTCTTGGCCATGTACGCCTGCAGGCGGTCGTTCAGTGGGACCGGAAGGTGGACGGGGACGCCCTTGGTCGCGGTCTCCCGCTCCTCCCTCTCTCCCCCGTCTTCGTCCTCCGTGCGGGTCGTGCGAGTCGGCTGCTTGCGCGGCGCCTGCTTCTTCGCAGGAGCGGCCGCGGGTTCGACCGCCGCTGCAGGGGCGGGCTCCGGGGGCGGAGCCTGGTCGACGGGGGGCTCCACGGGTTCTGCGGGAGCCGGCGTCGGCGCGGTGCGGCGGTGAGTTTTCCGAGATCCTGACGAGCCATGTCAGGCCTCCTTCATCTGGTTGGCCCACAGCGACGTGAGCTCCAACGCGACACTGGTGTAGTCGGAGATCGCTGCTTGGTTCTTGCGGGAATCGGTGTACTGCGTGACGACCTTGCCGTCGAAGGGAGCGTCCTCGACGCTCGCGGACAGACGAATGTGACGCTGGAAACGCGGGAGTCCGATCTGCCCCTCGATGAACTCGACGGTGTCGAGCTGCTCTTCCCAGTCCTCGAGTCGCCGACCGCCGCGGCGGGTGTCGATCTTGTTCAGCAGGAGTCGGTAGGGCACCCCGGTCGGGATGATGTGCTCGACCAAGGTGTCCGCGACCGATTCGATCGCCATGGTGGCGGCTTCCAGCGGCAGGACGATGAAGTCGGCGACCTGCAGGGACTGCGGTGAGGACGCCGGTGTTCTCATGGCTGCCAGGCGTGTCGACGAGGGACGATGTCGTAGCCGTCGAGGTCACGCAATCCCATGATGTTGTTGGGATCGACGTCGGCTGCGAAGTCGAACGGAAGGTCATCCCCCGCTCGCTCGGCCCAGCGTGCTGCGGACTGCTGCGGGTCGACGTCGACCACGAGCACATTGTTGGCGCGGGACAGCGCGGCCGCGAGGTTCATGACGGTGGTGGTCTTGCCCACCCCGCCCCTTCTGGTTGCAGACGCCGATGATTCTCACGATCGGCCTCCACGGACGAGGGTGTTGACAGCGGTCGCGCCAGTCGAGCGCGCGATGTGCGGATGTGTGGCGCGGGTATGGGGCAACTGTGGCGGGTTCATGGGCGTCAGTATAGCGTCACATTCACGCCTATATGCAACAACAATCGCGCGTGTCGTGCGCGGCGCATGCGCTAGAGGTTGCGATGCAACCGCGCTAGCGCCGTGCACTAGACGCGCTGTATTGGAGCAATGACGGCGCATGCAGTGCGCGTGTACTTGCGCTCTATCTGCGACATGTAACGCGCCAAAGTCGCGACGTACAGGCACAAGCAATGCGCAATCAAAGAGCAGTACAGGCGACCGACTCGCGCTAGTAGTGCGCATGTTAGAGCGCAACATCATGCGCGGGTAGGGCGATGAGCTAGCGCGAGTATTGCGAGTGTTATTGCGGATGACTAGCGCGGGTGTGGCGCGGGGGGTTGCTCAGCGTATCGCGCGAGTGATGCGGTGATCTGGCGGGGGAGTGGCGGAGGCTATCGCGACGTTGCTGCGTGGGTACAGCGCAGAGCATCGCGGCGGGGTAGCGCGTGTGTGGCGCCGCGCTGGCGATGGTGGAGTGCGCGTGTCGCGAGGGCTGGTAGGGGAGTCGTGGCGGGGCATCCAAACGATGGATGCGGGCGTAAGCGGCCTGTGCGGCCTGCTGAGGCGATTTCGGCCATGAGGAGGGCTCCGAGTGAGGCGGAGGGGAAGACAGGGCCCCTGGGGGCCATCCAGAGGCCCTGTCTGTCTGGGGGGGCGGAGCGGTTAGTGTGCTCCGGCCTGTGGGGCGCGCTCGACTCGTCGACTGCGCTTGCCCCTGGATGGCGGGTTGGCTCAGCTGCGGCGCGGGGCGTAGGAGACCTTGGCCTCCATGTCGCCACTGACGGCCTGCATGAGCTTGGTGCGGATTCGGCACACTCGGCGGTTGAGCGTCTCCCGGCTGACGCCGAGCTCGGCCGCTGCTTCCTCACGCGCCACACCGGGGTCACCCTCTGCGAGCTCGATGCGTGCAAGCAGCTGGACCTCGTCGCGGCGGAGGGTGCCGGAGTCGATCGCCCAGGTGAGGATCGTCACCAGATCCCGGAAGACGTCGTCGCTCTCGTCGGGGCCTGCGATCTTCTCGAGCAGCTCGTCCTCGATCGGCATCGCGTCGACGCTGTGCTCGCTGCCGAACCAGACTCCGAGGTTCTTGATCGTCTCGAGACGGATGTTTCCGGAGACGGAGTGGACGCGCTCGAGCGGGTAGGTGTGAATGACCTCCCAGAGCACGCCGATCGTCCGCAGTGCGGGCGTCGGCGGGGGAGTGCTGCCACAGGCTGCGCATGCTGCTGCAGCTGCTCGGCAGCCGCAGCGCGAGCGGCTATGAACGACTTGAGCAGGACGCGGCCGGCGAAGGTATCGCCGGCGTGCTCGAGGGTGAGCAGCTCGAGCAAGAGCGCGTCGCGCTGTTCGGGAGCTTGCGGCTGCCGGATGAGGTTCACGGCCTCATCGCCGGTCAGCTCGCCGAGCGTTCCGAAGTGGTGAGTGGTGTGGGAGTGGAAGCTGTTCCACTCGTCGAACAGCTGGTCGGCAAGAGGTGATGTCTTCGCCCAAGCAGTCATGAGAAATGGCCCTTCGTCGTGACGTCGGTTGACGAAGGGCCACGTTCCTCAGCACCCCTGGTTCAGATCCTGGAAAGTTCCGGGCGGGCAGGAGAGTGCCCGACCGGCGGATGCTGGCTTCGGTGGGTCTGAGTCGCGATCCGATGCTGTAAATGCCCGTTCAGGGGTGGTTTCCATGTCTCGCTGCATGGGCGCAATATCCACGCAAGATTTCTTCGATCCGCGATGTCCGCGAAGGCCGAAAACCGGCCTATACAGATATGCCCCCGTTGGTCGGGAGGCATCAGGACTCCGCGGAAGGGACAGAAACGTGAGCGAGAGCAGCACCGCAGACAGCGCCGACGACGCCATGTGGGAAGGATTCAAGCCCGACGCTGCACGCGCGATCCGTGCGCGCCAGGGGTTCGAGGAAGCGGTGGCGAGCACCCTCGACGCACCCTTCGACCCCTCCACGCATGGCCGCGTGGTGAAGGCGGTTGAGGAGCTCTCGGCAGCGGTGCCGGCAGCTCTGCGGGGTGGCGCAGCTGCGAGTGGGAGGAGCTGCATAATGGCGCGCCGCGAGAAGACGTCGAAGCCAGCCAAGGAGACGAAGACCGTCCCGGCACAGGGGAGCAGCTGGACCCATGGTCGGCAGCTGGGCGGCAAGGTGCTGTCCGCACTCCTGTTCGCCGCGATCGCGTGTGGGCCCATCGCGCTCTTCGCCGCGGCCGCACGTCCGGCGCCCGTCGTCGCCGCAGCGCCCGAGGCGCAGGCAGCGGGGCTGAGCACGCAGCAGCAGGCTGCCGGCGGTTACGCGGAGGGATTCGTCTCCTCGTGGCTGAGCGCGACGAAGGACGCGCCGGGTGACCTGGCTACCTACGTCGACCTGGCGGCGCTGCGGCAGCTGTCGGTCACGGCCTGGGAGTACCGCGACCTGTCCGTGGTCTCCATCACACCCGTCGACGGCTCGGACTTCGTCAACGTCGTCGTCGCGGCGAACATCAAGGAGCTGTCGGTGACGGACTCCGACGACACCAGCACGACGAGCTGGCCGCGCCGCTACTTCCAGGTGGCGATCGCGGTCAACGGAGACACGGTGCGGGCAGTCGGTCTCCCGCCCAGATCTCCGCTCCCGTCCAGGGCGAGACAACGTCGCTGGTCTACAAGCAGACCATCGGATCCTCTGACCCGTCTGCGGAGACGGTGTCGGCGTTCCTCGGCGCGTACCTTGCCGGCTCGGGCGACCTGTCCCGATACAGCGCCCCGACACATCCTTCGTGGCGATCTCGCCCGCCCCCTACGTGATGGTCAACGTCGAGGAGCTGCGGTCGGACCTGACGCCCACGGAGTCCCCGAGCGATGGCGACACCCTCAAGGTGCTCGCGACCGTCTCACTGCTGAGCCCGCTGGACCAGCAAGTGACCTCGACGTACACGCTCACCCTCACCGCGCGTGCCTCCCGCTGGGAGGTCAGCGCCATTGATCTTGCACCGCAAGCGGTCTCCGACAAGGGATCGACAACCCCCACGCCGACACCGTCCGGTAACGGCAACTAAGGAAGGAACACCAACCATGTTCGATTGGATCAACGGGATCACCGCTGATGCGACGACTGCTTTCCGGGCGGTCGTGTTTCTCGCAGCAGCAGTGATCTTCTTCGTCGTCGCCGCCAAGGTGCGGTTCGCCATGGCGACGACCATCATCACCGGCATCGCGTGCGGCCTGGCCATGTTCCTCGCCGCCGGCGGTGGCGAGTGGGTCATGGGCCTCATCCAGACCGAGACCGTCGACGCCATCGGAGTGACGATCCACCAGATCGCAGCTCCGGCGGACGTCCTGGTGCTCAACGAGACCACCACCGCGGCCGGCGACACGGTCTACCGGCTGGTCGCGTAAGGGGCGAACGTGGCCGATCGCGACGAAGAGAGAGAGGTTGCGCGCTTCTACACGCGCAGCCGCCGGTTCCCAAAGTTCATCGGCCGTCTCCACGACGGCACGAAGATCCCTGGGGGCCCCTACACGCTGACGCAGGGCGTCGTCCTGGCGATCGTCCTGGTCGTCGCGCTGATGACGCAGAGCGTGTGGGGGACTGGCTCTCCGATCGTCGACATTCCGTCGCTGCCTTCGTGTCCTGGGGAGCAGCGTGGGGAGCCGGAAGGATCCCGGCCACACGCCGGAACTGCTGAGCATCATCACTAGCGGCATGTCCGCGATGACCCGCCCCGCAGCCGGCCGCTACCGCGGAGTGACCATGCGGGTTCGCCCGCCCCACTTCGCAGGCGGCGGAACAACGATCGCCGAGCCGGTCGGAGCCACGCTCGCCCGCCCGGATAGCGAGAACACCGCACCCGCACCGGAAGCGCCCGTCGTGGCGCAGCCGGTCCTGCAGCGCGCTCGACGCCGCTGCCGGCGCACGCACCCGCACACGCGGTCAGCGGCGTCGAGCGCCTGCTGCAGCAAGCCCGAGGAGGCAACTGACCATGAGCTACTCATCCCTCCTCCCCATCCTCGGCGGCACGCCGATCACGGTCCCCCTCAGCGGCGGTCGCGATCTGCTGCTGCCACGCCGACCGACTGAGAAACGAGACGACGATGCAGATTCCGGCAACAGCGATGACGAGCAACCTGATGTGGACCCGCTCGGGCGTGGTCTGGGCGACGTGGCGGCTGCAGCCGCTCCCGTATGCCTACGCCACCGCGGCCGCAAAGCAGCTCGTCAAGGCGCACCACCAGGCGCTTTTCCAGGCCCACCGGGGCGAGGGGCTGCTGCTGGGGCTGTGCGCTGACCTGGACCCGGTGTCGATCGTGGAGCGGATGCTGGATGGGGTTCGCATCGACGAGTGCCCCGACTGGGCGCGCGAGGTCGAGCTGACCCTGGACGCGCTCGAGCAGATCCCGCTCGGAACGCGCGCGTTCTGGTTCTCGGTCCCGCTCGCGGCCGGTTCGATGAAGGCGCGCGCGATGTCGGCACTGCGCGCCGCCGACACCAAGCTGCGTGACACGCTGGCTCTTCCCCGTCAGCTGCCTACCGACTCCGAGATCGCCGCTGCTGCGCGGATGGCCAAGGAGATCGAGGTCCGCATCCCCGCCGCGTTCCAGCCGACCCGCGCAACGCCCGCCGAGCAGATCTGGATCGCCCTTCACTCGCAGCAGCGCGGCCTCTCCGCAGACCTCGCCGCCCCTGTCCCGCCTGCCGAGGGTACGGAGGACGGATTCGGCGCCGACGAGCTCGCGCACTTCCAGATGCCCTCCGCGATGCCAAACCCTTGGCTCGACGAGGGCGGGCAGAGTGACATCGCCCCCCAAGTCCGGGCAGCAGTTCCTCCCGTTCAAGCGCCGCTACCTCAAGGTGCACAGCCCCTACGCGGACGAGACGTCGTCCTACCAGGTGGTGCAGGCCATGGTCGCCGCGCCCAAGGCCGGCTGGGTCTCGCCCGGCGTCGAGTGGATCTCACACGTCGACCAGTTCCCCCTCGACGTCGACTGGGGGATCCGTTTCACCGTCACCGCGCCGACGAGGTCAAGCGTCGCAACAAGAAGGCCGAAACCGCCATCGAGGAGCAGTACAAGCATCAGGAGGGCACCGCGACGATCACCGGCGGCGGATCCGACCTCGGCGAGATCGCAGAGACGCTGGCCGCGTACCACGCCTCCCTCAACCGCTCCGACAAGGAGGTCGAGGTTCAGGCGACGGTGCTGTTCGCTGTGGGGGCAGATACCGCCGATCTCGCGAAGGCCAAGGGCCGATTCGTGGCAGACGAGTACAAGCGCGCCGACTTCCTCCTCGAGGCGCCCCTGGGCGGTCAGGAGGAGCTTTGGTGGGCGATGATCCCCGGCACGCCCACCGGGCGCATCGTCCGTGAGCTCACCCAGATCACGACCGGCCGGGAGTTCGCGACCGGAGTGCCGCTTTCCAGCAACGAGCTCGGAGACGAGAAGGGCGCCCGCTTCGGCGAGAACATCAGCACCGCACGCCACACCCCGATCCTCCGCGACGCGGACGGCAGTATCCAGGCCGACACCAGCGCCAGCTTCGGCGTGGTCGCCGAGCTCGGCGCCGGCAAGAGTGTGCTGCTCAAGGGAGACATGGGCGACACGGTCGACCGCAACGGCCGCGTCGTCGCGATCGACCGCACAGAGGCCAAGGAGTACGCGGTCTTCGCGCAGAGCCTCCGGCCGGACACCACGACGATCGTCGACCTGATGACCCCGGAGTACTCGCTGGACCCGCTGCGGGTGTTCGGCCCTCTCGTCGGCGCACGCATGGTGCAGTCGCTCTTCGCGGTGATGCTCGGCATCCGGGCTCGCGACTCCCGAGGCGTTGCCCTGTCCCGCCTCCTCGAGCCGGAGTACGTCGCCGCGCACGACATCACCAGCCTCGGTCGCCTGCGGGCACATCTCAAGACGATCTCCTCCGCGGAGAGCGATGAGCTGTCGGGCCTGATCAACCTGGTCGCGTCGAAGGACATCGGCGAGGTCCTCTTCAACGACGGGCTGACCGCTGTCGACCTGAAATCGCGTGCCCTGGTCTTCCTCACCCATGGGCTGTCGCTGCCGGACAAGACCGAGCTCGAGCACGCGCACCTGTTCGAGGAGATGCCCCTGGAAAAGATCTACGGCCGCGCGATGTACGCGATGCTCATGGGGATCTCCCGCGAGGTCTGCTTCATGAACCCCGGCGAGCTCGCCGGCGCCTACTTCGACGAATGCCACCACATCACCCAGTCACCCGAGGGTGAGCGCGACCTGCGCATCGGCATCCGCGATGGCCGCAAGCACCGCGCGTTCTTCGCCCTTGGCTCCCACGATCCCGCCGACTTCGGTGAGACCCAGACGCGCGGCCTGCTCAAGACCCGCTACGTGATGCGTCAGACCGACAAGGATCTGGCGCGCCGCGCGATCGAGTGGTTGACCGGCGAGCCTGCAGACCCGGCGATGGTCCAGGTGGTCACCGAGGATCTGTCGCCGCTCGGCCCGGACGGCAAGGTCGCCCCTGAGCGGCGCGGTGAGGGCCTGGTCCGTGACCAGCGCGGCCGGATCGGAAAGTTCCGCAAGACGCTCCCCGAGCGCCCCGACCGACGCGAAGCGGTGCTGTCGACTCCGTCTCTGGTGACGCCATGATCGGGTTCTACCGGCACACCTTCGAGACCCTGGCGGCGCGTTCTGGCGGATCCGGTTCTGGGTGCATGATCACCCCCGGTGTAGCAAGGTCTTCGCCGTGATCCTGATCGACCTGTTCCTGGTCCTGTTCGGCAACACGTACTGGGCCTTCGCCGCTGACGGTGGCGGCTCGTCCCCGTTCATGCTCGGCGGCGACATCACCGACAGCGACGGCGTCCCCCTGACCAACTACACGGTGCTCCCGCTTGACCGCGGCGACGTGTTCACGATGGGGAAGTTCTTCATCTCCATGTGGATCGACCCGATCTGGACCGGGCATCTGGGTCTGGTGTCGTGGATGATCTGGTTCTGCGACTGGCTGCTCTCCTTCGAGTGGGTCGACATCGTCGCGGCACCGTTCGGTGCGCTGGCCGACCTCCTGCAGGACTTCCTCGGCGAGATCGCGTGGATCCCGTTCGCGCTGACGATCGCCGGCGGAGTCGCAGGCCTGGCGATCATGCTCGGCCGGCACTCCACCGGGTGGGCGGAGCTGTTCATCTCGGCGTGCTGCGCAGTGCTGGCAACCGGGCTGCTCGCCAACCCGATCGCCTCGCTCACCGCCGCCGCGGCGCCTTCGACACCGCCCAGGAGTACGGCGGTCAGATCGCCGCCGTCGTCGTCACCGACGACATCAACAGCACGGAGCTCGACTCCGAGAACCTGCTGTCCGCTGCGGTCACATCGCAGCTGGTCGACATCTTCGTGAAGATCCCTGCGCAGACGATCGCGTTCGGCCACGCCCTCGAGGGGCAGTGCGCCACGACCTTCACCGACACGATGACCAGCTCGGCGCCTATCCAGACCGGCGCAACGAGGTCCGCGACGCGGTCGGCGGCTGCGACGAGGAAGCGAAGACGTTCAACCAGAACCCCCAACTTCGGCCAGGTGCTCACGGCTGTCACGATGACCCCCGGCGCGTTGACCCTGTTCATCCTCCCGATGGCATTCGCCGTGCTGTTCCTGGTCACGGTGCTCGGCTTCCTGATCTCCGCGATCAAGACCATGTGGAACGTCTACATCGGGATCCTCCCGGTCAACCGATACCCGCTTTGGAAGTCCCTCGCCGACACCTTCATGGGCCTGGTCGCGATCGTCTTCATGGCGGTCGTCATGGCTGCCGTTCTCAAGCTGACCGTCGCAGCAATCACCGGGCTCAGCAGCCTGGGGATCCCGCTCGTCGCGCAGATGACCTTCGCAACGCTGGTGATGATCGTGCTGCTGTTCCTGATCATCCGGGCGCGCCGGATCGCGAAGAAGACAGGCCAGTCGATCGCCGAGCAGCTCTCGCGGTACGGCATCGGCAAGGGTGGCCCCGACGCAGCGCGACGGGGGTCAAGACCGTCGCGGCGATGGGCGCCGTGTCGACGATCGCGGCCGCGGCTCTGCGCCGCCCTGACAACACGGTCGACGCGCGCTCCATCAACTTCGGCGCTGCGGCCGCGCAGGACATCGGCACAATGACCGCCACACGCCCGCCCGCGACGCCTATGCCGCCCTCTTCGCCATCCGGCGGCTCGTCGGGCCGTCCGGCGCTCCCGTCGCCGCAGAAGGGCCCTGGGGGCGGATCAGCGGCGGGTGCCGCCGCCAAGGCATCGAAGACGGCGGATCTGGTGTTCACGGCCGCGCGAATCGGTAAGGGCGCCGCAGCTGGCGGTCTTGCCGGCGCCGCCGGCGCCGCGGCGCTCGAGGTCGGTGGCCGGGTGGCGACCAAGGGGGCATCCAAGGCGGTCTCCGCGGCCGCGTCCGCCGGTAGCAGCACGCCACGAGCTGCCGGTGACCCGAAGGTGGTTCCGATGGTCGTCGACCCGGCGCCGACGTCGACGCGCACCCCGGACGGCCCGCGCCGCATCGTCGTGGACTCTTCGGGCATGGGGCACATCGAACGGCGCCCCTCCTCCTCCGGGGTCGTCGACATCACGTCGCTGCCACCGCGCGCCCCTCGATCCCCGCGCAGCGGGTGAGATGCGTGCCCGGCTCGCGATCGCGCAGAAGTAGTCCGCATGTCCGCATCGGGAGTGCTCGAGCGCACCGCTGACGTCGCAGGCGCCGCCAGCGGTGGAGACGACGGGGACGGAGGCGGCTCGCGCAAGGTCATCCTCTGGGTGATCGCGCTCGTGCTGGTGCCGGTGGTGATCTTCGCCGGCTACACGATGTTCCTGATGATGGCGATCGCCGGCGCCTCCGGCGGCGGGTCGTCGCAGTGCACAGCGGGTTCGCTGACAACCGACAAGCTCGAGGTCCAGACCACCGGAGGATCGACCCGCACCCTCGGTGCGACCGAGCTCAGCCACGCGGCCACCATCCTCGCGGTCGCTCGATCCCTGGGGTGTGTCCGCGCGAGGGACAGCAGATCGCGATCATGACCGCGCTGCAGGAGTCCGGCCTGAAAATGTATGCCAACTCCTCGGTGCCCGAATCTCTCGACTACCCCCACGACGCGGTTGGCAGCGACCACGACTCGGTCAACTACTTCCAGCAGCGCGTGTCGGGCTGGGGCACCGTCGAGGATCTCATGGACCCCGTCTACGCCGCCAAGGCGTTCTTCGGCGGCGAGGAGGGCCCCAACGGCGGATCTCCTCGAGGACTGCTCGACATCCCCGGCTGGGAGGAGATGGGGCTGGGAGAGGCTGCGCAGACCGTGCAGGTCCGCGTACCCGACCGCCTACGACAAGTGGGAGCCCGCCGCTCAGCAGATCATCACCGCGGTCGGCGGGTCGGTCAGCTGCGACAGCAGCACCGTCGTCGGGCAGGCCGCATTCCCGCTCTCTCCGGGCTACCAGATGACGTCCGGCTACGGTCCCCGCGACATCTCGGTCCCTGGCGCCTCCTCGTGGCATGTTGCGATCGACCTGCAGCACTGGCCGAACCCGTGCGGCGACCCCGTCTACGCGATCCTGCCTGGCACGGTGACCCTCAGCAGCTCGCTGTGGCTGTCAATCAAACACCCCGATGGGTTCGTGGTCTCCTACCTGCACATGTACA
>NZ_JBFLUM010000095.1:0-10001 GCF_050470785.1 Microbacterium sp. NRRL B-14842 | reverse complement strand
GCCGCTCATTCGCATCCCGCTGCGCCTCCGCTTGATCGGCCACGCGCCACTCGTCGGTGGCGGCTGTGTCGGCGTATCTGCCGGTGATCCGTGGCGTGTACTGTCCGCCCGTGTAGAGCACGGTCGGCTCGCCGGCGGGGCGGGTGATCGTGATGATCGCGCCCACCGGAGCCGACGTGTACGGCTTGTACGAGCCGAGCTCCTTGCTGGTGAGCTCACCGTCGTCGAGCGTCCGATACCAGTGCGCGAGCTTTCCATTACTCGCGGCCTTGCGGCCGACGTAGACGACTTCCTCGGTGACGGTCGCTGCCTCTTCGCTCATTGGGGAGCACTCCTCGGATCAGTAAGAAAGTAGTGAATGTGACATTCACTGATACTAGAGAGGTTGCAGGGTCTTCGCAACCGTCGTCGTCGTCACGTCGACGGGCCGCTCTCGACGCTCGTTGACGGGAATCATCCGCACGGGCTCGTCGCGGGGAGCTTCGATCTCGAAGCCGCACGCGCCGCAGCTGTGCAGCCCGATCCCGTCGACGTCGTCGGAGGGGATGTACATGGTGGTCGGCTCTTCGCACATAAGGCAGCGCATGGTGATCTCCGTTCGCGTGGTCAGGCGCTTGTTGCCGGGGTGATCGGTTGGACGGTGGCGGAGTAGCCGCGGTGGGAACCCCAGGCGGCGGCGATGCGGTCGGCGACGTCGCGGTCCTCTCCGAGGTACGGGCGGTATCGCTTGCCGCGGGGGTCTGTGATGACGACCTGGACGACGCCGGATGGCTCGCGCACGGTGACTCTGGCTGCGGGGATCGGATACGCCTGGACGTGGCCGGCGATGATGAAGATCGGGTACAGGTCGCGTGCGAGCTCGGGGGTGCGGAACACGTCGTGAACCCATGCCGTGATGGCGAGCGCGCCGGCGGGGCTGAATCCGATGAGTCGTGCGGGGGAGCTGCTCGAGCCCGGCGCGCACGAAGTAGTGCTCGTCGACGAGGATCGGCGTCGGTGGGAGCAGAGACTTCTCGTCGTGGGCGGGGTAGATGGTCAGGCTGGTGCGGCTGTTCATGAGGCGCTCGTTCATGCGGTGCGGCGGATGCCGCGGCGATGATGTGTGCCTTGGTGGGCCGGGAGTAGAAGCCGAAGCTGTCGTCGTCGTCGGAAGCGGAGACGGTGGCGGTGAACGCGACGACGTCGCCGCGGGCGGCGGTGGAGATCTCGGAGGGCTTGGTGCCCCATACGCGCCAGCCCTCGCCCTGGACGAGGATCTTGACGGTGATTCCCCACTGAGTGTCGGTGGTCTTGGTCGCGAGGATCTCGCCCTGGATGAGGGTGCGCCCGGTGGGGACCGGGCGGCGCGCGGCCAGCTCGAGCTCGTACTGCTCGAGCAGCTCGTGGGCGGTGCGGACCTCGTCGTCGTCGAGGGTGCCGGTGTAAGTCCTCGAGGGAGTCGAGGATGTAGCCGATCTTCTCGCGCAGCGGGTTTCCGTCTCGCATGCTCAGGTGTGCCTCGGTGAGCTGGTCGCGGAGGGCCGGGGGTGCTCGGCCTCGAAGGCGGCGCGGCGGGCGGTGATCGCCCGTGTTGTGTCGACGTGCTCGGCGTGTGCCTTCGCGTGGGCTCGTGCGGTGGCGCGGGCGCTGCTGACGAGGCGGCTGCGGGTGCCGGTGCCGCGGCAGTCGAAGCAGATCGGGCGCCCCTGGCCATCGGTGAAATGTGTCGGCGCGGTGTACAGGCCGGTGCCGATGCACTTGCCGCAGGTGTCGGTGATCCGCTCGGAGCCCTTGCGGCCGGGGAAGGGGTCGACGTAGAAGTCGTGCCAATCGGCCGGTGCGGTGGTGTCGATGCTGTCCATGGGATCCTCCGGTTCGTCTTGTGGGTATAGGCCGCGGATCGTTCTCTTCGCGGACATGAAGGGGAAGGGGCGGGGGGCGGCTGTGTCACGGAGCCGCCCCCGCGGCGGCGACCTGGTTGGGAGGACGGCGGGTCGCCGGGAGGGACATGGCGGCGAGCGCGGCGAGCGCTCGTCAGGCTGCGGTGTGGCGGCCTGTCCCTGGGAGGGGAACGGGCGTTGCGCGGTTCCCCTGGTTGTGGGTCTGTGGGTTCTCCCTCTACTCAGTTAGTAGTGAATGTGACATTTACTAGGGTAGGTGTTTCCTGCCCGGAGGTCAAGTGGCGATCTGGCCTGCATCTGCTGGATCAGCTCGCGGGGTGCGCGGTCCTCGTCGGCGGGGCCGAGCCCTTCCCAAAGGTCGGGGCGGTTCTCGTGGATCCAGGCGCAGATGGTGGCCCAGTCCGCGACGCCGGACGGGTGCTGGTTGATGGTTGCCATGGTGTCCTCCCGGATCGTCGGCTAGTGAATGTGACATTCACAGCTTAGGGAGGGGGTCGGACATCGCTGGGGGACATCGCGAGTGCGTCACTGAGGGCGGCGGAGTTGCCGCCGCCCTCAGCTCGGTCTATTGCATCTGTCTGGCGATGCCGGCTGCGGCGCTGACGACTCGACGGGGGATGCCGAAGATTTCGGGAGGGCCGGACGCGACGCCGTTGCTCCACACCTTTCCGACGCGCCATCCGATGGGGAACCGGAGGGTGGTCGTGGTGTAGGTGGCCCCGGATTCGAGGGGGCCGGCGATCACACCGAGGGGGCTGACCTCGACGTACCACCGGCCAAACGGTCTTGGAGCCGCCTTCGTGGCCGTTCATGCGCCGGCGTTCTCGAGCGGCTGCGCGACGTGTGCCGGCAGGGCGCGTAGCGCGGCGCGGGTCACCCACTCGTCGGCGGTCTCGTCGAACTGGCCGAGCTCGATGATCGGCCCCTGGTCGTCGTGGTGGATGAACAGCGACCCGTACTCGCGGCCGTCGACGTACAGGTAGATGTTCCCGGCGTAGGCGCCGATCTCGCCGTTGTCGAACAGCCCGTCGCGGGCGTCGGGTTCACCCAGGTCGATCTCTTCCTGGCGGTGCCCGAAGTTGAGGGTGAGCTTCATGGTGTCCTCCGTAGTAGGTGGTGAATGTGACATTCATAGGCTACGGTGGGGGTCCGGACATTGCGCCGGCGAGCGAGCGATGCACTCTGTGTCCGCGAAGCAGCCGGGATGCGGCCTATACCCCTCAGACGGGCACAAGCCCGCGACGAGAGAGGAGCGATGCCGAGTCGCGAAGAGGTAGACGACGTCCTGCAGCGCGTGGGGCTGGCGGCGATCTCGTACTACCCAGAGATTCACATCGACGAGCCGGACTACACCGTCGACACCGACGTTGATTGGTGCCTCGAGCCGGTGACCGACCTGACCGATGAGCAACGCGCCCCGCTGCGAGAGGCGGTCGGCCTGGCGATCACCAACCCGACAGCTCACCGGTACGCCCTGTTCCAGACGTTGCTCGAGCTGGCGCCAGCGGAGTCGTAATGTCCGCCGGCGTCGACGACTCGTCGGCGCGACCGGTTGGCGGACCAACCGACCCCTCACGCGGCATGGCTGCGAGCGGGTCAGGCACGCCAGCAGGCGAAGCGCGCCGAGCAGGAGCAGTCGGCTGCGGCGAGCGCTGCGGCCGATCCGAAGCGGGACTACGCGAAGCGGTATCGCGAGGAGCATCGCGAGGAGATCCGCGCGTACCGGGCGAAGTATCACGCGGAGAACCGTGGACGAAGTGAACCGGAAGAACCGGGAGTACATGCGGGAGCGGTCGCGGAAGATGCGAGCGCAGAAGGAGCGGCGCGAGAAGGACCGCGAGCGGGTGCGGCGGTGGACCGAGGCTAACCGTGAGCGCAAGCGCGAGACGATCAGGCGGTGGCACGCGGAGCACCCAGAGAAGACGGCGGAGTACTCGCGGCGCTACTACGAGCGCAACCGTGACGCGGTGCTGGCCAGGGCGAGACAGCGTCGAGATCAGAGCCCGGAGAAGGTGAAGGCGTCGTCGCGGGACTGGCAGCAGCGCAACCGGGAACACCTGACCGAGTGGCAGCGGCAGTATCGGGCTGAGAACCCGGATGTGTATGAGCGGGCGCTGCAGTCCAACCGTGAGTCGAAGCGGCTGGCTCGCCGCCTCAAGTCGTTGGGTTGCCGGCAAAGCGCGTGCGTCGGTCCCCGGCAGCAGAGCGGCGAGCGCATGAGGCGGAGTCGCGGGAGTTCTTCGAGCGGGACCGGGCGGTGAGCGCGCGGAAGCGGGTCATGGCGGAGTACACACCGCTGGATCAGGCGGCGCTCGAGGCGTGGGCGGGCGAGGTCGCCATTGGCGCGTCGACGGGATGCGCAGCTGTCGCGGTTCCGGCGGCAGCTGCGCACGGGCGCGGGCAGGATATCGGAGATCCGTGAAGAGGTTCGGATGGATGCCGTTGCACGGCGACTGCGGGGAGACAGCCTCGACGCGCCCGCGGAGCTGCGTCAGCGGGTCTTCGGACGCCGCGGGAGGCCAGGAGTACCTCGCGGCGGGTGGCGATCGCCATACGGCGGCGCTGATGCTCGAGGAGTCCCTAGATGGGCTGGTCAAGCCTGTCGCGCTCCCGGATGGGCGGGGGATGGTGTGGGTGCCGGAGCACACGCGCGCAGGACGGGAGATCGCCGGTCACTGGCGCCGGCGCCCCGGCGCGGTGGAGCAGCTGCGCGGTGAGGACTGCGGGGCGTCCCCTGTGTGGGGCGCCCCGCACTCGCTCAGCTGGCTGCGGCGAGCGCGTAGCTGCGTGCCCGCCAGCGGGGGATGCGCACGCGCACGCCGTGGTGGTCGATCACGCGGAGCACGTCGCGCCCTTCGACCTCGAAGACGGTCTCCGTGGTGGTCTGCAGCCCTCCTCCGAAGGTGAACGGCTCTGCGAAGCGGATGTGGTCGCCGCGGCGGACGCGGGGCTTGGCTTCCTCGAGCTCGAGGTTCGCCCAGCAGGCGGCGCGCCACTGGTTGGCGTACTCGTGGTCGGTCGGGGTGAGGGGCCTCGAGCACCCGGCGGGGTGCGTGGACTGCGCCGGGGCCGACCGTCTCGTCCATGTCCTTGTACGTGAAGTTGTAGTAGCTGGACGGGGCGACGGAGTAGAGCACGACGAACGCGAAGACCTCCCCGGCGTGGGGGTGGCCGTCGTTGTAGCGCACCGCGGCGTAGAACTCGTAGGGCCAGTCCGTAGCTCCCGCCGATGTAGTCGGGGGTCGCGGCGGGTGCCGCTGGCGATGATCGTGGCGTTGGTGAAGTAGTCCGCGAAGTAGTCGCTGACGCTGACGCCGGCCGTCTTGTGAGTGGATGTGGCACCCATGGTGTCCTCCTCGGTTGCTAGTGAATGTGACATTCACAGGCTAAGGGAGGCCTCCGACATCGCCGACGTGACAGCAACAACGACGGCGGCGGGATGGCGAGCGCGAGCGCGGGGCCGAGCTCGGGGGAGAGCGAAGGGGGCTACCAGGCCTCGGGGTCAAGAAGTTCGTCAGCGACATCGACGAAGTAGTCGTCGTCTTCACTCCATGCGTAGAGGCCCTCGAAGACCACGCCGATTGCAAACGTCATCACGACGAGTCCGCCCCAACGGCCGATGAACTCCGAGTAGGAGTCGAAAGCTCTGTGCTCTCTGGCTCGCTCGAAGATCTCGTACATGATCTTGCTTGACTCCTCGTCCCAGCGTTCGGTGAAGGATGGGCGCGCGATTGCCCCGGTGAGAACCTCGTCCTCGAACCAGGAATCCAGGAGGCTGAGCGTCGTCCCGATGATCTGCGCGGGGGTTGGTTCTTCGTCGGGGGTCATCCGGTGAGGAAGTCGGAGAAGTCTTCGTAGTCGGCCTCCCACAAGTACTCTGCAGCGAGCCGTATCGCGCGGAACGCCTCTTTTCGAGCCTCACCTGTAGGCACCGCCATGATGAAGTTGTGACGTTGGATCGCCACCTGTAGGCCATCGTTGATCTCGTCGATTGTGTAGGCCTTGCCGCTGTCGAGGTCGATGTCACTTTCGAGAAGCAGCGGCTTGAGCTGCTTGAAGAGTTCAGCTGCCAGCCCTGTCTCTACACGCCGCCCGAAACTGTCGCGGCCGCTGCTGTCTACGTTGGGCATGAACGAGTCTCCTCATCAGGCGTCTGTAGCTCAGACCATAGCCGAGGGGTCTGTTGCCCGGAGCCGGGACATCGCCTGTGGTGCCGTGAGACGATGCGTCGATGAAGACGACCCATCGCGACGGCGAGGCGGGTGGGCTGCGGATGCCGGCCGTGTGGGATCGGGCCTCGCTCGAGGCGGTCGGGGTTCGTGGGGTTCGTTCGATTCGCGGATCTTGCGGCCGCGAGGGGTGCCGACTGAGGCGGGGGATCTACGTGGTGCTGCGTCCGGCGGCGACGTCCGCCGGAGCTGCTCGAGCTGACGCGAGCGCGGGCGGGATCCGCCTACCCTTTGGATGACCTCGCGGCTCGGTGGGTGTCGGGGACGCCGGTGCTGTACATCGGCAAGGCAGAGGCGAAAGTGGGCGGGCTGCGCAAGCGGCTGGGGCAGTTCGCGCGGAAGGGTGCCAGCCACCAGGGCGGGCGTTCGATCTGGCAGCTGGCCGATCAAGACGAGCTGCTCGTTGCGTGGGTGACGACGCCGGAGGAGTCCGCGGAGGACGTGGAGGTTCGCTACCGCGCCGCGTTCGCTGACGTGTTCGGTCGCTGGCCGTTCGCGAACCGGAAGCGATGAGGGCAGGCGGTTGATGAGAGGGGTTTCGCCGGGGATCTAGGTTGCTACCGCGGGCCTGTGTACGCTCTCGGCCATGAGGGCAGACAGGTTTGAGGACGTGGAACTTGGCGCGTTTGAGCGCTTCTATGACGAGCGACCCTTCGAGGGGCGCAGCTATCCCGGCCCATACTTCGAGACCGAGATCGCGTCGGGCATGAAGCGCGGGTTAGCGGTGTCCGTGGAGGGGCCTACGGTTCGATGACGCGCGGGCGCTCATGGATCAGGTGAGGGCCATTATCGCCCGCCCGCTGCCCACCCACGAGATGTACTCTGCGCTGCTCGAGACATTCCCCAAGGCGTTTCCCCTGGAATACCCCAAGACAGATGAGCTATGCCGTCACGCCGAGTGCCATTTGCGTCGGAAGGGAGGGAGACTACTCAGTCCACTTCGACGTCGACTCGGAAGACGACACTCAAGTCGACTATTGGCCCTGTCGTGTGGCTTGACCGTGACGGCAACATTCTGAGCGCTCACGCCGATGGCGGACGTGGCGAATATCCCGGAGGTCGGGACTACACCCTCCCGGAGGCGACCGAGGCGTTGGTGCGATCCTGGCCGTCGAAGAACATTTGGGCAGAGGACATCGCGACCCGTCTGGACAAACTGGACGGGCTGGGCTGAGCCCCGCGTTCGTCGACGGGGCCCAGCGCGGCGGTGTCAGCCTCGTGCGGCTGCCAGCTCAGCGTCGATCCGGCGCCGCTCGCCGCCGGGGTGAGTGCTGCCCAGCAGCACGACGCGGCGATCCCATGCGACCTCACCCGTGAGCGAGTCGACCCAGTCGGTGACGTCGGCGCGCTGCGCCTCGGTCAGCTGGTCGACGGCCAGGCCGGGCAGGATCGTATCGGCAGGGTGAGGGTCTTGCGCAGGTACTCGAAGTCAACCTCGTTGCGCCAGGCGCGCTCCGACTCGATGAACCGGTCGATCTGCGCGTTGTCGGGGTGCCACTGGCATCCGCCGATGCAGGCCTCCTCGGGGTCGACGGACTGAAACCAGACGGCGTGTACGGTGCGGTTGGTGGGTCATGGCATCCTCCCGGATTGCTAGTGAATGTGACATTCATAGGCTACGGGGGGGCCTCCGACATTGGCAGCGGCGAGCGCCGCGAGGGGGCGGGGGCGGGCGGTGTGCCCGCCCCGCCGGGTTGGGTTACTCGCGCTCCCAGTCGGTGACTTCCGCGTCGATCGAGTCGGCGACGTAGTTGTCGGATCGGAGCGACTCGATCACGTCTTCGACGGTGTACGCCTCGATCGCGAGGTCTTCCGCTTCGTCCGACGTGCGGGCGGTGACCGAGACGGTAACGCGCTGGGTCAGTGTGACGGAGAGGGTCACCCGGAAGTCGCGCTCGCGCGGGGTGCCGCCGATCGCTTCCACGAGCCGGTCGTACTCGGAGCAGAAGCCCTCATCGTTGGCGATCTGCTCACCCTTCTCCCAGATCGCCGCGAGCCGGTCGTCGGCGGCGTCGGTGATCGGCAGTCGCAGCCTGTCGATCTCGCGCTGCTGCCGTTCGACGGTCAGCGCGAGATCCGCGGCCTGCGCCTGGGCGGCGACGAGATCGGCCTGCGTGCGGGCCATCTCCCCGACGTAGGCCGCCGCGCCGCTCGGTGACCGGGGCGGGCATGTCGAGCTGGCCTGAGCGAACTCGATGTTGGTGGTGGTTGCCATGGTGTCCTCCTTGGAACGTAGGCGGTGAATGTGACATTCACAGGCTACGGGGGGCCTCCGACATTGCTGCGGCGAGCGCGGCAGTGCCCCGCCGGTAGATCCCGGCGGGGCACTGGGGGAGGTTCAGCTGGCGGGTGGTGTGAGTGTGCCGCGAGGAGTGCTCTGAGGGCGTCCACAGCCCCGTCACGGGCCTCGAAGACGGCATCCATGGTATCGGCCTCTGTGGAGCGCTCGGCCTCCTCGATCGCCGCCTGTGCGGCGCCGGTCAGCTCGCGCAGGCGGGCGGTTGTCTGCGGGCGAGCGCGAGGGGTGCTCCGTGCTCGGTGATGTGCAGCGTCCATCCGTCGCCGGTCGGGGTCGCCCACACGGTGGCGATCGCCTGTCCTTCGGCGTTGTCGAAGTCGACCTTGCCGAAGTCGTCGCCGTGGTGGGCGAGGATGCGTGCTCGGTCGTCGACGGGCATCGAGTACAGGTGGGAGTTGCTCGGCGTCCAGGTCGCCGGTTCGGCGCGCTGGGCCGGTGTCGTAGGGAGTGAGTGCGGTGGTCATGGCTGGTCCTTTCGTCAGAGGGTCGGGGGGCGGGCGCGGTGCCCGCCCCCGGTGGTGTCAGCGGGTGAGCAGCCCGGCGATGATCCTGTCGACGGACTCGGCCGAGACCGTCACGGCGCAGGGGATGCAGACCTCTGTGCGGGTGTGGCGGATGTCCTCGTGGTCCAAGATCGTGACGACGTAGTTGCGGGCGTCCTGGACGCCGCACTCGGCGCAGGAGTATCCGACCGGCGGGGCGTCGGTCTCTCGGTGTCGTCGTCGATGCCCTGGCGGGCCAGTTCGACGGCCTGGCCGACCCAGTAAGGCGACGGCCTGGGTCGTCGACGACGAACGCGCCGTCGTCGATTGCCTCGATGAGCGAGCCGCCGTGGTTGCTGGTCATCCGCTCGAGGATCGTCCGCGAGATCTCGTCGACGGTGAGTGGTGTGGGTGCCATGGTGTCCTCCTTGGAACGTAGGCGGTGAATGTGACATTCACAGGCTACGGGAGGCCTCCGACATTGCTGCGGCGAGCGCGGCAGCGCCCCCGCCGGTAGATCCCGGCGGGGCGCTGGTGGGGGTCAGTCTTCGCCGGGGAGGGCGATGATGATGCACGCCTGGCCGGTGAGGTTGTACCCCTCGATGCTCACGCGGAGTCGCTGGCGGCTGGCGGTGGTGGCGGTGCTCGGGTTGCCGGAGCGGGTGGCGTTCGGCACGCGCAGCACGTAGGTCTCGCGCGGGACGAGATCGCCGGCGACCCTGGCGGGCGGTGGGGCGGATGACGTTGAGCACGTCCCAGAATCGGGCGTCCTCGCTCTGCCAGTCGCCCTCGCGGGTCCACTGCAACCGCGGCCTCGTAGGCGGCGCGGTGTGAGCAGTACCGTGAGCCGGTATCCGGCCTCGAGGGCGGTGGCGGGGTTGAAGTGCAGCAGCAGCCCGTCTGCGACGGCCTCCTCTGCGGTGTAGACGGCGATGATTTCTGCGCCCTTGAACGGGTTTTCGCTCTGCTCGGTCATGGTGTCCTCCCGGATCGCTTGCTAGTGAATGTGACGCTTACACTCTAAGTGAGGGGTCAGACATTGGGCCCGGCGGGTGAGCGCAGGACGATGGGGGAGACGGCGGCGTGCATGACTGAGACGTGGATCTACGAG
>NZ_JBFLUM010000094.1:0-11317 GCF_050470785.1 Microbacterium sp. NRRL B-14842 | reverse complement strand
GTAGCGCACCGCGGCGTAGAACTCGTAGGGCCAGTCGTAGCTCCCGCCGATGTAGTCGGGGTCGCGGCGGGTGCCGCTGGCGATGATCGTGGCGTTGGTGAAGTAGTCCGCGAAGTAGTCGCTGACGCTGACGCCGGCCGTCTTGTGAGTGGATGTGGCACCCATGGTGTCCTCCTCGGTTGCTAGTGAATGTGACATTCACAGGCTAAGGGAGGCCTCCGACATCGCCGACGTGACAGCAACAACGACGGCGGCGGGATGGCGAGCGCGAGCGCGGGGCCGAGCTCGGGGGAGAGCGAAGGGGCTACCAGGCCTCGGGGTCAAGAAGTTCGTCAGCGACATCGACGAAGTAGTCGTCGTCTTCACTCCATGCGTAGAGGCCCTCGAAGACCACGCCGATTGCAAACGTCATCACGACGAGTCCGCCCCAACGGCCGATGAACTCCGAGTAGGAGTCGAAAGCTCTGTGCTCTCTGGCTCGCTCGAAGATCTCGTACATGATCTTGCTTGACTCCTCGTCCCAGCGTTCGGTGAAGGATGGGCGCGCGATTGCCCCGGTGAGAACCTCGTCCTCGAACCAGGAATCCAGGAGGCTGAGCGTCGTCCCGATGATCTGCGCGGGGGTTGGTTCTTCGTCGGGGGTCATCCCGGTGAGGAAGTCGGAGAAGTCTTCGTAGTCGGCCTCCCACAAGTACTCTGCAGCGAGCCGTATCGCGCGGAACGCCTCTTTTCGAGCCTCACCTGTAGGCACCGCCATGATGAAGTTGTGACGTTGGATCGCCACCTGTAGGCCATCGTTGATCTCGTCGATTGTGTAGGCCTTGCCGCTGTCGAGGTCGATGTCACTTTCGAGAAGCAGCGGCTTGAGCTGCTTGAAGAGTTCAGCTGCCAGCCCTGTCTCTACACGCCGCCCGAAACTGTCGCGGCCGCTGCTGTCTACGTTGGGCATGAACGAGTCTCCTCATCAGGCGTCTGTAGCTCAGACCATAGCCGAGGGGTCTGTTGCCCGGAGCCGGGACATCGCCTGTGGTGCCGTGAGACGATGCGTCGATGAAGACGACCCATCGCGACGGCGAGGCGGGTGGGCTGCGGATGCCGGCCGTGTGGGATCGGGCCTCGCTCGAGGCGGTCGGGTTCGTGGGGTTCGTTCGATTCGCGGATCTTGCGGCCGCGAGGGTGCCGACTGAGGCGGGGATCTACGTGGTGCTGCGTCCGGCGGCGACGTCGCCGGAGCTGCTCGAGCTGACGCGAGCGCGGGCGGATCCGCCTACCCTTTGGATGACCTCGCGGCTCGGTGGGTGTCGGGGACGCCGGTGCTGTACATCGCAAGGCAGAGGCGAAAGTGGGCGGGCTGCGCAAGCGGCTGGGCAGTTCGCGCGGAAGGGTGCCAGCCACCAGGGCGGGCGTTCGATCTGGCAGCTGGCCGATCAAGACGAGCTGCTCGTTGCGTGGGTGACGACGCCGGAGGAGTCCGCGGAGGACGTGGAGGTTCGCTACCGCGCCGCGTTCGCTGACGTGTTCGGTCGCTGGGCCGTTCGCGAACCGGAAGCGATGAGGGCAGGCGGTTGATGAGAGGGGTTTCGCCGGGGATCTAGGTTGCTACCGCGGGCCTGTGTACGCTCTCGGCCATGAGGGCAGACAGGTTTGAGGACGTGGAACTTGGCGCGTTTGAGCGCTTCTATGACGAGCGACCCTTCGAGGGGCGCAGCTATCCCGGCCCATACTTCGAGACCGAGATCGCGTCGGGCATGAAGCGCGGGTTAGCGGTGTCCGTGGAGGGGCCTACGGTCGATGACGCGCGGGCGCTCATGGATCAGGTGAGGGCCATTATCGCCCGCCCGCTGCCACCCACGAGATGTACTCTGCGCTGCTCGAGACATTCCCCAAGGCGTTCCCCTGGAATACCCCAAGACAGATGAGCTATGCCGTCACGCCGAGTGCCATTTGCGTCGGAAGGGAGGGAGACTACTCAGTCCACTTCGACGTCGACTCGGAAGACGACACTCAAGTCGACTATTGGCCTGTCGTGTGGCTTGACCGTGACGGCAACATTCTGAGCGCCTCACGCCGATGGCGGACGTGGCGAATATCCCGGAGGTCGGGACTACACCCTCCCGGAGGCGACCGAGGCGTTGGTGCGATCCTGGCCGTCGAAGAACATTTGGGCAGAGGACATCGCGACCCGTCTGGACAAACTGGACGGGCTGGGCTGAGCCCCGCGTTCGTCGACGGGGCCCAGCGCGGCGGTGTCAGCCTCGTGCGGCTGCCAGCTCAGCGTCGATCCGGCGCCGCTCGCCGCCGGGGTGAGTGCTGCCCAGCAGCACGACGCGGCGATCCCATGCGACCTCACCCGTGAGCGAGTCGACCCAGTCGGTGACGTCGGCGCGCTGCGCCTCGGTCAGCTGGTCGACGGCCAGGCCGGGCAGGATCGTATCGGGCAGGGTGAGGGTCTTGCGCAGGTACTCGAAGTCAACCTCGTTGCGCCAGGCGCGCTCCGACTCGATGAACCGGTCGATCTGCGCGTTGTCGGGGTGCCACTGGCATCCGCCGATGCAGGCCTCCTCGGGGTCGACGGACTGAAACCAGACGGCGTGTACGGTGCGGTTGGTGGTCATGGCATCCTCCCGGATTGCTAGTGAATGTGACATTCATAGGCTACGGGGGGCCTCCGACATTGGCAGCGGCGAGCGCCGCGAGGGGCGGGGCGGGCGGTGTGCCCGCCCCGCCGGGTTGGGTTACTCGCGCTCCCAGTCGGTGACTTCCGCGTCGATCGAGTCGGCGACGTAGTTGTCGGATCGGAGCGACTCGATCACGTCTTCGACGGTGTACGCCTCGATCGCGAGGTCTTCCGCTTCGTCCGACGTGCGGGCGGTGACCGAGACGGTAACGCGCTGGGTCAGTGTGACGGAGAGGGTCACCCGGAAGTCGCGCTCGCGCGGGGTGCCGCCGATCGCTTCCACGAGCCGGTCGTACTCGGAGCAGAAGCCCTCATCGTTGGCGATCTGCTCACCCTTCTCCAGATCGCCGCGAGCCGGTCGTCGGCGGCGTCGGTGATCGGCAGTCGCAGCCTGTCGATCTCGCGCTGCTGCCGTTCGACGGTCAGCGCGAGATCCGCGGCCTGCGCTGGGCGGCGACGAGATCGGCCTGCGTGCGGGCCATCTCCCCGACGTAGGCGCCGCGCCGCTCGGTGACCGGGGCGGGCATGTCGAGCTGGCCCTGAGCGAACTCGATGTTGGTGGTGGTTGCCATGGTGTCCTCCTTGGAACGTAGGCGGTGAATGTGACATTCACAGGCTACGGGGGGCCTCCGACATTGCTGCGGCGAGCGCGGCAGTGCCCCGCCGGTAGATCCCGGCGGGGCACTGGGGGAGGTTCAGCTGGCGGGTGGTGTGAGTGCCGCGAGGAGTGCTCTGAGGGCGTCCACAGCCCCGTCACGGGCCTCGAAGACGGCATCCATGGTATCGGCCTCTGTGGAGCGCTCGGCCTCCTCGATCGCCGCCTGTGCGGCGCCGGTCAGCTCGCGCAGGCGGGCGGTGTCTGCGGCGAGCGCGAGGGGTGCTCCGTGCTCGGTGATGTGCAGCGTCCATCCGTCGCCGGTCGGGGTCGCCACACGGTGGCGATCGCCTGTCCTTCGGCGTTGTCGAAGTCGACCTTGCCGAAGTCGTCGCCGTGGTGGGCGAGGATGCGTGCTCGGTCGTCGACGGGCATCGAGTACAGGTGGGAGTTGCTCGGCGTCCAGGTCGCCGGTTCGGCGCGCTGGCCGGTGTCGTAGGGAGTGAGTGCGGTGGTCATGGCTGGTCCTTTCGTCAGAGGGTCGGGGGCGGGCGCGGTGCCCGCCCCCGGTGGTGTCAGCGGGTGAGCAGCCGGCGATGATCCTGTCGACGGACTCGGCCGAGACCGTCACGGCGCAGGGGATGCAGACCTCTGTGCGGGTGTGGCGGATGTCCTCGTGGTCCAAGATCGTGACGACGTAGTTGCGGGCGTCCTGGACGCCGCACTCGGCGCAGGAGTATCCGACCGGCGGGGCGTCGGTCTCGGTGTCGTCGTCGATGCCCTGGCGGGCCAGTTCGACGGCCTGGCCGACCCAGTAGGCGACGGCCTGGTCGTCGACGACGAACGCGCCGTCGTCGATTGCCTCGATGAGCGAGCCGCCGTGGTTGCTGGTCATCCGCTCGAGGATCGTCCGCGAGATCTCGTCGACGGTGAGTGGTGTGGGTGCCATGGTGTCCCTCCTTGGAACGTAGGCGGTGAATGTGACATTCACAGGCTACGGGAGGCCTCCGACATTGCTGCGGCGAGCGCGGCAGCGCCCCCGCCGGTAGATCCCGGCGGGGCGCTGGTGGGGGTCAGTCTTCGCCGGGGAGGGCGATGATGATGCACGCCTGGCCGGTGAGGTTGTACCCCTCGATGCTCACGCGGAGTCGCTGGCGGCTGGCGGTGGTGGCGGTGCTCGGGTTGCCGGAGCGGGTGGCGTTCGGCACGCGCAGCACGTAGGTCTCGCGCGGGACGAGATCGCCGGCGACCTGGCGGGCGGTGGGGCGGATGACGTTGAGCACGTCCCAGAATCGGGCGTCCTCGCTCTGCCCAGTCGCCCTCGCGGGTCCACTGCACCGCGGCCTCGTAGGCGGCGCGGTGTGAGCAGTACCGTGAGCCGGTATCCGGCCTCGAGGGCGGTGGCGGGGTTGAAGTGCAGCAGCAGCCCGTCTGCGACGGCCTCCTCTGCGGTGTAGACGGCGATGATTTCTGCGCCCTTGAACGGGTTTTCGCTCTGCTCGGTCATGTGTCCTCCCGGATCGCTTGCTAGTGAATGTGACGCTTACACTCTAAGTGAGGGGTCAGACATTGGGCCCGGCGGGTGAGCGCAGGACGATGGGGAGACGGCGGCGTGCATGACTGAGACGTGGATCTACGAGCGCACGGCGGACAACTCTGCGCGCTTCGTGCTGGGGACGGTGGGCGTAAACCCTCTCGTGTGCGTCGGTGTGAACCCCAGCACCGCGGCGCCGGGAGACCCGGATCGCACCGTCAGCAAGGTCATGGGGTTCGCGGCCCGAAACGGGTTCGACAGCTGGGTGATGCTGAACCTCTACCCGCAGAGATCCATCGACCCCAAGGGCATGCACCTGGTGCACGACCCCCAGCTGCAAGCCGATAACGAGCGACACATCGCCGATCTCATCGGCGGACGCCAGCTCACGATCGTCGCCGCGTGGGGCGAGCTGATCCGATCCCGCCCTTACCTCCCGCAGATGCTTGAGGGCATCGCCTCGGTGACGGATGCCTCCGGCTGTGACTGGGTGTCGATCGGCGATCTGCTCAAGAGCGGGCACCCCCGGCATCCGTCACGCGCCCGCTACGCCTGGCCGTTGCAGAGCTTCGACGTGGCGAGCTATCTGGCCTAGACGTGACGGTGCCCCGCCGATTGATCCCGGCGGGGCACCGTGCGGCTATTCCTCGTCCTCCGACCATTCCAGGCGGGGGTCGAAGTGGAACCGCTCGCGGGCCTCGTTGTGGGCGAGGTCGTCGCTGCGGGCCACGTACTCGTCCTCGCTGAGCCGGGAGCCGTGGCCGTTCGCCCAGGGGAGCGGGTCGCGGTCACCGTCGCTCTCGGCCAGCCAGGTCTCGCGGATGATGTGGTCAGCGGTGCCGGTGTGCCCCAGCTCGTCGAACAGGTCGGCGAGGATGCGGCCCTCGGTCATGTTGATCGAGCTGAACACGTCGTCATGCCACCTGCCGATCATGTCGGCCGCGGCCGCGACGACGGCGAGGTCGGGGATCGTTCCGCTGCTCATCGCTGCACCTTCCCCAGTCCCCAGTCGGCTCGTTCCTCGTCGGCCATCCACACGGCCCGGTCGAGCGCGTGGTGAAGGTCGACGCCGCGCGCGTCGGCCAAGTGCACGAGATCCGTGAGCACGTCCCGGATCGCCTGGTCCGGCTCGCTCGGCTCGTCGTCGTACCAGGCCGCGATGAGCGTGTCCGTGCGGAACCGCGAGCGCTGCATGGTGTCGGTCTCGGTGTTCGCGTGCAGCTCGCGGCTCATCGTGAGCTCGAGCTGCGTGGTGGGGTTTGCCATGGTGTCCTCCAGGATCGTTGGCTAGTGAATGTGACATTTACAGCCTAGGGAGGGGGTCAGACATTGGCCGCGGCGAGCGCGACGGTGCCCCGCCGGATGATCCCGGCGGGGCACCGATTAGAGCGTCAGCGGCGGATGCCGCGCGCCCAGTAGAGCGCCCACGGCAGGTCGAACCGTGCCGCGATGCCGTCGTGGGCGATGTGCAGCGCGCTCGCCGCGTACCGGCGCGTGGGGAGCGGCTGGATGCGCTGCGGGTGCACGTCTCGCTCGGGAGCCTGGTGCGGGGTGCTGCCGGTGAGGATGCGGCGGGCCGTGCCCTGGTAGGCGCGGTCGGCGTAGCCGGTGATGACCTGGAAGGCCACGAAGCCGGGCCCGCCCCACGGGGCGGCGTACTCCGTGTCGAACAGCCTCCACGTCTCGGTGATCGTCCGCGCGGCCGGATCGAAGCTGCGAGTGTGGATGACCGCCTCCGGGTCGTCCGGCCGCTCGGCCTCGATCGCGTCCAGCGCCGTGCCCAGCCGGTCGAGCACGCGGCGAGCGCGGGCGATCTCATCGCGGCTGCTGAGCGCGTCGTGGTCGCCGCGGTCGATCGAGTGCACCCACTCATCGCAGGCCCACGCGGTGAGCGGGAACGTCTCAAGGCATGCCCAGTCGCGGAACGCCTCGACGATCGGGTTGCGCCGGGTCGCGCTCGCCGCGGTCACGGTGCCACCACCCGCAGGGAGCGCAGCCAGTCGACCTCTTGGGCGTCGAGAACATGCCCGGTCGTGATCCAGTCGGCGGCATCGTCGGTGCCGTCGAGATCGCGGAGCGTGTACACCTGGCGGGGGGCGTCGTCGTGTTCGGGGTTGCCGTCGTAGATCGTGCCGTCGTTGAGGAACACCCGGATGCGGCCGGTGCTCTCGGTGGTGTCGATCTGCGCGACGGCCGCGCCGTCGATGAGGGACACGTACCCGTGCACGTCGATGCCTGCGGCCTCGCCTGCGTGGTCGGCGACGGCCCGCTCGGCGGCGCCGGTCGCGAGCGCGCGGATCGCGTCGGCGTCCACGTCGCCCTGGCCGAGCGCTTGGGTGAGCCCGTCGATGTCCTCGTAGTTGAGCGCGATCGTCTCGGCGACGATCTCGCTGATCGGTTTGGTTGCCATGGTGTCCTCCCGGATCGTTGGCTAGTGAATGTGACGTTCACAGCCTAGGGAGGGGGTCGGACATCGGCGCGCGCTCGCCGCGAACGTGGGGCGCTCGCCGATGTCCGGGCGGGCTACATCTGCCCGACATCCCGCGCCATGCGCTCGCGGAACGCCGCGCACGCCGCGTCGATGACGGCGGCACGATAGGTGCTGCTCTCGCCCGCGGGGAGGGTCGCGAGCGCGTCTCGGAGGGCGGTGCGGGTGCTGTAGTGCAGAGCCTCGGATGCCTTGTGCGCCGAGCGGGTGCTGATGTCGTGGGTGATCCGCTCGATGATCTCCGGGACGGTGAGTGGGGGCAGCTCGAAGCGGTAGCCGGCGAGGTCGGCCAGGATGATCGCGCGCTGCCGATCGGTGAGCGGGGTGCCGTACCCGCTGCTGGGGTACAGCTCGAGGTCTCCGCTGCGGCCAGCCCGGATGTTCACGCGGACGTAGGGACGCTCGGCGCGGCCGATGCGCACGTTGCTGATGCGCTCGCCGCTGTCGGGGTCGATCGGGCAGAGGTCGGCGCGCGGCTCGCCGAGTGTGGGGCCGGGCTCGTGACTGCGGGCGTCGGAGACCTCCCAGGTCAGTCCGGCCGCGGTGAGTCGGTCGCCGAAGGTGAGGGGTGCGGTTGCCATGGTGTCCTCCCGGATCGTTGGCTAGTGAATGTGACGTTCACAGCTTACGGGTGGGGTCGGACACTGCGGCGAGCGCGGCAGCGCCCCGCCGGTCAGTTCCGGCGGGGCGCTGCGGGAGGGGTCGTGCTCGTCGCCTACTGGGGGGAGAGGGCGTTGGTGACCTGAGTCTTGATCTCTTCGGCGGCGAGGATCATCGCGCCGTCCTTGTGTGACTCGCCGTAGGCCGCGATCACGCCCGCGATCGCGCCCCATTCGGCTGCGGCCAGGCTCACGGGGATGGGCTTCGGCTGTGATCCTGCGGGCGATCCGCTCTCGCTGGTCATGGTGTCCTCCTGGGTGTCAGGTAGTGAATGTGATGTTCACAGTCTAGGGCGGGGGTCGGACATTGCGGCGAGCGCGACAGCGCCCCGCCGGTAGATCCCGGCGGGGCGCTGTCGGTGGGTCAGTAGTCCTCGTCGGTGCGGGCGAGGGTGTCGATGATCCGCAGTCCGTTGTGGAGGGGGATGGTGACGGTGGACAGGAGCGTGTAGCCCTGTGCGCCGTAGGCGTTCAGGTCGTCGTCGCGCTGCTGGCGAGCGCGGTTGCTGGCGATCTCGCCCTCCGCCTCGGTGTACTGGCGGGTGTCGATGGTGATGAATCGAGTGCGGTTTGCCATGGTGTCCTCCCGGATCGTTGGCTAGTGAATGTGACATTCACAGCCTACGGGTGGCCTCCGACATTGGAGCTGCCCACGGGTATAGGCCTCGGTTTCGGGGGTTCGCAGACATCGCAGGGCGGTGCCCCGCGACCGTCGCCGCGAGGCACCACACGAGGGGCTGGCTATGCGCCGGGGCACTCGGTGTCGATGTCGTCCTGGTCGAGCGGCAACAGTCCGCACGCCTGGCAGGTCGTCGTCCCGGTGAAGCGGCCGCTCTGCCACTGGTGGGCGAGCGGCTCGGCGGGTGCGTCCTCGTCGTCGGTGTCCATGGTCGCGGTCGCGCCGCAGTCCAGGCACCGGGCGGCGACGTCGCCGTTGAGGGTGACGACGACGCCGGGGACGCCGGAGAGCCATTCGATGTTGGCGTGGTCGCAGTCGGTAGTGGTGGTGGCCATGATGTCCTCCCGGAACGCTGGCTAGTGAATGTGACATTCACAGTCTAGAGAGGGGATCGGACATCGGCGGCGAGCGCACGCGACGGTGCCCTGCCGGTCGTCCGGCGGGCACCGCGTGGGGTCAGGCCGCGTCGAGCGGCGTCCAGTCCCGTTCGTGGGCGGGGGTGTAGTCGATCAGCGCCGCGAGGCGGTCGCGTGCGGCCTGTAGCGCCTCGATCTCGGTGTCGTTGCTGTCGCCCTCGGCGGCGGCGAAAGTGTCCTCGATCAGACCGGCGATCTCCTTCTGTGCCGCCTCGTCGATGAGGGTGAGGCGGGCGATCTCGCCGTCCGGGTAGCGGGCATCCAGCGCCGCGGCGTCCTGGTAGTCGAAGGCCCACTGCTCGCCGAGGATCGCGAACGCCGCGGCGATGTCGCGGCCGCGGTCGCCGGTGCTGATCGCGACGTAGCCGCGGTTCAGGCCGGTGCCGACGTGCGGGTGCAGGTCGGCGTGGTCGGGGCCGAAGGTGATGTAGGTGGTCATGGTGTCCTCCCGGATCGGTTGGTAGTGAATGTGACGTTCACAGTCTAGGGCGGGGGTCGGACATCGCCGCGGGGTGTCGGTCGTGGGGTGCGTGGTGCGTGAGCGCCCCAGCCGAGGCGTAGGGCGCTCACGTCGTGGGGTGTGGCTACGCCTTCCAGGTGCCTTCCCAGCCCTCGGGAGACGCACGCCGTGCTCGCCGTGCTCGTCGGTCTGGTGCAGGTACACGAGCACGTCGCCGGGGTCGGGGTCGGCCTCGTACTGCGGCACGGTGCGCTCGATGGTGTTGATCTGGCCGACGCTGTTGTAGCGCACGTCCACGTCGATCGCGCGCAGGTAGCCGTCCTCGACGTTGACGTGCTGATCGCAGCGCGGGCACCACAGCACGACGCGCTCGCCGTAGTCGGTCGGCTCGTCGAGCTCGACGATGCGCAGCGCGGGGAAATCGGCTGCCTCGATCTCGTGCATGACGCTCCACAGCCGGTCGATCAGGTCGTCGGCAGGGATGCGGGGAGCGGCCGCGGCCGCGGGTTCGGTGGTGGTCATTGTGTCCTCCTGGGAACGGTGAAGGCCTGCGGCGAGCGCGGGCGGGATTAGAACTCGAGGTGCTCCCGCCGAGGGGAGGGGCGTGTAGCCGGCTCCCCTCGGGTGGGTGGTGCTCGCCGCCGCCGGGGTAGGTGTGCACCCGGCGGCGGCGAGGGGGTCAGACGGCTTCGACCAGCCCAGGGCTGACGCGCCAGCCGTTGGCGAGCGTGTACGACTTGGGGTTGGTGCGGACGATGAGCGTCTCGACTCCGGCCAGCCCGTCACGGGTGGTGCGCGGTTGGCGACGATGCGCACGCGGGTTCCGGGGATCAGGCTCGGCAGCGCGGGCCGCGGTGGCTTGCAGGGCAGCGGCGAGCGCGTCGTCGCTGTGCCCGGTCGGCTCGACGGTGGCGGTGCGGGCGAGGGTGTACACCTTGCCGGGTTCGGTGAGGGCTGCGATCTTCGCCTTGGTGCGGGCGAAGTCGATCAGCACGTACTCGGTGCCGCGGAAGCGGAACGTGTCGCCGGGGGTGCGGGTGATGAGGGTGGTGGTGTCGGTCATGGCGTCCTCCTTGGACTCTCGACGGTGAATGTGACATTCACAGGCTACGGGTGGCCTCCGACATTGGGCGGGGCGGGCGGCGCGGTCTGCGCGCCCGCCCCGGCGTGGGTCACTGGGCGGCGATCGCCGCGGTGATCTCGGCGGTGACCCGCTCGCGCTTGGCGTCGGCATCGCGCCCCGGCTCGAAGTGACCGAACGCGGTCAGGTACGCCTCGATCTGCCCGCGCAGGTACTCGGTGTTGCTGGCGTCGGCGTTGAGGGCCGATGATCGCGTAGCGCGCTGCGCTCGCCGCGGCCCGCCAGCCGCTCTGCGTGAGGGCCGTGGGGGTCGCCCTCGGGGAGCGAGTAGGGCTGCTCGATCTGGCCGTCGCGCGCGGTGTACTTGGTGACGGTGCGCTCGGTGACCACGACGGCATCCAGATAGTCGGGGTCGCCCTGCCCGCCGAGGGGGCACCCACACCTGGGGGTCGTCGTCCGGGTGGTCGGCGTCGATGCGAGCGAGCAGGGCGGGCATTGCGGGGTCGAGGGTGAACGGGTCGCTGAGGCTGTAGTCGTCCCAGGCCTGGCGCAGCTCGTCCGGCTCGATGGTCGTCCATCCCTCGTCGAACTCGGCGCGCAGCGGAGCGTGGAAGCGGATCGCGCGCTCGACGGCTGCGCGGATGTCGTGGGACGTTGTTGATGGTCTCGGTCATGGAGTCCTCCCGGAACGATTGCTAGTGAATGTGACATTCATAGGCTACGGGTGG
>NZ_JBFLUM010000093.1:0-9223 GCF_050470785.1 Microbacterium sp. NRRL B-14842 | reverse complement strand
ATTCACTAGCCAACGATCCTGGAGGACACCATGGCAAACCCCACCACGCAGCTCGAGCTCACGATGAGCCGCGAGCTGCACGCGAACACCGAGACCGACACCATGCAGCGCTCGCGGTTCCGCACGGACACGCTCATCGCGGCCTGGTACGACGACGAGCCGAGCGAGCCGGACAGAGCGATCCGGGACGTTGCTCACGGATCTCGTGCACTTGGCCGACGCGCGCGGCGTCGACCTTCACCACGCGCTCGACCGGGCCGTGTGGATGGGCCGACGAGGAACGAGCCGACTGGGGACTGGGGAAGGTGCAGCGATGAGCAGCGGAACGATCCCCGACCTCGCCGTCGTCGCGGCCGCGGCCGACATGATCGGCAGGTGGCATGACGACGTGTTCAGCTCGATCAACATGACCGAGGGCCGCATCCTCGCCGACCTGTTCGACGAGCTGGGGCACACCGGCACCGCTGACCACATCATCCGCGAGACCTGGCTGGCCGAGAGCGACGGTGACCGCGACCCGCTCCCCTGGGCGAACGGCCACGGCTCCCGGCTCAGCGAGGACGAGTACGTGGCCCGCAGCGACGACCTCGCCCACAACGAGGCCCGCGAGCGGTTCCACTTCGACCCCCGCCTGGAATGGTCGGAGGACGAGGAATAGCCGCAACGGTGCCCCGCCGGGATCAATCGGCGGGCACCGTCACGTCTAGGCCAGATAGCTCGCCACGTCGAAGCTCTGCAACGGCCAGGCGTAGCGGGCGCGTGACGGATGCCGGGGGTGCCCGCTCTTGAGCAGGATCGCCGATCGACACCCAGTCACAGCCGGAGGCATCCGTCACCGAGGCGATGCCCTCAAGCATCTGCGGGAGGTAAGGGCGGGATCGGATCAGCTCGCCCCACGCGGCGACGATCGTGAGCTGGCGTTCCGCCGATGAGATCGGCGATGTGTCGCTCGTTTATCGGCTTGCAGCTGGGGTCGTGCACCAGGTGCATTGCCCTTGGGGTCGATGGGATCTCTGCGGGTAGAGGTTCGCATCACCCAGCTGTCGAACCCGTTTCGGGCCGCGAACCCCATGACCTTGCTGACGGTGCGATCCGGGTCTCCCGGCGCCGCGGTGCTGGGGTTCACACCGACGCACACGAGAGGGTTTACCGCCCCACCGTCCCCAGCACGAAGCGCGCAGAGTTGTCCGCCGTGCGCTCGTAGATCCACGTCTCAGTCATGCACGCCGCCGTCTCCCCATCGTCCTGCGCTCACCCGCCGGGCCCAATGTCTGACCCCTCACTTAGAGTGTAAGCGTCACATTCACTAGCAAGCGATCCGGGAGGACACCATGACCGAGCAGAGCGAAAAACCCGTTCAAGGGCGCAGAAATCATCGCCGTCTACACCGCAGAGGAGGCCGTCGCAGACGGGCTGCTGCTGCACTTCAACCCCCGCCACCGCCCTCGAGGCCGGATACCGGCTCACGGTACTGCTCACCCGCGCCGCCTACGAGGCCGCGGTGCTAGTGGACCCGCGGAGGGCGACTGGCAGAGCGAGGACGCCCGATTCTGGGACGTGCTCAACGTCATCCGCCCCACCGCCCGCCAGGTCGCCGGCGATCTCGTCCCGCGCGAGACCTACGTGCTGCGCGTGCGAACGCACCCGCTCCGGCAAACCGAGCACCGCCACCACCGCCAGCCGCCAGCGACTCCGCGTGAGCATCGAGGGGTACAACCTCACCGGCCAGGCGTGGCATCATCATCGCCCTCCCCGGCGAAGACTGACCCCCCCCACCAGCGCCCCGCCGGGATCTACCGCGGGGCGCTGCCGCGCTCGCCGCAGCAATGTCGGAGGCCTCCCGTAGCCTGTGAATGTCACATTCACCGCCTACGTTCCAAGGAGGACACCATGGCACCCACACCACTCACCGTCGACGAGATCTCGCGGACGATCCTCGAGCGGATGACCAGCAACCACGGCGGCTCGCTCATCGAGGCAATCGACGACGGCGCGTTCGTCGTCGACGACCAGGCCGTCGCCTACTGGGTCGGCCAGGCCGTCGAACTGGCCCGCCAGGGCATCGACGACGACACCGAGACCGACGCCCCGCCGGTCGGATACTCCTGCGCCGAGTGCGGCGTCCAGGACGCCCGCAACTACGTCGTCACGATCTTGGACCACGAGGACATCCGCCACACCCGCACAGAGGTCTGCATCCCCTGCGCCGTGACGGTCTCGGCCGAGTCCGTCGACAGGATCATCGCCGGGCTGCTCACCCGCTGACACCACCGGGGGCGGGCACCGCGCCCCGCCCCCCCCGACCCTCTGACGAAAGGACCAGCCATGACCCACCGCACTCACTCCCTACGACACCGGCCAGCGCGCCGAACCGGCGACCTGGACGCCGAGCAACTCCCACCTGTACTCGATGCCCCGTCGACGACCGAGCACGCATCCTCGCCCACCACGGCGACGACTTCGGCAAGGTCGACTTCGACAACGCCGAAGGACAGGCGATCGCCACCGTGTGGGGCGACCCCGACCGGCGACGGATGGACGCTGCACATCACCGAGCACGGAGCACCCCTCGCGCTCGCCGCAGACACCGCCCGCCTGCGCGAGCTGACCGGCGCCGCACAGGCGGCGATCGAGGAGGCCGAGCGCTCCACAGAGGCCGATACCATGGATGCCGTCTTCGAGGCCCGTGACGGGGCTGTGGACGCCCTCAGAGCACTCCTCGCGGCACTCACACCACCCGCCAGCTGAACCTCCCCCAGTGCCCCGCCGGGATCTACCGGCGGGGCACTGCCGCGCTCGCCGCAGCAATGTCGGAGGCCCCCGTAGCCTGTGAATGTCACATTCACCGCCTACGTTCCAAGGAGGACCACCATGGCAACCACCACCAACATCGAGTTCGCTCAGGGCCAGCTCGACATGCCCGCCCCGGTCACCGAGCGGCGCGGCGCCTACGTCGGGGAGATGGCCCGCACGCAGGCCCGATCTCGTCGCCGCCCAGGCGCAGGCCGCGGATCTCGCGCTGACCGTCGAACGGCAGCAGCGCGAGATCGACAGGCTGCGACTGCCGATCACCGACGCCGCCGACGACCGGCTCGCGGCGATCTGGGAGAAGGGTGAGCAGATCGCCAACGATGAGGGCTTCTGCTCCGAGTACGACCGGCTCGTGGAAGCGATCGGCGGCACCCCGCGCGAGCGCGACTTCCGGGTGACCCTCTCCGTCACACTGACCCAGCGCGTACCGTCTCGGTCACCGCCCGCACGTCGGACGAAGCGGAAGACCTCGCGATCGAGGCGTACACCGTCGAAGACGGTGATCGAGTCGCTCCGATCCGACAACTACGTCGCCGACTCGATCGACGCGGAAGTCAACCGACTGGGAGCGCGAGTAACCCAACCCCTGGCGGGGCGGGCACACCGCCCGCCCCGCCCCCTCGCGGCGCTCGCCGCTGCCAATGTCGGAGGCCCCCGTAGCCTATGAATGTCACATTCACTAGCAATCCGGGAGGATGCCATGACCACCAACCGCACCGTACACGCCGTCTGGTTTCAGTCCGTCGACCCCGAGGAGGCCTGCATCGGCGGATGCCAGTGGCACCCCGACAAACGCGCAGATCGACCGGTTCATCGAGTCGGAGCGCGCCTGGCGCAACGAGGTTGACTTCGAGTACCTGCGCAAGACCCTCACCCTGCCCGATACGATCCTGCCCGCCTGGCCGTCGACCAGCTGACCGAGGCGCAGCGCGCCGACGTCACCGACTGGGTCGACTCGCTCACGGGTGAGGTCGCATGGGATCGCCGCGTCGTGCTGCTGGGCAGCACTCACCCGGCGGCGAGCGGCGCCGGATCGACGCTGAGCTGGCAGCCGCACGAGGCTGACACCGCCGCGCTGGGCCCCGTCGACGAACGCGGGGCTCAGCCCAGCCCGTCCAGTTTGTCCAGACGGGTCGCGATGTCCTCTGCCCAAATGTTCTTCGACGGCCAGGATCGCACCAACGCCTCGGTCGCCTCCGGGAGGGTGTAGTCCCGACCTCCGGGATATTCGCCACGTCCGCCATCGGCGTGAGCGCTCAGAAATGTTGCCGTCACGGTCCAAGCCACACGACAGGCCAATAGTCGACTTGAGTGTCGTCTTCCGAGTCGACGTCGAAGTGGACTGAGTAGTCTCCCTCCCTTCCGACGCAAATGGCACTCGGCGTGACGCATAGCTCATCTGTCTTGGGGTATTCCAGGGGAACGCCTTGGGGAATGTCTCGAGCAGCCGCAGAGTACATCTCGTGGGTGGGCAGCGGGCGGGCGATAATGGCCCTCACCTGATCCATGAGCGCCCGCGCGTCATCGACCGTAGGCCCCTCCACGGACACCGCTAACCCGCGCTTCATGCCCGACGCGATCTCGGTCTCGAAGTATGGGCCGGATAGCTGCGCCCCTCGAAGGGTCGCTCGTCATAGAAGCGCTCAAACGCGCCAAGTTCCACGTCCTCAAACCTGTCTGCCCTCATGGCCGAGAGCGTACACAGGCCCGCGGTAGCAACCTAGATCCCCGGCGAAACCCCTCTCATCAACCGCTGCCCTCATCGCTCCGGTTCGCGAACGGCCAAGCGACCGAACACGTCAGCGAACGCGGCGCGGTAGCGAACCTCCACGTCCTCCGCGGACTCCTCGGCGTCGTCACCCACGCAACGAGCAGCTCGTCTTGATCGGCCAGCTGCCAGATCGAACGCCCGCCCTGGTGGCTGGCACCCTTCCGCGCGAACTGCCCCAGCCGCTTGCGCAGCCCGCCCACTTTCGCCTCTGCCTTGCCGATGTACAGCAACCGGCGTCCCCGACACCCACCGAGGCCGCGAGGTCATCCAAAGGGTAGGCGGATCCCGCCCGCGCTCGCGTCAGCTCGAGCAAGCTCCGGCGACGTCGCCGCCGGACGCAGCACCACGTAGATCCCCGCCTCAGTCGGCACCCTCGCGGCCGCAAGATCCGCGAATCGAACGAACCCCACGAACCCGACCGCCTCGAGCGAGGCCGATCCCACACGGCCGGCATCCGCAGCCCACCCGCCTCGCCGTCGCGATGGGTCGTCTTCATCGACGCATCGTCTCACGGCACCACAGGCGATGTCCCGGCTCCGGGCAACAGACCCCTCGGCTATGGTCTGAGCTACAGACGCCTGATGAGGAGACTCGTTCATGCCCAACGTAGACAGCAGCGGCCGCGACAGTTTCGGGCGGCGTGTAGAGACAGGGCTGGCAGCTGAACTCTTCAAGCAGCTCAAGCCGCTGCTTCTCGAAAGTGACATCGACCTCGACAGCGGCAAGGCCTACACAATCGACGAGATCAACGATGGCCTACAGGTGGCGATCCAACGTCACAACTTCATCATGGCGGTGCTACAGGTGAGGCTCGAAAAGAGGCGTTCCGCGCGATACGGCTCGCTGCAGAGTACTTGTGGGAGGCCGACTACGAAGACTTCTCCGACTTCCTCACCGGGATGACCCCCGACGAAGAACCAACCCCCGCGCAGATCATCGGGACGACGCTCAGCCTCCTGGATTCCTGGTTCGAGGACGAGGTTCTCACCGGGCAATCGCGCGCCATCCTTCACCGAACGCTGGGACGAGGAGTCAAAGCAAGATCATGTACCGAGATCTTCGTGCGAGCCAGAGAGCACAGAGCTTTCGACTCCTACTCGGAGTTCATCGGCCGTTGGGGCGGACTCGTCGTGATGACGTTTGCAATCGGCGTGGTCTTCGAGGGCCTCTACGCATGGAGTGAAGACGACGACTACTTCGTCGATGTCGCTGACGAACTTCTTGACCCGAGGCCTGGTAGCCCCTTCGCTCTCCCCCGAGCTCGGCCCCGCGCTCGCGCTCGCCATACCCGCCGCCCGTCGTTGTTGCTGTCACGTCGGCGATGTCGGAGGCCTCCCTTAGCCTGTGAATGTCACATTCACTAGCAACCGAGGAGGACACCATGGGTGCCACATCCACTCACAAGACGGCCGGCGTCAGCGTCAGCGACTACTTCGCGGACTACTTCACCAACGCCACGATCATCGCCAGCGGCACCCGCCGCGACCCCGACTACATCGGCGGGAGCTACGACTGGCCCTACGAGTTCTACGCCGCGGTGCGCTACAACGACGGCCACCCCCACGCCGGGGAGGTCTTCGCGTTCGTCGTTGCTCTACTCCGTCGCCCCGTCCAGCTACTACAACTTCACGTACAAGGACATGGACGAGACGGTCGGCCCCGGCGCAGTCCACGCACCCCGCCGGGTGCTCGAGGCCCTCACCCCGACCGACCACGAGTACGCCAACCAGTGGCGCGCCGCCTGCTGGGCGAACCTCGAGCTCGAGGAAGCCAGCCCCGCGTCCGCCGCGGCGACCACATCCGCTTCGCAGAGCCGTTCACCTTCGGAGGAGGGCTGCAGACCACCACGGAGACCGTCTTCGAGGGTCGAAGGGCGCGGACGTGCTCCGCGTGATCGACCACCACGGCGTGCGCGTGCGCATCCCCCGCTGGCGGGCACGCAGCTTACGCGCTCGCCGCAGCCAGCTGAGCGAGTGCGGGGCGCCCCACACAGGGACGCCCCGCAGTCCTCACCGCGCAGCTGCTCACGCGCCGGGGCGCCGGCGCCAGTGACCGGCGATCTCCCGTCCTGCGCGCGTGTGCTCCGGCACCCACACCATCCCCCGCCCATCCGGGAGCGCGGACAGGCTTGACCAGCCCATCTAGGGACTCCTCGAGCATCAGCGCCGCCGTATGGCGATCGCCACCCGCCCGCGAGGTACTCTGGCCTCCCGCGGCGTCGAAGACCCGCTGACGCAGCTCCGCGGGCGCGTCGAGGCTGTCTCCCCGCAGTCGCCGTGCAACGGCATCCATCCGAACCTCTTCACGGATCTCCGATATCCTGCCCGCGCCCGTGCGCAGCTGCCGCCGGAACCGCGACAGCTGCGCATCCGTCGACGCGCCAATGGCGACCTCGCCCGCCTCGCCTCGAGCGCCGCCTGATCCAGCGGTGTGTACTCCGCCATGACCCGCTTCCGCGCGCTCACCGCCCGGTCCCGCTCGAAGAACTCCCGCGACTCCGCCTCATGCCGCTCGCCGCTCTGCTGCCGGGGGACCGACGCACGCGCTTTGCCGGCAACCCCAACGACTTGAGGCGGCGAGCCAGCCGCTTCGACTCACGGTTGGACTGCAGCGCCCGCTCATACACATCCGGGTTCTCAGCCCGATACTGCCGCTGCCACTCGGTCAGGTGTTCCCGGTTGCGCTGCTGCCAGTCCCGCGACGACGCCTTCACCTTCTCCGGGCTCTGATCTCGACGCTGTCTCGCCCTGGCCAGCACCGCGTCACGGTTTGCGCCTCGTAGTAGCGCCGCGAGTACTCCGCCCGTCTTCTCTGGGTGCTCCGCGTGCCACCGCCTGATCGTCTCGCGCTTGCGCTCACGGTTAGCCTCGGTCCACCGCCGCACCCGCTCGCGGTCCTTCTCGCGCCGCTCCTTCTGCGCTCGCATCTTCCGCGACCGCTCCCGCATGTACTCCCGGTTCTTCCGGTTCACTTCGTCACGGTTCTCCGCGTGATACTTCGCCCGGTACGCGCGGATCTCCTCGCGATGCTCCTCGCGATACCGCTTCGCGTAGTCCCGCTTCGGATCGGCCGCAGCGCTCGCCGCAGCCGACTGCTCCTGCTCGGCGCGCTTCGCCTGCTGGCGTGCCTGACCCGCTCGCAGCCATGCCGCGTGAGGGTCGGTTGGTCCGCCAACCGGTCGCGCCGACGAGTCGTCGACGCCGGCGGACATTACGACTCCGCTGGCGCCAGCTCGAGCAACGTCTGGAACAGGGCGTACCGGTGAGCTGTCGGGTTGGTGATCGCCAGGCCGACCGCCTCTCGCAGCGGGGCGCGTTGCTCATCGGTCAGGTCGGTCACCGGCTCGAGGCACCAATCAACGTCGGTGTCGACGGTGTAGTCCGGCTCGTCGATGTGAATCTCTGGTAGTACGAGATCGCGCCAGCCCCACGCGCTGCAGGACGTCGTCTACCTCTTCGCGACTCGGCATCGCTCCTCCTCTCGTCGCGGCTTGTGCCCGTCTGAGGGGTATAGGCCGCATCCCGGCTGCTTCGCGGACACAGAGTGCATCGCTCGCTCGCCGGCGCAATGTCGGACCCCCACCGTAGCCTATGAATGTCACATTCACCACCTACTACGGAGGACACCATGAAGCTCACCCTCAACTTCGGGCACCGCCAGGAAGAGATCGACCTGGGTGAACCCGACGCCCGCGACGGGCCTGTTCGACAACGGCGAGATCGGCGCCTACGCCGGGAACATCTACCTGTACGTCGACGGCCGCGAGTACGGGTCGCTGTTCATCCACCACGACGACCAGGGGCCGATCATCGAGCTCGGCCAGTTCGACGAGACCGCCGACGAGTGGGTGACCCGCGCCGCGCTACGCGCCCTGCCGGCACACGTCGCGCAGCCGCTCGAGAACGCCGGCGCATGAACGGCCACGAAGGCGGCTCCAAGGACCGTTGCCGGTGGTACGTCGAGGTCAGCCCCCTCGGTGTGATCGCCGGCCCCCTCGAATCCGGGGCCACCTACACCACGACCACCCTCCGGTTCCCCATCGGATGGCGCGTCGGAAAGGTGTGGAGCAACGGCGTCGCGTCCGGCCCTCCCGAAATCTTCGGCATCCCCCGTCGAGTCGTCAGCGCCGCAGCCGGCATCGCCAGACAGATGCAATAGACCGAGCTGAGGGCGGCGGCAACTCGCCGCCCTCAGTGACGCACTCGCGATGTCCCCCAGCGATGTCCGACCCCCTCCCTAAGCTGTGAATGTCACATTCACTAGCCGACGATCCGGGAGGACACCATGGCAACCATCAACCAGCACCCGTCCGGCGTCGCGGACTGGGCCACCATCTGCGCCTGGATCCACGAGAACCGCCCCGACCTTTGGGAAGGCTCGGCCCCGCCGACGAGGACCGCGCACACCCGCGAGCTGATCCAGCAGATGCAGGCCAGATCGCCACTTGACCTCCGGGCAGGAAACACCTACCCTAGTAAATGTCACATTCACTACTAACTGAGTAGAGGGAGAACCCACAGACCCACAACCAGGGGAACCGCGCAACGCCGTTCCCCTCCCAGGACAGGCGCCACACCGCAGCCTGACGAGCGCTCGCCGCGCTCGCCGCCATGTCCCTCCCGGCGACCCGCCGTCCTCCCA
>NZ_JBFLUM010000092.1:0-13055 GCF_050470785.1 Microbacterium sp. NRRL B-14842 | reverse complement strand
ACTCCTCCGGCGTCGTCACCCACGCAACGAGCAGCTCGTCTTGATCGGCCAGCTGCCAGATCGAACGCCCGCCCTGGTGGCTGGCACCCTTCCGCGCGAACTGCCCCAGCCGCTTGCGCAGCCCGCCCACTTTCGCCTCTGCCTTGCCGATGTACAGCACCGGCGTCCCCGACACCCACCGAGCCGCGAGGTCATCCAAAGGGTAGGCGGATCCCGCCCGCGCTCGCGTCAGCTCGAGCAGCTCCGGCGACGTCGCCGCCGGACGCAGCACCACGTAGATCCCCGCCTCAGTCGGCACCCTCGCGGCCGCAAGATCCGCGAATCGAACGAACCCCACGAACCCGACCGCCTCGAGCGAGGCCCGATCCCACACGGCCGGCATCCGCAGCCCACCCGCCTCGCCGTCGCGATGGGTCGTCTTCATCGACGCATCGTCTCACGGCACCACAGGCGATGTCCCGGCTCCGGGCAACAGACCCCTCGGCTATGGTCTGAGCTACAGACGCCTGATGAGGAGACTCGTTCATGCCCAACGTAGACAGCAGCGGCCGCGACAGTTTCGGGCGGCGTGTAGAGACAGGGCTGGCAGCTGAACTCTTCAAGCAGCTCAAGCCGCTGCTTCTCGAAAGTGACATCGACCTCGACAGCGGCAAGGCCTACACAATCGACGAGATCAACGATGGCCTACAGGTGGCGATCCAACGTCACAACTTCATCATGGCGGTGCCTACAGGTGAGGCTCGAAAAGAGGCGTTCCGCGCGATACGGCTCGCTGCAGAGTACTTGTGGGAGGCCGACTACGAAGACTTCTCCGACTTCCTCACCGGGATGACCCCCGACGAAGAACCAACCCCCGCGCAGATCATCGGGACGACGCTCAGCCTCCTGGATTCCTGGTTCGAGGACGAGGTTCTCACCGGGGCAATCGCGCGCCCATCCTTCACCGAACGCTGGGACGAGGAGTCAAGCAAGATCATGTACGAGATCTTCGAGCGAGCCAGAGAGCACAGAGCTTTCGACTCCTACTCGGAGTTCATCGGCCGTTGGGGCGGACTCGTCGTGATGACGTTTGCAATCGGCGTGGTCTTCGAGGGCCTCTACGCATGGAGTGAAGACGACGACTACTTCGTCGATGTCGCTGACGAACTTCTTGACCCCGAGGCCTGGTAGCCCCTTCGCTCTCCCCCGAGCTCGGCCCCGCGCTCGCGCTCGCCATCCCGCCGCCGTCGTTGTTGCTGTCACGTCGGCGATGTCGGAGGCCTCCCTTAGCCTGTGAATGTCACATTCACTAGCAACCGAGGAGGACACCATGGGTGCCACATCCACTCACAAGACGGCCGGCGTCAGCGTCAGCGACTACTTCGCGGACTACTTCACCAACGCCACGATCATCGCCAGCGGCACCCGCCGCGACCCCGACTACATCGGCGGGAGCTACGACTGGCCCTACGAGTTCTACGCCGCGGTGCGCTACAACGACGGCCACCCCCACGCCGGGGAGGTCTTCGCGTTCGTCGTGCTCTACTCCGTCGCCCCGTCCAGCTACTACAACTTCACGTACAAGGACATGGACGAGACGGTCGGCCCCGGCGCAGTCCACGCACCCCGCCGGGTGCTCGAGGCCCTCACCCCGACCGACCACGAGTACGCCAACCAGTGGCGCGCCGCCTGCTGGGCGAACCTCGAGCTCGAGGAAGCCAAGCCCCGCGTCCGCCGCGGCGACCACATCCGCTTCGCAGAGCCGTTCACCTTCGGAGGAGGGCTGCAGACCACCACGGAGACCGTCTTCGAGGTCGAAGGGCGCGACGTGCTCCGCGTGATCGACCACCACGGCGTGCGCGTGCGCATCCCCCGCTGGCGGGCACGCAGCTACGCGCTCGCCGCAGCCAGCTGAGCGAGTGCGGGGCGCCCCACACAGGGACGCCCCGCAGTCCTCACCGCGCAGCTGCTCACGCGCCGGGGCGCCGGCGCCAGTGACCGGCGATCTCCCGTCCTGCGCGCGTGTGCTCCGGCACCCACACCATCCCCCGCCCATCCGGGAGCGCGACAGGCTTGACCAGCCCATCTAGGGACTCCTCGAGCATCAGCGCCGCCGTATGGCGATCGCCACCCGCCGCGAGGTACTCCTGGCCTCCCGCGGCGTCGAAGACCCGCTGACGCAGCTCCGCGGGCGCGTCGAGGCTGTCTCCCCGCAGTCGCCGTGCAACGGCATCCATCCGAACCTCTTCACGGATCTCCGATATCCTGCCCGCGCCCGTGCGCAGCTGCCGCCGGAACCGCGACAGCTGCGCATCCCGTCGACGCGCCAATGGCGACCTCGCCCGCCACGCCTCGAGCGCCGCCTGATCCAGCGGTGTGTACTCCGCCATGACCCGCTTCCGCGCGCTCACCGCCCGGTCCCGCTCGAAGAACTCCCGCGACTCCGCCTCATGCGCTCGCCGCTCTGCTGCCGGGGACCGACGCACGCGCTTTGCCGGCAACCCCAACGACTTGAGGCGGCGAGCCAGCCGCTTCGACTCACGGTTGGACTGCAGCGCCCGCTCATACACATCCGGGTTCTCAGCCCGATACTGCCGCTGCCACTCGGTCAGGTGTTCCCGGTTGCGCTGCTGCCAGTCCCGCGACGACGCCTTCACCTTCTCCGGGCTCTGATCTCGACGCTGTCTCGCCCTGGCCAGCACCGCGTCACGGTTGCGCTCGTAGTAGCGCCGCGAGTACTCCGCCGTCTTCTCTGGGTGCTCCGCGTGCCACCGCCTGATCGTCTCGCGCTTGCGCTCACGGTTAGCCTCGGTCCACCGCCGCACCCGCTCGCGGTCCTTCTCGCGCCGCTCCTTCTGCGCTCGCATCTTCCGCGACCGCTCCCGCATGTACTCCCGGTTCTTCCGGTTCACTTCGTCACGGTTCTCCGCGTGATACTTCGCCCGGTACGCGCGGATCTCCTCGCGATGCTCCTCGCGATACCGCTTCGCGTAGTCCCGCTTCGGATCGGCCGCAGCGCTCGCCGCAGCCGACTGCTCCTGCTCGGCGCGCTTCGCCTGCTGGCGTGCCTGACCCGCTCGCAGCCATGCCGCGTGAGGGTCGGTTGGTCCGCCAACCGGTCGCGCCGACGAGTCGTCGACGCCGGCGGACATTACGACTCCGCTGGCGCCAGCTCGAGCAACGTCTGGAACAGGGCGTACCGGTGAGCTGTCGGGTTGGTGATCGCCAGGCCGACCGCCTCTCGCAGCGGGGCGCGTTGCTCATCGGTCAGGTCGGTCACCGGCTCGAGGCACCAATCAACGTCGGTGTCGACGGTGTAGTCCGGCTCGTCGATGTGAATCTCTGGGTAGTACGAGATCGCCGCCAGCCCCACGCGCTGCAGGACGTCGTCTACCTCTTCGCGACTCGGCATCGCTCCTCCTCTCGTCGCGGGCTTGTGCCCGTCTGAGGGGTATAGGCCGCATCCCGGCTGCTTCGCGGACACAGAGTGCATCGCTCGCTCGCCGGCGCAATGTCGGACCCCCACCGTAGCCTATGAATGTCACATTCACCACCTACTACGGAGGACACCATGAAGCTCACCCTCAACTTCGGGCACCGCCAGGAAGAGATCGACCTGGGTGAACCCGACGCCCGCGACGGGCTGTTCGACAACGGCGAGATCGGCGCCTACGCCGGGAACATCTACCTGTACGTCGACGGCCGCGAGTACGGGTCGCTGTTCATCCACCACGACGACCAGGGGCCGATCATCGAGCTCGGCCAGTTCGACGAGACCGCCGACGAGTGGGTGACCCGCGCCGCGCTACGCGCCCTGCCGGCACACGTCGCGCAGCCGCTCGAGAACGCCGGCGCATGAACGGCCACGAAGGCGGCTCCAAGACCGTTGGCCGGTGGTACGTCGAGGTCAGCCCCCTCGGTGTGATCGCCGGCCCCCTCGAATCCGGGGCCACCTACACCACGACCACCCTCCGGTTCCCCATCGGATGGCGCGTCGGAAAGGTGTGGAGCAACGGCGTCGCGTCCGGCCCTCCCGAAATCTTCGGCATCCCCCGTCGAGTCGTCAGCGCCGCAGCCGGCATCGCCAGACAGATGCAATAGACCGAGCTGAGGGCGGCGGCAACTCCGCCGCCCTCAGTGACGCACTCGCGATGTCCCCCAGCGATGTCCGACCCCCTCCCTAAGCTGTGAATGTCACATTCACTAGCCGACGATCCGGGAGGACACCATGGCAACCATCAACCAGCACCCGTCCGGCGTCGCGGACTGGGCCACCATCTGCGCCTGGATCCACGAGAACCGCCCCGACCTTTGGGAAGGGCTCGGCCCCGCCGACGAGGACCGCGCACACCGCGAGCTGATCCAGCAGATGCAGGCCAGATCGCCACTTGACCTCCGGGCAGGAAACACCTACCCTAGTAAATGTCACATTCACTACTAACTGAGTAGAGGGAGAACCCACAGACCCACAACCAGGGGAACCGCGCAACGCCGTTCCCCTCCCAGGGACAGGCGCCACACCGCAGCCTGACGAGCGCTCGCCGCGCTCGCCGCCATGTCCCTCCCGGCGACCCGCCGTCCTCCCAACCAGGTCGCCGCCGCGGGGGCGGCTCCGTGACACAGCCGCCCCCGCCCCTTCCCCTTCATGTCCGCGAAGAGAACGATCCGCGGCCTATACCCACAGACGAACCGGAGGATCCCATGGACAGCATCGACACCACCGCACCGGCCGATTGGCACGACTTCTACGTCGACCCCTTCCCCGGCCGCAAGGGCTCCGAGCGGATCACCGACACCTGCGGCAAGTGCATCGGCACCGGCCTGTACACCGCGCCGACACATTTCACCGATGGCCAGGGGCGCCCGATCTGCTTCGACTGCCGCGGCACCGGCACCCGCAGCCGCCTCGTCAGCAGCGCCCGCGCCACCGCACGAGCCCACGCGAAGGCACACGCCGAGCACGTCGACACAACACGGGCGATCACCGCCCGCCGCGCCGCCTTCGAGGCCGAGCACCCCGGCCTCCGCGACCAGCTCACCGAGGCACACCTGAGCATGCGAGACGGAAACCCGCTGCGCGAGAAGATCGGCTACATCCTCGACTCCCTCGAGGACTACACCGGCACCCTCGACGACGACGAGGTCCGCACCGCCCACGAGCTGCTCGAGCAGTACGAGCTCGAGCTGGCCGCGCGCCGCCCGGTCCCCACCGGGCGCACCCTCATCCAGGGCGAGATCCTCGCGACCAAGACCACCGACACTCAGTGGGGAATCACCGTCAAGATCCTCGTCCAGGGCGAGGGCTGGCGCGTATGGGGCACCAAGCCCTCCGAGATCTCCACCGCCGCCCGCGGCGACGTCGTCGCGTTCACCGCCACCGTCTCCGCTTCCGACGACGACGACAGCTTCGGCTTCTACTCCCGGCCCACCAAGGCACACATCATCGCCGCCGGCATCCGCCGCACCGCATGAACGAGCGCCTCATGAACAGCCGCACCAGCCTGACCATCTACCCCGCCCACGACGAGAAGTCTCTGCTCCCACCGACGCCGATCCTCGTCGACGAGCACTACTTCGTGCGCGCCGGGCTCGAGCAGCTCCCCGCACGACTCATCGGATTCAGCCCCGCCGGCGCGCTCGCCATCACGGCATGGGTTCACGACGTGTTCCGCACCCCCGAGCTCGCACGCGACCTGTACCCGATCTTCATCATCGCCGGCCACGTCCAGGCGTATCCGATCCCCGCAGCCAGAGTCACCGTGCGCGAGCCATCCGGCGTCGTCCAGGTCGTCATCACAGACCCCCGCGGCAAGCGATACCGCCCGTACCTCGGAGAGGACCGCGACGTCGCCGACCGCATCGCCGCCGCCTGGGGTTCCCACCGCGGCTACTCCGCCACCGTCCAACCGATCACCCCGGCAACAAGCGCCTGACCACGCGAACGGAGATCACCATGCGCTGCCTTATGTGCGAAGAGCCGACCACCATGTACATCCCCTCCGACGACGTCGACGGGATCGGGCTGCACAGCTGCGGCGCGTGCGGCTTCGAGATCGAAGCTCCCCGCGACGAGCCCGTGCGGATGATTCCCGTCAACGAGCGTCGAGAGCGGCCCGTCGACGTGACGACGACGACGGTTGCGAAGACCCTGCAACCTCTCTAGTATCAGTGAATGTCACATTCACTACTTTCTTACTGATCCGAGGAGTGCTCCCCAATGAGCGAAGAGGCAGCGACCGTCACCGAGGAAGTCGTCTACGTCGGCCGCAAGGCCGCGAGTAATGGAAAGCTCGCGCACTGGTATCGGACGCTCGACGACGGTGAGCTCACCAGCAAGGAGCTCGGCTCGTACAAGCCGTACACGTCGGCTCCGGTGGGCGCGATCATCACGATCACCCGCCCCGCCGGCGAGCCGACCGTGCTCTACACGGGCGGACAGTACACGCCACGGATCACCGGCAGATACGCCGACACAGCCGCCACCGACGAGTGGCGCGTGGCCGATCAAGCGGAGGCGCAGCGGGATGCGAATGAGCGGCGCATCAAGCGGGATCTCGACGGTCTGCCCGAGGAGTTCACCACGGCGCTAGACACCGTTGGTGCGCACTTCTCACGGCTCAACGCCCCGCAGCGGGCAGCACTGTTGACCCTGGTCACCGCGAAGCTCCTCCGCTACTGAGGTCGACCGTCATGTCCACCCTCGATCTCCTCGACGACCGCTTCCCGCACGGTACCCCGGACGGGTACCGCCACGGATGCCGCACTGCCGCGTGCCCCGCGCTGATCCCCTGCCGCACCGTCCACACCCGCTACGTGGGCGACTACTCCTTCGCGAAGCTCATCGACGCCGGCACACCGCTCGCCGAGATCCTCGAGCGCGACGAGGCCGCGCGTGCCGAGTCGCGGCAACGGGACAAGATCGCCGCTCGAGAAGAGCGCCGTGCCGCCGTCGAAGCCACACGCCCCCGTCGACCCAAGCCGACCCCCAAACCGAAGCCGGCGCGCGCCAACACACCCAAACCCCCGCGCATGCCGAAGGAGGCGCCGGCGCCGGCGCCGACCGCACGGCCTCGCCCGTCGACGCCGCGGCCGCGCACCCATCCCGGCTACCAGTGGCTCGACAAGGCACGCAGCGACGCCGAGAAGCTCCCCGCAGAGCTCGCCAGCGCGTTCTCAGAGGCACTCGACGGCTACGAAGCGGACCTCGATCGTCACGTCGACGAGCTCGAGCAGTGGCGCAAAGACCACCGAGAGCTGCGCGGCCAGCTGCGCGCCGCGGCCGAGACCCTCAAGACGGCCACCATCGCCGCCGGCACCGGCCTCTCCGTCGGAGGGGTGATCGAGAGAGCGCTGCAGGAGGCAACCCTGCGGCACCAGTCCGCCGTCGACGCCCTCGCAGACCACGATCGCCCTTCCCCACCGGCCAGGCCACGCACACCGCGACTTCGGACCGCGCGTGCTGCCCGAACCTCGCAGCCGAGGCAGCTGCAGCCGCACGGCACCAACGCATGCCGAGCGCGCGGCTGCGACCGCCCCGAGTGCATCGAAGCCGGCCGCGAGTATCACCGGCAGTGGATGGCGAACCGGAAGGCGCAGAGCATCCCGCTCGAGCACCACGGGACCGCCTACGGCTACCAGCTCGGCTGCAAGGACCGCGACCACTGCCCCGCGGAGATCTCGTGCGCCGATGCGTCACTGGCTGAGGAACGGCGCCGACGCCGGGAGGCCGGCATCGCCCCGCAGGCCCCGCGCGTGCCCGCCGAGCCGATCCGACAGCACGTCCGCCAGCTCATGGCATCCGGCATGACCGTCCTCGAGATCGCCGACCAGGCACAGGTGTCCAAGACCGGCGTGAAGATCCTCCTCTACGGCCGCTCAGGCACCCGCAAAGGAGAGCTGCCCCGCGAGATCGAAGCAGAGAAAGCACGACGACTGCTCGCCCTGCAGCCGACTACCGCAGCCACGAAGTTCGCCCGCTCCGCCTGACACCAACATCAGGAAGGCCACCATGAACGACCGCACCACACCTACCACCACCATCACGATCCAAGTGCCCAGCACCGCACCCGAGGACGTGATCTCACGAGTCACCGCGCTCGGCGCGGAGCTCGGCGCCCAAGGCGGAATCGACCAGGTGCTCCTCGAGCTCGTGCGCACCTGTCACGTCTGCGGCTGCACCGACGAGCGAGCATGCTTCGGCGGCTGCTGGTGGGTCAACGACGACGGCACCCCCGACCTCTGCTCGAGCTGCGAGGACAGGCCCCACCAATGACACAGGAAAGCACCGCCCGAACCTGCCTTGCCACCGCCACAGGGCAACGCGGCTACTGCGGACGCAAGACGTCATCGGCAGCCACCACGATCGCCGACGTGACCTGCAAAGACTGCGGCGCAGCCGTGCGTGCAGACCAGCAAGCCGGCATCCTCACCCCCGAGCTGACCGCGGCGATCGCATGCTGACCGCCAGCTGGTCATCATGGACTCCCGGACGCCCAGGAGGCGCGCTGCGCGGCGTCATCGACGACGTCGCCGACAAAGACACCCACCAGTCCGGCGAACGAGTGTGGCGCTGCGCCCACCATCACACCACCGAGGCCGACGCCACGCGATGCGCCACCACCGAGCTCAAGCGCCGCCAGAACGCCCGGCCGCTGAACTGGTCCCAACGAGTCACCATGCGGATGATCGCCGATGGCCGATCACTCTCCGGCGGCGCCAGCTACCTCGACACGACAGGCCTGGGGATCCCCGGCGGCACCATCCAGTCCCTCCGCAGGCGAGGACTGATCGAACGCTACTCGTGGGTCGAACCCGGCTGGGTGCTCACGAAAGTCGGCGTCGACGCCATCAACAGCGGCGCGTGCGACGAACCCGACAGCGGCCCCGACGACTGACCGCACCGACCTCCACAACCCGGATGTCCGCGAACACCCCCAACATCGGCCTATACCCAGCAAGAAGGGCCTGCAGCAACACCATGCACGGGGGTTCCCCCACCGGGCATGCAGGCGTATAGTCAGTGAATGTCACATTCACTGTTCGATTGAGGAGAAACGCCATGACCATCACCCAGACCGCCGCCCCCACGGGCACCGCGGTCACCATCACAGGAACCATCCGCACCCCGCTCACCCTCGTCCGCCGCCTCCCCGACCGCCGAGCACGAGTAGGGTTCCGCGTCGACACCGACGCCGGCCCCTACAACGTCCACGCCAACGGCGCCCTCGCCGAGCTGCTCCGACTGACAACGCACCGCGGGGACCGCGTCACCGTCCACGCCCCCGCCGCCACGTTCAGCCACCCTGACCAGACCATCCCCGACCTCGAAGCCGACAGCGTCGAACTCGACCTCCACTGACCCGCGACGAAGATGGACACCACCGACGCACTACCAGGGAGCACCATGACCCGCATCTTCCACGTCAACGGCAAGCCCGTCGACGTCACCGACGCCGCGGCCGTCCAGGCACTCACCCCGGACGAGTACGCCGACCTGCTCACGCAGACCCTCAACGACACCGACGCGAACGACACCGAGATCATCGGACTGCGCCAGGACCAGCCGCCCACCGGCACAGGGTTCATCATCATGAATCCGCCCACAGAGGAGGCCGAGCATGCCTAACCCCGCCCCCACCACGACCGGCACCGACAGCTCCCTCCTTACCCCCATCCAGCGCCAACGCGCACTCACCCTCTCCGACGCACTCTGGCGCCTCCGCACCGGCCAGCACGACGCCGGCGACGACATCACCCTGACCATCCCCGCACCCGCCATCGAAGGCATCGAGAAGATCCTGTTCGCCCTCGCCGAAGGGGATCTGCGGTTCGCGTCCGTGCGGGCCGGTCAGCTGATGGATGGTGTCAGCGCGGCGCTGCGCGATCGCGCAGTGGGGGAGCAGTGGCGGGCGGCGTTCGATCACGCCCGCCAGGACGGACACAACGAGGCCGAGGCGCGTGAGTTCGCCGACGAGTACGCCGCCTACGTGGAGGACCGGCAGTACGAGCTGCGCGACCCCGACCTGCCGATCCCCTCACCGAGCGAGTACACCCGATGACCGGGGCTGCGCCGTCGTCCGTCACTCTGGATGTGCGCGCGACGATCGTGCGAATAATCCAGCAGCACACCGACGAGCCTGACGAAGAGGCAGGTTTCATCGCCGACGACATCATGGACGCGCTGAACCTGGGCAGTGAGCTCACGGTCGCCGTCCCGAGGCCGCGGCGCCGCGGCGAGCATGAGTGGCCGTGCGCGCTGTTCTACACCGGCAATTGGAAAGGCCAGCAGCCACGCGCCCGATGCAGCTGCCCGCCGGTAGCGGATGGGTCCGTGTCATGAAGGATCCACGCCAGCTCTCGCAGGCCGAGCTCGACGAGTACCTCGACCAGCTCATCAATGAGGGGAACGATGACAGCCCCGAGTTCCACCGCGCGTACCAGGTCTGGGAGGAGCTCAACGGCTGACCCAGACCTCGACCGCACTCCTCGGGGCCCCGCTCACCGGCGGGGCCCGATTTCTGTCCGCGAACACCCCCAACACCGGCCTATACCCAGCAGACGAACGGGAGAGGCCATGTGCGACGACATCGACCACGGAGGGCGACGGTGCCCGTCGTCGACAGCCGCAGGGCAGCGGCGTCGGCGTGCGGAGAAGCGTGAGCAGAACGCCGAGAAGCAGCTCGAGGCCTTCATCGGGGCAACCCCGTTCCGGCCGGTCTCTGGCGAGCTGATGCGAATGAGCTCCCGCCCCAGCTACTACGACACCGACGAGTGGATCGAGTACGAAGACACCCTCCGCGCCGCCGCGGAACGCCACGGCATCGAGATCTCGGAACTGCAGCACGCAGACGGGCTCTGGGAAGGCGCATCTGAACCAGCCGGCGCCTACATCGTCCGTGCGGACAGCTTCGAGCAGGTCACCGACTGGGCGGGAGAGCTCGCAGGACGGTATGAGCAGGACAGCATCATGGCCGGGTACTTCGACCCGGACGGACCTGACCGGGTTTACAGCTTCGCCGCCGACACCGGCTCGCAGCTGCAAGTCCAGGAGACTCTCGACATCCTCCGCGCCGCCGGCGCACCAGGTGGCAGGCTCTACGACGGCAAGCTCGAGATCGCCGAACCCGCCGAGTACCCGCTGCCGGCATCCGCCGTGAACGCGATCGCCGCACGTCTCGGCACGTCGCCCACCTTCGCTCGAGCGCACGTCGCGTTCGTGCCAGGCACCGACAGCTACCAGCGCCACCAGCCCATCAAGGAGATCCAATCGCTCAGAGAGCGATACGCCGACGCGCACGGGTTCCCGCAACGCAAACCCATCCCCCGGCTGACCGAGCTCGACGACATCGCTGCAGCGCGAGCCTACGCGGCCGCAGCGCACGAACCCACCCACCCACAGGTCGCCCGGTCTTACCGAAGCCTGCGCCAGCACATCGGCGCGCAGTGGGACATGCTCACGGAAGCCGGCTACACCTTCGAGCCCTGGCACGGAGAGGCCGAGCAGCCCTATGCCGACTCCGCCGCGATGCTCGACGATCTGCGACAGAACAAGCATCTGTTCTACTTCCGCACCGAGGTCTCGCAGCACACCGAAGGCGCTCTACCGCCGGACCACCCGATGGCACGCACCGTGACCGTCACCCTCCCCTCGGGAGAGCGCGCGCCGATGCTCGCCAACGACGTGTTCCGCGCTGTCCACGACGCAATCGCCCACAGTGAAGGGCACCAATTCGGCCCCTACGGGGAGAAGCGCGCCTGGTGGACGCACCGGGCATGTCTCCCCCGCGAAGCGCGACTCGCGCTGTGGTGCGAGACGCGCGCACAGAACTGCTGGACCAACGCTGGCCCACACATGACTGCTGAGACCGAGCCCGGACACCCGCGCCTCCTCCGCCGAGGAGAAGAGGGCTGGATCCCGTTGAGTGACCGTCCCTACGCGCAGCAGAAGTGCTGCCGCGTGGACACCGCGCTCCTCTAGCGCGTCAGAGACCTCGGGCGATCTCGTGCGCCAGCGCCGAGGGGAACACCTCATAGTCGTCTGTACCGACCGCGAGGATCCTCACGGTCGCATCCTCCTCGAGGAAAGCGGCATTGTAGGTTCCCGCTCGAGATGGCATGAACCCCTCGCGATTCCACGGTAGTTGGCAACGGTTTCAGGGCCAGGATTCCACGCGAAATGGCATTTTCCTACAGTTGGTCCGACTCAACTCAGATGCCCGCTTGGGTGACGTCCCGCTGTGTGGTGGAGTTTCTCAACACCGTGCGGGTCAGCTGTTTTTGATTATGCCGCGGTCAGTTCCGGGATGGCCACCTCCTCGGGTTCGGTGAGGAGCAGGGCCATGGAGTGTTCGCTGAAGTAGCGGCGGTCGGCGCCGTCCCATTCGTCGTGCTGCTCGATGAGAACGTGCCCGGCGAGGCGGAGCAGCGCGGCAGGGTTCGGGAAGGTTCCGACGACGTCGGTGCGGCGTTTGATCTCCTTGTTGACCCGTTCGAGGGGGTTCGTGGACCAGATCTGACGCCAGTGCTGGAACGGGAACTGGCAGAACGCGAGGAGCTCGTCTTGCGCGTCCTCGAGCATGCCGGCGACTTTCGGATGCGACCGGGTCAGCATGCGCACGACTTCGTGGAACTGCGCGAACACGTGCTCCGTGTCGGGCTGGGCGAAGATCGTGCGGATGATCGACGCGACCATCGGGCCAGCGGTCTTGGGGACCGCGGTGAGCACATTCCGCATGAAATGAACCCGGCAGCGCTGCCAGCTGGCGCCTTGGAACACGGTCTGGATCGCGGCGACCAGCCCGGTGTGCGCGTCGGAGATCACCAGCTTCACCCCGCCGAGCCCACGGGCTTTCAGCGAGCGGAGGAAAGTCGTCCAGAACGGTTGCGACTCGGTCTCCCCGACCTCGAACCCGAGCACCTCACGGCGCCCATCCTGCGCGACCCCGACGGCGACGACCACGGCTTGGGAGACGACCCGGCGCCCGACACGGGCTTTGCAGTAGGTCGCGTCGAGGAACACATACGGGTAGGCCTGGTCGGCGAGGGGCCGGTCCCGGAACGCGGCGACGTCCTCGTCC
>NZ_JBFLUM010000091.1:0-18827 GCF_050470785.1 Microbacterium sp. NRRL B-14842 | reverse complement strand
ACCTGGCTGGCCGAGAGCGACGGTGACCGCGACCCGCTCCCCTGGGCGAACGGCCACGGGCTCCCGGCACACCGAGGACGAGTACGTGGCCCGCAGCGACGACCTCGCCCACAACGAGGGCCCGCGAGCGGTTCCACTTCGACCCCCGCCTGGAATGGTCGGAGGACGAGGAATAGCCGCACGGTGCCCCGCCGGGATCAATCGGCGGGGCACCGTCACGTCTAGGCCAGATAGCTCGCCACGTCGAAGCTCTGCAACGGCCAGGCGTAGGCGGGCGCGTGACGGATGCGGGGGGTGCCCGCTCTTGAGCAGATCGCCGATCGACACCCAGTCACAGCCGGAGGCATCCGTCACCGAGGCGATGCCCTCACGCATCTGCGGGAGGTAAGGGCGGGATCGGATCAGCTCGCCCCACGCGGCCGACGATCGTGAGCTGGCGTCCCGCCGATGAGATCGGCGATGTGTCGCTCGTTATCGGCTTGCAGCTGGGGGTCGTGCACCAGGTGCATGCCCTTGGGGTCGATGGATCTCTGCGGGTAGAGGTTCAGCATCACCCAGCTGTCGAACCCGTTTCGGGCCGCGAACCCATGACCTTGCTGACGGTGCGATTCCGGGTCTCCCGGCGCCGCGGTGCTGGGGTTCACACCGACGCACACGAGAGGGTTTACGCCCACCGTCCCCAGCACGAAGCGCGCAGAGAGTTGTCCGCCGTGCGCTCGTAGATCCACGTCTCAGTCATGCACGCCGCCGTCTCCCCATCGTCCTGCGCTCACCCGCCGGGCCCAATGTCTGACCCCTCACTTAGAGTGTAAGCGTCACATTCACTAGCAAGCGATCCGGGAGGACACCATGACCGAGCAGAGCGAAAACCCGTTCAAGGGCGCAGAAATCATCGCCGTCTACACCGCAGAGGAGGCCGTCGCAGACGGCTGCTGCTGCACTTCAACCCGCCACCGCCCTCGAGGCCGGATACCGGCTCACGGTACTGCTCACCCGCGCCGCCTACGAGGCCGCGGTGCAGTGGACCCGCGAGGGCGACTGGCAGAGCGAGGACGCCCGATTCTGGGACGTGCTCAACGTCATCCGCCCCACCGCCCGCCAGGTCGCCGGCGATCTCGTCCCGCGCGAGACCTACGTGCTGCGCGTGCCGAACGCCACCCGCTCCGGCAACCCGAGCACCGCCACCACCGCCAGCCGCCAGCGACTCCGCGTGAGCATCGAGGGGGGTACAACTCTCCCGGCAGGCGTGCATCATCATCGCCCTCCCGGCGAAGACTGACCCCCACCAGCGCCCCGCCGGGATCTACCGGCGGGGCGCTGCCGCGCTCGCCGCAGCAATGTCGGAGGCCTCCCGTAGCCTGTGAATGTCACATTCACCGCCTACGTTCCAAGGAGGACACCATGGCACCCACACCACTCACCGTCGACGAGATCTCGCGGACGATCCTCGAGCGGATGACCAGCAACCACGGCGGCTCGCTCATCGAGGCAATCGACGACGGCGCGTTCGTCGTCGACGACCAGGCCGTCGCCTACTGGGTCGGCCAGGCCGTCGAACTGGCCCGCCAGGGCATCGACGACGACACCGGAGACCGACGCCCCGCCGGTCGGATACTCTGCGCCGAGTGCGGCGTCCAGGACGCCCGCAACTACGTCGTCACGATCTTGGACCACGAGGACATCCGCCACACCCGAACAGAGGTCTGCATCCCTGCGCCGTGACGGTCTCGGCCGAGTCCGTCGACAGGATCATCGCCGGGCTGCTCACCCGCTGACACCACCGGGGGCGGGCACCGCGCCCGCCCCCGACCCTCTGACGAAAGGACCAGCCATGACCACCGCACTCACTCCCTACGACACCGGCCAGCGCGCCGAACCGGCGACCTGGACGCCGAGCAACTCCCACCTGTACTCGATGCCGTCGTCGACGACCGAGCACGCATCCTCGCCCACCACGGCGACGACTTCGGCAAGGTCGACTTCGACAACGCCGAAGGACAGGCGATCGCCACCGTGTGGGCGACCCCGACCGGCGACGGATGGACGCTGCACATCACCGAGCACGGAGCACCCCTCGCGCTCGCCGCAGACACCGCCCGCCTGCGCGAGCTGACCGGCGCCGCACAGGCGGCGATCGAGGAGGCGAGCGCTCCACAGAGGCGATACCATGGATGCCGTCTTCGAGGCCCGTGACGGGGCTGTGGACGCCCTCAGAGCACTCCTCGCGGCACTCACACCACCCGCCAGCTGAACCTCCCCCAGTGCCCCGCCGGGATCTACCGGCGGGGCACTGCCGCGCTCGCCGCAGCAATGTCGGAGGCCCCCCGTAGCCTGTGAATGTCACATTCACCGCCTACTTTCCAAGGAGGACACCATGGCAAACCACCACCAACATCGAGTTCGCTCAGGGCCAGCTCGACATGCCCGCCCCGGTCACCGAGCGGCGCGGCGCCTACGTCGGGGAGATGGCCCCGCACGCAGGCCGATCTCGTCGCCGCCCAGGCGCAGGCCGCGGATCTCGCGCTGACCGTCGAACGGCAGCAGCGCGAGATCGACAGGCTGCGACTGCCGATCACCGACGCCGCCGACGACCGGCTCGCGGCGATCTGGGAGAAGGGTGAGCAGATCGCCACCGATGAGGGCTTCTGCTCCGAGTACGACCGGCTCGTGGAAGCGATCGGCGGCACCCCGCGCGAGCGCGACTTCCGGGTGACCCTCTCCGTCACACTGACCCAGCGCGTTACCGTCTCGGTCACCGCCCGCACGTCGGACGAAGCGGAAGACCTCGCGATCGAGGCGTACACCGTCGAAGACGTGATCGAGTCGCTCCGATCCGACAACTACGTCGCCGACTCGATCGACGCGGAAGTCACCGACTGGGGAGCGCGAGTAACCCAACCCGGCGGGGCGGGCACACCGCCCGCCCCGCCCCTCGCGGCGCTCGCCGCTGCCAATGTCGGAGGCCCCCCGTAGCCTATGAATGTCACATTCACTAGCAATCCGGGAGGATGCCATGACCACCAACCGCACCGTACACGCCGTCTGGTTTCAGTCCGTCGACCCCGAGGAGGCCTGCATCGGCGGATGCCAGTGGCACCCCGACAACGCGCAGATCGACCGTTCATCGAGTCGGAGCGCGCCTGCGCACGAGGTTGACTTCGAGGTACCTGCGCAAGACCCTCACCCTGCCCGATACGATCCTGCCCGGCCTGGCCGTCGACCAGCTGACCGAGGCGCAGCGCGCCGACGTCACCGACTGGGTCGACTCGCTCACGGGTGAGGTCGCATGGGATCGCCGCGTCGTGCTGCTGGCAGCACTCACCCCGGCGGCGAGCGGCGCCGGATCGACGCTGAGCTGGCAGCCGCACGAGGCTGACACCGCCGCGCTGGGCCCCGTCGACGAACGCGGGGCTCAGCCCAGCCCGTCCAGTTTGTCCAGACGGTCGCGATGTCCTCTGCCCAAATGTTCTTCGACGGCCAGGATCGCACCAACGCCTCGGTCGCCTCCGGGAGGGTGTAGTCCCGACCTCCGGGATATTCGCCACGTCCGCCATCGGCTGTGAGCGCTCAGAATGTTGCCGGTCACGGTCAAGCCACACGACAGGCCAATAGTCGACTTGAGTGTCGTCTTCCGAGTCGACGTCGAAGTGGACTGAGTAGTCTCCCTCCCTTCCGACGCAAATGGCACTCGGCGTGACGGCATAGCTCATCTGTCTTGGGGTATTCCAGGGGAACGCCTTGGGGAATGTCTCGAGCAGCGCAGAGTACATCTCGTGGGTGGGCAGCGGGCGGGCGATAATGGCCCTCACCTGATCCATGAGCGCCCGCGCGTCATCGACCGTAGGCCCCTCACGGACACCGCTAACCCGCGCTTCATGCCCGACGCGATCTCGGTCTCGAAGTATGGGCCGGGATAGCTGCGCCCCTCGAAGGGTCGCTCGTCATAGAGCGCTCAAACGCGCCAAGTTCCACGTCCTCAAACCTGTCTGCCCTCATGGCCGAGAGCGTACACAGGCCCGCGGTAGCAACCTAGATCCCCGGCGAAACCCCTCTCATCAACCGCCTGCCCTCATCGCTTCCGGTTCGCGAACGGCCAGCGACCGAACACGTCAGCGAACGCGGCGCGGTAGCGAACCTCCACGTCCTCCGCGGACTCCTCCGGCGTCGTCACCCACGCAACGAGCAGCTCGTCTTGATCGGCCAGCTGCCAGATCGAACGCCCGCCCTGGTGGCTGGCACCCTTCCGCGCGAACTGCCCCAGCCGCTTGCGCAGCCCGCCCACTTTCGCCTCTGCCTTGCCGATGTACAGCACCGGCGTCCCCGACACCCACCGAGCCGCGAGGTCATCCAAAGGGTAGGCGGATCCCGCCCGCGCTCGCGTCAGCTCGAGCAGCTCCGGCGACGTCGCCGCCGGACGCAGCACCACGTAGATCCCCGCCTCAGTCGGCACCCTCGCGGCCGCAAGATCCGCGAATCGAACGAACCCCACGAACCCGACCGCCTCGAGCGAGGCCCGATCCCACACGGCCGGCATCCGCAGCCCACCCGCCTCGCCGTCGCGATGGGTCGTCTTCATCGACGCATCGTCTCACGGCACCACAGGCGATGTCCCGGCTCCGGGCAACAGACCCCTCGGCTATGGTCTGAGCTACAGACGCCTGATGAGGAGACTCGTTCATGCCCAACGTAGACAGCAGCGGCCGCGACAGTTTCGGGCGGCGTGTAGAGACAGGGCTGGCAGCTGAACTCTTCAAGCAGCTCAAGCCGCTGCTTCTCGAAAGTGACATCGACCTCGACAGCGGCAAGGCCTACACAATCGACGAGATCAACGATGGCCTACAGGTGGCGATCCAACGTCACAACTTCATCATGGCGGTGCCTACAGGTGAGGCTCGAAAAGAGGCGTTCCGCGCGATACGGCTCGCTGCAGAGTACTTGTGGGAGGCCGACTACGAAGACTTCTCCGACTTCCTCACCGGGATGACCCCCGACGAAGAACCAACCCCCGCGCAGATCATCGGGACGACGCTCAGCCTCCTGGATTCCTGGTTCGAGGACGAGGTTCTCACCGGGGCAATCGCGCGCCCATCCTTCACCGAACGCTGGGACGAGGAGTCAAGCAAGATCATGTACGAGATCTTCGAGCGAGCCAGAGAGCACAGAGCTTTCGACTCCTACTCGGAGTTCATCGGCCGTTGGGGCGGACTCGTCGTGATGACGTTTGCAATCGGCGTGGTCTTCGAGGGCCTCTACGCATGGAGTGAAGACGACGACTACTTCGTCGATGTCGCTGACGAACTTCTTGACCCCGAGGCCTGGTAGCCCCTTCGCTCTCCCCCGAGCTCGGCCCCGCGCTCGCGCTCGCCATCCCGCCGCCGTCGTTGTTGCTGTCACGTCGGCGATGTCGGAGGCCTCCCTTAGCCTGTGAATGTCACATTCACTAGCAACCGAGGAGGACACCATGGGTGCCACATCCACTCACAAGACGGCCGGCGTCAGCGTCAGCGACTACTTCGCGGACTACTTCACCAACGCCACGATCATCGCCAGCGGCACCCGCCGCGACCCCGACTACATCGGCGGGAGCTACGACTGGCCCTACGAGTTCTACGCCGCGGTGCGCTACAACGACGGCCACCCCCACGCCGGGGAGGTCTTCGCGTTCGTCGTGCTCTACTCCGTCGCCCCGTCCAGCTACTACAACTTCACGTACAAGGACATGGACGAGACGGTCGGCCCCGGCGCAGTCCACGCACCCCGCCGGGTGCTCGAGGCCCTCACCCCGACCGACCACGAGTACGCCAACCAGTGGCGCGCCGCCTGCTGGGCGAACCTCGAGCTCGAGGAAGCCAAGCCCCGCGTCCGCCGCGGCGACCACATCCGCTTCGCAGAGCCGTTCACCTTCGGAGGAGGGCTGCAGACCACCACGGAGACCGTCTTCGAGGTCGAAGGGCGCGACGTGCTCCGCGTGATCGACCACCACGGCGTGCGCGTGCGCATCCCCCGCTGGCGGGCACGCAGCTACGCGCTCGCCGCAGCCAGCTGAGCGAGTGCGGGGCGCCCCACACAGGGACGCCCCGCAGTCCTCACCGCGCAGCTGCTCACGCGCCGGGGCGCCGGCGCCAGTGACCGGCGATCTCCCGTCCTGCGCGCGTGTGCTCCGGCACCCACACCATCCCCCGCCCATCCGGGAGCGCGACAGGCTTGACCAGCCCATCTAGGGACTCCTCGAGCATCAGCGCCGCCGTATGGCGATCGCCACCCGCCGCGAGGTACTCCTGGCCTCCCGCGGCGTCGAAGACCCGCTGACGCAGCTCCGCGGGCGCGTCGAGGCTGTCTCCCCGCAGTCGCCGTGCAACGGCATCCATCCGAACCTCTTCACGGATCTCCGATATCCTGCCCGCGCCCGTGCGCAGCTGCCGCCGGAACCGCGACAGCTGCGCATCCCGTCGACGCGCCAATGGCGACCTCGCCCGCCACGCCTCGAGCGCCGCCTGATCCAGCGGTGTGTACTCCGCCATGACCCGCTTCCGCGCGCTCACCGCCCGGTCCCGCTCGAAGAACTCCCGCGACTCCGCCTCATGCGCTCGCCGCTCTGCTGCCGGGGACCGACGCACGCGCTTTGCCGGCAACCCCAACGACTTGAGGCGGCGAGCCAGCCGCTTCGACTCACGGTTGGACTGCAGCGCCCGCTCATACACATCCGGGTTCTCAGCCCGATACTGCCGCTGCCACTCGGTCAGGTGTTCCCGGTTGCGCTGCTGCCAGTCCCGCGACGACGCCTTCACCTTCTCCGGGCTCTGATCTCGACGCTGTCTCGCCCTGGCCAGCACCGCGTCACGGTTGCGCTCGTAGTAGCGCCGCGAGTACTCCGCCGTCTTCTCTGGGTGCTCCGCGTGCCACCGCCTGATCGTCTCGCGCTTGCGCTCACGGTTAGCCTCGGTCCACCGCCGCACCCGCTCGCGGTCCTTCTCGCGCCGCTCCTTCTGCGCTCGCATCTTCCGCGACCGCTCCCGCATGTACTCCCGGTTCTTCCGGTTCACTTCGTCACGGTTCTCCGCGTGATACTTCGCCCGGTACGCGCGGATCTCCTCGCGATGCTCCTCGCGATACCGCTTCGCGTAGTCCCGCTTCGGATCGGCCGCAGCGCTCGCCGCAGCCGACTGCTCCTGCTCGGCGCGCTTCGCCTGCTGGCGTGCCTGACCCGCTCGCAGCCATGCCGCGTGAGGGTCGGTTGGTCCGCCAACCGGTCGCGCCGACGAGTCGTCGACGCCGGCGGACATTACGACTCCGCTGGCGCCAGCTCGAGCAACGTCTGGAACAGGGCGTACCGGTGAGCTGTCGGGTTGGTGATCGCCAGGCCGACCGCCTCTCGCAGCGGGGCGCGTTGCTCATCGGTCAGGTCGGTCACCGGCTCGAGGCACCAATCAACGTCGGTGTCGACGGTGTAGTCCGGCTCGTCGATGTGAATCTCTGGGTAGTACGAGATCGCCGCCAGCCCCACGCGCTGCAGGACGTCGTCTACCTCTTCGCGACTCGGCATCGCTCCTCCTCTCGTCGCGGGCTTGTGCCCGTCTGAGGGGTATAGGCCGCATCCCGGCTGCTTCGCGGACACAGAGTGCATCGCTCGCTCGCCGGCGCAATGTCGGACCCCCACCGTAGCCTATGAATGTCACATTCACCACCTACTACGGAGGACACCATGAAGCTCACCCTCAACTTCGGGCACCGCCAGGAAGAGATCGACCTGGGTGAACCCGACGCCCGCGACGGGCTGTTCGACAACGGCGAGATCGGCGCCTACGCCGGGAACATCTACCTGTACGTCGACGGCCGCGAGTACGGGTCGCTGTTCATCCACCACGACGACCAGGGGCCGATCATCGAGCTCGGCCAGTTCGACGAGACCGCCGACGAGTGGGTGACCCGCGCCGCGCTACGCGCCCTGCCGGCACACGTCGCGCAGCCGCTCGAGAACGCCGGCGCATGAACGGCCACGAAGGCGGCTCCAAGACCGTTGGCCGGTGGTACGTCGAGGTCAGCCCCCTCGGTGTGATCGCCGGCCCCCTCGAATCCGGGGCCACCTACACCACGACCACCCTCCGGTTCCCCATCGGATGGCGCGTCGGAAAGGTGTGGAGCAACGGCGTCGCGTCCGGCCCTCCCGAAATCTTCGGCATCCCCCGTCGAGTCGTCAGCGCCGCAGCCGGCATCGCCAGACAGATGCAATAGACCGAGCTGAGGGCGGCGGCAACTCCGCCGCCCTCAGTGACGCACTCGCGATGTCCCCCAGCGATGTCCGACCCCCTCCCTAAGCTGTGAATGTCACATTCACTAGCCGACGATCCGGGAGGACACCATGGCAACCATCAACCAGCACCCGTCCGGCGTCGCGGACTGGGCCACCATCTGCGCCTGGATCCACGAGAACCGCCCCGACCTTTGGGAAGGGCTCGGCCCCGCCGACGAGGACCGCGCACCCGCGAGCTGATCCAGCAGATGCAGGCCAGATCGCCACTTGACCTCCGGGCAGGAAACACCTACCCTAGTAAATGTCACATTCACTACTAACTGAGTAGAGGGAGAACCCACAGACCCACAACCAGGGGAACCGCGCAACGCCGTTCCCCTCCCAGGGACAGGCGCCACACCGCAGCCTGACGAGCGCTCGCCGCGCTCGCCGCCATGTCCCTCCCGGCGACCCGCCGTCCTCCCAACCAGGTCGCCGCCGCGGGGGCGGCTCCGTGACACAGCCGCCCCCGCCCCTTCCCCTTCATGTCCGCGAAGAGAACGATCCGCGGCCTATACCCACAGACGAACCGGAGGATCCCATGGACAGCATCGACACCACCGCACCGGCCGATTGGCACGACTTCTACGTCGACCCCTTCCCCGGCCGCAAGGGCTCCGAGCGGATCACCGACACCTGCGGCAAGTGCATCGGCACCGGCCTGTACACCGCGCCGACACATTTCACCGATGGCCAGGGGCGCCCGATCTGCTTCGACTGCCGCGGCACCGGCACCCGCAGCCGCCTCGTCAGCAGCGCCCGCGCCACCGCACGAGCCCACGCGAAGGCACACGCCGAGCACGTCGACACAACACGGGCGATCACCGCCCGCCGCGCCGCCTTCGAGGCCGAGCACCCCGGCCTCCGCGACCAGCTCACCGAGGCACACCTGAGCATGCGAGACGGAAACCCGCTGCGCGAGAAGATCGGCTACATCCTCGACTCCCTCGAGGACTACACCGGCACCCTCGACGACGACGAGGTCCGCACCGCCCACGAGCTGCTCGAGCAGTACGAGCTCGAGCTGGCCGCGCGCCGCCCGGTCCCCACCGGGCGCACCCTCATCCAGGGCGAGATCCTCGCGACCAAGACCACCGACACTCAGTGGGGAATCACCGTCAAGATCCTCGTCCAGGGCGAGGGCTGGCGCGTATGGGGCACCAAGCCCTCCGAGATCTCCACCGCCGCCCGCGGCGACGTCGTCGCGTTCACCGCCACCGTCTCCGCTTCCGACGCACCAGCCTGACCATCTACCCCGCCCACGACGAGAAGTCTCTGCTCCCACCGACGCCGATCCTCGTCGACGAGCACTACTTCGTGCGCGCCGGGCTCGAGCAGCTCCCCGCACGACTCATCGGATTCAGCCCCGCCGGCGCGCTCGCCATCACGGCATGGGTTCACGACGTGTTCCGCACCCCCGAGCTCGCACGCGACCTGTACCCGATCTTCATCATCGCCGGCCACGTCCAGGCGTATCCGATCCCCGCAGCCAGAGTCACCGTGCGCGAGCCATCCGGCGTCGTCCAGGTCGTCATCACAGACCCCCGCGGCAAGCGATACCGCCCGTACCTCGGAGAGGACCGCGACGTCGCCGACCGCATCGCCGCCGCCTGGGGTTCCCACCGCGGCTACTCCGCCACCGTCCAACCGATCACCCCGGCAACAAGCGCCTGACCACGCGAACGGAGATCACCATGCGCTGCCTTATGTGCGAAGAGCCGACCACCATGTACATCCCCTCCGACGACGTCGACGGGATCGGGCTGCACAGCTGCGGCGCGTGCGGCTTCGAGATCGAAGCTCCCCGCGACGAGCCCGTGCGGATGATTCCCGTCAACGAGCGTCGAGAGCGGCCCGTCGACGTGACGACGACGACGGTTGCGAAGACCCTGCAACCTCTCTAGTATCAGTGAATGTCACATTCACTACTTTCTTACTGATCCGAGGAGTGCTCCCCAATGAGCGAAGAGGCAGCGACCGTCACCGAGGAAGTCGTCTACGTCGGCCGCAAGGCCGCGAGTAATGGAAAGCTCGCGCACTGGTATCGGACGCTCGACGACGGTGAGCTCACCAGCAAGGAGCTCGGCTCGTACAAGCCGTACACGTCGGCTCCGGTGGGCGCGATCATCACGATCACCCGCCCCGCCGGCGAGCCGACCGTGCTCTACACGGGCGGACAGTACACGCCACGGATCACCGGCAGATACGCCGACACAGCCGCCACCGACGAGTGGCGCGTGGCCGATCAAGCGGAGGCGCAGCGGGATGCGAATGAGCGGCGCATCAAGCGGGATCTCGACGGTCTGCCCGAGGAGTTCACCACGGCGCTAGACACCGTTGGTGCGCACTTCTCACGGCTCAACGCCCCGCAGCGGGCAGCACTGTTGACCCTGGTCACCGCGAAGCTCCTCCGCTACTGAGGTCGACCGTCATGTCCACCCTCGATCTCCTCGACGACCGCTTCCCGCACGGTACCCCGGACGGGTACCGCCACGGATGCCGCACTGCCGCGTGCCCCGCGCTGATCCCCTGCCGCACCGTCCACACCCGCTACGTGGGCGACTACTCCTTCGCGAAGCTCATCGACGCCGGCACACCGCTCGCCGAGATCCTCGAGCGCGACGAGGCCGCGCGTGCCGAGTCGCGGCAACGGGACAAGATCGCCGCTCGAGAAGAGCGCCGTGCCGCCGTCGAAGCCACACGCCCCCGTCGACCCAAGCCGACCCCCAAACCGAAGCCGGCGCGCGCCAACACACCCAAACCCCCGCGCATGCCGAAGGAGGCGCCGGCGCCGGCGCCGACCGCACGGCCTCGCCCGTCGACGCCGCGGCCGCGCACCCATCCCGGCTACCAGTGGCTCGACAAGGCACGCAGCGACGCCGAGAAGCTCCCCGCAGAGCTCGCCAGCGCGTTCTCAGAGGCACTCGACGGCTACGAAGCGGACCTCGATCGTCACGTCGACGAGCTCGAGCAGTGGCGCAAAGACCACCGAGAGCTGCGCGGCCAGCTGCGCGCCGCGGCCGAGACCCTCAAGACGGCCACCATCGCCGCCGGCACCGGCCTCTCCGTCGGAGGGGTGATCGAGAGAGCGCTGCAGGAGGCAACCCTGCGGCACCAGTCCGCCGTCGACGCCCTCGCAGACCACGATCGCCCTTCCCCACCGGCCAGGCCACGCACACCGCGACTTCGGACCGCGCGTGCTGCCCGAACCTCGCAGCCGAGGCAGCTGCAGCCGCACGGCACCAACGCATGCCGAGCGCGCGGCTGCGACCGCCCCGAGTGCATCGAAGCCGGCCGCGAGTATCACCGGCAGTGGATGGCGAACCGGAAGGCGCAGAGCATCCCGCTCGAGCACCACGGGACCGCCTACGGCTACCAGCTCGGCTGCAAGGACCGCGACCACTGCCCCGCGGAGATCTCGTGCGCCGATGCGTCACTGGCTGAGGAACGGCGCCGACGCCGGGAGGCCGGCATCGCCCCGCAGGCCCCGCGCGTGCCCGCCGAGCCGATCCGACAGCACGTCCGCCAGCTCATGGCATCCGGCATGACCGTCCTCGAGATCGCCGACCAGGCACAGGTGTCCAAGACCGGCGTGAAGATCCTCCTCTACGGCCGCTCAGGCACCCGCAAAGGAGAGCTGCCCCGCGAGATCGAAGCAGAGAAAGCACGACGACTGCTCGCCCTGCAGCCGACTACCGCAGCCACGAAGTTCGCCCGCTCCGCCTGACACCAACATCAGGAAGGCCACCATGAACGACCGCACCACACCTACCACCACCATCACGATCCAAGTGCCCAGCACCGCACCCGAGGACGTGATCTCACGAGTCACCGCGCTCGGCGCGGAGCTCGGCGCCCAAGGCGGAATCGACCAGGTGCTCCTCGAGCTCGTGCGCACCTGTCACGTCTGCGGCTGCACCGACGAGCGAGCATGCTTCGGCGGCTGCTGGTGGGTCAACGACGACGGCACCCCCGACCTCTGCTCGAGCTGCGAGGACAGGCCCCACCAATGACACAGGAAAGCACCGCCCGAACCTGCCTTGCCACCGCCACAGGGCAACGCGGCTACTGCGGACGCAAGACGTCATCGGCAGCCACCACGATCGCCGACGTGACCTGCAAAGACTGCGGCGCAGCCGTGCGTGCAGACCAGCAAGCCGGCATCCTCACCCCCGAGCTGACCGCGGCGATCGCATGCTGACCGCCAGCTGGTCATCATGGACTCCCGGACGCCCAGGAGGCGCGCTGCGCGGCGTCATCGACGACGTCGCCGACAAAGACACCCACCAGTCCGGCGAACGAGTGTGGCGCTGCGCCCACCATCACACCACCGAGGCCGACGCCACGCGATGCGCCACCACCGAGCTCAAGCGCCGCCAGAACGCCCGGCCGCTGAACTGGTCCCAACGAGTCACCATGCGGATGATCGCCGATGGCCGATCACTCTCCGGCGGCGCCAGCTACCTCGACACGACAGGCCTGGGGATCCCCGGCGGCACCATCCAGTCCCTCCGCAGGCGAGGACTGATCGAACGCTACTCGTGGGTCGAACCCGGCTGGGTGCTCACGAAAGTCGGCGTCGACGCCATCAACAGCGGCGCGTGCGACGAACCCGACAGCGGCCCCGACGACTGACCGCACCGACCTCCACAACCCGGATGTCCGCGAACACCCCCAACATCGGCCTATACCCAGCAAGAAGGGCCTGCAGCAACACCATGCACGGGGGTTCCCCCACCGGGCATGCAGGCGTATAGTCAGTGAATGTCACATTCACTGTTCGATTGAGGAGAAACGCCATGACCATCACCCAGACCGCCGCCCCCACGGGCACCGCGGTCACCATCACAGGAACCATCCGCACCCCGCTCACCCTCGTCCGCCGCCTCCCCGACCGCCGAGCACGAGTAGGGTTCCGCGTCGACACCGACGCCGGCCCCTACAACGTCCACGCCAACGGCGCCCTCGCCGAGCTGCTCCGACTGACAACGCACCGCGGGGACCGCGTCACCGTCCACGCCCCCGCCGCCACGTTCAGCCACCCTGACCAGACCATCCCCGACCTCGAAGCCGACAGCGTCGAACTCGACCTCCACTGACCCGCGACGAAGATGGACACCACCGACGCACTACCAGGGAGCACCATGACCCGCATCTTCCACGTCAACGGCAAGCCCGTCGACGTCACCGACGCCGCGGCCGTCCAGGCACTCACCCCGGACGAGTACGCCGACCTGCTCACGCAGACCCTCAACGACACCGACGCGAACGACACCGAGATCATCGGACTGCGCCAGGACCAGCCGCCCACCGGCACAGGGTTCATCATCATGAATCCGCCCACAGAGGAGGCCGAGCATGCCTAACCCCGCCCCCACCACGACCGGCACCGACAGCTCCCTCCTTACCCCCATCCAGCGCCAACGCGCACTCACCCTCTCCGACGCACTCTGGCGCCTCCGCACCGGCCAGCACGACGCCGGCGACGACATCACCCTGACCATCCCCGCACCCGCCATCGAAGGCATCGAGAAGATCCTGTTCGCCCTCGCCGAAGGGGATCTGCGGTTCGCGTCCGTGCGGGCCGGTCAGCTGATGGATGGTGTCAGCGCGGCGCTGCGCGATCGCGCAGTGGGGGAGCAGTGGCGGGCGGCGTTCGATCACGCCCGCCAGGACGGACACAACGAGGCCGAGGCGCGTGAGTTCGCCGACGAGTACGCCGCCTACGTGGAGGACCGGCAGTACGAGCTGCGCGACCCCGACCTGCCGATCCCCTCACCGAGCGAGTACACCCGATGACCGGGGCTGCGCCGTCGTCCGTCACTCTGGATGTGCGCGCGACGATCGTGCGAATAATCCAGCAGCACACCGACGAGCCTGACGAAGAGGCAGGTTTCATCGCCGACGACATCATGGACGCGCTGAACCTGGGCAGTGAGCTCACGGTCGCCGTCCCGAGGCCGCGGCGCCGCGGCGAGCATGAGTGGCCGTGCGCGCTGTTCTACACCGGCAATTGGAAAGGCCAGCAGCCACGCGCCCGATGCAGCTGCCCGCCGGTAGCGGATGGGTCCGTGTCATGAAGGATCCACGCCAGCTCTCGCAGGCCGAGCTCGACGAGTACCTCGACCAGCTCATCAATGAGGGGAACGATGACAGCCCCGAGTTCCACCGCGCGTACCAGGTCTGGGAGGAGCTCAACGGCTGACCCAGACCTCGACCGCACTCCTCGGGGCCCCGCTCACCGGCGGGGCCCGATTTCTGTCCGCGAACACCCCCAACACCGGCCTATACCCAGCAGACGAACGGGAGAGGCCATGTGCGACGACATCGACCACGGAGGGCGACGGTGCCCGTCGTCGACAGCCGCAGGGCAGCGGCGTCGGCGTGCGGAGAAGCGTGAGCAGAACGCCGAGAAGCAGCTCGAGGCCTTCATCGGGGCAACCCCGTTCCGGCCGGTCTCTGGCGAGCTGATGCGAATGAGCTCCCGCCCCAGCTACTACGACACCGACGAGTGGATCGAGTACGAAGACACCCTCCGCGCCGCCGCGGAACGCCACGGCATCGAGATCTCGGAACTGCAGCACGCAGACGGGCTCTGGGAAGGCGCATCTGAACCAGCCGGCGCCTACATCGTCCGTGCGGACAGCTTCGAGCAGGTCACCGACTGGGCGGGAGAGCTCGCAGGACGGTATGAGCAGGACAGCATCATGGCCGGGTACTTCGACCCGGACGGACCTGACCGGGTTTACAGCTTCGCCGCCGACACCGGCTCGCAGCTGCAAGTCCAGGAGACTCTCGACATCCTCCGCGCCGCCGGCGCACCAGGTGGCAGGCTCTACGACGGCAAGCTCGAGATCGCCGAACCCGCCCGAGTACCCGCTGCCGGCATCCGCCGTGAACGCGATCGCCGCACGTCTCGGCACGTCGCCCACCTTCGCTCGAGCGCACGTCGCGTTCGTGCCAGGCACCGACAGCTACCAGCGCCACCAGCCCATCAAGGAGATCCAATCGCTCAGAGAGCGATACGCCGACGCGCACGGGTTCCCGCAACGCAAACCCATCCCCCGGCTGACCGAGCTCGACGACATCGCTGCAGCGCGAGCCTACGCGGCCGCAGCGCACGAACCCACCCACCCACAGGTCGCCCGGTCTTACCGAAGCCTGCGCCAGCACATCGGCGCGCAGTGGGACATGCTCACGGAAGCCGGCTACACCTTCGAGCCCTGGCACGGAGAGGCCGAGCAGCCCTATGCCGACTCCGCCGCGATGCTCGACGATCTGCGACAGAACAAGCATCTGTTCTACTTCCGCACCGAGGTCTCGCAGCACACCGAAGGCGCTCTACCGCCGGACCACCCGATGGCACGCACCGTGACCGTCACCCTCCCCTCGGGAGAGCGCGCGCCGATGCTCGCCAACGACGTGTTCCGCGCTGTCCACGACGCAATCGCCCACAGTGAAGGGCACCAATTCGGCCCCTACGGGGAGAAGCGCGCCTGGTGGACGCACCGGGCATGTCTCCCCCGCGAAGCGCGACTCGCGCTGTGGTGCGAGACGCGCGCACAGAACTGCTGGACCAACGCTGGCCCACACATGACTGCTGAGACCGAGCCCGGACACCCGCGCCTCCTCCGCCGAGGAGAAGAGGGCTGGATCCCGTTGAGTGACCGTCCCTACGCGCAGCAGAAGTGCTGCCGCGTGGACACCGCGCTCCTCTAGCGCGTCAGAGACCTCGGGCGATCTCGTGCGCCAGCGCCGAGGGGAACACCTCATAGTCGTCTGTACCGACCGCGAGGATCCTCACGGTCGCATCCTCCTCGAGGAAAGCGGCATTGTAGGTTCCCGCTCGAGATGGCATGAACCCCTCGCGATTCCACGGTAGTTGGCAACGGTTTCAGGGCCAGGATTCCACGCGAAATGGCATTTTCCTACAGTTGGTCCGACTCAACTCAGATGCCCGCTTGGGTGACGTCCCGCTGTGTGGTGGAGTTTCTCAACACCGTGCGGGTCAGCTGTTTTTGATTATGCCGCGGTCAGTTCCGGGATGGCCACCTCCTCGGGTTCGGTGAGGAGCAGGGCCATGGAGTGTTCGCTGAAGTAGCGGCGGTCGGCGCCGTCCCATTCGTCGTGCTGCTCGATGAGAACGTGCCCGGCGAGGCGGAGCAGCGCGGCAGGGTTCGGGAAGGTTCCGACGACGTCGGTGCGGCGTTTGATCTCCTTGTTGACCCGTTCGAGGGGGTTCGTGGACCAGATCTGACGCCAGTGCTGGAACGGGAACTGGCAGAACGCGAGGAGCTCGTCTTGCGCGTCCTCGAGCATGCCGGCGACTTTCGGATGCGACCGGGTCAGCATGCGCACGACTTCGTGGAACTGCGCGAACACGTGCTCCGTGTCGGGCTGGGCGAAGATCGTGCGGATGATCGACGCGACCATCGGGCCAGCGGTCTTGGGGACCGCGGTGAGCACATTCCGCATGAAATGAACCCGGCAGCGCTGCCAGCTGGCGCCTTGGAACACGGTCTGGATCGCGGCGACCAGCCCGGTGTGCGCGTCGGAGATCACCAGCTTCACCCCGCCGAGCCCACGGGCTTTCAGCGAGCGGAGGAAAGTCGTCCAGAACGGTTGCGACTCGGTCTCCCCGACCTCGAACCCGAGCACCTCACGGCGCCCATCCTGCGCGACCCCGACGGCGACGACCACGGCTTGGGAGACGACCCGGCGCCCGACACGGGCTTTGCAGTAGGTCGCGTCGAGGAACACATACGGGTAGGCCTGGTCGGCGAGGGGCCGGTCCCGGAACGCGGCGACGTCCTCGTCCAGGTTCGCGCAGATCCGGGAGACTTCAGACTTGCTGATCCCGGTGTCCGCGCCGAGCGCTTTGACGAGATCGTCGACCTTGCGTGTCGAGACGCCGTGGACGTAGGCCTCCATCACGACCGCGAACAGGGCCTGATCGACCCGTCGGCGCCGCTCCAGCAGCGACGGGAAGAACGAACCTTGCCGCAGCTTCGGGATCCGCAGCTCCAGTTCCCCGGCCGTGGTTGTCAGCGTCCGCGGGCGGGTGCCGTTGCGTTGCGTGACCCGGTCCGGGGTGCGCTCGAACGGGGCGGCGCCGATGAACGCGGCCGCTTCCGCGTCGATCAGCTCCTGATAGAGCGTCTCGGTCGCTGTCCGGATCCGGTCGGTGACGTCGGTGAGTTTCAGTTCCCCGAGGAGCTCGAGGAGGGCAGACTGGTCTAGAGCCATCGTGCGTTGTGTCTTTCTGTGAGTAGCTTTAGTCGGTTCTCACTGACCATCGCACGATGGCTCACCACGTCCTCGACGTGACACCCAGCACCGAGAACTACACCACCCCAGGGGACGTCACCCCCGCTTGCGGCAGGCAGATCGACCTAGAGTGTGTTAACGAGTGAGCAGCCGCGCCGTTCAGAGGCGAGGGCGATCGCCGACGGGGCGGCTCACTCTTCTCCTCATCCCGGTGTTGCTCAGCGCGACCGGCGTCCTCGATCTCCGCATTCCTTGGCCGTGGCTCCATGGCGAGTCCGCGGGGGATCGTCCGGTCGAGCACTCACCCCTGAGAGCCCTGTCAAGGTGAGCTGGACCGGGACAGCCGCTGGAGTGCTCTATCTCGCGTGGCTGGCGTCCGCAACCCTGCGCCCCGGCGGCAACGGGCTATTCGAGACACAATCCCACGCGCGCGACTCCGGTCGAAGCTGTTCCGGATGGGGCTCGTCACCAACCTGCTCAACCCCAAGGCCGCTGTCATGTAACTCGCGATCATCCCGCAGTTCATAGATCACGGGCAGGGAAACACGACCGCTCAGGGATTCGTTCTCGGCGGAGTTCAGATCATCGTCAGGATGATCGTCAACTCCCTCATCGTGCTGGGCGCCGGCACAATCTCCGGATTCGTGTCGACGCGACTCACATGGATCCGGCACCCCCGCTCGGCGCAGTGGCGGTCACGCTGGCCAGAGAGGTCCCGCAATGCATCTCGCCCCTGAACCGGGCGATCATGCTGCAGGACCTCCGTGAGACGCCGCTCAGATAGACCGTCCTCCGGAAGCTCGACGAGTACGAATGACCCTTTCTGAAGGGATTGAACAGGACTGTTGTTCTGCACAGATTCTGCTAGGTAGAGTGGGATTCCATCCGACGGAACCCGCCGTCGGTGAACAAAGGAGTTCCAGAATGCGCATCGTCTTGGTTCATGGAGGTTGGCAGGGTGGTTGGGCGTGGACGGCGTTGTCGCTGAGCTCACGAAGGCAGGCCACGAGGTATGGGCCCCAACCTTGCAGGGTCACGGTGACAACGACGACCGTGCAGGTGTCACGCTCTCGACCATGGCGGACAATCTCATCGGCCGGATCGCCGACAAGGGGTGGGACCGGTTCGTCGTAGTCGCCACAGTGGCGGCGGCCCGCTCATCCAACTCGTAGCTGAGGCGATGCCGGAGCAGGTGGAGCAGGCGATCTTCATCGACGCGTGGGTACTCGCCGACGGCGAGTCGATCAATGCGATCCTCCCCGCCGAGTTG
>NZ_JBFLUM010000090.1:0-24130 GCF_050470785.1 Microbacterium sp. NRRL B-14842 | reverse complement strand
CCGCCACCGTCCAACCGATCACCCCGGCAACAAGCGCCTGACCACGCGAACGGAGATCACCATGCGCTGCCTTATGTGCGAAGAGCCGACCACCATGTACATCCCCTCCGACGACGTCGACGGGATCGGGCTGCACAGCTGCGGCGCGTGCGGCTTCGAGATCGAAGCTCCCCGCGACGAGCCCGTGCGGATGATTCCCGTCAACGAGCGTCGAGAGCGGCCCGTCGACGTGACGACGACGACGGTTGCGAAGACCCTGCAACCTCTCTAGTATCAGTGAATGTCACATTCACTACTTTCTTACTGATCCGAGGAGTGCTCCCCAATGAGCGAAGAGGCAGCGACCGTCACCGAGGAAGTCGTCTACGTCGGCCGCAAGGCCGCGAGTAATGGAAAGCTCGCGCACTGGTATCGGACGCTCGACGACGGTGAGCTCACCAGCAAGGAGCTCGGCTCGTACAAGCCGTACACGTCGGCTCCGGTGGGCGCGATCATCACGATCACCCGCCCCGCCGGCGAGCCGACCGTGCTCTACACGGGCGGACAGTACACGCCACGGATCACCGGCAGATACGCCGACACAGCCGCCACCGACGAGTGGCGCGTGGCCGATCAAGCGGAGGCGCAGCGGGATGCGAATGAGCGGCGCATCAAGCGGGATCTCGACGGTCTGCCCGAGGAGTTCACCACGGCGCTAGACACCGTTGGTGCGCACTTCTCACGGCTCAACGCCCCGCAGCGGGCAGCACTGTTGACCTGGTCACCGCGAAGCTCCTCCGCTACTGAGGTCGACCGTCATGTCCACCCTCGATCTCCTCGACGACCGCTTCCCGCACGGTACCCCGGACGGGTACCGCCACGGATGCCGCACTGCCGCGTGCCCCGCGCTGATCCCCTGCCGCACCGTCCACACCCGCTACGTGGGCGACTACTCCTTCGCGAAGCTCATCGACGCCGGCACACCGCTCGCCGAGATCCTCGAGCGCGACGAGGCCGCGCGTGCCGAGTCGCGGCAACGGGACAAGATCGCCGCTCGAGAAGAGCGCCGTGCCGCCGTCGAAGCCACACGCCCCCGTCGACCCAAGCCGACCCCCAAACCGAAGCCGGCGCGCGCCAACACACCCAAACCCCCGCGCATGCCGAAGGAGGCGCCGGCGCCGGCGCCGACCGCACGGCCTCGCCCGTCGACGCCGCGGCCGCGCACCCATCCCGGCTACCAGTGGCTCGACAAGGCACGCAGCGACGCCGAGAAGCTCCCCGCAGAGCTCGCCAGCGCGTTCTCAGAGGCACTCGACGGCTACGAAGCGGACCTCGATCGTCACGTCGACGAGCTCGAGCAGTGGCGCAAAGACCACCGAGAGCTGCGCGGCCAGCTGCGCGCCGCGGCCGAGACCCTCAAGACGGCCACCATCGCCGCCGGCACCGGCCTCTCCGTCGGAGGGGTGATCGAGAGAGCGCTGCAGGAGGCAACCCTGCGGCACCAGTCCGCCGTCGACGCCCTCGCAGACCACGATCGCCCTTCCCCACCGGCCAGGCCACGCACACCGCGACTTCGGACCGCGCGTGCTGCCCGAACCTCGCAGCCGAGGCAGCTGCAGCCGCACGGCACCAACGCATGCCGAGCGCGCGGCTGCGACCGCCCCGAGTGCATCGAAGCCGGCCGCGAGTATCACCGGCAGTGGATGGCGAACCGGAAGGCGCAGAGCATCCCGCTCGAGCACCACGGGACCGCCTACGGCTACCAGCTCGGCTGCAAGGACCGCGACCACTGCCCCGCGGAGATCTCGTGCGCCGATGCGTCACTGGCTGAGGAACGGCGCCGACGCCGGGAGGCCGGCATCGCCCCGCAGGCCCCGCGCGTGCCCGCCGAGCCGATCCGACAGCACGTCCGCCAGCTCATGGCATCCGGCATGACCGTCCTCGAGATCGCCGACCAGGCACAGGTGTCCAAGACCGGCGTGAAGATCCTCCTCTACGGCCGCTCAGGCACCCGCAAAGGAGAGCTGCCCCGCGAGATCGAAGCAGAGAAAGCACGACGACTGCTCGCCCTGCAGCCGACTACCGCAGCCACGAAGTTCGCCCGCTCCGCCTGACACCAACATCAGGAAGGCCACCATGAACGACCGCACCACACCTACCACCACCATCACGATCCAAGTGCCCAGCACCGCACCCGAGGACGTGATCTCACGAGTCACCGCGCTCGGCGCGGAGCTCGGCGCCCAAGGCGGAATCGACCAGGTGCTCCTCGAGCTCGTGCGCACCTGTCACGTCTGCGGCTGCACCGACGAGCGAGCATGCTTCGGCGGCTGCTGGTGGGTCAACGACGACGGCACCCCGACCTCTGCTCGAGCTGCGAGGACAGGCCCCACCAATGACACAGGAAAGCACCGCCCGAACCTGCCTTGCCACCGCCACAGGGCAACGCGGCTACTGCGGACGCAAGACGTCATCGGCAGCCACCACGATCGCCGACGTGACCTGCAAAGACTGCGGCGCAGCCGTGCGTGCAGACCAGCAAGCCGGCATCCTCACCCCGAGCTGACCGCGGCGATCGCATGCTGACCGCCAGCTGGTCATCATGGACTCCCGGACGCCCAGGAGGCGCGCTGCGCGGCGTCATCGACGACGTCGCCGACAAAGACACCCACCAGTCCGGCGAACGAGTGTGGCGCTGCGCCCACCATCACACCACCGAGGCCGACGCCACGCGATGCGCCACCACCGAGCTCAAGCGCCGCCAGAACGCCCGGCCGCTGAACTGGTCCCAACGAGTCACCATGCGGATGATCGCCGATGGCCGATCACTCTCCGGCGGCGCCAGCTACCTCGACACGACAGGCCTGGGGATCCCCGGCGGCACCATCCAGTCCCTCCGCAGGCGAGGACTGATCGAACGCTACTCGTGGGTCGAACCCGGCTGGGTGCTCACGAAAGTCGGCGTCGACGCCATCAACAGCGGCGCGTGCGACGAACCCGACAGCGGCCCCGACGACTGACCGCACCGACCTCCACAACCCGGATGTCCGCGAACACCCCCAACATCGGCCTATACCCAGCAAGAAGGGCCTGCAGCAACACCATGCACGGGGGTTCCCCCACCGGGCATGCAGGCGTATAGTCAGTGAATGTCACATTCACTGTTCGATTGAGGAGAAACGCCATGACCATCACCCAGACCGCCGCCCCCACGGGCACCGCGGTCACCATCACAGGAACCATCCGCACCCCGCTCACCTCGTCCGCCGCCTCCCCGACCGCCGAGCACGAGTAGGGTTCCGCGTCGACACCGACGCCGGCCCCTACAACGTCCACGCCAACGGCGCCCTCGCCGAGCTGCTCCGACTGACAACGCACCGCGGGGACCGCGTCACCGTCCACGCCCCCGCCGCCACGTTCAGCCACCCTGACCAGACCATCCCCGACCTCGAAGCCGACAGCGTCGAACTCGACCTCCACTGACCCGCGACGAAGATGGACACCACCGACGCACTACCAGGGAGCACCATGACCCGCATCTTCCACGTCAACGGCAAGCCCGTCGACGTCACCGACGCCGCGGCCGTCCAGGCACTCACCCCGGACGAGTACGCCGACCTGCTCACGCAGAACCCTCAACGACACCGACGCGAACGACACCGAGATCATCGGACTGCGCCAGGACCAGCCGCCCACCGGCACAGGGTTCATCATCATGAATCCGCCCACAGAGGAGGCCGAGCATGCCTAACCCCGCCCCCACCACGACCGGCACCGACAGCTCCCTCCTTACCCCCATCCAGCGCCAACGCGCACTCACCCTCTCCGACGCACTCTGGCGCCTCCGCACCGGCCAGCACGACGCCGGCGGACGACATCACCCTGACCATCCCCGCACCCGCCATCGAAGGCATCGAGAAGATCCTGTTCGCCCTCGCCGAAGGGGATCTGCGGTTCGCGTCCGTGCGGGCCGGTCAGCTGATGGATGGTGTCAGCGCGGCGCTGCGCGATCGCGCAGTGGGGGAGCAGTGGCGGGCGGCGTTCGATCACGCCCGCCAGGACGGACACAACGAGGCCGAGGCGCGTGAGTTCGCCGACGAGTACGCCGCCTACGTGGAGGACCGGCAGTACGAGCTGCGCGACCCCGACCTGCCGATCCCCTCACCGAGCGAGTACACCCGATGACCGGGGCTGCGCCGTCGTCCGTCACTCTGGATGTGCGCGCGACGATCGTGCGAATAATCCAGCAGCACACCGACGAGCCTGACGAAGAGGCAGGTTTCATCGCCGACGACATCATGGACGCGCTGAACCTGGGCAGTGAGCTCACGGTCGCCGTCCCGAGGCCGCGGCGCCGCGGCGAGCATGAGTGGCCGTGCGCGCTGTTCTACACCGGCAATTGGAAAGGCCAGCAGCCACGCGCCCGATGCAGCTGCCCGCCGGTAGCGGATGGGTCCGTGTCATGAAGGATCCACGCCAGCTCTCGCAGGCCGAGCTCGACGAGTACCTCGACCAGCTCATCAATGAGGGGAACGATGACAGCCCCGAGTTCACCGCGCGTACCAGGTCTGGGAGGAGCTCAACGGCTGACCCAGACCTCGACCGCACTCCTCGGGGCCCCGCTCACCGGCGGGGCCCGATTTCTGTCCGCGAACACCCCCAACACCGGCCTATACCCAGCAGACGAACGGGAGAGGCCATGTGCGACGACATCGACCACGGAGGGCGACGGTGCCCGTCGTCGACAGCCGCAGGGCAGCGGCGTCGGCGTGCGGAGAAGCGTGAGCAGAACGCCGAGAAGCAGCTCGAGGCCTTCATCGGGGCAACCCCGTCCGGCCGGTCTCTGGCGAGCTGATGCGAATGAGCTCCCGCCCCAGCTACTACGACACCGACGAGTGGATCGAGTACGAAGACACCCTCCGCGCCGCCGCGGAACGCCACGGCATCGAGATCTCGGAACTGCAGCACGCAGACGGGCTCTGGGAAGGCGCATCTGAACCAGCCGGCGCCTACATCGTCCGTGCGGACAGCTTCGAGCAGGTCACCGACTGGGCGGGAGAGCTCGCAGGACGGTATGAGCAGGACAGCATCATGGCCGGGTACTTCGACCCGGACGGACCTGACCGGGTTTACAGCTTCGCCGCCGACACCGGCTCGCAGCTGCAAGTCCAGGAGACTCTCGACATCCTCCGCGCCGCCGGCGCACCAGGTGGCAGGCTCTACGACGGCAAGCTCGAGATCGCCGAACCCGCCGAGTACCCGCTGCCGGCATCCGCCGTGAACGCGATCGCCGCACGTCTCGGCACGTCGCCCACCTTCGCTCGAGCGCACGTCGCGTTCGTGCCAGGCACCGACAGCTACCAGCGCCACCAGCCCATCAAGGAGATCCAATCGCTCAGAGAGCGATACGCCGACGCGCACGGGTTCCCGCAACGCAAACCCATCCCCCGGCTGACCGAGCTCGACGACATCGCTGCAGCGCGAGCCTACGCGGCCGCAGCGCACGAACCCACCCACCCACAGGTCGCCCGGTCTTACCGAAGCCTGCGCCAGCACATCGGCGCGCAGTGGGACATGCTCACGGAAGCCGGCTACACCTTCGAGCCCTGGCACGGAGAGGCCGAGCAGCCCTATGCCGACTCCGCCGCGATGCTCGACGATCTGCGACAGAACAAGCATCTGTTCTACTTCCGCACCGAGGTCTCGCAGCACACCGAAGGCGCTCTACCGCCGGACCACCCGATGGCACGCACCGTGACCGTCACCCTCCCCTCGGGAGAGCGCGCGCCGATGCTCGCCAACGACGTGTTCCGCGCTGTCCACGACGCAATCGCCCACAGTGAAGGGCACCAATTCGGCCCCTACGGGGAGAAGCGCGCCTGGTGGACGCACCGGGCATGTCTCCCCCGCGAAGCGCGACTCGCGCTGTGGTGCGAGACGCGCGCACAGAACTGCTGGACCAACGCTGGCCCACACATGACTGCTGAGACCGAGCCCGGACACCCGCGCCTCCTCCGCCGAGGAGAAGAGGGCTGGATCCCGTTGAGTGACCGTCCCTACGCGCAGCAGAAGTGCTGCCGCGTGGACACCGCGCTCCTCTAGCGCGTCAGAGACCTCGGGCGATCTCGTGCGCCAGCGCCGAGGGGAACACCTCATAGTCGTCTGTACCGACCGCGAGGATCCTCACGGTCGCATCCTCCTCGAGGAAAGCGGCATTGTAGGTTCCCGCTCGAGATGGCATGAACCCCTCGCGATTCCACGGTAGTTGGCAACGGTTTCAGGGCCAGGATTCCACGCGAAATGGCATTTTCCTACAGTTGGTCCGACTCAACTCAGATGCCCGCTTGGGTGACGTCCCGCTGTGTGGTGGAGTTTCTCAACACCGTGCGGGTCAGCTGTTTTTGATTATGCCGCGGTCAGTTCCGGGATGGCCACCTCCTCGGGTTCGGTGAGGAGCAGGGCCATGGAGTGTTCGCTGAAGTAGCGGCGGTCGGCGCCGTCCCATTCGTCGTGCTGCTCGATGAGAACGTGCCCGGCGAGGCGGAGCAGCGCGGCAGGGTTCGGGAAGGTTCCGACGACGTCGGTGCGGCGTTTGATCTCCTTGTTGACCCGTTCGAGGGGGTTCGTGGACCAGATCTGACGCCAGTGCTGGAACGGGAACTGGCAGAACGCGAGGAGCTCGTCTTGCGCGTCCTCGAGCATGCCGGCGACTTTCGGATGCGACCGGGTCAGCATGCGCACGACTTCGTGGAACTGCGCGAACACGTGCTCCGTGTCGGGCTGGGCGAAGATCGTGCGGATGATCGACGCGACCATCGGGCCAGCGGTCTTGGGGACCGCGGTGAGCACATTCCGCATGAAATGAACCCGGCAGCGCTGCCAGCTGGCGCCTTGGAACACGGTCTGGATCGCGGCGACCAGCCCGGTGTGCGCGTCGGAGATCACCAGCTTCACCCCGCCGAGCCCACGGGCTTTCAGCGAGCGGAGGAAAGTCGTCCAGAACGGTTGCGACTCGGTCTCCCCGACCTCGAACCCGAGCACCTCACGGCGCCCATCCTGCGCGACCCCGACGGCGACGACCACGGCTTGGGAGACGACCCGGCGCCCGACACGGGCTTTGCAGTAGGTCGCGTCGAGGAACACATACGGGTAGGCCTGGTCGGCGAGGGGCCGGTCCCGGAACGCGGCGACGTCCTCGTCCAGGTTCGCGCAGATCCGGGAGACTTCAGACTTGCTGATCCCGGTGTCCGCGCCGAGCGCTTTGACGAGATCGTCGACCTTGCGTGTCGAGACGCCGTGGACGTAGGCCTCCATCACGACCGCGAACAGGGCCTGATCGACCCGTCGGCGCCGCTCCAGCAGCGACGGGAAGAACGAACCTTGCCGCAGCTTCGGGATCCGCAGCTCCAGTTCCCCGGCCGTGGTTGTCAGCGTCCGCGGGCGGGTGCCGTTGCGTTGCGTGACCCGGTCCGGGGTGCGCTCGAACGGGGCGGCGCCGATGAACGCGGCCGCTTCCGCGTCGATCAGCTCCTGATAGAGCGTCTCGGTCGCTGTCCGGATCCGGTCGGTGACGTCGGTGAGTTTCAGTTCCCCGAGGAGCTCGAGGAGGGCAGACTGGTCTAGAGCCATCGTGCGTTGTGTCTTTCTGTGAGTAGCTTTAGTCGGTTCTCACTGACCATCGCACGATGGCTCACCACGTCCTCGACGTGACACCCAGCACCGAGAACTACACCACCCCAGGGGACGTCACCCCGCTTGCGGCAGGCAGATCGACCTAGAGTGTGTTAACGAGTGAGCAGCCGCGCCGTTCAGAGGCGAGGGCGATCGCCGACGGGGCGGCTCACTCTTCTCCTCATCCCGGTGTTGCTCAGCGCGACCGGCGTCCTCGATCTCCGCATTCCTTGGCCGTGGCTCCATGGCGAGTCCGCGGGGGATCGTCCGGTCGAGCACTCACCCCTGAGAGCCCTGTCAAGGTGAGCTGGACCGGGACAGCCGCTGGAGTGCTCTATCTCGCGTGGCTGGCGTCCGCAACCCTGCGCCCCGGCGGCAACGGGCTATTCGAGACACAATCCCACGCGCGCGACTCCCGGTCGAAGCTGTTCCGGATGGGGCTCGTCACCAACCTGCTCAACCCCAAGGCCGCTGTCATGTAACTCGCGATCATCCCGCAGTTCATAGATCACGGGCAGGGAAACACGACCGCTCAGGGATTCGTTCTCGGCGGAGTTCAGATCATCGTCAGGATGATCGTCAACTCCCTCATCGTGCTGGGCGCCGGCACAATCTCCGGATTCGTGTCGACGCGACTCACATGGATCCGGCACCCCGCTCGGCGCAGTGGCGGTCACGCTGGCCAGAGAGGTCCCGCAATGCATCTCGCCCCTGAACCGGGCGATCATGCTGCAGGACCTCCGTGAGACGCCGCTCAGATAGACCGTCCTCCGGAAGCTCGACGAGTACGAATGACCCTTTCTGAAGGGATTGAACAGGACTGTTGTTCTGCACAGATTCTGCTAGGTAGAGTGGGATTCCATCCGACGGAACCCGCCGTCGGTGAACAAAGGAGTTCCAGAATGCGCATCGTCTTGGTTCATGGAGGTTGGCAGGGTGGTTGGGCGTGGGACGGCGTTGTCGCTGAGCTCACGAAGGCAGGCCACGAGGTATGGGCCCCAACCTTGCAGGGTCACGGTGACAACGACGACCGTGCAGGTGTCACGCTCTCGACCATGGCGGACAATCTCATCGGCCGGATCGCCGACAAGGGGTGGGACCGGTTCGTCGTAGTCGGCCACAGTGGCGGCGGCCCGCTCATCCAACTCGTAGCTGAGGCGATGCCGGAGCAGGTGGAGCAGGCGATCTTCATCGACGCGTGGGTACTCGCCGACGGCGAGTCGATCAATGCGATCCTCCCCGCCGAGTTGGCGAATTTCGCCCGTGGCACAGCCGCGTCCTCGCCCGACCAGAGCGTGCCGATCCCGCCGCAGCTATTCATGACGGCTTTCTTGCAGGACGGATCGGAGGAGCTTCACGCGCAGGTCGAGCCTCGTCTGGTGCCGTCGCCTGGCGGTTGGCTCGACGAGCCGATCCGTCTTCGGACGGCCGGCACCGGTGACGTGCCGAGCGGCTACATCTTCCTGCAAGAGGATCGGGCTGTGCCGCAGGAGTTGTACCGCGCATCAGCAGACCGGCTCACGAACCCGACGACCGCGAGCTCGCCGGGGAGCCATCAGGCCATGTTGACGCGCCCGGTGGAGCTGGCAGCAGCCATCGTCTCCGTTATGTCGTGACGACGTTTCGCTCTTTCGCGACTTCCGCTGGGACCGTCGCTTACGCCGAATGGCTGCCCGGCGGCCCCGCCCGTGCGACGGTGCTGCTCGTTCACGGCGGGGGGGTGGGCCCCGGTGGCTGGAGTCGAGCGATCGGCGGGCGACCCGGGTGGGCACCCCGTCTCGCCGAAGCCGGATACCGCGCGGTCGTGATGACGTGGCCTGGGTTGTCGGCTGGCGGCGCATGGGACCCCGACACGCGGCTGGATGGGGCGGCGGTCGCCGGCGCGATCGTCGAGCTAATCGCTGCGCTCGGCGGCCCGGTCGTCCTCGTGGTCCACTCCATGTCCGCCGCTTTCGGCTATCGGGTCGCTTTCCACCATCGGGATTCACTGATCGCCCTAGTCGCGCTGGCACCCGCTCCCCCCGGGGACATCCAGCCCGAGCCCGCCGTGCTGGAAGAGGACGCCGATCACATCGTCGTCCAGGGACGCCCGCTCACCTGGAGGCTTCCCCGTCGCGGCTGGTGGCATCCCGGACCAGAGTTCATCGAGGCGAAGCTGGTCGGTGCAAGCGAGCAGTTCCCACCCGGTCACCTGGACGAGCTCCGTTCGCAGCTGGTGCCAATCCCAGCCGGGCTCCTCCTCGAGCGGCAGAACGTCCGCGGTGCGCAGGTCCATATCGGCGACAGGGAGTTGGACGGCCTACCGACCCTCGTGATGGTCGGTACCCACGACACCGATCATCCGATCGAGTCGGACCGCGCGACTGCTGACTGGCTCGCCGAGCGAGGCGGCGATGTCAGGTTCGTCGCGTTGACGGCAGCGAACGTGGCTGGCAACGGCCACATGCTGATGCAGGAGTCGAACAGCGATGCGGTACTCACCCTGGTGACGGAGTGGCTCGGTCCAAATGTGCGCCTGCGGCGGTGAGGATGGTGCAGTTGATCGCGACCCGGGCTCCGGACATCTGTGATGGCCCGACTACAGCAGGAGCCGTTGCTCAGCAAGTTCCTGCAGCAGGAATCGCCAGAGATGCCCGTCGTTGAATGCGTCACCCAGGTCGGGCAGGTCGGCGAGATCGTCGTCATCGATCGGCATAGGCTCGGCCCCTGCCTGCAGAACGGCGAGGTGCACGCGAGCCAGGCTGTCGACATTGATCGCGCGGATGACGGCCTGCGGGACGCTCTCGCCGACGGCCGTGAGGCCGTGACCGCGCAGGATGCCGACCGGCCGCGTGCCGAAATCGTCCGCCATGGCCGTCGCGCGTGCGTGGTTGCGGATCAGCGCAGACGAGGGGTGCGCGGGGATGCCGCCGCGCGCCATCCGCATAGCGGGGATGTTGAAGGCACCGACAATCGGTAGCAACGTCCGTCCGGTCAGCGAGAACGCGACGACAGCCGGCGGATGCGCGTGGACGACGGATCGAGCCGCAGGATTGCGGCGCAGCAGCTCAAGATGCAGAGACAGCTCGTTCGGCGCCCGGTACCCGCCGGCGAGCTCGAACGATCCCTCAAGGGGCACGGCGAGGATGTCGTCGGCGGTGGTGAACCGCAGCCCCCGCTCCTGCGGTCCGCGGGCTCGGATGAGGACGGTGTCGTCGTCGACCCGCAGGCTGACGTGCCCGAGGATGTCGTCCACGAGCCCCCGGACCGCGAGCACGCGGCAAGCATTGGCGACGAGCATGCGTTCGTCGACGTAGTCGTTCATCATCCACTTCTCCTTCGAGGCGTGATCTCCGATTGCGAATTCCTGGAAAATCTAGCAGAATCAGATTCTGTCTTAAAGAAAACCGGTCTCGACCGACATCATCTTCAAGGCGCGGAATAGGACTCTGACATCAGGAAGCAGCGACCCAATGGCGAGCAAGACGACGATCTTCGAGGACGTGCGGCGCGGCATGATCCCGGCGCACATCTATAACGACGAGGAGATCTTCGAGCAGGAGAAGAGCAAGCTCTTCAGCCGCGCGTGGATTTTCGTCGGACATGAATCCGAGATCCCTCAGCCCGGTGACTACGTGGTGCGGCATGTGCTCGACGACTCGTTTATCGTCGTGCGCGATGAGAGTGGTGAGATTCGGGCGCACTTCAACATGTGCCTGCACCGCGGGATGCAGGTGTGCCGCGCCGAGGTCGGCAACGCCTCCCACTTCCGTTGCCCCTACCACGGGTGGTCATACCGCAACGACGGCCGGATTATGGGCCTCCCGTTCCACGAGGAGGCCTACGGGGGTGAGGCAGGGTTCAACAAGAAGGGTGCACGACTGCTCCCGGCGCCGAACCTGGACACATACAACGGTCTGATCTTCATCAGCATGGACCCGAACGCGCCGACCCTGCGGGAATACATCGGCGACTTCGCGTTCTACCTCGACTACTACACCGGGCAGAGCGCCAAGGGCATCGAGCTGCGTGGCCCGCAGCGGTGGCGCGTCAACGCGAACTGGAAGATCGGCGCCGAGAACTTCGCCGGCGACATGTATCACACGCCCCAGACCCACACCTCGGTCGTCGAGATCGGGTTGTTCCGTGAGCCGAAGGCGGAGAAGCGCAAGGACGGCAACACGTACTGGGCCGGCAACGGCGGCGGCACGACCTACAAGCTCCCGCCGGGCAGCCTCGAGGAGCGGCTGCGCTACGTCGGATATCCCGACGCGATGATCGAGCGGATGAAGGAGCAATGGTCGCCTGAGCAGCTCGATGTGATTGGCCGTGACGGGTTTATGATCTCAGCGGCATCGCTCTTCCCGAACATGAGTTTCGTGCACAACTGGCCGAAGGTGGAGGACGGGGACGACGTGCTGCCCTTCATCTCGATCCGTTCGTGGCAGCCCATTAGCGAGAACGAGACGGAGGTCTACTCCTGGTTCGCGGTCGATGCCGAGGCGCCGGAGGAGTTCAAGGAGCTCTCGTACAAGGCCTACCTTATGTGCTTCGGTAGCACGGGAATGTTCGAGCAGGACGATGTCGAGAACTGGGTCTCGCTGACCACGACTGCCAAGGGTTCGATGGCTCGACGGCTCCTGCTCAACAGTCGGATGGGGACTCTCAAAGACGACACTCCGGTCGTCGCTGCGCTGACGCCTGAACAGTTCGCCGGTCCAGGCGTCGCGCACGTTGGTTACGGCGAGTACAACCAGCGTCATCTGCTCGATCGCTGGGCCGACTACCTCGACACCGATGACGAAGTCGAGGTGCAGGTCGCGAGCATCGGTACAGGCATCACCAACAACGGGGAGGCACCCGCATGATGAACACCGAGACCGGTGTCCAGATATCCGAGCAATCGCCTCTCGGCGCCCACGCCACGCGCGCCGATCGAGTCGGGCGGTCCCTACTGTTCTCCGACGAACTGCATCTCGAGGCGCATCGTTGGTTGATTGAAGAGGCTTACACCCTCGACGAGCAACGGTACGAGCACTGGCTTGAGACGCTTACAGAGGATATTCACTACATCATGCCGGTGCGTCAGACGACGGCTCTCGGGTCTTCCTTCACGACGGCGAGGGGGATGTCGCACTGGGACGAGAATAAGTACTCGCTCAGCCGCCGGGTCGCGCGATTCCTGACTGAACACGCTTGGACGGAGGACCCTCCCTCACGCCTGCGTCACTACGTGACGAACGTGCGCGTGTTCCTGTCCTCGGTCGAGGACGAGCTCATCGTCGACTCCGCCGTCCTGCTGTTCCGCAGCCGGGGAGACGTCAACGAGCCGTCAATCATCTCCGCTCACCGCGAGGACGTATTGCGTCGCGTCGGTGACGACCTGCAGTTGGCACGTCGGGTGATCATGGTGGACGAGTCGGTGCTCCGCACCCAGAACCTGGCGATCTTCCTGTGAGCGGCCTCGACTGGGAGGGTGCCGACGTCGATCGTGATGCCGCGGCGGCTGCGGCGGCGGAGCGCGAGCGTCTTATTGCCCGCACCGTCGGAGAGCCGCTCGTCATCGCCAACGAGTTTTCGGAGATCGAAGTGCGCCGCGTGGAAACTCACAACGGCACGAGGCTACTGATCGACGCCCCGAAAACTGGCCAGTGGATCGCGATCGACCCCATGGAACTCGAGGCCCTGACCTGGCAGACCACGCAGACGTTCTCCGAGATGATCGCGCGGCCTGACCAGCCGATGTTTCCCGAAATGCGACCGCAGTAGAAAAGGAGAGACCGATGGCACGGATCATCGCCGACCGCAGCGCCTGCCAGGGCTACGCCAATTGCGTTGTCGCCGCGGGCGACTACTTCGACCTAGATGACGACGCCCTAGTGATCGTTCTGCGCGAGGACCTGCCCGACAGTGACCGCAAGCGAGTAGAGGAGGCGGCGCGCAGCTGCCCCGTCTCCGCCTTGGTTGTGGAGGACTGACGTGTCGCGGGTCGTCATCGTCGGCGCCTCTGTTGGTGGGCTCAAGACCGCCCAAGCCCTTCGAAGCGAGGGATTCGAGGGCGAGATCGTCCTGATTGACCAGGAACGCCATCCCACCTACGACAAACCTCCGCTCTCGAAGAAGTACCTCACCGGTGAGACGGCGCGACACGAGATCGAGCTTCTCTCCGAGCACGAGACGCGGGGGATCGGAGCCATCTCAATCTTCGGCACGCCCGCGGCATCCCTCAACCTCGAAGGCCAGGTTGTGACGCTCGAGGACGGTACAGCCGTCTCATACGACACACTCGTGATCGCCACCGGGTCACGCGCCCGTCGCTCTCCGTGGGGTGAAGGTGAGCATATTCACTTGCTGCGTACCAGCGGCGATGCCGAGCGCTTGCGGGATGAGCTGGCCACAGCGCGGCACCTTGTGGTCATCGGCGCAGGCTTCATCGGGGGGGAGGCTGCCGCAACGGCGATCACGGCGGGCGTACGGGTCAGCATGGTTGACCCGTTCCCGGCGCCGATGTCGCGGGTGCTCAATGCCGAAGTCGGCCAGATCTTCAGCCGCAAGTATGCCCAGGAGGGCGTCGAGGAGTACTTCGGAAGGACAGTCGAAGGCGTCGAACAGACGGCAGACGGGGTGCGCGTGGTGCTCGATGGCGGCGAGATCATCGAGGCCGATGCAGCTCTCGTCGGTATCGGAGCTGTGGTCAACACAGAGTGGCTCGAGGGTTCCGGCATCGAACTCGACAACGGGGTGACCTGCGACTCTGGGCTGCGGGCCATCGGGCATCCTGAGATCTTTGCCGTCGGCGATATCGCACGTTGGGCGAGTGCGTCGCGCAACGTCTCGCTGCGCCTCGAACATTGGACCAATGCCGTTGATCAGGCTCGCGTCGTCGCACACAACATCGTCCACCCTGATGATTGCGAGGACTACGACACGACCGAGTATGTCTGGAGCGACCAGTACGACTGGAAGATCCAGATCGTCGGGCATACCGGATCTGATCACTGGACGATGGTGGGCGACCCTGCGCAGGACCGCTTCGCCGTCGTGTACGGCGAGAGCCAAGGGCAGGCCGAAGGTGCCGTCATCGTGAACTGGCCGCGTGCCCTCGTCGACGCCCGCCGCTCGGTCGCCTCGCGAGCGAAGGCGGACGAGCTGATACATCGGCTGCGCGCCCTCCTCGAGCCCTCGAGCACGGCTCCGGCGAAGGCGGCCGCCCGATGAGAGCTGACGACACCACCCTCCCCCTCCTGCACGGTCACCGCATCCCGCGAATCGGGGTGGGCACGTGGCCACTCACGGGAGACGATGTGCGCAACGATGGTCGAGAAGGCGGTCGGCTACGGTTACCGCCTGTTCGATACGGCGTACAAGTACGCGAATGAGGAGGCCGTCGGTGCCGGTCTGCGTGCATCGGGCATCCCTCGTGACGAGGTCTTCATCACGAGCAAGTTCAACAAGGAGGACCACAGCGTCGAGGGAGTGCAGCGCGCGTACGACCGATCGCTGAAGACCCTTCGCGTCGACTACCTCGATCTGTTCCTGATCCATTGGCCGGTTCCGGCCCTCGACCGATACGTCGAAGCGTGGAAGGGTCTGGTGAGACTGCTCGAAGAGGGACGAGTGAAGGCGATCGGCGTCTCCAACTTCAAGTCTCACCACCTTCAGCGCGTCGTCGACGCGACCGGTGTCGTCCCCGACGTCGATCAGATCCAGCTCAGCGTCGACATCGCCCGTGTCGAACAGCGCAGCTTCCAGCGCGCTCACGGCATCCTGACCGAGGCGTGGAGCCCGCTCGGACGCGGAGGAGCCCTGCTGTCCGATCCCGCGGTGACCGCGATCGCGTCGAAGTATGACAAGTCGCCCGCACAGGTCCTACTGCGCTGGCACATCGAGGAAGGGATCGTTCCCGTCCCGCGCGCCGGCGATGAGAAGCATCTCGCGCAGAACATCGACGTCTTCGATTTCACGCTCAGCTCGGAGGATATGGCGACGCTGAGTGGGCTGGATCAAGGCGAAGAAGCCGCCCGCGACCCGGACGATCCGGCCAACGGGCACTGAGGCCCACGGCGGCGGGTCGGTCGCTCCCGCAGCCACGCTCATCAGCGGCGTGTTCGCGTGCGCAGCGCATCCATGGGCGCTACGACGACCCGGGCCGGTTCACCCCAACAGTTCGGCGAGGCGGATCGCGGCGTCCTGCAGTGACCGCGCTAGGGACTTGACCTTGCCCGGCGGTAACCGCTGCACGGGCGCGGAGGCGTTGATCGCCAGTCGCAGTCCCGACGAGACGTGGACCGGGACCGCGACGCTCGCCACGCCGTCCTCGCTTTCCTGCCGATTCACGGCATAACCGTCCAGTCGTGTCCGAACCAGTTCGGCGACGAGTTCGTCTCGGGAACGTATGGAGTTCGGTGTGACGATCTCGAGCTGCTCGTCCGGGTACAGCCGGAAGAGCTGCTCGTCGCTCAGCTCGGCAAGCAGCGCCTTGCCGGTCGAGGTGCAATGCGCCGGCAGGGTCTTGCCCAGTCTCGAAACCACGCGCACGGCCACATCGGGCTCGGCAACGGCGAGGAATCGGACATGGTTGCCCTCGAGCGTGCCCAGGTGGCAGGTCTCACCGAGGGCGGCGCTGAGGTCCTCGAGGATCGGCTGCGCCAGTCTCGGGACATCCATCCTGCGCAGCACCGAGAAGGCCACCGTCGTCAGCGCCGGGCCAGGGCCGTAAGCCTTGGTCACCGGGTTCTGCCGCACGAAGCCGCGCCATGCCAGCATCGCGAGAAGTCGGTGCGCGGTCGAGGTCGCCACCCCGAGGAGGGCACCGGCGTCCGTGAGCCGCAGCTCGTGCTCCTCACCCAGCAGCAGGATCAGCTTCAGCGCGTTGTCGACCGACTCGATCGGATACTGGGGTGGATCGCCCGGCGACCCGAGCTGTCGATTCTGCACGGCAGAAAGCTTACTTGCAACGTGGGCGCGCTCCTCCTGCACCGCGCGCTCCGATGCCGACCCGACAGGCGGGAGGATCGTCTCCGCGGTGCCACTGCAGCCCGTGCCACCCCACGCCGCCCGCGTGGCTCCCTGTGACGGCCCCGACGGCCCAGGCGCTCTACGGTCGGAGCAGGACCTTCAGGCTGCTGGACGCGTCGCGGGACTGCTCGAAGGCGGCGGCGGCATCGTCGAAGGCGAACTCGTGGGTCGCCAGCGGCGACAGATCGATCCCCTGGGCGTCGGACGCCTGACGATCGACTCGAGGACGGCCTCGTACTCGCGATGAGCGATGGCGAACGACTGCGGGTGCCACAACTGATAGATGTGTAAGCAGCGTTCCGGGTAGGAGTCCACTACCCGCCCCAACGGGATGTCTGCACGCGCGACGCAGCAGCGGAGGAACGCGTGGTGCGCCACCAGCCAGGCGTCCATGTCACCGACTGCCAGCGCCGCATCCATTAGCGTCCCGTACTCGCGCGAAGCGCCGATCTCGGAGCGCAGCATCCGTCCACCGTCCGGCGCGCGCCTAAGGACTCCAGCTGAAGCCGGACACCGTAGAGCTGGTCGACCTCTTCTACGTCCGGGTGATACACCGTCGCTCGGCGATGGTATCGGCCTCGTTTGAGCCTTTCTTCCCGCAGCAAGCGAAACGCCTCGTGCAAATGACCTCCCCGTCGATCCAGGTCTTTCAACTTTCCATCCTGCGTGAGGCGGCAGTGGCGGTGACACTCCACTGCTCGGAAGAGCACTATTTCGCGCTATTGATCCGGACCCCGATGGTCGGAAGCTGTTCAGTGCCGCGTCATCGGCGCAATACGCTGGGAGACGGGGCTTCCTCTGCCCCGGGAGGACACCATGCAACCAGATAACCTCACGGTCACGGCTCGGGTGGCGCGCACAGCCGTCCCCGGGCGGCTGGACGATCTCACCGAGTGGGCGCATGGTTTCACCGGCCGGGCCCAGTCGTTCCCCGGCTACCGGGAGTCGAAGGTCCGAGTCTCGGAACGGCACCGGCGCCAGGTTGTCGTCGAGATCACGTTCGCTTCCCCCCATGACCTCATCCGGTGGGAGGACAGTAAGGAGCGGCAGGCGCACCTGCAACAGGCCGTGCCGCTCACGATCGGGCAGGCCCGTCCACTGACTCCGGACGCCCTCACCGGTGCAATCCCGACGGCCGGTCCCGCGCGCCCGCGGTGGTGGACGGCGATTTTAGTGTGGATCGCGCTGGTACCGCCTGCCATGTTCAACGCCTACTTCATCGCTCCGCTCCTGACCGGCCTGCCGCCGTACCTCCAGATCCTATGTACGACGCCACTGACCGTCGCGTGCGTCATCTGGGTGATGTTGCCTCTATTGCACGCGCTCGAGGAGAGCATCCGCCACTGGCTCGCGTGGCGGCGCGGGCGCTGAGCGTCTGCCCCATTAGGCGCTGTCGCGGCGGGCAAAGCCCTCTCCGCTCCCTCTTGTCAATCTTGCCTACCTTGGTGAGGGGCATGTCGTCGACGGCGATCAGCCGCTCGGGGTGCTTATGCTTAGCCACCCCGGCGGACTCCATGGCGGCGCGGATCCGTTCGAGCCCGAGCGGGCCGCCCTCCTTGAGACTCACGTAGACGCATACCCGCTCGCTGAACACGGGGTCGAGCATCGCGACGGCGGCCGCTAGATCGAAGCTGTCATAGCGGTAGACGAGGTCCTCCACCTCTTCGCACGAAATCTTCTCGCTGCCTCGGTTGATCATGTCGAGATGTAGCCATCCTCGGTGAAGGACCGCGCGTTCGTCTCAGGTGCGCGGTAGCATCCGCGCGGGGTGTAGCGGATCGGTTTCCTGCTCGAGCATAGATCGACGGCTCATCAGATGCCTCCAGAGTTCTTTTCGTCGGTTATGTCGGTGTGGTGATCAGCGGCGGCGCTGGCGCTTGCCGCCCCAGAACGCGCGGACTGCCATGGTGATCGCTTCGTCTTTGGTGAGGCGATCACCACGGGCCGCGGCTTCGTCGCGTGCCTGGTTGATGTACTCGAAGACGTCCGGAGGTAGTCGGAAGGTCGCGGGGTGTTTTTCGATGCGCTGGACATTGTACGGGCCGCGCTTCTTGCCGGTGCGGGGCGACGTGTCACACCCCAATCAGGGCGGCTTCGACGTCGTCATCGGCAACCCACCCTACGTCAACCGGCGCGAGCTCAGCTACCGCATCACCGGCTTCGAGACAGACAACGTCGACGACATCTACGCCTCCTGCTGCGAGCGCTCGGCGCAGATCACGCGCCCGGATGGCCGGCTCAGCCTGATCGTTCCCATCCGCAGCCAGTTCGCCGATCGCGACGAGTCACTGCGGAAGTTCTACGAGCGGCGGTTCGATGCGATCTGGGTGAGCACCTTCCAGGAACGCCCGGCTGCCCTGTTCCAGGTGAAGGTGCGCAGCACGATCATCACCGCCGCCGGGTATGGCAGCGTCTCCGAGCTGCACACGACGCTCACCCACAGCTGGATCGAGGCGTTCCGTCCGCATCTGATGGCGACACTGCGGTATTCGCTTCGGCCCGCCGGCTCGCGGACCCCGAACTGGATGCGCGCCAGCAGCGACGCGATGTTCGAGCTGATCGACACGCTGCTTGCGAAGGGCACGATCTCCTCGACGCCGCTTGTCCGTGTGAGCGACTACTCCGTCGGTTTCAAGAAGACCGCCACGTACTTCCTGAGCACGTACACGGTGCCGCCGGTCACCTACGACAAGACCACGCACGCCACGGTGCCCCTCAACGAGGGGAAGCTGTTCGTTCAGAACCGGAAGGACCAGCTCGCGGCCAGCGCGATCGCGGCGTCGCGGCTGGCGTTCCTGTGGTGGACGTTCACGGGCGACTGCTTCAACGTCACCAAGGGCACGATGTCGCAGATCCCATTCTCCCCGCACGCTTACGGGCAGGACACGTTCGATGCTCTGGTGGAGCTCGGCGAGAGGATCGAGGAGGCGCTGCCGGCCGTGCGCTCCTGGGATCTCAACTCCGGGAAGTACGTGGGCGGGTACGCGATCCCCGAACTGCGTCATCTCACCGGTCAGGCCGACGAGATCATGCTGGAGGCGATCGGCCGCATCGATCTGCTGCCGGAGATCCAGTACGCCCACGCCCGGATGTACAAGAGCACCGGGATTTCCGCGACGACACTGCGAAAGTTGCCGTTCGAGGTCGAGGTGTGACGCGCGACATCCGCACGGGTCCTTTGCCCTCGAGCGACTGCGATCGTTCGTCCGGGTCAGGATCCTCTGAGTGATGGATATGACAGGTAGGCGCTACCGGATGAGTTGACCCATCTCCCAGTCGCCGAGAGGGATCGTCCGACAAGTTCTGTCAGCGGTCCAAGCGGGACGGTGGCGGTCAGGTTGATCATCGCCGCACAGCATAGAACGCGTTCTCGAACTCGATGGGCGGGACGACACACCGACAGCGGTGGGGTGCCTACCCTTCTCAGGCGGAGTCACGGAGCGAGGTGACAAGCTCCGCGGGGAGGGCAAAGACCTTCTCGAGCAACGGGAGAAGGTCCCGGACTGCCTCGAGGTGCTGCTCTTCGGTCAGATCGTCGATCGCCGGAGGCTCGTCGCCAGTCCAGCCGATCGCTTCCGCCACGATCGTCAGGGACCAGGAGTCCCACCTGAGCCGCCCCTCGGATCGCAGCTGCTCCCGGAACTGACCGAGCACGCCCACGGGCTGAAACGCATTGCGATCGCGCGCGAGCTCGTCGCGAACGTACAACATCGCCGTTTCGAAACCGAGCAGGAACGTGTGCACTCGCTCGAACGTGACGGGCTGCCCGATATACATTCCGGATCGCTTCACGAATGCCTCGGCGATCGAGTAGACCGGCAACTCGGCCGGCCCGTTAGTTTCACTCATCTCGACTTCCCTGCCAGCAGCTCAGGAGACGGTCATTACCCGCGGCGCCGTTTGCGGCCCCAGTAGGCGCGAAGCGCAACGGTGACGATCTCGTCCTTGGTGAGGCGGTCGCCGCGGCTGGCTGCATCCTGCTTGGCCCAGTCCATCAGTTCAAGCGCGTCGTCGGGGAGACGGATCGAGACGGGCTTCTTCTGGACGTAGACGACGTTGTAGGGCCCCGCTTCTTCTTCGCCGGCGGTGGCGTCTCCGCCTCGGCCGACTCAGGAGGCGTCGCGCTCGCCGCTGCCGGCTTCTGGCTTGCGCGAGGTGCGCGTGCGGGTGCTTCGGACGTCGCTGCCTGGTCGACGTCGCTGGTGACTTCCTCAGCGGGGGGCGCGGCCTTGCGTGCGCGGGGCTTCGCTGCAGCTGTGGGCTTCTTCGGGGCGGCCATGGTCACTGACCACCTCCTCGGTTTCCACGGCGGCGAGCGCGGCGCTCCTCGATGCGCCGCTTCTCTTCCATGCTGATGAGCTCCGCCGGCGACAGCGAGCGGGGGCGGCGAGTGCGGCCGCGCTCGGCCTGCCTCTGGTACTCGGTCGTCTTGGCCGTGCTGACGACGTTGAGGGTGACGCCGGTGATGGTGTCGCGGCTGGTGTCGAGGTTCACGTATCGGTTCTTCGACTCTTCGCGGAACCAGCCGAGGGCGTCGCCGCCGTTCTCGTGGATGCGCTTGAGCATCGTCGAGGCGTTGTACGAGTTGACCTCCATCACGCGGCCGTTGGAGAAGGTCAGGTGGGCGGTGATCTGCTTCTGCTTGTCGTGGGACTGGCCCTTGGCGGCGTTGCGGACCTGCTTGATCAGTTCGGCGTTCGCCTGCTCGCGGCCCTTCGCGGTGCGGCCCTTGGGGATGCGCATCTCGATGTACCGGTCGCCCCCGGTGGCGTATGCCACGTCGACGCGCAGCCGACCACCCTGGCGACCCTCAACGTAGGTGCCGCTGAGGTCTTCGGGGATGACGGGCTTGGCGCCGGCCTTGCCTCGCACGGGGGCGATCGAGCCGTCCTTGCGCCGGCGCCGCGGCGGGACGTGGGTGAGGCGTCCGGTGTCAGCGAGCTCCTGGAGCGCCTGGCGGTAGAGGGCGCCGCTGGTTTCGCCGTTGAGGATCTTGCGGACCATTCGAGGCGAGCGGTGCAGCTCCTCGGCGATCTCGGCCGTGCTGATGCCCTTGCGCCGCAGATCGCGGATGAGGTCTTGGGCGGTGCGCTGCTGGTCAGCCATCAGCCCTTCTCCTCTGCCTGCTCGAGCGCCTTGGCGATGCCGGCCCGCTCGGCACGTGCTTTCAGCGCGTCACGCTGCCGCAGCGTCTCCGGCGTGATGAAGGATCCGTTGAGGTAGCCCTGCAGGCGCAGGCGCCCGGTCTTGCCGTCGTCGCCGCCGCCGATGAACCGGTCCGGCAGGGACCACGCCGGCAGCTTGGTCGTGTAGATCGCATCACCCTGGATGCCGATGAGCGTCGAGGGGTCGACCGTGAGAGCACCGAGGTGTAGCCGCCGAGGGAGCTGGGGCCGTGGAGGACGCGAGCGCGTGCGCGACCCCAGACCTGGGCGGCGAGCTCCGGGTGGTAGAAGCTTCGGGTGCGGTCGTTCGGGCGCGACGGGATGCGATAGATCCAGAGGTTGCCCTGTCGCAGCATCTTGGCCCTGTACTCGGGCGGGACGTCATCGGGCGACGCGGCGACGCGGGTCTCGTCGCGGCCCGCGGCGGCGAATGCACCGATCGAGTGCAGCATGATGTTCCGCAGCGCGGCGAGCACAGCGCGGCGCAGGTCCGGGTGCATCTCGTCCTGCAGCTGGACTCGCTCGCGGGCGCGCGTCATGCGCTCGGTGAAGGTGTCTAGAGGCTTGCCTTGCGGAACACCACGGCCTCGTGAGGGCGGATCTCCCACCCGTGCTTGAGGGCGACGTGGATCTCGCTGCCGTCGGCCCAGGTGTCGTGCACCGCTCCGGGCCGGTTCGGATAGAACCAGCCTTCGCGAACGTCCAGGTGCTTCACACCGAGCAGGCCAACGTGGTTCCAGCCCTGAGGGACGCGGAACCGCACGTGGAAGCGGGCGCGCGCGTAGGGGTCTTGCTCGAGCAGCTCGTACGCGGCGGCCTGGTTCAGCCGGATCGCGGGGCCGATACCGAGCTCGCGCCCGACGCCGGCGAACATGAACCGGCCGTCGACGTAGGCGAACTCGCTGATCTTCTTCGTCTTGGCCGGGTCGATCAGCGGGACGCAGTCCTCGTGCTTGGCGAACGACTCCCCCGCGACCAGGTGGTCGTAGTGGTGCAGGCCCGAGGTGAAGTGGATCTCCTGGGCGATGTCGTCTTCGACCGGCACGGGGTTGATGTTCTTCGGCAGCGACAGCGCCCACAGGTTCGTTCCGGTGGCGGCAGGGCTGTTGAACAGGCGCGCGTTCTCGTCGGCGTGGCGAATGATCGACGCGGTGACGTTCCAGGCCAGACGAGCCTGGGCAGGGGTCAGCGGCCCGTCGCCGAACCACTCCTCCGCGGTGCGGACTTCGATCTTGAAGCCGGGTGACCGCGTGCTCGAACCGACCGGTGGGCGGGCCGTTGTTGACCCAGTGGGCTCCGGGCTTCCAGTTCGGGGTCTGGACGTACAGCCAGTGCCGCACGCCAGGCGCAGGCTCGGGGCGCTTCCCGGTCAGCATGATGCGGTTAGCGCCGTACGAGGCAGCCGTGTCGAGCAGGTCCGTCAGGTTGGGGTTCTTGCGGCGCTCGCCGATGACGGGGCGAACGGGCGTGCCGGCGTCGGTGACGCCTTGCCGGTGGTCTGGTCGACCCAGATCGTGGGCACGTCCTTCGGCGTCCACGGCTTGGGTCGGTAGTTCAGCTCGTCCATCTCACCCCCTCATTCGTCAGGTTATATTAGTCAAGAGTGCTTGAAAATTGCAATCAGATTTCGCAGTCGACGGGCGCTCCATGAAGGTCTGGCGGGGTCGCTAGGACGCGAGGCGGCCGCCGTAAGAGCGCCCGCGTCCGTGGTAGGACTTCTGCGCCTTCCGCAGCCCTTCCTCGGTCATCCCCAGCAGGAGGGCGATCTCTCGCTGGGTCAGCTCGGCCGCGCGCGCCTCGTCGACGACTTTGCCGCGGCGTTCGCGCAGCTCGTCCGCTTGCGCGAGCTGCTGGCCGATGCGACGGAGCTCCTCACGGATGGCGTCCGCGTCCTTGTTAGCCATGCGCCCCAGCATCCCCAACCAAGTTGGGTCTGGTTGCCGCGGCGCGCCGTAACCGCGAAAGTGGTTATATTCATCCAGCTGAGAGGAGCGCTGATGACCGGACGGCACCTCACCACGGCGGACGTCGCCGAGAAGCTCGGCGTGTCCGTCGTCGCGGTCTACAAGATGCGCTCCATCAGCAACAAGCTGCGCAGAGCCGGCCAGGAGGGTCCTCTGCTCCCCGAGCCGGTTGCCATAGAAGGCAACTCCCCGCTCTACGACGAGGCCGCGATCGACGCATTCGCGCAGGAGCGCGCGCGCAGGGCGCCCTCGCAGCGCGGCCGCCGGCCGCGACTGATGCCGGGACTGGCGCGCGATGCGGCTTTCGCGGAGCGGTTGCGGGCGGCGATCGCGGACGGGGCGGGGGCGCCCGAG
>NZ_JBFLUM010000089.1:0-12156 GCF_050470785.1 Microbacterium sp. NRRL B-14842 | reverse complement strand
GTCCGTCAAGAGTAGTACATCTTTTCCGAGCCCCGCGCCCCTTGATGGCCGCGGTGATGGCGAGCATCTCGCGCTACCCGGTCCGCCTTGGGGCCCTCGTACCGGATGACGATGACCGTCCCGGCTCGATGGTCCCCGCGGCGACCAGCGTCCATGGCGGCGCGCTCGCGCTCGAAGACCCGCGCGGGACCCTCGAAGACGGCCGCGTCCGAAGCCGGCGGTCTTGACCACGGCACCCTCCGGAGCCCAGCGACCCGTGCAGGATCGTCCAGGCCGCCGGTGGCGTGATGGGGTTGTCGAAGGTGTGGATGACCTCGCCGTCGATCGGCTGCGGGTCGAGCTCGGCGAGGTTCTCGGCGAGCGTCTTGCCGGTGACGGTGAGCGCGTCGCCGTGCAGCAGCCCTTCGTCGAGCATCGCCTTCATGATGACGGGGATGCCGCCGTGCCGGTCGACGTCGTTCATGACGTACTTGCCGAACGGCTTCATGTCGGCCAGCTGCGGGACCTTGTCGCCGATGCGGTTGAAGTCGTGCAGGCTCAGCTCGACCTCGGCCTCCGGGCGATCGCGAGGAGGTGGAGCACGACGTTGGTCGAGCCGCCGAGGGCCATCGCGAGAGCGATCGCGTTCTCGAACGCCTCCTTGGTGAGGATGTCGCGCGTCGTGATGCCCTGACGGAGCAGGTTGACGACGGCCTCGCCCGACCGGTGCGCGAATAGTCGCGGCGGCGGTCGGCAGCGGGCGGCGCGGCGGAGCCCGGCAGGCTGAGCCCGAGCGCCTCGGCGACGGAGGCCATGTGTTGGCGGTGGTACATGCCGCCGCACGCGCCCTCACCGGGAGCGATGGCGCACTCGATGCGCTTGAGGTCCTCCTCGCTCATGAGGCCGGCACGGCAGGCGCCGACCGCCTCGAACGAGTCGATGATCGTGACGTCCTTCTCGGTGCCGTCGGAGAGCTTGACCCAGCCCCGGCGCGATCGACCCGGCGTAGAGGAAGACGCTCGACAGGTCGAGGCGCGCGCTGGCCATGAGCATGCCGGGGGATCGACTTGTCGCAGCCCGCGAGCAGGACGGAGCGTCGAGGCGCTCGGGCCATCATCACGGTCTCGACCGAGTCGGCGATGACCTCGCGCGACACGAGCGAGAAGTGCATCCCCTCATGGCCCATCGAGATGCCGTCCGAGACGGAGATGGTGCCGAACTGCAGCGGGTAGCCACCGCCGGAGTGCACGCCCTCCTTCGCCCCCTGCGCCAACCGGTCGAGGCTCAGGTTGCAGGGCGTGATCTCGTTCCAGCTGGACGCGATACCGATCTGCGGCTTGTCCCAGTCGGGCGTCCCCATCCCGACCGCGCGGAGCATGCCGCGGGAGGTCGTGGCCTCGATGCCGTCGGTGACGACGCGACTGCGGGTGCTTGATGTCGATGGGCGCGCTGGTGGAGGATCATGCGAGGACATGACGAGAGTCTATTCCTGCGCGACGGCCCTCTCGTTCGCGAGCGTCTCCAGAAGCGCGGCGATCTGTTGTGGAGAGTCCACACGGAGGGTCGCGGCGCTCTACCCCGGTCCGACGCGCACACCGAGGTCGCCCTCCTGCAGCACACGCATCGCATCCTCGTCTGTCACGTCGTCACCGGCGAAGAGGATGCCCGTCGCGTCGAAGCGCTCCCGAAGGGCGATCATCGCGGCGTCCTTGCCCTCGTTCCGCGACGAGAACTCCAGCACCCGATGGCCGGCGCGCCGGCGCCACTGCGGAAGCGCTCGGCGACGAGGGCGTCGATCTCGGCGAAGACCCTCTCCTCCGTCTCCCGGTCCGCGCGACGGGTGTGCAGCCCCATGCCGAAGGTCTTCGGCTCCAGCTCCGCGCCCTCGTAGCGGTCGATGATCGGCTGCGCGGCGGCCCACAGCTCCTCGCGCGCCCCGAGCTCGGTCGTGTCCCCCGGGGGCGTCGGCGGCACCCTCACCGGGGAACCAGTACTGCGCGCCGTGGGAGCCGGCGAGGACGACCACGGAGTCGTCGGTGTGCTCGGTGATCTCTCTGAGGTCGTGCATGCTGCGACCGGAGACGTAGGCGACGATCGTGTCGGGCATCGCCGCGAGACGGGCCATCTGCACGGCGACCTCCGGCAGCGCCCGCGCGGCCATCGGGTCCGCGACGAGCGGGGACGCGGTGCCGTCGAAGTCGAGGGCCACGACCAAGCGCGGCGTCGTCGCGAGGGCGGTGAGGTCGGCGTCGGCGGTTCCGGGGATCCAGGGGCGCGTCACGGTGTCTCCGATCGAGAAGAAGGTGTGCAGGGAGTGCGGTCAGCGGCGGCGGACGTCGGCCAGAGCGTCGAGGAAGGATGACGACCAGGCGTTCACATCGTTGTCCAGCACCGGCGGCGGAGGGAGCGCATGCGCCGCGCCTGCTCGGCGGGGGACATCTCCACCGCCTCCATGATCGCGTCCCTTGAGGCCCGCGATGTCGTGCGGGTTGACGCGCACCGGCCTGGCGGAGCTCGTCCGCCGCGCCGGTGAACTCGCTGAGCACGAGGACGCCGCGGGTTGTCCTGTCCGGGTGGCCACGTACTCCTTCGCCACCAGGTTCATGCCGTCACGCAGCGCTGTCACGAGCATGACGTCGGCCGCGAGGTACAGAGCGACCATCTCCTCGCGCGGGTACCCCTGGTGGAGGTAGCGGATGGCGGAGTGACCGACCGTGTCGTGGTCGCCGTTGATGCGGGCCACCGCGAGCTCGATCTCGTCCCGGAGGTGCGCATAGGCGTCGACCCGCTCCCGGCTCGGGCTCGCCACCTGGATGAGGGTGACGTCCTCCACGTCCAGGCGGCCGTCTTCGAGGAGCTCGCCGTATGCCTTGATCCGGTGCCCGATGCCCTTGGTGTAGTCCAGGCGGTCGACGCCGAGGAGGATGCGTTTGGGGTTGCCGAGGCTGGCGCGGATCTCCGCGGCCCGCGCCCTGACGTCTTCGCGGGCGGCGAGTTCGAGGTACGGGGCGGTGTCGATGGAGATCGGGAAGGCCTTGGCGATGGCCGTCCGCGAGCCCCCCTCATCCGGGACCGCGATGCTCGACCCCTTCACTCGTAGGCGCAGCCGGCGCCGGACCGCGGTGAGGAAGTAGGGTCGCGTCCTGCGCCCGCTGGAAGCCGATGACGTCGGCGCCGAGCAGTCCGCGCAGCACCTGGTCCCCGCCAGGGAAGCTGGGCATAGAGGCCGTGGGCCGGGAAGGGGATGTGGTGGAAGTAGCGATGGTGACGTCGGGGCGCAGCTCGCGGACCATCTGCGGCACCAGCTGGAGTTGATAGTCGTGCACCCAGACGGTGCCGTCCTGCGCGGCCGCGGCCGCGGCCGCCTCCGCGAAGCGTCGGTTCACCCGCACGTACGCGTCCCACCACTCGCGGTGATACTGCGGCGGCGCGATGACGTCGTGGTACAGCGGCCAGATCGTGTCGTTGGCGAAGCCCTCGTAGTAGTCGGCGACCTCGTCGGAGCTCAACGCCACCGGGATCAGGTGGATGCCGTCGGCGTCGAAGGCCTCGAGCTCCACGTCGGGCTGGCCCGGCCAGCGACCCAGGCGCCGTGTACGCGGCGCATCATGGGCTCGAGCGCGGCGACGAGGCCCGCCGGGCGACGTCCGCCAGGTCTCCTCGCCGTCGGGGCCACGACCCGGTCCACCGGGAGGCGGTTGGCGACGACGACGAAATCAGCAGCGGTCACAGGGGCACTCCTCGGTCCAGTAGCTTCAACCTATCGAGGATGCGCGCCGACCGCCGGTCCTCCCTCAGGCTTGACAGCGGACGCCGCGCGGTGCACACCGCTGAGAGCCCAGTTCCCGAGGCCCGCCGCGAACGCGATGCCGGGCCGCGATCATCGGAGGACGAGCGCAGCGGAGGTGCCGAGGCTCTCAGCGATCTCCCCGCCACCGCGGCGCCGATCGACTGACCGACGATCACGCCGGAGCCGAGCATCGTCATCACCGTCGCCGACCGGCCACGGGGGCTTCGAGCGGCTCCGAAGCTGTACTGGGTGACGAGGGTCGGACCGATGCCGATGCCCATGATGGCCAGGGCCAGCATCATGCCCGCCGGGGAGTCGACGATGCCGAGGAGCAGCGATCCGGCGAGCAGGATCCCCGAGAACACGAGCCAGCGCGCGCGCAGGGAGAACCGGACGGGGAGCCAGGCGACGCGAGGGCCAGCAGCGCGGAGCCGACGCCCATCACGCCGTACAGCAGCCCCGCCTGCTCCGGGGCTCCGAGGTCGGCCATGAACGAGGTGAGCGTGGTGAGCATGGTGCCGAAGAAGATCCCGACGCCGAGGATGCCGAGGGACGACGATGAGGAGCTGCGGACGGAACAGGTCGGACACGGCGGACGGTGCCCGACCGTCGTCGGTGCGGTCCTGGGAGACGTGCCGCCCGCTCGGGTGCAGGGCGAAGGCTCCGACGAACACCAGGGTCAGCGCGGCGGCCCCGACCAGCGGGGCCCACGGCGCGAGCGCCGAGGCGAGCACACCCACGAGGAAGGGCCCGAAGACGAAGACGGTCTCGTCCGCGGCCGACTCGTACGCCATCGTGCCGGAGACGGTGCGCGCGCGGCGCTCCGCGGGCATCCACTCGCCGAGATCGTCACCAACCGGGAGCGCGAGAGCGGCGCCACCTGGGGCGCGGTCGCGCCGATGCCGATCGCGGCGAGGAGCACGAACCCGTCAGCGGCCGGGCCGTAGACGACCGCCGTGAAGAGCAGGAGCATCGCCGCGTTGCCCACGGCGAGCGCGAGGAGGACCGTGCGCTGACCGAAGCGGTCGGCGGCGGCGCCCAGGAGCGGTCCGAAGCAGGCGGTACCGAGACCGACCGCAGCCGAAGTGAGTCCGCCGAGGGAGAGCGACCCCCGCGCCCGACACGACGACGGTGAGGACGCCGACCACCATCATGGCGAACGGCAGTCGCGCGATGAACGCGATGAGGAAGTACGGCAGGCCGGCGAGGCGGAAGAGGCTCGGCTCGGCGGTGTCAGGCGTGGTGCTGGTGTGTGTCATGGCTCTCGCGCGTCGATGACGCGTGTCGGGTGCCGCCGCTGTCGCCGGAGACGCCGACGGCCGGTAGATACACGGTTTCTGCGGCCGCGGGTGAACCGCGACCCTCCCATGATATCCGGTGGCCCTGGACGGACGCCCTGCCAGCCTCTCCCCCGGCTTGTCAAGGCTCCGTCCCCGCGCCCCGGCTGCGGGTACCGTAGGGGCATGCGCTACCTCTTCAGCACCGGACTCGTCGCCGCGATCTCGGCTGGGATCTCGCTGCTGCGCGGCACCCGCAATGAACCCATCACCTGGCGCTCGCTCCTGTCGTGGGTGAGCTGGGGCATCACGATGGCGCTCGCGGTCGGCGCGGTCGTCGACATGCGCCGCGAACGCCACGGCGTGCCGGTGGGACGCCGACTCCCCACAGTCGGTGAAGAGTCCAAGAAGGCGCAGCGTCTGCAGTTCCGTTCGCAGAAGGCCCTCGCCGATGCGCAGGGGCACGCCCAGGACAAGCGGTCCTGGACGCACCCCCGCGCCTCCCGCGTCAACGGGTGAGGATCAGCGCCTCGCCCTGACCGCCGCCGCCGCACAGGCCGACCGCCGCGGTTCCGCCACCCCCGGCGGGCCAGCTCGTGCGCGACGTGCACCACGAGACGTTGCCGGAGGCGCCGATCGGATGACCGATCGCGATGCCGCCGCCGTGCACGTTGACGATGTCGCCGTGCAGCCGAGCTCGGTCTGCGAGCGGGCGACCACGGCCCCGAACGCCTCGTTGATCTCCACGAGATCCAGATCCTGCGGCGTGATGCCCTGTTTTCGGCACGCCTGCTCGATCGCCCGCGCCGGCTGCGCCTGGAGCGAGTTGTCCGGGCCGGCGGTCTGGCCGCTCGCCCCGACGGTCACGAGCACCGGCCAGCCTTTGGCCTCGGCCGTCCCACGCGTCGTGACGACCACGGCGGAGGCGCCGTCCGAGATCTGGGACGAGTTGCCTGCGGTGATCGACCCGCCCTCGGCGAAGGCGGCACGCAGTCCCGCGAGGGTCTCCACCGTGGTCTCGGGGCGCACCCCCTCGTCTCGGGTCACCCGCACGGGCTCGCCCCTGCGCTGCGGCACCTCGACGGCGACGATCTCCGCGTCCAGCACCCGCCTCCTGGGCGGCGGCGGCCCGCTGATGCGAGAGCGCGCCACCTGGTCCTGCATCTCTCTGGTGAGCTCGTATCGCGCGTTGTGCCGTTCCGTCGACGCGCCCATGCTCTCCGGTCGTAGGCGTCCGTCAGCCCGTCGTAGGCATGTGGTCGAGGACCTCGACGGTGCCGTAGGTCCAGCCGTCGCGCGATCCCATGAGCAGGTGCGGCGCGCGGGTCATGGACTCCATGCCGGCGGCGACGACCACCTCGGCGTCCCCGCGTCCGGATCATGCGCGCCGCGTCGATCACCGCGGTGAGCCCGGACAGGCACACCTTGTTCACGGAGTGCGCGGGGCACGTCCCAGCCGATCCCTGCGCCGATCGCCGCCTGACGGGCGGCGTTCTGCCCGGATCCGGCGGCGAGCACCTGTCCCACGATCACCGCGTCGACGTCTGCCGGATCCACTCCCCCTGCTCCAGGGCGCGCGGATCGCGAACGATCGAGCTGCGGCGCGGTGAAGGCGGCGAGCTGTCCTTTCAGCCGGCCCTGCGGGGTGCGCGCCGCGGCGACGATGACGACATCGTTCTCACTCATTGCTCGGTCCTTCCGTTCTCCAGTTCCGGGGCGAGGCGGAGGACGGCTCCGTGGCCTCCCGTACCTGCTGCACCGTGACATCGGGCGCGACCTCGACCAGCACGAGGCCTCCCCGCGTCACGTCGATCACGCGAGGTCCGTGATGATCCGGTCCACGACGCCGCGGCCGGTCAGCGGCAGCGTGCAGGCGTCGACGATCTTCGCCGAGCCGTCCTTGGCGACGTGCTCCATCAGCACGATCACCCGTCCGGCGCCGTGCACGAGGTCCATGGCGCCCCCGGGGCCCTTGACCATCTTGCCCGGGATCATCCAGTTCGCGAGGTCGCCGGAGGCAGAGACCTGCATCGCCCGCGAGATGGCGGCATCGATCTTCCCGCCGCGGATCATGCCGAAGCTGAGGGCGGAGTCGAAGAACGCCGCTCCGGGGAGCGTGGTCACCGTCTCCTTCCCCGCGTTGATGAGATCCGGGTCGACCTCGTCTCCCGCGGTAGGGCCCGACCCCGAGGATGCCGTTCTCCGACTGCAGCACCACGGTCACGTCGGACGGGACGTGGTTCGGGACGAGCGTGGGCAGGCCGATGCCGAGGTTCACGTACGCGCCGTCCGGGAGCTCGACCGCAGCGCGCGCGGCCATCTGATCTCTGGTGAGCGCCATGTCAGGCTCTTCCGCGGCGACGGTCCGCCGCTCGATGCCGTTGGGGATGTCCTCGCCGACCTCGACGATCCGGTGCACGAAGACCCCGGGCAAGTGGATCGTGTCCGGATCCAGCTCCCCCGGTTCCACGAGCCGCTCCACCTGCGCGATGCACACGCGTCCGGCCATCGCGGCGAGCGGGTTGAAGTTCGGCTGCCTTGCGAACACGAGGTTGCCGTGCCGGTCGCCGCGCGCCGCATGCACAGGGCGAAGTCGGTGGTGATGGCTCCTCCAGCACGAACTCGCGGGGCTCGCCGTGCACCGCGAACGTGCGCACGTCCTTGGGCGGTGATCCACCGCGATCGATCCGTCGGGGTGATACCGGCGGGGCAGGCCCCCGTCGGCCACCTGGGTGCCGACGCCCGTCTGGTGTAGAACGCGGCGATCCCGGATCCTCCCGCTCGCAGCTTCTCGGCGAGCGTGCCCTGCGGCGTCAGCTCAGCTCGAGCTCCCCGGACAGGAACTGCCGCTCGAACTCCTTGTTCTCCCCCACGTACGACGAGGTCATCTTGCGGATGCGCTGCGCGGCGAGCAGCACGCCGAGCCCCAGTCCGTCCACCCGCAGTTGTTGCTCACCACGCTCAGGTCGGTCGTGCCCTGTGCGAGGAGCGCTTCGATGAGCGCGATCGGGTTCCCGGAAGAGTCCGAAGCCTCCGACGGCGAGCGAAGCGCCGTCCGGAATGTCGGCGACGGCGGCCTCCGCGGATTCCACTGCTTGTCGATCACGTCTGCTCCCTTCGGTTCCGTGTCCCACCAGCCTCCCGCCCCGGCGGAGTCACGGCCAGCTCCCTCTTGCGATGTGGACGCCCCGCCACTAGCGTCCACGATGTGGACACTGCGACGAACCCCGTCCCGGCACTCAGGCTGTCGCGCGGGCGGCGCGGCTCCTGCGACTGGTGACGGCCGCCGGCACCGACGGCGCCACCCTGCAGGAACTCGCCGGCAGCGCCGGTCTCTCCCGCCCCACGACGCATCGCCCTGCTCAGCGCCCTGCGCGTGGAGGGGCTCGTGGACCGGGACGGCGACAGCAGCCGCTGGATGCCGGGACCCGAGCTTTTCCTCATGGGATCCGTGGCCGCCGCTCGATACGACGTGACGGCCCTGGCCCGGGACATCGTGCGGTCGCTCGCCGTGAAGACCGAGGAGAGCGCCTTCTTCTCCCGTCCGGCGCGCGGACGAGACGGTCTGCCTGCTGCGCGAGGAGGGCTCGTTCCCATCCGCTCCTTCGTGCTGAGCGAGGGGTGCGCTTCCGCTCGGAGTGGCGAGCGCCGGCCTCGCGATCCTCGCGTTCCTCCCCGACCATGATGTGGATGCCTATCTGGAGCGCCATCCTGAGCTCGTCGAGAGCTGGGGCGCGCTCATGGCGAGCGCCCGCTGCGGAAGCGCCTCGCCGAGACGAAGGAACGCGGATTCGCCGTCAACCCCGGCCTGATCGTCGAGGGGAGCTGGGGCCTCGGCGCGGCGGTGTTCGACGTGCAGGGCGCCCGGAGTGGCGCTCAGCCTCACCGGTGTCGCCTTCCGCTTCGGCCCGGAGCGTCAGGCCGAGCTGGGCCGGATCCTCCTCGCCACGCCCATCAGCTCTCGGCGAGGATCGCCCACGCCCGGCGGTGACCTCGATACATATCAGTAGGTATATAACTTTCTGGTATGAATCGCTCGGAGGTCATCCCGTCACTCGTCCTGTCGGGGTACGCGCTGGGCCGCATCGCCGCCCAGGACGCAGGGAACGACGCCCCCGCGGCGCAGTGGCGGGTGCTCAGCCTGCTCGATCAGTCCGGTCCCCGCCGTGTCGGCGAGCTCGCCGCAGCAGCTCGCACCACGCAGCCGGGATGACCCGCTGCTCGGCACGCTCGAAACGCAGGGGTCTCGTGCATCGCTCCCCCGATGCCGACGACATCCCGTGCCACCGGTCGTCGCCGTGACCCGGGACGGGACGGCGGCCCTGACTGCCTGGCGCTCCGAGTTCCGGAGACGATCGCGCCGCGGTTCGCCGACCTCGACGACGATGACTGGCACGCCCCTCACCCGTGCGGCAGAGATCCTCGCCGCCCGCACCTCCGCAGACCGGACAGGAGAGATCCGTTGAACACCGCCCCCGCATCCCGCACCCCATCGGTCTGGAAGCAGCCCGCCCAGGTGTGGGCCGTCGCCTTCGCGTGCGTCGTCGCCTTCATGGGCATCGGCCTCGTCGATCCGATCCTCCCGGCGATCGCGGAGTCCCTGGAAGCGACGCGGTCGAGACGGAGCTCTGTTCACCAGCTACCTCTGGTCACCGGCCTCGCGATGCTCGTCACGAGCTGGATCTCCAGCCGGATCGGCGCCAAGGCCACGCTCCTGGTCGGACTCGGCCTGATCGTGGTGTTCGCCTTCCTCTGCGCGATCAGCGGCAGCGTCGACGCCGTCATCGGATTCCGGGCCGGCTGGGGTCTGGGCAACGCGCTGTTCATCTCGACCGCGCTGGCCACCATCGTCGGCGCGGCATCCGGCGGCAGCAGTGCGGCGATCGTGCTGTACGAGGCTGCTCTCGGCCTCGGCATCGCCGTGGGCCCGCTGCTCGGCGGCATCCTCGGCGAGCAGAGCTGGCGCGGACCGTTCTTCGGCGTCGTCGCCTGATGGCCATCGCGTTCATCGCCGTCCTGGTGCTGCTGCGAGGGCCGGGCGAGAAGCGCACCCCCGTGAAGTTCTCCGCCCCCTTCACCGCTCTGCGCCGTCCCGCTCTCGCGATCCTCGCCGTGGCCGCCTGTTCTACAACATCGGCTTCTTCGTGCTGCTGGCGTTCTCGCCGTTCCCCCTGGGCTTCGGGGACCATGGGCATCGGCCTGACGTTCTTCGGCTGGGCGTCGCCCTCGCGGTCACCAGCGTGTGGGTCGCGCCCGTGCTGATCGCGCGGATGCGAGGACCCACGTCATCCTCACCGTGCTGCCGCTGCTCGCCGTCGACCTCGTCGTCGCGGGGCTGGTGGTCGCCGAACCTGCCTCTCTCGTCGTGTGCATCATCGTGGGCGGCTGCTGCTCGGCGTCATGAACACCGTGCTGACCGAAGCCGATGGAGGCGACCGACCTCCCCCGCTCCGTCGCCTCCTCGGCCTACTCCGCGGTCCGCTTCCTCGGCGGCGCGATGGCCCCGCCGATCGCGGCGCTCCTGTGGCACCTGTTCAGCGCGACCGTGCCGTACCTCTTCGCCGCCGCCGCCGTCCTTCTGGCAGCGCTGACGATCCTCCTCGGCCGGAAGGTCCTCGCGCACATCGACGACGAACCTGCAGACGCGACCGCGGAGGACGCGGCGGCGATCCTCGTCGGTGACGCCGGCTGACCGCTCGACTACCGTGGGGGCATGAGCGACCCCTCTTCCTCCCGAGCGCAGCCGACGGGTGCAGGAGCACCTCCTTGCGGCCGGTGTCGAGACCGAGATCCGGGTCCTGCCGGACTCGGCACGCACCGCTGCGGAGGCGGCGGCCGCCATCGACTGCGACGTCGCCGCGATCGCCAACAGTCTCGTTTCCTCGCCGACGGCCGCCCCGTCCTCGTCATGACCAGCGGCGGGCACCGGGCGGATCTCGCCGTTCTCGCGCGGAGCATCGGGGCGCGTGCGGTGGCCATGGCGCAACCCGCCGTCGTCCGTGAGGCCACAGGACAGGCGATCGGCGGCGTGGCGCCCGTCGGCCATCCCGCACCCCTCCCCACCTTCATCGACAGCGCCCTGCAGCAGCACGACGCGATCTGGGCGGCGGCGGGCCATCCGCACACCGTCATGCCGCTGACCTTCGCCCAGCTGTCGAGCCTCACCGCCGGCACGGTGATCGAGGTCGTCTGACCGGATGTCCGCGCCATGCCCATGATGGAGGCGATACCGGCCGCGGTCGGGTGACCGACGACAGGGAGGCGACGACATGTGCGGACGATTCGCGAACGACGCGACGACGGACGAGCTGATCCGGGAGTTCGTCCCGAGGGCGGCCGACCGGAGGACTGGTGGAAGTCCTGGCACGGCGCCTACTCGATCGCGCCCACCGAGAGCGCCCCCATCGTCCGGGACCGGGGTGAGGGCCACATCCTCGAACTCGTGCGGTGGGACTGGCAGAGTCCCCCCAACCGTCCCCAGCGCGCCCCGCTGATCAATGCACGGATGGAGAAGCTCGCCGCCGGATTCTGGGCGCCGGCGTTCTCCGCGGCCCGCTGCCTCGTCCCGATGCGCGGGTACTTCGAGTGGACAGGTGAGAAGGGCACAAGACGCCGCATTTCCTCCACGGGGACGGCCTGCTCGCCGCCGCCGGCCTCACCTGGTCGATGGAGCACGAGGGCGAGAAGGTGCGCTGCTTCGTCGTCGTCACCAGGGAGGCGCGCGACGCCGGCGGCGAGGTGCACGACCGGATGCCCGCCTTCCTGACCCCCGACACGTGGGACGCCTGGCTCACACCGGAGAAGCTCGCCGGGCAGACCAAGTTGGACACGCTGGCAATGCTCGATCACACCTCCGCCGACGTCGCGGCGACGCTCCGCGGCACGTCGTGGACCGCAAGGTGAGCAACACCCGCACCGTCGACCCGTCCGATCCCACGCTTCTCGATCCGGTGGCCTGAAACGGGGAGACACGCGACGACGCACGACACCCCGGTCGGGTAGGAGAACGGGCAGAAGTGTGAAACGCTGAGCACACCCCACACCAGCGGTCATCGCGTCCGCGCCTCTTGGCACAGGTTCCCGTGGCGAGAAGGGAATCTTGCAATGGGC
>NZ_JBFLUM010000088.1:0-18671 GCF_050470785.1 Microbacterium sp. NRRL B-14842 | reverse complement strand
GCCGGTCGACGTCGTTCATGACGTACTTGCCGAACGGCTTCATGTCGGCCACGTGCGGGACCTTGTCGCCGATGCGGTTGAAGTCGTGCAGGCTCAGCTCGACCTCGGCCTCCCGGGCGATCGCGAGGAGGTGGAGCACGACGTTGGTCGAGCCGCCGAGGGCCATCGCGAGAGCGATCGCGTTCTCGAACGCCTCCTTGGTGAGGATGTCGCGCGTCGTGATGCCCTGACGGAGCAGGTTGACGACGGCCTCGCCCGACCGGTGCGCGAAATAGTCGCGGCGGCGGTCGGCAGCGGGCGGCGCGGCGGAGCCCGGCAGGCTGAGCCCGAGCGCCTCGGCGACGGAGGCCATGGTGTTGGCGGTGTACATGCCGCCGCACGCGCCCTCACCGGGAGCGATGGCGCACTCGATGCGCTTGAGGTCCTCCTCGCTCATGAGGCCGGCACGGCAGGCGCCGACCGCCTCGAACGAGTCGATGATCGTGACGTCCTTCTCGGTGCCGTCGGAGAGCTTGACCCAGCCCGGCGCGATCGACCCGGCGTAGAGGAAGACGCTCGACAGGTCGAGGCGCGCGCTGGCCATGAGCATGCCGGGGATCGACTTGTCGCAGCCCGCGAGCAGGACGGAGCCGTCGAGGCGCTCGGCCATCATCACGGTCTCGACCGAGTCGGCGATGACCTCGCGCGACACGAGCGAGAAGTGCATCCCCTCATGGCCCATCGAGATGCCGTCCGAGACGGAGATGGTGCCGAACTGCAGCGGGTAGCCACCGCCGGAGTGCACGCCCTCCTTCGCCCCCTGCGCCAACCGGTCGAGGCTCAGGTTGCAGGGCGTGATCTCGTTCCAGCTGGACGCGATACCGATCTGCGGCTTGTCCCAGTCGGCGTCCCCCATCCCGACCGCGCGGAGCATGCCGCGGGAGGTCGTGGCCTCGATGCCGTCGGTGACGACGCGACTGCGGGGCTTGATGTCGATGGGCGCGCTGGTGGAGGGATCATGCGAGGACATGACGAGAGTCTATTCCTGCGCGACGGCCCTCTCGTTCGCGAGCGTCTCCAGAAGCGCGGCGATCTGTTGTGGAGAGTCCACACGGAGGGTCGCGGCGCTCTCCCCCGGTCCGACGCGCACACCGAGGTCGCCCTCCTGCAGCACACGCATCGCATCCTCGTCTGTCACGTCGTCACCGGCGAAGAGGATGCCCGTCGCGTCGAAGCGCTCCCGAAGGGCGATCATCGCGGCGTCCTTGCCCTCGTTCCGCGACGAGAACTCCAGCACCCGATGGCCGGCGCGCCGGCGCCACTGCGGGAAGCGCTCGGCGACGAGGGCGTCGATCTCGGCGAAGACCCTCTCCTCCGTCTCCCGGTCCGCGCGACGGGTGTGCACGCCCATGCCGAAGGTCTTCGGCTCCAGCTCCGCGCCCTCGTAGCGGTCGATGATCGGCTGCGCGGCGGCCCACAGCTCCTCGCGCGCCCCGAGCTCGGTCGTGTCCCCCGGGGCGTCGGCGGCACCCTCACCGGGGAACCAGTACTGCGCGCCGTGGGAGCCGGCGAGGACGACCACGGAGTCGTCGGTGTGCTCGGTGATCTCTCTGAGGTCGTGCATGCTGCGACCGGAGACGTAGGCGACGATCGTGTCGGGCATCGCCGCGAGACGGGCCATCTGCACGGCGACCTCCGGCAGCGCCCGCGCGGCCATCGGGTCCGCGACGAGCGGGGACGCGGTGCCGTCGAAGTCGAGGGCCACGACCAAGCGCGGCGTCGTCGCGAGGGCGGTGAGGTCGGCGTCGGCGGTTCCGGGGATCCAGGGGCGCGTCACGGTGTCTCCGATCGAGAAGAAGGGTGTGCAGGGAGTGCGGTCAGCGGCGGCGGACGTCGGCCAGAGCGTCGAGGAAGGATGACGACCAGGCGTTCACATCGTTGTCCAGCACCCGGCGGCGGAGGGAGCGCATGCGCCGCGCCTGCTCGGCGGGGGACATCTCCACCGCCTCCATGATCGCGTCCTTGAGGCCCGCGATGTCGTGCGGGTTGACGCGCACGGCCTGGCGGAGCTCGTCCGCCGCGCCGGTGAACTCGCTGAGCACGAGGACGCCGCGGTTGTCTGTCCGGGTGGCCACGTACTCCTTCGCCACCAGGTTCATGCCGTCACGCAGCGCTGTCACGAGCATGACGTCGGCCGCGAGGTACAGAGCGACCATCTCCTCGCGCGGGTACCCCTGGTGGAGGTAGCGGATGGCGGAGTGACCGACCGTGTCGTGGTCGCCGTTGATGCGGGCCACCGCGAGCTCGATCTCGTCCCGGAGGTGCGCATAGGCGTCGACCCGCTCCCGGCTCGGGCTCGCCACCTGGATGAGGGTGACGTCCTCCACGTCCAGGCGGCCGTCTTCGAGGAGCTCGCCGTATGCCTTGATCCGGTGCCCGATGCCCTTGGTGTAGTCCAGGCGGTCGACGCCGAGGAGGATGCGTTTGGGGTTGCCGAGGCTGGCGCGGATCTCCGCGGCCCGCGCCCTGACGTCTTCGCGGGCGGCGAGTTCGAGGTACGGGGCGGTGTCGATGGAGATCGGGAAGGCCTTGGCGATGGCCGTCCGCGAGCCCCCCTCATCCGGGACCGCGATGCTCGACCCCTTCACCTCGTAGCGCAGCCGGCGCCGGACCGCGGTGAGGAAGTAGGTCGCGTCCTGCGCCCGCTGGAAGCCGATGACGTCGGCGCCGAGCAGTCCGCGCAGCACCTGGTCCCGCCAGGGAAGCTGGGCATAGAGGCCGTGGGCCGGGAAGGGGATGTGGTGGAAGTAGCCGATGGTGACGTCGGGGCGCAGCTCGCGGACCATCTGCGGCACCAGCTGGAGTTGATAGTCGTGCACCCAGACGGTGCCGTCCTGCGCGGCCGCGGCCGCGGCCGCCTCCGCGAAGCGTCGGTTCACCCGCACGTACGCGTCCCACCACTCGCGGTGATACTGCGGCGGCGCGATGACGTCGTGGTACAGCGGCCAGATCGTGTCGTTGGCGAAGCCCTCGTAGTAGTCGGCGACCTCGTCGGAGCTCAACGCCACCGGGATCAGGTGGATGCCGTCGGCGTCGAAGGCCTCGAGCTCCACGTCGGGCTGGCCCGGCCAGCCGACCCAGGCGCCGTGTACGCGGCGCATCATGGGCTCGAGCGCGGCGACGAGGCCGCCGGGCGACGTCCGCCAGGTCTCCTCGCCGTCGGGGCCCACGACCCGGTCCACCGGGAGGCGGTTGGCGACGACGACGAAATCAGCAGCGGTCACAGGGCACTCCTCGTCCAGTAGCTTCCAACCTATCGAGGATGCGCGCCGACCGCCGGTCCTCCCTCAGGCCTTGACAGCGGACGCCGCGCGGTGCACACCGCTGAGAGCCCAGTTCCCGAGGCCCGCCGCGAACGCGATGCCGGCCGCGATCATCGGGAGGACGAGCGCAGCGGAGGTGCCGAGGCTCTCAGCGATCTCCCCCGCCACCGCGGCGCCGATCGACTGACCGACGATCACGCCGGAGCCGAGCATCGTCATCACCGTCGCCGACCGGCCACGGGGGCTTCGAGCGGCTCCGAAGCTGTACTGGGTGACGAGGGTCGGACCGATGCCGATGCCCATGATGGCCAGGGCCAGCATCATGCCCGCCGGGGAGTCGACGATGCCGAGGAGCAGCGATCCGGCGAGCAGGATCCCGAGAACACGAGCCAGCGCGCGCGCAGGGAGAACCGGACGGGGAGCCAGGCGACGCCGAGGGCCAGCAGCGCGGAGCCGACGCCATCACGCCGTACAGCAGCCCCGCCTGCTCCGGGGCTCCGAGGTCGGCCATGAACGAGGTGAGCGTGGTGAGCATGGTGCGGAAGAAGATCCCGACGCCGAGGATGCCGAGGACGACGATGAGGAGCTGCGGACGGAACAGGTCGGACACGGCGGACGGTGCCCGACCGTCGTCGGTGCGGTCCTGGGAGACGTGCCGCCCGCTCGGGTGCAGGGCGAAGGCTCCGACGAACACCAGGGTCAGCGCGGCGGCCCCGACCAGCGGGGCCCACGGCGCGAGCGCCGAGGCGAGCACACCCACGAGGAAGGGCCCGAAGACGAAGACGGTCTCGTCCGCGGCCGACTCGTACGCCATCGTGCCGGAGACGGTGCGCGCGCGGCGCTCCGCGGGCATCCACTCGCCGATGATCGTCACCAACCGGGAGCGCGAGAGCGGCGCCACCTGGGGCGCGGTCGCGCCGATGCCGATCGCGGCGAGGAGCACGAACCCGTCAGCGGCCGGGCCGTAGACGACCGCCGTGAAGAGCAGGAGCATCGCCGCGTTGCCCACGGCGAGCGCGAGGAGGACCGTGCGCTGACCGAAGCGGTCGCGGCGGCGCCCAGGAGCGGTCCGAAGCAGGCGGTACCGAGACCGACCGCAGCCGAAGTGAGTCCGCCGAGGGAGAGCGACCCCCGCGCCGACACGACGACGGTGAGGACGCCGACCACCATCATGGCGAACGGCAGTCGCGCGATGAACGCGATGAGGAAGTACGGCAGGCCGGCGAGGCGGAAGAGGCTCGGCTCGGCGGTGTCAGGCGTGGTGCTGGTGTGTGTCATGGCTCTCGCGCGTCGATGACGCGTGTCGGGTGCCGCCGCTGTCCGCCGGAGACGCCGACGGCCGGTAGATACACGGTTTCTTGCGGCCGCGGGTGAACCGCGACCCTCCCATGATATCCGGTGGCCCTGGACGGACGCCCTGCCAGCCTCTCTCCCCCGGCTTGTCAAGGCTCCGTCCCCCGCGCCCCGGCTGCGGGTACCGTAGGGGCATGCGCTACCTCTTCAGCACCGGACTCGTCGCCGCGATCTCGGCTGGGATCTCGCTGCTGCGCGGCACCCGCAATGAACCCATCACCTGGCGGCTCTCTCCTGTCGTGGGTGAGCGTGGGGCATCACGATGGCGCTCGCGGTCGGCGCGGTCGTCGACATGCGCCGCGAACGCCACGGGCGTGCCGGTGGACGCCGACTCCCCACAGTCGGTGAAGAAGTCCAAGAAGGCGCAGCGTCTGCAGTTCCGTTCGCAGAAGGCCCTCGCCGATGCGCAGGGGCACGCCCAGGACAAGCGGTCCTGACGCACCCCCGCGCCTCCCGCGTCAACGGGTGAGGATCAGCGCCTCGCCCTGACCGCCGCCGGCCGCACAGGCCGACCGCCGCGGTTCCGCCACCCCGGCGGGGCCAGCTCGTGCGCGACGTGCACCACGAGACGGTTGCCGGAGGCGCCGATCGGATGACCGATCGCGATGCCGCCGCCGTGCACGTTGACGATGTCGCCGTGCAGCCCCGAGCTCGGTCTGCCGAGCGGGCGACCACGGCCCCGAACGCCTCGTTTGATCTCCACGAGATCCCAGATCCTGCGGCGTGATGCCCTGTTTTCGGCACGCGCTGCTCGATCGCCCGCGCCGGCTGCGCCTGGAGCGAGTTGTCCGGGCCGGCGGTCTGGCCGCTCGCCCCGACGGTCACGAGCACCGGCCAGCCTTTGGCCTCGGCCGTCCCACGCGTCGTGACGACCACGGCGGAGGCGCCGTCCGAGATCTGGGACGAGTTGCCTGCGGTGATCGACCCGCCCTCGGCGAAGGCGGCACGCAGTCCCGCGAGGGTCTCCACCGTGGTCTCGGGCGCACCCCCTCGTCTCGGGTCACCCGCACGGGCTCGCCCCGGCGCTGCGGCACCTCGGACGGCGACGATCTCCGCGTCCAGCACCCCCGCTCCTGGGCGGCGGCGGCCCGCTGATGCGAGAGCGCCGCCACCTGGTCCTGCATCTCTCTGGTGAGCTCGTATCGCGCGTTGTGCCGTTCCGTCGACGCGCCCATGCTCCTCCCGTCGTAGGCGTCCGTCAGCCCGTCGTAGGCCATGTGGTCGAGGACCTCGACGGTGCCGTAGGTCCAGCCGTCGCGCGATCCCATGAGCAGGTGCGGCGCGCGGGTCATGGACTCCATGCCGGCGGCGAACGACCACCTCGGCGTCCCCGGTCCGGATCATGCGCGCCGCGTCGATCACCGCGGTGAGCCCGGACAGGCACCCTTGTTCACGGAGTGCGCGGGGCACGTCCCAGCCGATCCTGCGCCGATCGCCGCCTGACGGCGGCGTTCTGCCCGGATCCGGCGGCGAGCACCTGTCCCACGATCACCGCGTCGACGTCTGCCGGATCCACTCCCCCCCTGCTCCAGGGCGCCGCGGATCGCGAACGATCCGAGCTGCGGCGCGGTGAAGGCGGCGAGCTGTCCTTTCAGCCGGCCCTGCGGGGTGCGCGCCGCGGCGACGATGACGACATCGTTCTCACTCATTGCTCGGTCCTTCCGTTCTCCAGTTCCGGGCGAGGCGGAGGGACGGCTCCGTGGCCTCCCGTACCTGCTGCACCGTGACATCGGGCGCGACCTCGACCAGCACGAGGCCCTCCCGCGTCACGTCGATCACCGCGAGGTCCGTGATGATCCGGTCCACGACGCCGCGGCCGGTCAGCGGCAGCGTGCAGGCGTCGACGATCTTCGCCGAGCCGTCCTTGGCGACGTGCTCCATCAGCACGATCACCCGTCCGGCGCCGTGCACGAGGTCCATGGCGCCCCCGGGGCCCTTGACCATCTTGCCCGGGATCATCCAGTTCGCGAGGTCGCCGGAGGCAGAGACCTGCATCGCCCCGAGGATGGCGGCATCGATCTTCCCGCCGCGGATCATGCCGAAGCTGAGGGCGGAGTCGAAGAACGCCGCTCCGGGGAGCGTGGTCACCGTCTCCTTCCCCGCGTTGATGAGATCCGGGTCGACCTCGTCCTCCCGCGGGTAGGGCCCGACCCCGAGGATGCCGTTCTCCGACTGCAGCACCACGGTCACGTCGGACGGGACGTGGTTCGGGACGAGCGTGGGCAGGCCGATGCCGAGGTTCACGTACGCGCCGTCCGGGAGCTCGACCGCAGCGCGCGCGGCCATCTGATCTCTGGTGAGCGCCATGTCAGGCTCCTTCCGCGGCGACGGTCCGCCGCTCGATGCGCTTGGGGATGTCCTCGCCGACCTCGACGATCCGGTGCACGAAGACCCCGGGCAAGTGGATCGTGTCCGGATCCAGCTCCCCCGGTTCCACGAGCCGCTCCACCTGCGCGATGCACACGCGTCCGGCCATCGCGGCGAGCGGGTTGAAGTTCCGGGCTGCCTTGCGGAACACGAGGTTGCCGTGCCGGTCGCCGCGCGCCGCATGCACCAGGGCGAAGTCGGTGGTGATGGCCTCCTCCAGCACGAACTCGCGGGGCTCGCCGTGCACCGCGAACGTGCGCACGTCCTTGGGCGGTGATCCCACCGCGATCGATCCGTCGGGGTGATACCGGCGGGGCAGGCCCCCGTCGGCCACCTGGGTGCCGACGCCCGTCTGGGTGTAGAACGCGGCGATCCCGGATCCTCCCGCTCGCAGCTTCTCGGCGAGCGTGCCCTGCGGCGTCAGCTCCAGCTCGAGCTCCCCGGACAGGAACTGCCGCTCGAACTCCTTGTTCTCCCCCACGTACGACGAGGTCATCTTGCGGATGCGCTGCGCGGCGAGCAGCACGCCGAGCCCCCAGTCGTCCACCCCGCAGTTGTTGCTCACCACGCTCAGGTCGGTCGTGCCCTGTGCGAGGAGCGCTTCGATGAGCGCGATCGGGTTCCCGGAGAGTCCGAAGCCTCCGACGGCGAGCGAAGCGCCGTCCGGAATGTCGGCGACGGCGGCCTCCGCGGATTCCCACTGCTTGTCGATCACGTCTGCTCCTTCGGTTCCGTGTCCCCACCAGCCTCCCGCCCCGGCGGAGTCACGGCCAGCTCCCTCTTGCGATGTGGACGCCCGCGCCACTAGCGTCCACGATGTGGACACTGCGACGAACCCCGTCCCCGGCACTCAGGCTGTCGCGCGGGCGGCGCGGCTCCTGCGACTGGTGACGGCCGCCGGCACCGACGGCGCCACCCTGCAGGAACTCGCCGGCAGCGCCGGTCTCTCCCGCCCCACGACGCATCGCCTGCTCAGCGCCCTGCGCGTGGAGGGGCTCGTGGACCGGGACGGCGACAGCAGCCGCTGGATGCCGGGACCCGAGCTTTTCCTCATGGGATCCGTGGCCGCCGCTCGATACGACGTGACGGCCCTGGCCCGGGACATCGTGCGGTCGCTCGCCGTGAAGACCGAGGAGAGCGCCTTCTTCTCCGTCCGGCGCGCGGACGAGACGGTCTGCCTGCTGCGCGAGGAGGGCTCGTTCCCCATCCGCTCCTTCGTGCTGAGCGAGGGGGTGCGCTTCCCGCTCGGAGTGGCGAGCGCCGGCCTCGCGATCCTCGCGTTCCTCCCCGACCATGATGTGGATGCCTATCTGGAGCGCCATCCTGAGCTCGTCGAGAGCTGGGGGCGCGCTCATGGCGAGCGCCCGCTGCGGAAGCGCCTCGCCGAGACGAAGGAACGCGGATTCGCCGTCAACCCCGGCCTGATCGTCGAGGGGAGCTGGGGCCTCGGCGCGGCGGTGTTCGACCGTGCAGGGCGCCCGGAGTGGGCGCTCAGCCTCACCGGTGTCGCCTTCCGCTTCGGCCCGGAGCGTCAGGCCGAGCTGGGCCGGATCCTCCTCGCCCACGCCCATCAGCTCTCGGCGAGGATCGCCCACGCCCGGCGGTGACCTCGATACATATCAGTAGGTATATACTTTCTGGTATGAATCGCTCGGAGGTCATCCCGTCACTCGTCCTGTCGGGGTACGCGCTGGGCCGCATCGCCGCCCAGGACGCAGGGAACGACGCCCCCGCGGCGCAGTGGCGGGTGCTCAGCCTGCTCGATCAGTCCGGTCCCCGCCGTGTCGGCGAGCTCGCCGCAGCAGCTCGCACCACGCAGCCCGGGATGACCCGGCTGCTCGGCACGCTCGAACGCGAGGGTCTCGTGCATCGCTCCCCCGATGCCGACGACTCCCGTGCCACCGTCGTCGCCGTGACCCGGGACGGGACGGCGGCCCTGACTGCCTGGCGCTCCGAGTTCCGGGAGACGATCGCGCCGCGGTTCGCCGACCTCGACGACGATGACTGGCACGCCCTCACCCGTGCGGCAGAGATCCTCGCCGCCCGCACCTCCGCAGACCGGACAGGAGAGATCCGTTGAACACCGCCCCCGCATCCCGCACCCCATCGGTCTGGAAGCAGCCCGCCCAGGTGTGGGCCGTCGCCTTCGCGTGCGTCGTCGCCTTCATGGGCATCGGCCTCGTCGATCCGATCCTCCCGGCGATCGCGGAGTCCCTGGAAGCGACGCCGGTCGAGACGGAGCTCCTGTTCACCAGCTACCTCCTGGTCACCGGCCTCGCGATGCTCGTCACGAGCTGGATCTCCAGCCGGATCGGCGCCAAGGCCACGCTCCTGGTCGGACTCGGCCTGATCGTGGTGTTCGCCTTCCTCTGCGCGATCAGCGGCAGCGTCGACGCCGTCATCGGATTCCGGGCCGGCTGGGGTCTGGGCAACGCGCTGTTCATCTCGACCGCGCTGGCCACCATCGTCGGCGCGGCATCCGGCGGCAGCAGTGCGGCGATCGTGCTGTACGAGGCTGCTCTCGGCCTCGGCATCGCCGTGGGCCCGCTGCTCGGCGGCATCCTCGGCGAGCAGAGCTGGCGCGGACCGTTCTTCGGCGTCGTCGCCCTGATGGCCATCGCGTTCATCGCCGTCCTGGTGCTGCTGCGAGGGCCGGGCGAGAAGCGCACCCCCGTGAAGTTCTCCGCCCCCTTCACCGCTCTGCGCCGTCCCGCTCTCGCGATCCTCGCCGTGGCCGCCCTGTTCTACAACATCGGCTTCTTCGTGCTGCTGGCGTTCTCGCCGTTCCCCCTGGGCTTCGGGGCCATGGGCATCGGCCTGACGTTCTTCGGCTGGGGCGTCGCCCTCGCGGTCACCAGCGTGTGGGTCGCGCCCGTGCTGATGCGCCGGATGCCGAGGACCCACGTCATCCTCACCGTGCTGCCGCTGCTCGCCGTCGACCTCGTCGTCGCGGGGCTGGTGGTCGCCGAACCTGCCTCTCTCGTCGTGTGCATCATCGTGGGCGGCCTGCTGCTCGGCGTCATGAACACCGTGCTGACCGAAGCCGTGATGGAGGCGACCGACCTCCCCCGCTCCGTCGCCTCCTCGGCCTACTCCGCGGTCCGCTTCCTCGGCGGCGCGATGGCCCCGCCGATCGCGGCGCTCCTGTGGCACCTGTTCAGCGCGACCGTGCCGTACCTCTTCGCCGCCGCCGCCGTCCTTCTGGCAGCGCTGACGATCCTCCTCGGCCGGAAGGTCCTCGCGCACATCGACGACGAACCTGCAGACGCGACCGCGGAGGACGCGGCGGCGATCCTCGTCGGTGACGCCGGCTGACCGCTCGACTACCGTGGGGGCATGAGCGACCCCTCTTCCCTCCCCGAGCGCAGCCGACGGGTGCAGGAGCACCTCCTTGCGGCCGGTGTCGAGACCGAGATCCGGGTCCTGCCGGACTCGGCACGCACCGCTGCGGAGGCGGCGGCCGCCATCGACTGCGACGTCGCCGCGATCGCCAACAGTCTCGTCTTCCTCGCCGACGGCCGCCCCGTCCTCGTCATGACCAGCGGCGGGCACCGGGCGGATCTCGCCGTTCTCGCGCGGAGCATCGGGGCGCGTGCGGTGGCCATGGCGCAACCCGCCGTCGTCCGTGAGGCCACAGGACAGGCGATCGGCGGCGTGGCGCCCGTCGGCCATCCCGCACCCCTCCCCACCTTCATCGACAGCGCCCTGCAGCAGCACGACGCGATCTGGGCGGCGGCGGGCCATCCGCACACCGTCATGCCGCTGACCTTCGCCCAGCTGTCGAGCCTCACCGCCGGCACGGTGATCGAGGTCGTCTGACCGGATGTCCGCGCCATGCCCCATGATGGAGGCGATACCGGCCGCGGTCGGGTGACCGACGACAGGGAGGCGACGACATGTGCGGACGATTCGCGAACGACGCGACGACGGACGAGCTGATCCGGGAGTTCGTCGCCGAGGGCGGCCGACCGGAGGACTGGTGGAAGTCCTGGCACGGCGCCTACTCGATCGCGCCCACCGAGAGCGCCCCCATCGTCCGGGACCGGGGTGAGGGCCACATCCTCGAACTCGTGCGGTGGGACTGGCAGAGTCCCCCCAACCGTCCCCAGCGCGCCCCGCTGATCAATGCACGGATGGAGAAGCTCGCCGCCGGATTCTGGGCGCCGGCGTTCTCCGCGGCCCGCTGCCTCGTCCCGATGCGCGGGTACTTCGAGTGGACAGGTGAGAAGGGGCACAAGACGCCGCATTTCCTCCACGGGGACGGCCTGCTCGCCGCCGCCGGCCTCACCTGGTCGATGGAGCACGAGGGCGAGAAGGTGCGCTGCTTCGTCGTCGTCACCAGGGAGGCGCGCGACGCCGGCGGCGAGGTGCACGACCGGATGCCCGCCTTCCTGACCCCCGACACGTGGGACGCCTGGCTCACACCGGAGAAGCTCGCCGGGCAGACCAAGTTGGACACGCTGGCAATGCTCGATCACACCTCCGCCGACGTCGCGGCGACGCTCCGCGGCCACGTCGTGGACCGCAAGGTGAGCAACACCCGCACCGTCGACCCGTCCGATCCCACGCTTCTCGATCCGGTGGCCTGAAACGGGGAGACACGCGACGACGCACGACACCCCGGTCGGGTAGGAGAACGGGCAGAAGTGTGAAACGCTGAGCACACCCCACACCAGCGGTCATCGCGTCCGCGCCTCTTGGCACAGGTTCCCGTGGCGAGAAGGGAATCTTGCAATGGGCAAGTTCATCTACGAGAACAGCGTCAAGGTCGATATCGAAGACCGCGCTCTCACTCACATCCAGCTGGTCATGACCGCGAAGCTCCGCCGTGGCGAGCCCTTCGGCTTCACGTGGAAGGACGACGTCAGCATGGGCGGCGGCCGGACGACGGTCTGGATCCATGCCGGCAGCTCGCTCGTGTACAAGTACCACGGCAGCCGGCAGCCCAGCGTGAACCGCGCCTGGATCGAGGCTCTCGCATTCACGGCGAACGCCCCGAGCGGGCTGTATCTCGTCCCCGAGCCCGCGGAGCAGCAGCAGCCGGACGAGCGCGAGAGCGCTCTCACGCGCTCCTAACACGCCGACGGAGCGGGTTCAACCCCCCCTTCGTATCGGTCCTGTCCCTTCGTACCGTGGAGCCATGGGGAACCATACGGGAATGACGACGACGCACATCGAGATCGATGGGCACGACTTCCTCCTGCCTCGCAGCACGGACGTCGCGGACCTCATGTCTCGGATCGAAGCGGCCGCCCGCTCGCAACCGACCTTCGTCGACTTGGCGACGGGCGATGCGCTGACGAGCGTGCTCATCACGGCCCAATCCCGGGTGGTCGTCTACCTCATCCGCGAGGACACGGGGCAGGATGCCCCCATCGACGCCCGTTCGACGCTCGACTGGGATCTCTGAGGAGCACGGCCCGCTCGTAGACTGGACCGATGCTCGTCGCTCTCATCCGCCCCCGAGGATCCATGACCGTCGACGTCACCGGGACATCCCTCGAAGACGTCCACACGCAGCTCGATGCTCATCGCGAGCCGGGCTACGCGCTCACGTCCGCCCCGGTGCGCATGCTCAAGGGCGAGGCGAAGATGGAGGCGACGGGAACGTTCCATCGCATCGACGGCGTCGAGCAGATCGAGGCCGACGACATGGCAGGCATCGAGGCCAAAGTGCCCGAGGGCTGGCAGTTGCTGTCCGTCCGTCGCGCCTGACGCGCGAACCGCCCACCCGAGCGCGCGTTTCCCCCTCGCGCAGGTCGACCCGCACGCTCCGTGCGGGCTCGAAAAGGCTCCTGCCCTAGCCTGCAGAGGTGCGGTTTCGATCCCGCTAAGAGCACCCTGGCGGCCGGCATGGACGCGACCGTGGATGCAGCGAGCGTCTCGTTCGTACAGACAAAAGAAAAAGCCTCGGAGATGGCGAGATCTCTGAGGCTTGTTCCGTGCACCCCCAGGGACTTGAACCCTGAACCCACTGATTAAGAGTCAGTTGCTCTGCCGATTGAGCTAGAGGTGCGTGGCCCGGGATAACCCCGACCGAGGAATTACATTACCAGCGGTTGGCGTCGAGACGAAATCCACGGCGACCCGGGCGTGGCTCGGGCGTTTCGCCCCGCGATCCTGGCCGATGGTCTCTGCGGCTGCGTCGATGACGGCGACTATTCTGAGAGCGTGACCGCCACTTCCGACGCCGCTGACCTGCGCGCAGATCTCCAGCTCGCCCTTCGCCTCGCCGACGCCGCGGACGCGCAGTCGCTCCCCCGGTTCGACGCTGCGGATCTGGAGATCTCCACGAAGGCGGATCACTCCCACGTGACCGACGCCGACCTCGCCACGGAGCGCGCGATCCGCCGACTCCTCGAGGAGGAACGTCCCGACGACGGCATCTTCGGCGAGGAGTTCGGCGCCCAGGGCAGCACCGTCCGGCAGTGGATCATCGATCCGATCGACGGCACGGCGAACTTCCTCCGGGGCGTCCCGCTGTGGGGCACGATGATCGCTCTCGCGATCGACGGTGTGCCACGGGTCGGCGTGGTCAGCATGCCGGCGCTCGGTCGACGGTGGTGGGCGGCGACGGGACACGGCGCCTGGACCGTCGATGACCGCACGGAGCGACGCCTCGCCACCTCCTCCGTCTCGGCGCTGGATGAGGCCAGCGTGAGTTTCCAGAGCATCGCCCAGTGGCGCGACGCCGGGCAGCTGGACGCCCTGCTGCGTCTGAGCGAGCACGTCTGGCGCGATCGGGGCGTACGGCGATGTCTATGCGTACATGCTCCTGGCGGAGGGACGATTGGAAGCCGTCGCCGAGTTCGATGTGAAGGAATACGACATCGCCGCCGCCGTGGCCATTGTCACCGAGGCGGGTGGGCGCATGACGGCTTTCGACGGTTCCGAGACGATCTCGGCGCGCTCGACACTCGCCACCAACGGCATCCTTCACGACGACTTCCTCCGTCTTCTGCACGACTGATACCTCCGAGGCACCATGAACCCCCGACGACTCGCGGCTCTGACCAGCCTCGTACTGATCGGGGCGCTCCTCACGGCGTGTACCGACGACGGCGCACCCGACCCGTCGCCCTCGCAGGAGCCCACGTCCGCCGCGGGTGACGCCGCGGCGACGCCGGCGGCCACGGATGAGCTGACGTGCGAGTCGATGATCTCGGAGGGCACGGTCGCCGCCCTCACCGAAGCCGGGTGGACCGCCGAGCCGCGGGAATTCCGCGTCGGCGGCGTCGAGCTCTCGGAGGGACTCCTGTGCTTCTGGGCGGACTTCACCGTCCCGTCCGATCACGGTCAGATGTACGGCTGGTCTGCGCTCTCCCCCGCCGACGCCGAACGGGCGCGGGAGGGCCTCGAGGACGAGGGCTGGCGGAGCGAGGAGAGCGCCCAGGGCGTCTACGTCACGGAGGACCCTCAGTACGCGATGAGCACCGACGAAGACGGCTACGGCATGACGTACCTCTTCGGCGACGGCTGGGTGAAGGTCGCCGACACCAAACAGGGGCTGCTTCTGGTCGAAGGCCGGGACTGAGCAGCGCATCATCCCGACGACGTTGTCAAGCGTCTGGGCTCCTCTCCGCGGAGAGAGCATGCTGGAGGTATTCGTCGAGGAAAGGAACGCGCATGGCTAACGACAGCGACCGCAACGACATCAGCACCGAGCCCTCCCCCGGCCCGGAGGAGAACGACAACCTCGGCGCCGAGGACAACAAGGGCGAGCCGCGAACGGTTCCGCCCACGGATGGGTCCGACGATGACGGGGACGACGTCCTCGCGGAGGATCCGGACCGCTCGCACTGAGCCTGTCGAACACAGGAGCCCCGCCTCATGACGAGGCGGGGCTCCTGTCGTCTCGTCCGGGCGTCGACCCCTGGACGATCTCGTCGACGAGGTGGATCCCCCCAGTCGAGTTGGCCGACTGCATCAGATCCTCGATCCACTGCGGATTCAGTTTCGGCGGCTCCCGACCTTCGAACGTGAAGCGCAGCGGGATCGCCGGATGCAGCCAGATCGTAGAGCGACCGTAGGCCTCTCCCTCGGGGTGGGTCCAGGACACCGTGAAGCTCTCGTTGCGTCGGAGCTTCGTCGCGATCACGACCTTGAGGTGCGCGAGCGCTCGGTCTTCGATGTGGAGCTGGCTCGTGCCGTCGTACATGATGAACCCCATGTGCGAATCGTAGGCCCCGCGTTCCATCCGTCACCAGAGGCAGTCAGGTCCTCTGGAGTTCATGGCCGCCGGGATCTGAGCGCGAGCATGTCTGTATGAGCGCCCACCGCTGAGTGACGTCCCCCGAAGAGGGGACAGACGGCTCCTGGCATACGTCGATACTCTGGCCGGATCAGGGGACTCGTGCGAGATACGAGAGGTGCGAGCGTCGATGGCCGGTCACGCCGATCATCGCCCGGCGCTCATGATCGGAAGGACTTCTCGATGACGATCGATGTCGTTGCGGAGCCGCTGGTGGCAGCAGTCCGCGAGGCGTGGGCCAGGGCGCGGGGAACGATCCTCGTGCCCTCGGATTCCAGCTGACGGAGGTGACGGTCGATGCCCGGATCGTTGACTGCTCAGGGTGCCGACCCCCGCCGGCTCGCGATTCGGCATGCGCGTGGCGCTCCCCGAATGCCGCGCGGTGGGGAGGGTCGTGTCCAGGGCGGAGAGGGGACATCAGAGCACTGGGGCGCTGTGGAGCGTCATCGTCCCCCCTCATGGAGGAGCTGGAGACGGACGCCGCGCACCGCTTCCATCCGGACGCCGACGGCGTCCGCTGGGTGACCTCATAGGAGAAGCCCCGGTGTCCCGGACGAGAGTCCGAGCCACCGGGGCTTCTTTCTGGTGACAGCGACCTGGTGGAGCTGGGGGGAATCGAACCCCCGTCCAACGCTGAGTCTCCACGCCTTCTCCGGGCGCAGTCTGTGGAAGCGTTCTGCTCGGCTCCGACCTTTGTCACAGACACCTAAGTCGACGAGCCCAGCCTGGGAAGAGTCCCACGTGACGTCCAGACGCCGTCACGCAGCAAGATTCCTAGATGACGCCAGGATCCGTATCGGAATCACATACGGTCTGACGGACTATCGGGCTCGCTTAGGCAGCGAGGGGCGAAGTCGTTGCGCTTGGTTTCGGCAACTATTGTTTTGCAGAGAGCGTTTACGAGATAACTCTGCATCCTCGGCCCGCTTCTCGTGGATTCACAGGCGCTGTCGAAAACCGATCAGCCCCGTGGTCCTTCTCTCGAAGGAGCCGCTGTCACACTGTGGAATTGTCACTCCGGGCGATGAGCACCCGAGTATCTCAGACTACAACGTTCGCGCCTCGGCCGCCATTCCCCGCCGCCGATGCCCGTCGCGTAGAGTCGGCCCATGAGCGATGTGACAGTCACCGTCCGCGGCGAACACGAGGCGCGTCTGTCGCCGGAACGGGCGACCATCCGCGTCACGGTGCGCGCAGAGGGTCCGGAGCGCGCGACCGTCGTCGACCACGTCCTGCGTCTGACCGAACCCGTCCGCAGCAGCATCGTGGGACGTGTGGATGCCGGCACCGCCCTCGACTGGAGCAGCACGCGACTCTCGGTGCGTGCCGAGCGCCCGTGGAATGCCGAGGGGAAGCGTCTCGCCCCGGTGTACTACGCGAGCATCGACGTGACCGCGACCTTCGCGGAGGCCTCGGAGCTTTCCCTCTGGATCTCCGATATCTCCGCGTGGGACGGTGTCGAGATCGGTTGGGTCGACTGGCATCTCACCCCGGAGACCCGCGTCCGCGTGGAACGAGAGGTCGCCGCACAGGCCGTCGGCGTGGCCGTGACGAGGGCCGAGGCCTACGCCGCTGCTCTCGGTCTCGCCCAGGTGACTCCCGTGGAGATCGCTGACACCGGCCTGCTCTCCTCCACGACGCCGGCGCCGGGCGCTCCGCTCGGGAGGCACGCGGCGCCGTCGCCTTCGCGGCCGATGCCGCCCCGGCCATGGAGTACGAGCCGCAGGATATCGTGCTCACGGCAACCGTCGAGGCGCGGTTCCTCGCTCGCTGACCCGCGCCCTCAGTCGGCGACGACGAAGGGGGCGAGGTCGGCGGCGAGGCGCTCCGACACGTGCGCGTGGACGGCGGTACCCGCCTCCTCGTGCTCGACCGATAGCAGCATCCCGGTCTCGTGGATCGCGGCGACAAGGTCTCCACGGTCGTAAGGGATCACGGCGTGGAGCTCGACCGCGGGCTTCGGCAGGGCCTCCTCGATGGCTGCACGGAGTTCGGCGATGCCCTCCCCCGACCGCGACGACACGAAGTGCGCCCGCGGCTCCAGGCCGCGGAGAACCAGCCGCTCGTCTTCGGGGATCAGATCGGCCTTGTTGAAGACGACGAGCTCCGGCATGTCACGCACACCGACGTCGCCCATCACGTCACGCACGGTCTGCAGCTGTCCGGCCGGATCGGGGTGCGAGCCGTCGACCACGTGGAGGACGACGTCTGCGTCCCCCGACCTCCTCCAGCGTCGAACGGAAGGCTTCGACGAGCTGGTGCGGCAGGTTGCGCACGAAGCCGACGGTGTCGGTCAGCGTGTACACGCGGCCGTCCTCGGTCTCCGAGCGCCGCACGGTCGCGTCGAGGGTGGCGAACAGCGCGTTCTCCACGAGGACGCCCGCGCTCGTCAGCGCATTGAGCAGACTGGACTTTCCGGCGTTCGTGTATCCGGCGATGGCGACAGACGGGATCGTGTTCCGCTTGCGCTCGGCGCGCTTCGCCTCACGCGCCGGGGCGAAGTCGCGGATCTGCTTTGCGCAGCAGCGCCATCTTCGTCCGGATGCGTCGACGGTCGAGCTCGATCTTCGTCTCACCAGGACCGCGCGAACCCATACCGGCGCCGCCGGCGCCGACCTGTCCACCGGCCTGACGGCTCATCGATTCACCCCAACCACGCAGGCGCGGCAGCAGGTACTCGAGCTGTGCGAGCTCGACCTGGGCCTTGCCCTCCCGGCTTTTGGCATGCTGGCTGAAGATGTCGAGGATCACAGTGGTCGGTCGATCACCTTGACCTTCACGACGTCCTCGAGCGCTCGTCGCTGGCTGGGCGCCAGCTCGGTGTCGGCGATGACCGTGTCGGCGCCGACCGCCGCGACGATGTCCCTTCAGCTCCTGGGCCTTGCCTCGCCCGAGGTAGGTGGCGGCATCCGGGTGCGGGCGGCGCTGCAGCACGCCGTCGAGCACGACCGCGCCCGCTGTCTCCGCGAGCGCCGCGAGTTCGCGCAGCGAATTCTCCGCGTCCTCCTGGGCACCCTGCGGGTACAACCCCGACGAGCACGACGTTTTCCAGCCGGAGCTGGCGGTACTCGACCTCGGTGACGTCCTCGAGTTCGGTGGACAGACCACCCACGCGCCGCAGCGCGTGCCGATCTTCGAGGTCCCACTGTTCGCCGTCGGCCGTCGAATGCGCGGCCCGTCGCTTCGTCCTGGAGTGCCTGCGCGGCGCCGAACGTGCGCACCTCGGAGCGCTTCTCTGCGTTCGCCAGCACGCGGTCGACCGTCTGGTCGTCGGTGGAGGGTGTCTTCGTCTCCGTCATCCGTTCCTGTCTCTGGTTTCCTCGCGAGCCTTAACCTTAGCCCGCGCTGTCCGGTACGCTCACCGTATGGGGTCCGACCACTATTTCACTGCGGCCCCG
>NZ_JBFLUM010000087.1:0-14366 GCF_050470785.1 Microbacterium sp. NRRL B-14842 | reverse complement strand
CCCCGCTCGTGATCGACGCGGGGGCCGACCACCGGCTCACCTCCTCGACGGAGTGGGACGCCTTCTACGGCGGGGCGTTCCACGAGCCCTGGACGTACGGCGTGCCCGAGCTCGTCGTCGGAGGGGGCAAGCAGCGCGAGGCGCTCCGCGGCGCGACCCGGATCGCCGCACCCGGCTGCAACGCCTCCACGGTGAGCCTCAGCCTCGCCCCCGGTGTCGCGGCCGGCGTGATCGACCCGGGCGACATCGTCTCCGTCCTGGCCGTCGGCCCGTCCGGGGCGGGCAAGAGCCTGAAGACGAACCTCCTCGCCTCCGAGATCCTCGGCTCCGCGAACCCGTATGCGGTGGGCGGCACGCACCGCCACATCCCGGAGATCCGACAGGCGCTCGCCGCCGCCCGCCCTTCGACAGGCTCAGGCCCCTCGACAGGCTCAGGCCCTTCGACAGGCTCAGGGACCCAGGACATCCGGATCTCCTTCACCCCGGTCCTCGTGCCGATGTCGCGCGGCATCCTCGCCACCTCCACGGCGCCGATCGTCGACGGCGTGAGAGACGCCGAGATCCGCCAGGCGTGGGAGAGCGCCTACGGCGACGAGACCTTCGTGCAGCTGCTCCCGGAGGGCAGCTTCCCGCGCACCGCCGACGTGCTCGGGGCGAACACGGCCCTCCTCGGTCTCGCGATCGACCGCGCCGCGAACCGCGTGACGGTGGTCACCGCCGTCGACAACCTCGTCAAGGGCACCGCCGGAGCTGCCGTCCAGTCCATGAACATCGCGCTGGGGCTTCCCGAGACCCGCGCCCTCTCAGTGAACGGAGTCGCCCCGTGAGCGTCACCGCCCCCGCAGGATTCGAGGCGGCCGGAGTCGCCGCCGGACTCAAGTCCACCGGCAAGCCCGATGTCGCCGTCGTCGTCAACCGCGGCCCCCGGAAGGTCGGGGCCGCCGTCTTCACGAGCAACCGCGCCAAGGCCAACCCCATCATCTGGTCCCAGCAGGCCGTCGCGGACCGCGTGGTCGAGGCCGTCGTCCTCAACTCCGCGGGGCGAACTGCTTCACCGGCAGCTTCGGGTTCCAGACGACCCACCAGACCGCGGAGAAGGCGGCCGAGATGCTCGGCATCAGCGCGGGCGACGTGCTCGTCTGCTCCACGGGCTCATCGGGACGGGCGACGAGGTCTTCCGCGAGAAGGTCCTCGCAGGCACCGCGCAGGCGATCACCGAGCTGAGCTCGGACGGCGGGGAGAGCGCCGCGCACGCCATCATGACCACGGACACGGTTGCGAAGACCGCTGTGGTGACCCGCGACGGCTGGACAATCGGCGGCATGGCGAAGGGCGCGGGCATGCTCGCCCCGGGTCTGGCGACGATGCTCGTGGTGCTCACCACCGACGCCGTGCTCGAACCGCTCCAGGCCGACGAGGCGCTGCGTCGGGCGACGGGACGCACGTTCGACCGCCTCGACTCGGACGGCTGCATGTCGACCAACGACCAGGTGACGCTGCTCGCCAACGGCGCCTCCGAGGTCGCCCCCGATCTCGACGACTTCGCCGAGGCGCTCACCACGCTCTGCCAGGAGCTCGCGGTCAAGCTGCAGGGCGACGCGGAGGGCGCGAGCCACGACATCACGATCGAGGTGCAGCACGCCGTCTCCGAGCAGGATGCCGTCGAGGTCGGCCGCTCGGTGGCCCGCAACAACCTGTTCAAGGCCGCCATCTTCGGCAACGACCCGAACTGGGGACGCGTGCTCGCGGCGATCGGCACCACGGCCGCGCAGTTCGACCCGTACGACGTCGACGTGTGGATGAACGGCGTCCGCGTGTGCACCGCCGGTGGCCCGGACCGCCCGCGCGAGGAGGTCGACCTGACGCCGCGAGCGACGCACCTGATGATCGACCTCAAGGTCGGGGAGGCCACCGCCACGGTCCTCACGAACGACCTCACCCACGACTACGTGCACGAGAACAGCGCCTACGCCTCATGACCGACATCCAGGACACCACGCCGGACATCGCGGCCCAGAAGGCGACCACCCTCATCGAGTCGCTGCCGTGGCTGAGGAAGTTCCGCGACCAGATCGTCGTCGTCAAGTACGGCGGCAACGCGATGGTCTCGGACGAGCTGCAAGAAGCCTTCGCTCAGGACATCGCGTACCTCCGCTACGTCGGCGTGCAGCCGGTGGTCGTGCACGGCGGTGGGCCGCAGATCTCCGACATGCTCCAGCGCCTGGAGATCCCCAGCGAGTTCAAGGGCGGATATCGCGTCACCAACACCGAGGCCATCGGCGTCGTGCGGATGGTGCTCACGGGCCAGGTGAACCCGCAGCTCGTGTCGAAGATCAACTCGCACGGCCCCATCGCCACCGGCCTCAGCGGTGAGGACGCCGGGCTCTTCGGCGGCCGCCGCCGCGGTGTCATGATCGACGGCGAGGAGGTGGACCTCGGCCGCGTGGGCGACGTGGTCCAGGTCGACCCGACGCCGGTGCTCGATCATCTCGCCGCAGGGCGGATCCCGGTCGTGTCGAGCATCGCGCCCGACCTCGACCACCCGGGGCAGTCGCTCAACGTCAACGCGGATGCCGCGGCTGCTGCGCTCGCCGTGGCCCTCGGTGCGCGCAAGCTCGTCATCCTCACCGACGTGCCGGGGCTGTACGCCGACTGGCCCAACCGGGACTCGCTCGTGTCGCATCTGACGTCGGGCGCTCTCGTGGAGATGCTGCCGCGCCTGGAATCGGGCATGATCCCGAAAATGCGCGCATGCCTCGATGCGGTCGAGGGTGGCGTCGACGCGGCCGCGATCATCGACGGACGGGTCCCGCACTCGGTGCTCGTCGAACTGTTCACCAGCAAGGGAATCGGGACCGAAGTGGTCCTGGGAGAGAAAGGGGCGACGGCATGACCGTCTGGCAGGACGACGCGGCACGTGATCTCGTGCTCAACGCGGGGGAGCGCCTCGCGCTGTTGACCCGCGGTGAGGGCTCGTACCTGTGGACGCCGAAGACCGACGCTACCTCGACTTCCTCGCCGGCATCGCGGTGACCTCGCTCGGGCACGCGCACCCGGTGTTCGTCGATGCGGTGTCGCGGCAGGCCGCCACCCTCGCGCACGTCTCCAACTACTTCGCGACCCCACCGCAGCTCGCGCTCGCGGCCCGGCTCAAGCGCCTCGCCGGCGCGGGGATCGACGGTCGGGTCTTCTTCTCGAACTCGGGTGCCGAGGCCAACGAGGCCGCGTTCAAGCTCGCCCGTCTGCACGGCGGCGCGGAGCGTCCCCGCATCCTGGCGCTGGAGAACGGCTTCCACGGCCGCACGATGGGCTCGCTCGCGCTCACGGCCAAGGAGTCCATGCGCGCGCCGTTCGCTCCGATGCCCGGAGGGGTCGAGCACATCCCGGCCACGATCGATGCGCTGGAGGCCGCGATGGATGACCGGGTCGCCGCCGTCATCGTGGAGCCGATCCAGGGTGAGGCCGGCGTCGTCGAGCTCCCCGAGGGCTACCTCGCCGCCGCGCGCTCGCTGACCCTCGCACACGGAGCCCTGCTCATCGTCGATGAGATCCAGACAGGGGCAGGACGGACCGGCGCCTGGTTCGGGTTCAGCCACGAGGGCATCACGCCCGACGCCATCACGCTCGCGAAGGGCATCGGCGGCGGGTTCCCGATCGGCGCCCTCGTCACCTACGGCGCCGCGAGCGCCCTGTTCACGCCCGGCTCGCACGGCTCCACCTTCGGCGGGAACCCGCTCGCGACGGCCGTGGCGGACGCGGTGCTGGCCGAGATCGAGCGCGCCGACCTCGTCGACAACGCCGCGCGCCGCGGAGCCGAGCTGCGGGAGATCATCCTGGGCATCGACTCCCCGCTGATCGAGGGCGTCCGCGGCCGCGGACTCCTCGTCGGCGTCGCGCTCACCCAGCCCGTGGCGGGTGCGGTGGTCGCCGCCGCCCAGGACCGCGGTCTCATCGTCAACGCCGCCAACCCCGAGACCGTGCGCGTCGCGCCGGCACTCACCATCGGCGACGCGGAGCTGGCGGAGTTCCGCGAGCTGTTCACCGCCGCTCTCTCCGACGTCCACTCCTCCGCCACCGGAAAGGTCCCCGCATGACCCGCCACCTGCTGCGCGACGACGATCTGACGCCCGCCGAGCAGGCGGAGATCCTCGATCTCGCCCTCGAGCTCAAGAAGGACCGCTGGGCGGACAAGAGCCTCGCCGGCCCGCAGACCGTCGCCGTGATCTTCGACAAGTCGTCCACCCGGACGCGCGTCTCGTTCGCCGTGGGGATCGCCGACCTCGGTGGCACCCCGCTCATCATCTCCACCGCGAGCAGCCAGCTCGGCGGGAAGGAGACGCCGTCCGACACGGCGCGCGTCCTCGAGCGCCAGGTCGCGGCGATCGTGTGGCGCACGTACGCGCAATCGGGCCTGGAGGAGATGGCCGCCGGCACGAGGGTCCCCGTGGTCAACGCACTGTCCGACGACTTCCACCCGTGCCAGCTCCTCGCCGACCTGCTGACGATCCGCGAGCACAAGGGCGATCTGAAGGGGCTCACGCTGACGTTCTTCGGCGACGGCCAGAGCAACATGGCGCACTCCTACGCGCTCGCCGGCGTCACGGCGGGCATGCACGTGCGCATCGCCTCTCCGGAGGACTACGCACCGCGGGCCGACGTGATCGAGGCGGCCGACCGCCGCGCCGGGGAGACCGGCGGATCGATCACGCTCTTCACCGATCCGGTCGAGGCGGCCGCGGGCGCTGACGTCGTCGTCACCGACACCTGGGTGTCGATGGGCAAGGAGGAGGAGAAGCTCGCGCGGATCCGCGACCTCGGCGGCTACAAGGTCACGCCGGAGACGATGGAGCTCGCGCACGACGACGCGATCTTCATCCACTGCCTCCCCGCCGACCGCGGCTACGAGGTCGACTCCGCCGTCATCGACGGTCCGCAGAGCGTGGTCTGGGACGAGGCGGAGAACCGCCTGCACGCCCAGAAGGCCCTGCTGGTCTGGCTCCTCGGGAAGAAGGACGCGTGATGGCCGGCTCGCACGAAGGCACCAACGAGGGCGCGCTCTGGGGCGCGCGGTTCGCCACCGGTCCGTCGCCGGAGCTCGTCGAGCTGAGCCGTTCGACGCACTTCGACTGGATCCTCGCGCCGTACGACATCGCGGGTTCCCACGCGCATGCCACGGCGCTGGCCGCGGCGGGGTACCTCGAACCGGATGAGGCCGCCCGCATGCACGAGGGCCTCGACGCCGTGGCGCGCAAGGTCGCCGACGGCACCCTGCAGCCGCTGCCCACCGACGAGGACGTGCACGGTGCGCTCGAGCAGGCGCTGATCGCCGAGCTCGGTCCGGAGCTGGGCGGACGCCTCCGCGCCGGACGCAGCCGGAACGACCAGATCGCCACTCTCGTGCGGATGTACCTGATCGATCACGCCCGGGTGATCGCCCGTGACCTGCTGCGCGTGATCGATGCGCTCGTGGCGCAGGCCGAGGCACACCCCGACGCGATCCTGCCCGGACGCACGCACCTTCAGCACGCGCAGCCGGTGCTGCTCGCCCATCACCTCCAGGCTCACGCGTGGCCGCTGGTGCGCGAGCTCGAACGTCTCGTCGACTGGCGCCGGCGTGCCGGTGTCTCGCCGTACGGCGGGGGAGCGCTGGCGGGATCGACGCTGGGCCTCGACCCCGCCCTCGTGGCGACGGAGCTCGGTCTCGACCGGCCGGCGGAGAACTCCCTCGACGGGACCGCCGCGCGGGACGTCGTCGCGGAGTTCGTGTTCATCGCGGCGATGACGGGCGTCGACCTCTCCCGACTCTCCGAGGAGATCATCCTCTGGAACACCCGCGAGTTCGGCTTCGTCACCCTCGACGACGGCTACTCCACCGGATCCAGCATCATGCCGCAGAAGAAGAACCCGGACATCGCCGAGCTCGCGCGCCGGCAAGTCCGGGCGTCTCATCGGCAACCTGTCCGGCCTGCTGGCGACGCTCAAGGGCCTGCCGCTCGCCTACAACCGCGATCTGCAGGAGGACAAGGAGCCGGTCTTCGACTCCGTGCAGACGCTCGAGGTCGTGCTGCCGGCGTTCGCGGGGATGGTCGCGACGCTGCGCTTCCACACGGAGCGCATGGCCGAGCTCGCCCCCCAGGGGTTCTCGCTGGCGACCGACGTCGCCGAGTGGCTGGTGAAGCGGCGGGTGCCGTTCCGCGATGCCCACGAGATCTCCGGAGCACTCGTGCGCGCCTGCGAGGAACAGGGGATCGGGCTGGAGGACGCCTCCGACGAGCTGCTGCTGTCGGTGTCGCCCCACCTCGTCCCCGCGGTGCGCGAGGTGCTCACGATCGAGGGATCCGTCGCGTCGCGCACGGGCGTCGGCGGCACCGCGCCCGAGCGGGTGGCCGAGCAGCGCGCGGAGCTCGTCGCCCGCGCGCAGGCCGCCGCGCACAGCGCTCGGCCTGTAGTCGTTCCGGCGGCGACCGCGCCTCAGTGCAGGTCGCCGTCGGCGGCCGAGCGCTCCCACCGGGTGAACCGGACGGTCAGGCCCTCCCGGGTGGGTGCTGCGAGGAACGGTCCTGCGGAGACGGCCGTGTCACCGGCGAAGGGAGCCACCCTGACGAGTCGCCACGGTCCGTCGTCCGCGCGGGCCCGCACGATCATCGCGTCCGCCCAGCGGCTGACCCGGACGGTGATCTCGCTCTCGCGCCAGTCGTCGACGTAGCCGACCGACCAGTCCGAGCGGCCGGCGGTCACGACGGCGCCCAGGCCGAGGTGGCCGTCGGCGAACTCGACTCCCGCCTTGATCCAGTGCTGGTCATCGGCGCGGACGAAGAGGCCCGCCTGGTCGAACTGCCCCTCCCACGGCGCGCGGAAGGCGACCTCGATCGCTTCACCGACCTCCAGCGGGGCGAGCAGTGCATGCTCGGAGTCGTGCACGAAGCCGTACGCGGTGTGACGCCAGGCATCGCTGCCCTCGATCGCGGTGGCGTCGAGATGCCCGTCGATGCGCGTCAGCGCGGGGGCGTGGGTCCAGGTGCCGTCGGTCCAGTCGATGATGCGTGAATCAGGCATATTTCCTATCTATAGCCATATGAGGCATAAACCTCGGATATTCATGTTACGGTTATCCCATGGTCATCGCCGTGATCGCCGACATCGTGGGTTCCCGAGAGCTCGGGGACCGGAGCGCCGCACAGCGTGCACTCGACGAGACCATCGCGCAGGTCGAACGCGACCGTCCGCTGGCGGTCCAGCCGCTCACGCCCACGGTAGGGGACGAGCAGCAGGGCGTCTACCGCGAGCTTCCCGACGCGCTCCTCTCCCTCCTCATGGTCCAGCTCCGGCTCCCTGAGGGCCTCGCGTTCCGCTTCGGCGTCGGCATCGGCGAGGTCCGACCGGTGGCGTCGGTGCACGGTGAGCTGGCCGACGGCCCTGGGTGGTATGCGGCGCGCGCCGCGATCGAGACCGTGCACGCCCGCGAACAGCGCGCCGTGCCGCGCACGCGCACCTGGATTGTCGGAGCCCCGGGCCAGGATGAGGTCATGGAGACCGTGATCGCCGCGTCCAACGCGTATGTCCTTGCGCGCGACGAGCTCGTCGGGGCGATGAGCACGCGCGAGCGCCACCTCACGTACGGGCGCCTGGTCGGCCGGTCCCAGCAGGAGCTCGCCGCCCAGGAGGGCATCTCCCAGCCGAGCGTGTCCAAATCGCTGCGGAGCGCGGGAGCCGCCGCTGTCATCGAGGGTGTGGCCGCGCTCCGGGGGGAGACCGCATGATCCTCGCGGGCTTCGTCCTCCTGGCCGTCGGCGCGACCGACCTCGTCCGCCAGTTCGTGCCTCGGCGGTGGATCGGCTACGTCGTGGCCGCGGCTGTGGTCCTCCTCCTCGGCATCGGCGGGGACGCGCTGCTGCCGGCCCTCCTCGGACTCGGTGCCGGAGCGCTGTGGGCCTGGAGCATGCCGGACGAGGGGCCGTCCCGTGCCGGGTTCTGGCCGGCCGTCTCGCTGGCCGCCCTCAGCATCGGCGCCGTGGTCTGGGGCGGATCGAGGAATGCCGCCGGTCTCATCGGCGAGCTCTGGACGCTCCGCTCGCCGTTCGGCGAGGTGCCGTTCGATCTGGCCGTGCTCGCGCTCGGCGCCGGTGTCTTCCTGCTCGAATCCGCCAACCTCGTCGTCCGCGCGGCTCTGGACGGCGAGCACACCTGGCGCCCCGCGGAGGTGGCGGAGCCGGTGCCTCCGGTCGTCGCATCCGCACCGACCGACCAGCCTGCGGCCGATGCCCCTGCGGTGGGGGTGATCCCCGCCGATCCCCGCCACGGCTTCAAGGGCGGGCGGCTCATCGGCCCGCTCGAACGCGTCCTCGTGATGATCCTCACCCTGGCCGCGGCGTACCCCGTGCTCGCGGCCATGCTCGCCGCCAAGGGCATCGTCCGCTTCCCGGAGATCTCCCGCGACGGGGAGACCGGGGCCCGCGCGGAGTACTTCCTCGTCGGCAGCCTCGTGAGCTGGGTCATCGGCCTCGGCGCCGCGTTCCTCGTGTGGTGGGCCGCGCACAGCTGACACCCCTCCGCGCGACGCAGCGGGGCGGTCGTCCGCTGCTAGCCTGGAGCGCGTGTCAACTCCCGCTCTGACGACCGCGCCGCAGGCGATCGACCCCACGTTCGAGAACGTGTGGGACGAGATCGTGTGGCGTGGCCTCGTCCACGTGTCCACCGACCAGGAGGCGCTGCGCGCCCTGCTCGCGGGAGATCCCGTCACGTATTACTGCGGCTTCGACCCGACGGCGCCCAGCCTGCACCTCGGGCACCTCGTCCAGCTGCTCCTGCTCCGCCGCCTCCAGCTCGCCGGGCACAAGCCGCTCGGTCTCGTCGGTGGGTCCACCGGTCTGATCGGCGACCCGCGGCCCACCGCGGAGCGCACGCTCAACACCCGCGAGACGGTGGCGGAATGGGTCGACCGTCTGCGCGGACAGGTCGAGCGCTACCTCAGCTTCGAAGGGGACAACGCCGCCCGCATGGTGAACAACCTCGACTGGACGGCGCCGCTCTCCGCGATCGATTTCCTCCGCGAGATCGGCAAGCACTACCGCGTCGGCACCATGCTGAAGAAGGACGCGGTGGCCGCGCGCCTGAACTCCGACGCCGGGATCAGCTACACCGAGTTCAGCTACCAGATCCTCCAGGGGCTCGACTTCCTCGAGCTCTACCGGCAGTACGACTGCGTGCTGCAGACGGGCGGCTCCGATCAGTGGGGCAACCTCACCAGCGGCACCGACCTCATCCACCGGGTCGAAGGGGTGTCCGTCCACGCGATCGGCACCCCGCTGATCACCAACAGCGACGGCACGAAGTTCGGCAAGAGCGAGGGCAACGCGATCTGGATCGACGCGGAGCTCACGAGCCCGTACGCGTTCTACCAGTTCTGGCTCAGCACGGCCGATGCCGACGTGATCGAGCGCCTCAAGGTGTTCACGTTCCTGACCAGGGCCGAGATCGAGGAGTACGCGGAGCTCGTGGCGACCGAGCCGTTCCGCCGTGCCGCCCAGAAGCGCCTCGCGCTCGAGGTCGTCGCGACGGTGCACGGCGTCGAGGCGACGGCGGCCGTGATCGCGGCGTCCGAGGCGCTGTTCGGGCAGGGCGACCTGACGACTCTCGACCCGGCGACCTTGCGCACGGCGCTCGACGAGCTTCCGCATGCGACGGTCGCAGCCGGAACTCCGGTCGTCGACGCCCTCGTCGCCACCGGTCTCGTGTCGAGCCTGTCGGAGGCGCGCCGCGCCATCGCGCAGGGCGGCGTCTCCCTCGATGGGGAGCGGGTGGAGGACGACTCCGCGACCGTGCAGGGCACCCTGCCCGGCGGTGTCTCGGTGCTGCGTCGCGGGAAGAAGACCCTCGCCGGCGTCTTCCTGGGCTGACCCCGGCCTCATATGCCGTTCACTCCGAGCCACGCGATCGTCGCGCTGCCGTTCGTGCGCACGCCGCTCGTCCCCGCGGCGATCGCGATCGGAGCGATGACGCCGGACATCTCGCTGTTCCTGCGCAACGTCGGCCTCAACTACGGCTTCCTGCACGATCCGGTCAACCTCGTGTGGACGACGCTGCTCGCTCTCGGGCTGTTCCTCCTCTGGCGCGTCCTGCTGCGCCCGGCGACCCTGGAACTGCTGCCGGGATGGGTGTCCGTGCGACTACCCGCCGGCTGGGGGGTGACCGGATACCGGGCGGCGATCGAGGCGCTGAGTCGCGATGACCGCCCGCGGTACGCGGGCTGGCGACCGCTGTATCCGTTCCTGCTCGTGTTCTCGACGATGCTGGGCGTGCTCTCGCATATCCTCTGGGATGCGTTCACGCACGACTCGCGGTGGGGCGTGGATCTGCTGCCCGCGCTCGCGGACTCCTGGGGTCCCTTCGACGGCTACAAGTGGCTCCAGTACGGCTCGAGTGCCCTCGGCCTGCTGGGCCTGGCGATCTGGGCTGCACTGCGGCTGCGCCGCGCGACGCCTCGAGCGGACGCGCGCCGAGTCCTTCCGACGTTCATGCGGGTCGCGTGGTGGCTCTCGCTGCCGGTGATCCTCGTGATCGCGTGGGTCGGCGGTCTGCTCGCGTTCGGACCGCTGTCCGCCGAGTTCACGGTGCAGCATCTCGCATATCGGGTGCTGCCGCCCGCCTGCGCGGTGTGGGGCGTGCTGACCCTGGTCCTCTGCGTCGTCCTGGCGGTGCGGCGGCCGCGCGCTGCGGTCTGATCCCGCGCCTCACCAGTGCGGCGCGTCCGTGCCCCACCCGTGCGGGCATCGAACGCCAGGCCGGGAGTGCCGGGGCGGCCGTCACGATCGTTTCCCCGTCGACGTCGAAGCGGGCCAGGTGACCGGATGCGTCCACCTCGGGGAGCGCCGACGCGCGGGGCGTCCGCGGCATCCCGAGCAAATCGGCGCGCGATCCGACGCAAGGAGGTCCCGCACGACTCGCGAGTGCCCGTCGCGGTGGCGGAGCAGTTGCGTGAGGGCGGCGGCGAGGAGGTAGCCGGCGCTGTGGTCCAATGCCTGAGCCGGAAGAGCGCCCGGCCGACCGCCGTCGCCCTCGATCAGTGCGATGCCGCTCTCCGCCTGGACCAGGCTGTCGAAGCCGGCGCGCTCGGGGTGAGACGTGCCCCAGGCGCTGAGCTGGGCGACGAGCAGGCCCGGATACCGTGCGGCGAGCGCGTCGGGGGAGAGGGCCCAGGCGCTCCAGGGCCGCAGGACGATAGCCGAGCACGACGGCATCCGCGGTCTCCAGGAGGTCGTGCAGCGCAGCGCCTCGGGCATCGAGCAGCGCGGTGCGCTTGCCGTGACCGGTGTCGAGATGCTGCCACGGAAGCTCGGGGAGGTGCGGCGGGTCGATGCGGAGCACGTCCGCGCCGAGGAGCGCGAGGGTCCGGGTGCACACCGGACCGGCGATCACCCGCGTGAGGTCGAGGACGCGGACGCCGGCGAGGGGAGCCCTGCCCCGCCGCACCGGGCGACGGGAGACGTCGGTCCTTCCCCCGTCGTCGGCCGATCGCCTCCGTGATCGCGACGTCCACGACGGGCGTCCGCCGCAGAGCCTCATCGGCCGCGCGGTCCTCAGGGCGGACGGCCACGGCGAGACCTCCGGCTTCGGAGATCGGCGGACGGCCTCCGCGGTGTGCAGCGTCTCCAGCGTGCGGGCCACGGCCTCCGCTCCTGCCCTGTCGTCCAGGTCCAGCGCGGTGCGAAGCGCGCGCGCGTGGTGCGGGTAGTTGCCGTGTGTCCGGACCCATCCATCCGCGCTCGCCCAGAACCCGGAGAGGGGCGCCCACACGGGAGGGGGAGTGCCGCCCACCTCCAGATACCTGTCGCTCCGGTAGGCGACGGCGACGCGGACGGGGTCGACGCGCGTGAGATCGATACCCGCGGCGAGGGCCACTGCTGCGACGCTGACGAGAGCGAGATCGCCGGTCGCCGTGCGCGACGAGAGCGGGACGCCCCGAGGGCACGGAGGCCCGAGTCCGTCGGGGCCTGCGACGCGTCCCCGCCCGCCTCGATCACGACGCGGGCGAGCAGCTCAGCGGCGGAGGTGGGACGACCGGAGACCATGGCGAGATGCTACTCCCGGCCGCGAAGTGGCCGGAAACCCTGCTGATCCGGGGGAATCAGGCGCATGAGGGCCTGCGACACGCCCGGGGAGTGCGCCCGATTTGCCAGACCCCCGGAATCCACGTAACTTATTACTTGTTCGCCCCACAGGGAAGCGGAGAAGCCCAGAGCTTCACCCCCCTCAAGCGGAGAACCACTCCCGATCCTCTCTCACTTGAGAGATCAGACGCTTGCGTCTAGGATGGGAGATCCACCCCTTCTGCGCTGTCACCGGCTGCGCAGCGGATCCGAGATCCGCACGGCGCGCCGATTTGACAAGCGGGTCGGGATGGCTAAGATAGAGAAGTTGCCCTGCGGGCCTGGTCGTGATGGCTGGGTCGTGGGAGCATCCGATCCTTGAGAACTCAACAGCGTGCACTTGTCAAATGCCAAATTATCCTCGTCTAGCTTTGGCTGGGTGAGAATTCCTTTGGATCAAAGACCAACCTCCTTGTGGGGTTGGCAATGGATAGTCAGCAATGATTTATCTCTTTGGTCAGCATCAAACTCGCTGCGTTCGGTTTTTCCCCGGTTCGTATGCAATTCTTTTTACGGAGAGTTTGATCCTGGCTCAGGATGAACGCTGGCGGCGTGCTTAACACATGCAAGTCGAACGGTGAACACGGAGCTTGCTCTGTGGGATCAGTGGCGAACGGGTGAGTAACACGTGAGCAAACCTGCCCCTGACTCTGGATAAGCGCTGGAAACGGCGTCTAATACTGGATATGTGACGTGACCGCATGGTCTGCGTTTGGAAGATTTTTCGGTTGGGGATGGGCTCGCGGCCTATCAGCTTGTTGGTGAGGTAATGGCTCACCAAGGCGTCGACGGGTAGCCGGCCTGAGAGGGTGACCGGCCACACTGGGACTGAGACACGGCCCAGACTCCTACGGGAGGCAGCAGTGGGGAATATTGCACAATGGGCGAAAGCCTGATGCAGCAAACGCCGCGTGAGGGATGACGGCCTTCGGGTTGTAAACCTCTTTTAGCAGGGAAGAAGCGAAAAGTGACGGTACCTGCAGAAAAAGCGCCGCTAACTACGTGCCAGCAGCCGCGGTAATACGTAGGGCGCAAGCGTTATCCGGAATTATTGGGCGTAAAGAGCTCGTAGGCGGTTTGTCGCGTCTGCTGTGAAATCCCGAGGCTCAACCTCGGGCCTGCAGTGGGTACGGGCAGACTAGAGTGCGGTAGGGGAGATTGGAATTCCTGGTGTAGCGGTGGAATGCGCAGATATCAGGAGGAACACCGATGGCGAAGGCAGATCTCTGGGCCGTAACTGACGCTGAGGAGCGAAAGGGTGGGGAGCAAACAGGCTTAGATACCCTGGTAGTCCACCCCGTAAACGTTGGGAACTAGTTGTGGGGTCCATTCCACGGATTCCGTGACGCAGCTAACGCATTAAGTTCCCCGCCTGGGGAGTACGGCCGCAAGGCTAAAACTCAAAGGAATTGACGGGGACCCGCACAAGCGGCGGAGCATGCGGATTAATTCGATGCAACGCGAAGAACCTTACCAAGGCTTGACATATACGAGAACGGGCCAGAAATGGTCAACTCTTTGGACACTCGTAAACAGGTGGTGCATGGTTGTCGTCAGCTCGTGTCGTGAGATGTTGGGTTAAGTCCCGCAACGAGCGCAACCCTCGTTCTATGTTGCCAGCACGTAATGGTGGGAACTCATGGGATACTGCCGGGGTCAACTCGGAGGAAGGTGGGGATGACGTCAAATCATCATGCCCCTTATGTCTTGGGCTTCACGCATGCTACAATGGCCGGTACAAAGGGCTGCAATACCGTGAGGTGGAGCGAATCCCAAAAAGCCGGTCCCAGTTCGGATTGAGGTCTGCGAACTCGACCTCATGAAGTCGGAGTCGCTAGTAATCGCAGATCAGCAACGCTGCGGTGAATACGTTCCCGGGTCTTGTACACACCGCCCGTCAAGTCATGAAAGTCGGTAACACCTGAAGCCGGTGGCCTAACCCTTGTGGAGGGAGCCGTCGAAGGTGGGATCGGTAATTAGGACTAAGTCGTAACAAGGTAGCCGTACCGGAAGGTGCGGCTGGATCACCTCCTTTCTAAGGAGCATCTGACGCTTCGGCGTCCAGAACCCAGATCGAAGGCATACGTTCTTCGCTGGGAGCTCATGGGTGGACATTTGACATGGCATCGAGATCTGATCTCGGGACTAGTACGCCGCTTCGTGGTTGGAAGGTTCTGGGTGAGGGGACCGGTGCCTGCACGCTGTTGGGTCCTGAGGGAC
>NZ_JBFLUM010000086.1:0-10556 GCF_050470785.1 Microbacterium sp. NRRL B-14842 | reverse complement strand
GGGGATGGTCGCGACGCTGCGCTTCCACACGGAGCGCATGGCCGAGCTCGCCCCCCAGGGGTTCTCGCTGGCGACCGACGTCGCCGAGTGGCTGGTGAAGCGGCGGGTGCCGTTCCGCGATGCCCACGAGATCTCCGGAGCACTCGTGCGCGCCTGCGAGGAACAGGGGATCGGGCTGGAGGACGCCTCCGACGAGCTGCTGCTGTCGGTGTCGCCCCACCTCGTCCCCGCGGTGCGCGAGGTGCTCACGATCGAGGGATCCGTCGCGTCGCGCACGGGCGTCGGCGGCACCGCGCCCGAGCGGGTGGCCGAGCAGCGCGCGGAGCTCGTCGCCCGCGCGCAGGCCGCCGCGCACAGCGCTCGGCCTGTAGTCGTTCCGGCGGCGACCGCGCCTCAGTGCAGGTCGCCGTCGGCGGCCGAGCGCTCCCACCGGGTGAACCGGACGGTCAGGCCCTCCCGGGTGGGTGCTGCGAGGAACGGTCCTGCGGAGACGGCCGTGTCACCGGCGAAGGGAGCCACCCTGACGAGTCGCCACGGTCCGTCGTCCGCGCGGGCCCGCACGATCATCGCGTCCGCCCAGCGGCTGACCCGGACGGTGATCTCGCTCTCGCGCCAGTCGTCGACGTAGCCGACCGACCAGTCCGAGCGGCCGGCGGTCACGACGGCGCCCAGGCCGAGGTGGCCGTCGGCGAACTCGACTCCCGCCTTGATCCAGTGCTGGTCATCGGCGCGGACGAAGAGGCCCGCCTGGTCGAACTGCCCCTCCCACGGCGCGCGGAAGGCGACCTCGATCGCTTCACCGACCTCCAGCGGGGCGAGCAGTGCATGCTCGGAGTCGTGCACGAAGCCGTACGCGGTGTGACGCCAGGCATCGCTGCCCTCGATCGCGGTGGCGTCGAGATGCCCGTCGATGCGCGTCAGCGCGGGGGCGTGGGTCCAGGTGCCGTCGGTCCAGTCGATGATGCGTGAATCAGGCATATTTCCTATCTATAGCCATATGAGGCATAAACCTCGGATATTCATGTTACGGTTATCCCATGGTCATCGCCGTGATCGCCGACATCGTGGGTTCCCGAGAGCTCGGGGACCGGAGCGCCGCACAGCGTGCACTCGACGAGACCATCGCGCAGGTCGAACGCGACCGTCCGCTGGCGGTCCAGCCGCTCACGCCCACGGTAGGGGACGAGCAGCAGGGCGTCTACCGCGAGCTTCCCGACGCGCTCCTCTCCCTCCTCATGGTCCAGCTCCGGCTCCCTGAGGGCCTCGCGTTCCGCTTCGGCGTCGGCATCGGCGAGGTCCGACCGGTGGCGTCGGTGCACGGTGAGCTGGCCGACGGCCCTGGGTGGTATGCGGCGCGCGCCGCGATCGAGACCGTGCACGCCCGCGAACAGCGCGCCGTGCCGCGCACGCGCACCTGGATTGTCGGAGCCCCGGGCCAGGATGAGGTCATGGAGACCGTGATCGCCGCGTCCAACGCGTATGTCCTTGCGCGCGACGAGCTCGTCGGGGCGATGAGCACGCGCGAGCGCCACCTCACGTACGGGCGCCTGGTCGGCCGGTCCCAGCAGGAGCTCGCCGCCCAGGAGGGCATCTCCCAGCCGAGCGTGTCCAAATCGCTGCGGAGCGCGGGAGCCGCCGCTGTCATCGAGGGTGTGGCCGCGCTCCGGGGGGAGACCGCATGATCCTCGCGGGCTTCGTCCTCCTGGCCGTCGGCGCGACCGACCTCGTCCGCCAGTTCGTGCCTCGGCGGTGGATCGGCTACGTCGTGGCCGCGGCTGTGGTCCTCCTCCTCGGCATCGGCGGGGACGCGCTGCTGCCGGCCCTCCTCGGACTCGGTGCCGGAGCGCTGTGGGCCTGGAGCATGCCGGACGAGGGGCCGTCCCGTGCCGGGTTCTGGCCGGCCGTCTCGCTGGCCGCCCTCAGCATCGGCGCCGTGGTCTGGGGCGGATCGAGGAATGCCGCCGGTCTCATCGGCGAGCTCTGGACGCTCCGCTCGCCGTTCGGCGAGGTGCCGTTCGATCTGGCCGTGCTCGCGCTCGGCGCCGGTGTCTTCCTGCTCGAATCCGCCAACCTCGTCGTCCGCGCGGCTCTGGACGGCGAGCACACCTGGCGCCCCGCGGAGGTGGCGGAGCCGGTGCCTCCGGTCGTCGCATCCGCACCGACCGACCAGCCTGCGGCCGATGCCCCTGCGGTGGGGGTGATCCCCGCCGATCCCCGCCACGGCTTCAAGGGCGGGCGGCTCATCGGCCCGCTCGAACGCGTCCTCGTGATGATCCTCACCCTGGCCGCGGCGTACCCCGTGCTCGCGGCCATGCTCGCCGCCAAGGGCATCGTCCGCTTCCCGGAGATCTCCCGCGACGGGGAGACCGGGGCCCGCGCGGAGTACTTCCTCGTCGGCAGCCTCGTGAGCTGGGTCATCGGCCTCGGCGCCGCGTTCCTCGTGTGGTGGGCCGCGCACAGCTGACACCCCTCCGCGCGACGCAGCGGGGCGGTCGTCCGCTGCTAGCCTGGAGCGCGTGTCAACTCCCGCTCTGACGACCGCGCCGCAGGCGATCGACCCCACGTTCGAGAACGTGTGGGACGAGATCGTGTGGCGTGGCCTCGTCCACGTGTCCACCGACCAGGAGGCGCTGCGCGCCCTGCTCGCGGGAGATCCCGTCACGTATTACTGCGGCTTCGACCCGACGGCGCCCAGCCTGCACCTCGGGCACCTCGTCCAGCTGCTCCTGCTCCGCCGCCTCCAGCTCGCCGGGCACAAGCCGCTCGGTCTCGTCGGTGGGTCCACCGGTCTGATCGGCGACCCGCGGCCCACCGCGGAGCGCACGCTCAACACCCGCGAGACGGTGGCGGAATGGGTCGACCGTCTGCGCGGACAGGTCGAGCGCTACCTCAGCTTCGAAGGGGACAACGCCGCCCGCATGGTGAACAACCTCGACTGGACGGCGCCGCTCTCCGCGATCGATTTCCTCCGCGAGATCGGCAAGCACTACCGCGTCGGCACCATGCTGAAGAAGGACGCGGTGGCCGCGCGCCTGAACTCCGACGCCGGGATCAGCTACACCGAGTTCAGCTACCAGATCCTCCAGGGGCTCGACTTCCTCGAGCTCTACCGGCAGTACGACTGCGTGCTGCAGACGGGCGGCTCCGATCAGTGGGGCAACCTCACCAGCGGCACCGACCTCATCCACCGGGTCGAAGGGGTGTCCGTCCACGCGATCGGCACCCCGCTGATCACCAACAGCGACGGCACGAAGTTCGGCAAGAGCGAGGGCAACGCGATCTGGATCGACGCGGAGCTCACGAGCCCGTACGCGTTCTACCAGTTCTGGCTCAGCACGGCCGATGCCGACGTGATCGAGCGCCTCAAGGTGTTCACGTTCCTGACCAGGGCCGAGATCGAGGAGTACGCGGAGCTCGTGGCGACCGAGCCGTTCCGCCGTGCCGCCCAGAAGCGCCTCGCGCTCGAGGTCGTCGCGACGGTGCACGGCGTCGAGGCGACGGCGGCCGTGATCGCGGCGTCCGAGGCGCTGTTCGGGCAGGGCGACCTGACGACTCTCGACCCGGCGACCTTGCGCACGGCGCTCGACGAGCTTCCGCATGCGACGGTCGCAGCCGGAACTCCGGTCGTCGACGCCCTCGTCGCCACCGGTCTCGTGTCGAGCCTGTCGGAGGCGCGCCGCGCCATCGCGCAGGGCGGCGTCTCCCTCGATGGGGAGCGGGTGGAGGACGACTCCGCGACCGTGCAGGGCACCCTGCCCGGCGGTGTCTCGGTGCTGCGTCGCGGGAAGAAGACCCTCGCCGGCGTCTTCCTGGGCTGACCCCGGCCTCATATGCCGTTCACTCCGAGCCACGCGATCGTCGCGCTGCCGTTCGTGCGCACGCCGCTCGTCCCCGCGGCGATCGCGATCGGAGCGATGACGCCGGACATCTCGCTGTTCCTGCGCAACGTCGGCCTCAACTACGGCTTCCTGCACGATCCGGTCAACCTCGTGTGGACGACGCTGCTCGCTCTCGGGCTGTTCCTCCTCTGGCGCGTCCTGCTGCGCCCGGCGACCCTGGAACTGCTGCCGGGATGGGTGTCCGTGCGACTACCCGCCGGCTGGGGGGTGACCGGATACCGGGCGGCGATCGAGGCGCTGAGTCGCGATGACCGCCCGCGGTACGCGGGCTGGCGACCGCTGTATCCGTTCCTGCTCGTGTTCTCGACGATGCTGGGCGTGCTCTCGCATATCCTCTGGGATGCGTTCACGCACGACTCGCGGTGGGGCGTGGATCTGCTGCCCGCGCTCGCGGACTCCTGGGGTCCCTTCGACGGCTACAAGTGGCTCCAGTACGGCTCGAGTGCCCTCGGCCTGCTGGGCCTGGCGATCTGGGCTGCACTGCGGCTGCGCCGCGCGACGCCTCGAGCGGACGCGCGCCGAGTCCTTCCGACGTTCATGCGGGTCGCGTGGTGGCTCTCGCTGCCGGTGATCCTCGTGATCGCGTGGGTCGGCGGTCTGCTCGCGTTCGGACCGCTGTCCGCCGAGTTCACGGTGCAGCATCTCGCATATCGGGTGCTGCCGCCCGCCTGCGCGGTGTGGGGCGTGCTGACCCTGGTCCTCTGCGTCGTCCTGGCGGTGCGGCGGCCGCGCGCTGCGGTCTGATCCCGCGCCTCACCAGTGCGGCGCGTCCGTGCCCCACCCGTGCGGGGCATCGAACGCCAGGCCGGGGAGTGCCGGGGCGGCCGTCACGATCGTTTCCCCGTCGACGTCGAAGCGGGCCAGGTGACCGGATGCGTCCACCTCGGGGAGCGCCGACGCGCGGGGCGTCCGCGGCATCCCGAGCAAATCGGCGGCGATCCGACGCAAGGAGGTCCGCACGACTCGCGAGTGCCCGTCGCGGTGGCGGAGCAGTTGCGTGAGGGCGGCGGCGAGGAGGTAGCCGGCGCTGTGGTCCAATGCCTGAGCCGGAAGAGCGCCCGGCCGACCGCCGTCGCCCTCGATCAGTGCGATGCCGCTCTCCGCCTGGACCAGGCTGTCGAAGCCGGCGCGCTCGGGGTGAGACGTGCCCCAGGCGCTGAGCTGGGCGACGAGCAGGCCCGGATACCGTGCGGCGAGCGCGTCGGGGGAGAGGCCCAGGCGCTCCAGGGCCGCAGGACGATAGCCGAGCACGACGGCATCCGCGGTCTCCAGGAGGTCGTGCAGCGCAGCGCCTCGGGCATCGAGCAGCGCGGTGCGCTTGCCGTGACCGGTGTCGAGATGCTGCCACGGAAGCTCGGGGAGGTGCGGCGGGTCGATGCGGAGCACGTCCGCGCCGAGGAGCGCGAGGGTCCGGGTGCACACCGGACCGGCGATCACCCGCGTGAGGTCGAGGACGCGGACGCCGGCGAGGGGAGCCTGCCCCGCCGCACCGGGCGACGGGAGACGTCGGTCCTTCCCCCGTCGTCGGCCGATCGCCTCCGTGATCGCGACGTCCACGACGGGCGTCCGCCGCAGAGCCTCATCGGCCGCGCGGTCCTCAGGGCGGACGGCCACGGCGAGACCTCCGGCTTCGGAGATCCGGCGGACGGCCTCCGCGGTGTGCAGCGTCTCCAGCGTGCGGGCCACGGCCTCCGCTCCTGCCCTGTCGTCCAGGTCCAGCGCGGTGCGAAGCGCGCGCGCGTGGTGCGGGTAGTTGCCGTGTGTCCGGACCCATCCATCCGCGCTCGCCCAGAACCCGGAGAGGGGCGCCCACACGGGAGGGGGAGTGCCGCCCACCTCCAGATACCTGTCGCTCCGGTAGGCGACGGCGACGCGGACGGGGTCGACGCGCGTGAGATCGATACCCGCGGCGAGGGCCACTGCTGCGACGCTGACGAGAGCGAGATCGCCGGTCGCCGTGCGCGACGAGAGCGGGACGCCCCGAGGGCACGGAGGCCCGAGTCCGTCGGGGCCTGCGACGCGTCCCCGCCCGCCTCGATCACGACGCGGGCGAGCAGCTCAGCGGCGGAGGTGGGACGACCGGAGACCATGGCGAGATGCTACTCCCGGCCGCGAAGTGGCCGGAAACCCTGGCTGATCCGGGGGAATCAGGCGCATGAGGGCCTGCGACACGCCCGGGGGAGTGCGCCCGATTTGCCAGACCCCCGGAATCCACGTAACTTATTACTTGTTCGCCCCACAGGGAAGCGGAGAAGCCCAGAGCTTCACCCCCCTCAAGCGGAGAACCACTCCCGATCCTCTCTCACTTGAGAGATCAGACGCTTGCGTCTAGGATGGGAGATCCACCCCTTCTGCGGCTGTCACCGGCTGCGCAGCGGATCCGAGATCCGCACGGCGCGCCGATTTGACAAGCGGGTCGGGATGGCTAAGATAGAGAAGTTGCCCTGCGGGCCTGGTCGTGATGGCTGGGTCGTGGGAGCATCCGATCCTTGAGAACTCAACAGCGTGCACTTGTCAAATGCCAAATTATCCTCGTCTAGCTTTGGCTGGGTGAGAATTCCTTTGGATCAAAGACCAACCTCCTTGTGGGGTTGGCAATGGATAGTCAGCAATGATTTATCTCTTTGGTCAGCATCAAACTCGCTGCGTTCCGGTTTTTCCCGGTTCGTATGCAATTTCTTTTTACGGAGAGTTTGATCCTGGCTCAGGATGAACGCTGGCGGCGTGCTTAACACATGCAAGTCGAACGGTGAACACGGAGCTTGCTCTGTGGGATCAGTGGCGAACGGGTGAGTAACACGTGAGCAACCTGCCCCTGACTCTGGGATAAGCGCTGGAAACGGCGTCTAATACTGGATATGTGACGTGACCGCATGGTCTGCGTTTGGAAAGATTTTTCGGTTGGGGATGGGCTCGCGGCCTATCAGCTTGTTGGTGAGGTAATGGCTCACCAAGGCGTCGACGGGTAGCCGGCCTGAGAGGGTGACCGCCACACTGGGACTGAGACACGGCCCAGACTCCTACGGGAGGCAGCAGTGGGGAATATTGCACAATGGGCGAAAGCCTGATGCAGCAACGCCGCGTGAGGGATGACGGCCTTCGGGTTGTAAACCTCTTTTAGCAGGGAAGAAGCGAAAGTGACGGTACCTGCAGAAAAAGCGCCGGCTAACTACGTGCCAGCAGCCGCGGTAATACGTAGGGCGCAAGCGTTATCCGGAATTATTGGCGTAAAGAGCTCGTAGGCGGTTTGTCGCGTCTGCTGTGAAATCCCGAGGCTCAACCTCGGGCCTGCAGTGGGTACGGGCAGACTAGAGTGCGGTAGGGGAGATTGGAATTCCTGGTGTAGCGGTGGAATGCGCAGATATCAGGAGGAACACCGATGGCGAAGGCAGATCTCTGGGCCGTAACTGACGCTGAGGAGCGAAAGGGTGGGGAGCAAACAGGCTTAGATACCCTGGTAGTCCACCCCGTAAACGTTGGGAACTAGTTGTGGGGTCCATTCCACGGATTCCGTGACGCAGCTAACGCATTAAGTTCCCCGCCTGGGGAGTACGGCCGCAAGGCTAAAACTCAAAGGAATTGACGGGGACCCGCACAAGCGGCGGAGCATGCGGATTAATTCGATGCAACGCGAAGAACCTTACCAAGGCTTGACATATACGAGAACGGGCCAGAAATGGTCAACTCTTTGGACACTCGTAAACAGGTGGTGCATGGTTGTCGTCAGCTCGTGTCGTGAGATGTTGGGTTAAGTCCCGCAACGAGCGCAACCCTCGTTCTATGTTGCCAGCACGTAATGGTGGGAACTCATGGGATACTGCCGGGGTCAACTCGGAGGAAGGTGGGGATGACGTCAATCATCATGCCCCTTATGTCTTGGGCTTCACGCATGCTACAATGGCCGGTACAAAGGGCTGCAATACCGTGAGGTGGAGCGAATCCCAAAAAGCCGGTCCCAGTTCGGATTGAGGTCTGCAACTCGACCTCATGAAGTCGGAGTCGCTAGTAATCGCAGATCAGCAACGCTGCGGTGAATACGTTCCCGGGTCTTGTACACACCGCCCGTCAAGTCATGAAAGTCGGTAACACCTGAAGCCGGTGGCCTAACCCTTGTGGAGGGAGCCGTCGAAGGTGGGATCGGTAATTAGGACTAAGTCGTAACAAGGTAGCCGTACCGGAAGGTGCGGCTGGATCACCTCCTTTCTAAGGAGCATCTGACGCTTCGGCGTCCAGAACCCAGATCGAAGGCATACGTTCTTCGCTGGGAGCTCATGGGTGGAACATTTGACATGGCATCGAGATCTGATCTCGGGACTAGTACGCCGCTTCGGTGGTTGGAAGGTTCTGGGTGAGGGACCGGTGCCTGCACGCTGTTGGTCCTGAGGGACCGGATGCGGATCCTTCGGGGTCTGGTCTGAACCTCTGGACCTCTTTCTGTTTGTCCCTGTGGGGGCAGGTGGATGGGGGTTCCGCCCGTACTTTGAGAACTACACAGTGGACGCGAGCATCTTGCAGCCGGCTTTCGAGCTGGTTGCACAAGATGATCTTAAAGATCATTAGTCAATTCTGATTCCATCTTCGGATGGGGTCGAGTTTTTGATTCAAACTCATGTGATTTCAAGTCTTTAAGAGCAAACGGTGGATGCCTTGGCATCTGGAGCCGAAGAAGGACGTAGCAATCTGCGATAAGCCTCGGGGAACTGATAAGCAAGTTTTGATCCGAGGGTGTCCGAATGGGGAAACCCCGCTGGGCGGCGTGCCGACCTAGTGACTCCCGCCTGAATATATAGGGCGGGTAGAGGGAACGTGGGGAAGTGAAACATCTCAGTACCCACAGGAAGAGAAAGCAACCGCGATTCCGTTAGTAGTGGCGAGCGAAACCGGATCAGGCTAAACCGAGTGTGTGTGATATCCGGCAGGAGTTGCATATTCGGGGTTGTGGGACTCACCAGTCAGTTCTGCCGAGCTGGCGACGTTACAGAAGCGTATAGACGAACGGTCTTGAAAGGCCGTCATAGAGGGTGCCAACCCCGTAGTCGAAATGCGTGTTCTGGCGTGGAGAGTATCCCAAGTAGCACGGGGCCCGTGAAATCCCGTGTGAATCTGTCAGGACCACCTGATAAGCCTAAATACTCCCAGATGACCGATAGCGGACAAGTACCGTGAGGGAAAGGTGAAAAGTACCCCGGGAGGGGAGTGAAATAGTACCTGAAACCGTTTGCTTACAAACCGTTGGAGCACCCCTGGTAGGTGTGACAGCGTGCCTTTTGAAGAATGAGCCTGCGAGTTAGCGATATGTGGCGAGGTTAACCCGTGTGGGGTAGCCGTAGCGAAAGCGAGTCTGAATAGGGCGATTCAGTCGCATGTCCTAGACCGAAGCGAAGTGATCTATCCATGGCCAGGTTGAAGCGACGGTAAGACGTCGTGGAGGACCGAACCCACTTAGGTTGAAAACTGAGGGGATGAGCTGTGGATAGGGGTGAAAGGCCAATCAAACTTCGTGATAGCTGGTTCTCTCCGAAATGCATTTAGGTGCAGCGTTGCGTGTTTCTTGCCGGAGGTAGAGCTACTGGATGGCCGATGGGCCCTACAAGGTTACTGACGTCAGCCAAACTCCGAATGCCGGTAAGTGAGAGCGCAGCAGTGAGACTGTGGGGATAAGCTTCATAGTCGAGAGGGAAACAACCCAGACCACCAACTAAGGTCCCAAAGCGCGTGCTAAGTGGGAAAGGATGTGGAGTTGCTCTGACAACCAGGAGGTTGGCTTAGAAGCAGCCACCCTTGAAAGAGTGCGTAATAGCTCACTGGTCAAGTGATTCCGCGCCGACAATGTAACGGGGCTCAAGCACGCCACCGAAGTTGTGGCATTGACATTATTGGTAGGCCTTCGTGGTCCAGCCGTGTTGATGGGTAGGAGAGCGTCGTGTGGCCAGCGAAGCGGCGGTGGAAACCAGCCGTGGAGGCTACACGAGTGAGAATGCAGGCATGAGTAGCGAATGACGTGTGAGAAACACGTCCTCCGAAAGACCAAGGGTTCCAGGGTCAAGCTAATCTTCCCTGGGTAAGTCGGGACCTAAGGCGAGGCCGACAGGCGTAGTCGATGGACAACGGGTTGATATTCCCGTACCGGCGAAGAACCGCCCAAGCTAATCCAGTGGTGCTAAACGTCCGAGCCTTCACATCGTCACCTTCGGGTGACACCGTGGAGGGGAGCACGTGACCCCATGCTGGTGCGGTTAGCGTATTAACAGGTGTGACGCAGGAAGGTAGTCCAAGCCAGGCGATGGTTGTCCTGGTGCAAGTGCGTAGGCCGAGTCGTAGGCAAATCCGCGACTCATACAGGCTGAGACACGATGCGGATAAAAAGTGGATGATCCTATGCTGCCGAGAAAAGCATCGACGCGAGGTTCTAGCCGCCCGTACCCCAAACCGACTCAGGTGGTCAGGTAGAGAATACCAAGGAGATCGAGAGAATCGTGGTTAAGGAACTCGGCAAAATGCCCCCGTAACTTCGGGAGAAGGGGGCCTTCGACGTATTAGGACGTGCTCCGAAAGCGTTTGGAGGCCGCAGAGACTAGTGGGTAGCGACTGTTTACTAAAAACACAGGTCCGTGCCAAGTCGCAAGACGATGTATACGGACTGACGCCTGCCCGGTG
>NZ_JBFLUM010000085.1:0-10594 GCF_050470785.1 Microbacterium sp. NRRL B-14842 | reverse complement strand
GCGATCTCCTCGTCCGTGCGAAGGACCTCGAGGTTCGCGTCACCTGCGTCCTGCACGATCGCGCACGCCACGGTGGCTCCCGGGGTTCTCGATGACGACAGCCCGCCTCATCCCCCTCGGTGACGATGGCCTCGATGGTCATAGCGCCGGCGCGGGCATCGACGACCGTCTCCTCCGTCTCCTTGGTCCCGAACACGAAGCCCTCGGCGAAGGCCGTGTCCTGGTAGCGGATCGTCTCGTCGCCACTCAGACCGTGGAGCTCGTACGTGATGCGGTAGTCGGTCGGCTGGTTGAACAGGTAGTAACGGCGGCGCCCAGTCCTCCGATGACCGCCAGACCGGCGGCGATGGAGACTCCCAGGACGATTGCTCTCTTCGTGCTCATACCTCCACGCTGTCACCGGCGCTCTCGTCGCGAATCGGTCGGTCGATGTATGCGCCCCCTCCATGCGGATGAGGTCCTGGTCATCCGGAAAAACACGGTATCCCCGCACCTCATAGGATGCGCATCGACGGCGCAAAGGAACCCCATCGATCACCTTCCTAGCGTGGTGGGCATGAACACGACTCCCTCTCCCGTCACGAAACGCCTCGCCTGGCTCTCGGCCTCGTCCTCGCGGGCGGCCTCGTCTTGAGCGGCTGCGCGGCAGCCACGACCGCCGAACCGACGATCTCCGCGTCATCCTCCCGCCGCGACCTCAACGGCGGCGTCGACGGACGCCGGGTCGACCGCGGAGACGATCGCCGACACGTCCGCCGCCGCTGCGGCCTTCCTCGCCACGCTGAGCGACGAGCAGAAGAAGGCCGTGTCGTACGACTTCGACGACGAGACGAAGACGACGTCGTGGTCGAACTTCCCGGTGACCTTCGTGCAGAGAGCGGGTCTGAACCTCGCCGACCTGACGGAGGAGCAGCGGACCGCGGCCCTCGCCGTGATGGAGTCTCTCCTCAGCGACGAGGCCTACGCGACCGTCACCGGGATCATGGGCGGCGACGAGTACCTCGCCGAGAACAGCAGCAGTACCGAGGATTCCCTCGGCCAGTACTACATCGCCTTCTTCGGTGATCCCACGGCGACCGACAGCGCCTTCGAGGTGCAGTTCGGCGGACACCACCTCGCATCAACGCCACGCTGGACGGCGACGCCGACGCGATCACCTTCGCTCCCACGCACCTCGGGGTCCAACCCGCTGTCTACACCGACGAGGACGGCGAGGAGGTGCAGCCGTTCGAGGGGATCTACACGGACGCGTTCGCGTTCTTCGACAGCCTCACCGCCGACCAGCAGGCCACGTTGACCTCCGGCGATGTGAGCATGTGCGCACCGGGCGACACCTGCGCCTTCGCCACCGGAGCCGGGCTGTCGGGGGCCGACCTCTCCGACGAGCAGCGGGATCTCCTTCTCCAGCTCATCGCCAACTGGGCCGGGATGAGCGACGAGGAGACCACCGCCGCAGCGCTGGCGGAGATCGACAAGACCCTGGACGACACCGTCATCGCCTGGTCCGGGGCGACGGTGTACGACATGACCACCGGGAACGGCATCGACTTCTCCATCTCCGGGCCGAACGTCTACATCGCCTTCCAGGCACAGCAGGGCTCGGCCGGCGCCGACGTCGACGGTGTGACGACATCGGGCTGGGGACATGTGCACACCATCTACCGCGATCCGACGAACGACTATGCCAACAGCGTCACCCAGCAAGCCTCTGCCGGGATGAGCGGCGGTCCCGGGGGCGGGAGCACTCCCCCCGCATCCTGACGCCGACGCCCGTACCCGTCCAAGCCGCCACCCGTCAACGGCCTCCACCACCATCGCGTACACGCGTAGACAGAGGGCATCCGACGAAAGGAGACGACATGTCCAACACGACTCCCCCGATCCCGCCCCTCCCGCCGATCGCGGACGGGGATGGGGACGCCGAAGAGCTCCCCACGCGTGAAGTCGACGGCGAAGAGGTGCTCGACGAGGATGCGGACGACGCCCAGATCGACAGCGCAGAGGCCGACCGCGCCGCTGTCATCGGCGACGACGACTGACCGGGACAGGAGAAAGGGCACCCCTCCTCGCGGAGGGGTGCCCTTTCTCGTGCGGGTTCAGGTGGCCAGCAGGGGCGGGCGAGACGGGATCGCGATGGGGCGCGTGGCTCGGCTCGCGCCCTGCATCCGCTCGACCTCCTCCAGTACCTCGAACGCGGTGCCATACCGGATGGCGAGCGGAAGATCACGCAGCCACGTCACCTCGACCTCGGTGTCCGCGAGCTCGTACACGCAGGCGACGACATGGCGCGGATCGTTCTGGGGATAGCGCAGGTCGTTGATCACCCACTCCGACGGCGTGATGCGGTGAAGCACGAAACGGGGATCAGGAACTTCTGACATCAGTCGGCCCTCCAGGACTCTCTGATGACGAGCCTCCGATACCCCGCCGGGGAAGGGAAGGGCCTTGACACCCTCGTGGTGAGGTGCAGGAGAATGTCAGATCGGCGTTCAGCCCTGAGGCCGCACCGTGAGATCCGTGAGGTGCGCATCCCGCGGGAGATCGAGAGCGGCGAGGATCGTCGTCGCCACCGCGTCCGGCGTGATGAACCGCGCGGCGTCGTACTCCTGCCCTTCCTGCCGGTGCACGCGCTCCTGCATCGGCGTCGCGGTGCGTCCCGGATAGACCGAGGTCACGCGGACGCCGTGCTCGGCCTCCTCCTGCCGAAGCGCATCCGCGAGGGCCCGCAGACCGTGCTTCGAGGCCGCGTAGGCCGACCACCCCGGGCTCGCCCGCAGCCGGCTCCGGAGTTCACGAACACGACGTGCCCGCGCGAGACGCGCAGGACGGGGAGCAGGAGCCGGGTGAGCTCCGCCGGGGCGACGAGGTTGACCGCGAGCTGCTGTTCCCAGAGCGCCGGGGTGAGGTCCCCCACCGATCCGAGGTCCACGACCCCTGCCGCGTGCACCAGGGAATCGATGCGATCGGGCAGGCTCTGCTTCGACAGGGCCCACGAGAGGCGTCCGGGCTGCGCGAGGTCACCGACCAGCGTCGAGGCCCCGGGGAGGTCGTCGGCGATCTGTCTGGCCGTCCCGCATCGCGCGCGAGCACCACGACGTCGTCGCCGCGCTCCATGAGTCGCCGCGCGAGGACGGCACCGATGGCCGGAGCCCGCACCGGTCAGCAGGTGCGTGGCCATGTCAGCGGTTGTCGGCCGAGGTCTCGGCGACCTCGAGGGGGATCACCGGCAGTCCTTCCACAGGCGCTCCAGGCCGTAGTAGACCCGTTCCTCCTGGTGGAAGACGTGGACGATGAGGTCGCCGAAGTCCAGCAGCACCCACCGCGCCTCGGCGCGCCCCTCCGGCGCACGCGCTTGTGTCCGGACTCGACGAGACGGTCCTCGATCTCATCGGCGATGGCGGCGACGTTCCGCTCACTGTTACCGGTCACGAGCAGGAAGATGTCCACGAGCGGCAGCGGCTCGGAGACGTTCAGCGCGACGAGGTCCTCACCACCCTTGGCCACGGCGGCTTCGGCGGCGATGCGCAGCATCTCTTCGGCGGTTTCGGGTGATTGCATCAGAAGACGTTTCCTGTGAAGGCGATGACCAGGGCAGTGCCCAGGCCCAGCGCGAGGGCGCCCGCGACGATGGCGGCGATCAGCATGAGCCGGTTGCCCTTCTCAGGGGCCGGCGGACGGATCACCTCGCCGGCGGGCTTGATGGTGCTGACCGCGGAGCTCGCGGCGATGGGGGTGGGCGAGGACGCCGGAGGGAGCTCACCGTCGATGAGCACCGCGTCGACCTCCTTGCCGTCCGTGGTGCCGTGGGCGTGGCCCTGCGAGCCGAGGCCCTTCGGCAGCTCGTACGACCCGTGACGAGGATCTCTCCGGTGGAGGCGACCGGCCCGGAGAGGGAGCCCTCGCCGGGAGACGGCGTGAAGATCAGCGCATTGGGCGCCGAATGCTGGTGCCGCCGGAGTCGTTCGACGTGAGGCAGCTCATCGAAGGAGGGGCGGAAAGGCGCCGGCTCGGCAGGAGTCTCCTCCTGCAGCACGCCCTGCCCGAACGTCGGGCTCACGGTCGGGCGCTCAGCCTCGTCGACATCGCGCTCGTCGACGTCGCCGTCGTCGTCGCTGTCGAGGAGGTCGTCGCCACCGGGGCCGTCCTGCTCGGAGACGCCGAGCACGGCGGAGATGTCCTCGGGCTCGGACTCCGGCGCCTCCACGGGCTCTTCGACGAGCGGCACGTCTCCGACCGTGTCGGCGACGTCGACCGCGCGGACGGGCTCCGCAGCGACCTCGTCGTCGACGACGTCGTCGTCGTCGGACCCATCGGGCTGTGCCACCACAGCCTCATCGGTCGTGTCGTCCGCCTCCGCGCCGACGGCCGGGACCGCGGCGGTCTTGATCTTCTCCTGCTCGCGTGCCTGACGCCGCGTCAGCGGCGCGGCGTCAGGATCGACGGACGTGTCAGCGACAGGCGCCGAGGGAAGGACGACGGGCTCGGCGGCACGAGGCAGCGGCGGTGCGGGCGTCGCGGCCTCCGCCGCGGCGGCGCTCGCCTGCTCCTCGCTGATGATCGGGGTGGATCCCGTCAACCGGATCTCCCGCAGCTGCTTCCGCGTCAGCGGACCTCGCTGATCCGATGTGCTCATGCCTTGCTCCGATACAGATGATGCTTCGCGATGTACTGGACGACCCCGTCGGGGACGAGGTACCAGACCGGTTGATCGTCACGGACGCGGTCACGACAGTCCGTCGACGAGATCGACAGCGCCGGCACCTCGAGCTGGCTGACGTCGTCGCTCGGGAGGCCGTCGATGCTCAGAACGTGTCCTGGGCGGGAGACCGCGACGAAGTGGGCCAGTTCCCACAGTTCATCATGGTCTCTCCAACTGAGAATTTGCGCCACGGCGTCCGCGCCGCTGATGAAGAACAGCTCGGCGTCCGGCCGCTGCTCCTTGAGGTCGCGGAGGGTGTCGATCGTGTACGTCGGTCCCGCGCGGTCGATGTCCACCCGACTCACCGTGAACTGCGGATTGGACGCCGTCGCGATCACGGTCATCAGATAGCGGTGCTCGCTGGGCGTGACGTCGGCCTTCTGCCACGGACGACCCGTCGGGACGAACACCACCTCGTCGAGATCGAACGATGTGCGCGACCTCGCTGGCGGCGACCAGGTGGCCGTGGTGGATCGGATCGAAGGTTCCGCCATCACGCCGATGCGCGGTGCGCGCGTGGTCGCGGTGCTCATGAGGGCCTAGTGGCCGTGTCCCGCCTCGTGGTCCTTGCCGTGCTTCGCCGCCCAGGCTTCTGCCTTGGCGGAGTGGCGGTTCGCGACGTTCTTGTACGACAGCGTCACGAAGCCGAGAGCGGCGAACACGATCGCGGCGATGACTCCGAAGATCAGGGTCTCGAGAGCCACGTTGCCGTGGTGCTCGGTCTCTGCGGCGGCCATCGCGATCTGTGCGACGAGGTTCATCCTGACTCCGTTCGTGGCGTGCTGTCTCGGGGGTCCTGTAGGGATACAGCGTCCCCCAGTCTAGCCCTCAGCCGCGCTCTGACCCGCCCCACGCGCGAGCCACTTCGTACTGGTCAGCTCGGAGAGCCCCATCGGACCGCGCGTGTGCAGCTTCTGCGTCGAGATCCCGACCTCGGCACCGAAGCCGAACTCGGCCCCGTCGGTGAACCGAGTGGACGCGTTCGCCATCACCACCGCCGAATCCACCTCGGCCAGGAACCGCTCCGCGCTGCGGGAATCGGTGGTGACGATGGATTCCGTGTGCCCCGTGCTGTAGCGACGGATGTGGTCGAGCGCGTCGTCGAGGCTGTCGACGACCTTCATCGCGACGTCCAGGCTCAGGTACTCCGTCGCCCAGTCCTCCTCCGTGGCCGGGATGATGTTCGCCACGAGCCCGGCGACCACGTCGTCGCCGTGGATCGCCACCCCCTCGCTCATGAGGGCGCTCGCGACGAGCGGGATCAGGCGCGGCGCCGCCTGCCGGTGGACGAGAATCGTCTCGACCGCATTGCACACGCTGGGGCGCTGCACCTTGGCGTTCACGACGATGTCGCAGGCCCAGTCGTCGGGGGCGCTCTCGTCGAGCAGGATGTGCACGTTCCCGGCGCCCGTCTCGATGACGGGCACGGTCGACTCGGTCACCACCGTCTCGATGAGCCCGGCGCTGCCGCGCGGGACGAGCACGTCGATGAAGCCGCGGCCCTGCATGAGCGCCTTCGCCCCGTCGCGCCCGAAGTCGTCCACGGTCTGGATCGCCTCGGGCGTCACCCCGGCGTCGCCGAGGGCGGAACGCATGACGTCGACGAGCACGGTGTTGGAATGGAGCGCCGCGCTGCCTCCCCGCAGGACGACCGCATTCCCCGAACGCAGCGCGAGGGCGGCGATGTCGACCGTGACGTTGGGACGCGCCTCGTAGATCGCCCCGACCACCCCGAAGGGGACGCGCACCTGCTCCAGAGCCACGCCGTTCGGCATGCGGTGTCCGCCGACCACACGACCCACCGGATCGGGCAGGGCCGCCACGTCGCGGACGGCCGCGGCGAGGGCGGAGACCCGCTTCTCGTCGAGGCGGAGGCGGTCGATGAGCGACTCGCCGATGCCGTCGTCCCGACCGCGCGCGACGTCACGCTGATTGGCCTCGATGATGCGGGCGGCGTTCTCCTCGAGGGCGACGGCGATGGCGTCGAGCGCCCGTGCCTTGTCGTCGCTCGTGAGGGCGGCGGTCGTCCGCGAGGCCTCCTTGGCCCGCTCCAGGCGCGTCTGAGGGGTGAGGTCGGTCATCCGCCCAGTCTAGGAGGTGGCGGGCTCGAACCAGGTCCCGATGTCGGCGCCTGCAAGGGCCTGCGCCACGAGGTCGGCGCTGGTGACCAGCACCCCGATGCCCGAGGCCGCCGCGAGTCGGCAGCGGAGACCTTCGTGGCCGCTCCCCCGGTGCCGACGCTGTTGACCACGGTCGCACCGAACTCCAGCCCGGAGAGGTCCGCATCGGGGGCGACGACGTCGATTGGGTTCGGCGCCGGGGTCGCTCGGAGGCCGCGTGTAGAGGGACTCGATGTCGCTGAGCAGGACGAGGGCGTCCGCCTCGATGAGCTGGGCCACGAGGGCGCCGAGCCGGTCGTTGTCGCCGAAGCGGATCTCCTGTGTCGCGACCGTGTCGTTCTCGTTCACGATCGGCAGCGTGCGCAGCCCCAGGAGGCGCTCCATGGCCCGCCGCGCGTTCGAGCGCGACGTCGGGTTCTCGAGGTCTCCGGTCGTGAGCAGCACCTGGCCGGCGACGATGTCGAAGGGGCGCAGAGCCTCCTGGTACCGGTAGACGAGGATGTTCTGGCCGACCGCGGCCGCGGCCTGCTGCGTGGCGAGATCGGTGGGCCGCGCATCCAGACGGAGGAACGGGATGCCGGAGGCGATCGCTCCCGACGACACCAGCACGACCTCGGCCCCGCGGGCGTGCGCCGCCGCCAGCGCCTCGACGATCACCGGGATGCGCCAGGACGACTCGCCGCTGATGGACGACGAGCCCACCTTCACGACGATCCGCGTCGCCGTCGCGAGATCGGCGCGCGTGCGTGCGGTCACGCCTCGTCCTCGCGGTACGTGGCGAGGCGCTCCGCCTCCAACTCCGCGCGCGCCTGCGCCTTGGCGTCCATGCGCTCGTAGTACTTCTCGCGACGCTCGGACGTGGTCCGGCGGGCGTTCGGAGCCAGACGCGGGTCGGTGCCGCGGGGCGCCGACATGAGCTCGGCGGCGGAGCTCATCGTGGGCTCCCAGTCGAAGACGATGCTGTCGCCCTCGCCGATGACGACGGTCGAACCCTGGACGGCGCCGAGGCGGAAGAGCTCGTCCTCGACGCCCAGCTTCTCCAGACGGTCGGCGAGGTAGCCCACGGCCTCCTCGTTCTGGAAGTCGGTCTGCTGCACCCAGCGCACGGCTTCTCACCGAGGATGCGGTAGACGTTGCCGTACGTGCCGCCCTCGACGCGGATCGTGAACGGCTTCACGGAGCCCTTCGGGCGGATGACGACGCGCTCGCGCGGGGCCTCGACCGCGGTCTCCTTGCGGTGCTTCTCGACGAGCTCGCCGAGGGCTGAGGGTGAGCGGGCGCAGCCCCTCGTGCGAGACCGTGGAGATCTCGAAGACCCGGAATCCGCGGGCCTCCAGATCAGGACGCACGAGATCGGCGAGGTCACGGGCCTCCGGCACGTCGACCTTGTTCAGCGCCACGAACTGCGGGCGCTCCAGCAGGGGCGTCTGCCCCTCCGGCACCTCGTACGCGGCGAGCTCGGCGAGGATGACCTCGAGGTCGGAGATCGGGTCGCGGTTCGGCTCCAGCGTCGCGCAGTCGAGCACGTGCAGCAGCGCGGAGCAGCGCTCCACGTGCCGCAGGAACTCGAGTCCGAGGCCGCGGCCCTCGCTCGCGCCCTCGATGAGGCCCGGCACGTCGGCGACGGTGTAGCGGAAGTCCTCCACCTGGACGACGCCGAGGTTCGGGTGCAGCGTCGTGAACGGGTAGTCGGCGATCTTCGGCCGCGCGGCCGAGATCGCGCCGATGAGGCTCGACTTCCCGGCGGACGGGTAGCCGACGAGCGCCACGTCCGCGACCGTCTTGAGCTCGAGGACGACATCGCCCTCGAAGCCGGGGGTGCCGAGCAGGGCGAAGCCGGGAGCCTTGCGCTTCGGAGTCGCCAGGGCCGCATTGCCCAGGCCGCCCTGGCCGCCCGCCGCCACGACGAAGCGCTCACCGGGCTCGATCATGTCGATCAGGACGTCGCGCTCGGGCTCTTGACCACGGTGCCGACCGGGACGGGCAGCTCCAGTGTCTCGCCGTCGAAACCGGAGCGGTGGTCCCCCATGCCCGGTCCGCCGTTGCCAGAGGACCGGTGCGGCGAGTGGTGGTAGGACAGCAGCGTGCCGGTCTGCGTGTCGGCGACGAGCACGATGTCGCCGCCGTCGCCGCCGTTGCCGCCGTCGGGGCCACCGAGGGGCTTGAACTTCTCGCGGTTGCACCGAGACGCAGCCGTTGCCGCCCTTGCCTGCACGCAGGTGCAGTGTGACGGTGTCGACGAACGTGACCATGTGCGAGTCCTTCGGTGTGCTCGGGGTGCCTGACGGCAGATACGCGGACGGGCGAGCCGAAGCCCGCCCCGAACCGGATGTTTAGCGTGGTGCTGTGATCACTCAGCAGCGGCGACGATGTTGACGACCTTGCGGCCGCCCTTCGCGCCGAACTCGACCGCACCGGCGGCCAGAGCGAACAGCGTGTCGTCGCCCCCACGGCCGACGTTGGCGCCGGGGTGGAAGTGCGTGCCGCGCTGGCGGACGATGATCTCGCCGGCGAGGACCTGCTGACCGCCGAAGCGCTTCACGCCGAGGCGCTGTGCGTTGAGTCACGACCGTTACGGGTGGAGCTTGCGCCCTTTTTGTGTGCCATGTCCTGGTCTCCTCGGTCTTACTTGATGCCGGTGATCTTGACGCGCGTGAGCTCCTGGCGGTGGCCCTGACGCTTCTTGTAGCCGGTCTTGTTCTTGTACTTCTGGATGACGATCTTCGGGCCGCGGAGGTTGCCGACGACCTCAGCCGTGACGGTGACCTTCGCCAGCGCGTCGGCGTCGGTGGTCACCGTGGAGCCATCGACGAGCAGCACGGCGGGCAGCTGGATCTCGTCGCCCTGGGCAGCCTGAACACGGTCGAGCTGAACGATGGTGCCGACCTCGACCTTCTCCTGCCGGCCACCGGCGCGCACTACTGCGTAAACCACTTCATACCTGTTTCGTTGGGGAGCACGCGGCTCCGAGAATCTCACGGGAAGACTGTTGCTTGCATGCGTCGCTGGTACGACGGGCGCGAATGCAAGACTCTCCGCTTCGGCCGTCGAGGACGACGCGGCATGCGCACCAAGGGACTACTTTACCGGATGCCGGCTGACCTCGCAAAGTGAGCCGGGTGACGGGGCCGGTCGTAGGCTGACGGAGTGACCGTACTCGTCGACGACCCCCGCTGGCCCGCCCATGGACGCCTGTGGGCGCACCTGGTCAGCGACGACAACCTCGACGAGCTGCACGCCTTCGCGCGCGCACACGGGATCCCCGCCCGGGCCTTCGACCTCGACCACTACGACGTCCCCGAGGACGCCGTCCCCCGGCTCATCGCCGGCGGTGCGCAGCACGTCCCCGGCAAGGAGCTGGTCCGGCGCCTGATCTCCTCAGGCCTCCGGGTCCGCGGACGCGACCGGCGGCACTGACGCCTCCGAGTTCACCGACACCGGCGTACCGGAGAGGGCGGCGGTGGTGACCCGGCGCCGTCCACGACCCTGGCCGGGCGCCTTGGGCTCCGGAAGCGCATCCAGCACCGAGTCGAGCAGCTCCTCGGTGGGCGTCTTCGGCCCCTTCCGGTCACCGCGCTTCTTCCGGGCTTCTTCGGGCGCTCGGAAGCGGGGACGGGCGCGGACTCGGCCGCCGGTGCCTCGGCGGCCGGTTCGCCGGACGGCACGATCGTGGAGGCGGCGATCTGCGCGAGGGCCGACTTCGCCCCCTCGGTGATGCTGTGGGTCACCGGCGGCGCGGCAGGTGCGGAGTTGTTGTTGCCACCGCCGTTGCCGT
>NZ_JBFLUM010000084.1:0-8650 GCF_050470785.1 Microbacterium sp. NRRL B-14842 | reverse complement strand
CCGTCAACCGGATCTCCCGCAGCTGCTTCCGCGTCAGCGGACCTCGCTGATCCGATGTGCTCATGCCTTGCTCCGATACAGATGATGCTTCGCGATGTACTGGACGACCCCGTCGGGGACGAGGTACCAGACCGGTTGATCGTCACGGACGCGGTCACGACAGTCCGTCGACGAGATCGACAGCGCCGGCACCTCGAGCTGGCTGACGTCGTCGCTCGGGAGGCCGTCGATGCTCAGAACGTGTCCTGGGCGGGAGACCGCGACGAAGTGGGCCAGTTCCCACAGTTCATCATGGTCTCTCCAACTGAGAATTTGCGCCACGGCGTCCGCGCCGCTGATGAAGAACAGCTCGGCGTCCGGCCGCTGCTCCTTGAGGTCGCGGAGGGTGTCGATCGTGTACGTCGGTCCCGCGCGGTCGATGTCCACCCGACTCACCGTGAACTGCGGATTGGACGCCGTCGCGATCACGGTCATCAGATAGCGGTGCTCGCTGGGCGTGACGTCGGCCTTCTGCCACGGACGACCCGTCGGGACGAACACCACCTCGTCGAGATCGAACGATGTGCGCGACCTCGCTGGCGGCGACCAGGTGGCCGTGGTGGATCGGATCGAAGGTTCCGCCCATCACGCCGATGCGCGGTGCGCGCGTGGTCGCGGTGCTCATGAGGGCCTAGTGGCCGTGTCCGCCTCGTGGTCCTTGCCGTGCTTCGCCGCCCAGGCTTCTGCCTTGGCGGAGTGGCGGTTCGCGACGTTCTTGTACGACAGCGTCACGAAGCCGAGAGCGGCGAACACGATCGCGGCGATGACTCCGAAGATCAGGGTCTCGAGAGCCACGTTGCCGTGGTGCTCGGTCTCTGCGGCGGCCATCGCGATCTGTGCGACGAGGTTCATCCTGACTCCGTTCGTGGCGTGCTGTCTCGGGGGTCCTGTAGGGATACAGCGTCCCCCAGTCTAGCCCTCAGCCGCGCGTCTGACCCGCCCCACGCGCGAGCCACTTCGTACTGGTCAGCTCGGAGAGCCCCATCGGACCGCGCGTGTGCAGCTTCTGCGTCGAGATCCCGACCTCGGCACCGAAGCCGAACTCGGCCCCGTCGGTGAACCGAGTGGACGCGTTCGCCATCACCACCGCCGAATCCACCTCGGCCAGGAACCGCTCCGCGCTGCGGGAATCGGTGGTGACGATGGATTCCGTGTGCCCCGTGCTGTAGCGACGGATGTGGTCGAGCGCGTCGTCGAGGCTGTCGACGACCTTCATCGCGACGTCCAGGCTCAGGTACTCCGTCGCCCAGTCCTCCTCCGTGGCCGGGATGATGTTCGCCACGAGCCCGGCGACCACGTCGTCGCCGTGGATCGCCACCCCCTCGCTCATGAGGGCGCTCGCGACGAGCGGGATCAGGCGCGGCGCCGCCTGCCGGTGGACGAGAATCGTCTCGACCGCATTGCACACGCTGGGGCGCTGCACCTTGGCGTTCACGACGATGTCGCAGGCCCAGTCGTCGGGGGCGCTCTCGTCGAGCAGGATGTGCACGTTCCCGGCGCCCGTCTCGATGACGGGCACGGTCGACTCGGTCACCACCGTCTCGATGAGCCCGGCGCTGCCGCGCGGGACGAGCACGTCGATGAAGCCGCGGCCCTGCATGAGCGCCTTCGCCCCGTCGCGCCCGAAGTCGTCCACGGTCTGGATCGCCTCGGGCGTCACCCCGGCGTCGCCGAGGGCGGAACGCATGACGTCGACGAGCACGGTGTTGGAATGGAGCGCCGCGCTGCCTCCCCGCAGGACGACCGCATTCCCCGAACGCAGCGCGAGGGCGGCGATGTCGACCGTGACGTTGGGACGCGCCTCGTAGATCGCCCCGACCACCCCGAAGGGGACGCGCACCTGCTCCAGAGCCACGCCGTTCGGCATGCGGTGTCCGCCGACCACACGACCCACCGGATCGGGCAGGGCCGCCACGTCGCGGACGGCCGCGGCGAGGGCGGAGACCCGCTTCTCGTCGAGGCGGAGGCGGTCGATGAGCGACTCGCCGATGCCGTCGTCCCGACCGCGCGCGACGTCACGCTGATTGGCCTCGATGATGCGGGCGGCGTTCTCCTCGAGGGCGACGGCGATGGCGTCGAGCGCCCGTGCCTTGTCGTCGCTCGTGAGGGCGGCGGTCGTCCGCGAGGCCTCCTTGGCCCGCTCCAGGCGCGTCTGAGGGGTGAGGTCGGTCATCCGCCCAGTCTAGGAGGTGGCGGGCTCGAACCAGGTCCCGATGTCGGCGCCTGCAAGGGCCTGCGCCACGAGGTCGGCGCTGGTGACCAGCACCCCGATGCCCGAGGCCGCCGCGAGTCGGGCAGCGGAGACCTTCGTGGCCGCTCCCCCGGTGCCGACGCTGTTGACCACGGTCGCACCGAACTCCAGCCCGGAGAGGTCCGCATCGGGGGCGACGACGTCGATGGGTTCGGCGCCGGGGTCGCTCGGAGGCCGCGTGTAGAGGGACTCGATGTCGCTGAGCAGGACGAGGGCGTCCGCCTCGATGAGCTGGGCACGAGGGCGCCGAGCCGGTCGTTGTCGCCGAAGCGGATCTCCTGTGTCGCGACCGTGTCGTTCTCGTTCACGATCGGCAGCGTGCGCAGCCCCAGGAGGCGCTCCATGGCCCGCCGCGCGTTCGAGCGCGACGTCGGGTTCTCGAGGTCTCCGGTCGTGAGCAGCACCTGGCCGGCGACGATGTCGAAGGGGCGCAGAGCCTCCTGGTACCGGTAGACGAGGATGTTCTGGCCGACCGCGGCCGCGGCCTGCTGCGTGGCGAGATCGGTGGGCCGCGCATCCAGACGGAGGAACGGGATGCCGGAGGCGATCGCTCCCGACGACACCAGCACGACCTCGGCCCCGCGGGCGTGCGCCGCCGCCAGCGCCTCGACGATCACCGGGATGCGCCAGGACGACTCGCCGCTGATGGACGACGAGCCCACCTTCACGACGATCCGCGTCGCCGTCGCGAGATCGGCGCGCGTGCGTGCGGTCACGCCTCGTCCTCGCGGTACGTGGCGAGGCGCTCCGCCTCCAACTCCGCGCGCGCCTGCGCCTTGGCGTCCATGCGCTCGTAGTACTTCTCGCGACGCTCGGACGTGGTCCGGCGGGCGTTCGGAGCCAGACGCGGGTCGGTGCCGCGGGGCGCCGACATGAGCTCGGCGGCGGAGCTCATCGTGGGCTCCCAGTCGAAGACGATGCTGTCGCCCTCGCCGATGACGACGGTCGAACCCTGGACGGCGCCGAGGCGGAAGAGCTCGTCCTCGACGCCCAGCTTCTCCAGACGGTCGGCGAGGTAGCCCACGGCCTCCTCGTTCTGGAAGTCGGTCTGCTGCACCCAGCGCACCGGCTTCTCACCGAGGATGCGGTAGACGTTGCCGTACGTGCCGCCCTCGACGCGGATCGTGAACGGCTTCACGGAGCCCTTCGGGCGGATGACGACGCGCTCGCGCGGGGCCTCGACCGCGGTCTCCTTGCGGTGCTTCTCGACGAGCTCGCCGAGGGCGAGGGTGAGCGGGCGCAGCCCCTCGTGCGAGACCGTGGAGATCTCGAAGACCCGGAATCCGCGGGCCTCCAGATCAGGACGCACGAGATCGGCGAGGTCACGGGCCTCCGGCACGTCGACCTTGTTCAGCGCCACGAACTGCGGGCGCTCCAGCAGGGGCGTCTGCCCCTCCGGCACCTCGTACGCGGCGAGCTCGGCGAGGATGACCTCGAGGTCGGAGATCGGGTCGCGGTTCGGCTCCAGCGTCGCGCAGTCGAGCACGTGCAGCAGCGCGGAGCAGCGCTCCACGTGCCGCAGGAACTCGAGTCCGAGGCCGCGGCCCTCGCTCGCGCCCTCGATGAGGCCCGGCACGTCGGCGACGGTGTAGCGGAAGTCCTCCACCTGGACGACGCCGAGGTTCGGGTGCAGCGTCGTGAACGGGTAGTCGGCGATCTTCGGCCGCGCGGCCGAGATCGCGCCGATGAGGCTCGACTTCCCGGCGGACGGGTAGCCGACGAGCGCCACGTCCGCGACCGTCTTGAGCTCGAGGACGACATCGCCCTCGAAGCCGGGGGTGCCGAGCAGGGCGAAGCCGGGAGCCTTGCGCTTCGGAGTCGCCAGGGCCGCATTGCCCAGGCCGCCCTGGCCGCCCGCCGCCACGACGAAGCGCTCACCGGGCTCGATCATGTCGATCAGGACGTCGCCGCTCGGGCTCTTGACCACGGTGCCGACCGGGACGGGCAGCTCCAGTGTCTCGCCGTCGAAACCGGAGCGGTGGTCCCCCATGCCCGGTCCGCCGTTGCCAGAGGACCGGTGCGGCGAGTGGTGGTAGGACAGCAGCGTGCCGGTCTGCGTGTCGGCGACGAGCACGATGTCGCCGCCGTCGCCGCCGTTGCCGCCGTCGGGGCCACCGAGGGGCTTGAACTTCTCGCGGTGCACCGAGACGCAGCCGTTGCCGCCCTTGCCTGCACGCAGGTGCAGTGTGACGGTGTCGACGAACGTGACCATGTGCGAGTCCTTCGGTGTGCTCGGGGTGCCTGACGGCAGATACGCGGACGGGGCGAGCCGAAGCCCGCCCCGAACCGGATGTTTAGCGTGGTGCTGTGATCACTCAGCAGCGGCGACGATGTTGACGACCTTGCGGCCGCCCTTCGCGCCGAACTCGACCGCACCGGCGGCCAGAGCGAACAGCGTGTCGTCGCCCCCACGGCCGACGTTGGCGCCGGGGTGGAAGTGCGTGCCGCGCTGGCGGACGATGATCTCGCCGGCGAGGACCTGCTGACCGCCGAAGCGCTTCACGCCGAGGCGCTGTGCGTTGGAGTCACGACCGTTACGGGTGGAGCTTGCGCCTTTTTGTGTGCCATGTCCTGGTCTCCTCGGTCTTACTTGATGCCGGTGATCTTGACGCGCGTGAGCTCCTGGCGGTGGCCCTGACGCTTCTTGTAGCCGGTCTTGTTCTTGTACTTCTGGATGACGATCTTCGGGCCGCGGAGGTTGCCGACGACCTCAGCCGTGACGGTGACCTTCGCCAGCGCGTCGGCGTCGGTGGTCACCGTGGAGCCATCGACGAGCAGCACGGCGGGCAGCTGCTGATCTCGTCGCCCTGGGCAGCCTGAACACGGTCGAGCTGAACGATGGTGCCGACCTCGACCTTCTCCTGCCGGCCACCGGCGCGCACTACTGCGTAAACCACTTCATACCTGTTTCGTTGGGGAGCACGCGGCTCCGAGAATCTCACGGGAAGACTGTTGCTTGCATGCGTCGCTGGTACGACGGGCGCGAATGCAAGACTCTCCGCTTCGGCCGTCGAGGACGACGCGGCATGCGCACCAAGGGACTACTTTACCGGATGCCGGCTGACCTCGCAAAGTGAGCCGGGTGACGGGGCCGGTCGTAGGCTGACGGAGTGACCGTACTCGTCGACGACCCCCGCTGGCCCGCCCATGGACGCCTGTGGGCGCACCTGGTCAGCGACGACAACCTCGACGAGCTGCACGCCTTCGCGCGCGCACACGGGATCCCCGCCCGGGCCTTCGACCTCGACCACTACGACGTCCCCGAGGACGCCGTCCCCCGGCTCATCGCCGGCGGTGCGCAGCACGTCCCCGGCAAGGAGCTGGTCCGGCGCCTGATCTCCTCAGGCCTCCGGGTCCGCGGACGCGACCGGCGGCACTGACGCCTCCGAGTTCACCGACACCGGCGTACCGGAGAGGGCGGCGGTGGTGACCCGGCGCCGTCCACGACCCTGGCCGGGCGCCTTGGGCTCCGGAAGCGCATCCAGCACCGAGTCGAGCAGCTCCTCGGTGGGCGTCTTCGGCCCCTTCCGGTCACCGCGCTTCTTCCGGGCCTTCTTCGGGCGCTCGGAAGCGGGGACGGGCGCGGACTCGGCCGCCGGTGCCTCGGCGGCCGGTTCGCCGGACGGCACGATCGTGGAGGCGGCGATCTGCGCGAGGGCCGACTTCGCCCCCTCGGTGATGCTGTGGGTCACCGGCGGCGCGGCAGGTGCGGAGTTGTTGTTGCCACCGCCGTTGCCGTTGTTGCTGCCGCCGTTCCCGCGCTGACGGCGTCCGCCGTTGCCGTTACCGCCGTTGTTGCCGTTGTTGCTGCCGTTCGCACGGTGCTTCACGACCGGGTCGTGGTGCACGATCACGCCGCGACCGGCACAGACCTCGCACGCCTCACTGAAGGTCTCCAGCAGCCCGAGACCGAGCTTCTTGCGTGTCATCTGCACGAGACCGAGCGAGGTGACCTCGGCCACCTGGTGCTTCGTGCGGTCGCGGCTCAGGCACTCGATGAGTCGGCGCAGCACGAGGTCGCGGTTGGACTCCAGCACCATGTCGATGAAGTCGACCACGATGATGCCGCCGATGTCGCGCAGACGCAGCTGGCGGACGATCTCCTCGGCGGCCTCGAGGTTGTTCTTCGTGACCGTCTCCTCGAGGTTGCCGCCGGAGCCGACGAACTTGCCGGTGTTGACGTCGACGACCGTCATGGCCTCGGTGCGGTCGATCACGAGCGAACCGCCGGAGGGCAGCCAGACCTTGCGGTCCAGTGCCTTCTCGATCTGCTCCGTGATGCGGAACGCGTCGAACGGATCGACGTCGTCCTCGTACGCCTCGACACGCTCGAGCAGGTCGGGGGCGACGCTCTCCAGGTACGCCCGGATGGTGCGCTGCGACTCCTCGCCCTGGATGAGCATCTTCGTGAAGTCCTCGTTGAAGACGTCACGGACGATCTTCACGAGCAGATCGGGCTCGGCGTGCAGGAGCGCCGGAGCCTGCTGGCTCTCGACCTGCTTCTGGATGTGCTCCCACTGGGAGGTGAGGCGCTGCACGTCGCGGGTCAGCTGATCCTCGGTCGCCCCCTCCGCGGCCGTTCGCACGATCACGCCGGACGACTCGGGCAGCACCTCCTTGAGGATGCGCTTGAGGCGGGCGCGCTCGTTGTCGGGCAGCTTGCGGCTGATGCCGTTCATGGAACCGCCGGGCACGTACACCAGGTAGCGGCCGGGCAGCGAGATCTGGCTCGTGAGGCGGGCACCCTTGTGACCCACCGGGTCCTTCGTGACCTGGACGAGCACGCGATCGCCCGGCTTCAGAGCGAGCTCGATGCGGCGGGGCTGGTTGCCGGTCTCGACGCCGTCCCAGTCCACCTCGCCCGAGTAGAGCACGGCGTTCCGGCCGCGACCGATGTCGACGAACGCGGCCTCCATGCTGGGAAGCACGTTCTGCACGCGACCGAGGTAGACGTTGCCGATCAGCGAGGCGTCCTGGTTGCGGGCGACGTAGTGCTCCACGAGCACGCCGTCCTCCAGGACTCCGATCTGCGTGCGGCCATTCTTGGAGCGCACGACCATCTTGCGGTCGACCGACTCGCGACGCGCGAGGAACTCGGCCTCGGTCACGACCGGACGACGACGACCGGCGTCACGGCCGTCACGACGCCGCTGCTTCTTGGCTTCGAGCCTGGTCGAACCCTTGATGGCCTTCGGCTCGGTGATGTACTCGACGACCCGCTGACGCTGCCGCGGCTCTTCCCGCTGCTCGTCGCCCTCGGATCCGCCGCGGCGGCGACGACCGCGGCGACCGGCACCGGGCTCGTCCTGGTCGCGCTCCGGCGCACGGTCGTCACGACCGGGGCGCGCGGGCAGCGGAACGACCTCCGGCGCGTAGAAGTGCAGCTGCGTCGACACCTGCGACACGAACACCTCGGGCAGCAGACCGAGCGACACGGCGGTGACGGCCGCGGGCTTCTCGGGCTCGGCGGGGGTCTTGTCCGCAGGCGCCGCCTCAGCGGAAGCCACGTCCGCGGGGCCTTCGTCCGCGGGAGTTTCCTCGGCGGGAGCCTCCTCCGCGGCAGCCTCCTCGGCAGGGGCCGGCTCAACGGGTCCCTGCTCCGCAGGGGCCTCCTCGACCTGAGCCGCCGCGTCGATCGCGTCTGCGGCGGCCTCGTCTGCGGCAGCGGCGTCCTCGACAGCGGCCGCAGCCGCATCGTCCGCCGCCGCAGCGGCGTCATCGGCCGCCGCGTTCTCGGCAGCGCGGTCGTCCGCCGCGGCCTCCGCCGCCGCGTCGTCCGCGTCCTCCTGATCCCGCGAGGTATCCTCCGACTCCTCCGCGGCGAGAGCGGTGGGCGCCGTCAGCGGCTCCGCGGCGTCAGCCGGGGCGTCGAGGGCGGGGGCGTTGTTGTCATTGTTCTCATCGGCCATCTCTGGCGTGCTCCCTGGCACGGTCCACTGCGTGTCCCGTGAAATCTCATGCGGCACCCGCGGGTGCCGCGAACTCAATCGGCCTGCGACCGGCTCATGGCTCTGGTCGCGTGGGGCATGGGCCCCGAAGTCTGCTCGACGCGTGTCGCGGCAACGCCGTTCATCGCATCACAGGTCATTATCGCACCACATCGGTCCGATCGCGGCATCTCTCGGTCCCGACCGTTTTCTCCGGGCGGTTCTCGCCCTTTCCATAGCCGTCGCTGGGATAATCCTGAGCATGAGCGAGCAGCGCACCCGCCCCGTCGTCTATGCCGTGTGGTTGATCATCGCGAGCGTCATCGGCTGGTACGCCGCCTTCCAGCTCACCGTGGAGAAGTTCGCACTGCTGGAGCACCCGAAGGAAGCGCTCGGCTGCGATCTCAGTCCCTTCATCCAGTGCAGCACCAAC
>NZ_JBFLUM010000083.1:0-24540 GCF_050470785.1 Microbacterium sp. NRRL B-14842 | reverse complement strand
AGCGAGGTCATCTCCTGCTGAACGAGGTCGAGGAACCGCAGGAGGACGCGGGCGCGCTTCTGCGGGTTGGTCGCCGCCCACGCGGCCTGGGCCTGCTCGGCGTTCCCGATGACGCGGCGCACCTCCTCCGCGGATGCGAGCGGCACCCGGGCCTGCACGGCTCCGGTGCTCGGGTCGAAGACGTCGGCGAAGCGTCCGTCTTCCGGGGTGACAGGCGTTCCGCCCACGAAGTGCGGGATAGTACGGGTCATTGTGCGACATCCCTCCGTGCCCTCTTTGGCACATCGGCGAGTTTACTCCGACGACCGTGAAAATACGAGGACGTCCTTGTATCTCTTGTCGTCGGGCAGACGAGTGGCCGCACGGCGCCGTTCGCCCCTCGTTCACCCCGCTGGCCACCTGGGCCGATTACAACTGCAGATGCACGGCACAGACTCAGACCGGATCGGGTAGTCGCGTCTCCCGTGCACACGGTGAGCACTCTCGCTCCCGAGACCCCCGCCGAATCGGGTCGGCGGGGGTCTTCTTCTTCCTTCGAACCCAGCCCGACAGCAGCGGTGGGAGCGTGGGGGCATGGGACGACGACACGAGCTTCCGGCCCGCTTCGGGGTGGACTTCGCGGTACGGACGGCGCGGCTGCACGGCGTGAGCCGCGGTCGATTGCGCGGATCCGACCGGACACTTCTTCAGCCACGAGACCGCGGCCTCGATCTGGGGAGGCCCGCTACCGCTCGCCTTCGACGACCGCGGGGGCGTCGCGACGGCGGACGACCTCGCCCTCCACGTCAGCGCGTCCGGCGGGATCCCGTTCCCTCGCGCCCGCGGCGTGACCGGACACCGCACGCTGTCCAGCCTCACCTCGATCCGTTATCGGGACGGCCTCCGGTGACCTCCCCCGCCGCGACCTGGGTCTCCCTCGGCACGCTGCCGCTCGCGGACCTGGTGGCGCTCGGCGACTACTTCTGCCGACGCTGGAGGCCGGGGGTCGGGCGGCCGGATGTCGCGTGGCAGCCCTGGGCGACGATCGATGAGCTGCGGGAGATGCTGGCGGCATCCGGCCCGGATCTGGAGCCAATCGCGCGACTCGAAGGAGAACTAGAATCGACCAGGCGCCGCGACCCTGGCGCCGTCGCCCCGCGTCCGCACCCTGACGCCGCTCACCCCGAGGACCGCACCATGTCCGCATCCGCCCCTGTGTCCGAACCCGTCACCGTCTCCATCCGCCGCGAGGTCGATCCGGAGCGCATCGCCGAGGCGACCGCGTGGGTGCAGACCGGAGTGAACCTCGCGACGAAGTACCCGGGCTTCCTCGGCTCCGGCTGGGTCCGTGCCGGCGAGGACTCGCAGGTCTGGCACATGCTCTACCGCTTCGCGAGCGAGACGCGCTCACCGCGTGGGAGCAGTCCGGGGAACGCGCCTGGTGGCTGTCGATGGGCCAGGGCTTCGTCCGCAGCGAGAGGTCCAAGCGCCGCTCGGGCATCGAGGGCTGGTTCGACGAGCCGTCCACCCGGCTCCATCCCCGTCGTCGACCCGGACGGCACGACGAGCACCGTGACCGTCGCCCCGGCGCCGCCGCGGTGGAAGCAGGCCGTCTCGATCTGGCTCGGCTTCTTCCCCGTGAACCTCGCGTTCACCTACGCCATGAGCCCGGGTGCCGGGATGGGACGTCGTTCCGCTGTGGCTCCGCGTGCTCATCACCACCCTCGTGCTCACAGCCGATCATGACGTACTGGGTGCTGCCGTTCGTCACGCGCTCCCTGCGGAACTGGCTCGCCCGCTAGCGAACCGCCTTCTCAGGAGCCGGACTCCGACCCCGGGGTGACGCCCTTCTTCGCCGGTTCCACGAGCGACAGCGGATCGGCGATGTCCTCCAGTGACTTCCCGGCCGCACTGACGCCGAAGACACCGCACACGACACCGCCGAACATCATGATCGCCGCGCCGAGCACGTACCCCAGAACAGCGGGACCGCGGTCGCCGACTCCGCGCTCGCGCCGATCAGCGCGCCGTAGAGAACCGGGGCGACCGCGCCGACGAGCTGCCCGATGGAGAACACGTAGGAGATCACCTGGCTGCGCAGCTCGAGTGGGAAGATCTCGCTCACGGTCAGGTACGCGGCGGACGCACCGGCCGAGGCGAAGAAAAACGACGCGCACCAGAACGCCGTGTGCGTGCCCGCGTTCAGCACACCCGCGTTGAAGAGGAAGGCGCTGACGAGCAGGATCAGACCCGCGAGCACATAGGTGCCGAACAGCATCCGCCGACGGCCCCACGTGTCGAAGAAGTGGCCGAGGATGAGGGCGCCCGCGAGGTTGCCGACCGCGAAGACGATGAGTACTGCGATGCGGACGCCGGCGGGGTGTCGTAGAAGTTCTCCAGCACGAGCGCGTAGGTGAAGAAGATCGCGTTGTAGAGGAAGGACTGCGTCACCATCATCGTGATGCCGACGAGGGTGCGCCGCGGGTACTTCTTGAACAGCACCTTCGCTATCACGAGGAGCGGGACGCTGCCGTACTCCTTGACCGTGATGGCCTTGCTCTCGTCCACGGGCTCGATCGACTTGCCCTCCTTGCGGATGCCCTCCTCGATCTCGTCGACGTTGCGCTCGGCCTCCTCCTCGCGGCCGTGCGTCATCTGCCAGCGGGGGCTCTCCGGGATGTGCCGCCGCAGCCAGATGATGAGGATGCCGAGGATCGGACCGACGAAGAAGCTCAGCCGCCAGCCGATGTCGGCGGGGAGGAGGTCGGTGTTGAGGAAGAACATGTTGGCCACGGCGCCGAGCGCCGCACCGCCCCAGTAGGTGCCGTTGATGGCGATGTCGACGCGGCCGCGGTACTTCGCGGGGATGATCTCGTCGATGGCCGAGTTGATGGCCGCGTACTCGCCGCCGATGCCCGCGCCGGCGACGAAGCGCCAGATGTAGAAGAACCAGGGGGCGAACGCGAGACCGGCGACGGCCGATCCGACGAGGTACACCCCGAGCGAGAGCAGGAAGAGGTTCTTGCGGCCGAGGCGGTCGGCGAGGCGGCCGAACACGAGGGCGCCGAACACCTGGCCGAGCAGGTAGCAGGTGCCGGCGAGGCCGACCTCGGCGGGACCCATCCCCAGCGTCTGCGCGTAGCCGTTGGCCGCGACGATCTGCACCTCGAGGCCGTCGAGGATCCAGGAGAACCCGAGTCCGACGACGATCATCCAGTGGAAGCGCGACCAGGGGAGCCGGTCCATGCGCGCGGGGACGAGCGACCGGACCTCCTTGACGGTGACGTCGGACGCGGACATGGGGCCCTCCTTCTCGCGGGACATGCTTTCGTCCCGGATCCGGTTTACTCCTCCCCGAAATCCGCCGCATCCGCTTGACCCGGGGGCCGTCGGCACGCTACTGCTCCGAATCGCGCGAATGGCTCATCCGCGGTGAGATGGAGCCATTCAGGCGATTCGAACGGAGGGTCAGCCGGCCACGTGCCGCTCGTCGGGGCCGTCGTAGTGGGACAGCGACGATCAGGGCGTTCGCGCCGGCCTGCTCGATGACGTGGGCCGTCCATCCCGTCACCCGCGCCGCGACGAACAGCGGCGTGAAGGTGAGCGTGTCGAAGCCGATGAGGCTGTACGCGGGCCGGACGGGTAGTCGAGGTTCGGGTGGATGCCCTTGCGCTCGACGAACTGCGACTCCAGCGCGTCGTACAGCTCGGCGACGTCCTCCCGGCCGTAGTGCGCGACGAGGGTGTCGAGCGCGGGCCTTCATGGTCGGCACCCGTGAGTCGCCGTTCTTGTAGACGCGGTGTCCGAAGCCCATGATCTTGCGCCTTCTCCGCGAGAGCCTTGTCGAGCCAGGTCTCGACGGCGTCCGCCGATCCGATCTCCTTGAAGATGTGCAGCACGGCCTCGTTCGCCCCGCCGTGCAGCGGGCCCTTGAGCGCACCGATGGCCCGACCACAGCCGAGTAGATGTCGCTGAGGGTCGAGGTGATGACCCGGGCGGTGAAGGTCGAGGCGTTGAAGGAGTGCTCGGCGTAGAGGATCATCGACCGGTTGAAGGCGTCGACCACGACGTCGTCGGCCTCTTCCCCGAACGTCATCCAGAGGAAGTTCGCCGAGTAGTCGAGGTCGTCGCGCGGAGGGATGAGCTCCTGGCCACGACGGCGACGCTGACCGTAGGCGACGATGGCCGGCAGCGGCCGCGAACAGGCGGATGCTGCGCGCCAGGTTCTGCTCCGGGCTGCCACCGGCGTCGAGCACCGAGCCGCCGGCCTCGGGGTCCGATGCGCCGATCAGGCTGACCGCGGTGCGCACCTCGTCCATCGGATGCGCCTCGAGCGGCACGAGATCGATCGCGGCCTTGACGTTGTCGGCCAGGGCGCGGTGCTTGCGCTCCTCCAGCCGGAACGCGGCGAGCTCGTCGCCCGTCGGCAGCTCCCCGTTCCACAGCAGTACGCCACCGCCTCGAAGGACTGCGTGTCTGCGAGCTCCTGCACGGGATAGCCGCGGTAGAGCAGGCTGTTCGTCTCGGGGTTGACCTTTCGAGATCGCGGTCGTGTCGACGACGACGCCCGCGAGGCCCTTCTTGATGTCCGGCTCGGTCATGGTCACTCCTTCGTAACGGTGAAGTTGAAGACGCCGGAGTCGAAACGGTTGTACGACTCGTAGTCGATCAGCTCGTAGAGGTCGGCGCGGTGCTGCATCTCGCCGAGCTTCGAGGTCAGGTGCCCCTCGTCGTCGTTCAGCGTATCGAGCGCACGGCCCGCGGCCCCCATCGAGATGCGCAGCAGCGACCACCGGCCAGATCACCATCCGCACCCCGGCGTCGCGGAGACTGTCGACGGAGAACAGCTCGCTCTTGCCGAACTCGGTCATGTTCGCAGGATCGGCACGTCCAGCGCCGCGGCCATGGCCTCGAACTCGCCGATCGTGCGCATCGCCTCGGGAAGATCGCATCGGCTCCCGCGTCGACGAGCGCCTGGGCCCGTCGATCGCGGCGTCCAGCCCCTCGATCGCCCGGATGTCGGTGCGCGCCATGATCAGGAAGTTCTCGTCACGGCGGGCGTCGGCGGCTGCGCGGATGCGCTTGATCGCGGTGTCCTCGTCGACCACGGCCTTGCCGTCGAGGTGTCCGCAGCGTTTCGGGTTGATCTGGTCCTCGATGTGAGTGCCGGCGAGACCGGCGTCCTCGAGCTCCTGGATCGTGCGGGCGACGTTCATCGGCTCGCCGAAACCGGTGTCGGCGTCGACGATCGCGGGGAGGTCGGTCATCCGGGCGATCTGCTTCGCGCGCCCGGCGACCTCGGTGAGCGTGGTGAGGCCGATGTCGGGCAGGCCGAGGTCGGCGGCGAGCACGGCGCCCGAGATGTAGACACCCTCGAACCCCTTCTGCTCGATCAGTCGGCGCTCAGGGGGTTGAACGCGCCGGGGAAGCGCAGCAGCTCCCCGGAGGCGAGCCGTTCCCGGAACAGGCGCCGCTTCTCGGCCGGCGTCGTGGTGGAGTACAGCATCAGTTGCTCCCCTTCGATCGGTGTTCACAACTCAGGAGACCGGCGGGGGAGAGAGCCGTGTAGGCGGTCGGCCGACGCGTTCCGCGCCGATTCTCCTGAGTTATGAACGGCGTGGGCATCAGAACAGACCGGCGGGCGCCGCGGCGTCGTCGAGCAGACCCGGCTTCGCGACGATCGAGAGCTCGGCGACCTCGGCGGCCGTGAGCTCGGGCAGGCGCTGCACGAGCTCCAGGAACCGCTCGATCTCAGCGGCCTCGAGCACGGGCTCCGCGAGCAGGCGGAACTTGGCGATGTAGTTCTCCCGTGCGAACGGTCGGGCACCGAGCGGGTGGGCGTCGGCGACGGCGATCTCGTCGACCACGGTCGAGCCGTCGGTGAGGCGGACCTCGACGCGACCGCCGAAGGCCTTCTCGTCCGGGTCCTCCGAGTGGTAGCGGCGGGTCCATTCCGCGTCCTCGGCCGTGGTGATCTTGTGCCACAGCGCGACGGTGTCGGCACGGCCTGCGCGCTCCGGCGTGTAGGAGTCGACGTGGTGCCAGCCGCCGTCCTGCAGCGCCACCGCGAAGATGTACGGGATGGAGTGGTCGAGGGTCTCGCGGGAGGCCGTCGGGTCGTACTTCTGCGGGTCGTTCGCACCCGAGCCGATCACGTAGTGCGTGTGGTGGCTGGTGTGCAGCACGATCGAGGCGATGTTCGCGGGGTCGCGGAGCGCCGGGTTCGCCGTGCCGAGCTTGCGGGCAAGGTCGATCCACGCCTGCGCCTGATACTCCGCGGAGTGCTCCTTCGTGTACGAGTCGAGGATCGCGCGCTTGGGTTCGCCCGCAGCGGGCAGCGGCACCTCGTAGGCGGCGTCCTTGCCGTCGAGCATCCAGGCGATCACGCCGTCCTCACCTTCGTAGATCGGCGCGGGGCTGGTCTGTCCGCGCATCGCCCGGTCGACCGCCTCGACGGCCATCTTCCCGGCGAAGGCCGGGGCGTGCGCCTTCCACGTGGAGATCTCGCCCTTGCGGCTCTGCCGGGTGGCGGTCGTGGTGTGCAGCGCCTGGCCGACCGCCTGGTAGATCGTGTCGACGTCGAGGCCGAGGAGGGTGCCGATGCCGGCGGCGGCGGACGGGCCGAGGTGCGCGACGTGGTCGATCTTGTGCTTGTGCAGGCAGATCGCGCGCACCAGGTCCATCTGGATCTCGTAGCCGGTGGCGATGCCGCGCACGAGCGCGCTGCCGTCCTTGCCGGTGTGCTGCGCGACCGCGAGGATCGGCGGGATGTTGTCGCCCGGGTGCGAGTACTCCGCGGCGAGGAACGTGTCGTGGTAGTCGAGCTCGCGCACGGCCACGCCGTTCGCCCAGGCCGCCCACTCCGGGCTGGTGCGGCGGTCGAGCGGTGTTCCGAAGAGGTTGGCGCCGGCACCACCGTGGACACGGGGTGGCTGAACGCCTGCGCGCGGGCTGCGACGATCGGCGCACGGGTGAGGGAGGCCGCGGCGACGGACGCGTTGTCGATGATGCGGTTGATGATCATGTCGACGACGGGCTGCTCGACCTCGACCTGGTCGACCGCGACCTCGGCGATCTTCCAGGCGAGCTGGTCCTCGCGGACGAGGTTCTCGGAGCTGGCGTGCACGCGGACGTGGTGGGTGACGGTCATGAGTGTCCTTCGCTGTCGGGGAGGGAGTCGAGGATGCCGGTGAGCGCGTTGTGCAGGTGCACGTGCGTGGCATGGGCGGCGAGGTCGCCGTCGCGGGCGGCGAGCGCCTCGGCGATCGTGCGGTGCTCGGCCGCGGAGGCGGCGAGCCGCGCGGGCTTGTCACGGGCCATGCGCCGCACGCGCACGAGGTGGGTGCGGACGGTGCGCAGCGCCGCGGCGATGTAGTCGTTGGCGACGGCGTCGTCGAGGGCCGCATCGAACCGCGCGATCAGCGCGTAGTAGGCGTCGCGGCCCTCCGCCCTGGTGAGGTCCACGTGCGCGAACTCCGCGGCGAGCGCGGCGAACCGGTCGGCGTCGCCCCGGACGGCCGCGAGGCGGGCGGAGGTCTCCTCCAGCGCGCGGCGGATCTCGAACAGGGACCGGATGTCGTCGGCGTCGAGGTCGGCGACCACGGTGACGCGGGGCGACTGCTGCACGACCAGGCCGTCGGCGGCCAGACGACGCAGCGCCTCCCGCAGCGGCGTCCGGCTCACGCCGAGGCGCTCGGCCTGCTCCACCTCGCCGAGCACGAAACCGGCCGGCAGCTCCCCGGACTGGATGCCGTCCAGGAGCGCCGCATAGGCGCGATCACCCATGGACGTGCGCTCGACCGGGAGAACCATATCGCCAGTGTATACATAAATGGCCCCCAGCAGGCCACCTATCTTGTTCAGAGCGGTGCATTCGTATACATAGTCTCCGCCCAGCCGTTCCCCCATCCGGGCACAGCTTCGGAGATCGCCGCGGACACGCCGCACGGCGGGGCCGGGGGCGGCGTGTCGGCCCTGGAGTCCGAAGTCGTGCCCGCGGGACGCCGCTCAGGCGGCGGGGCGGGGCTCGCCGAGCTTCACCACGACCACACCGGCGAGCACGAGCACGCCACCGACGGCCTGCAGCGGACCGGGGAGCTGGCCGAGCAGAAGCCAGCCGAAGAGGAGGGCGGCCACGACCTCGGCGAGCGCGACGAACGAGGCGAGCCGCGAGCCGAGCATCCGTGTCGAGACGATGCCGAGCACGTACGCGAGGGCCGTCGCGATCACGCCGATCGCGAGGACCGGCACGAACCACGGCACCGCGCCGAAGCGGTAGCCGACGTCGGAGGTCGTCCACGCGAAGGGCAGCACCCCGACGAGCGCGGCGAGACTCAGGCCGACGGCGCCGAGCAGCAACCCGCTCCCCGCGAGCGCGATCGGCGGGATGCCGGTGTCGGCCCGGGCGGACAGCACGAAGTAGCTCGCGGCCCCCACCATCGCACCGAGCGCCCAGAGGACACCGACGACATTCACCTGCGCGCCGGTGACGATGTCGAGCATGAGGACGAGCCCGACGAAGGCGATGCCGGCACCGAGGACGCTGGGCCGCGTGGGACGCTCTCCCCGACGCAGCCAGAGCCAGACGAGCACCGCGACCGGGGCGGTGTACTCGATGAGCAGAGCGATCCCGACGTCCATCACCGCGACCGCCTGGAAGTAGCAGAGCTGGGTGGCTGCGACGGCGAGCAGGCCGTAGGCGGCGACCATCCCCGCGTTCTGCCGGAGCGCACGCCACCGTCCCCGCAGCGCGAGAAGAGTGGGGACGAGCAGCACGAGCGCCGCGACCCACACCCGCACGGTGACGGCGGCACCTGGCGTCCACCCCGCGTCGATGAGTCCGCGCGCCCAGGCCCCCGGAGGAACCGAACGCGAAAGCGGCGGCGATCGCGAGCGGGAGCCCGAGCCGCACGCCGGCCCGGGTCCGGACGGCGTCATCAGCCACAGTGCTCATGGGAGATGACGCTACGCGGACGGGAGTAAGCTGTCAACATGGTCTTCACCGATGACACCGAGGACGCACTCCGAGCCGCGGTCTGGCTCGCGAAACTCGGCGGAAGAGCCGGACACCCTCGTGGATATCGACGACGAGAAGACCTTCCTCCAGGTGTTCCCGTACACGGGGACGGGTCGACAGGGACGCGGTGGAGCTCGACGACCTCCGCGCTCTGCGCCCGCGGCTCCGTGCCATGCTGCTGGCTCCGCGCGACGAGATGGCCGCGCACGTGAACGCCGCTCTCGCGGAGGTGCGTCTGACCCCGCGGCTCGTCCGTCACGACGAGCTGGACTGGCACCTGCACGGCCTCGCCGATGAGCGCCCGCTGGCCGAACGCGTGCTCGTGGAGACGGGCGATGGCTCTGATCGACGTCATCCGCACGGACGAAGGCTCTCGCCTCACCGTCTGCGCGGACGAGACCTGCCAGGCGATCGCGCTCGACCTCTCCCGCAACCGCTCCAAACGGTACTGCTCCACGAGCTGCGCCAACCGCAACGCCGTGGCGGCCTATCGCGCCGGCGCGCCGCCGGCTGACCCCGTCGCCCGCCACGCTCGGAGGCCGCCCTCTCCGAGCGAGATCTGATGCTGCCCGCTCTTCACAAACGATTATCGATTAGTGTAATGTCGCGAGCGGCCCTCCCTCATGCATCAGGAAAGGATCAACGATGATCAAGGCCCGAGTCCTCCCCCTCGCCGGCATCGCGGCGGTATCCGCCCTCGCCATCGCCGGCTGCTCGACCACCGCCGGTGACGACGGCGGCGATGCCGGCGGCGACGTCACCGTCCGCATGCTCGTGAACGTCACCCCGAACCTGACCGAGGAGTTCTGGAACGACCTCGTCGCCCCGTTCGAGGACGCCAACCCGAACATCGACGTCGTCATCCAGAACCCGGGCGCCGAGGGGGTCGAAGCCGCCGTGCCGCGTCTGCTGGCCGCCGGTGACGCTCCCGACGTCGTGCAGTCCATCGCCCCCGACGACCAAGCTCGCTCCCGAGCTCGTCGACCTCTCGCAGTACGAATGGGCGTCGTCCGGTCCGCTCGCCGACCAGTACTCGATCGACGGCAAGAACTACATGGCCGGCATCGGCGTGCAGCTGCAGAGCCTCTTCTTCTACAACAAGACCGCCTTCGAGGAGGCCGGGATCACGGAGCTGCCGACGACCGTCGACGAGCTCACGGACGCCCTCGGGAAACTCAAGGACGCAGGGTGGACCCCCGTCCAGACCGGCGGCGACTGGATGACCAGCCACACGCTGCAGGCGCTCGGACTGCCGACCATCATCGCCGACGACCCGGAGTGGTTCCAGGACATCTCGGCGGGCGACGTCACGTTCAGCGAGACCTACGGCGACGCGGTCGAGACCTACGCGGACTGGGTGTCCGAGGGGTACATCCCCGGCGACGCCCTGGGCATCAAGTACCCGATGCCGAGCAGGCCTTCCTCTCCGGCAAGGACCGCGGTGTACTCGATGGGCAGCTGGTTCGCCGGCACCCAGGCGAAGGCGACGGACTCGGCAGACATCGGCGTCTTCCGCGCCCCCCGCGATGAGCGCCGACGAGCAGCCCGCGATGGGCGCCAACATCGCCAGTCCCTACTCGATCCTCAAGGCGAGCAAGAACCAGGATGCCGCGGCGAAGCTCATCGAGTTCCTCACCACCGACCAGACCGCCGTGAGCGACCAGCTCGCTGTCGACGGCAACTTCCGCGACGGCTACGAGTACGACATGACGCCGCTCGGCGAGGAGCTGCTGCAGATCGTCGCCGACACCCCCGCCGAGGCCTACACGCCCACCGGCGGTGGCTACGGCGAGCGCACCCTCCCCGACGGCTACGCGGGCGAGATCAACACCCAGACCCAGGCCCTCCTCGGCGGCGCGCCCGCCGACCAGGTGCTGCAGGCCATGGACGACTGGTTCGCCGCGAACGCCGGCTGACCCTCGAGGAGCCGGGGACGCACCGTCCCGGCTCCTCCCCGGCGCTGCTCCAGCGCCCTCCCCGCTTACGCGCCACCGAGAACGAGAGTGCCGCCATGACCCCGCCCACCACAACCGCGCCACCCCCGGCCGCGGCCACCTCCCCGACAGGACCATCGACGCCGATGAGCTCGACCCCCGCCCCGCGCCGCCGCACCGCGCTGCAGCAGTGGCGGAACCGGATCCCCGGCATCCTCATGGGAGGCCCGGCCGTCGCCGTGTTCCTGGCGATGTTCGTCATCCCGATGATCCTCGCGGCGGTGCTCAGCTTCACCGACTGGAACGGGTACAGCCTCAATTTCACCTTCGTCGGCTGGGACAACTACATCAAGGCGTTCCGCAGCCCGCGCTCGATACAGGCCGCGATCTTCACGGGCATCATCGCCGTGGTCGGCACGATCCTCTGCAACGCCATCGGCCTCGCGATCGCCGCCCTCATCTCCGGGCCCGGCCGCTCGAACACGATCCTGCGGACGGTCTTCTTCTACCCGTACGTGATCAGCGCCCTCATCATCGGCTTCCTGTGGTCGGCGATGCTCTCCCCCACCGGCGCCGTCAACGGTCTGCTCAGCACGCTCGCCTCCCGGCCATGCCGTTCCTCACGGACCCGACCTTCGCCAAGGCGAGCGTGATCTTCACGATCGTGTGGTCGCACTTCGGCTTCAATATGATCCTGTTCTCGCCGGCATCAAGTCGGTCCCGGCGGAGTACTACGAGGCGGCGACGGTGGACGGCGCCACGCGGTGGCAGCAGTTCCGCTCCATCACGCTGCCGCTCATCGCCCCCGTCTTCACCGTGAACCTCGTGCTCACGCTCGTCGGGCTCCTCAAGGCGTATGACGTGGTGCTGTCGCTCACCGACGGCGGGGCCTGCCGGCTCGACGCAGACCATCGTGTACCAGATCCTCAAGGACTCCTTCGCGAACTCGGCCCTCGCTTCGGGCGCCGCGCAGTCCATGATCCTCCTCATCGTCACCGCGGTCGTCGGCCTCGCCGTCACCCTTGTGCGACGCCGCGCCGAGCAGAAGGCGACCGACTGATGAAGCAGACCCGCAACCGCCCGGCCCTCGCCGTCAGCGCGATCCGGTGGATCGTCCTCGGCGTCGTCGCGATCACGATGCTGATCCCGATGTACACGATGCTGATCAACGCGTTCAAACCGCAGGCCGACATCATCGAGAACCCCCTGCTGATCACTCCGCAGATGTTCACGTTCGACTACCTGTGGCCGCGATCACGAGCAGCAAGTTCAACGTGATCGCCGCGTACGGCATCACGCTGCTGTTCGTCGTGCTCGTGAACCTGTGCTGCATCGCCCTCGCCGCGCCCGTCGCTACGTCATCGCCCGCGGGCGGTCGAAGTGGCACCTGGGACTGCTGCTGCTCTTCGTCTCCGGCTCTTCATCCCCGGTCAGGTGACGCTGATCCCCGTCGTCTTCGTGCTGCGGGTGCTCGGGCTCATCAACACGATCCCCGGGTTCATCCTCTTCGAGACGGCGGCGACCCTGCCGGTGACGATCTTCCTGTTCACGGCCTACCTCCGCAGCGTGCCGCGTGACATCGACGAGGCGGCGTCCCTGGACGGCGCCGGGCCCATCCGCGCGTTCTGGGCGTGCATCTTCCCGATCATGAAGCCCGTCGTCGCGACGGTCGTGGTGCTCAACTCGATCGGCGTGTGGAACGACTTCGTGAGTCCGCAGATCATCCTCGGGCCGAGCTCCCGGGATCTACAACGGTCACCACCGGCGTCTACGCGGCGGTCGGACAGTTCTCGACCGACTACACCCAGGTGTTCCCGACCCTCCTGCTTGCCGTGCTGCCCGCGATGGTGTTCTTCATCGTGATGCAGCGCCACATCATCGGCGGCCTGGTCGCCGGAGCGACGAAGGGATGACCGTGCCGGAGACCCCGCTCACCCGTCCGTTGCGCACGATCCCGGCCTGGGCCGTGCTGCAGCGCCGGCTCTTCGCCGAGGTCGAGGAGGCCCCGCCGCCTCTTCCGCGACCGCTACACGCTGCCGGACGGCCGCCTCCGCGGCGTCGCCGAGTTCATCGACCGCGACGGCGTGGACGACCTGTACGAGCCCTTCTTCAACTGGCCCGCGTTCTACCTGCTCGGTGCTCCGACGAGGTGCTCGCCGACGCCAAGCGGCACTGGGAGGGCGTGACCGTGCAGCTCGCCGAGGCGGGCATGCTCACCGAGGAGTACGACAACGGCTACGACTGGTTTCCATCAGGGCGAGTCGCTGCTGTTCCTCGCCGGCATCTGCGCCGCCGACCCGGCCGACTCCGCGTTCGCCGCGCGCGCCGCCCGGTTCGCGGCCCTCTTCACCGACCCCGCACAGGGCAACTACGACGCCGAGCGCAACATGATCCGCTCGCCGCACAACGGCGCTCTGGGTGCGCGCGAGGGTCTCGACGAGAAGATCGTGCCGTACACGGCCGACCGGGACGAGATGCGCCCTTACGGTCTGCCGCTGCACGGCCCTGGACGGCATCGTCTCCTGGGACGACCTCGCCGACCCCGCCCACGCCCAGCGGATGGCGGAGGAGATGCAGCGCCGCGCGGCGGGCGACATCGCCGTGAACCTCGCCGCGACCTCCCTCGCCGCGAACCGTTGGCTCTACGACGGTGACGAGGAGGCGGCCGCGTGGATCCGCCGGTACGTCGACGGCTGGCGCGCGCGGGCGGACGGCGGGCTGCTCCCCGACAACGTCGGCCCGGACGGCACCGTCGGCTCCCTCCACGACGGCCGCTGGTGGGGCGGGCACTACGGCTGGGCCTGGCCGCACGGGCTGCACTCGGTCGGCATGAGCGCCCTGATCGGTGCCCTCAACCACGCGCTCGTCACAGGCGACGACGCCGCCCCTCGACCTCGTGCGCACGATGCTCGACACCGTGCTCGCCGAGGCGCGCACGGGCAGCGTCGCGGAGTCCACCTACAGTCTGCGCGGCGGATGGATGGCCCGGCTCGGTGCCGCCGCCCACCGAGCCGGGACTGCTCGTCCCGTACCGTCACGGCGCGGACGGCTGGTTCGACTACGGTCCGCTGCAACTCGACCTCCCCCTGTGGCTCTGGTGGTGGTCGCGACGGGCGTCTGACCGGGAGCGGCTGGAGACGGCGATCGCCGGTCTCCCCGACTCCACCGACCTCGTCGCGCCGTTCCGCGACAAGGAGGAGGGCGGGCCACGAGGCCGGCTGGTTCGCGTATCTCTCCGGCGACCTTCCGGACTACCCGGTGCGGGCATTGGAGATGGCGCTCGGCCAGGTGGCGCGCCGTGCCGCGATGATGCTCGCCGACGACCGCGACCCCCGACGCCGCGCACCTGCACTTCTGGCAGCGCGTGAAACCCCGTCGTGACCGAGGTGCTGACCCAGCTCGTCAGCGGGGCTCCACAGGTGCTCTACAACGGCGGACTCGGTTTCACGGCTCTGCGCTACGAGGATGTGGACCGCGCGCGACCCGGGCTCCCGGAGGACGTCGCCGCGCTCGTGCACCGCCTCGACGACCACGGCATCGGCGTGCAGCTCGTGAACGCCTCCGCCGTGCACACCCGCACCGTGCGGCTGCGCGGCGGGCGCTTCGGGCTCGACCGGATCGTCCAGGTGACCGCCACCGGGGAGGAGCCCGGCTTTCTGGCCCGGCGCCTCGGGCACCTACACGGCCCCGGACGCCCCGCTCGTCACCACGACGTCGACGTGGACGACGACCTCGTGGTGACCTTGCCCCCGGCGCACAGCGCCGACCTCGACCTGACCATCGCGCGTGCGACCGGCTCGCCGCGCCACCTGTTCCCTGAAGGAGACGCATGAGCGCCGATCTGATCCGACCCGACTTCGCCCTGCCCGTGCGGGGTGGGGCCTACGAGCGCCCTCGCGCGAGGTGGTCGACTCCTTCGACGCGATCTCCTCCGCCACCGCGTGCGCCAAGCTGCACGGGCTCGGGATCCGCCGCAGCTACATCGACGGGCCGGAGCCGCTGAGCCTCGGTCAGCGCGTGGTCGGCTCGGCGCTGACGCTGCAGTTCATGCCGCAGCGCGAGGACATGGCCCTCCGGCGACGGTCAGGAGTACGCCGAGCGGCACACCGCCCTGTGGCACGTGCTCGAGGCCGTGCAGCCCGGCGACGTGCTGGTGATCCAGGCCTACGGCAGCCGCTTCTCCGGGTGCATCGGCGACATCCTGGCGCGTTACTTCGCACGCAAGGGCGGGGCGGGGATCGTCGTGGACGGCCGCATCCGCGACGCCGGCCGCATCCGCGAGCTCGGCATCCCGGTGTGGTCGACGGGCACGACCCCGCACTACGCCTCGCAGTCGGAGCTCGTGCCGTGGGCGTACGACGTGCCGGTCGCGGTGGGCGGTGCGCTGTGCATGCCGGGCGACCTCGTGGTCGCCGACGACGACGCCCCGTCGTGGTGCCGCAGGCGATGGCGCCGCAGGTCGTGGACGACGCGCGCGATCATGAGGAGTGGGAGGTGTTCAGCCGCCGCCGCCTCGACGAGGGCGCGCGCCCTGAGCGACTACTACCCGCTGACCCCCGACAGCCGCGAGGAGTACGAGGCATGGCGTTCCGTCCAGAGCTCCGTCCGCTGAACCCCGACGTCGCCGCGCGCGACGACGTCGGACTCGGTTGCGCGCCGATCGGCAACCTCTTCGCCCCCGTGGCGGACGCCGACGCGGTGGCCACCGTGCATGCGGCGCTCGCCCGGGACGTGCGGTTCTTCGACACCGCGCCCCTGTACGGGTCGGGTGAGAGCGAACGGAAGCTCGGCCTCGCCCTCCGCGACGTCCCGCGCGACGACTACGTGATCGCGACGAGGTCGGCGGGTGCTCGTCGATGCGGACGGCCGGCCGGTCTCGGGAGCCGCGAGCGGGGCACGACTCCGTCGTCGATCTCAGCAGGGACGGCGTGCGGAGGAGCCTCGACGGCAGCCTCGCCCGGCTGGGCGCCGATCGCGTGGACGTGCTCCACCTGCACGACCCCCTGGACGTGGAGGCGGCGTTCGCGACAGCACTCCCGGCGCTCGTCGAGCTGCGCGACGAAGGGGTGGTGCGCGCGATCAGTGTGGGCCTCGGCCGCCTCGACCCCCTGGAGCGCTACGTCGCCGAGGCGCCGCTCGACGTGGTGATGGAGGCCGGACGACTCACTCTGCTCGACCGCAACCGCCCTGGACCGGCTGCTGCCGACCGCGGCGGCCCGTGGCATCGGGGTGCTCGCGGCCGCGGGTGTTCAACCTCCGCATCCTCGTCGACCCCGGTCGGCTCGCCGTTCTTCGAGTACAAGCCCGCACCCCCGGAGCTCCGGGAGCGGGCGCTGCGGTTGCAGGCCGTGTCCGCGACGTACGGCGTGCGGCTCGCCGACGCCGCGGTGCAGTTCCCGCTGCGGCACGGTGCGGACGCCGTGGTCGTCGGGGCTCGGACGCCCCGCGGAGGTGGACGCGTTCGTGGACGGCCTCGATGCCGAGCTGCCCGCCGCGCTGTGGGACGCCCTCGACGCGGAGGCCGCGTGACCGCGCGGCGCAGGATCTGACGTGCGGATCGTCGACGCCCACGTGCACGTCTGGGATGCGATGCCTTGCCGATCCCTGGTTCCGCGGACGACCTCGGCCTTCCCCGCCACGCCGCGGCCACAGACCTCGGGCGGGAGCTGACGGACGCCGGCGTCTCCTCCGCCATCGCCGTGCAAGCAGCGGACTCGGTGGCCGAGGCGGAATGGCTGACGGCGACGGCCGCCCGGGACCCGTACCTGCGGCGCGTGGTGCTGCAGTACACCCCCGCGCCGGGACGGGCCGCCGGCGCCACCGCAGTCGCGTTCTCTCCCGCCGTGGTCGGCGTGCGCGCCGCGGTGCCGCAGTACGCCGCTGACCTGTCCGATGTGGACGGCCTCGACGCCCTCGCCGACCACCTGGGCGCGACCGCCCGCACCCTCGAACTGCTCATCCGCCCGGAGCAGCTTCCCGCCGCGGCCGCCCTCTCCCGACGGCACCCCGGCACCCGCGATCGTCCTCTGCCACCTCGGCCTCGGAGCACGGACGGCCGATGCCGCATGGCTCTCCGCCCTCGCCGAGGCCGCGTCGGCTCCGGGAGTGTCGGCGAAGGTCTCCGGGCTCGACCTCGCGGCGCGCGGGGCGGACGAGTCGCAGGAACTGCTGCGCTCCGCATTCACCCTCTTCGGCGCGGACCGGCTGATGTTCGGCAGCGACTGGCCGATGTCCACGCGGACCACAACCTACGCGGAGGTGCTCGCCGCGACCCGGCGGGCCCTTCCTCCCCTGTCCCATCCGAAGCTCGAGCATTCTGGTCCGGCACCGCCGACCGCCTCTCCCCCTTCACGGCCTAGCCCCCCGTCGCAGATCCTCACCGCGTCGCAGGGACTCTGGTCACCCGTGCGACCTCGGTGCGAAACTGCGACCCCGCGCAGGGACTCCGCAGCCCCGTCGCGGATCCTCACCGTGTCGCAGGGGCTCCGGCCAGCCGTGCGACCCCGGTGCGAAACTGCGAACTCGCGCGGGGGTCAGTCGAGGAGGGTGCCGGCGGCGTGGGCGCGGAACAGGGAGGACGCGGCCTCTTCGTCACCGGCGTCCAGCGTGTCGAGCAGGCCCTTGTGCCAGTCCGCGACCTCGTGCCAGTCCCCCGTGAAGGTGGGGTCGCCGAGCACGTGCATGACGCGCAGGCTCGGCTCCAGGAGGTCCCACATGCGGGGGAGGTACACGTTGCCGCTGGCCTCGATCACCGCACGGTGGAAGGTGAAGTCGAGCTCGCGGAACCGGCGAGGTCCTCCGCCTCGGCCGCCTCGTGCATCTGTGCGATGAGGCCGACGAGCTCGGCCCGGCGAGCCGGGTCGAGCGCTCCGCAGGCCAGCCGTCCGGCCAGCCCCTCCAGCTCGACGCGGGCGACCTTGGCCTGCGCCGCCTCCTCCGCGGAGTAGCTCGCGACGAAGTTGCCCTGATGCCGCACGTGCGACACGAGACCCTCGTGGGCGAGCCGCTTGAGGGCGTCGCGCACGGGCGCCTGGCTCACCTGCATCTGCCGGGCGAGCTGCGACTCCACGAGCTGCTCGCCGGGAGCCAGCGTGGAGTCCTTGATCATCGCCTTGATGAGCGCGTAGATCTGATCAGACAGCAGTCCGCGCTGCAGTCCGGCCGTGCCGAGAGCATCCGTCATGACCATCAGTCTACGTCCATTATCGACTATCGCTAATGGATGCGGCCGTGCGCCAGGCATCCGCGATGAGGGCGGATCCGCGGGGCGTCGGGTGCACCCCCGTCCGGCGCGAGCTCGACGACCGGATGCTCCTCCGCGGCCGCCGTGAAGACATCGTGCAGGGGCACGAACGCCGCCCCGTGTTCCGCGGCGAGAGCCCGCACCGCCGCCCGTTTCCCGTCGAGGTCGTCGAGCCACGCGCGCTGTTCCTCCGTCACCGGGAGGAAGTACGGCTCCATGAGGATCAGCCGCGGGGCGTGCGTCGCCACCGCTCGGGCGAGGAGGTCGCCGAGCGTCGCTTCGAAGTCCTCGGCCGGGTCGGGTCGTCGCTGTCGAAGCGTCGCCACATGTCGTTCACGCCGACGTACACGGTCAGCAGCTCCGGAGCGGTCGGCGTCAGCTCCGCGTCCCACCGGGCGGCGAGGTCGCGGGCGCGGTCCCCGGCGATCCCGAGGTTGCGGACCGTGGCTCCCGCCGCCTGCAGCTCGGGCGCGAGGAGCGACACGTAGCCGTCGCCGAAGGACCCGGGGTCGGAGCGATCGCGCCCCGCGTCGGTGATCGAGTCTCCGATGAAGGTCACCCGCATCGTGGCACGTCCTGTTCGTCGTTCTTGAGCTTGGGTCGCACCGAGATCGGGAGCTCGACGCTCGCGCCAGCGTACGTCACGGTGAGCGTGTGGTGCGGGCGCACCTTGCTGCTGTCGAAGCCGCTGACCATGTCCGCCGTCACCTGCTGCGTGGTGCGGGAGCCGTCGCTCCAGTCCACCCCCAGCAGCATGCCGGTCACGTCGAGCTCCTCGCCGCGCACGTAGCGGGTCTTCGGGTCGGCCTCGGGGGCCCAGCAGATGCCGGTCACCGTCGCGGGCGGTGGCGTCGGCCGCACGGCCAGGGTGTTCGTCTTGCCGTAGTGGTAGACGTTGAAGAAGCCGTCGGCAACCGATGCGGAGGTTCTCCCTGGCGTCGACCATGTTCCACACGGTCACGTCGTCCACCCGGAGCACGATGCGGGTGCCACCGTCCTCGGCGACGGCCCCGAACTCGATGCGGTGCGTGGAGCCCGGCTCGATGACCGTGTTGGGGATGCTGTCGAGCATGGTCTGCCCCGGGGTCCAGCTCTGGAACTCGATCACGTCCTCCTTGATCACCGCGAGGTAGCCGGTGTTGGAGTTCTGCCAGGCGGGGAGCCCGGTCTGATCGGAGCGCGCCTGGAAGCCGTACCAGCCGCCATCGAAGGCGCCGAACTCCGCCTCGAACTGCAGCAGGGTGTCGCCGAAGCGCTCGGCCTCGTAGCCGTGCACGCCCTGGCCGCTGATCACGACGCCGGTGTCGTCCACGGCGATGTGGTCGGACTGACTCCAGTTCGCCCCCGTCATTCAGCTGGCCGTCGAGGCGGGTGGTCGGGTACTCGGCATCGTCCACCGTGACGGTGACCGTGTCGCTGAGGCTCGGGTCGGCGACCGAGGTCGCGGTGATCGTCGCGGTTCCAGCCGTGACCCCCGCGATCCGGCCGCCGGAGACCGTGGCGACCTCCGGGCATCGGTCGTCCAGGTGACCCGGGCGTCGCTGGCGTCCTCCGGGGCGACCGTGGGCCGCGACCGACCGCCGCTCCCCACGGTCAGCCCCACGGCGTCGGCGTCCAGGCTCACGCCCGTGACCGGCACACCGGAGAGCGAGAACCCGACGTCGTCGAAGTCGAGCGAGGCGTAGTTCTCCACGTAGAACCCGACCCGACCGGCCTTGCCGGGCCCGGGGTCGGCGCCTTCCAGCGCGATCGCCCCGTTCACGGAGATCCGGATCTGCCCGTCCTGCACCGCGATGCGGACGTGCGACGTCTCCCCGGGGGTCAGGCCCTGCGCCGCCGGCACGACCTTCTCGGCGACGACCTTCCAGGCGTCGTCGAAGATCGTCCAGGTCGGACCGGCCGCGGCCTGACGGAAGCGGATGTAGCCGCCGCCCCTTGCCGTTGCGGTCGTAGACGATCAGTCCCGCGTTGGCGGGGGTCGTCGCCGGGGCCGTGACGTCGAAGTCGAGCACGAACTCCGTGAAGTCCCGCGGCAGGATGCTGTTGGCGCCCTTGAGGATGCGGTACACCTTGTCGCCCGATGCATCCACTGAATGGAGCGGTTCGGGGTCGGTCGGCCAGCCGTTCGCCCCCGACTCGAAGTCGGTGAAGTGCAGCACGCCGTCGCCCTCCTCGACGATCACCTCGATGGTCGCGGTCTTGGTGGCATCGGCCTTCGCCGTCGCCGTGACCGTGGTCGTGCCGGGGCCCATGCCGAGCACCACGCCCTTGTCGTTCACGGTGGCGACGGCGGCATCGGCCGAGGCGTAGGTCACCGCGGCGTCGTCGGCGTTCCACGGCAGCGGCACGGCGCGCACGCGCACCTCGTCGCCCGCGTCGATCGTGAGCGTGTCGCTGTCGAACGCGATGCCCTCGAGCGGGACGGTCTGCGGCTGCTGCGTCTGCCCGATCGTGCCGTCGACCCCGATCTCGCCGAAGGCGATGGACTCGAAGCCCGGGATCTGGTCGAACACGGCGGCATCGGCCTTCAGCGTGTAGTCGCCGTTCGCGGCGTCCACGAAGCCGGGGGTCGGCGTCGGCCACCCAGTTGTCCTCGTAGTTCAAGAGGTTCTTCCCGTCCTTCGCGCCGTGTTCGTTGACGCCGGCCATCCGGGCCCGGTTCGGGTTCCACACGACGTTCTCGGCGAAGGTGCTGTGGTTCGGGAAGTAGTGGTCGTCCTCGAAGAAGTGCGCGAGCTCGGGATACTTGGTCAGGTACGGCGTGCCCACGAAGTCGTTGTTGTCGGCGAACCACCTTCTCCCAGGGCCGGCATGTAGTCGCGGTCGACGACGTTGCCCTCCTGGTCGCCCATCCACTGCTCGTAGTTGTCGTACGGGGCGTAGGCGTCGACGAAGACGTTGTTGCGTGCCTCGATGTAGTCGGCCGAGCCGCTCTTGATCGCGCCGTTGCCCATGTTCACGAACACGTTCTTCTCGATCGTGAGGTCCCACGTGAAGTTGTCGGCGTAGATGCCTCGACGCCCGCCATGCCGACGCCGATGTCGTGGAAGTAGTTCTCACGGAACACGTGGCCGCGCTGCTGCGGGGTCTTACCGGAGTTCATGTAGATCGCACCGAGGTCGTGGAACTGCTTGCAGACGTCGTACACCTCGTTGCGCTCGAACAGGTGGTCGTTGCCGTGCACGATGATCCCGGGATGTGGGGCGTCGTGGATCTCGTTGTCCCTGGCGATGTTGCCCGACGCCGTCGAACATCACGCCGGGGTTGTAGGCCTTGTGGTAGTAGGCGAAGTCGGCGATCTCGGAGTTCTCGACCCGGTTGCGGCCGGGTTCGAGCGTCGTCTTGTCACCGCCCTGGAGCACCACGCCGACGCCGCCCACGTGCGTGAGCCGGCTGTCGGTGACGGCGTGGTCGCGGCCGCCGCGGTTCACCGGGATGCCGTCGTAGGTGTAGCGCCCCGGCGAGTTGATGAGCACGCCGCCGTCGGTGAAGTTGCGGATGTCGCTGTGCGAGATCGTGACGTGCGAGCCGCCCGAGGATGACCGCGGCCGTCGCGCGTCCGTACTCCATCACGAGGTCGTCGAAGTTCACGTAGGAGGCCCCGTCGGCGCGCAGCATCGGCTCATCGAGCGTGGTGACCGTCACGGCGCCGCGGCCGGACGTGAAGGCCGCGTTCGGGATGAGGTACAGCTTCCCGGCGTCGCGGTCGATGTAGTACTCGCCGGGGGCGTCGAGCTCCTCCAGCAGGTTCTGCGCGAAGTGGAAGTCGGGGGAACCAGCTCTTCATGATCCCGGACATCTCGCCGTAGCGGAGGGTGATGGTCTTCGCCTCGGTGTCGATGCTCTCGACCTTGTTGTACGACCACTCCCAGCTGTAGCCGAAGATGCCGTCCAGCCAGACGTCCTCGGCCTGCGTCCAGTGCTTCGGGCGGTCGTAGCCGTAGCTGAACGTGCCGCCGCGCTCCTGCAGGTCGGCGTCGTTGCGGTCCGGCCCGGCGTCGATGATGTCGCCCATCTGCACGGTCGGGGTGGCCGCGTCGGCGTTGGGCCAGCGCGCGAGGGTCATGCCCTGGCCGTCGATGAACAGCTCCATGGGCGGGGTGGTGCTGACGTCGTTGGCCTTCCAGTAGCCGTGGCGGCTGAGCTGGCCGTAGTCGGTGATGCCGAGGTCGGCGAGGTCGATCCCGACGACACGGTCGCGGGCAGCTGGGTCGATGATGCGGTCGGTCACCGCCGCGTCGTCGACCGCGGCGAACTGGTCGCGCGGCAGCTCGCGACCGCCGGTGAGGGTGGCAGTCTCCCCCGGGTACGAGCGGTAGGTGATGGGGGCGTCGGCAGTGCCCGAGTCCTGCGCGCCGATCTCGAACGACGCCGAGCGGGGGTACGTGCCCCTCCCGGAGGTACACCGTGAGGCCGTCGTTCGGGAGCGCGGAATCCGCCTTCAGCGCGCGGATCCGGTCGCGGGCGCCTTCCAGCGTCGCGAGGGGTCGTCGATCGTGCCGGAGGCCGCGTCGTCACCTCCCGGCGCGAGGTAGAGGGCGTCATCGTCCGCGGCCGCAGCCGCCGACGGGACCGCCGCAGCGAGGGCGGATCCGAACACCGCCGCCAGGGTCAGGCTTGCCAGTACACGCTTCATCGCGTCTCCGAACTGTCGCTTCCCGCACGGCCGATGCGCGCGGCGCCGCGGGAGCGGCTGCTCCGACCGTAGCCAATCGATAATCGACTAGCAAGGATCGATACTGATCGTTTCAAATCGTCGATGTGTCAGAACGCCCCGCCCCACACTGAGCAGTACGCCTAGTGATCCCGAGCCGCGAGGAGGGAGGTCGGGATGTGCCCGACCGCGAGGACGACCGCGGCGAGCGCGATCCACGGGTTCTGCAACCACGCCGCTGTGCCGAGGAAGGCGGCCACCGGCGCGAGAGCCATCGGCACCGGGATGCCGAAGACGGTGTCGAACAGCGCCGACCCGGGCCGGCCGCGACGCAGGTAGCGGATCCAGAGGGCCCCGTACGCGAGCACCGCCAGCGCCACCGGCACCGCCCACCCCCACGCGATTGCGCCGGTCGCCGTGATCGCCGGGACCGTCATGCAGAGCGCCTGCCTGCCCTCTCGAACACGAGGAGCACACGGGGCACCGCCGGGCTCTCGAGCTTCGGCCCTCGGCGGGAAGGGGATCAGCAGCAGGTTCGGGAGGAAGATCGCGAGACTCACCGCCAGGCCGAGCAGTGAGAACCCCATGTCGTGATCGTACCGAGGGCGCCCTCCGGTGAATCAGTTCACAAAGCAAACATTTTCCACCACTTTCTGACTATTGCGCTCTCCAGTTGACGTCGCTGTAATCTGCCGGAAATACTGAGGAAGCCCGAGACCGCACCGCGTGAGTGCGGACACATCACCCCAGGCCAAGGATGACCTAGATGACAGAACAGACCATTTCCTCACAGATAGGAACAGGTCGCCGGCCCCGTCGCCTCTCGGACGGGATGTTCGCGCTCCTCCTCACGGCTCCCGGCCTCGCGCTCCTCGCCGCCGTCGTCGTGTACCCGCTGATCACGGCCTCATCACCGCGTTCTACAAGCAGAGCCTCGTCGAACCAGCCGCGAGTTCGTCGGCTTCCAGAACATCGTCGACGTGCTCACCGGCGAGTTCTTCCCCCTCCTCACCCAGACCCTCGTCTTCACCCTCGGCACGACCATCGCGCCGTTCGTGATCGGCTTCGCCTCGCCCTCGCCCTGAACACGCGCATCCGCGGCGCCAAAGTGCTCCGCGGCCTCATGCTCATCCCGTGGCTGATCCCCGGCGTGGTCGTGTCGTTCCTGTGGATGTGGATCTTCAACGCCAACTACGGCGTGCTCAACGCCGCGCTCGAGACCGTCGGCCTCATCGACTCCCCGCAGGCGTGGCTCGCGAACCCCACCACCGCCATGATCGCCGTGATCGTCGCGAAGACCTGGCAGTCGTTCCCCTGGATGATGGTCATGCTCCTCGCCGGCCTGCAGACCGTGCCGATCGAGCTGCACGAGGCCGCCGAGATCGACGGCGCCGGCACCATCCGCCGCTTCTTCTCCATCACGGTCCCGCAGATGAGCGGCATCATCGGCCTCGTGATCCTGCTGGAGTTCATCTGGAACTTCCAGCACTTCGACATCATCTACGTCCTCACCGGCGGCGGTCCCGCCGGCTCCACCCAGACGTTCGCGACCCGCCGTGTACGAGACCGCGTTCGACGGCTTCGACCTCGGCCACGCCGGGGCGATCGGCCTGCTCTGGATGATCCTGCTGATGGCGCTCGTCGTCGTCTACGTCCGCCTGTCCGAGAAGGGAGAGAAGCGATGACCGCCGTGCTGACCGAGGAGACGGTGGCC
>NZ_JBFLUM010000082.1:0-26069 GCF_050470785.1 Microbacterium sp. NRRL B-14842 | reverse complement strand
CCGGCCGTCGCCGTGTTCCTGGCGATGTTCGTCATCCCGATGATCCTCGCGGCGGTGCTCAGCTTCACCGACTGGAACGGGTACAGCCTCAATTTCACCTTCGTCGGCTGGGACAACTACATCAAGGCGTTCCGCAGCCCGCGCTCGATACAGGCCGCGATCTTCACGGGCATCATCGCCGTGGTCGGCACGATCCTCTGCAACGCCATCGGCCTCGCGATCGCCGCCCTCATCTCCGGGCCCGGCCGCTCGAACACGATCCTGCGGACGGTCTTCTTCTACCCGTACGTGATCAGCGCCCTCATCATCGGCTTCCTGTGGTCGGCGATGCTCTCCCCCACCGGCGCCGTCAACGGTCTGCTCAGCACGCTCGGCCTCCCGGCCATGCCGTTCCTCACGGACCCGACCTTCGCCAAGGCGAGCGTGATCTTCACGATCGTGTGGTCGCACTTCGGCTTCAATATGATCCTGTTCCTCGCCGGCATCAAGTCGGTCCCGGCGGAGTACTACGAGGCGGCGACGGTGGACGGCGCCACGCGGTGGCAGCAGTTCCGCTCCATCACGCTGCCGCTCATCGCCCCCGTCTTCACCGTGAACCTCGTGCTCACGCTCGTCGGGCTCCTCAAGGCGTATGACGTGGTGCTGTCGCTCACCGACGGCGGGCCTGCCGGCTCGACGCAGACCATCGTGTACCAGATCCTCAAGGACTCCTTCGCGAACTCGGCCCTCGGCTTCGGCGCCGCGCAGTCCATGATCCTCCTCATCGTCACCGCGGTCGTCGGCCTCGCCGTCACCCTGGTGCGACGCCGCGCCGAGCAGAAGGCGACCGACTGATGAAGCAGACCCGCAACCGCCCGGCCCTCGCCGTCAGCGCGATCCGGTGGATCGTCCTCGGCGTCGTCGCGATCACGATGCTGATCCCGATGTACACGATGCTGATCAACGCGTTCAAACCGCAGGCCGACATCATCGAGAACCCCCTGCTGATCACTCCGCAGATGTTCACGTTCGACTACCTGTGGGCCGCGATCACGAGCAGCAAGTTCAACGTGATCGCCGCGTACGGCATCACGCTGCTGTTCGTCGTGCTCGTGAACCTGTGCTGCATCGCCCTCGCCGCGCCCGTCGCCTACGTCATCGCCCGCGGGCGGTCGAAGTGGCACCTGGGACTGCTGCTGCTCTTCGTCTCCGGCTCTTCATCCCCGGTCAGGTGACGCTGATCCCCGTCGTCTTCGTGCTGCGGGTGCTCGGGCTCATCAACACGATCCCCGGGTTCATCCTCTTCGAGACGGCGGCGACCCTGCCGGTGACGATCTTCCTGTTCACGGCCTACCTCCGCAGCGTGCCGCGTGACATCGACGAGGCGGCGTCCCTGGACGGCGCCGGGCCCATCCGCGCGTTCTGGGCGTGCATCTTCCCGATCATGAAGCCCGTCGTCGCGACGGTCGTGGTGCTCAACTCGATCGGCGTGTGGAACGACTTCGTGAGTCCGCAGATCATCCTCGGGCCGAGCTCCGGGATCTACACGGTCACCACCGGCGTCTACGCGGCGGTCGGACAGTTCTCGACCGACTACACCCAGGTGTTCCCGACCCTCCTGCTTGCCGTGCTGCCCGCGATGGTGTTCTTCATCGTGATGCAGCGCCACATCATCGGCGGCCTGGTCGCCGGAGCGACGAAGGGATGACCGTGCCGGAGACCCCGCTCACCCGTCCGTTGCGCACGATCCCGGCCTGGGCCGTGCTGCAGCGCCGGCTCTTCGCCGAGGTCGAGGAGGCCCGCCGCCTCTTCCGCGACCGCTACACGCTGCCGGACGGCCGCCTCCGCGGCGTCGCCGAGTTCATCGACCGCGACGGCGTGGACGACCTGTACGAGCCCTTCTTCAACTGGCCCGCGTTCTACCTGCTCGGTGGCTCCGACGAGGTGCTCGCCGACGCCAAGCGGCACTGGGAGGGCGTGACCGTGCAGCTCGCCGAGGCGGGCATGCTCACCGAGGAGTACGACAACGGCTACGACTGGTTCCATCAGGGCGAGTCGCTGCTGTTCCTCGCCGGCATCTGCGCCGCCGACCCGGCCGACTCCGCGTTCGCCGCGCGCGCCGCCCGGTTCGCGGCCCTCTTCACCGACCCCGCACAGGGCAACTACGACGCCGAGCGCAACATGATCCGCTCGCCGCACAACGGCGCTCTGGGTGCGCGCGAGGGTCTCGACGAGAAGATCGTGCCGTACACGGCCGACCGGGACGAGATGCGCCCTTACGGTCTGCCGCTGCACGGCCTGGACGGCATCGTCTCCTGGGACGACCTCGCCGACCCCGCCCACGCCCAGCGGATGGCGGAGGAGATGCAGCGCCGCGCGGCGGGCGACATCGCCGTGAACCTCGCCGCGACCTCCCTCGCCGCGAACCGTTGGCTCTACGACGGTGACGAGGAGGCGGCCGCGTGGATCCGCCGGTACGTCGACGGCTGGCGCGCGCGGGCGGACGGCGGGCTGCTCCCCGACAACGTCGGCCCGGACGGCACCGTCGGCTCCCTCCACGACGGCCGCTGGTGGGGCGGGCACTACGGCTGGGCCTGGCCGCACGGGCTGCACTCGGTCGGCATGAGCGCCCTGATCGGTGCCCTCAACCACGCGCTCGTCACAGGCGACGACGCCGCCCTCGACCTCGTGCGCACGATGCTCGACACCGTGCTCGCCGAGGCGCGCACGGGCAGCGTCGCGGAGTCCACCTACAGTCTGCGCGGCGGATGGATGGCCCGGCTCGGTGCCGCCGCCACCGAGCCGGGACTGCTCGTCCCGTACCGTCACGGCGCGGACGGCTGGTTCGACTACGGTCCGCTGCAACTCGACCTCCCCCTGTGGCTCTGGTGGTGGTCGCGACGGGCGTCTGACCGGGAGCGGCTGGAGACGGCGATCGCCGGTCTCCCCGACTCCACCGACCTCGTCGCGCCGTTCCGCGACAAGGAGGAGGCGGGCCACGAGGCCGGCTGGTTCGCGTATCTCTCCGGCGACCTTCCGGACTACCCGGTGCGGGCATTGGAGATGGCGCTCGGCCAGGTGGCGCGCCGTGCCGCGATGATGCTCGCCGACGACCGCGACCCCGACGCCGCGCACCTGCACTTCTGGCAGCGCGTGAACCCCGTCGTGACCGAGGTGCTGACCCAGCTCGTCAGCGGGGCTCCACAGGTGCTCTACAACGGCGGACTCGGTTTCACGGCTCTGCGCTACGAGGATGTGGACCGCGCGCGACCCGGGCTCCCGGAGGACGTCGCCGCGCTCGTGCACCGCCTCGACGACCACGGCATCGGCGTGCAGCTCGTGAACGCCTCCGCCGTGCACACCCGCACCGTGCGGCTGCGCGGCGGGCGCTTCGGGCTCGACCGGATCGTCCAGGTGACCGCCACCGGGGAGGAGCCCGGCTTCTGGCCCGGCGCCTCGGGCACCTACACGGCCCCGGACGCCCCGCTCGTCACCACGACGTTCGACGTGGACGACGACCTCGTGGTGACCTTGCCCCCGGCGCACAGCGCCGACCTCGACCTGACCATCGCGCGTGCGACCGGCTCGCCGCGCCACCTGTTCCCTGAAGGAGACGCATGAGCGCCGATCTGATCCGACCCGACTTCGCCCTGCCCGTGCGGGGTGGGGCCTACGAGCGGCCCTCGCGCGAGGTGGTCGACTCCTTCGACGCGATCTCCTCCGCCACCGCGTGCGCCAAGCTGCACGGGCTCGGGATCCGCCGCAGCTACATCGACGGGCCGGAGCCGCTGAGCCTCGGTCAGCGCGTGGTCGGCTCGGCGCTGACGCTGCAGTTCATGCCGCAGCGCGAGGACATGGCCTCCGGCGACGGTCAGGAGTACGCCGAGCGGCACACCGCCCTGTGGCACGTGCTCGAGGCCGTGCAGCCCGGCGACGTGCTGGTGATCCAGGCCTACGGCAGCCGCTTCTCCGGGTGCATCGGCGACATCCTGGCGCGTTACTTCGCACGCAAGGGCGGGGCGGGGATCGTCGTGGACGGCCGCATCCGCGACGCCGGCCGCATCCGCGAGCTCGGCATCCCGGTGTGGTCGACGGGCACGACCCCGCACTACGCCTCGCAGTCGGAGCTCGTGCCGTGGGCGTACGACGTGCCGGTCGCGGTGGGCGGTGCGCTGTGCATGCCGGGCGACCTCGTGGTCGCCGACGACGACGGCCCCGTCGTGGTGCCGCAGGCGATGGCGCCGCAGGTCGTGGACGACGCGCGCGATCATGAGGAGTGGGAGGTGTTCAGCCGCCGCCGCCTCGACGAGGGCGCGCGCCTGAGCGACTACTACCCGCTGACCCCCGACAGCCGCGAGGAGTACGAGGCATGGCGTTCCGTCCAGAGCTCCGTCCGCTGAACCCCGACGTCGCCGCGCGCGACGACGTCGGACTCGGTTGCGCGCCGATCGGCAACCTCTTCGCCCCCGTGGCGGACGCCGACGCGGTGGCCACCGTGCATGCGGCGCTCGCCCGGGACGTGCGGTTCTTCGACACCGCGCCCCTGTACGGGTCGGGTGAGAGCGAACGGAAGCTCGGCCTCGCCCTCCGCGACGTCCCGCGCGACGACTACGTGATCGCGACGAAGGTCGGCCGGGTGCTCGTCGATGCGGACGGCCGGCCGGTCTCGGGAGCCGCGAGCGGGCACGACTCCGTCGTCGATCTCAGCAGGGACGGCGTGCGGAGGAGCCTCGACGGCAGCCTCGCCCGGCTGGGCGCCGATCGCGTGGACGTGCTCCACCTGCACGACCCCCTGGACGTGGAGGCGGCGTTCGCGACAGCACTCCCGGCGCTCGTCGAGCTGCGCGACGAAGGGGTGGTGCGCGCGATCAGTGTGGGCCTCGGCCGCCTCGACCCCCTGGAGCGCTACGTCGCCGAGGCGCCGCTCGACGTGGTGATGGAGGCCGGACGACTCACTCTGCTCGACCGCACCGCCCTGGACCGGCTGCTGCCGACCGCGGCGGCCCGTGGCATCGGGGTGCTCGCGGCCGCGGTGTTCAACTCCGGCATCCTCGTCGACCCGGTCGGCTCGCCGTTCTTCGAGTACAAGCCCGCACCCCCGGAGCTCCGGGAGCGGGCGCTGCGGTTGCAGGCCGTGTCCGCGACGTACGGCGTGCGGCTCGCCGACGCCGCGGTGCAGTTCCCGCTGCGGCACGGTGCGGACGCCGTGGTCGTCGGGGCTCGGACGCCCGCGGAGGTGGACGCGTTCGTGGACGGCCTCGATGCCGAGCTGCCCGCCGCGCTGTGGGACGCCCTCGACGCGGAGGCCGCGTGACCGCGCGGCGCAGGATCTGACGTGCGGATCGTCGACGCCCACGTGCACGTCTGGGATGCGGATGCCTTGCCGATCCCCTGGTTCCGCGACGACCTCGGCCTTCCCCGCCACGCCGCGGCCACAGACCTCGGGCGGGAGCTGACGGACGCCGGCGTCTCCTCCGCCATCGCCGTGCAAGCAGCGGACTCGGTGGCCGAGGCGGAATGGCTGACGGCGACGGCCGCCCGGGACCCGTACCTGCGGCGCGTGGTGCTGCAGTACACCCCCGCGCCGGGACGGGCCGCCGGCGCCACCGCAGTCGCGTTCTCTCCCGCCGTGGTCGGCGTGCGCGCCGCGGTGCCGCAGTACGCCGCTGACCTGTCCGATGTGGACGGCCTCGACGCCCTCGCCGACCACCTGGGCGCGACCGCCCGCACCCTCGAACTGCTCATCCGCCCGGAGCAGCTTCCCGCCGCGGCCGCCCTCTCCCGACGGCACCCCGGCACCGCGATCGTCCTCTGCCACCTCGGCCTCGGAGCACGGACGGCCGATGCCGCATGGCTCTCCGCCCTCGCCGAGGCCGCGTCGGCTCCGGGAGTGTCGGCGAAGGTCTCCGGGCTCGACCTCGCGGCGCGCGGGGCGGACGAGTCGCAGGAACTGCTGCGCTCCGCATTCACCCTCTTCGGCGCGGACCGGCTGATGTTCGGCAGCGACTGGCCGATGTCCACGCGGACCACAACCTACGCGGAGGTGCTCGCCGCGACCCGGCGGGCCCTTCCTCCCCTGTCCCCTTCCGAAGCTCGAGCATTCTGGTCCGGCACCGCCGACCGCCTCTCCCCCTTCACGGCCTAGCCCCCCGTCGCAGATCCTCACCGCGTCGCAGGGACTCTGGTCACCCGTGCGACCTCGGTGCGAAACTGCGACCCCGCGCAGGGACTCCGCAGCCCCGTCGCGGATCCTCACCGTGTCGCAGGGGCTCCGGCCAGCCGTGCGACCCCGGTGCGAAACTGCGAACTCGCGCGGGGGTCAGTCGAGGAGGGTGCCGGCGGCGTGGGCGCGGAACAGGGAGGACGCGGCCTCTTCGTCACCGGCGTCCAGCGTGTCGAGCAGGCCCTTGTGCCAGTCCGCGACCTCGTGCCAGTCCCCCGTGAAGGTGGGGTCGCCGAGCACGTGCATGACGCGCAGGCTCGGCTCCAGGAGGTCCCACATGCGGGGGAGGTACACGTTGCCGCTGGCCTCGATCACCGCACGGTGGAAGGTGAAGTCGAGCTCGCGGAACCGGGCGAGGTCCTCCGCCTCGGCCGCCTCGTGCATCTGTGCGATGAGGCCGACGAGCTCGGCCCGGCGAGCCGGGTCGAGCGCTCCGCAGGCCAGCCGTCCGGCCAGCCCCTCCAGCTCGACGCGGGCGACCTTGGCCTGCGCCGCCTCCTCCGCGGAGTAGCTCGCGACGAAGTTGCCCTGATGCCGCACGTGCGACACGAGACCCTCGTGGGCGAGCCGCTTGAGGGCGTCGCGCACGGGCGCCTGGCTCACCTGCATCTGCCGGGCGAGCTGCGACTCCACGAGCTGCTCGCCGGGAGCCAGCGTGGAGTCCTTGATCATCGCCTTGATGAGCGCGTAGATCTGATCAGACAGCAGTCCGCGCTGCAGTCCGGCCGTGCCGAGAGCATCCGTCATGACCATCAGTCTACGTCCATTATCGACTATCGCTAATGGATGCGGCCGTGCGCCAGGCATCCGCGATGAGGGCGGATCCGCGGGGCGTCGGGTGCACCCCGTCCGGCGCGAGCTCGACGACCGGATGCTCCTCCGCGGCCGCCGTGAAGACATCGTGCAGGGGCACGAACGCCGCCCCGTGTTCCGCGGCGAGAGCCCGCACCGCCGCCCGTTTCCCGTCGAGGTCGTCGAGCCACGCGCGCTGTTCCTCCGTCACCGGGAGGAAGTACGGCTCCATGAGGATCAGCCGCGGGGCGTGCGTCGCCACCGCTCGGGCGAGGAGGTCGCCGAGCGTCGCTTCGAAGTCCTCGGCCGGGGTCGGGTCGTCGCTGTCGAAGCGTCGCCACATGTCGTTCACGCCGACGTACACGGTCAGCAGCTCCGGAGCGGTCGGCGTCAGCTCCGCGTCCCACCGGGCGGCGAGGTCGCGGGCGCGGTCCCCGGCGATCCCGAGGTTGCGGACCGTGGCTCCCGCCGCCTGCAGCTCGGGCGCGAGGAGCGACACGTAGCCGTCGCCGAAGGACCCGGGGTCGGAGCGATCGCGCCCCGCGTCGGTGATCGAGTCTCCGATGAAGGTCACCCGCATCGTGGCACGTCCTGTTCGTCGTTCTTGAGCTTGGGTCGCACCGAGATCGGGAGCTCGACGCTCGCGCCAGCGTACGTCACGGTGAGCGTGTGGTGCGGGCGCACCTTGCTGCTGTCGAAGCCGCTGACCATGTCCGCCGTCACCTGCTGCGTGGTGCGGGAGCCGTCGCTCCAGTCCACCCCCAGCAGCATGCCGGTCACGTCGAGCTCCTCGCCGCGCACGTAGCGGGTCTTCGGGTCGGCCTCGGGGGCCCAGCAGATGCCGGTCACCGTCGCGGGCGGTGGCGTCGGCCGCACGGCCAGGGTGTTCGTCTTGCCGTAGTGGTAGACGTTGAAGAAGCCGTCGGCACCGATGCGGAGGTTCTCCCTGGCGTCGACCATGTTCCACACGGTCACGTCGTCCACCCGGAGCACGATGCGGGTGCCACCGTCCTCGGCGACGGCCCCGAACTCGATGCGGTGCGTGGAGCCCGGCTCGATGACCGTGTTGGGGATGCTGTCGAGCATGGTCTGCCCCGGGGTCCAGCTCTGGAACTCGATCACGTCCTCCTTGATCACCGCGAGGTAGCCGGTGTTGGAGTTCTGCCAGGCGGGGAGCCCGGTCTGATCGGAGCGCGCCTGGAAGCCGTACCAGCCGCCATCGAAGGCGCCGAACTCCGCCTCGAACTGCAGCAGGGTGTCGCCGAAGCGCTCGGCCTCGTAGCCGTGCACGCCCTGGCCGCTGATCACGACGCCGGTGTCGTCCACGGCGATGTGGTCGGACTGACTCCAGTTCGCCCCGTCATTCAGCTGGCCGTCGAGGCGGGTGGTCGGGTACTCGGCATCGTCCACCGTGACGGTGACCGTGTCGCTGAGGCTCGGGTCGGCGACCGAGGTCGCGGTGATCGTCGCGGTTCCAGCCGTGACCCCCGCGATCCGGCCGCCGGAGACCGTGGCGACCTCCGGGGCATCGGTCGTCCAGGTGACCCGGGCGTCGCTGGCGTCCTCCGGGGCGACCGTGGCCGCGACCGACCGCCGCTCCCCCACGGTCAGCCCCACGGCGTCGGCGTCCAGGCTCACGCCCGTGACCGGCACACCGGAGAGCGAGAACCCGACGTCGTCGAAGTCGAGCGAGGCGTAGTTCTCCACGTAGAACCCGACCCGACCGGCCTTGCCGGGCCCGGGGTCGGCGCCTTCCAGCGCGATCGCCCCGTTCACGGAGATCCGGATCTGCCCGTCCTGCACCGCGATGCGGACGTGCGACGTCTCCCCGGGGGTCAGGCCCTGCGCCGCCGGCACGACCTTCTCGGCGACGACCTTCCAGGCGTCGTCGAAGATCGTCCAGGTCGGACCGGCCGCGGCCTGACGGAAGCGGATGTAGCCGCCGCCCTTGCCGTTGCGGTCGTAGACGATCAGTCCCGCGTTGGCGGGGGTCGTCGCCGGGGCCGTGACGTCGAAGTCGAGCACGAACTCCGTGAAGTCCCGCGGCAGGATGCTGTTGGCGCCCTTGAGGATGCGGTACACCTTGTCGCCCGATGCATCCACCTGAATGGAGCGGTTCGGGTCGGTCGGCCAGCCGTTCGCCCCCGACTCGAAGTCGGTGAAGTGCAGCACGCCGTCGCCCTCCTCGACGATCACCTCGATGGTCGCGGTCTTGGTGGCATCGGCCTTCGCCGTCGCCGTGACCGTGGTCGTGCCGGGGCCCATGCCGAGCACCACGCCCTTGTCGTTCACGGTGGCGACGGCGGCATCGGCCGAGGCGTAGGTCACCGCGGCGTCGTCGGCGTTCCACGGCAGCGGCACGGCGCGCACGCGCACCTCGTCGCCCGCGTCGATCGTGAGCGTGTCGCTGTCGAACGCGATGCCCTCGAGCGGGACGGTCTGCGGCTGCTGCGTCTGCCCGATCGTGCCGTCGACCCCGATCTCGCCGAAGGCGATGGACTCGAAGCCCGGGATCTGGTCGAACACGGCGGCATCGGCCTTCAGCGTGTAGTCGCCGTTCGCGGCGTCCACGAAGCCGGGGTCGGCGTCGGCCACCCAGTTGTCCTCGTAGTTCAAGAGGTTCTTCCCGTCCTTCGCGCCGTGTTCGTTGACGCCGGCCATCCGGGCCCGGTTCGGGTTCCACACGACGTTCTCGGCGAAGGTGCTGTGGTTCGGGAAGTAGTGGTCGTCCTCGAAGAAGTGCGCGAGCTCGGGATACTTGGTCAGGTACGGCGTGCCCACGAAGTCGTTGTTGTCGGCGAACACCTTCTCCCAGGCCGGCATGTAGTCGCGGTCGACGACGTTGCCCTCCTGGTCGCCCATCCACTGCTCGTAGTTGTCGTACGGGGCGTAGGCGTCGACGAAGACGTTGTTGCGTGCCTCGATGTAGTCGGCCGAGCCGCTCTTGATCGCGCCGTTGCCCATGTTCACGAACACGTTCTTCTCGATCGTGAGGTCCCACGTGAAGTTGTCGGCGTAGATGCCCTCGACGCCCGCCATGCCGACGCCGATGTCGTGGAAGTAGTTCTCACGGAACACGTGGCCGCGCTGCTGCGGGGTCTTACCGGAGTTCATGTAGATCGCACCGAGGTCGTGGAACTGCTTGCAGACGTCGTACACCTCGTTGCGCTCGAACAGGTGGTCGTTGCCGTGCACGATGATCCCGGGATGTGGGGCGTCGTGGATCTCGTTGTCCCTGGCGATGTTGCCGACGCCGTCGAACATCACGCCGGGGTTGTAGGCCTTGTGGTAGTAGGCGAAGTCGGCGATCTCGGAGTTCTCGACCCGGTTGCGGCCGGGTTCGAGCGTCGTCTTGTCACCGCCCTGGAGCACCACGCCGACGCCGCCCACGTGCGTGAGCCGGCTGTCGGTGACGGCGTGGTCGCGGCCGCCGCGGTTCACCGGGATGCCGTCGTAGGTGTAGCGCCCCGGCGAGTTGATGAGCACGCCGCCGTCGGTGAAGTTGCGGATGTCGCTGTGCGAGATCGTGACGTGCGAGCCGCCGAGGATGACCGCGGCCGTCGCGCGTCCGTACTCCATCACGAGGTCGTCGAAGTTCACGTAGGAGGCCCCGTCGGCGCGCAGCATCGGCTCATCGAGCGTGGTGACCGTCACGGCGCCGCGGCCGGACGTGAAGGCCGCGTTCGGGATGAGGTACAGCTTCCCGGCGTCGCGGTCGATGTAGTACTCGCCGGGGGCGTCGAGCTCCTCCAGCAGGTTCTGCGCGAAGTGGAAGTCGGGGAACCAGCTCTTCATGATCCCGGACATCTCGCCGTAGCGGAGGGTGATGGTCTTCGCCTCGGTGTCGATGCTCTCGACCTTGTTGTACGACCACTCCCAGCTGTAGCCGAAGATGCCGTCCAGCCAGACGTCCTCGGCCTGCGTCCAGTGCTTCGGGCGGTCGTAGCCGTAGCTGAACGTGCCGCCGCGCTCCTGCAGGTCGGCGTCGTTGCGGTCCGGCCCGGCGTCGATGATGTCGCCCATCTGCACGGTCGGGGTGGCCGCGTCGGCGTTGGGCCAGCGCGCGAGGGTCATGCCCTGGCCGTCGATGAACAGCTCCATGGGCGGGGTGGTGCTGACGTCGTTGGCCTTCCAGTAGCCGTGGCGGCTGAGCTGGCCGTAGTCGGTGATGCCGAGGTCGGCGAGGTCGATCCCGACGACACGGTCGCGGGCAGCTGGGTCGATGATGCGGTCGGTCACCGCCGCGTCGTCGACCGCGGCGAACTGGTCGCGCGGCAGCTCGCGACCGCCGGTGAGGGTGGCAGTCTCCCCCGGGTACGAGCGGTAGGTGATGGGGGCGTCGGCAGTGCCCGAGTCCTGCGCGCCGATCTCGAACGACGCCGAGCGGGGGTACGTGCCCTCCCGGAGGTACACCGTGAGGCCGTCGTTCGGGAGCGCGGAATCCGCCTTCAGCGCGCGGATCCGGTCGCGGGCGCCTTCCAGCGTCGCGAGGGGGTCGTCGATCGTGCCGGAGGCCGCGTCGTCACCTCCCGGCGCGAGGTAGAGGGCGTCATCGTCCGCGGCCGCAGCCGCCGACGGGACCGCCGCAGCGAGGGCGGATCCGAACACCGCCGCCAGGGTCAGGCTTGCCAGTACACGCTTCATCGCGTCTCCGAACTGTCGCTTCCCGCACGGCCGATGCGCGCGGCGCCGCGGGAGCGGCTGCTCCGACCGTAGCCAATCGATAATCGACTAGCAAGGATCGATACTGATCGTTTCAAATCGTCGATGTGTCAGAACGCCCGCCCCACACTGAGCAGTACGCCTAGTGATCCCGAGCCGCGAGGAGGGAGGTCGGGATGTGCCCGACCGCGAGGACGACCGCGGCGAGCGCGATCCACGGGTTCTGCAACCACGCCGCTGTGCCGAGGAAGGCGGCCACCGGCGCGAGAGCCATCGGCACCGGGATGCCGAAGACGGTGTCGAACAGCGCCGACCCGGGCCGGCCGCGACGCAGGTAGCGGATCCAGAGGGCCCCGTACGCGAGCACCGCCAGCGCCACCGGCACCGCCCACCCCCACGCGATTGCGCCGGTCGCCGTGATCGCCGGGACCGTCATGCAGAGCGCCTGCCCTGCCCTCTCGAACACGAGGAGCACACGGGGCACCGCCGGGCTCTCGAGCTTCGGCCTCGGCGGGAAGGGGATCAGCAGCAGGTTCGGGAGGAAGATCGCGAGACTCACCGCCAGGCCGAGCAGTGAGAACCCCATGTCGTGATCGTACCGAGGGCGCCCTCCGGGTGAATCAGTTCACAAAGCAAACATTTTCCACCACTTTCTGACTATTGCGCTCTCCAGTTGACGTCGCTGTAATCTGCCGGAAATACTGAGGAAGCCCGAGACCGCACCGCGTGAGTGCGGACACATCACCCCAGGCCAAGGATGACCTAGATGACAGAACAGACCATTTCCTCACAGATAGGAACAGGTCGCCGGCCCCGTCGCCTCTCGGACGGGATGTTCGCGCTCCTCCTCACGGCTCCCGGCCTCGCGCTCCTCGCCGCCGTCGTCGTGTACCCGCTGATCACGGCCCTCATCACCGCGTTCTACAAGCAGAGCCTCGTCGAACCAGGCCGCGAGTTCGTCGGCTTCCAGAACATCGTCGACGTGCTCACCGGCGAGTTCTTCCCCCTCCTCACCCAGACCCTCGTCTTCACCCTCGGCACGACCATCGCGCCGTTCGTGATCGGCTTCGGCCTCGCCCTCGCCCTGAACACGCGCATCCGCGGCGCCAAAGTGCTCCGCGGCCTCATGCTCATCCCGTGGCTGATCCCCGGCGTGGTCGTGTCGTTCCTGTGGATGTGGATCTTCAACGCCAACTACGGCGTGCTCAACGCCGCGCTCGAGACCGTCGGCCTCATCGACTCCCCGCAGGCGTGGCTCGCGAACCCCACCACCGCCATGATCGCCGTGATCGTCGCGAAGACCTGGCAGTCGTTCCCCTGGATGATGGTCATGCTCCTCGCCGGCCTGCAGACCGTGCCGATCGAGCTGCACGAGGCCGCCGAGATCGACGGCGCCGGCACCATCCGCCGCTTCTTCTCCATCACGGTCCCGCAGATGAGCGGCATCATCGGCCTCGTGATCCTGCTGGAGTTCATCTGGAACTTCCAGCACTTCGACATCATCTACGTCCTCACCGGCGGCGGTCCCGCCGGCTCCACCCAGACGTTCGCGACCGCCGTGTACGAGACCGCGTTCGACGGCTTCGACCTCGGCCACGCCGGGGCGATCGGCCTGCTCTGGATGATCCTGCTGATGGCGCTCGTCGTCGTCTACGTCCGCCTGTCCGAGAAGGGAGAGAAGCGATGACCGCCGTGCTGACCGAGGAGACGGTGGCCGCCGTCTCCGCCCCGCCCGCCGCACCCCGTCGTCGGCGCCACCGCGCCGACCGCCGTGCCTCCACCGTGAGCGCCTGGATCGCCGTCGTCGTGTTCGGCGGGTTCGCGCTGCTGCCGGTGTACTGGCTGCTCGCGACCTCGCTCACCCCGCGCACGGAGGTGTTCAGCTACCCGCCGAAGCTGTTCCCCACCGAGATCACCTTCGAGGCCTACGCCGCCCTCGCGAACAACCCGGCCCTGTTCGGCTACCTCCGCAACAGCATCGTCGTCTCCGTCATCACCGCGATCCTCTCGGTCCTGGTGTCGGCGTACATGGGCTACGCGTTCTCGAAGTTCCGCTACCGCGGCCGCCGCAGCCTCATGTACTTCGTGCTGGCGTCGCAGATGTTCCCGCAGGCGCTACTGCTCATCACCCTCTATGCGGTGTTCTCGGCATACAGCCTGCTCAACACCTACACGGCGCTCGTGCTGTCGTTCACGACGTTCACGCTGCCGCTGTGCGTGTGGATGTTGAAGGGCTTCTTCGACACGATTCCGGACGAGCTCATCGAGGCCGCGCGCGTCGACGGGGCCTCCCGCATGCGCATCATCCACTCCATCGTGCTGCCGCTGGCCGCGCCCGGCCTCATCGCCGCGGGGTTGTTCGCGTTCGTCCGCGGCTGGAACGACTTCATCTTCGCCCTCACGCTCGCCGGCCCCGACAAGCAGACCCTGCCGCCGGGACTCGTCAACACGTTCATCGGCGAGGCGTCCACCGCCTGGCCGGAACTCATGGCGGCTTCGCTGGTGGTCTCGCTCCCCGTGGCCATCGCGTTCATCGCCCTGCAGCGCTTCCTCGTCGGCGGGCTCACCGCCGGCGCGGTCAAGGGCTGACCCGCACCACCCCCTCATCCGCAGTCCCTCGAAGAAGAGAGAGCACCCCCATGTCCGAGAACACCACCGTCTCCCGTCGCCAGCTCCTGCAGTTCGCCGGGCTCGGCGCCGCCGGCCTCCTCCTCGCCGGTTGCATGCCGAGCGGCGGCGGCAACGGCAGTCCGTCCTCCTCCCCCGGCGCCGGACTCGGCACCGGCGGCTTCACCGCCACCGACTTCTCCTTCTCCAGCTGGTCGCTGACCGAGGAGGCCGCCGCCCCGGCGACCCGCGCGCTGCTCGACGGCTACAAGAAGACCAACGAGGTCGGCATCACCGAGGTCTCCTTCCCCTACAACGAGTACTTCAAGCAGCTCATGCTGCAGGTGCGCGGCGGGCAGTTCACCGGCGCCGCGCACGTCGACGTCGCCTGGCTCGCCTCGCTGGCCGCGCTCGGCAAGCTGGAGGACGTCTCGGCACTCACGAAGGGCCGCGGCTACACCGCGTCGAGCTTGGAGGCCACGCAGCTCGACGGGAAGCAGTACGCGTTCCCGTGGACCATCGGCGCGATCGGGCTCATCACCAACTCGGAGCTCCTGAAGAAGGCGGGGATCTCCACGTTCCCGACCACCGTCGACGACTTCGAGGCGGCGCTGAAGAAGCTCAAGGCCCTCGGCGGCGGCCTCATCCCCTACGCCGCCTCGACCAAGGCCGCCCAGCTCAAGGACGTTCTCATCTGGATGCAGACGTTCGGCAGCGACCTCGTCAAGGACGGCAAGGTCACGATCGGCGACGACGCGAGCATCGAGGCGGTCACCTGGTACAAGTCGCTGTACGACCAGGGGCTCATCGCCGCCGACGTCGACCGCTTCGACGCCCGCTCGCTGTTCTCCCAGGGCCGCGCCGCCATCTACGACGACGCCCCCGTGGGCCGCGCGTCCGTCACGAAGGACTCCCCGGATCCGGACCTCGCCTCCAAGCTCGTGCCCGAGTCCCGCCCCGTGCTGAAGAAGGGCGACACCCCGCGCGCCCTCGTCTGGGGCGGCGCGATCGCCATCGTCGGCGGCGGAGCCGGCGACAGCACGCGCACGGCCGCGGACTTCGGCCAGTGGGCCACGAGCGACCTGAAGGCGGTGCTCGGCGACTACGAGCTGCGCGGACTGCCGCCGGTGACCGAGGAGGCGCAGGCCTCGAAGGAAGTGGCGTCCGACGCGTTCGGCTCGCGCTTCGCCGAGAAGATCACGGCGACCGCGACCACCAACCCGTTCTGGCAGTACCCGCAGTACGCCCAGATCGAGACCGTGATCGCGGACCGCGTGCAGGCCGTCCTCGTGGGACAGCAGAGCGCGAAGGACGCGATGGCGCAGGCCGGCGACCAGGCGCAGAAGCTGCTGGGCTGAGGAGCATCGCCATGACCCTCCGCTGGAAGGCCGGCGCCACCGCTGCCGCCGCCCTCACCGCACTCGTCCTCGCCGCGCCGGCTCCGGCCGCCGCCGCGACCCCCGACGTCGAGACCGTGCCCGTCACGGTCGACAGCTCCAACCAGTCCGGCTGGTGGAACCCGCTCGTCGTCGACGGCGACGAGACGTACTTCGCCTACAACGTGCCCGGTTCGGTGGCGGCGAAGCACCAGGTGAACCTGGCCGTCCGCGCCGCCGACGGCACGTGGACATCGGGCTGCCTGCGCCTGGCGACCGGGGCCTGCGCGGAGTATGCGGACGACAACGGCCACAACCAGCCGTCCATCGCGATCGACGGCGACGGGTACATCCACGCGTTCGTCTCCATGCACCACGAGCCGTGGAAGTACTTCCGCTCCACCGTGCCCTACGACGCGACCTCGCTCGTCGACGTGAGCGCCGAGATGCCCGACGCCGGCGCCGCGATCTCCTACCCGGTCACCGCGCAGGGCGCCGACGGCGACATCTGGCTCATGGTGCGGGTGGGCGCCGACCCGCAGGCCCGCCGCGACGGGGTGCTGTACCACTATGACCCCGTGGCCGGGACGTGGACCCGCGAGACGACGATCGCCGCCGCCGTGAACCACTCCTTCTACCCGGACGACCTCGAGGTCGATGCCAGCGGCAAGGTGCACGTGCTGTGGGAGTGGGGCCCGTGGCCGGCCGATCCCTACCGCCACCTCGGCTCGTACGCGGTGTACGACCCGGCCGCAGGCGGCTTCCGCGACGTCGCCGGGCAGGCGCTGCCGACCCCGATCCGCCCGGACACCCCCGGCGCCGTCGTGTGGCGCGGCTACGAGCCCGGCGAGACCATCGGCGACGCCGTGCCCGCGGTGCAGACCGCGAAGATGGCCCTGGCCGACGGCGACCTCGTGGGCGTGACCTACCGGTACGCGGACGAGACCGAGAACGCCTTCGACGTGCGGTGGGCGACCTGGACCGGCTCCGCCTGGACGAGCGAGACCCTCGTGGACACGGACGCCCTCGGTGGCGGCGTGCAGACCATCGCGGCGCTCGACACCACCACCGCCGGCGGCGAGACCCGCGTCTACGCCGTGGTGTCGGTGCAGGACTGCGGCATCACCCGCAGTCAGACGGTGCTGCTGACCGCCGGAGCGTCCGGATGGACCGCCGACACCGTGGGCGATCCGGTCGTGGGCCAGCAGCGCCTCCGCGCGGCGACCCGCACGGACGGCACCGACGTCGTCTACCTCAGCGCCCCTGCTGTCCCCAACGGAGGGACGCTGCGGCATGCCGAGATCCCGCGCGACGGGCAGCCCGGCACCACCAGCCTCTCCGCCATCGTGGCCTCCCTCCGGGGCGACGCCGGCGGCGAGAACCTGGCGCTCGGCGGCACCGCGACCGCCTCGTCCCAGCTCCGCGCCGACACCGGCCCGGAGAAGGCGATCGACGGCGGCTGCACGGATGCGAGCCGGTGGATCTCGGCGGCCTCCGACACCCAGCCGACCATCACGGTCGAGTGGGACGAGGCCGCGCCGCTGGACGTCGTCCGGGTCCGCAGCGGATACACGGTCGGCCCGCCGCAGACCTCCGTGCTGCGCGACTTCACCGTCCAGCTGCGCACCGCGAGCGGCTGGGTCACGGTCGGCACCGTCACCGGCAACACGCAGACGACGGTCGTGGTCGACGCCCAGGGGCGGACGGCCGATGCCGTGCGCCTCGTCATCACCGACCCGTCCGACTCCGCCACCGACGTCGCCCGCGTCTACGAGATCGAAGCGATCGCCGCGCGCTGAGCGGCATCACCACCCCTCCCGAAAGGAACCCATCCCCATGCGCACCCAGACCGTCGAAGCCGACATCATCGTCGTCGGCGGCGGCCTCGCCGGAGTGAGCGCCGCCGTCGCGGCCGCCCGCCTCGGCCGACGTACCGTGCTGATCAACAACCGGCCGGTGCTCGGCGGCAACTCCTCCTCGGAGGTGAGGGTCTGGGTGTGCGGAGCGACCGCCCACGGCAACCAGCGGTGGGCGCGGGAGACCGGGATCATCGGCGAAATGTACCGGGAGAACCAGTTCCGCAACCCCGAGGGCAACCCCGTGTACTGGGACGACGTGGTGCTCGACATCGTGCGCCGCGAGCCCAACCTCACGCTGTTCCTCAACACGGAGGTGCTCGAGGCCGAGGCCACCGGACCCGACGACGCCCGTCGGGTCCGGTCGGTCACCGGTTGGACGATGGGCTCGGAGATCCGCACCGTCTTCCGCGGGCCGCTCTTCCTCGACTGCACCGGAGACGGCCTGGTCGGACGGCTCGTCGGCGCCCGGCACCGACTGGGCAAGGAGAGCCGCAGCGAGTTCGGCGAGGACTGGGCGCCCGAGCAGCCCGTGCGCGAGTTCCTCGGCTCGACGCTCCTCTTCTATACGAAGGATCTCGGGCACCCGGTGAAGTACGTCGCGCCGGAGAGCGCGAAGGACATCTCGACCACCCCGATCCCCTCGTCGCGCATCATCCGCAGCGGCGACAGCGGCGCGCACTACTGGTGGATCGAGTGGGGCGGCACGCTCGACATCGTCGACGACAACGAGGCCATCCGCGACGAGCTGCGGTCGGTGATCCTCGGCATCTGGGACCACATCAAGAACTCCGGCGAGTTCGACGCCGACAACCTGACCCTGGAGTGGATCGGCAACATCCCCGGCAAGCGCGAGTACCGCCGCTTCATCGGCGACTACACGCTGCGCCAGCAGGACATCCTGGAGCAGACGTCGTTCGATGACGGCATCGCGTTCGGCGGCTGGTCCATCGACCTCCATCCCGCCGAGGGCATGTACGCGACGGGGGCGGGCGCGGTGCAGCGCTTCTCGGACGGCGTCTTCGAGATCCCGTTCCGCTCGCTCTACTCCGTCAACGTCGACAACCTGCTCATGGCGGGTCGCGATATCTCGGCCACGCACATCGCCTTCGGTGCCGCCCGAGTGATGGCCACGTGCGCGGCGATGGGCGAGGCCGCGGGCACCGCCGCCGCCCTCTGCTACGCCCACGACGCCACGCCCCGGGAGCTGTACGAGAACCACCGTGCGGAACTCCGGCAGACGCTGCTGCGCGCCGACGCCTCCCTCATCGGCGTCGCGAACGAGGATCCCTCCGACCTCGCCCGCACCGCCGCCGTCACCGCGTCCAGCACCCTGCGCACGATCGGCACCCCGGAGAGCACCGTGGCCGCGGCGACCCCGCACACCCTGACGGACGACCTCGGCATCGTCGTCCCCGTGCACCCGCGCCTCGACACCACCGAGCTCCTGCTCAGCGCCGAGGCCGACACGCAGGTCATGGTGGAGGTCTGGTCCACGGGCCGTCCGCAGAACATCGTGCCCGCGGTGCTCGAGCACCGCACGGTGATCGACGTCCCCGCCGGTGGCCCGTCCTGGGTGCGGGCGGAGACGCCTTTCGCGCCGGAGGAGCCGCAGAACGCGATCGTCGTGCTCCGCGCGAACCCGCAGGTGCACGTGCAGCTCGCCTCCGAGCTGCCGCCAGGGGTGCTCACCCTCGTGCACCGCGTCGACAACGACGACCGCAACGTGCAGGTCGACCGCGACGGCCTCCTCGTGCAGTGGCCGACCAAGCCGCTGCGCGGCCGGGTGCCCGCGTTCCGCACGAGCCCGGACTCCGAGGCCGTCGCGCCGGAGCGCGCCGTCTCCGGCTACAACCGTCCGTTCGGCGGACCGCACCTGTGGGCGTCCGCCCCGGAGGCGGAGGGCCCGCAGTGGCTGCGCCTGGACTGGGAGCAGCCGGTCTCGGCCTCCGAGATCCGTCTCGTGTTCGACGACGACGTGGACCTGGAGCTCAACACCCTGCATCACCACCGCAGCCCCGACGAGGTGCTGCCCCAGCTCGTGCGCGACTATCGCGTCGAGGTGCAGCCGGAGGGCTCGGACGAGTGGCGCACCGTGGCCGAGGAGCGCGACAACCGCCATCGCCTGCGGGTGCATCCGCTGCCGGCGGACCTCGGCGCCTTCACGGCCGCCCGCCTCGTGGTGGAGCGGACGAACGGCGTCGCGGAGGCACGCGTGATCGCGTTCCGAGTGCAATCGTGACGGAGGGCGCTAACGTGAAGGGCATCCGTCGTCCCGGCGGAGACCGTCGTCCCTCCAGGAGGCCGCAGGTGACCACCTCGCCCGGCGGCCGCGTGCTCCCCGTCGCGCGGGCCACCCGCACGGGGCTCATCGCGCTCGCGGTGCCGCATCTGGAGGAGCCGTACTTCGCGGAGCTCGGCTCGCGCATCGTCCGCGGCGCCGATGACCGGGGCCTGGCTGTGCTCATCGTGCAGACCGAGGGCGACCACGGCCGCGAGATCGACGTCGCCAACGGCGTCGGCCTGCCGCCCATCGACGGGCTCATCCACATCCCGCGCTCGCTCACGGTCGCCGACCTCACGCGCCGCACCTCCCCCGGGCCGCTCGTGCTGCTGGGCGAGCACATCCAGGTGAGCCCGTTCACGCACGTGACGATCGACAACCGGGCCGCCGCCTACACCGCCACGGAGCACCTGCTCGCGGTCGGCTGCCGCCGCATCGCCTTCGTCGGTCGCCGCGATGCCCGCCCGTCGGACGCCGCCGACCGTCGGCATGCCGGATACCTGGAGGCGCTGGCCGCCGCCGGAATCCCCGCCGATCCCGCACTCACCGCGCAGGTCGACGCCTTCACGGCCGAGGAGGGTGAACGCGTGGCGGGCGCCATGGCCGCCGCGGTCCCCGACCTCGACGGCATCGTCTGCTCGAACGACTCCGTTGCCCTCGGCGCCCTGGCCGCCCTTCAGGCCCAGGGACGGAACGTGCCGGGAGACGTCGCCGTCGTCGGCATCGACGACATCCGCGCCGCACGCTTCGCCGTCCCCGCCCTCAGCACCATCGCCCCCGACCACGCGCGCCTCGTGGACGCCGCGTTCACGGAGCTGGAACGGCAGATCGCCGCACCCCCGGGAGCCGATCTCCCGGTGCGGCACGTGACGGTCGGCGCCCGGCTGATTCCGCGGGCGAGCACGGCCCGATGACGGCGGCGGACTCAGTCCGCGAGGGCCGCCGCGAGCGCACGTTCGTCGCCGCCGTCGCGCGGCGCGACGTGCAGGGTACCGACGTGGGCGGCGAGCAGCTCCCGCGCGGAGTCGTCGAGGCCGTCGTCGGTGATGAGGCGGTCGATGTCGCTGAGGTCGGCGACGGTCGTGAGTCCGACCACGCCCCAGCGGCTGTGCTCCGCGAGGACGACGACCTCCCGCCCCGCAGCCATGAGCGCCCGGTTGGTCTCGGCCTCCAGCAGGTTCATGGTCGTGATCCCGGCCTGCTCGTCGAGGCCGTGGGCGTCGAGGAACACGAGGTCGCAGTGCAGGTGCTCGAGGGCGCGGACGGCGACCGGCCCGACGAGCGCCTGGGAGGGCGTGCGCACGCCCCCGGTGAGCACGACCGTCTGCGTGTACGGGGCGTCGGCGCGGTCCGGCGGCGAGAACAGGTCGGAGACCGGCAGAGCGTTCGTGACGACCGTGAGCTCCGGGATGCGCACGAGCTCCCGCGCGAGCGCCAGCGCCGTGGGTCCGCCGGAGATGCCGACCGCCATGCCCGGCTCGACGAGGCCCGCGGCCGCCGCGACGATCGCCCGCCGTTCCGCCGAGGCCGCCGGAGCCGGAACCAGACGCTGGAGGCCCCGCGCCCGCACGCCGCCACGGATGCGCTCGACCGCGCCCTCCTCGGCCAGCTGATCGACGTCGCGCCGCACCGTCATCTCGCTCACCTGCAGCGTGGCCGCGAGCTCGCCGATGGACGCAGTGCCGCGATCGCGGGTCAGGGCGAGGATGCGCTCGCGTCGTTCCGTGACCAGCACGCGGTCTCCTTCCGATGGAGCCTCCAGTCTGCCACGCACCCCCGCCCGCCCCACTCCCGGAACAGGATCCCTCAGCCCGCATGACCTTCCCCGAGCCTTACGCCACCTGGTTCCCCGATGCCGCGTTCGACGGCAGCTACGGCCGCACCGAAGCCGACCTCCGCGCCGTCCGCCCCGTGCCCGCGCCGCCCGGTTTCGCCGACCGCTGGCGGCGCTGGCGGCGCGAGGCCGCCGCGGTGGACGCGGCCCCCGTGGTCCTCTCCACCTCCGAGGAGCAGGGCCGTCGGGTGTCCGTCGTCGAGCATGCCGGCGTCGACGGCGTGCGACTGCGGGCCTGGGTGGTCGAGCCCCTCGACGGCCCTCCCCGCGCGGGCGTCGTGCACGGCCACGGCTACGGGGGTCGCGACGCGGTCGATCTCGCCCGGGTGCCGGACGACGTCGCGGCGATCTATCCCGTGGCCCGCGGGCTCGGCGTGCTGAACGCGGGGATCGGAGCGCCCGAGCCCACCCCCGAGCACGTGCTCGCGGGCATCGACGATCCGGAGCGCTACGTGCTCGGCCTCTGCGCGCGCGACCTGTGGCTGGCGGCGGACGTCCTCGTCTCGGTCGTCGGCGCGCTTCCTCTCTACTACGTCGGGGAGAGCTTCGGCGGCGGCATCGGCGCGCTCGCCCTGCCGTGGGACGACCGGTTCGTGGGGGCCACCCTCATCGTGCCGAGCTTCGGCCAGTACGACGAACGGCTGGCGGTGCCGTGCCTGGGGAGCGGGGAGACCGTGCGTCAGCACGTCCTGCGGCATCCCGAGGCCCGCGAGGTGCTGCGCTGGTTCGACTCCTCGACGAGCATCGGCTTCGCGGAGGTACCGGTCCGGGTGGAGGCGGCTCTCTGGGACCAGTACGTGCCGCCGCAGGGGCAGTTCGCGGTCGCCGCGGGGGCCCATGATCTCGAGCTGGCGGTGCTTCCGGCCGGCCATGCGGAGTATCCCGGGTGGGACGACGTGACGGCGGCCGCGATCCGCGACGGGCGCGCACATCTCGAGCGCGCGCTTGCCCGCTGAGACCGCCGCATGCGCGGCTCCTCGCGCGCGGGAGAGCACTGGACGCAACCTGTCATAACAGGTACAGTGAGCTTGTCATTACAGGTTGCGCGACGACGCAGCACCCGTTTCGAGGAGCATGGATGCCCGAGTACCAGACCCCGCCGATCTCCCCGAGGGCGATCGCCTTCGACGCTGAGAAGCTCACCCTCTCCCCCGAAGGCCCCACGCTGACCCGGCGGATGTCCGACCTCGAGGGCCTGTTCCGCGACCGCGACGCCTGGGCGGCCGCCGCCGCGGGCGAGGACCCGATCGTCTACACGGTCGTCAGCTCCCCTGTGCCCGAGATCGAGCGCGAGCTGCCGCAGTCGATCACCACGATCATGCCCGGCGACACGGGCGGCGAGCTCTGGATGACCAAGGGTCACCAGCACCCCGACCACCAGGGCGAGATCTACCTCGCGCTGCACGGCCGCGGCGGACTGCTCATGTTCGACGGCGAGCGCACTGAATGGCTCGACATGCTCCCGGGCACCATCGGCTACATCCCGCCGGGCTGGGCGCACCGCTCCGTGAACACCGGGGACGAGCCCTACTCCTTCCTCGCCGTGTACCCCGGGGGCGCCGGCCACGACTACGGCTGGGTGCTGGAGCACGGCATGGGCTCGCGGGCGTTCCGCGCGGAGTCCGGCGTCGACCTGCGTCCCTACGCGGAATAGGCTCCGGCCATGATCATCGCCCACGACCTCGGCACGACCGGGAACAAGGCGTCCCTGCACCACGACGACGGTCGCCTGATCGCCGCGGTCACCGTGTCGTACCCGGCCCACTTCGCGGCCGGCGGGGTCGCTGAGCAGAACCCGGCGGACTGGTGGCACGCGGTCGTCACGGCGACCCGCGATCTGCTCGCGCGCACCGGTACCGCCGCCGCCGACGTCGCCGGGCTCGTGGTCAGCGGGCAGATGATGGGCGCCGTGCTCCTCGATGCCGACGGAGAGCCCGCGCGGCCGGCGATCATCTGGGCCGACACCCGCGCCGGCGCCCAGCAGCGCGAGCTCGAGGCGGCGGTCGGCGCCGAGCGCGCGTACGGCATCCTCGGTCATCGCCTCAACCCCACCTATTCGATCGAGAAGGTCATGTGGGTCCGGGACAACGAACCCGAGGTGTGGGAGCGCGTGCGCCGGGTGTGCGTGGCCAAGGACTTCATCGTGCTGCGGCTGACCGGGCGGTTGGCCACCGACCGTTCGGACGCCTCCGGCACGAACGCGTACGACCAGGTCGCCGGCACGTGGTCCCCCGAGGTCCTCGCCGCCGCGCGGCTCGATCCCGCCCTGTTCCCCGAGATCCTGGAGTCGACGCAGATCGCGGGCCCGCTCACGGCCGCCGCGGCCGAAGCGCTCGGGCTGCACACCGGCGTCCGGGTCGTCATGGGCGGCGGCGACGGACCGCTCGCCGCGGTCGGCTCCGGAATCGTGGCGCCCGAGGACGGCGCCTATGTCTGCCTCGGCACCTCGTCGTGGATCTCCTTCGCGGCGGACGCCCCGCTGCACGACGCCGCGATGCGGACCTTCACCTTCGACAACGTCGTCCCGGGCTCGTTCGTGCCGACCGCGACCATGCAGGCCGGCGGCGCCTCCGTGCAGTGGATCGCCGAAGCCCTCTCCGTCGACCCGCGCACCCGGAGACGGGGCGCCTCGTCGCCGAGGCCGCGAGCGATGTCGACACCGACGATCTCTACTTCCTTCCCTACCTGCTCGGCGAGCGCTCCCCGCTGTGGGATCCCGACGCGCGCGGCGCGTTCGTCGGTCTCGCCCGCCACCACGGGCGCGCCCACCTCGTGCGCGCCGTGCTGGAGGGGACGGCGTTCAACCTCCTCACCTGCATCCAGGCGTTCCGGGGAGCTGGCGCGACGATCGACCGCATCGACGCGGTCGGCGGCGGGGCGCAGAGCGACGTCTACCTCGCCGTCCTCGCCGACGTCTGGGGAGTGCCGGTTCGTCGCCGCACCATCGTGGAGGAGGCGAACAGCCTCGGTGCCGCGGTCACGGGAGCCGTCGGTCTCGGCCTCACCGACTTCTCCGCCGCCCGAGCGCTCAGCGAGGTCACCGCCGAGTTCACGCCCGACCCCTCCCGGCATGCGGTCTACGCCGAGCGCCACGCGCGTTTCACCGACGCCTACACGGCCCTCGCGCCGTGGTTCGCCGGAAGGCCGCACTGATGGGCGTCATCCTCGTCACGAGCCGCTCTTCTCGGACGGCGACCTCGACCTGGTCGGGCGCGCCGCGCAGGCCGGACACCGTATCCTCCGCGGACCGCGCATCACGACCTCGACGAGCTGCGGGGTGCTGCTGCACGGCGCCGACGCCTGGATCGCCGGCACCGGACCGGTCACCGACGCGCACCTCGCCGCCGGCCCGAAGCTCAAGGTCGTGGCGCGCTACGGGGTCGGCACCGAGGCGGTGGACCTCGCGGCGGCGCGCGAGCGCGGCATCCCGGTCACGAACACCCCCGGCGCGAACGCCGACGCGGTCGCCGACCACGCGGTCGGCTCATGCTCGCCGCCCTGCGCACCATCCCGGACGGCGACCGCCGCGTGCGGACCGGCGACTGGACCGTGCCGCCGCGGCCGGGAGCTCGGCGCCGCGACGGTCGGCATCGTCGGCTTCGGGCGGATCGGCCAGGGGGTCGCGCGGCGGCTGGGCGGATTCGGTCCGCGACTGCTCGCCTCCGACCCGTTCCTGCCCGCCGACCTCGTGCGGGACCGCGGGCGCCGAACCCGTCACCCTCGACGACCTGTTCCGCACCGCCGATGTGATCACCCTGCACGCCCCCGGCGGGCAACAGCTCGTCGACGCCGACCGCCTCGCCGGGATGCGACCGGGCACCGTGCTCGTCAACACCGCCCGCGGCGACCTCGTGGACGAGCAGGCCGTGGCCGACGCCCTCCGCGACGGCATCCTCGCGGGTACGCGGCGGACACCCTCGACGGCGACACGGCCGCGCACGACAGCCCCCTGCTCAGACCCGGCGCTCGCCGACCGCGTCATCGTCACCCGCACCTCGGTGCCCAGACCACCCAGGCCGTCGACAACATGGGGGCGCTGTCCCTCGACGACGTGATCGCGGTCCTCCGTGGCGCCGACCCCGCCCACCCCGTCCCCGTCCCCGCGTCCGCCCCCAGGAGAACCGATGACCACCGCCGCGACGCCCTCCGCACCGCCCGCCACCGCCGACTACATGGGCTTCGTGGGCGTCACCACCGCCTCGTCGTCGATCATTGAAGGTGTTCCCGCTGTGGGCCGACATCCTCGGCCTCCCCACCCGGACCCCTCGTCGGCCACGACCTGCCGATGGATGCCGACCCGCGCAGTACCGCGCCATGGTCGAACAGATCCGCGACGACCCGCACCACCGCGGCGCGCTCGTCACCACGCACAAGATGAACGTGTACGCGCGGCGTCCGACCTGTTCGACGAGCTCGATCCGTTCGCGGTGTCCTGCGCGAGATCTCGAGCATCGCG
>NZ_JBFLUM010000081.1:0-8830 GCF_050470785.1 Microbacterium sp. NRRL B-14842 | reverse complement strand
GATGCCGAGGAAGCGGCGGTCGCCGCGGCGAAGGCGGAGCTCGCCAGGGCGCGGGCAGCCGAGGTGCTCCGTTCCTCGATCGCCGCGGCCACACGCGCGGCGGCGGCAGCGGACGAGGCGCCGCCACGGAGGAACGGGCACGCGCGGCCTGTGCCCGGCTCGGCGTCGAGACCGACGACCTCGACGCGTGGGATCGCGGAACGGACGCGTGAGTCCGGGATCTGGGAGCGCGCCGTCACGCTGGAGGCACAGGCGCCGTCCCGCGCCACCGAGCGCGGGACGGCGGAAGCGGCTGTCGTCGCCGCCGAGCGCCGGTGCGAGGACGGGCAGGCGGAGCGCGCTGCCCTCCCCGGGCGGATCGCGGCCGCAACCCTGGAACGGGAACGACGCCCGTCGACTCGCCGACCGCATCGCGGAATGGGAGAGCGTGCGCATCGCCGCGGCCGTTCGCCGCGAAGCCGCGGTAGAGGCGGAGACCCTGCAACAGGAGTGCACCTCCGCCGAGCGGGTCCTCGCCGAGGCGACGTCTGCACAGGCCGCCGCACAGTCGGCTCTCGCTGACCTGCGGCAGCGCCGGATCGACGGCATGGCGGGGGAGCTGGCCTCCGCCCTCGTCGACGATCACCCCTGCCCGGTGTGCGGTGCGCGAGAGCACCCGGCCCCGGCAGACCACGGCGCGACGGTCTCCGCGGAGGACATCGCGGGCTGCGGAGGTCCGGAGGGACGAGGCGGCGCGGCGCGAGCAGCAGGCGGCGTCGACCTGCACGACGTTGCAGGTCCGACTCGCCGCGGCCACGGCGCGCTGCGGACGGACGGGACGTCGAGACGGCGGGAGCCGAGCTCGATGCCGCCCTTGCCGCGGAGAAGGAAGCCCTTGCCGCCGCCGAGACCGCGCGGCGACGCGATGTCGTCCTCGCCGAGCTCCGCGAGCAGCAGGACGCCCTGGAGCTCCGCCCGTGTCAGGACGAGGCGGCCCTCGCCGCAGCCCCGCGAGCAGCTGGCTCTGGTGGTCCAGCGAGACGATGACGCCGCAGGGCGATCGACGAGGCGCGAGGGGAGCTACGCGTCGGTCGCCGAGCGGACGGCGGAGACGACCGCCCACCTCGCCGTGGCCCGACGCCTCCGGGACGCCGAGCCGAACGTGCGCGGAGACAGCAGGCGGCGACGGAGGCGGCCGCCGAGAGAGACGTTGCACTCGATGCCTCCGAGTTCCCCGACGTCACGGCCGTCGTGGAGGGCGTTGCGCCCGCCGGCGGTGCAGGCGGAGCTCGATGACGCGGGTGACGACGCACGCGGTGCAGCGGGAGAAGGAGCGTGCACTTCTCTTCGACCTCGAACTGCGGACCCTGCCGGAGGAGCCGATCGACCTCGCGCCCATCGAGCAGGCAGCGCTCGATGCCGAGGGCGGCGTGGACCGCCGCCGTCGACGATGGCCACGAGGACGGCCGGGCGACGCTGCGCGGCTGGCCGGCCTCATCGACGCCGCGAAGGACGAGCACGCCCGCACGGCAGAGGACGCGGCGGCGTTCGAGGTGCTCCAGGCCCTCGCCGACACCAATCGCCGGACGCGGTGCGAACACACGCAAGATGACGCTGGAGACCTTCGTGCTGGCGGCAGAGCTCGAAGAGATCGTCGACGCCGCGAACCGCTCGCCTCCACGACATGTCGGAAGGACGCTACCGGCTGCAGCACTCCGATGCCCTGGCGGCACGCGGTGCCGCGTCCGGACTCGGCATCGTGGTCGCCCGACGCGTTCACCGGGCAGACCCGCCCGCCACAGTCGCTGTCCGGCGGCGAGACGTTCCTCACGTCCCTGGCGCTCGCCCTCGGGCTGGCCGAGGCTCGTGACGGCCCGCGCCGGCGGCATCCGCCTGGACACGCTCTTCATCGATGAGGGATTCGGCTCGCTCGACGGCGACACACTCGACGTCGCGATGCGCACGCTCGACGAACTCCGGCAGGGCGGGCGCACGGGTCGGGGTCATCAGCCACGTCGAGGCCATGCAGGAACAGATCCCGGCTCAGCTCACCGTCCGCGCGCTGCCGAACGGGCCGAGCGTCATCGAGATGCGCTGAGCTCAGACCCCGTATTCGGCGCGGATGACTTCGCGCAGCTCGATGCTGCATCGGGCGATGGCCTCGCGGAAGTCGGCCAGGGCGCCGTCCTCGGCTTGGTCGGAGACGCGGCTCGGAAGGCGCGGACGTATGGGCACGCCGAACTGCCCCGCGACCCAGATGTACGCGTAGGTCTCCATGTCCACCAGTGCGGCGCCCATCGGCCGGATCACCGCCGTGACCTCGGCGTCGTTCACGAAGTGGTCACCCGTGGCGATCACGACGCCCTCGCGGCCCGTGGTCACCTGCGGCGGAAGCGAGACGTGCCGTCCGACGACGCCGTCGAGATCGATCACGTCGTGCTGCACCGCCGTCGCGATCTCGTGCACCGCGTACGGACGCCCCTTCTCGATGGAGCCCGCGGTGCCGACGACTGACGACCTCGTCGTAGGTCTTCGCGTCGAGGGCCCGGGTCAGCGCGTACGTCGCCGGCAGCTTGCCCGGGCCGAGTGACCAGACGGTCGAAGCCCGTCGAGCTCCTCGGGAGAAGGCGGACAGTTCGGACTCGAGGGCGGCGACGAGGAGCTTCACCGCTTCAGTCTCTCAGTCGCGGCTGGATACCGCGTCCTGGCGCAGTGGCGTGACCCGCTAGAAACACGGAAGGGCGATACTGGAGTGAACCGATGAGCGTGAGGACAACGTGTCGTTTGCAGAAGCAGATCGCGGAAGACCTGGGCGCCCGGCCCGACATCGACCCCGAAGCGGAGGTGGAGCGTCGCGTCGGCTTCCTCGCGGACTACCTGCGCACGACGGGCGCGAAGGGCTTCGTCCTCGGCATCTCCGGCGGACAGGACTCGACGCTCGCGGGGCGCCTCGCCCAGCTCGCGGTGGAGCGCAGTGGCGTGCGCGAGGCGGGGAGGCGACTCTTCCCTCGCGGTGCGCCTGCCCTATCGCGTGCAGCACGACGCCGACGACGCGCAAGGCCGCGCTGGACTTCATCGCGCCGGACTCGGTCGATCGAGGTGAACATCCAGAACGGGGGTCGAGGGTGTCGAGAAGGACATCGAGTCCGCCGTTTCCAGCGACATCTCCGACTTCAACCGCGGGAACATCAAGGCCCGCCTCCGCATGGTCACCCAGTACGCGCTCGCCGGGCACGAGGGTCTGATCGTGATCGGCACCGACCATGCCGCCGAAGCCATCACGGGCTTCTACACGAAGTTCGGCGACGGCGCGGCCGACGTCCTCCCGCTCGCCGGGCTCACGAAGCGACAGGGTCGCGCCCTGCTCCAGTTCCTCGACGCCCCGGAGCGCCTGGCCTTCAAGGTGCCGACGGCCGACCTCCTCGACGACCAGCCGGGGCGCAACGACGAGGACGAGCTCGGGCTGACGTACGAGCAGATCGACGACTTCCTCGAGGGCCGGGGAGGTCGACCCCGAGGTCGCCGGGCGCATCGAGGCGCGGTATCTCGCGACGCAGCACAAGCGTCATCTGCCCGTGACGCCCGACGACACCTGGTGGCGTTGACCCGGGGCGCCTCACGCGGGACCGCCCGCTTTTCGCCGTGTCGGATGCGCGGATAGTGTCGAAGCAGCCGACAGAACGGGAGAATCGTGCGGATCGACACAGAGGCGCAGCGGGTCATCTGTGAGCGCGAGCGACCTCAAGGCCGGCCGCGAGTGCGAGTTCGCCTGGTCCCGCGCGATCGATGCGAAGCTCGGTCGGGTCCCCGCGGTGGAGGAGCCGGAGGACGCGACGCTCCTCCGCGCGGGCCCAGCTCGGAGACGTGCACGAGCAGAACGTGCTCGAGCGCTACATCCGGGAGCTCGGCGACGAGCGGGTGCATCGGGTCGCCAAGGTCTCGTCGAGCGATCCTGACGCGCTGGCTGCCGCCGTCGACGAGACGTTGAGCGCTCTGCGCTCGGACGCGCTGGTCGTCTTCCAGGCGGCCCTTCGCCACCGACGAGTTCGTCGGGTTCGCCGACTTCCTCCGCCGCGATGCGCGACGGGCGTTGGCGCGTGCAGGACTCGAAGCTCGCCCCGCAAGGCCAGGGTGACCGCACTCATGCAGCTCGCAGCATATGTCGACCAGCTCGACCGGCTCGGCATCCCGCGTGCGGACGAGGTCGACCTCATCCACGGCGACAACAGCGTCAGCACGCATGCGGTCGACGACCTCCTCCCACTGTTCCGCGTGCGCCGGGCGCGGCTGCGCGCTCTGATCGCGGACCGCGCCGTGGGCCGACGGCGCGGCCGGGGGCGCCGCTCGCGTGGGGCGACGACCGCGGCGATCTGCGCGTGGTCGCCTGCGGGCGCTGCGCCACGTGCGAGGAGCAGGTGCTGGCCCATCGCGACCTCCTCATGGTGGCCCGCATGCGGCCGGTGCAGCGGGCCCGTCTGCGCGCCGCCGGGATCCTCACCATCGACGACCTGGCCGCGGCGACCCAGGCACCGGAGGGCATGAACGTCGACACGTTCGAGAACCTCGCGCCCAGGCCCGCGTGCAGCTGCGGGCGGATGCCGAGGGCGCGGGGACGTACGACGTGCACTATGCCGCGGCGATCACACCCTCCCTGTGCCCAGCCACGGGGACATCTTCTTCGACTTCGAGGGCGATCCGCTCTACACCGAGCCCGCTCCCGACGGCGAGGCCGAGTGGGGCATCGACTATCTGTTCGGCTGGGTCGACAACGCCGACCAGTACACCGCGCTCTGGGCGCACTCGTTCGCGGAGGAGCGTCGGGCGCTGGAGACACTTCCTCGATTTCGTGAAGGTGCGTCGCGCCGCCCACCCCGGCATGCACATCTATCACTACGCCCCCTACGAGACCTCCCACCTGGTCGCGATGGCCGCCCGCCATGGGTGTGCGCGAGGGTGAGGTGGACCGCCTGCTCCGCGAGGGCGTCTTCGTCGACCTGTACCCACTGGTGCTGCGCACCGTCCGCGTGGGTTCGCGGTCCTACTCGATCAAGAAGCTCGAGCCTCTCTACATGGGGAGGACGTAGCGCACGAAGCGACGTCCAGAAGGGCGACGACTCCATCGTGCAGTACGTCGCGGCGCGGGAGCTCGCGGCAGCGGGGGGCGCAGGCCGAGGCCGACGCGGTGCTCGCCGACCTCGCCGACTACAACCGCTACGACTGCGTCTCCACCCGGCGGCTGCTGCGCAACTGGCTCATCGACATCGCCCGCGCGGAGGGGGGTCACGCCGGCCCCGCCGGACGACGCGGACGAGGTCATCTACGAGCCGTCGCCGCGTTCGCTCGCGCTGCTCGGCGACGCGGAGCGTGCGGTGGAGGTCGGTGGCGATGGGCTCGTGCACCGGCTCGCGGCGGCCGCCATCGACTACTTCCCACGCGAGGCGAAGAGCTTCTGGTCGCGCACCTCCAGCGGCTGCGGGAGCCGGTCACGATGTGGGACGGCACCCGCGATGTGGTGAAGGTCGATGCGACCCGCTCGCGGGTCCGCCGGGACTGGAGCATCGGCGAGGGCCGCAGAGTCCTGTCGCGCGAGCTGGAGATCCGCGGCGAGGTGTCCCCTGGCACGACGCTCGGTCCGGGCGCCCAGCCGTTCGCGCTCTACGACGTCCCGGCGCCGTTCGACACCGATGTCCCGTCGCGCGCGGTGCACGTGCCGCACGGGGTCACGGTCGTCGAGGTGCTGGACGACGGCTATCTCGTGGCGGAGTCCGCGGTCCAGGGCAGACCTGGGATGACCTCCCCGTCGCCCTCACCCCCGCCGCGCCGCCACGGGTGGTGTCGCTGCAGCAGGCGATCGACGAATGGGCCGATGCGGTGCACGCGGCCGCTCCGGACTTCCCCCAGGACGCGGCGACCGACATCCTCCGCCGCCTCCCTCCGCGCACCGTGTCGGGGAACGCGCTCCCGGCCGCCGGCGACGACCCGATCGACGCGATCGTCCGCGGAGTCCTCGACCTCGACCGCAGCTTATCTCGCCGTACAGGGGCCTCCAGGCACGGGGAAGACCTACACGGGCTCCCAGGTGATCGCCCGGCTCGTCAACGAGCACGGCTTCCGGATCGGGCGTCGTCGCGCAGTCCCACGCGATCATCGAGACGCTGCTGGAGCGCGTCGTCGCCGGACGGTGTCGCCCCGGGTCAGGTGGCGAAGTGCCCCAAGGACGCGAACGCCGATCCCGGGTACACGGTGATCCCGAAGACCGGCATGGCCGCCTTCCTCGCGGAGCACGCAGACGGGGGGCGCCGTCGTGGGCGGTACCGCCTGGGACTTCAGCAACACGCAGCGGGTGGCCAGGGGAGAGCTCGACCTGCTCGTGATCGACGAGGCGGGACAGTTCTCGCTCGCCTCGACGATCGCGGTCGCCACGGGCGCGCAGAGGCTCCTCCTCCTCGGCGACCCGCAGCAGCTGCCTCAGGTCAGCCAGGGCGCCCACCCGGAGGCCGGTGGACACGTCCGCGCTCGGCTGGGTGATGGACGGCGACCCCGTCGTGCGCCCGGAGTACGGCTACTTCCTCGCGCGCTCCTGGCGGATGCACCCGCACGTCGCGGCTCCGGTGTCGAAGCTCGCCTATGCCGGGAAGCTCGCCTCCGCCCCCGGTACCGAGCGGCGCGCGGTCGAGGGCATCGACCCGGGCCTCCACGTGGTGCCGCTGCCGCCACCGCGGCAACGCGACCCAGTCGCCGGAGGAAGCAGAGGAGGTCGTGCGCATCGTCCGCGACCTCGTGGGCCGCGCCTTCCACGACAACGATGCGGCGGGCACCGTGCGGCCACTGACGCCGGAGGACATCATCGTCGTGGCGCCGTACAACGCGCAGCGGCAGCTCGTGCACGACGCGCTCGCCGCGGCGGGTTTCGGCGGCGTCCCGGTGGGCACGGTCGACAACTTCCAGGGCAAGGAGGGCCGTCGTCTCGATCACGACGCTCGCGGCGTCGAGTGGCCGAGACGCTCCCCGGGGCCCGGAGTTCCTGCTTGCTGCAGAACCGGCTCAACGTGGCGATTCTCCCGGGCGCAGGTCGTGGCCTACCTCATCCACTCGCCGGCGCTGCTCGACGACCTGCCGTACACGCCCGAGGGCGTCGCCCGGCTCAGTGCCTTCGCCCGCCTGGTGGGGGCCGCGGAGGAGGAGGGTTCATGACGACGACGGTTCCTGCACCGGCCGCCGACGGCACGCCGACCGAGGCGGACATCCTCCGTGCCGCCGCCGCGTGGGCCTGGTTTCCGCGCGGCAGCGAGCATGTCCGCGGCGACCTGCTCCTCGTGCGGTACCCGGAGCGGTTCGGGGGCGGCGTCAGCGGCTCGCAGGTGACGTCCGCGCGCCCCGCCGCCGAGGTGCTGGACGGGGCGCTGGAGCGCACCAGAGCCTGGGGCGAGAGCGTGTTCACGTTCTGGACGAATCCCGCACGACCGACCCCGACCTCGAAGAGGAGCTCCGACGCCGCGGTGCCGTGCACTTCGACACCGTCACCGTGTTCGCGCGTCCGACCAGTGGAGCCCGCGGTCGACGTGACGCCCGGGGTCTCCGCCGAGGTCGTGCGGGCCGTGGATCAGCTCCGCGAGGTCGATGCGATCAACGTTCCGGTCTGGGAGCAGCAGCCCCTCGACGACGACGGTCTGCGTGCCGAGTTCGCCGAGCTGACCGAGGCTCTCGATGCCGGTACCGGTTTCCGGGTGCTCGGGCGCATCGACGGACGCGCGGGTGAGCACGGGCGATGCACCATCGTCGACGGGTTCACTCGACTCTGGGGAGCGGCGACGCTCGAGGCCGATCGTGGTCGCGCGGTCTATCGAGCGGTCCTCGCGGAACGCCTGCGGCAGAGCGCCGCGCGCGGTGCGAGGACTGCGCTCGTCAAGGGCCGTGTCTCGACATCGGCGCCGATCCTCGCGAGAGCCGGCTTCACGCGCTACGGCGACGAACGCGGCTACCGCCTGGCCCTCTGACGTGGGAGCGGGCGGCGACGGCCTCAGACGGTGCCGTACAGCCGGTCTCCCGCGTCGCCAAGACCGGGCACGATGTACCCTTCTCGTCGAGGCGCTCGTCGAGCGCTCCGAGGACGAGGGGTCACGTCACGGTCGCCGGCCATCGCCTCGATCGCCGCCACACCCTCCGGAGTGCCGAGCAGGCAGATCGCGGTGACGTCCTTCGCACCGCGATCGAACAGGAACTGGATCGCGGCGGCGAGCGAGCCGCCCGTCGCCAGCATCGGGTCGATCGCGAAGCACTGGCGGTCGGAGAGATCGTCCGGAAGCCGCTCGGCGTACGTGGTCGGCTCGAAGGTCTCCTCGTCGCGGACCATGCCGAGGAAACCGACCTCCGCGGTGGGGAGGAGCTTGACGAGGCCTTCGAGCATGCCGAGACCGGCGCGCAGGATGGGGACGACGATGGGGTCGCGGCTCGGAGATCTTCACGCCCGTGGTCGTGGTGACCGGTGTCGTGATCTCGATCGGAGTGACCTTCACATTCCGGGTCGCCTCGTACGCGAGGAGCGTCACGAGCTCTTCGGTCAGCTGGCGGAAGACCGGCGACGGGGTGCGCGCGTCGCGCAGCACCGAGAGCTTGTGGGTGATGAGAGGGTGGTCGGCGACGTGAACACGCATGGATACAGGCTAATGCGCCCCGCGTCCGCGCACGACATCGGGTGCCGTGGCGGACACCGCGCGCTGACGTAGGCCTCGGGGCATGACCGCCGCCGACCGCCGTGCGATGCAGCGTGCCCTCGAGCTCGCCGCCGAGAGGCCGCGGAACGCCGCGGAGATCCCGGTCGGCGCCGTCGTCCTCGATGCCGACGGGAATT
>NZ_JBFLUM010000080.1:0-4945 GCF_050470785.1 Microbacterium sp. NRRL B-14842 | reverse complement strand
CCTACGAGACCTCCCACCTGGTCGCGATGGCCGCCCGCCATGGGTGTGCGCGAGGGTGAGGTGGACCGCCTGCTCCGCGAGGGCGTCTTCGTCGACCTGTACCCACTGGTGCTGCGCACCGTCCGCGTGGGTTCGCGGTCCTACTCGATCAAGAAGCTCGAGCCTCTCTACATGGGGGAGGACGTGCGCACGAGCGACGTCCAGAAGGGCGACGACTCCATCGTGCAGTACGTCGCGGCGCGGGAGCTCGCGGCAGCGGGGGGCGCAGGCCGAGGCCGACGCGGTGCTCGCCGACCTCGCCGACTACAACCGCTACGACTGCGTCTCCACCCGGCGGCTGCGCAACTGGCTCATCGACATCGCCCGCGCGGAGGGGGTCACGCCGGCCCCGCCGGACGACGCGGACGAGGTCATCTACGAGCCGTCGCCGCGTTCGCTCGCGCTGCTCGGCGACGCGGAGCGTGCGGTGGAGGTCGGTGGCGATGGGCTCGTGCACCGGCTCGCGGCGGCCGCCATCGACTACTTCCCACGCGAGGCGAAGAGCTTCTGGGTCGCGCACTTCCAGCGGCTGCGGGAGCCGGTCACGATGTGGGACGGCACCCGCGATGTGGTGAAGGTCGATGCGACCCGCTCGCGGGTCCGCCGGGACTGGAGCATCGGCGAGGGCCGCAGAGTCCTGTCGCGCGAGCTGGAGATCCGCGGCGAGGTGTCCCCTGGCACGACGCTCGGTCCGGGCGCCCAGCCGTTCGCGCTCTACGACGTCCCGGCGCCGTTCGACACCGATGTCCCGTCGCGCGCGGTGCACGTGCCGCACGGGGTCACGGTCGTCGAGGTGCTGGACGACGGCTATCTCGTGGCGGAGTCCGCGGTCCAGGGGCAGACCTGGGATGACCTCCCCGTCGCCCTCACCCCCGCCGCGCCGCCACGGGTGGTGTCGCTGCAGCAGGCGATCGACGAATGGGCCGATGCGGTGCACGCGGCCGCTCCGGACTTCCCCCAGGACGCGGCGACCGACATCCTCCGCCGCCTCCCTCCGCGCACCGTGTCGGGGGAACGCGCTCCCGGCCGCCGGCGACGACCCGATCGACGCGATCGTCCGCGGAGTCCTCGACCTCGACCGCAGCTATCTCGCCGTACAGGGGCCTCCAGGCACGGGGAAGACCTACACGGGCTCCCAGGTGATCGCCCGGCTCGTCAACGAGCACGGCTTCCGGATCGGCGTCGTCGCGCAGTCCCACGCGATCATCGAGACGCTGCTGGAGCGCGTCGTCGCCGACGGTGTCGCCCCGGGTCAGGTGGCGAAGTGCCCCAAGGACGCGAACGCCGATCCCGGGTACACGGTGATCCCGAAGACCGGCATGGCCGCCTTCCTCGCGGAGCACGCAGACGGGGGCGCCGTCGTGGGCGGTACCGCCTGGGACTTCAGCAACACGCAGCGGGTGGCCAGGGGAGAGCTCGACCTGCTCGTGATCGACGAGGCGGGACAGTTCTCGCTCGCCTCGACGATCGCGGTCGCCACGGGCGCGCAGAGGCTCCTCCTCCTCGGCGACCCGCAGCAGCTGCCTCAGGTCAGCCAGGGCGCCCACCCGGAGCGGTGGACACGTCCGCGCTCGGCTGGGTGATGGACGGCGACCCCGTCGTGCGCCCGGAGTACGGCTACTTCCTCGCGCGCTCCTGGCGGATGCACCCGCACGTCGCGGCTCCGGTGTCGAAGCTCGCCTATGCCGGGAAGCTCGCCTCCGCCCCCGGTACCGAGCGGCGCGCGGTCGAGGGCATCGACCCGGGCCTCCACGTGGTGCCGCTGCGCCACCGCGGCAACGCGACCCAGTCGCCGGAGGAAGCAGAGGAGGTCGTGCGCATCGTCCGCGACCCTCGTGGGCCGCGCCTTCCACGACAACGATGCGGCGGGCACCGTGCGGCCACTGACGCCGGAGGACATCATCGTCGTGGCGCCGTACAACGCGCAGCGGCAGCTCGTGCACGACGCGCTCGCCGCGGCGGGTTTCGGCGGCGTCCCGGTGGGCACGGTCGACAACTTCCAGGGCAAGGAGGCCGTCGTCTCGATCACGACGCTCGCGGCGTCGAGTGGCCGAGACGCTCCCCGGGGCCCGGAGTTCCTGCTGCTGCAGAACCGGCTCAACGTGGCGATCTCCCGGGCGCAGGTCGTGGCCTACCTCATCCACTCGCCGGCGCTGCTCGACGACCTGCCGTACACGCCCGAGGGCGTCGCCCGGCTCAGTGCCTTCGCCCGCCTGGTGGGGGCCGCGGAGGAGGAGGGTTCATGACGACGACGGTTCCTGCACCGGCCGCCGACGGCACGCCGACCGAGGCGGACATCCTCCGTGCCGCCGCCGCGTGGGCCTGGTTTCCGCGCGGCAGCGAGCATGTCCGCGGCGACCTGCTCCTCGTGCGGTACCCGGAGCGGTTCGGGGGCGGCGTCAGCGGCTCGCAGGTGACGTCCGCGCGCCCCGCCGCCGAGGTGCTGGACGGGGCGCTGGAGCGCACCAGAGCCTGGGGCGAGAGCGTGTTCACGTTCTGGACGAATCCCGCCGACGACCCCGACCTCGAAGAGGAGCTCCGACGCCGCGGTGCCGTGCACTTCGACACCGTCACCGTGTTCGCGCGTCCGACCAGTGGAGCCGCGGTCGACGTGACGCCCGGGTCTCCGCCGAGGTCGTGCGGGCCGTGGATCAGCTCCGCGAGGTCGATGCGATCAACGTTCCGGTCTGGGAGCAGCAGCCCCTCGACGACGACGGTCTGCGTGCCGAGTTCGCCGAGCTGACCGAGGCTCTCGATGCCGGTACCGGTTTCCGGGTGCTCGGGCGCATCGACGGACGCGCGGTGAGCACGGGCGGATGCACCATCGTCGACGGGTTCACTCGACTCTGGGGAGCGGCGACGCTCGAGGCCGATCGTGGTCGCGGCGTCTATCGAGCGGTCCTCGCGGAACGCCTGCGGCAGAGCGCCGCGCGCGGTGCGAGGACTGCGCTCGTCAAGGGCCGTGTCTCGACATCGGCGCCGATCCTCGCGAGAGCCGGCTTCACGCGCTACGGCGACGAACGCGGCTACCGCCTGGCCTCTGACGTGGGAGCGGCGGCGACGGCCTCAGACGGTGCCGTACAGCCGGTCTCCCGCGTCGCCAAGACCGGGCACGATGTACCCCTTCTCGTCGAGGCGCTCGTCGAGCGCTCCGAGGACGAGGGTCACGTCACGGTCGCCGGCCATCGCCTCGATCGCCGCCACACCCTCCGGAGTGCCGAGCAGGCAGATCGCGGTGACGTCCTTCGCACCGCGATCGAACAGGAACTGGATCGCGGCGGCGAGCGAGCCGCCCGTCGCCAGCATCGGGTCCGATCGCGAAGCACTGGCGGTCGGAGAGATCGTCCGGAAGCCGCTCGGCGTACGTGGTCGGCTCGAAGGTCTCCTCGTCGCGGACCATGCGAGGAAACCGACCTCCGCGGTGGGGAGGAGCTTGACGAGGCCTTCGAGCATGCCGAGACCGGCGCGCAGGATGGGGACGACGATGGGTCGCGGCTCGGAGATCTTCACGCCCGTGGTCGTGGTGACCGGTGTCGTGATCTCGATCGGAGTGACCTTCACATTCCGGGTCGCCTCGTACGCGAGGAGCGTCACGAGCTCTTCGGTCAGCTGGCGGAAGACCGGCGACGGGGTGCGCGCGTCGCGCAGCACCGAGAGCTTGTGGGTGATGAGAGGGTGGTCGGCGACGTGAACACGCATGGATACAGGCTAATGCGCCCCGCGTCCGCGCACGACATCGGGTGCCGTGGCGGACACCGCGCGCTGACGTAGGCTCGGGGCATGACCGCCGCCGACCGCCGTGCGATGCAGCGTGCCCTCGAGCTCGCCGCCGAGGCCGCGGACGCCGCGGAGATCCCGGTCGGCGCCGTCGTCCTCGATGCCGACGGGAATTTCCTGGCGGAAGGACGGAACACCCGCGAGACCACGCACGATCCGACCGGGCACGCCGAGATCGAAGCCATCCGCGCTGCGGCGGCGCACCGGGGATCGTGGAATCTCGACGGCTGCACGCTCGTCGTCACGCTCGAGCCCTGCGTGATGTGCGCCGGCGCGATCCTGCAGGCACGCATCGGCCGCGTGGTCTTCGGCGCGTGGGATGACAAGGCGGGAGCGGCCGGATCGATGTACGACGTGCTGCGCGACCGGCGCCTGCCCTACCGCGCCGAGGTGATCGGCGGCGTGGACGAGCACGCGTCCATCGCGCTGCTCCGGGCCTTCTTCGAGGACCGTCGCTGAACGCTCAGTCCGAGGACTTGAGGACGAAGACGTCCGTCGAGGGCTCCGGATCGATCGCGGGACGGTAGACGTCCGGCTCGATGTAGACGACCCGGGCGACCGGCACGGCGGCGCGGATGCGAGCCTCGATCTCGTCGATGTCGTCGGCGACCTCGCGCAGCGGCTTGTCGGCGCTGAGCGCGATCTTCGCGGCGACCATCAGCTCGTCGGGCCCCAGGTAGAGGGTCTTCATGTGGATGATCTTCTCGATCTCCGGGCCGTCGTTGATCGCGTCCACGATCCGGTCGTAGTCGGCGGGGGTCGCTCCCTCGCCGACGAGCAGGCTCTTGGTCTCCACACCCAGCACGATCGCGATGAGCACGAGCAGGACGCCGATCATCACCGTGGCCGAGGCGTCGAAGACGGGGTTGCCGGTGAGCAGCGTGAGACCGACGCCGAGCAGGGCGAAGGTGAGTCCGGTGAGGGCACCCACGTCCTCGAGGAGGACGACGGGGAGCTCCGGCGCCTTGGACCGTCGCACGAAGGAGAACCACGACTGCCCCTTCTCGCGCACGACGTTGCTCTCGCGCACGGCGGTGCGCAGCGAGAACGACTCCAGGCCGATCGCGATGAACAGCACGACGAGGGGGAGCCACCACCAGGTCTGATCGATCTCATGCGGATGGGTCAG
>NZ_JBFLUM010000079.1:0-13213 GCF_050470785.1 Microbacterium sp. NRRL B-14842 | reverse complement strand
CGTCCGTGCCGGGCTGCGGATGCGAGGCGGGGATCGGGGCACCGGCGACCACCGACTCCCAGAGGACGGTGCCGCGGACGCGCTCGGTCAGCGCCGCCCGCGATTCCCTCGCCTTCGCCACCGGCAGCCGGAGCGCGAAGCGGGTGAGTGCGGGCATGGCGCGAGTGACGTCAACGGACACGAGCGTCGAGACGGCCAGGTCGCTCGGGAACTCCTGAACCGTCGCCACGACCTTGTTCCAGACGATCGCGTGCTTGGCGCCGTGGTCCTCGAACTGCTTGCGCAGCTCGCGGGGGGTGTAGAGCGGGTTGTGCTCGACCACGACCGCTCCGAGTCGCAGCACGGCGTAGAACGCCACGATGTGCTGGGGGCAGTTCGGCAGGACGATGGCGACCGGGTCGCCGGCGCGCACGCCGAGATCCCGGAGCCCCGCGGCGGCGCGATCGATCGCCTCCTGCAGCTGTGCGTAGGTGGTCTCCCTGCCGAAGAACTGCAGGGCCGGGGCATCGGGATAGTCCCGCGCCGACGCGGCGACGATGTCCACGAGGGAGCCGCTGACGGGGGCGAGGTCCTCCGGAACGCCGTCGGCGTAGCTGGCGATCCACGGGCGAGGGGGCTGGAACGTGCTCACGCGCCCAGCTTAGGCGGGCCGCGCCGCACCGAGCGGCGGGCGGCTCGCCAACTAGACTGGGGAGCGTGTCTGAAATCACCCCTGATCTTGTGCGCCATCTCGGCGTGCTCGCGCGCATCCAGCTGAACGACGACGAGGTGACGCGGCTCACCGGCCAGCTCGACGCCATCGTCGACAACATCGCCAAGGTGTCCGAGGTCGCGACCGCCGATGTCGCCGCGACCAGCCACCCGATCCCGCTGAGCAACGTGTTCCGTCCCGACGTGGTCGGCGAGACGCTGACGCACGAGCAGGTGCTGCAGAACGCCCCGGACCAGGCCGACGGCCGGTTCCGCGTCACCGCGATCCTGGAGAAGAGCAGTGAGCGACATCATCCGACTGACGGCGGCGGAGCTCGCCGACAAGCTCACGACGCGCGAGGTCTCCAGCGTCGAGGCCACGCAGGCGCACCTCGACCGCATCGCCCAGGTCGACGGCGCCGTGCACGCGTTCCTGCACGTCAACGAGCACGCGCTCGAGGCCGCGGCCGACATCGACGCCCGCCGTGCCGCGGGGGAGGACCTCGGGCCGATCGCCGGTGTCCCGCTCGCGATCAAGGACGTCCTCGTCACGACCGATCAGCCGACCACGAGCGGCTCGCGGATCCTCGAGGGCTACCGCTCGCCGTATGACGCGACGGTCGTGGCCCGCTCCCGTGCCGCCGGACTCATCCCGCTCGGCAAGACGAACATGGACGAGTTCGCGATGGGCTCGTCGACGGAGCACTCCGCCTACGGCCCGACACGCAACCCCTGGGATCTCGACCGGATCCCCGGGGGCTCGGGTGGGGGCTCTGCCGCCGCCGTCGCCGCCTTCGAGGCCCCGCTCGCCCTCGGCTCCGACACCGGCGGATCGATCCGTCAGCCTGCGCACGTGACCGGCACGGTCGGCGTGAAGCCGACGTACGGCGGTGTCAGCCGATACGGCGCCATCGCGTTGGCGTCGAGCCTCGACCAGGTCGGCCCGGTCACCCGCACGGTGCTCGATGCCGGTCTGCTGCACGACGCGATCGGCGGCCATGACCCGAAGGACTCCACGTCGCTCGACGAGCAGTGGCCGTCCTTCGCGGCGGCCGCACGCGAGGGTGCGCGCGGCGACGGCCTCAAGGGTCTGCGCGTCGGCGTCATCCGCGAGCTCCCCGACAGCGGTTTCCAGCCGGGGCGTCGCGGCGTCGTTCCGCAGCGCGCTGGCGCTGCTCGAGGCGCAGGGCGCGGAGATCGTGGAGATCGGTGCGCCGCACTTCGAGTACGGCGTGGCCGCCTACTACCTGATCCTGCCGGCGGAGGCCTCGAGCAACCTGGCCAAGTTCGACTCGGTGCGCTTCGGTCTCCGCGTCACCCCGGCCGGGAACCCCACCGTCGAGGACGTGATGTCCGCCACGCGCGACGCCGGCTTCGGCGACGAGGTCAAGCGCCGCATCATCCTCGGCACCTACGCGCTGTCGGCGGGCTACTACGACGCGTACTACGGCAGCGCGCAGAAGGTCCGCACGCTGATCCAGCAGGACTTCGCCGCGGCCTTCGCCGATGTCGACGTCATCGCGACCCCGTCGGCCCCGACCACCGCGTTCAAGCTCGGTGAGAAGATCGACGACCCGCTGCAGATGTACCTCAACGACATCACGACGATCCCGGCGAACCTCGCCGGTGTCCCCGGCATCTCGATCCCGAGTGGTCTTGCGGACGACGACGGCCTGCCCGTCGGCATCCAGTTCCTCGCCCCGGCGCGGGAGGACGCTCGTCTGTACCGCGTGGGCGCCGCCCTCGAGACGCTGCTCGTGGACTCCTGGGGCGCGCCGCTGCTGTCCCGTGCCCCCCAGCTGGAAGGAGGCGCGCGCTGATGGCCGCTGCCAAGCTCATGGACTTCGACAAGGCGCTCGAGATGTTCGAGCCGGTCCTCGGATTCGAGGTGCACGTCGAGCTCAACACGAACACGAAGATGTTCTCCGACGCGCCCAACCCCGCGAACGAGGCGTACCACGCGGCGGAGCCGAACACCCTGATCGCGCCGGTCGATTTGGGTCTGCCCGGTTCGCTGCCGGTCGTCAACGAGACGGCCATCCGATCCTCGATCAGCCTCGGCCTCGCGCTCGGCTGCTCGATCGCCGAGTCCAGCCGTTTCGCCCGGAAGAACTACTTCTATCCGGACCTCGGCAAGAACTATCAGATCTCCCAGTACGACGAGCCGATCGCCTTCGAGGGCTCGGTGGAGGTGGAGCTCGAGGACGGCACGATGGTGACGATCCCGATCGAGCGCGCGCACATGGAGGAGGACGCCGGCAAGCTCACGCACATGGGCGGCTCGACCGGGCGTATCCAGGGTGCCGAGTACTCGCTCGTCGACTACAACCGTGCCGGTGTCCCGCTCGTCGAGATCGTGACGAAGACCATCTTCGGCACCGATCACCGGGCCCCCGAGGTCGCCAAGGCCTACGTCGCCGCGATCCGCGACATCGTCCGCGGGCTCGGGATCTCCGAGGCTCGCCTCGAGCGCGGCAACCTCCGTTGCGACGCCAATGTGTCTCTCCGTCCTCGTGGCGAGGAGAAGCTCGGCACGCGCACCGAGACGAAGAACGTCAACTCGATGCGCTCGGTGGAGCGTGCGGTGCGGTACGAGATCCAGCGCCAGGCGCAGATCCTCGCCGACGGCGGCACCATCACCCAGGAGACGCGGCACTGGCACGAGGACACCGGGACCACCTCTCCCGGCCGTCCGAAGTCGGACGCCGACGACTACCGGTACTTCCCCGAGCCCGACCTGCTTCCGGTGCAGCCTCCCCGCGAGCTGATCGAGGAGCTGCGTGCGGCGCTGCCCGAGCAGCCCGTCGCCCGCCGTCGCCGGCTCATGGACGAGTGGGGCTTCACCCCGCTGGAGTTCCAGGACGTGCGCAACGGCGGTCTGCTCGACGTCGTCGAGGCCACGATCGCCGCCGGGGCCACGCCCGCCGCGGCACGGAAGTGGTGGACGGGGGAGATCACCCGCCTCGCCAACGCGCAGGAGAAGGACGCGGTCGACCTGGTCAGCCCGGAGAGCGTCGCCGCACTGCAGCAGCTCGTCGATGCCGGCACGCTGACCGACAAGCTCGCGCGCCAGGTGCTGGAGGGCGTGATCGCCGGGGAAGGCACGCCGCAAGAGGTCGTCGACGCCCGTGGTCTCGCCGTGGTCTCGGACGACGGCGCCCTCATCGCGGCGATCGACGAGGCTCTCGCCGCGCAGCCCGACGTGATGGCCAAGATCCAGGATGGCAAGGTCCAGGCGGCCGGTGCCATCATCGGCGCGGTCATGAAGGCCATGAAGGGCCAGGCCGACGCCGCACGCGTCCGCGAACTCATCCTCGAGCGCGCCGCGCAGTGATTCTCGCCCCCGGGCCTCCGTGTCGGAGGCCCGGGGGACAATGGACTCATGGGACACGGTGATGGCAGAGGCCGCATGGTGTCCTCGGCCGACGCCGACGATTCCGGGACGCGGATCCTCCACGTCGACATGGATGCGTTCTACGCCGCCGTCGAGGTGCTGGATGATCCGGGTCTTCGCGGGCTGCCGCTGATCATCGGATCCCCGACGGACGATCGGTGGTCTCCAGCGCTTCCTACGAAGCACGGCGCTACGGCGTGCGCTCCGCCATGCCCGTATCGCAGGCTCTGCGGTTGTGTCCCACCGCACGTATCGTCCCGCCGCACTTCTCTCGGTATCAAGAGGTCTCGCGGCAGGTGATGGCGATCTTCGAGTCGTTCACGCCGCTCGTGGAACCCTTGTCGGTGGACGAGGCCTTCCTCGACGTGCAGGGTGTGCGCCGGCTCTGGGGGAGTCCGGCCCGGATCGCCGCCCAGATCCGCGAGCGCGTCCTCGCGGAGGTCGGCATCACCTGCAGCGTCGGCGTGGCCGCGACCAAGCACGTCGCGAAGATGGCATCGACCATGGCAAAGCCCGACGGAATGCTCGTGGTCGCCGAGCACGACACTCTCGCGTTCCTCGCGCCGCGCCCGGTACGGGCGCTGTGGGGAGTGGGGCCGAAGGCGGCGGAAGCTCTGGAAGCCCGCGGCCTCCGCACGATCGACGACCTGCGCACGGCGCCGCCGGAGATGCTGGACCGGGCTGTCGGGCCGGCGCTCAGCACGCGGCTCGCGCAGCTCGCCCGGGGAGAGGACCCCCGCGCCGTCGACACCGAGCGCGTGGAGAAGAGCATCGGCCACGAGGAGACGTTCGACCAGGACATCACGGATCGAGCGTTCCTCCGCGCCGAACTGCTCCGGCTCGCCGATCGCGTGGGCGCCCGCCTGCGTCGGGCCGGGTGGGAGACCTCCACGGTCGCGATCAAGATCCGCTTCGACGACTTCCGGACCGTCAACCGATCGCAGACGCTGAGCGAACCCACCGCGGTCGGACAGCGCATCGGCGAGGCGGCGCAGGGTCTGTTCGCGCTCATCGAGCGTCGCGACCCGATCCGCCTCGTGGGAGTCCGCGCCGAGAACCTCCGGCCTGCGGGAGGTAGCGCGCTGGCGCTCTGGGATGACGACGAGGGCTGGCGCAAGGTCGAGGGGGCGGTCGACGAGGCCATGGCACGGTTCGGTTCGGCGACGATCAGCAGAGCGCGCCACATCGGACGAGGTGAAGGACGAGGTGCCGCTCGCCATCCGAAGGATCACGGCGTCGATTGACCGCGCGCCGGAGGCCGCCGTCGGCTACCGTGGGAACATGCCGAACATTGCACTGGAACTCGGGAATCAGGTCGCGTCCTTCGGCGTGAAGAGCGCATACGGGGAGCCGCAGGAGATCGACGGTGTCACCGTCACTCCGGTGGCGTTCACCTACGCGGGCTTCGGCGGCGCCAGCGGCGACGGAGGAGAAGGCGGCGGGGGCGGCGGCGTGTCGGTCCCGGTCGGTGTCTATGTCCGTCGCGAAGAGGGACTGCGCTTCGAGCCGAACATCGTGACGCTCCTGGTCGTGGCCGTGCCCTTCGTCTGGGTCACAGGTCGGGCACTCACGCGCATCATCCGTGCCCTCAAGAAGTGACGACGCGGTCGCAGCTGCTCTCTCGCGCGCCGCGACACTGATCGTCGAGGACGTCCGCGCACATCGCGGCGTCCAATCCTGTCGTGATCATCGACGGGGGAAGCGGCGCCGGCAAGACCTCTCTGGCTGCGCGTGTGGCACATGCCTGGCCGGTTGCCGGCCGCGTGCAGGTCATCGCGCTGGATTCGCTGTACCCGGGCTGGGACGGACTCGACGGGGGCGCGGAGAAGGCGCTGGAGGGCATCCTCCGCCCGCACGGACGCGGCCTGCTCGGCGCCTGGCGTCGCTGGGATTGGGAACGCGGCGAGGAGGCGGAGACCCACGCTGTGGATCCCGCACTCGGGGTCATCGTCGAGGGCAGCGGGATCCTGCGTCCGTCCACGGCACGGCTGGCGGATGTCCGCGTCTGGGTGGAATCCGGGGAACAGTCACGCAAGTCACGGGCGCTTGCCCGGGACGGAGACACCTACCGCCCGCACTGGGACCGCTGGGCGGCGCAGGAGCGCCGTCACGTCGAGCGGGACCACCCCCGCGAACTCGCCACCCGAGTCGTCGAGGTTCCCTGAGCTCACTCAGCGGAGTGCGTCGGCGTCGCTCTCATCCACGGCTTCGATGAGGAGCTCGAGGCGGTATCCCAGCCAGTCGTACACCGCTTGACCATCGCCCCCGACGTCGGGCTCGTCGTCGGTGATGCCGAGGCGCGTCGCGATCACGAGGCGGATGGCGGTGAGGGTGCGCAGCCAGGAGTCCACGTGGTCACGGCGCACCACGACATCGCGGGGGATCCGGGCGTCGGCATCGGTCACCTCGGCGTCGGGGTCGAACATCTGCAGCGATGCGCGAACCGTGCGGGCGTCGTGCAACCGCCGGTCGAGGAGGTCCGCGCGCGTGGCGGAGGCGAATGCGGCCGACGCATCGTCGTCGTCCGGGTAGGCGTTCGGGGTCAGCCGGGCCACCCCCGGGTCGTCCTGTTCGGAGTCCCGCAGCACCTCCATGAAGTCATCGACGAGTCGGGCCAGGTGCATCCCCTCGATCGTGGCGACGGAGACGGTGATCGGCGTGGTGTTCATGCGGCCTTCCTGACGGTCGCCCAGAGTCCGTAGTCGTGCATCGCCTGAGCGTGCACCTCCATGGTCTCTCGCGGGCCGGTGGCGACGATCGCGTGGCCGTCGTGATGAACGGCGAGCATGAGGCGGGTGGCGTGTTCGGTCGTGTAGCCGAAGTAGGTGCGGAAGACGCGCACGACGTAGCTCATCAGATTCACGGGGTCGTTCCATACGACGACCTCCCAGGGCTCCAGCGGAGCAGCGAACAGGTCAGTGGTCTCCTCGACCTCGGGAAGAGCGGTCGACATGGTCATGCCCACCCGAGCTCATGCAACTGCGCGTCGTCGATGCCGTGGAAGTGCGCGATCTCATGGACGAGCGTGGTGTGAATCTCGTCACGGAGTTGGTCGATGTCGTCGCACTGTGCGAGGTGCGGCTCCCGGTAGACGATGATGCGGTCGGGGAGCTCGCCCATCCCGTATTGCGTGCGCTCCGTCAGCGCCAGGCCGTCGTACAGGCCGAGCAGGTCGAGGCCGCCGTCCTCCGGACGGTCCTCCACGACGAAGACGACGTTCTCGAGCTGCTCGACCATCTCATCGGGCAGCTGGTCGAGCTCGTCGATCACGAGGGCCTCGAAGGCCGCGGCGTCCATGTCCATCCCCTCCAGCCTACGGCGACGGCCGGGTGCTCAGTGCAGAAGGACGAGGAGGGCTGCCACGCCGATGAAGAGGGTTCCGAACACCGTGTTGAGGATCCGCTGTCCCTGCGGGGAGCGCGTGAGACGCCGGAAGGGACGCGCCGCTGTGGCGAAGAACCCCCACATCACCAGGACATCGACGACCACGACCGTCGCGACGAGTGCCAGGTACTGGGGGAGCGGTGGCTGGTCCAGTCGGATGAACTGCGGGATGAACGCGAGGAAGAACACGATCGCCTTCGGGTTCAGCAGGTTCACCCAGAACCCGCGGCGCATCATCGACCAGTGGCTCTCCCGGACGTCCACAGGATCCGGCGCGTCGTCGAGTGCCGGCGCGGGCCGGGTCAGGATCAACCGGATCCCGAGGTAGACGAGGTAGGCGGCGCCGGCGTACCGGATGACGTTGAACAGGAGATCCGAGCGTGAGACGAGGAGCCCGACTCCAGCGGCGACGATCACCACATGGACGATGAGCGCGATCTGTTGGCCGATGATGCCCCAGATCGAGCGCTTCCAGCCCTGGGTGAGGGAGTTGGACATCGTGTTGATCGCGCCGGCTCCCGGCGTGAAGCTGATCACCACGGATGCGGTGAGAAGGGAGAACCAGACCGCCAGTGACACCAGGACAGTCTAGGGCCGCGCGACCACGGGGCCGGACCGGCCGAAAGGCGAAGAGGCTCGGACCGAACGGTCCGAGCCTCTTCGAGCTGGGGTGAGTAACGGGGCTTGAACCCGCGACCTCCTGGACCACAACCAGGCGCTCTACCAGCTGAGCTATACCCACCATGCGCCCGCCGAAACAGGCAACCCCACGAGTCTATTACATGTTCGAGGTGAACTCCGACACCGTGCGGGCGGCGATCTCCTTCGCATCATCGCTGGAAGGTCCCGGTTCGTCGACGAAGACGGCTTCGCGGTAGTAACGCAGCTCGCGGATCGACTCGAGGATGTCCGCCAGCGCGCGGTGCCCGCCGTCCTTGGCAGGTGCCTGGAAGAACACCCGCGGGTACCAGCGGCGGGAAAGCTCCTTGATGCTGGAGACGTCGACGTTCCGGTAGTGCAGCCACTGGTCGACCTGTGGGCATGTACTTCGCGAGGAACATCCGGTCGGTGCCGATCGTGTTGCCCGGCGAGAGGCGCGCGGCGCTCCAGCGGGACGAAGCGGCGGATGTAGGCCAGCGTCTGTTCCTCCGCCTCCTCGAGGCTGATCCCCTGCGGGATCTCCTCGATGAGCCCCGGAGGTCTCGTGCATCGCGGTGACGAAGTCGTTCATGTGGCGAGGGGCGTCCGCGCTCGGACGGATGACGACCTGGAAGCCGGGGGTCGAGCGGACGCAGTCTCGAAGTCGGTGACCACCACCGCGATCTCGACCAGTTCATCGATGGCGAGATCGAGTCCCGTCATCTCACAGTCGATCCAGACGAGGCGGTCGTTTCTCGGAAGCAGTCACCATGTCGCCATCCTATCGACGGCCCCGACATCCGCCGGGGGAGCGCGGTACGGTAGAGATGTCCGCTCCGTAGCTCAGGGGATAGAGCAGGAGCCTTCTAATCTCTTGGTCGCAGGTTCGAATCCTGCCGGGGGGCGCCAGTGATCGCCGGTCACGTCGACCGGAGGTCAGCAGTGTCGCAGCGCGTCGACGGCGTCGTCCGCGCGCCAAGAACTCGCCGATCAGCCGGAAGTCACCCGTCGCCAGATGGAGCCGCTCCGCCCGGTACCGAGAGGCCGAGGGGATCGGCCACCACGCGCAGGTGGCCGAGGACGTGCTCGCGGCTTGTCCTGTACGCGCCACAGGTGATCGGCGGCACGGACGAGGTGCTCTCGCCGGGACGCGAGCGGCGGGGGCCACGAGGGGGATTCCGGGAGCAGGGATCGAAGCGGTGGTGGTGGCGGTCATGGTCTCTCCTTCCATGGTTCGAACATACGACCGACCACCGACATTGGCCCGCGCATCGATATCCGGCGGTGACCTGGCTTCTTCTGCACGGATGACGGTTGCCTTAGCCCGTCCACAGATCGCGCGATCGTGCCCCTGCAACCTGCTCCGCGAGGGTGCACGCTGGAGGGCATCCGGCCGCTGAGCCGGCAGCGAGAGGACGAACGCATGATCGACACCGTGACCATCGTGGGGAGAGTCGCGACGGAGCCCACCCCGGGGCGGACGAGTGCGGGGGGTGCCCGTCACGAACTTCCGGCTGGCGAGCACGCACCGTCGCTTCGACGCAGCGAGCGGCTCGTGGGTGGATGCGGGGGACCAACTGGTTCTCGATCGCCGCCTTCCGCCAGCTCGCGGAGCATGCGCGCGCATCGCTCAGGGTCGGCGACAGCGTCATCGTCTCGGGACGACTGCGCGTACGACCGTGGGGAGAGCAATGGCAAGCAGGGGACGAGCGTCGACATCGACGCCGACACGATCGGACACGATCTGCGGTGGGGGACCACCGCGTACCGACCGAGCACCCGTCCGTCTCCCACGGATGCGGAGGAGAGCGGGGACGTCCCGACGACCGATGAGGAAGGGCGCGACGCGTGGGAACAGCCGGCGGAGAGCGAGGCGGCCTAGACTCTGCTCGTGCTCCGATCGGTCCTGAACTCCCGCGCTGCGGCGCTCGTGCTCGTCGCCGGTCTCTCGGCAGCCGTCCTCGCCGGATGCGCCCCCGGAGCCGGAGGTGACGCGGACCCCGACCGGGACGGCCAGTGCCACGCCGACACCGCCGGCCGCGCCTGCTCTGGTGCCGGGCGGGAGCGCCGCAGACAACCTTCCCGTGTTCACCGCAGTGGCCGAACAGGTGTGGGGCACGGAGCAGCGTGCGGAGGGGCGGGGCATACGTCGACGGTCTCGTCGCGGCGGGGATTCGATCGGGACGCCATGCAGCTCACGCCGGACCAGTCCACGGTCGGGAACCCGGCGGAGAGCATCCAGTTCTCGGTCCGCTGGGGCGAGGAGGAGTGCCTGATCGGGGCAGGTCGGGCCCTCCACCGGCGCCGTCGTGACCACCGTCATGCCACAGCTCGCCGGCGGGCGCTGTCTGGTGGGCGTGACGCGGCCGATCGACTGGTGACCCGCGTACACAGATAAGCCCGCTCACGGCCGGTAGGCTGGAGTGTCGATCTTCGACGCCAACAGAAGGAGCGGTTTTCGGTGGCTGAGTACATCTACTCCATGGTTCGTGCCCGCAAGGCGGTGGGTTGAGAAGCTCATCCTGGACGACGTCACGATGGCGTTCCTGCCGGGCGCGAAGATCGGCATGGTCGGCCCCAACGGCGCCGGAAAGTCGACGATCCTCAAGATCATGGCGGGGCTCGACACGCCCTCCAACGGTGAAGCCAAGCTCTCGCCGGGCTACTCCGTGGGCATCCTCATGCAGGAGCCCGAGCTCGACGAGTCGAAGACGGTCCTGGAGAACATCCAGGACGGCATCGCATCAAGGCCAAGGTCGACCGGTTCAACGAGATCTCCGCGCTGATGGCCGACCCGGACGCCCGACTTCGATGCGCTGCTCGCGGAGATGGGTACGCTGCAGGAGGAGATCGACGCGGCGGACGGCTGGGACCTCGATTCCCAGCTCGAGCAGGGCGATGGACGCCCTGCGCACCCCGCCCGGCGACGCGGCCATCGCTCCGCTCTCCGTGGCGAGAAGCGCCGTGTGGCGCTGGCCAAGCTGCTGCTGCAGAAGCCCGACCTGCTGCTCCTCGACGAGCCCACCAACCACCTCGACGCGGAGAGCGTGGCTCTGGCTCGAGCAGCACCTCCAGTCGTACAAGGGCGCCGTGATCGCGATCACCCACGACCGGTACTTCCTCGACCACGTGGCCGAGTGGATCGCCGAGGTCGACCGCGGTCGCCTCATCGGCTACGAGGGGCAACTACTCGACGTACCTGGAGAAGAAGGCCGAGCGCCTCGACATCCAGGGCAAGAAGGACGCCAAGCTCGCGAAGCGCCTCAAGGACGAGCTCGACTGGGTCCGCTCCAGCGCGAAGGGCCGCCAGACCAAGTCGAAGGCCCGTCTCGCCCGGTACGAGGAGATGGCGGCCGAGGCGGAGCGGACGAGGAAGCTGGACTTCGAGGAAATCCAGATCCCTGCCGGTCCTCGACTCGGCAACGTGGTGATCGAGGCGAAGAACCTCAAGAAGGGCTTCGACGGGCGCTCGCTCATCGACGGCCTGAGCTTCAGCCTCCCGCCGAACGGCATCGTCGGCGTCATCGGTCCGAACGGCGTCGGAAAGACGACCCTGTTCAAGACCATCGTCGGTCTCGAGCCCCTGGACGGCGGAGACCTGAAGATCGGCGAGACCGTCAAGATCAGCTACGTCGACCAGTCGCGTTCGTCGATCGACCCGAACAAGACCCTGTGGGAGGTCGTGTCCGACGGACTCGACTTCATCACGGTCGGCAAGACCGAGATCCCGTCCCGTGCCTACGTGTCCAAGTTCGGGTTCAAGGGTCCGGACCAGCAGAAGAAGGCCGGCGTGCTCTCCGGTGGTGAGCGCAACCGTCTGAACCTCGCGCTCACCCTCAAGGAGGGCGGCAACCTGCTCCTCCTCGACGAGCCGACCAACGACCTCGACGTCGAGACCCTGAGCTCCCTGGAGAACGCGCTGCTCGAGTTCCCCGGGCTGCGCCGTGGTCATCACCCACGACCGGTGGTTCCTCGACCGGATCGCGACGCACATCCTCGCGTACGAGGGCACGACGAGAAGCCCGACCAGTGGTACTGGTTCGAGGGCAACTTCGAGGCCTACGAGCAGAACAAGATCGAGCGCCTCGGGCCGGACGGCCCCAAGCCCCACCGCTTCGACCCACCGCAAGCTCACGCGCGACTGAGCCGGTCATGAGCACCCGACTCGCCGGGTTCCCGCCTGCACATCCCGATCCAGCTCCGCTGGGGCGATCTGGATGCGTTCAACCATGTCAACAACACCTCGATGCTGCTGAAGCTGCTCGAGGAGGGCGCGCGTCCGCGCGTTCTGGCGGGCGGGACCCGGCGAGCAGGCGCCGTCCACGGCCGTCCTCGACTCCGGGATCGAGGAAGGCATCCTGACGCTCATCGCGCGGCAGGAGATCGAGTACCTCGCTCCGGTGCCGTATCAGCGCCGCCCGTTGGAGGTGCAGATGTGGTTCGGGAAGCTCGGTGGCTCGAGCGTCGAGGTCTGCTACGAGGTGCACAATGACCCGGCCGCCGAGCCGCGTGAACTCTACGCGCGGTCCACGGCCGTCATCGTGCTCGTCGACGCGGGGACCGGGCGGCCGACGCGGCTGACCGCGGAGATGCGCGAGGCATGGGAGCCGTACGTCGGCCCCTCCATCGAGTACGCCCACCGCTGAGCGCAGGTCAGTGATCCTCCGGGACGCGAATCATGATCTCCTGCGCGACGCTCGCGACCAGCGCGCCCTCACGGGTGTACACCCGCCCCGTGGCCAGACCGCGACCGCCCCGGGCGCTCGGCGACTCCTGCACGTAGAGGAGCCATTCGTCCACGCGGGCCGGACGATGCCACCACATCGCGTGGTCCAGGCTCGCGACCTTCAACCCGGGGCAGCGACCATGACACTCCGTGAGCGCGCAGGATCGACTCCTGGATCGTCATGTCGCTGAGGTAGGCGAGCGCGGCCGATGCAGCCGCTGGTCGTTAGGGAGCGGGGCACGCAGCCGCATCCACACCGCCTGCCGCGGAACCCTCTCATCATCGTTCGGCAGATAGAGAGCGGGGAGTCGACGTGGCGGATGTCCGCGGCGCGCTCGCTCAGCATGCGCCGTGCACCGCCGGCGAGGCCCGGCACCCCG
>NZ_JBFLUM010000078.1:0-7901 GCF_050470785.1 Microbacterium sp. NRRL B-14842 | reverse complement strand
ATTGCACTGGAACTCGGGAATCAGGTCGCGTCCTTCGGCGTGAAGAGCGCATACGGGGAGCCGCAGGAGATCGACGGGTCACCGTCACTCCGGTGGCGTTCACCTACGCGGGCTTCGGCGGCGCCAGCGGCGACGGAGGAGAAGGCGGCGGGGGGCGGCGTCGTGTCGGTCCCGGTCGGTGTCTATGTCCGTCGCGAAGAGGGACTGCGCTTCGAGCCGAACATCGTGACGCCTCCTGGTCGTGGCCGTGCCCTTCGGTCTGGGTCACAGGTCGGGCACTCCACGCGCATCATCCGTGCCCTCAAGAAGTGACGACGCGGTCGCAGCTGCTCTCTCGCGCGCCGCGACACTGATCGTCGAGGACGTCCGCGCACATCGCGGCGTCCAATCCTGTCGTGATCATCGACGGTGGAAGCGGCGCCGGCAAGACCTCTCTGGCTGCGCGTGTGGCACATGCCTGGCCGGTTGCCGGCCGCGTGCAGGTCATCGCGCTGGATTCGCTGTACCCGGGCTGGGACGGACTCGACGGGGGCGCGGAGAAGGCGCTGGAGGGCATCCTCCGCCCGCACGGACGCGGCCTGCTCGGCGCCTGGCGTCGCTGGGATTGGGAACGCGGCGAGGAGGCGGAGACCCACGCTGTGGATCCCGCACTCGGGGTCATCGTCGAGGGCCAGCGGGATCCTGCGTCCGTCCACGGCACGGCTGGCGGATGTCCGCGTCTGGGTGGAATCCGGGGAACAGTCACGCAAGTCACGGGCGCTTGCCCGGGACGGAGACACCTACCGCCCGCACTGGGACCGCTGGGCGGCGCAGGAGCGCCGTCACGTCGAGCGGGACCACCCCCGCGAACTCGCCACCCGAGTCGTCGAGGTTCCCTGAGCTCACTCAGCGGAGTGCGTCGGCGTCGCTCTCATCCACGGCTTCGATGAGGAGCTCGAGGCGGTATCCCAGCCAGTCCGTACACCGCTTGATACCATCGCCCCCCGACGTCGGGCTCGTCGTCGGTGATGCCGAGGCGCGTCGCGATCACGAGGCGGATGGCGGTGAGGGTGCGCAGCCAGGAGTCCACGTGGTCACGGCGCACCACGACATCGCGGGGGATCCGGGCGTCGGCATCGGTCACCTCGGCGTCGGGGTCGAACATCTGCAGCGATGCGCGAACCGTGCGGGCGTCGTGCAACCGCCGGTCGAGGAGGTCCGCGCGCGTGGCGGAGGCGAATGCGGCACGACGCATCGTCGTCGTCCGGGTAGGCGTTCGGGGTCAGCCGGGCCACCCCCGGGTCGTCCTGTTCGGAGTCCCGCAGCACCTCCATGAAGTCATCGACGAGTCGGGCCAGGTGCATCCCCTCGATCGTGGCGACGGAGACGGTGATCGGCGTGGTGTTCATGCGGCCTTCCTGACGGTCGCCCAGAGTCCGTAGTCGTGCATCGCCTGAGCGTGCACCTCCATGGTCTCTCGCGGGCCGGTGGCGACGATCGCGTGGCCGTCGTGATGAACGGCGAGCATGAGGCGGGTGGCGTGTTCGGTCGTGTAGCCGAAGTAGGTGCGGGAAGACGCGCACGACGTAGCTCATCAGATTCACGGGGTCGTTCCATACGACGACCTCCCAGGGCTCCAGCGGAGCAGCGAACAGGTCAGTGGTCTCCTCGACCTCGGGAAGAGCGGTCGACATGGTCATGCCCACCCGAGCTCATGCAACTGCGCGTCGTCGATGCCGTGGAAGTGCGCGATCTCATGGACGAGCGTGGTGGTGAATCCTCGTCACGGAGTTGGTCGATGTCGTCGCACTGTGCGAGGTGCGGCTCCCGGTAGACGATGATTGCGGTCGGGGAGCTTCGCCCATCCGTATTGCGTGCGCTCCGTCAGCGCCAGGCGTCGTACAGGCCGAGCAGGTCGAGGCCGCCGTCCTCCGGACGGTCCTCCACGACGAAGACGACGTTCTCGAGCTGCTCGACCATCTCATCGGGCAGCTGGTCGAGCTCGTCGATCACGAGGGCCTCGAAGGCCGCGGCGTCCATGTCCATCCCCTCCAGCCTACGGCGACGGCCGGGTGCTCAGTGCAGAAGGACGAGGAGGGCTGCCACGCCGATGAAGAGGGTTCCGAACACCGTGTTGAGGATCCGCTGTCCCTGCGGGGAGCGCGTGAGACGCCGGAAGGGACGCGCCGCTGTGGCGAAGAACCCCACATCACCAGGACATCGACGACCACGACCGTCGCGACGAGTGCCAGGTACTGGGGGAGCGGTGGCTGGTCCAGTCGGATGAACTGCGGGATGAACGCGAGGAAGAACACGATCGCCTTCGGGTTCAGCAGTTCACCCAGAACCCGCGGCGCATCATCGACCAGTGGCTCTCCCGGACGTCCACAGGATCCGGCGCGTCGTCGAGTGCCGGCGCGGGCCGGGTCAGGATCAACCGGATCCCGAGTAGACGAGGTAGGCGGCGCCGGCGTACCGGATGACGTTGAACAGGAGATCCGAGCGTGAGACGAGGAGCCCGACTCCAGCGGCGACGATCACCACATGGACGATGAGCGCGATCTGTTGGCCGATGATGCCCCAGATCGAGCGCTTCCAGCCCTGGGTGAGGGAGTTGGACATCGTGTTGATCGGCGCCGGCTCCCGGCGTGAAGCTGATCACCACGGATGCGGTGAGAAGGGAGAACCAGACCGCCAGTGACACCAGGACAGTCTAGGGCCGCGCGACCACGGGGCCGGACCGGCCGAAAGGCGAAGAGGCTCGGACCGAACGGTCCGAGCCTCTTCGAGCTGGGGTGAGTAACGGGGCTTGAACCCGCGACCTCCTGGACCACAACCAGGCGCTCTACCAGCTGAGCTATACCCACCATGCGCCCGCCGAAACAGGCAACCCCACGAGTCTATTACATGTTCGAGGTGAACTCCGACACCGTGCGGGCGGCGATCTCCTTCGCATCATCGCTGGAAGGTCCCGGTTCGTCGACGAAGACGGCTTCGCGGTAGTAACGCAGCTCGCGGATCGACTCGAGGATGTCCGCCAGCGCGCGGGTGCCCGCCGTCCTTGGCAGGTGCCTGGAAGAACACCCGCGGTACCAGCGGCGGGAAAGCTCCTTGATGCTGGAGACGTCGACGTTCCGGTAGTGCAGCCACTGGTCGACCTGTGGCATGTACTTCGCGAGGAACATCGGTCGGTGCCGATCGTGTTGCCGGCGAGAGGCGCGCGGCGCTCCAGCGGGACGAAGCGGCGGATTAGGCCAGCGTCTGTTCCTCCGCCTCCTCGAGGCTGATCCCCTGCGGGATCTCCTCGATGAGCCCGGAGGTCTCGTGCATCGCGGTGACGAAGTCGTTCATGTGCGCGAGGGCGTCCCGCGCTCGGACGGATGACGACCTGGAAGCCGGGGTCGAGCGGACGCAGCTCGAAGTCGGTGACCACCACCGCGATCTCGACCAGTTCATCGATGGCGAGATCGAGTCCCGTCATCTCACAGTCGATCCAGACGAGGCGGTCGTTCTCGGAAGCAGTCACCATGTCGCCATCCTATCGACGGCCCCGACATCCGCCGGGGGAGCGCGGTACGGTAGAGATGTCCGCCTCCGTAGCTCAGGGGATAGAGCAGGGAGCCTTCTATCTCTTGGTCGCAGGTTCGAATCCTGCCGGGGCGCCAGTGATCGCCGGTCACGTCGACCGGAGGTCAGCAGTGTCGCAGCGCGTCGACGGCGTCGTCCGCGCGCCAGAACTCGCCGATCAGCCGGAAGTCACCCGTCGCCAGATGGAGCCGCTCCGCCCGGTACCGGAGGCCGAGGGGATCGGCCACCACGCGCAGGTGGCCGAGGACGTGCTCGCGGCTGTCCTGTACGCTCCACAGGTGATCGGCGGCACGGACGAGGTGCTCTCGCCGGGACGCGAGCGGCGGGGCCACGAGGGGGATTCCGGGAGCAGGGATCGAAGCGGTGGTGGTGGCGGTCATGGTCTCTCCTTCCATGGTTCGAACATACGACCGACCACCGACATTGGCCCGCGCATCGATATCCGGCGGTGACCTGGCTTCTTCTGCACGGATGACGGTTGCCTTAGCCCGTCCCACAGATCGCGCGATCGTGCCCCTGCAACCTGCTCCGCGAGGTGCACGCTGGAGGGCATCCGGCCGCTGAGCCGCAGCGAGAGGACGAACGCATGATCGACTACCGTGACCATCGTGGGGAGAGTCGCGACGGAGCCCACCCCGGGGCGGACGAGTGCGGGGGTGCCCGTCACGAACTTCCGGCTGGCGAGCACGCACCGTCGCTTCGACGCAGCGAGCGGCTCGTGGGTGGATGCGGGGACCAACTGGTTCTCGATCGCCGCCTTCCGCCAGCTCGCGGAGCATGCGCGCGCATCGCTCAGGGTCGGCGACAGCGTCATCGTCTCGGGACGACTGCGCGTACGACCGTGGGAGAGCAATGGCAAGCAGGGGACGAGCGGTCGACATCGACGCCGACACGATCGGACACGATCTGCGGTGGGGGGACCACCGCGTACCGACCGAGCACCCGTCCGTCTCCCACGGATGCGGAGGAGAGCGGGGACGTCCCGACGACCGATGAGGAAGGGCGCGACGCGTGGGAACAGCCGGCGGTGAGAGCGAGGCGGCCTAGACTCTGCTCGTGCTCCGATCGGTCCTGAACTCCCGCGCTGCGGCGCTCGTGCTCGTCGCCGGTCTCTCGGCAGCCGTCCTCGCCGGATGCGCCCCGGAGCCGGAGGTGACGCGGACCCCGACCGGGACGGCCAGTGCCACGCCGACACCGCCGGCCGCGCCTGCTCTGGTGCCGGGCGGGAGCGCCGCAGACAACCTTCCCGTGTTCACCGCAGTGGCCGAACAGGTGTGGGGGCACGGAGCGCGTGCGGAGGGGCGGGCATACGTCGACGGTCTCGTCGCGGCGGGATTCGATCGGGACGCCATGCAGCTCACGCCGGACCAGTCCACGGTCGGGAACCCGGCGGAGAGCATCCAGTTCTCGGTCCGCTGGGGCGAGGAGGAGTGCCTGATCGGGCAGGTCGGGCCCCTCCACCGGCGCCGTCGTGACCACCGTCATTGCCACAGCTCGCCGGCGGGCGCTGTCTGGTGGGCGTAGACGCGGCCGATCGACTGGTGACCCGCGTACACAGATAAGCCCGCTCACGGCCGGTAGGCTGGAGTGTCGATCTTCGACGCCAACAGAAGGAGCGGTTTTCGGTGGCTGAGTACATCTACTCCATGGTTCGTGCCCGCAAGGCGGTGGGTGAGAAGCTCATCCTGGACGACGTCACGATGGCGTTCCTGCCGTGGCGCGAAGATCGGCATGGTCGGCCCCAACGGCGCCGGAAAGTCGACGATCCTCAAGAACATGGCGGGGCTCGACACGCCCTCCAACGGTGAAGCCAAGCTCTCGCCGGGCTACTCCGTGGGCATCCTCATGCAGGAGCCCGAGCTCGACGAGTCGAAGACGGTCCTGGAGAACATCCAGGACGGCATCGCCATCAAGGCAAGGTCGACGGTTCAACGAGATCTCCGCGCTGATGGCCGACCCGGACGCCGACTTCGATGCGCTGCTCGCCGGAGATGGGTACGCTGCAGGAGGAGATCGACGCGGCGGACGGCTGGGACCTCGATTCCCAGCTCGAGCAGGCGATGGACGCCCTGCGCACCCCGCCCGGCGGACGCGGCCATCGCTCCGCTCTCCGGTGGCGAGAAAGCGCCGTGTGGCGCTGGCCAAGCTGCTGCTGCAGAAGCCCGACCTGCTGCTCCTCGACGAGCCCACCAACCACCTCGACGCGGAGAGCGTGCTCTGGCTCGAGCAGCACCTCCAGTCGTACAAGGGCGCGTGATCGCGATCACCCACGACCGGTACTTCCTCGACCACGTGGCCGAGTGGATCGCCGAGGTCGACCGCGGTCGCCTCATCGGCTACGAGGGCTACTACTCGACGTACCTGGGAGAAGAAGGCCGAGCGCCTCGACATCCAGGGCAAGAAGGACGCCAAGCTCGCGAAGCGCCTCAAGGACGAGCTCGACTGGGTCCGCTCCAGCGCGAAGGGCCGCCAGACCAAGTCGAAGGCCCGTCTCGCCCGGTACGAGGGAGATGGCGGCCGAGGCGGAGCGGACGAGGACGCTGGACTTCGAGGAAATCCAGATCCCTGCCGGTCCTCGACTCGGCAACGTGTGATCGAGGCGAAGAACCTCAAGAAGGGCTTCGACGGGCGCTCGCTCATCGACGGCCTGAGCTTCAGCCTCCCGCCGAACGGCATCGTCGGCGTCATCGGTCCGAACGGCGTCGGAAAGACGACCCTGTTCAAGACCATCGTCGGTCTCGAGCCCCTGGACGGCGAGACCTGAAGATCGGCGAGACCGTCAAGATCAGCTACGTCGACCAGATCGCGTTCGTCGATCGACCCGAACAAGACCCTGTGGGAGGTCGTGTCCGACGGACTCGACTTCATCACGTCGGCAAGACCGAGATCCCGTCCCGTGCCTACGTGTCCAAGTTCGGGTTCAAGGGTCCGGACCAGCAGAAGAGGCCGGCGTGCTCTCCGGTGGTGAGCGCAACCGTCTGAACCTCGCGCTCACCCTCAAGGAGGGCGGCAACCTGCTCCTCCTCGACGAGCCGACCACGACCTCGACGTCGAGACCCTGAGCTCCCTGGAGAACGCGCTGCTCGAGTTCCCCGGCTGCGCCGTGGTCATCACCCACGACCGGTGGTTCCATCGACCGGATCGCGACGCACATCCTCGCGTACGAGGGCACGGACGAGAAGCCCGACCAGTGGTACTGGTTCGAGGGCAACTTCGAGGCCTACGAGCAGAACAAGATCGAGCGCCTCGGGCCGGACGCGGCCAAGCCCCACCCGCTCGACCCACCGCAAGCTCACGCGCGACTGAGCCGGTCATGAGCACCGACTCGCCGGGTTCCCGCGCCTGCACATCCCCGATCCAGCTCCGCTGGGGCGATCAGGATGCGTTCAACAATGTCAACAACACCTCGATGCTGAAGCTGCTCGAGGAGGCGCGCGTCCGCGCGTTCTGGCGGGCGGGACCCGGCGAGCAGGCGCCGTCCACGGCCGTCCTCGACTCCGGGATCGAGGAAGGCATCCTGACGCTCATCGCGCGGCAGGAGATCGAGTACCTCGCTCCGGTGCCGTATCAGCGCCGGCCCGTTGGAGGTGCAGATGTGGTTCGGGAAGCTCGGTGGCTCGAGCGTCGAGGTCTGCTACGAGGTGCACAATGACCCGGCCGCCGAGCCGCGTGAACTCTACGCGCGGTCCAGGCCGTCATCGTGCTCGTCGACGCGGGGACCGGGGGGGCGGCCGACGCGGCTGACCGCGGAGATGCGCGAGGCATGGGAGCCGTACGTCGGCCCCATCCATGAGTACGCCCACCGCTGAGCGCAAGGTCAGTGATCCTCCGGGACGCGAATCATGATCTCCTGCGCGACGCTCGCGACCAGCGCGCCCTCACGGGTGTACACCCGCCCCGTGGCCAGACCGCGACCGCCCCGGGCGCTCGGCGACTCCCTGCACGTAGAGGAGCCATTCGTCCACGCGGGCCGGACGATGCCACCACATCGCGTGGTCCAGGCTCGCGACCTTCAACCCGGCAGCGACCATGACACTCCGTGAGCGCGCAGGATCGACTCCTGGATCGTCATGTCGCTGAGGTAGGCGAGCGCGGCCCGATGCAGCCGCTGGTCGTTAGGGAGCGGGGCACGCAGCCGCATCCACACCGCCTGCCGCGGAACCCTCTCATCATCGTTCGGCAGATAGAGCGGGGAGTCGACGTGGCGGATGTCCGCGGCGCGCTCGCTCAGCATGCGCCGTGCACCGCCGGCGAGGCCCGGCACCCGGTCCTCATCGGGGACGAGGTCCTCGGGGACAGGGATACCGGCGGCATGGGCTCGGCGTGCACCACTC
>NZ_JBFLUM010000077.1:0-8815 GCF_050470785.1 Microbacterium sp. NRRL B-14842 | reverse complement strand
CGTCGGACGGAACTTCCGCGACACCCACCGTCAGCTCGACGAAATCATCGAGGACGCCCGGACGTTCAGCGACACCATCGCGGAGCGCATGCGCGCCCTGCACGCCGTGCCTGACGGGCGCAGCGCCACGATCGCGAAGACGACGACGCTCCCCGAGTTCCCGACCGGTGAGGTGTCGACGACGGAGACCATCGACCTCGTCACCGCGCGCCTCGAAGCCGCAGTCGGGACGATGCGCGATGTGCATGACGCCGTCGACGAGGAAGACCCCACGTCCGCGGATCTGCTGCACGCCGTCATCGAGCGCCTGGAGCAGTTCGCGTGGATGGTGAGCGCGGAGAACCGCAGCCCGCCGGCCGCTGATCAGCCCGCTGTCCGACCGCCGCCCCCGTCGCGCTCATGCCGACGAGGGCGGCGGTCCTTCGTCTGCTCCGACCCGCGCGCGGGCTCGCCGCAGCAGGCCGGGCAGCGCCATCCACAGCCCGACCACGAGCAGGAGCGAGGCGATCAGCGCGACGATCCCGGCGGTGCGGCTGACCGTGAAGTCCACGATGAGCGTCGTGACCCCGATCGTGAGGGCGCCGATCACGAAGAGGTCGATCTTCACCAGGCGCGCCGCCGTCCGGACGAGCTCAGGCTTCAGCCGGCTGCCGAACAGGGCACGATGGATGCCGACGGGGGCGAGGGCGAGGATGGTGGCGACCGCCGCGAGTGCCACGAGCACGACATACAGGTCGCGCTGGAATTCGTCCATATCGGTGAAGCGCGGCTGGAACGCCACCGCGAGGAGGAAGCCGGTGAGGATCTGCGTGCCGGTCTGCATCACCCGCAGTTCCTGCAGCAGCTCCTCCCAGTTGCGGTCCGCGCGCTCGTTCGGGGTCTCGTCGCGGCCGTCATCGCGGTCGTCGCGCTCGTCGGCGCCGCCACGGGATTCTGCTGTCATGGCGATAGTCTCGTGGGCACGATCCGGCGCTGTCCAGAACCTTGCGCTGCCGGATGGACAGGCCTCAGGAAAGGACCCGAGATGACCCTTCCCCCGATCGACGAATGGTGGCCCGAGCTGTCCGACGATGCGCGTCGCGCGGTCATCGACAGCGGGTCGCGGCATCTCGACGAGGACGTCCGGGAGGAGATCCGGGAGATCACCGGAGCGGTGGTGGGGATGATCGAGTCGCTGTCCGACGACGACCTCGCGTACGCCCGGGACCACGCACCCGACGAGGACTGAGACGTCAGCCCTCCGGCTGCTCGGCGGTCTCCTCGCGCAGCCGCGGCTCCGTGCGACGTTCGGGGCGCACGCCGTGCTTGTCGGCGTAGAACGCGCGGATCCGGTCCATGTCGGCGGCCACGTCGCCCGTGAGGTCGATCGTCGGCCCGAGGCCCGTCGTCATCGTGTGGCGGTCGACGAAGCCGAGAGTGACCGGCATGCCGGTGGCTCGCGCGATCCGGTAGAAGCCGCTCTTCCAGTACTCGTTGCCGCCCCGTGTGCCGTCGGGGGTGACGACGAGGCCGAACACCGTCCCGGCATGCACCTGGTCCACGACCTCGCCGACGACGCGCGCCGGATCCGCCCGGTCGACGGCGATGCCCCCGAGCCCGCGCATGATCGGCCCCCGCCAGCCGCGGAACAGGCTCTTCTTGCCCAGCCAGTGCACGTCGATGCCGAGGCGCCACGCGATCGCGAGCATGAGCACGAAATCCCAGTTCGAGGTGTGCGGGGCGCCGATCAGGACGGTCGGTCGCGTCGGCGCGGCGTCGGCGACGAGGGTCCACCGGCTGACGGCCCAGTACACGCGGGCGAGGAATCGTCGGAGCATCCGTCCAGATTAGGCGGAACGGCCTATCGATCGCCTGGCGGCGGGGCCCCGGTGGTCCGCGTGAGAGCCGCGGTGAGCGCCGGGTCCAGCCCCGGGACGTCCTCGACGGGCACGGCCAGCGCGAGAAGAGCCCTGCTGAAGTAGTTGCGCGCCGCCGCCGCCAGGGTGATGTCCACGATCTGCCGGTCGCTGAACCCCTGGTCTCGCAGCTCCTGCGCATCGGCGTCGGTCATCGCCCCCGGATCGGTCGACAGCCGCGTGGCGAAGCGGATCACGGCCTGCTCCTGCTCCGTGAAACCGCGGTCGTCTCCCGCGGCGAAGGCGGCGAGTCCTTCCTCGTCGACGACGCCGGCGCGCAGGGAGCGGCGGCCGTGGGCGAGCAGACAGTGCGCGGATCCGATGGCCCGCGCCGCCCCCAGGGTCGCGGCCTCGTAGATCGGCACGCCGATCGACGGGACGACCGCGCGGACGAGGGCTTCGAAGGCGGCGTGGGCGTCGGGGTTCACGGCCATGGCCTTGGTGTGAGCGAACACGATGCCGTCGTCGGCGAGGTCGCTCTCGTACATCGCGGCGACGTGGCCGGTCGCGGTGGCCCGTTCGGGAGGGTGGATGATCATGGCGCCTCCTCGGCTCCGGGGCGCGCGGCGAGGGTGCGCACCCCTCGCCGGGAACGATACGCCGCTCTAGGCCGCAGAGAAGAGCGTGCGGCGCCCGGTGCTCCTGGCAGGCGTACGATCGAGGGATGACCGAATCGAAGCAGGAGAACACCGGGCAGGACGCGCCGCTCGGGCTGCAGCCGCTGCCGGGTGCGATCGAGCTGCTCGAGGGCGATGCCGCCGGCTACTGCAGCAACGGCGTCTGCCACATCCCCGCCCCCAAGGAGCGGTGAGCGGCAGACGCCGTCGGTGTGGCTGCGCGGTCAGTGACCGCCGTGCGCCGCGTCGCCGATGTCGTCGGCGGGCTTGCGCACCAGCGGGCTGAGCGCGACCGCCGCGAGCGAGATGATCGCCGCGATGAGGAAGGCCGTCCGCGCTCCGGGGGCACCGGCCACGGCCCGCGACAGGCCCTCGTCCTCGCCGGCGTGCAGGATCGCCGAGTACGTGACCGTGAGCAGGGCGACGCCGGCCGCCCCGCCGACCTGCTGCAGCGTGTTGAGCACCGCCGAGCCGTGCGAGTACAGCGAGCGGTGCAACGACCCGAGCGACGAGGAGAACAGCGGCGTGAACGACATCGCGAGGCCGACCGACATGGCCGCCTGCACGATGATCAGCAGCCACCACACGGTGTGCTCTCCGACCGTCGAATAGAAGAACAGCGCCGCCGAGACGAGGATCGTCCCGGGGATGAGCAGCGGACGGGTGCCCTTCGCGTCGTAGACACGGCCCATGATCGGACCGAGCAGGCCCATCAGCACCGAACCGGGGAGCAAGATGAGGCCCGACTCCAGCGCGGTCAGTCCGGCCACGTTCTGCAGGTACTGCGGCAGCAGCGTCAGGGTGCCGAACATCGACAACGCCAGGATCGTCATGATGATGACGGCCAGCGAGAAGTTCGCCGAGCGGAACACGCGCAGGTCGAGCAGGGCGTCGTCGACGCGCTGCAGCACGATCTGACGCCAGACGAACAGGGCGAGCGAGACGGCGCCGACGACCAGAGCGATGACGCCGGTCGTGCCGCCCGATCCGCCCTCGCCGCCGAACTGGCTGAGGCCGAAGACGATGCCGCCGAAGCCGAGCGCCGCGAGCGGGATGGACAGCACGTCGAGCGGAGCCTTGCGGGTCTCGCCGAGGTTGGTCATCCACTTCGCGCCCATGGCGAGCGAGATCAGGGCGATGGGCAGCACGATGGCGAACAGCGCGCGCCAGTTGAACGCGTCGAGCACGGCCCCCGCGAGCGTCGGGCCGATCGCGGGCGCGAGCGAGATGACGAGACCGACGCGGCCCATCATGCGACCGCGGGACTGCGCGGGCACGACGTTCATGATCGTCGTCATCAGCAGCGGCATCATGATCCCCGTGCCGGCGGCCTGGATCACGCGGCCCACGAGCAGCACCGAGAAGCCGGGTGCGACGAAAGCCACGAGCGTCCCGATCGAGAACGCGGTCATCGCAGCGATGAAGACCTGCCGCGTCGTGAAGCGCTGCAGGATGAAGCCGGTGGTCGGGATGACCACCGCCATCGTGAGCATGAACGCGCTCGTCAGCCACTGGCCGAGCTCGGGCGGGATGCCGAGATCGGTGTTCAGGTGCGGGATCGCGATGCCCATCGTCGTCTCGTTGAGGATGGCGACGAAGGCGGCGACGAGCAGCAGCCAGATGACCCGCATGTCCTTGCGCGGGATCTCCCCGTGCGATGCGGGGGGCGTCGTGATGGAGCCGGTATCGACGGCAGACATGGGCGGCCTCCAGGGCATCGGAAGAAAAAGAGATGTGCGAGAGTTCGCGAGAGTCATTCAGCGTAACGGGTCGGTGGGACATTCATTCCGATCCCTGCGATATCCGCCCTGAGCGGAGACGACGGCCCGCGGTGTCCGCCGTCCTGAGTACGCTGGCGCCATGAGCATGGGCGGGATGGGCGGTGGTCCGCGGGGCGGTTTCCGCGGCGTGGACGAGGACGCCCAGCGTCGGCTCAACGCGGAGGCCCCGAAGATCGACGGGCTCGGCACCCGGGTCGTCGCTCTGTTCAGCGCCTACCGGTGGCGCATCCTCTTCACCGGTGTCCTCGTGGTCCTCGGCGCGGGTATCGCGGTCATCCCGCCGCTCCTCGTGCAGCGCATCTTCGACGACGCCCTGTTCCCCGTCGACGGCGGCGGCCCCCACCTCTCCCTGCTCGGCGTGCTCGTCGGGGCGATGGTCGGCCTCTTCCTCTTCTCGGCGGTCCTCGGCGTCGCGCAGACCTGGCTCACGGCGACGGTCGGCAACAGCGTCACGGGCGATCTCCGGGTGCGGCTGTTCGAGCACCTGCAGGCGATGGAGCTCGGCTTCTTCACCCGGACGAAGACCGGGGTGATCCAGTCCCGGCTGCAGAACGACGTCGGCGGTGTCTCCGGCGTGCTGACGAACACCGTCACCAGCATCCTCGGCAACGCCGTCACGGTGATCGCCTCCCTCGTCGCGATGATCCTCATCGACTGGCGCCTCACCCTCATCGCGGTCGTGCTGATGCCCTTCCTCGTGCTCGTGCAGCGACGCGTGGGGCAGGTGCGGGCGCGCATCGCGGGGGAGACCCAGGAGTCGCTGTCCGAGTTGACCTCCATCACCCAGGAGACCCTGAGCGTCTCGGGCATGCTGCTGTCCAAGGCGTTCAACCGCCAGCGCACCGAGTCCGAGCGCTACCAGCAGGAGAACCGCAACCAGGTGCGCCTGCAGGTGCGCCGGGCCATGAGCGGCCAGGGCTTCTTCGCGGTCGTGCAGGTCATCATGGCGAGCGTGCCGGCCGTCATCTATCTGGTGTCCGGCTACCTCATCGCGGGCGGGACGGGAGCGATCACCGCGGGTACGATCGTGGCCTTCACGACGGTCCAGGCGCGGCTGCTCATGCCGCTCATGGGGCTCATGCGGGTCTCGCTCGATCTGCAGACCTCGTCCGCGCTGTTCGCCCGCATCTTCGAGTACCTCGACCTCGTACCGGAGATCACCGACGCCCCCGACGCGGTCACCGTCGCGCAGGCCCCTGGGCCGCGCGGACGCGTCGAGTTCCAGGACGTCGTGTTCCGCTATCCGGATGCCGCGGCCGACTCGCGCCCCACGCTGCACGGGGTCTCGTTCGTGGCCGAGCCCGGGCAGCACGTCGCCTTCGTCGGCCCGTCCGGCGCCGGCAAGACCACGATCCTCTATCTCGCCCCACGGCTGTACGAGGCCAAGGGCGGCGCGGTGCTGTTCGCAGGGGCGGACGTGCGCACGCTCACGCAGGAGTCGATCATCGACGACGTGGGCATCGTCTCCCAGGAGACCTACCTGTTCCACGCGACGATCCGGGAGAACCTCCGCTATGCAAAGCCCGATGCGACCGACGAGGAACTGGTCGCCGCCTGCACCGCGGCCAACATCCACCACATCATCGCGGGCTTCGAGAAGGGCTACGACACCGTCGTGGGGGAGCGCGGATACCGGCTCTCCGGCGGAGAGAAACAGCGGATCGCGATCGCCCGCGTGCTCCTGAAGGACCCGCCGGTGCTCCTGCTCGACGAGGCGACCTCCGCCCTGGACACCGTGTCCGAGCGCGTGGTGCAGGAAGCCCTCGACGAGGCGGCCAAGGGGCGCACGACCCTGTCGATCGCGCACCGCCTCTCGACGGTCATGGGGGCGGACGTCATCCATGTGCTGGAGGCCGGTCGCATCGTGGAGTCCGGCACCCACGCGGAGCTCCTCGCGCAGGGCGGCCTCTACGCCGAGCTGGCGGCACAGCAGGTGGCCGCGTCGCGTGTGCTGAACGCCGAGATCGAAGCAGAAGCCGAGGAGGAGGCCGCGATCCGTGGCGGTGTCGAGGAGGGCGTCGATGCTCCGCTCGCCGGGCGCCGTGCGGACCGCGAGCCGGAGGACTCCGCGGCGGCCGACGCCGTCGTGGCGCTCACGACCGGCGTACCGCTGCCGACGGCATCCAGCGCCGACGCCCGACCGCGCCCGACCGACGGCTGACGGCTTCGCGGGTCAGTGGACGGAGAGCCCGCCGTCGACGAACAGCGACTGGCCGGTGACATACGCCGAGCCGGGACCCGCGAGGAAGACCGCGGCCGCGGCGAAGTCCTCCGGGAGGCCGTTGCGTCCGACCATCGTCCGGGCCGCGAGGGCCGCGATCGTGGCGGGATCCTCCTGCAGGCGGGCGTTCAGGGGAGTGAGGACGAATCCCGGGACGAGGGTGTTGCTCGTCACACCGGTACCACCCCAGGCCTCGGCCTCCGAGCGCATGAGCGACTCGACCGCGCCCTTGGAGGCGCCGTACACCCCGCTGCCCACGAATGCCCGGTGCGCCTGCTGCGAGCTGATGTGGATGAGCCGCCCGTACCCGCGCGCAGCCATGCCCTGCGCCCAGCGCTGACCGAGAAGGAACGGGGCGAGCGCGTTGACGGTCATCGTCGCGTCCCAGTCCGCCTCGGTGATCTCGGCGTAGGGCGGACGGATGTTGATGCCGGCGGAGTTGACGAGGATGTCCGGCTCGCCGAAGGGGACGGCAGCGGCCTCCGCGACCGCGTGGATGCCGTCGCGGGAGCCCAGATCGCCGACGACGCCCGCGGCCCGGCACCCCTGCGCGTTCAGCTCCTCGACGGTCTCCGCGATGCGCTCCGCGCCGCGGGCGACGATCACCGTGGCCGCGCCGGCCCGGGCGAGCGCCGTCGCGATGCCGCGGCCGATGCCCGAGCTGCCGCCGGTCACGACCGCGGTGCGGCCGTCGAGCGCGAAGAGCGAGGAGAGGTAGTCGGTCATGCGGGGGTCCTTCCGGCGGGGCTCACCACGCGAGGGCGTCGGCGAGGGTGGGGTCGGGGCGGGCGTCGGCGAATTCGGGAAGGGCGCGCAGTTCGGCCAGGAACGCGGACACCTCCGCCGCGTAGGCGGGATCCGGGTGCGTGTCCGCGATCTCCCGGAGCGGAGCGACGTCCATCGCGAGGATGAGGTCGAGTCGAGCGGTCACGGCGGCGTGCGCGCCCGCCGCCTGCAGCACACGGATGCCGCCGCGGAGCGCAGCGAGGTAGTCGCGGAGCACGGGGAGCTGCGCCTTGCCCTGGGTGATCGAGGTGCCGTCCGCTCGGACGCGCCAGCGCACCACGACGTCAGGCAGCACGTCGAAGGCGCGCGCCCGGGTGTACATCGTCTGCGCGACGACCTGGTCCTCGTAGGCGACACCCTCGGGGAACCGCAGGTCGGACCACATCTCGGTGCGGCTCACCTTGGACCATGCGACGATGTTCGACACAGCCTGCGGATGCTCCGCGAGGGTGGTGCCGAGACGGCGAGGAGAGGTCGCCGCGGCCACCCACGGCTGTACGCGGCCGGGCACGTACCCTCGCCCCTGGGGACGCAGCCGCACGTAGGCACCGGCGGCGAAGTCGCTCTCCGTGCGTTCGAGCGTGCCCACGAGCGTCGAGAGGGCGTCCGGCATCAGCTCGTCATCCGCATCGAGGAAGCCCGTGAAGGGCGTGTCGACCCGCGCGAGGCCGACATTGCGCGCGGCGCCGAGCCCGACGGAAGCCTCATGCCGGATCAGGGTGAAGCGGGGATCCGTCGCGGCGGCGTCGGCGAAGATCGCTCCCGTGTCGTCGGTGGAGCCGTCGTCGATGAGGATCGCACGCCACCGCTCGTCCGTCTGCGCACGGAGGGAGTCGAGGGCGGAGGGGGCGAACGCGGCGATGTCGCGTCCGGGCACGATCAGCGTCACGATCGGGGCGGGGGCGGTCACTCCGCCGAGTCTAGGGCCGTCCGTCAGCCGCGGACCGCGTCGACCGCTTCCGCGACGAGTGCGGCGAGGCGCTCCGGAGCGTCCGCAGGGAGGGCCGAGCGCCCGAAGGTAAAGCGCACGGCCGTCTGGGCGACCTCCGGGGCGATGCCGCACGCGAGCAGCACGGGGGAGGGCTCGTCGCTGCCGGCGGCGCAGGCGGAGCCGCTGGACGAGATCACCCCGCGGCGCTCCAGCTCCAGCAGCACCGCCTCGCCGCTCACAGCCGGCGATCGTGAAGCTCGCCGTCGCGGGGAGCCGCTGCGTGGGATGCCCCGTGAGTGCGGCCACGGGCACGCGGCGCTGCACCTCGGCGATGAAACGCGCCGTCGCGGCCTCCACCCGGGTCGCGGTGTCTTCGCGCTCCCGCTCGGCGAGATCCAGTGCCGTCGCCAGGCCCACCGCTCCCGCGACGTCGACGGTGCCGGACCGCCGCCCACGCTCCTGGCCGCCGCCGTGCAGGAGCGGTTCCAGAGGGAGGCGTCCGCGGACGACGAGCGCCCCGGTGCCCTTGGAGCGCCGAGCTTGTGCCCGGCGATCGACACCGCGTCGGCATGCAGCTCGTGCAG
>NZ_JBFLUM010000076.1:0-18557 GCF_050470785.1 Microbacterium sp. NRRL B-14842 | reverse complement strand
GGTCTGCATCACCCGCAGTTCCTGCAGCAGCTCCTCCCAGTTGCGGTCCGCGCGCTCGTTCGGGGTCTCGTCGCGGCCGTCATCGCGGTCGTCGCGCTCGTCGGCGCCGCCACGGGATTCTGCTGTCATGGCGATAGTCTCGTGGGCACGATCCGGCGCTGTCCAGAACCTTGCGCTGCCGGATGGACAGGCCTCAGGAAAGGACCCGAGATGACCCTTCCCCCGATCGACGAATGGTGGCCCGAGCTGTCCGACGATGCGCGTCGCGCGGTCATCGACAGCGGGTCGCGGCATCTCGACGAGGACGTCCGGGAGAGATCCGGGAGATCACCGGAGCGGTGGTGGGGATGATCGAGTCGCTGTCCGACGACGACCTCGCGTACGCCCGGGACCACGCACCCGACGAGGACTGAGACGTCAGCCCTCCGGCTGCTCGGCGGTCTCCTCGCGCAGACCGCGGCTCCGTGCGACGTTCGGGGCGCACGCCGTGCTTGTCGGCGTAGAACGCGCGATCCGGTCCATGTCGGCGGCCACGTCGCCCGTGAGGTCGATCGTCGGCCCGAGGCCCGTCGTCATCGTGTGGCGGTCGACGAAGCCGAGAGTGACCGGCATGCCGGTGGCTCGCGCGATCCGGTAGAAGCCCGCTCTTCCAGTACTCGTTGCCGCCCCGTGTGCCGTCGGGGGTGACGACGAGGCCGAACACCGTCCCGGCATGCACCTGGTCCACGACCTCGCCGACGACGCGCGCCGGATCCGCCCGGTCGACGGCGATGCCCCCGAGCCCGCGCATGATCGGCCCCGCCAGCCGCGGAACAGGCTCTTCTTGCCCAGCCAGTGCACGTCGATGCCGAGGGCGCCACGCGATCGCGAGCATGAGCACGAAATCCCAGTTCGAGGTGTGCGGGGCGCCGATCAGGACGGTCGGTCGCGTCGGCGCGGCGTCGGCGACGAGGGTCCACCGGCTGACGGCCCAGTACACGCGGGCGAGGAATCGTCGGAGCATCCGTCCAGATTAGGCGGAACGGCCTATCGATCGCCTGGCGGCGGGGCCCCGGTGGTCCGCGTGAGAGCCGCGGTGAGCGCCGGGTCCAGCCCCGGGACGTCCTCGACGGGCACGGCCAGCGCGAGAAGAGCCCTGCTGAAGTAGTTGCGCGCCGCCGCCGCCAGGGTGATGTCCACGATCTGCCGGTCGCTGAACCCCTGGTCTCGCAGCTCCTGCGCATCGGCGTCGGTCATCGCCCCCGGATCGGTCGACAGCCGCGTGGCGAAGCGGATCACGGCCTGCTCCTGCTCCGTGAAACCGCGGTCGTCTCCCGCGGCGAAGGCGGCGAGTCCTTCCTCGTCGACGACGCCGGCGCGCAGGGAGCGGCGGCCGTGGGCGAGCAGACAGTGCGCGGATCCGATGGCCCGCGCCGCCCCCAGGGTCGCGGCCTCGTAGATCGGCACGCCGATCGACGGGACGACCGCGCGGACGAGGGCTTCGAAGGCGGCGTGGGCGTCGGGGTTCACGGCCATGGCCTTGGTGTGAGCGAACACGATGCCGTCGTCGGCGAGGTCGCTCTCGTACATCGCGGCGACGTGGCCGGTCGCGGTGGCCCGTTCGGGAGGGTGGATGATCATGGCGCCTCCTCGGCTCCGGGGCGCGCGGCGAGGGTGCGCACCCCTCGCCGGGAACGATACGCCGCTCTAGGCGCAGAGAAGAGCGTGCGGCGCCCGGTGCTCCTGGCAGGCGTACGATCGAGGGATGACCGAATCGAAGCAGGAGAACACCGGGCAGGACGCGCCGCTCGGGCTGCAGCCGCTGCCGGGTGCGATCGAGCTGCTCGAGGGCGATGCCGCCGGCTACTGCAGCAACGGCGTCTGCCACATCCCCGCCCCCAAGGAGCGGTGAGCGGCAGACGCCGTCGGTGTGGCTGCGCGGTCAGTGACCGCCGTGCGCCGCGTCGCCGATGTCGTCGGCGGGCTTGCGCACCAGCGGGCTGAGCGCGACCGCCGCGAGCGAGATGATCGCCGCGATGAGGAAGGCCGTCCGCGCTCCGGGGGCACCGGCCACGGCCCGCGACAGGCCCTCGTCCTCGCCGGCGTGCAGGATCGCCGAGTACGTGACCGTGAGCAGGGCGACGCCGGCCGCCCCGCCGACCTGCTGCAGCGTGTTGAGCACCGCCGAGCCGTGCGAGTACAGCGAGCGGTGCAACGACCCGAGCGACGAGGAGAACAGCGGCGTGAACGACATCGCGAGGCCGACCGACATGGCCGCCTGCACGATGATCAGCAGCCACCACACGGTGTGCTCTCCGACCGTCGAATAGAAGAACAGCGCCGCCGAGACGAGGATCGTCCCGGGGTGAGCAGCGGACGGGTGCCCTTCGCGTCGTAGACACGGCCCATGATCGGACCGAGCAGGCCATCAGCACCGAACCGGGGAGCAAGATGAGGCCCGACTCCAGCGCGGTCAGTCCGCCACGTTCTGCAGGTACTGCGGCAGCAGCGTCAGGGTGCCGAACATCGACAACGCCAGGATCGTCATGATGATGACGGCCAGCGAGAAGTTCGCCGAGCGGAACACGCGCAGGTCGAGCAGGGCGTCGTCGACGCGCTGCAGCACGATCTGACGCCAGACGAACAGGGCGAGCGAGACGGCGCCGACGACCAGAGCGATGACGCCGGTCGTGCCGCCCGATCCGCCCTCGCCGCCGAACTGCTGAGGCCGAAGACGATGCCGCCGAAGCCGAGCGCCGCGAGCGGATGGACAGCACGTCGAGCGGAGCCTTGCGGGTCTCGCCGAGGTTGGTCATCCACTTCGCGCCCATGGCGAGCGAGATCAGGGCGATGGGCAGCACGATGGCGAACAGCGCGCGCCAGTTGAACGCGTCGAGCACGGCCCCCGCGAGCGTCGGGCCGATCGCGGGCGCGAGCGAGATGACGAGACCGACGCGGCCCATCATGCGACCGCGGGACTGCGCGGGCACGACGTTCATGATCGTCGTCATCAGCAGCGGCATCATGATCCCCGTGCCGGCGGCCTGGATCACGCGGCCCACGAGCAGCACCGAGAAGCCGGGTGCGACGAAAGCCACGAGCGTCCCGATCGAGAACGCGGTCATCGCAGCGATGAAGACCTGCCGCGTCGTGAAGCGCTGCAGGATGAAGCCGGTGGTCGGGATGACCACCGCCATCGTGAGCATGAACGCGCTCGTCAGCCACTGGCCGAGCTCGGGCGGGATGCCGAGATCGGTGTTCAGGTGCGGGATCGCGATGCCCATCGTCGTCTCGTTGAGGATGGCGACGAAGGCGGCGACGAGCAGCAGCCAGATGACCCGCATGTCCTTGCGCGGGATCTCCCCGTGCGATGCGGGGGGCGTCGTGATGGAGCGGTATCGACGGCAGACATGGGCGGCCTCCAGGGCATCGGAAGAAAAAGAGATGTGCGAGAGTTCGCGAGAGTCATTCAGCGTAACGGGTCGGTGGGACATTTCATTCCGATCCCTGCGATATCCGCCCTGAGCGGAGACGACGGCCCGCGGTGTCCGCCGTCCTGAGTACGCTGGCGCCATGAGCATGGGCGGGATGGGCGGTGGTCCGCGGGGCGGTTTCCGCGGCGTGGACGAGGACGCCCAGCGTCGGCTCAACGCGGAGGCCCGAAGATCGACGGGCTCGGCACCCGGGTCGTCGCTCTGTTCAGCGCCTACCGGTGGCGCATCCTCTTCACCGGTGTCCTCGTGGTCCTCGGCGCGGGTATCGCGGTCATCCCGCCGCTCCTCGTGCAGCGCATCTTCGACGACGCCCTGTTCCCGTCGACGGCGGCGGCCCCCACCTCTCCCTGCTCGGCGTGCTCGTCGGGGCGATGGTCGGCCTCTTCCTCTTCTCGGCGGTCCTCGGCGTCGCGCAGACCTGGCTCACGGCGACGGTCGGCAACAGCGTCACGGGCGATCTCCGGGTGCGGCTGTTCGAGCACCTGCAGGCGATGGAGCTCGGCTTCTTCACCCGGACGAAGACCGGGGTGATCCAGTCCCGGCTGCAGAACGACGTCGGCGGTGTCTCCGGCGTGCTGACGAACACCGTCACCAGCATCCTCGGCAACGCCGTCACGGTGATCGCCTCCCTCGTCGCGATGATCCTCATCGACTGGCGCCTCACCCTCATCGCGGTCGTGCTGATGCCCTTCCTCGTGCTCGTGCAGCGACGCGTGGGCAGGTGCGGCGCGCATCGCGGGGGAGACCCAGGAGTCGCTGTCCGAGTTGACCTCCATCACCCAGGAGACCCTGAGCGTCTCGGGCATGCTGCTGTCCAAGGCGTTCAAACCGCCAGCGCACCCGAGTCCGAGCGCTACCAGCAGGAGAACCGCAACCAGTTGCGCCTGCAGGTGCGCCGGGCCATGAGCGGCCAGGGCTTCTTCGCGGTCGTGCAGGTCATCATGGCGAGCGTGCCGGCCGTCATCTATCTGGTGTCCGGCTACCTCATCGCGGGCGGGACGGGAGCGATCACCGCGGGTACGATCGTGGCCTTCACGACGGTCCAGGCGCGGCTGCTCATGCCGCTCATGGGGCTCATGCGGGTCTCGCTCGATCTGCAGACCTCGTCCGCGCTGTTCGCCCGCATCTTCGAGTACCTCGACCTCGTACCGGAGATCACCGACGCCCCCGACGCGGTCACCGTCGCGCAGGCCCCTGGGCCGCGCGGACGCGTCGAGTTCCAGGACGTCGTGTTCCGCTATCCGGATGCCGCGGCCGACTCGCGCCCCACGCTGCACGGGGTCTCGTTCGTGGCCGAGCCCGGGCAGCACGTCGCCTTCGTCGGCCCGTCCGGCGCCGGCAAGACCACGATCCTCTATCTCGCCCCACGGCTGTACGAGGCCAAGGGCGGCGCGGTGCTGTTCGCAGGGGCGGACGTGCGCACGCTCACAGCAGGAGTCGATCATCGACGACGTGGGCACGTCTCCAGGAGACCTACCTGTTCCACGCGACGATCCGGGAGAACCTCCGCTATGCAAAGCCCGATGCGACCGACGAGGAACTGGTCGCCGCCTGCACCGCGGCCAACATCCACCACATCATCGCGGCTTCGAGAAGGGCTACGACACGTCGTGGGGGAGCGCGGATACCGGCTCTCCGGCGGAGAGAAACAGCGGATCGCGATCGCCCGCGTGCTCCTGAAGGACCCGCCGGTGCTCCTGCTCGACGAGGCGACCTCCGCCCTGGACACCAGTGTCCGAGCGCGTGGTGCAGGAAGCCCTCGACGAGGCGGCCAAGGGGCGCACGACCCTGTCGATCGCGCACCGCCTCTCGACGGTCATGGGGCGGACGTCATCCATGTGCTGGAGGCCGGTCGCATCGTGGAGTCCGGCACCCACGCGGAGCTCCTCGCGCAGGGCGGCCTCTACGCCGAGCTGGCGGCACACAGCAGGTGGCCGCGTCGCGTGTGCTGAACGCCGAGATCGAAGCAGAAGCCGAGGAGGAGGCCGCCGATCCGTGGCGGTGTCGAGGAGGGCGTCGATGCTCCGCTCGCCGGGCGCCGTGCGGACCGCGAGCCGAGGACTCCGCGGCGGCCGACGCCGTCGTGGCGCTCACGACCGGCGTACCGCTGCCGACGGCATCCAGCGCCGACGCCCGACCGCGCCCGACCGACGGCTGACGGCTTCGCGGGTCAGTGGACGGAGAGCCCGCCGTCGACGAACAGCGACTGGCCGGTGACATACGCCGAGCCGGGACCCGCGAGGAAGACCGCGGCCGCGGCGAGTCCTCCGGGGGCCGTTGCGTTCCGACCATCGTCCGGGCCGCGAGGGCCGCGATCGTGGCGGGATCCTCCTGCAGGCGGGCGTTCAGGGGAGTGAGGACGAATCCCGGGACGAGGGTGTTGCTCGTCACACCGGTACCACCCCAGGCCTCGGCCTCCGAGCGCATGAGCGACTCGACCGCGCCCTTGGAGGCGCCGTACACCCCGCTGCCCACGAATGCCCGGTGCGCCTGCTGCGAGCTGATGTGGATGAGCCGCCGTACCCGCGCGCAGCCATGCCTGCGCCCAGCGCTGACCGAGAAGGAACGGGGCGAGCGCGTTGACGGTCATCGTCGCGTCCCAGTCCGCCTCGGTGATCTCGGCGTAGGGCGGACGGATGTTGATGCCGGCGGGAGTTGACGAGGATGTCCGGCTCGCCGAAGGGGACGGCAGCGGCCCTCCGCGACCGCGTGGATGCCGTCGCGGGAGCCCAGATCGCCGACGACGCCCGCGGCCCGGCACCCCTGCGCGTTCAGCTCCTCGACGGTCTCCGCGATGCGCTCCGCGCCGCGGGCGACGATCACCGTGGCCGCCCGGCCCGGGCGAGCGCCGTCGCGATGCCGCGGCCGATGCCCGAGCTGCCGCCGGTCACGACCGCGGTGCGGCCGTCGAGCGCGAAGAGCGAGGAGAGGTAGTCGGTCATGCGGGGGGTCCTTCCGGCGGGGCTCACCACGCGAGGGCGTCGGCGAGGGTGGGGTCGGGGCGGGCGTCGGCGAATTCGGGAAGGGCGCGCAGTTCGGCCAGGACGCGGACACCTCCGCCGCGTAGGCGGGATCCGGGTGCGTGTCCGCGATCTCCCGGAGCGGAGCGACGTCCATCGCGAGATGAGGTCGAGTCGAGCGGTCACGGCGGCGTGCGCGCCCGCCGCCTGCAGCACACGGATGCCGCCGCGGAGCGCAGCGAGGTAGTCGCGGAGCACGGGGAGCTGCGCCTTGCCCTGGGTGATCGAGGTGCCGTCCGCTCGGACGCGCCAGCGCTACCACGACGTCAGGCAGCACGTCGAAGGCGCGCGCCCGGGTGTACATCGTCTGCGCGACGACCTGGTCCTCGTAGGCGACACCCTCGGGGAACCGCAGGTCGGACCACATCTCGGTGCGGCTCACCTTGGCCATGCGACGATGTTCGACACAGCCTGCGGATGCTCCGCGAGGGTGGTGCCGAGACGGCGAGGAGAGGTCGCCGCGGCCACCCACGGCTGTACGCGGCCGGGCACGTACCCTCGCCCCTGGGGACGCAGCCGCACGTAGGCACCGGCGGCGAAGTCGCTCTCCGTGCGTTCGAGCGTGCCCACGAGCGTCGAGAGGGCGTCCGGCATCAGCTCGTCATCCGCATCGAGGAAGCCCGTGAAGGGCGTGTCGACCCGCGCGAGGCCGACATTGCGCGCGGCGCCGAGCCCGACGGAAGCCTCATGCCGGATCAGGGTGAAGCGGGGATCCGTCGCGGCGGCGTCGGCGAAGATCGCTCCCGTGTCGTCGGTGGAGCCGTCGTCGATGAGGATCGCACGCCACCGCTCGTCCGTCTGCGCACGGAGGGAGTCGAGGGCGGAGGGGGCGAACGCGGCGATGTCGCGTCCGGGCACGATCAGCGTCACGATCGGGGCGGGGGCGGTCACTCCGCCGAGTCTAGGGCCGTCCGTCAGCCGCGGACCGCGTCGACCGCTTCCGCGACGAGTGCGGCGAGGCGCTCCGGAGCGTCCGCAGGGAGGGCCGAGCGCCCGAAGGTAAAGCGCACGGCCGTCTGGGCGACCTCCGGGGCGATGCCGCACGCGAGCAGCACGGGGGAGGGCTCGTCGCTGCCGGCGGCGCAGGCGGAGCCGCTGGACGAGATCACCCCGCGGCGCTCCAGCTCCAGCAGCACCGCCTCGCCGCTCACAGCCGGCGATCGTGAAGCTCGCCGTCGCGGGGAGCCGCTGCGTGGGATGCCCCGTGAGTGCGGCCACGGGCACGCGGCGCTGCACCTCGGCGATGAAACGCGCCGTCGCGGCCTCCACCCGGGTCGCGGTGTCTTCGCGCTCCGCTCGGCGAGATCCAGTGCCGTCGCCAGGCCCACCGCTCCCGCGACGTCGACGGTGCCGGACCGCCGCCCACGCTCCTGGCCGCCGCCGTGCAGGAGCGGTTCCAGAGGGAGGCGTCCGCGGACGACGAGCGCCCCGGTGCCCTTGGGAGCGCCGAGCTTGTGCCCGGCGATCGACACCGCGTCGGCATGCAGCTCGTGCAGCGGCAGCCAGCCGGCCGACTGCACGGCGTCGACGTGGAGGGGCACGCGGCGGGCGTGGACGACCTCGCGGAGCGCCGCGATGTCCTGGACGGTGCCGATCTCGTTGTTCGCGTGTCCGAGGGACACGACGGCCGTGTCGTCGGTGAGCGCCGTGTCGAGGGCGTCCGGCGTGATCCGTCCGGTGCCGTCGACGGCGGGCATCGCGACCGTCACCCCGTGGAACCGCGCGAGGTACGCCGCCGACTCCCGGATCGACTCGTGCTCGATGGGGGACACGACGACGCGCCGCCGGCCGGAGGCGAGCGCTCCCAGGGCGAGTCCCTTCACGGCGAGGTTGTTCGCCTCCGTGCCGCCGCCGGTGAAGACGACATCCCCTGCCCGCGTCCCGAACACGCGGGCCACCCGGGCGCGGGCGTCCTCCAGCGCGCGCGCCGCGGTCTCGCCCGCGGTGTGGTGGCTGGCGGGGTTGCCGAACACCTCGGTGAGGAAGGGCTCCATGGCCGCCCGCACCTCGGGGCGTACCGGAGACGTCGCGGCGTGGTCGAGGTACAGCACGGACTCAGTCGATCCGGAGGTCGAGTCCGAGGTCCAGCGCCCGCGCGGAGTGCGTGAGGGCTCCGACCGAGATCACATCCACCCCGGTCTCGGCGATGGCGCGGACGGTGGTCAGCTCGACGCCGCCCGAGGCCTCCACGGTGGCGCGCTCGCCGATGAGCGCCACGCCGGCGCGCAGATCGTCGAGGGAGAAATTGTCCAGGAGCACGGTATGGGCGCCGCCGTCGAGCACCGCAGGGATCTGGTCGAGACGGTCGACCTCGACGACGACGTGGGCGGTGTGCGGCAGCCGCGAGAGTGCCTCGCGGAGAGCCGTCGCGAGATCGAGCCCGGACCTCTGGAGCACTGCGAGGTGGTTGTCCTTCGCCATGACCGAGTCGGAGAGCGAGTACCGATGGTTCCGCCCGCCGCCGGACACGACCGCGTGCCGCTCGAACGCCCGCAGACCGGGCGTGGTCTTGCGGGTGTCGGCGATGCGCGCCCGCGTTCCCTCGACTTCGCGGACGTAGGCGGCGGTGAGCGTCGCGATGCCCGACATCCGCTGCGCGAAGTTCAACGCGGCGCGTTTCGGCGGTGAGCACAGCGCGGGCCGGCCCTGTCACGGTGGCCAGCACGTCGGAAGCCGTGAAGGCATCGCCGTCGCCCACGTGCAGGTCGACCGTGACGTCCGGGTCGGTGAGGATGAACGCGGCGGCGAACACCTCGCCGCCGCTGAAGACCCCGTCCTCGCGGGCGACGAGGTCGGCCGTGGCCGTCGTCTCCGCGGGGAGCAAGGTGGTGCTGGTGAGGTCGCCCCAGGGGGCGTCCTCCTCGAGCGCGGGCTCCGACGACGCGGTGCAGGGTGGCGTGGGTGAGCATCAGGCGGTCTCCAGGATCGACGGGTGTGCCATGGTCGGTGCGTCGGGGGCGGGATCATCGCGGTGATGGGCGCCGACCGAGGCCGGGCGTGCCAGGGCGGCACGAAGGGTGGCGTCGGCGACCAGCAGCAGATTCCGGTCCTCGTACGTGCGCACGTCGACCGCAGGAGGCAACCCGACGGCCCACCCCGCGCACGATGCGGAGAGCGCGGTGCAGGCCGGATCCGTTCCGCCGCAGGCCGACCTCGTCCCACAGCAGCCGCTGCAGAGCCGCGCGGTCGAACGGGGGGAGGGGCTCCGGTGCGACATCCGCGTCCGCCGCGTCTGTCCCGTCCGTCGGTGACGGACACGGGGTGATGTCGACGGCAGCGGTGGGCCATGGCTCGTCCAGCGCGGCGGCGGCCCTGGCTCCGAACACGGCTCCTTCGAGGAGCGAGTTGGAGGCGAGCCGGTTGGCTCCGTGCACTCCTGTCCCGGGCGATCTCGCCGGCGGCGTACAGCCCCGGGATGGTGGTCCGTCCGTGCCGGTCGGTGACGACGCCGCCCATGAGGTAGTGCGCGGCGGGGGTCACCGGCAGCGGCTCCCGGGACCAGTCGAAACCGCGGTCGCGCGTCATGCGGTCGATGGTCGGGAAGCGGCGGGCGAGCGCATCGGCCCCCAGCCCGGTGGCATCGAGGTGCACAGGCGTCCCCTGCCGGGCTGCCTGCCCGGCGATGGCCCGGGCGACGACGTCGCGCGGGGCGAGCTCCCCGTCGGGGTGGCTGTCGAACACGAACCGTCGTCCGTCGCTGTCGCGGAGCACGGCTCCCTCACCGCGGACGGCTTCGGACAGGAGGAAGACCCGGACGCCGGGGAGGGTGGTCGGGTGGAACTGCACGAACTCCAGGTCGGCGATGGCGGCGCCGGCGCGCAGAGCCGCCGCGATGCCGTCGCCGGTCGTCCTCGATCGGATTGGTCGTGTGCGCGTAGAGCTGCCCTGCCCCGCCCGTGGCGAGGATCACGGCGTCGGCCCGGATCTCGACCGCGGCGCCCTCGCGGAGGACCGTGATCCCGCGGATCCGTCCCGCCTCGACGATCAGATCGAGGAGCATCGTCCGCTCGCGGACGGACATCGGCGTGCGCTGAACGGGCCGCGCACAGCGCCGCGGAGATCGCGGCCCCGGTCGCGTCGCCCCCGGCGTGGAGGATGCGGGCATGGGTGTGCGCCGCCTCCCGCCCGCGGGCGAGGGCACCGCCCGGCGCCCGGTCGAAGGCGACGCCGCGGGCCAGGAGCTCGGCGATCCGGGCGGCGCCGTCCGCCACGAGCGCGTCGACGGCGGCCGGATCGCACAGACCCGCTCCGGCGCTGATCGTGTCGGCGGCATGCGCCGCCGGTCCGTCGCCCGGCCCGTAGCCGCCGGCCACGCCGCCCTGCGCGAGCGGCGTGCATCCGCCCCCGAGCGCGCTCTTTCGTCACGAGCGTCACGGCATGCCCGATCTCGTGCGCGTGCAGCGCGGCGGTGAGTCCGGCGATCCCGGAGCCGACGACGACGACGTTCATCGTGCCCCGGCGGCCACCGGCGGCTTGGCGGCGAGCATCCGCTCGAGCGCGAGGCGAGCCGGGGCGGCGACGTCAGGGGAGACCGTGATGCGGTTCGGGGTGCGGCCGGCGACCAGCTCCTCCAGCACCCACGCGAGGTAGCCGGGGTGGATGCGGTACATGGTCGAGCACGGGCAGACGACCGGGTCGAGGCAGAAGATCCGGTGCTGCGGGTACTGCGCGGCCAGGCGGCGCACGAGGTTGATCTCGGTCCCGACCGCGAACGTCGTCGGGCTCCGTGGCCTCGGCGATGGCGCGGCGGATGTACTCCGTGGAGCCGGCCGCATCGGCCGCGTCGACGACCTTCATCGGGCACTCCGGATGCACGATCACGCGGACCCCCGGGTGCTCCGCGCGGGCCTGGTCGATCTGCGCCACGGTGAACCGCCCGGTGCACGGAGCAGAAGCCGTGCCAGAGGATCACCTCCGCGTCGACGAGCTCCTCCGGGGTGGAGCCGCCGAGCGCTCGCCGCGGGTTCCACATCGGCATCCGGTCGAGCGGCACCCCCATGGCCTTCGCGGTGTTCCGACCCAGATGCTGGTCGGGGAAGAAGAGCACGCGACGGCCGCGGGCGAAGGCCCACTCCAGCACCGTGGCGGCGTTCGACGAGGTGCACACGATGCCGCCGTGCCGCCCGACGAAGCCCTTGATCGCCGCGGAGGAATTCATGTAGGTGACGGGGATCACCGGCACGCGGCCGTCGGAGTCGGGGGTGTCGAGGTCGCCCAGCACGTCGGCGAGCTGCTCCCAGCACTCCTCCACCTGGTCGATGTCGGCCATGTCCGCCATGGAGCACCCGGCGGCGGAGATTCGGCAGGATCACGGCCTGGTCGGGCTGCGACAGGAGGTCGGCGGTCTCGGCCATGAAGTGCACGCCGCAGAAGACGATCGCCTCCGCATCCGGCCGCATCGTGGCGGCGGTGGCGAGCTGGAACGAGTCACCCACCTCGTCCGCATGGGTCACGACCTCCTCGCGCTGGTAGAAGTGGCCGAGGATCACCACCCGGTCTCCGAGGGTCGCCTTGGCCGCCTCGATGCGCCGGTGGAGCTCGGCTTCGTCCGCCTCGCGGTAGGCGGCGGGGAGCTCCCCCTGCCGGGGAGCCCCGGTCGGGATGACGTCGCCCATGGAGGATCCGGGCCCGTACCGGGGCGCGTGTCGAAGTCCCACGGGCCGACGGCGAGGTCGGTGGTGCACGTAGCGTCGGTGGAGGCTCCACCGACGATGGCCTGGATCGCGTGATCGACGGACGGGTCGGCCGCAGGGACCACGGGGGTCGGGATGAAGGTGATGCTCATCGGGTTCTCGTTTCCTCGGGGCGGAGCGGGCCGCGGTCGGCGAGCTCGACGTCGGTGTCGTCGCGGTACAGGCGGGCCGGGCGGTGGCTGCCCGTGCGGAAGCGGTCGGTGCGGGTGAGGTTGCCCGCGGCCTCGACCTGCCGCCGGAAGTTCGCAGGGGTCCAGTGGGCGCCCGAGGATCGACTCGTACGCCTCCCGCAGCTCGGCGAGCGTGAACTCGGCGGGCAGGAAGCCCTGGGCCACGCGGCTGTAGCCGACCTTGTTGCGGAGGCGCCAGAGCGCGTACTCGATGATCTCGTGATGATCGAAGGCGAGTGCGGGCAGGCCGTCGACATCGAACCACTCCACGTTCTCCGGCGCGCGACCGGATGCCCCGATGCGCGGTGATCTGGGCTTCGACGTCGTCCTGACGCAGCAGTGCCCAGTACACGATCGAGACGACCCGCGTGGGGGAGCGGTCGACGGCGCCGAAGGCGTAGAGCTGCTCCAGGTAGGTGGGCGCAAGGCCCGTCGTCTCGGCGAGTGTCCGGGCCGCGGCGTCGACCGGCGACTCCTCGGGGGTGAGCCACCCGCCGGGAAGCGCCCATCGCTCTGCGAACGGCTCGCGGGTACGGCGGACGAGGGGGAGTGCGAGAACGGGAGGACCGTCGTCACCGCGGCGCAGCGTGAGGATCACCGTCGAGACGGCGACGCGGATGTCCGCACTTCGAGTCATATGCACCTTAACCTCCGCAGCCGATCTTAGTGTCATGACGACCTTTAGTGCGGGCATATGACGCGCAGGAGTGTCGAGTCCGAAACGTTATCTCCTGCCCGCAGGAAGGCTTGTTCCCCCGGAGCGGGTTTGTTAGGTTACTGTCCTAACAAACCCCTTCGAGGGCGGCCCGCAGGCCACCTCCCGGGGTTCCCGTGAACCCCGCCCGGGGTTCGGGCTCCAACCGGAGAATCCCTCCTGCAGTGCAGCACCGAGAGGAAATGAAGAATGATCCGTAACGGAAAGCGCAAGATCGCGCTCACGGCGGTCGCGGGGGCCTCGGTCCTCGCCCTGGGCCTGACGGCCTGTGGTGGCGGCGGCGGTGGACGGCGACGAGGGCGGCAACGCGTCCAGCGACCGTGCCCTCCGCGTCTGGGCCGGCAGCACGACGCCGATCACGACGAACTACAACCCGTTCGCCCCGAACGTGCTCCACGGCGCACTCGGCCCGATCTACGAGCCGCTGTTCTTCTACAACAAGACCAAGGACGAGGAGCCCATCGGCCTCATCGGCGAGTCCTTCGAGTACAACGAAGACGGCACGCAGATCACGGTGAAGATCAAGCCCGACCTGAAGTGGAGCGACGGCGAGCCGCTCACGGCCGCGGACGTGGCCTTCACCTTCCTGTACGAGGCGAACAACCCCGAGGGCAACCAGCTGGTCTCCGCCGAGGCCACCGACGACACCACGGTCGTGCTCACCTACGGCATCGCGCAGTACACCACGGAGTTCCAGCGGATGGGGTCGAGCTACATCCTCCCCGAGCACATCTGGAAGGACGTCGACGACTTCGCGAACTTCACGAACGAGGAGCCGGTCGGGTCGGGCCCGTACGTCGTGGACAAGACCACGAGCGAGTCCTACACGCTGGTCGCCAACGAGAACTACCGCGGCGCCGACGAGCTGGCCATCAAGAAGGTCCAGTACATCGCGGTCGACAACAACCAGACCGCGCAGGATCTGGTGACGGCGGGTGAGCTGGACTGGACCGGCATGTTCATCCCGAACCCGGACGACGCGACCGCCAACGGCAAGATCGAGTGGAATCAACACGCCGCAGGACCCGACCGTCCTCTACACCTGCTCGAACGCCGAGCTCGGCTTGCACGGGCCCGCAGACGGACGTGGCGGTCCGGCAGGCGCTGAACGTCGCCGTCGACCGCGCCACCATCAAGGACAAGGCGTTCGTCGGTCTCACCGCCGACGTCTCGCCCGCCTACACGCTGCTCCCGCGCGATGAGAAGTGGCTCACCGACGACGCGTACGAGGTCAGCCCGCAGGAGGCCAACGTCGAGGAGGCCGCGTCCATCCTCGAGGCTGCCGGCTACACCAAGGGCTCCTCCGGGATCTACGAGAAGGACGGCGCGCCCGTCGAGCCTCAGCCTGATCTCGGTCGACGGCTGGACGGACTACAACGACGCCGCGAAGCTCATCGCCGAGCAGGCCGAGGCTGCGGGCATCAAGATCACCGCGTCGACCGTGCAGTGGCAGGAGTTCGTCGACGCCCGCCAGTCCGGCGAGTTCCAGCTGATCGTCGGCGGCGTGGTCGGCACGACCATCGCCGACCCGTTCCAGATCTACCGCGACTGGTTCGGTGGCACCGAGGTGCAGTCCACCAGCCCCGTCGGCACCGAGATCCCCCCGGGGCGCTGGAACTTCAGCCGCTACAAACAACCCGACCGTCGATGCGGCCATCCAGCAGGCCATCAGCACCGAGGACGAGGCGGAGCGCAAGGAGCTCTACGCCACGATCCAGGACGCGATCGTCACTGACGTGCCCTACATCCCGCTCGTGATCAACGCCACGCAGACCTTCTACAACACGAAGGACTACACCGGTTGGCCGACCGAGGAGAACCTCTACGCGTTCCCGCCCTCCTGGGGTGCGATCGCGGCCGGGTACGTGCTGACGCAGATCAAGCCCGCCGGCTGAGTCTCGAGAGGAGCAGGGGAAGCAGGAAGTCAGGACAGGTGACATGAAGTTCTATGCACGAAGGATCGGGTTCTACGCGTTCACGCTGTGGGCCGCGATCTCCATCAACTTCCTGCTTCCCCGGCTCATGCCGGGGGATCCCGCCGACATCATGATCGCGAAGATGCAGCGGGCCGGCGGAGAGGTCTCCGAGACCACCATCCGCAACATCAAGCTCCTGCTCGGCGGTGATGATGCGTCCCTCTGGGAGCAGTACCTCGCGTACTGGGGACGCATGCTCCGCGGCGATCTCGGGGTGTCGGTGACCAAGTTCCCCACCCCGGTGTCGGAGCTGATCGCCGGCGCCCTGCCGTGGACGCTGGTGCTCGTCGGCACCGCCACGGTCATCTCCTTCCTGCTCGGCGTCGTTCTCGGCGCGTGGGCCGGGTGGAAGCGCGGCACCTGGGTCGACCACCTCATCCCGGCGACCACCGTCCTGCAATCCATCCCGTACTTCTGGCTCGCGCTCGTCCTCATCGCCGTCTTCGCCGTCGGTCTGGGATGGTTCCCGATGTTCGGCGGGTATGACGTCTTCGACTTCCCGGACGGCCCGGAGCCGACCTGGGCGTTCTTCTCCGACGCCGTCACCCACTCGCTCCTTCCCGCGATCACGATCGTGATCAGCTCGGTGGGCGGTTGGATGTTCGGCATGCGCAACATGATGGTCTCCACGCTCGCCGAGGACTACGTCCTCACCGCTGAGGCGAAGGGACTGCGGCCGCGGCGCATCATGACGACGTACGCCGCGCGGAAACGCCGCCATCCCGTCGATCGCGGGCTTCTCGATCACCCTCGGCTTCGTCGTCGCCGGCTCCATCGTCATGGAGCAGGTGTTCACCTACCCGGGTGTCGGCAAGCTCATGTTCCAGGCCGTCACCAACAACGACTACGCGCTGATGCAGGGGCTGTTCCTCGTGATCACCCTCACGGTGCTCGTCGCCAACTTCTTCATGGACCTCGTCTATGGCTTCATCGACCCGAGGGCTCGCCAGAATGTCTGACACGAAGAACCCGCTCCTCGTGGAGGAGTCGCCCACCGTCGCCCCCGAGGGCACCGTCGCTCTGGCCACCCAGCGTCAGGAACGCAGACGTCGCCGCATCCTGCCCAGCACCTCGCCGAAGTTCATCGTCGGTGCCGTGCTCGTGCTCGCCATCGTGCTCTTCGCGATCATCGCGCCGTTCTTCACGCAGAACCCGCGCAGCACCGACAACCCCGCCCTCGCCGCGCCGTCGGCGGAGCACTGGCTGGGCACGACCAAGCTCGGCAACGACGTGCTCGCGCAGCTCGCGATCGGAGCGCAGGGGTCGCTGCTCATCGGCGTCACGGCCGGCGGCATCGCCATCGTGCTCTCGCTCCTCTTCGGTGTCCTGGCCGGGTACCTCGGCGGCTGGCGGGAGGACGTCCTCGCGCTCCTGACCAACGTCATGATCGTCATCCCCGGACTGCCGCTGGTCATGGTGATCGCATCCTTCGTGCCGCAGCGCAGCTGGCAGCTCGTCGCCTTCGTCCTCGGCATCACCTCCTGGGCCGGAGCGGCGTACGTGCTGCGGCTGCAGACCCGCTCGCTCCGCACCCGCGACTACGTGTACGCGTCGAAGGTGGCGGGGGAGAAGTCCCTCCGGGTGATCCTCGTCGAGATCATGCCGAACCTGCTCCCGCTGCTGACCGCGCAGTTCCTGTTCGCGATCATCTTCGCCATCCTCGGCGAGGCGGGGCTCTCCTACCTCGGCCTCGGCCCGAACTCCTCGATCACCTGGGGCTCGATCCTCAACGACGCACAGTCGGGTCAGGCCCTCGGCCGCGGTGCCTGGTGGTGGTTCGTGCCGCCGGGCATCATGATCGCGATCCTCGGCGCGGGACTCGCGCTGATCAACTTCGCCATCGACGAGGTCATCAACCCGAAGCTGCGCAACGCGCCCGATTCGGCCCGTCGTCTGCGCAAGGCCGCGAAGGAGAAGGGGGTCACCGCATGAGCGACGCCGTGCTCACCGCCAGGAACGTCTCGATCGAGTACGAGGTCGATCCGCCCGTCAAAGCCGTCCGCGATGTCTCGCTCACCCTCCACCGCGGCGAGATCCTCGGACTCGCGGGGGAGTCGGGCTGCGGCAAGACCACTCTCGCCTACGGGATGAACCGACTGCTCAAGGCACCGGCCTCTGATGACCGGCGGCGAGATCGTGTTCCACGACCGCGACGGCCACGACATCGACGTCGTCGGGCTCGACGGCGACGGGCTGCGCGCATTCCGCTGGGACAAGATCTCGATGGTCTTCCAGGGGGGCCATGAACTCCCTCAACCCGGTCATCTCGGTCCGCGCGCAGATCTTCGACATCTTCGACACCCATCGTCCCGGAATGTCCAAGAAGGCCAAGCAGGAGCGCGCCGAGGAGCTGCTTCACGCTCGTCGGCGTCGATCCGGGACGGTTGACGAGCTTCCCGCACGAGCTCTCCGGCGGCATGCGCCAGCGCATGATGATCGCGATGGCGCTGGCACTCGACCCGCAGGTCATGATCATGGACGAGCCCACCACGGCGCTCGACGTGGTCGTGCAGCGCGGCATCATCCGGGAGATCATGCGTCTGCGGGAGAAGCTCGGGTTCGCCGTCATCATCATCACCCACGACCTGCCCATGCTCATCGAGATCAGCGACCGCATCGCCGTCATGCTGCAGGGGACGGATCGTCGAGCAGGGCACGGCCGAGGAGATCTACCGCAACACCGCAGCACGAGTACACCCAGCGGCTGCTGTCGAGCTTCCCGTCCCTCACGGGCGAGCGGGGCGACTTCGTCCGCAGCGGCGGCGTGAACCAGGAGGTCATCCGATGAGCGTGGACGGGACGAGGCGTGCGGGCACCCTCGAGGCGAGGAAACCTCGTCAAGGACTTCCACCTGCGGTCGGGGTTCCGCACGAGTGTGCTGCACGCGGTGAAGGACGTGTCGTTCACCCTGGAGGCGGGGCGGACCACGGCCCTCGTCGGCGAGTCCGGGTCGGGGAAATCCACCATCGCCCGGATGCTGATGAAGCTGGAGACGCCGACCTCGGGGAGCATCCTCCTGGACGGCGAGGAATCCGGCACGCGGGGCTCGGCCCTGGAGCGCTACCGGTCGGACGTGCAGATGGTCTTCCAGGACCCGTTCGCCTCGCTGAATCCCTTCCACACGATCGTGCACCACCTGGAGCGTCCGATCCGGCTCCACCACCCGAAGCTCGACAGCCGCGAGGTGCGGGCGCGGGCGATCGAGCTGCTGGAGCGCGTGCGGCTCGCTCCGGGGGAGAGCTTCGCCGAACGGCGCCCGCACGAGCTCTCCGGTGGGCAGCGGCAGCGCGTGGCGATCGCGCGGGCCCTCGCCCCCGGTGCCCGGTTCATCGTGGCGGACGAGCCGGTGTCGATGCTCGACGTGTCGATCCGGCTCGGCGTGCTCAACCTGCTCGCCGAGCTGCAGCGCGAGGAGAACCTCGGCGTCCTCTACATCACACACGATCTGGCGACCGCGCGGCACTTTTCCGACGACATCATGGTGCTCTTCCAGGGCGATGTCGTGGAGCA
>NZ_JBFLUM010000075.1:0-17938 GCF_050470785.1 Microbacterium sp. NRRL B-14842 | reverse complement strand
GAACGGAGGTCAGCCGGCGTGCACCAGCTCGACGATACGGGTGAGCTGGTCGGGGTCGGTCTCCGGGGCACACCATGGCCGAGGTTGAGGATGTGCCCGCGGGCCGCGCGACGCGTTCGAGCACGTCGCGGACATGCGCCTCGAGCACCGGCCACGGCGCGCCGAGGAACGCGGGGTCGATGTTCCCCTGCACCGAGACGTCGGGGCCGAGGATCGCGGCGGCCTCGTCGAGGGGCAGCCGCCAGTCGACCCCCACGCGTCGGCGATGCCGTCCAGCCGCATGTCGCCGAGGAAGGGGCCGGTGCCGACGCCGAAGTGGATCGTCGGGACGCCGATGCCGTCCAGAGCGGTCCGTGAGTGCGGCGCCACGAAGGTGCGGTAGTCGGCGGGGCTGAGGGAACCCGCCCAGCTGTCGAAGAGCTGCACGACCGCGGCGCCGGCATCGCGCCTGCGTCTCCAGGAACCGCCGCGAGGATCTGCGCCAGCCAGCCCGCGAGACGGTGCCAGGCCTCGGGCTCCGCGTGCATCATGCCGCGCGCACGCAGGTGCTCCTTGGACGGACCGCCCTCGACGAGATACGCCGCGAGCGTGAAGGGGGCTCCCGCGAAGCCGATGACCGGGGGTGTCCGCCGAGCTCGGCGGCGACGATGCCGACGGCTTCCGCGATCGCGCTGCCGTCGAGGCTGTCCGGATCGATCGCCGTGATGCGTCGACGTCGGCCAGCGTCCGCACCGGGTTCGCGAAGACCGGGCCGCGCGGCCGGGCTCGATCTCCACGTCCACGCCGGCGAGACGCAGCGGGATGACGATGTCGCTGAAGAACACCGCCCGCGTCGACGCCGTGCCGTCGCACGGGCTGGAGGGTGATCTCGGCGGCGAGGTCGGGGGTGAGGCAGGGCGTCGAGCATGCGCGTGCCGACCCGCAGCTCCCGGTACTCGGGCAGGGATCGGCCCGCCTGGCGCATGAACCAGACCGAGCGGTGGCGGGGCGGTCGCCGGTGAGGGCGCGCAGCAGCGGGGCGTCGGAGAGTGCCATGCCCCCATCCTCCCATCCGGCGCCTAGGGAGCCGCCGAGTCCCGGCTCCGTACGCTCGGGTACAATTGAAGGGTGCTGCTGTGTGTGACGGCGAGTCTACAAGACCGCCTCCTTCGAACTGCTCGAACGCCTGAGCCGCACCCCCGACGACGTCGCTCCCACCATCGTGGGCATGGCGCCGTGCGTGCAGGGTGCCGTGGTCCTGGCGACGTGCAAAGCCGCTTCGAGGCGTACGTGGAAAATGGACGAGCCCGTGACCGCGGCCGGCGCCATCGGCGTCGAAGCCGTGATCGAGCCGTCGAGTCCGCGACCGGCATTCCCGCCGCCGACCTCGACGGTGCCTACGCCGTGCATTCCGGTCGCCGCGTCGCCGAGCACCTCTCTCCGTGGCCTCCGGTCTCGAGTCCGTCGTCTCCGGCGAGGGCGAGATCGCCGGCCAGTGCGGCGTGCCCTGAAGTCCGCCCGCAAGGACGGCACCACCTCCCCCGAGCTCGAGCCCTGTGTCCTGCGCGCGAGCCAGGCGCAGCGCAAGGTCAAGAACGTCACCGCCTCGGCCGCGCCGGTCGATCTCTCGTGCGTCTCGCACTGGAACTCGCCGACAGCCGCATCGCGACTGGTCCGCCGAGCGCGTGCTGCTGGTCGGCACCGGAGCCTACGCCGCCGTCAACCCTCGCGACTCTGCGCGAGCGCGGCGCCGTCGACATCTCCGTCTACTCCCCCTCGGGCCGCGCCGAGATCTTCGCGGCCAAGCACGACATCCGCCCGAGTGCCGGCCGAGGAGTATGCCCGCACGGCGGCGCACTCCACGCTGCTGATCACCTGCACCACCGCGACCGAGCCCGTGCTCGGCCCGGAGCACCTGCAGCTCCCGGTCGGCCTCGCGGCCGCGGGCTGCCCCGTCAGCGCGACCAGCGGCACCACCGGGGTCCCGAGCCGGCTGGTGGTCGACCTCGGCATGCCGCGCAACGTCGAACCTGCCGTGGCCGCACTGGAGGGCGTCGCGCTGCTGGACCTGGAGACCATCCGCCTGCACGCCCCGCTCGAGGAGCTGCAGGCGACGGACGCCGCCCGGAGCGTCGTCCGCGAGGCTGCGGAGACCTTCCACGTCGTCGGTGCCGCCAGAGCGTGACCCCCGTCGGTCGTCGCGTTCCGGTCGCACATCTTCGAGCTGCTGGAGGCGCGAGATCGACCGTGCGCGCGCCCGCGGCGACGAGGACGGCAAGGTCGAGCAGGCCCTCCGGCACCTCTCCGGCGTGCTGCTGCACACGCCGACCGTGCGGGCTCATGAGCTCGCCGCCGCCGGTCGCGCGGACGAGTTCGCCGCCGCGCTCGCGACGCTGTACGGGATCGCCCCTGCCGCGACACGGTCGAAGACGCCGCCACAGCCTGATCCCGTGTGGGCGAGATGGGAGGCGCGGCCCTCCACATCACCGGAGACACCGCCGCCCGACGCTGCGGAACGAGAGCGTGTGCTGCGCGTCGACATGCTGATGGACCAGAGGGCGGGAGCCATGGGCTGCGCGAGGATCCGCGCTGTGAGAGCGTGGGGCACGAGGAGGCGCGAATGACCCAGGATCTGTACTCGGACGCGAGCTGTACGACCTCCTGTTTCCGACGAGCGAGGCAGCCGTGGACTTCTACCGTGCCGAAGCCGACAGCGTGGGCGGTCGCGTGCTCGAGCTCGGATGCGGAACCGGTCAGAAGCTGATCCCGATCGCGGCGACGGGGCACCCGAGCGTCGGACTCGACCTGTCGCTCGACATGCTGGCTGTGGCACGTCAGAAGGCTGAGGAGCGCGGTGTGTCTGTCGAGTGGCAGCACGGCGACATGCGCGACCTCGACCTGGGCGACGAGTTCGACCTCATCTTCATCGCGGGCAACGCCTCTGCTGCACCTGCACGAGGCTGACGACTCGTGCAGTGCTTCCGCGCGGCACGGCGGCACCTCGCGCCCGGCGGACGGTTCGCTTTCGACGTCTTCCATCCCGACGTGCGGCTCCTGGCTGACGCCGACGGCGTCCGGCGCCCGCGCACGACATTCGCCGATCCCGACCGCGGCGACGTCCGCGTCGACGTCGCGGACGCCTATGATGCCGCCGCACAGGTGACGCGCGGCACCTGTACTTCTCGACGGACTCCGAGCCCGACTTCCAGACGGTGTCCATCGAGGTGCGGAGCATCTTCCCCAGGAACTGCCGGTGCTCCTTGCGCATGCCGGACTCCGACTGGTCAAGCGCTTCGGCGGCTGGGACGGCAGCCTCTTCGGGCGGGGCTCCTCGACCCCCAGCTCTGCATCTGCGAATCCGCCGCCCCGTAGTGAGAGAGGATGGGAGGCATGGCCCTTCACATCACCGGAGACACCGCCGCCGACGCCCTGCTGACCGAGAATCGACGGCTCTGCTGATCGCATGCTGCTGGACCAGCAGATCCCCATGGAGACCGCGTTCTCCGGTCCGCTCAAGATCGAGCAGCGCACCGGCGCCGCGGAATGCCGCGGCGATCGCGGGCATGGCACCGGAGGAGTTCCTGGAGCGCTTCGGCAGACCCCCGCCGTGCACGGTTCCCCCGGATCCATGGCGACGCGGGTGCAGACCCTGTGCCAGGCGCTCGTCGACGACTGGGACGGGGACGCCGCCGCTCCTCTGGACGCGCCCGTCGACAGGCTCAGGCCCGTCGACAGCTCAGGGACCCAACCGAGCGGCGCCGAGGTGCTCAAGAGACTCAAGGCTCTTCCCGGCTTCGGTGAGCAGAAGGCGAAGATCTTCCTCGCCCTCCTCGGCAAGCAGTACGGGTTCACCGGCGAGGGCTGGCGGGAGGCCTCCGCTCCCTACGGCGAGGACGGTTCGTACCGCAGCGTCGCCGACATCGTGTCGCCGGAGTCGCTGACGAAGGTGCGCGAGTACAAGAAGGCGATGAAGGCCGCGGCGAAGGCGGCGACGTAGTGCAGCCGACCGGGGACGGACGTCGCCGGGCTGATCGCCCGTTCCTCCCCGGCCGTGCGTCGCCGTGACGCGGAGACGCTGACCGCTCTCCTGCGGGACATCTCCGGACGCGAAACCGCAGACCTGGGGCTCGATCATCGGGTTCGGCTCCTGCCACTACCGCTACCCCCACCGGGACGGAGGGCGACAGCGGCATTCTGAGCTTCGCCCCCCGGAAGGCCGCGACGACGATCTACCTCCCTCGGACGGCGTGGACGCCCACGCGGAGGCTCTCGGCGCGCTCGGCCCCACACGACAGGGTGGGCTGCCTTTACATCAAGGACCTCGACCAGGTCGACCTCGACGTGCTGCGCGGGATCCTCGAGCGTTCGCGCGCCTGGGTCGAGTCCGGCGGCGACGCGCGTATGCACCTGACGATCACGTCGTAACTCCCCCTCCTGTCGCCGAGACCCCGGGTTCCCGCCGAGACCCCGGCGTGGGGACGTGTGGGGCCCGGGGTCTCGGCGGGAGGGCGGGGTCTCAGGTGGTGGCCACCCCCTCCTCGACCTGCACGCGCCGCGCGTGCGCCGCGTGACGCCGCCACCGGCGGTCGTGCGTCGCTGTGACGACGGCGGCGGGGTGATCGACGAGGGCGTCCTCGAGCTGCTCCACGAGCTCGGGGTCGAGATGGTTCGTCGGCTCATCGAGCAGCAGCAGGTCGAACCGCGACGCCAGGGCGACCGCGAGATCCAGCCGGCGACGCTGCCCGACCGAGAGTGTCCGCACGTCGCGGTCCGCCTCCGGCCTGCGGAAGAGTCCATGAGCCAGGAGAGCGTCGTGCGCATCCGCCGGCGGCGTCCCCGTCCGCGCCGCGAAGACCTCGATGGCCGTGCCTCGCAAACGGTATCGACCTCCTGCCGGAGGAACGCGATCCGCAGCCCGTCCGCGTGGCGGATCGTCCCGGACGCGGGGATCAGCTCGCCGACGAGGAGGCGGAGGAGCGTCGTCTTCCCGGCGCCGTTCGGCCCGGTCACGAGCCACCGCGAACCGGCCTCGATCGTCCACTGCGACACGTCGAGCCGTCGTCCCGGTTCACGGAGGGAGACGGCATCGAGGGGTCAGGAGCGGGTCGTCGAGCGGTGCCCGATCCTCTGCTGCGACCACGAACCGCAGCCGCTCCGGTGGAGGTGGGCACGGGTCCGCCCGGAGCCGCGCCAGCCTCTCCTTCGCCATGCGGATGCGTCCGACGGCACCGTGGTCGCGGCTCCGCGCCCGGAACGCGCCATGACCGAAGCCGTCGAGCTCGAGCTTCCGCGGGATCGCCTGCAGCCGGAACGCGTTGGCGGCGAGCAGCGACTCGGCCCGGGCGACCTCGGCCTTCCACTCCTCGTGGCGCGCGACCGCCGCACGTCTCTCGGCCTCGCGCGCTCGCAGGAACCCGGCGTAACCATCGCCGTAGTGGCGGATCCGACCGTCCTCCACCTGCACGACAGCCGTCGCGAAACGGTCCAGGAAGTCGCGGTCGTGGGTCACGACCACCAGCGCTCCGCGGTGCGCCGCGAGACGGTCCTCGAGCCAGGTCAGCGCCCGATCGTCGAGGTCGTTCGTGGGCTCGTCGAGGAGCAGCAGCTCGGCTCCGGAAGAGAGGGCGACCGCGAGAGCGAGCCGCGCCCGCTCTCCGCCCGACAGCGCGGCCACCGGTCGCGCGCGGTCCACTCCGCCCAGCCCGAGCTGTTCCAGGGCGGTGTCGATGCGACGGTCGACGTCGTATCCCTCGCGGGACTCGAAACGGTCCTGCAACAGGGCCACAGCGGCCATCTGCTGCGCACGCTCGGCGGAGCCCCCGGCGGCGAGGAGCTCGTACGCGTGGCCGAGGTCGCGCTCCAGCACGCGGAGGTCGCCGAGGAGATCGTCGATGGCATCGGCCATCGACGCTCCATCCGCGAACACGGGGTTCTGCCGGGCATGAGCGATCCCGCCGGGGAGGTCGAGCCGCACCTCCCCGGATGTCGGCGCGAGAGCACCGGCGAGCAGATCGAGCAGCGTCGACTTCCCGGCGCCGTTGTCGCCGATGACGGCGAGGCGGTCGGCGGGTCCGACGGCGAGATCGATGCGGTTCAGCACGAGACGGTCGGCGAACCGGACGGAGGCGGCCTGCAGCGCGCACTCGCGATGAACGCGGGCCGGAGTGTCGGAAGGGGGCGAGGGTACAGGGAACATGAGGGGTCCTCTCCGGCGGCGCACGCGCACCGCCGGGATCTGCGTCGATGACGCGGGGAACAGGAACCTCGACCGCACCCTGCTCGGGTGCGGGTCGCTCAGGACCCACCGCGGAGAAGAGCTCTCGACGCGGCGTCCCGATCTAGCGAATCAGAGTACCCACGAGGAGCGACCATAGCAGGGTCACTCCGCGCCCGCCAGACCCCGCTTTCTCGGCGAGACCCCGACCTACCCCCACACGCGGCCCGGGGTCTCGGCGGGAACCCGGGGGCTCAGCGGGAGCGGAGGCGGGAGGAGAGGCGGGAGGAGAGGCGGGCGTGGGCGGCGGGGACGGCGAAGAGGAGGATGATCGCGAGGACGATGCCGCGGACGATCCAGAGGCCGGGCTCCCAGATCACCTCGTAGTTCCCGGGGAGACCGAGGAACGCGGCGATGATCGATCCCCACGACGCGCGGCCGCTGCTGTCCGTGTCGATCGAGAGTCCGCCCACGATGCTCAGCACGCCGAGACTCAGCAGCACGATCGGCATGATGAGGGCGCCGGCCTTCGCCTCCCCGCGCGCGATCAAGCGGATCACGGTCACGAGCGACACGAGGGGGAACACGAAGAAGAACCAGACGAGGGCGCCGAGCAGCAGCCCCACGACGATGAAGACCGGCACCCAGAGGAGCATCCAGGGGCCCTCGTCCGCGATGAAGTAGTCCGGGTCGCGGAGGATCGCCACGACGAAGCCCGCCAGGGTCCCGAGCGGCAGCACCGCGAGCACCCACCAGAACACGGCCTTCGGCACCCGCGTGCGCTCCCCCAGCCGCGCCATCACGATCTGGATGATGACCGCCGCCGCGAGCGCCGGGATGCCGAACATCGCGATGGTGGGCCCCGCGCCGTCGTTTCTCGCGCAGGTCGAGCACCGTGAGGATCATCCACGACACGGCGAGCGCGCCGAGCACGATGGCCGCGACCGGACGCACGGGCGAGGACTCCCCCCGTGCGCCGGCTCCCCCCGGTGCCGTCACGTCACGCGCCGCGGAGGCGCTCCGCCAGGTAGGCGTGCAGCTCGTCGATCGGGACGCGCTCCTGCGCCATGGTGTCCCGGTCGCGCACGGTCACCGCGCGGTCGTCGAGCGAGTCGAAGTCGACCGTGACGCAGAACGGCGTGCCGATCTCGTCCTGGCGGCGGTAGCGGCGACCGATCGCACCGGCGTCGTCGAAGTCCACGGCCCACGAGCCGCGGAGCGTGTCGGCGACCTCGCGGGCGAGCGGCGACAGCTTCTCGTTGCGCGACAGCGGGAGCACCGCCGCCTTGACCGGAGCCAGGCGCGGGTCGAGCTTGAGGACGGTGCGGGTGTCGGTCCCGCCCTTGGCGTTGGGCACCTGCTCCTCGACGTACGCGTCGACGAGGAAGGCCATCATCGCGCGGGTGAGGCCGAAGGACGGCTCGATCACATACGGCGTGTAGCGCTCGCCCGTGGCCTGATCGAAGTACGTCAGGCTCTGGCCGGAGGCCTCGCTGTGGCTGGAGAGGTCGTAGTCGGTGCGGTTGGCGACGCCCATGAGCTCGCCCCACTCCTTGCCCGCGAAGCCGAAGCGGTACTCGACATCGATGGTGCCGGCCGAGTAGTGCGCGCGGTCGTCTTCCGGCACGTCGAACTGGCGCATGTTCTCGGGGTCGATCCCGAGGTCGATGAACCAGTTCCAGCACGCCTCCACCCAGTGGTCGAACCACTGCGGCGCCTCGGCGGGCGGCGTGAAGAACTCGATCTCCATCTGCTCGAACTCGCGGGTGCGGAAGATGAAGTTGCCGGGGGTGATCTCGTTGCGGAACGCCTTGCCGACCTGGCCGATGCCGAACGGCGGCTTCTTGCGGCTCGCGGTGAGCACGTTCGCGAAGTTCACGAAGATGCCCTGCGCGGTCTCCGGACGCAGGTAGTAGAGGCCGGACTCGTCGTCGACCACACCGAGGTACGTCTTCACCAGACCGGAGAAGGCCTTCGGCTCGGTGTACTGCCCCTTGGTGCCGCAGTTCGGGCAGGGGATGTCGGCGAGACCGTTCTCGGCCTTCCGCCCCTTGCGCGCCTCGAAGTCCTCGATGAGGTTGTCGGCACGGAAGCGCTTGTGGCACTGCAGGCACTCGACGAGCGGGTCGGTGAAGGTCGCGACGTGGCCGGAGGCCTCCCACACGCGCTTCGGCAGGATGATGCTGGAGTCGAGGCCGACCATGTCGCCGCGACCGCGCACGAAGGTCTGCCACCACTGCCGCCGGATGTTCTCCTTCAGCTCCGTGCCGAGGGGGCCGTAGTCCCAGGCCGACCGGGAACCGCCGTAGATCTCACCCGCCTGGAACACGAACCCGCGGTGGCGGGCGAGGGCGATGACCTTGTCAAGACGGGACTGTTCGGCCACGGTGGCTCCAATGGTCGGATGCGGAGAATGCCCGTGAGCACGGGCACCCCCAGTCTATCCGGGGCCGGAGCGCAACCCCTGGCCGCGGGACCCGCGGGAGGAGTACCGTCCCACGCATGAGCACCACCGCGCACACCGCCCGCCTCCCGCGACGAGGACACCCGCTTCTTCGGGCAGCCGTGGTCGCTCGTGCACATCTTCGGCGTGGAGATGTGGGAGCGGTTCAGCTTCTACGGCATGCAGGGCATCCTGCTCATCTACCTGTACTTCTCGGTGACCGACGGCGGCCTCGGGCTTCCGGAGGCGGTGGCGGGCGGGATCGTCGGCGCGTACGGCGGCTCCGTGTACCTGTCCACCATCCTCGGGGCCTGGCTCGCCGATCGGCTGTTCGGCTCCGAGCGGGTGCTGTTCGTCAGCGCCATCGTCATCGTCTCGGGCCACCTCGCCCTCGCGCTCCTGCCGGGGTTCGTCGGCGTCGGGGTCGGACTCGTGCTCGTGGCCCTGGGCTCGGGAGGCCTGAAGGCGAACGCCACGTCGGTCGTCGGGACGCTGTACCGTCCGGACGACGAACGACGCGACGCCGGGTTCTCGCTGTTCTACCTCGGCATCAACCTCGGCGCCTTCCTCGGACCGATCCTCACCGGGCTGCTCCAGTCGACCCTCGGCTTCCACTGGGGGTTCGGCCTCGCCGCCCTCGGCATGACGCTGGGTCTCGTGCAGTACTCGTTCGGCCGCCGCGGCCTGCCCGCCTCCTCGCGCGAGGTGCCGAACCCGCTCCCCCGCACGCGCTACCCGCTGGTCGCCGGCATCGCGGTCGGTGCGGTCGTCGTGATCGCGGTGCTCGTGCTGACCGGAGTCATCCAGGCCGACAACCTCGCCACGATCGTGATCGGGGTCACCGTGGTCGCCGCGGTCGCCTACTTCGCGGTGATCCTCGGCAGTCGCCGCATCGACGCCACCGAGCGCTCGCGGGTCTGGGGGTTCCTGCCGCTGTTCCTCACGAGCGTCGCGTTCTGGTCGCTGTACCAGCAGCAGTTCACGGTGCTGACGATCTACTCCGACAAGCGGCTCGACCGCGACCTGTTCGGGTGGGAGATGCCGGTGTCGTGGGTGCAGTCCATCAACCCGGTGTTCATCATCATCCTGTCCGGGGTCTTCGCGGCGATCTGGACGAAGCTGGGGAAGCGTCAGCCGTCGACCCCGGTCAAGTTCGGACTGGCCGCCATCATCATGGGCTCCGCGTTCCTGCTGTTCCTGCCGTTCTCCGGCGGCGGTGCGAACTCGACGCCGCTGCTCGCGATCGTCGGCATCCTGTTCGTGTTCACCGTCGCCGAGCTGCTGCTCTCGCCGGTCGGGCTGTCGGTGACGACGAAGCTCGCCCCGGCCGTCTTCCGCACGCAGATGGTCGCGCTGTTCTTCCTGTCCATCGCCCTCGGCACCGCCATCTCGGGCGAGCTCGTGAAGTTCTACGATCCGGGGAACGAGGTGCCGTACTTCTCGATCCTCGGCGGCATCGCGATCCTCGTCGGCATCGGACTGCTGCTGAGCGTGAAGCCGGTGCTGCGGCTCATGCGCGGCGTGCGGTGACGGCCGCGCCGCCGATCACGCGGTGAAGAGGTAGCCCCGACCGGCCTCGAAGCCGCCGATCGTGAGACCGCTGCCGAGCAGGCCCTCCATCTGCGCGCGCAGGCGCAGCCGCCACTCGTGCGCGGCCGCGGGGTCGGACTCCCGCATGCCCTCGATGTCGTCCGGGATCTCCAGCGTCTCGACGACCGCATCGTCCGCCGGGGGCTTGGCGATGTCCGCGAGGGCCCACTCGACGTCGAGGCGGTCGCTCTCGTCGCCCGCATCGCCGCCGCCGAAGATGCCGTAGCGGTTCACCGAGTAGCCCGTGGCGCGGGCGCCGAGGACGGTGAGGAAGAAGTGCGCGTTGCGGGCGACCAGCGGGTCGAAGGTCCACGTGATGCGGCCGACCTCGCGGGAGAAGGCCCACTGCCGCTGGTGCTCCTTGAGCTCCCGCCCCCATCCGCGCCCTCGGTACTCGGGCAGCAGGGCCGTGATGTGCGAGTGCATGGCACGGCGGGCCGGTTCGCCGAAGAAGGCGATCGAGGCGCCGACCATGCGCTCCTCGTCGCCCTCGCCGTCGAAGAAGCCGACGACGTAGTTGCCCGACTGCTGCAGGGCGCGCAGGGTCCCGGCGTCCACCACGCGCTGCGGACCCCGGATGGAGTCGAGCAGGCTCTGGGCGTCGAGGATGAGTTCAACGGTGTCGAGATCGCGGATGGTTCGCACGATCCCAGTCTGCCCCTCCTCCGCCCGTTCGCGGAAACCGACCCCGGGTCACCGGTGCGGAAAGGCCTGTCCCCCGCCGCGGCGAGCGCCTCCGCGACGATGCGGAGGTGGTCCTCGGCCATCTCCGCCGGCAGCGGCGGCAGGATCCCGTCCCAGAACGCGAGCACCGCGCCGCGTCCCTGCATCATGCCGGCCGGACGGCCCAGCGCCCACATGTGCATGTGCGCGGAGCCGTCATTCCAGCGGCCGAAGTGACAGCGGGCGACGCCGGGGATGCTCTTGACCGCCTCCGACACGCGCTGCATCAGCGGTCCGAGAGCGGCGAGCACCTCCTGCGGGGCGTTCTCGAGGAGCCAGTGCTCACGCGGCGCGACCCCGCCGATGAACGGCAGGCCGCCGACATCCCACCCGGCACGCACCTGCCAGAGGTCGTCGTGCCAGATGGTGTGCACGCTCGGACCGCAGTGGCCGCACTCGGCCGGGTCCTGCTCGCCGGCTCGGGGTTCCTCCGGCACGAGCATCGGCTCCAGCGGTCGCATCGTGATGCTCTCGAACGCCCAGGGCAGGCCTTCCGCGAGCGCCGAGGCGTCGAGCACCTCCCCGATCGGGAGCCGGCGGTGGTACGCGGAGTCGGCGGGGCGCTGCACGGGCGCGGAGTCGTCGGTCATCCGGCCATGCAACCACATCGGCCCCTCCACTCCGGGAACGCCTATAGCCTGAGCCGGTGGGTGCGAACGACGACAGAGCCAGGAAACGCCTCTCCCGTACCCCTCCGCGGTGGGCGGTCATCGCCGTGCTCGCGTTCGCGGGCCTGTGCTCGTCGTTCATGTTCACCCTCGTCGTGCCGCTGCAGGCCGAGCTGCCGCAGCTGCTGAACTCCTCCCGCGAGGACACCACCTGGGTGGTCACGATCACCCTGCTCGTGGCCGCCGTCGCGACCCCCATCTCCGGCCGTCTCGGCGACATGTACGGCAAGCGCCGCGTCGTCATCGTGCTCCTCGCGATCCTCATCGTGGGCTCGGTCATCGCCGCGCTCTCCGGATCGATCGTCGGCGTGATCATCGGCCGCGCCCTCCAGGGGGCCGTGACCGGCGTCGTCCCCCTCGGCATCGCCATCATGCGCGACGTGCTGCCGCCTGAGCGCCTCGGCACCGCGGTGGCCCTGATGAGCGCGACCATGGGCGTCGGCGGGGCGATCGGCATGCCCGTCGCCGCACTGCTCGCCGAGAACGCCGACTGGCACATGCTGTTCTGGCTCGCCGCCGCCCTCGGAGTCCTCGGGCTGCTCCTCGTGCTCGCCGTGGTGCCGGAGGACGTGCTCCGCTCCCCCGGCCGCCTCGACGTGCTCGGGGCCATCGGACTCGCGATCGGCCTCACGGGCCTGCTGCTGTTCGTGTCGCGCGGCGCCGAGTGGGGCTGGACGGCACCGCTCACCCTCGTCTGCGTGATCGGCGGCGTCGCGGTCCTGCTGCTGTGGGGCTGGTATCAGCTCCGCGCGAAGGATCCGCTGCTCGACCTGCGGGTCGCCGCTCGGCCCGCCGTCCTCTTCACGAACATCGCCGCGATCGGCATGGGCTTCGCCCTGTTCGCCTCCAACGTCACCTTCCCGCAGATGCTGGAGATGCCGGCGGTGGGCGGCGCCGGGTTCGGGCTCGACATGGTGGCCGCCTCGCTCGTCATCATGCCGGCGGGTCTGGTCATGATGGTGATCTCGCCGCTGTCCGGATGGCTGGAGCGCACCGTGGGGCCGCGTCCGCTCTTCACCGTCGGCGCCATCGCGATCGTGCTCGCCTACGTCTTCGTGCTGCTGTGGTCGACCGAGGTGTGGCACATCTTCGTCGCCAACATCTTCATCGGCGTCGGCATCGGGTTCACCTTCGCCGCGATGCCCATGATCATCATGCGCTCCGTGCCCGCGAACGAGACCGGGGCGTCGAACGGGCTCAACGCGCTGTTCCGCTCCGTGGGCACCTCGACGGCCTCGGCCGTGATGGGCGGGGTGCTCGCGGCGATGAGCGTCGACGTCGGAGGCGTGGCCGTGCCGACGCGGACGGCGTTCGAGGTGTGCTTCTGGCTCGCGATCGCCGCCGGCATCGTGGCCGTGATCCTCTCGCTGTTCATTCCGCGGCGCCGTGCCACGGAGCAGCACCCCTCGCTCCCCGGCTGACTCGGCCCGTCGCAGATTCGCGTCGGGGTCGCAGGGATTGCCGCAGAACGTGCGACGTGCGGCGGATCTGCGACGCGGCGCCGGGTCTCAGCGGGAGATCGTTCGCGGATCCGGGTCGTCGGCACGCGGTGGCCGGAGGCGGGGCGGGCAGCGGCCACGGCAGGGTGAACCGTGCGGTCGCGGGTCGGGTCATGTCTCCGAAGTCGTCGACCTTCACGACGATGCGCCCCGGAACCCCTTCTTCGTCTGGTGTCACTTCGAGGATGCGCACCCGGAGCGGGCGGTCCCCTCGCCCTCGAGCATCCACGGATCGGCGAGCCACGCGATGCCGTGCTCCTCCAGCGCGGCCTCCGCGTCCAGCCACTCGCCGGGGGTGGAGACCCTGCGTCCGAGCACGTCGACGGCGACCCAGTCCGCGCCCTCCGGATGGATCCAGCCGAGCAGCTCCCCGTCGTCGCGGCGGTGCGGAGTCCAGGCGTGAGGCATCCCCCGATGCTAGCCGCCCCTGCCCTCGATCAGGCGCTCGCGCGAGACCAGGCTCATTGCTGTTCCAGAAGCCTGATTCTGCGCGGATGCCTGCGTTGACGCGCGGGGACAGGCGTGCGAAGTCAGTGCGTGTACTCCATGAGCTCGACCCCGAGCACGCGGAAGGCGTCGTGCGCACGGAGGCGGTGGCTGATCGAGAGGTCATCGAAGCACACGATCATCGAGTAGGCGACACCGGCCCGCGGCCCCGCGAGCACACCGGCCTCGGCGCGCACCCCCCCGATCGCGGCCGGTCTTGTTCACGAACAGCAGGCCGTGGGCATCGTGCTCGTGCGCGAAGGGGTCGAGCCCCGTCGAGGCGGCCACGAGACTGAGGTCCTGGTTGAGGCTGAGCCACTCCGACACCTGGGCGCTGACCGCGGCATCCACCACCTGGGAGTTGACGAGCGCGGAGAACAAACCCGCGAGCTCGCGCGCCGACCCCACGGCGACCTGCGGGGCGTCGTCCGGACCGCGGCGGTCGCGGAACCGGTCGAGCAGGGCGGTGCGCCGCAGACCCAGTTCCTCGATGCGCTCCCGCACCCGGTCATGCCCCACCTTCTGCAGCAGGATGTTCACGGCGATCGGATCTCCGGCGGTGGCGGCCAGCACGGCGAGATCCTCCAGCGGCAGCGCCGGTGCCCGCAGATGCCGCCACAGGCCGGAGCTCTCCACGGCTTCGACGCTCGAGCGCTCGACGATCTCGAGAGGGTCGAGAGCGCCGGACTCGAACGCCGCCGCCACCTCGATGAGCAGGGGGACCACACCGAGCCCCGCGACGGGCATCGTGACGTGGTCGTCCCCCGCCAGCACGTGCACATGGGAGTCGAGGTCGACCACGTGCACCGACACCTGTGCCCCGGCGTTCGCCAGGCCTTCGAGAGCTTTCAGCGTCGAGGTGAACGACCGCCGACCGACGGCCACGCGGCGGGGCAGCCGGCGGGCTCCCGGCCGCTGCGAACGGCGACCGCTGGCCGACTCGGGCGCGCTCCCGGACGCTCCGGGAGCCGAGGCGTTCCGGAACGCGTCACCAGGGTCGGTCGCACCCACGCGTGGTCCTTCAGGAGGGGGAGGGATACTGCGCTTCCGGGAAGGGGCGCCCCCGGCGGCAGGGCTATCGTAACCCCACCGCCGGGGCGCGTCTCACAGAGTGCGGAGGTTCGTCACCAGATGGTCACCCGGGAAGACTCCGAAGCCACAGGGCGTCCTTCTCGGTGACCCCGAAGGCCTCGTAGAACGCGTCGATGTTGCGGACGATCTGGTTGCACCGGAACTCGTTGGGCGAGTGCGGGTCGATGGTCAGCAGACGCAGCGTCTCGGCGTCCCGGCTCTTCTGCTGCCAGACCTGTGCCCACGACAGGAGCAGCCGCTGCACACCGGTGTAGCCGTCGATGACCGGGCCTTCGACGGGCTCAGGGACCGCGGGATCGGCGCGCAGGGACAGCTCATACGCCTTCAGCGCGATGCCGAGCCCGCCCAGATCGCCGATGTTCTCGCCGATGGTGAGGGCGCCGTTCACGTGATGCTCGGCGTCCAGCCCCTCCGGCACGAGGGCGTCGTACTGGGCGATGAGCTCTTTCGTGCGCTCCTCGAAGGCGGCGCGGTCGGCATCGGTCCACCAGTCCTGCAGGCGCCCCTCGCCGTCGTACCGGCTGCCCTGGTCGTCGAAGCCATGGCCGATCTCATGCCCGATGACCGCGCCGATCCCGCCGTAGTTCGCCGCCGCGTCGCGCCCCGCGTCGAAGAAGGGGTACTGGAGGATGGCCGCGGGGAACACGATCTCGTTCATCGAGGGGTTGTAGTAGGCGTTCACCATCTGCGGCGGCATGTGCCACTCGTGCGGTCGATCGGCTTCCCGACCTTGTCGATGTTGCGGTCGTGCTCGAAGATCGCCGCGCGGCGCACGTTGCCGAGGAGGTCGGCCGGGTCGAATCACGAGGGCCGAGTAGTCCCGCCACACCTCCGGGTGCCCGATCTTCGGCGTGAAGGCGTCCAGCTTCGCGAGCGCACGCTGCCGGGTCTCGGCGGTCATCCACTCCAGCGTCTCGATGCTCTGCCGGTACGCCTCGACGAGGTTCGCGACGAGCTCGTCCATGGCTGCCTTCGCCGTCGGCGGGTAGTGCCGCTCGACGTAGACCTTGCCGATCGCCTCGCCGAGCGCCCCCTCGGTGACCGACACGCCCCGCTTCCAGCGCTCGCGGATCGTGGGGACGCCGGTGAGCTGGGGTGCCGTAGAACGAGAAGTTCTCCTGCACGAGGTCGTCGGTGAGGTAGGGCGCCGCCGCGTGCACGACCTTCGCACGCAGCCAGGCCTTCCAGTCGTCCAGACGCTCGGGAGTGAGCAGGCCGCCCAGCCCTTCGAAGAAGCTCGGCTGCGCGACGACGACCTCGTCGAACGCCCGCGGGTTCGTCGGCGTCACGGCCTCGCGCCACGGGGTGAGGTCGACGCCGGCGAGGGCCTGGAGCTCGTCCCACGTCTTGAGGTTGTAGGTCGCCACCGCGTCACGGCTGCGCACGTTGTCCCAGTGGTGCCCGGCGAGCTCGGTCTCCAGGGCGATGGAGCGCTCGGCCTGCGCGGCGGCATCGGCGACACCGGCGAGAGCGAGCAGGCGCTCGAGGTGCTCCCGGTACGCCGCGCGGGTCTCTGCGAAGGTGTCGAGACGGAAGTAGCTCTCGTCCGGCAGCGAGAGTCCGGCCTGCACGAGCACCGGGAGGTAGCGCTCCGGGTTCCCGGGGTCGCCGTCGACGTAGAGGCCGATCACCGCCGCCCGGCCCTCCCGGTCGTAGGTCCCCACGGTGCGCAGGAAGGCCGGGATGCCGTCGATCGCGTCGATCTCGGCGAACGTCTCGGCCAGCGGGGTCACACCGGCGGCGGCGATGCGATCGGTGTCCATGAAGCTCGCGAAGAGGTCGCCGATCTTGCGGGCGAGAGTCCCCTCCTCCGCCTCCTGCGACTCCTCGACGATCGCGCGCACATCTGCCTCGGCCTGCTCGGCCAGCAGGTGGAAGGAGCCCCAGCGCGCCTTGTCTCCGGGGATCTCGGTGCGAGCGATCCAGGCGCCGTTCACGTGACGATAGAGATCGTCCTGCGGGCGGATGTCGGGGCTGAGGTCATCGAGCGCGAGGCCCGCGGGAAGCACATCGGTCATGCGCTCCAGCCTATGGCCGGGGTCCCCCACGGTGTCCAGACGGCGTCACGGATGCCCAGGGGCCCCCACGGGGAGCGAGACGTTCATGCGGAACCCGGCGGCGGTACGCTCGGCGAAGACGTCACCGCCGTGCGCACGCGCGAGGCCTCTGGCGATGGACAGCCCGAGCCCGGCACCCGACGCGACCCCGTCCTCGTCGCCGGCCGTCGCTCGCGCCGTGTCCTCGCGCCAGCCGACGTCGAACATCCGATCCAGGTCCTCCACCGCCACAACCGGCCCCTTGATCCAGCACCCCCAGGACGAGTCGGTCCCGGTCGACCATCGTCGCGGACAGCACGATCTCCGTGCCCGGAGGGGCGTGCCGGACGGCGTTCGTGAGCAGGTTCACCACGATCCTGCCGAGCTGATGCGGATCGGCCCAGAGCACCGGACCGGCGATCCCGCGCTCGACGATGCGGAGGTCGCGCTTCGCCGCGGCGGCCGCGACGTCGGCCACCGCATCGGAGACGACATCCCACAGGACCACCTGCTCGGTCTGCAGTTGCACCGCGCCGGACGTGAGGCGGGACAGCTCGAAGAGGTCGTCGACCATCCGGCTCATCGTCTCCACCTGTCCCCGCACCTGACCGGCGAAAACGCTCCGGAGCGACCGCAGCGCCGTCCTCCACCGCCTCGGCGAGCACACGGACCGCGGTGAGCGGGGTGCGCAGGTCGTGCGAGATCCAGGCGAAGAAGCGCCGACGGGCGGAGTCCAGCCGCACCAGCTCGGCCCTCGCCGCATCCACCTCGGCCGAGACCACCGCGAGCTGTGTCGAGAGGCCGGCGAGCTCCCGAGTGGCCGCCGCGTCCACCACCGCGTCGTCCGTCCGACCGATCCTGCCCAGCGATACCGAGAACCCCTCGACCCAGGCGCGCACCGTCCGCGCCATGCACCACGCCATGCCCAGACCGAGCACGAGCGAGACCGCGATCACGGTGAGGAGGATCGTCAGGTCGTGGGCGGAGAGGTACATCTCGAGTGCGATCGCCACCACGGCCCCCGCCATCGCGACCGTGCCCGCACTCGCCACGACCATCAGCTGTGCGCGGAGTCCGCGACGCCGAAGGGCTCGCAGGAGAAGTACGGCGGTGAGGGCGACGACGATCGCCACCAGCAGGCTCGTGACGACGATCTGCAGGACGACCGCACCGGAGGGCATCGTCATCAGCCGTCCCCTCTCGCCACG
>NZ_JBFLUM010000074.1:0-12998 GCF_050470785.1 Microbacterium sp. NRRL B-14842 | reverse complement strand
CGATCTCGTTCATCGAGGGGTTGTAGTAGGCGTTCACCATCTGCGGCGGCATGTGCCACTCGGTGCGGTCGATCGGCTTCCCGACCTTGTCGATGTTGCGGTCGTGCTCGAAGATCGCCGCGCGGCGCACGTTGCCGAGGAGGTCGGCCGGGTCGATCACGAGGGCCGAGTAGTCCCGCCACACCTCCGGGTGCCCGATCTTCGGCGTGAAGGCGTCCAGCTTCGCGAGCGCACGCTGCCGGGTCTCGGCGGTCATCCACTCCAGCGTCTCGATGCTCTGCCGGTACGCCTCGACGAGGTTCGCGACGAGCTCGTCCATGGCTGCCTTCGCCGTCGGCGGGTAGTGCCGCTCGACGTAGACCTTGCCGATCGCCTCGCCGAGCGCCCCCTCGGTGACCGACACGCCCCGCTTCCAGCGCTCGCGGATCGTGGGGACGCCGGTGAGCTGGGTGCCGTAGAACGAGAAGTTCTCCTGCACGAGGTCGTCGGTGAGGTAGGGCGCCGCCGCGTGCACGACCTTCGCACGCAGCCAGGCCTTCCAGTCGTCCAGACGCTCGGGAGTGAGCAGGCCGCCCAGCCCTTCGAAGAAGCTCGGCTGCGCGACGACGACCTCGTCGAACGCCCGCGGGTTCGTCGGCGTCACGGCCTCGCGCCACGGGGTGAGGTCGACGCCGGCGAGGGCCTGGAGCTCGTCCCACGTCTTGAGGTTGTAGGTCGCCACCGCGTCACGGCTGCGCACGTTGTCCCAGTGGTGCCCGGCGAGCTCGGTCTCCAGGGCGATGGAGCGCTCGGCCTGCGCGGCGGCATCGGCGACACCGGCGAGAGCGAGCAGGCGCTCGAGGTGCTCCCGGTACGCCGCGCGGGTCTCTGCGAAGGTGTCGAGACGGAAGTAGCTCTCGTCCGGCAGCGAGAGTCCGGCCTGCACGAGCACCGGGAGGTAGCGCTCCGGGTTCCCGGGGTCGCCGTCGACGTAGAGGCCGATCACCGCCGCCCGGCCCTCCCGGTCGTAGGTCCCCACGGTGCGCAGGAAGGCCGGGATGCCGTCGATCGCGTCGATCTCGGCGAACGTCTCGGCCAGCGGGGTCACACCGGCGGCGGCGATGCGATCGGTGTCCATGAAGCTCGCGAAGAGGTCGCCGATCTTGCGGGCGAGAGTCCCCTCCTCCGCCTCCTGCGACTCCTCGACGATCGCGCGCACATCTGCCTCGGCCTGCTCGGCCAGCAGGTGGAAGGAGCCCCAGCGCGCCTTGTCTCCGGGGATCTCGGTGCGAGCGATCCAGGCGCCGTTCACGTGACGATAGAGATCGTCCTGCGGGCGGATGTCGGGGCTGAGGTCATCGAGCGCGAGGCCCGCGGGAAGCACATCGGTCATGCGCTCCAGCCTATGGCCGGGGTCCCCCACGGTGTCCAGACGGCGTCACGGATGCCCAGGGGCCCCCACGGGGAGCGAGACGTTCATGCGGAACCCGGCGGCGGTACGCTCGGCGAAGACGTCACCGCCGTGCGCACGCGCGAGGCCTCTGGCGATGGACAGCCCGAGCCCGGCACCCGACGCGACCCCGTCCTCGTCGCCGGCCGTCGCTCGCGCCGTGTCCTCGCGCCAGCCGACGTCGAACATCCGATCCAGGTCCTCCACCGCCACACCGGCCCCTTGATCCAGCACCCCCAGGACGAGTCGGTCCCGGTCGACCATCGTCGCGGACAGCACGATCTCCGTGCCCGGAGGGGCGTGCCGGACGGCGTTCGTGAGCAGGTTCACCACGATCCTGCCGAGCTGATGCGGATCGGCCCAGAGCACCGGACCGGCGATCCCGCGCTCGACGATGCGGAGGTCGCGCTTCGCCGCGGCGGCCGCGACGTCGGCCACCGCATCGGAGACGACATCCCACAGGACCACCTGCTCGGTCTGCAGTTGCACCGCGCCGGACGTGAGGCGGGACAGCTCGAAGAGGTCGTCGACCATCCGGCTCATCGTCTCCACCTGTCCCCGCACCTGACCGGCGAAACGCTCCGGAGCGACCGCAGCGCCGTCCTCCACCGCCTCGGCGAGCACACGGACCGCGGTGAGCGGGGTGCGCAGGTCGTGCGAGATCCAGGCGAAGAAGCGCCGACGGGCGGAGTCCAGCCGCACCAGCTCGGCCCTCGCCGCATCCACCTCGGCCGAGACCACCGCGAGCTGTGTCGAGAGGCCGGCGAGCTCCCGAGTGGCCGCCGCGTCCACCACCGCGTCGTCCGTCCGACCGATCCTGCCCAGCGATACCGAGAACCCCTCGACCCAGGCGCGCACCGTCCGCGCCATGCACCACGCCATGCCCAGACCGAGCACGAGCGAGACCGCGATCACGGTGAGGAGGATCGTCAGGTCGTGGGCGGAGAGGTACATCTCGAGTGCGATCGCCACCACGGCCCCCGCCATCGCGACCGTGCCCGCACTCGCCACGACCATCAGCTGTGCGCGGAGTCCGCGACGCCGAAGGGCTCGCAGGAGAAGTACGGCGGTGAGGGCGACGACGATCGCCACCAGCAGGCTCGTGACGACGATCTGCAGGACGACCGCACCGGAGGGCATCGTCATCAGCCGTCCCCTCTCGCCACGAAACGGTAGCCGACGCCCCATTCGGTGAGCAGATGGCGCGGGTCCTGCGGATCCTCCTCGACCTTCTCCCGCAGGCGCCTGACGTGGACCGTCACCGTCGACAGATCGCCGACGGTCCATCCCCAGACCTCGCGGAGGATCTCGTCGCGTCCCAGCGCACGGTCGTCGTTGCGCACGAGGAAGACCAGCAGTTCGTACTCCCTGCTCGTCAGGGCGATCTCGTCTCCGCGCACCCACGCGCGCCGCCGGAGCAGATCGATCGCGAAGGCGCCGGCCCTGAGCTCCCCGGACGCGGCCTGCGCGGCTGTGCGCGGCGTGCGAGCGGCGGACGAGGGCCGCGATCCGCAGGGACAGCTCCCGCATCGAGAACGGCTTGGCCAGGTAGTCGTCGACACCGAACGCGAAGCCGTCGATACGGTCCTCCACCTCCCCGAGGGCGGTGAGCATCATGATCGGGACATCGGACGCGGCGCGCAGCTCACGACAGAGCTCATCGCCGCTGATGCCCGGCAGCATGCGGTCGACGATCACGACATCGGGCACGGTCTCCCGCAGCGCCGTTCGTGCCGAGACGCCGTCGCCGAAGCTCGAGACCGCATAGCCGTGCGTGCGCAGATACTCCCCCACGGCCTCGCGCACCGTGGGGTCGTCCTCCACGACCGCGACTGTGACGACGCCTTCCATGCGGTCGAGGGTAGCCGCCGCAGCCACGGCGGTCGGCGGATCCTTACAGTTCCGAAATGTCTTCCCCGTCCTGCTCCGGTGCTTCCTAGCGTGCTGTGCAGCACGCCCGTCCGGCACTCGCCGGGCGGGCTCTTCCCGCACCGGACAGGAGATCCTCATGCGCAAGACCCTTCTCGCCACGACCGCCGCCCTCGGGCTCGCCCTCGCCCTCGCCGCCTGCAGTCCCCAGGACTCCGGCGCTTCCTCCGCGCCGTCGTCCTCCTCCTCCCAGAGCACCACCAAGAGCTCGGCGAGCACGGACACCGCCGCCAGGTCCGGGGAGTTCGCCGGCCTGAACGGCAAGAAGGTGGCCGGCACCGTCTCGGTCTCCGACGGCGAAGTGATGCTGACGGAGTTCTCCTCGGACGAGGGACCCGATCTGCACGTGTACCTCGCGGACGGCACCGATGAAGCCGCGATCGCCGCCGGCATGCTCGTCGACGCGGTCTCGTACGACACCGCCACGCAGACCTTCGCTCTGGACGGGGTGAAGGCCGGGGAGTACTCGCACGTCGTCATCTACTGCGACAAGGCGAAGGCCGTCTTCGGGGCAGCCGAGCTGTCATGACCGCGCCACGATCCGCTCGCCTCGTGATCGGCTCGCTGCTGGGGGCGGCCGCCCGGGTCGCGGTCGGGGTCCTGTGGCTCATCGAGGGTGTCCTCAAGTACCGGGCGGGCTTCGGGGCCGCTGACATCGAGCTCGTGGCGCAGAGCGCGCAGGGGAACACGAGGGTGCCGGCGTTCTTCGATCCGCTCGGCGCGGCGATGGCCTCGGCGTCTCCGTTCTTCGGGGCGGTGATCCCGGCGCTGGAGGTCGGCCTCGGCATCCTCCTCGTCGCGGGTGCGCTTACCCGAACGGTCGCCTTCGTCTCGGCCGGGACCCTGGCGCTCTACTGGAGCGCGGATCAGTTGATCGCGCAGTACCCGGTGATGCTGGTGCTGTCCGCGGCCGTGCTGCTGATCGTCACCGCCGGACGATTCGGGGTGGACGGCTGGGTGCAGGCGCGGCGGGCGCGTCCGGTGGACGGACCGGAGGCCTGAGTCATCCCCGGCGTCGACGACCGAAACGTCGGCGCCGGGATGGCGTCTCGGGCGTGGCGGGCCGCGTCGCCCGGCGCTGCGCCCACGCGACGACCTCGGCGTCGACATCGCGCAGCGGCGTCACGACGGGAGGCCCACCCTGCAGCTGGCGTCGGGCCTCGCGCACACGCCGATTGAAGTCCTCGAGCACCTCGCGCACGTCGGACTCCCTGCCGAGGAGGTCGAGCTGGCTGTCGAGCTCCCGGTCCTCCGTGCGCAGCAGGATCGCGGGAGGGCCCAGCCCGGTCAGGCCCTCGGTCTCGATCTTGCGGCGGATCCACCAGTCCGGATCGTGGTGGTCACCGAGCCCCTCGAGCGGCTTCCCGGCGCCCGGCAGGTCGTCGAAGTCGCCGCGACGGATGGCGACCTGGATGGCGGACTCGACGAAGGCGGCTCGATCGACCGCCGCCGCGGACGGGGCACCGGTCTCACCGTCGTCCTCAGCACCACCACCCTGCTGCCGTCGGGCCCGATAACGCGCGGCCGCCTCCCGGGGATCCGTCATGATGCGCCTCCGTCCGCTCGGAGCTCCTCCTTCACCCTACGTCCGGTCGAGGCCGGAGGTCTCGGGGGTCGACGACAGGTCATAGGCTCGGAGGATGGCCGCCCGCACCTCCCTGAACCGCGAGATCCTGCGCCTGGCCGTCCCCGCGCTCGGCGCCCTCATCGCGGAGCCGGCCTTCCTCATCGTCGACGCCGCCCTCGTCGGCCACCTCGGCACCGTCCCCCTCGCCGGACTCGGCATCGCCGGAGCCGTGCTGCAGACGATCGTCGGCCTCATGGTGTTCCTCGCGTACTCCACCACCCCCGCGGTCGCGCGTCGGTTCGGGGCCGGGCGTCCGGGAGAGGCGGTCTCGGTCGGGATCAACGGCATGTGGCTCGCGCTCGGCCTGGGTGCCGTGCTCGCCGTCGTCGGCGCTGTCTCCTCCCCCTGGCTCGTCTCCCTGTTCGGGGCGAGCCCCGAGGTCGCGGCCCAGGCGAACGAGTACCTCGTGATCTCGATGTGGGGTCTCCCCGCGATGCTCATCGTGTTCGCGGCCACCGGTCTCCTGCGTGGGATGCAGGACACCATGACGCCGCTGTGGATCGCGGGACTCGGCTTCGCGGCGAACGCCCTGCTGAACTGGCTCTTCATCTACGGACTCGGCTGGGGCATCGCCGGCTCCGCGGCGGGCACCGTGACGGCGCAGTGGGGCATGGTCGCGGCGTACGCGCTCGTGGTCCGGCGTCTCGCGACCCGGCACAGCGCCTCGTTGCGTGCCCAGCGCGACGGTCTGCGCCACACCGCGACGTCGGGCGGCTGGCTGTTCCTCCGCACCGTGAGCCTGCGCGTCGCCCTGCTCGCGACCGTCGCCGTGGCGACGGGGATCGGCACCGAGGAGCTCGCCGGCTGGCAGATCGTGTTCACCATCTTCTCGGCGGCGGCGTTCGCGCTCGACGCGCTCGCGATCGCCGCGCAGGCGCTGATCGGCAAGGAGCTGGGCGCCGGGGACGAGGAGCAGGTGCGCCGCGTGCTGGCGCGGACGGTCGCATGGGGGGCCTGGTTCGGGGTCGTGGTCGGCGCCGTCATCGCCGCCCTCTCCGGGGTGCTCGGCATCGTCTTCACCGGCGACCGGGCCGTGGCGGAGGTGGTGCAGCCGGCCCTGCTCGTGCTCGCGGTGGCGCAGCCGATCGCGGGCGTGGTGTTCGTGCTCGACGGCGTGCTCATGGGGGCCGACGACGCCCGGTACCTGGCGATCGCGGGCGGTCTGAACCTCGTGCCGTTCCTGCCCGCTTTGGGCATCATCGCCGCGACGGGGATCGACGGCACCGCCGGCCTCGTGTGGCTGGCCGTCGCGTTCTTCGGGGTGTACCTGCTCGCACGGCTGGCGACGCTGGGGTGGCGAGTGCGCTCCGGGCGATGGCTCGCCGCGTCCGCATAAGTCCTCCACAACCGACGGAGAGGACGACTTATCCCCCGCCGCCGGGCAGAGCGGAATACAGCACCCCGCACCCCTCGCGCTTCCGACGAACATGGAGCGACACTGAAGGGATGCTGGGGATGAACGACGCACAGGTATGGACGACGATCGGAGTCCTTGCCACGGGCATGTACGCCACGATCACTCTCATGGCGACCATGTTCGTGAGGATCATCAAGACGGAGATCGGCACGGTTCGCACCGAGATCGGCGGGATCAAGGGCGAGATCGTCGGGATCAAGGGTGAGATCGGCGGGATCAAGGGCGAGATCGTCGGCGTGAAATCCGAGATCGGGGATCTCCGGAAGGAGGTGCACGGCCTGAGCCGGCGCATGGACGGCCTCGACCGCGACGTCAGCGCGATCTCGCGACACCTGTTCGGTATCGATCCGGCCTGACGGAGCCGACCGGCCGCGCTGGTCACTCCGCGTGGCGACGGCACCACTCGTACATGATGACAGCGGCGGCGGCACTCGCGTTGATCGAGCGGGTCGAGCCGTACTGCGTGATCTCGATGTGACCCGAGGCGGCCGCCAATGCCTCCGGGGACAACCCGGGCCCCTCCTGACCGAAGAGGAGGACACAGGAGCGCGGCAGGTCGGCACGATCGACCGGCACGGCCCCCGTCGACGTTGTCGATCGCGATGACGGGCAGCCCTTCCGCCGCGGCCCAGGCGGCGAACGCGGCGATGTCCTCGTGGTGCACGACATGCTGATAGCGGTCGGTCACCATGGCGCCCCGCTTGTTCCAGCGACGGCGACCGATGATGTGCACCGTGTCGGCGAGGAACGCGTTGGCGCTGCGCACGATGGAACCGATGTTCATGTCGTGCTGCCAGTTCTCGATCGCGACGTGGAACGGATGACGCCGCGTGTCGAGGTCGGCGACGATCGCCTCCATGCGCCAGTAGCGGTAGCGGTCGATCACGTTTCGCGTGTCGCCCTCCGCGAGGAGTTCCGGATCGTACTGGTCTCCCCGCGGCCAGGCCGACGGTCCTCCCGACCAGGGTCCGACGCCGTATCCGGGCTGCGCCGGAGACCCACCGGGGGCGGTCGGGTCCGAGCTCTCGGGGCGCTGCGCATCCATCCGCCAGGCTATCGCCGTGTCGGCCGTCTCCCCGTCGGCGAAGAGGTCGCCAGAATCATCTCGCAGATATTTAGGCATACCGAAAAATAGGCTACGGTTTCGGTGTGCCTAAAAGTTCCGACGCCTCGCTGACCCCCGCTCGCACCGCTTCGCCGCGCCTGCTGTGGCTGCTGGGACCGGCGCTCGTGGCGGGTGTCGCCTACCTCGACCCCGGCAACGTCGCCAGCAACATGACCGCGGGGGCGCAGTACGGCTACCTGCTCGTGTGGGTGGTCGTCGCCGGCAATGTGATGGCCTGGCTGATCCAGTACCTGTCCGCGAAGCTCGGCGTCGTCACCGGCCAGAGCCTTCGGAGGTGCTGGGCCAGCGGCTGCGCCGCCCCTGGGCCCGCCGTGCCTACTGGCTGCAGGCCGAGCTGGTCGCGATGGCGACGGACCTCGCCGAGGTCATCGGCGGCGCCGTCGCCCTGAACCTGCTGTTCGGCGTCCCCCTGCTATGGGGCGGCCTCATCACCGGCGCGGTGTCGATGGTCCTGCTCGCCGTGCAGAGCCGTCGCGGCGCCCGGCCCTTCGAGTTCGTGATCATCGGCCTCATGTTCGTGATCACGATCGGCTTCATGGCCGGTCTCTTCCTCGCGCCGCCGGATCCGGCCGGCGTGGCGAGCGGCCTCGTGCCGCGCTTCGAGGACACGGGGTCCGTGCTCCTCGCCGCCTCGATCCTCGGCGCGACGATCATGCCGCACGCGATCTACGCGCACTCCTCCCTGGCCCGCGACCGGTTCGGTGCGACGAGCGCCGAGACGACCGAGGAGGTCGCCCGGGTCGAGACCCTCGCGGATCCGCCGCCTCCTCACGGCGACGCGCTGGGATGTGACGATCGCCATGGTCATCGCGGGCTCCGTGAACCTCGGCATCCTCCTGCTCGCGGCGGCGAACCTCGCGGGGGTCGCGGGGACCGACTCGCTGGAGGGTGCGCACGCCGCCCCTCGCCGCAGGCCTCGGCCCGGTCGTGGCGACCTTCTTCGCCGTGGGGCTGCTCGCCTCGGGTCTCGCCTCGACCTCCGTCGGCGCATACGCGGGCGCCGAGATCATGCACGGCCTGCTGCACGTGCGCATCCCCCTGCTGGCGCGCCGCCTGGTGACGCTCATCCCCGCGCTGGTGATCCTCGGCATCGGGGTGGATCCGACGCTCGCCCTCGTCCTCAGCCAGGTCGTGCTGTCGTTCGGCATCCCGTTCGCGCTCATCCCTCTCGTCACCCTCACCGCGCAGCGCCGGACACTGGGCGCGTGGGTCAACCGGGTGTGGACGACGGTCGCCGGCGTCGTGGCCTCGGTGCTCCTCATCGCCCTGAACGGCGCCCTGCTCTGGCTGGTGCTGACGGGGGCATGACGGCGGATAGGCTCGACACCATGTCTGCCGCCTCCGCCCGTCGCACCGTCCGCCTCCTCACCTGGAGCGGCTTCGCGACCGGCGTCATCGGCGGTCTGCTCATCGCGTTCCCGAAGGTCATCGGCCCCGCCAGCCCCTGGGTCCAGCTCGCCCTCGGGGTCGCGACCCTGGTCTTCGCCTTCCGTGCCCGCAAGGTGGGCATCGCCGAGGTGGAGGGCTTCGACGGGCGCCTGTCGCTCGCCGCCGCCCTCCTGGGGTTCCTCGTCCTGTTCTTCGCGGGGCAGGCGGCCGTGATCCTGCTCGGCTCCGCGAGCGCCTGACCCAGGCCGCGAGGCAGCCCGACCCGAACGCGTAAGGTTGACGGGTGGCATCCCCGGCAGCTGACGACTACCTGAGACCGTCTACGCACACACCGAGTGGCAGGATGCGCCGATCACCCCCTCGGTCCTGGCCGCCAAGCTCGGCATCGCGCCGTCGTCGGTCACGGAGATGGTGAAGAAGCTCGCCGCGGCGGGGCTCGTGTCGCACGTGCCGTACGGAGCGGTCCGGCTGACGGAGGCCGGGACCACCCGCGCCCTCGCGATGGTCCGCCGCCACCGCCTCATCGAGACCTGGCTCGTGCAGGAGTTCGGGTACGGGTGGGACGAGGTGCACGACGAGGCCGAGGTGCTGAGCACACCATCAGCGACCGGCTGCTCGAGGGCATCGACGAGCGCCTGGGGCGGGCCGCGCTTCGACCCGCACGGGAGACGCCATCCCGGACGCGGAGGGCCGCATCGAACGGGTGCCCTTCGTCCTGCTCGCCGATGCCCGGAAGGACACACCGGCCGCGTGCTCCGCGTCGACGACCGCGACCCGGAGCTCCTGCGGACCCTGGAGGCCCAGGGCCTCACCGTCGGCACGACCGTGACGGTGACGCCGTTCGGCATCGCCCTCGACGGCACCGAGCCGCCGTTGCCCCGCCGCCGCCCCGCGACGTGGTGTGGTTGTCGGCCTGACCTCCGCTTCGAATCGCGCGCTTTGCGGCAAATCGGCCGGGGATGGGTCCAATCAGGCGATTCGAAAGGAAAGGTGGGGCCTCTAGGCTGAGCACATGGCACACCGTGACGACCTCGAATGCTGGCTCACCGACATGGACGGCGTGCTCGTCCATGAGAACGACGCCATCCCCGGGGCCTCCGAACTCCTCGCCGGATGGAGCGCAACGAGATCCCCTACCTCGTGCTCACGAACAACTCGATCTTCACCGCCCGCGACCTCTCCGCCCGCCTGCGCGCGAGCGGCCTGATCGTGCCGGAGGAGCGCATCTGGGACCTCGGCGCTCGCGACCGCCGACTTCCTCGCGCAGCAGCTCCCCGGCGGCTCCGCGTTCGTCATCGGCGAGGCCGGCATCCTCACCGCGCTGCACGAGGCCGGCTTCATCATGACCGAGACGAACCCGACTTCGTCGTCGTCGGCGAGACCCGCAACTACTCCTTCGAGGCCATCACGAAGGCCATCCGCCACATCATCAACGGCTCGCGCTTCATCGTGACCAACCCGGACGCCACCGGCCCGAGCGCCGACGGGGTGCTGCCGGCCACGGGAGCGATCGCCGCCCTCATCACCAAGGCCACCGGCAAGGAGCCCTACGTCGTCGGCAAGCCCAACCCGATGATGTTCCGCTCGGCCCTCAACAAGATCGGCGCGCACTCGAAGAAGACCGCATGATCGGCGACCGGATGGACACGGACATCGTCGCCGGCATCGAGGCGGGTCTGCACACGGTGCTCGTGCTCACGGGCATCAGCGATCAGCGGATCATCGAGCAGTACCCCTTCCCGGCCGGATGAGATCGTCGACTCGGTCGCCGACCTGCTGCCGACCATCACCGACTCGATCCCCACCCTCGACGAGGACTGACGTGGGCGCCCTCGGCGACGGCGAGCGGGTCACGGCGGCGGACCGCCGCGGCCTGGCGCGCCTGGCTCGAGGCGAACCACGAACGCACGGCCGGGGTGTGGCTGCTGAGCGTCCGCGGGCGATCCGCCACCGGCGTCGGCTACGAGGACGCGGTCCGGCAGGCCCCTCTGCTTCGGGTGGATCGACGGCCCGGTGCGCACGTTCGACGACGAGACCGGCGGCCAGTGGTTCTCCCCCTCGACGGCCGGGGAGCGGCTGGGCGGCGACGAACAAGGCGCGCATCGCGGAGCTGGAGGCCGCGGGGCCTGCTCGCCCCTGCCGGAATCCGCGCGCTGGAGACCGGCGAAGGCGAACGGCTCGTGGACCGTGCTCGACGGCCCGGAGTCCGGCATCGAGCCCCCGGAGCTCACCGCCGCCCTCGACGCGGTGCCGGCGGCGAGGGCCACCTGGGATGCGTTCCCGAAGTCGGTGAAGAAGTTCGGCCTCACGCACATCGCGATGGCCAAGCGCGCGGAGACCAAGGCCGCCCGCATCGCGAAGATCGTGGCGGATGCCGCGGAGGGGAAGCGCCCATGAACCAGAGCGACCTGCTGTTCCTCGTCCTGATCCTCATCACGCTCACGTCGCTGGTCGTGTTCGTGGTGCAGTTCGTGCGCTCGCCGCGCCTGCGGCGGCGAGGACGACGGCCGCGCCGGCTGGTGGAAGGCCCCTGGGACGACGACGACCGCCGGCGCTGAGCCGACGGCCGCATCGAGGTCTCAGGAGGCGAGCGACGCCCCGGGGATCGCCGCGAGCAGCTCCCGGTGTACGGATGCTGCGGCGTGTCGAAGAAGCTCTCCGGGGTGCCGCTCTCGACCACGATGCCGCGCTGCATGACGTGCACCTCGTCGGAGATCATGCGCACGACGGCGAGGTCGTGGCTGATGAAGAGGTAGCTGAGCCGAGGCGCTTCTGCAGGTCGGCGAGGAGGTCGAGGATCCTGCGCCTGCACCAGCACGTCGAGCGCGGAGACCGCCTCGTCCCAGCACGACGAGCTCGGGCTCCAGGGCCAGGGGCGCGGGCGATCGCGACACGCTGCCGCTGTCCGCGGAGAGCTCGTGCGGCAGCCGCTCGGCCATGGCCGCGGGCAGGGCGACCTGCTCCAGGAGCTCCAGGACGCGGGCGTGCCGGGAGGCCGCGGTGCCGATCCGGTGCACGCGCAGCGGCTCGGCGATCGACTGCTCCACGGTGTACCGCGGGTCGAGCGAGGCGTAGGGGTTTCTGGAAGACGGGCTGGACGCGGCGGCGCAGCGCGAAGAGCGCCTTGCGGGGCGGGAGGGTCGGTCCAGGTCGGTGCCGTCGAAGAGGATGGACCCGGAGGTCGCGTCCTCAGCCCCAGCACCATGTTCGCCGTGGTGGGACTTCCCGGAGCCCGACCGACTCGCCCACGATGGAGACGGGTCGTGCCGCGGCGGATCGAGAAGCTCACGCCGTCGACCGCCGTGAAGGTCTGCGGCTCCCCGGCCTTCGCGTTCCGGAGCGCGAACTCCTTGTGCAGGTCGCGGATCTCGACGAAGGGCACGGCGTCGGCGGCGATCTCGCGTGAGGGCAGGGCGTCGCGGCGGGACGCCAGGCTCGGCGCGGCCGCGAGCAGCTGCCGGTGTGACTCGTGCTGCGGGTTCCCCAGGACCTGCGCCGAGGTCCCCTCCTCGACGACACGGCCGCGGAACATCACGACGATCCGGTCGGCGCGCCTCGGCGGCGGAGAGCGAGGTCGTGGGTGATGAGGAACACCGCGGTGGCCCCAGCTCGTCGGTCAGCTGATCGAGCTGGTCGAGGATCCGCCGCTGCACGGTGACGTCGAGCGCCGAGGTGGGCTCGTCGGCGATGAGCCAGCGCGGTTTGCAGGCGAGTCCCATCGCGATGAGCACGCGCTGCCGGCATGCCGCCGGATGAACTCGTGGGATACTGGGCCGCCCGGCGGGCGGCATCGGGGATCCACGACCATCTCCAGAAGCTCGACCACGCGGCCTTCGTCGCGTCGCCGCTGGTATGACCCGTGGACTTCGAGCGCCTCCCCGATCTGCTCGCCGACGCGCATGAGGGGATTGAGGTTCGACATCGGGTCCTGCGGCACGAGGCCGATGCCGGCCCCGCGGAGGGACACATCGCGTTCTCGGGGAGGTCGGTGAGCTCGCGGCCGTCGAACCGGATGCTGCCACGCGGTGATGACGCCGTTCTCGGGCAGCAGGACGGTTGACCGCAGCCGCCGTGGTGGATT
>NZ_JBFLUM010000073.1:0-13081 GCF_050470785.1 Microbacterium sp. NRRL B-14842 | reverse complement strand
CACGACGCGTAGGGATGCCGGGGGTCGCGGGGCGCCGCGCCGAACGCTCCGGCATGGAGTCGCTCCCCAGGTCGGTGTAGAGCCAGAAGCACGGCAGCACGGCGGCGATCAGTGCGGCGTAGTCGCCGCCGAACGCGACCGCGCGCAGATGGTCGAGGTAGGCGATCGTCGCCGGGGCCGGCTCGGTGGCGAAGGTGGCGCCGCTCACCCCGGTCTCCGGTGTCAGCCACGACGCGTGCAGCTCCAGCTCACCGCGGATCGCACCGTGCGCGGCCTCGGCCCAGAACGCCTGCTCGTCGGGGGTCGGGGCGAGGCGCGACGCCTCCGCGAGCACCCTGGCGTACTCGCGGAGGTACAGGGCGTCCTGCGCGAGGTAGAAGACGAAGGCGTCGCGGTCGAGCGTCCCGTCGGCGAGCGCACGTACAAAGGGCAGCGCATCGATGTCGCGGCGGATCGCGGCAGTCTCATCCCACCAGGCCACGGCCACCTCTTCCGGTGTCGGCCGGGGTCTCGACCCCGCCGCGCGCCCAGAGCCCTGCGAAGGGGTGGATCGGGCCGTGCCCTCGCCCGACGTCCAGGTCGTCGGCCGCGCGGAGGGACTCCCGCAACCAGGCGCGCGCGGCGCGGACCGCGGTCGCGGGATCGTCGCCCCGCGCCAGTCGTGTGGCCAGAGCCGCGGACAGCGAGCAGCCGGTGCCGTGGGTGTTCTCCGTCCGGATGCGCGCCCCGGGGAACTCCGTGTGCGTACCGGCTGCCGTGTCGATCAGGGCGTCCGGTGCCTCGTCCCCGGGCAGATGCCCGCCCTTCACCAGCACCGCGGTCCCCGTATCGGCCGACAGCTCCTGCGCCGCGGCGAGCGCGTCCGCCCAGCCCGCCACCTCGCGCCCGCGAGGACGGCGAGTTCGGCGAGGTTCGGGGTGACCACGGTCGCCAGGGAGAGCAGGCCCCGCAGCTCGCGCTCTGCGTCCGGATCGAGCAGTCGGTCTCCCGAGGTGGCGATCATGACGGGGTCCAGCACGACGATCGGGGGCTGCGTCGTCCGGAGCCAGGCGGCGACCGTGCGGATCACCTCCCCGTCCGCGAGCATGCCGATCTTCACGGCGTCGATGCGGATGTCGTCGGCGACAGCGTCGAGCTGCGCCCGCAGGAACTCCGCGGGAGGGACATGCACGGCGCGGACGCCCTGCGTGTTCTGCGCGGTCAGGGCTGTGAGGGCTGCCATGCCGTAGCCCCCGTTCGCGGCGATCGCCTTGAGATCGGCCTGGATGCCCGCACCTCCGGACGGATCGCTGCCGGCGATGCTGAGCACGTGCGGCACCGCCCGTGCGAACCAGTGTCGCCGGAAGGCCGCGGCGGCGGCCCGGGGGTCCTCTGCCGCGCACAGCGCCGAGACCACCGCGATCCCGGACGCGCCGGCCTCACGCAAGGCCGCCGCGTCCTCCAGGTCCACCCCACCGATCGCGACGCACGGCAGCGGACTGCGCGCGACGAATGCGGCGAAGCCGTCGATGCCGAGCGGCGCCGGATGGTCGGGCTTCGTGCGCGTGGGGCGGATGACGCCGACCCCGAGGTAGTCCACCGTGCCCGGCGGCAGGGGCGGCGACCTCGTCGAGGTGCGCGGAGGTGTTTCGCCGTGAGCCCGATCAACGCCTCCGGGCCGAGAAGCTTGCGCGCGCGGAGCACCGAGGCATCCGCCTGGCCGAGGTGCACCCCGTCCACCCTGGCACCGCGACGACGGGCCTCGACGGCCGCATCGAGGCGATCGTTCACGACGAGCAGCGCGCGACCGTCGATGGCCGCGGACAGGGCGAGGAGCTGCTCGACGGTCTCCTCGTCCGTCGCCTTCTTGTCGCGCAGCTGCACGATGCGGACACCGCCGGCCACCGCTTCGCGGACGGTCGCGACCACCCCGCGAGCGCCGCACAGCGACCGATCGGTGACGAGGTACAGGGACAGGTCGACGGTCATCGGGCCTCCTCCTCGACGCGGGCGCGGGCGCGGAGATCCGCCGGGGTCACGGCGGACAGGGCGTCGAGCAGTGCGACGGCGAAGCTGCCCGGTCCGCGGGAGATCTCCGCCGCCTGCTCGGCTGCGACCGTGTAGACGAGGGTCGCCGCGGCCACCGCCGTCAGCGCATCTGTCGCGGAGCCACGGGCCGCCCCGAGGAACGCCGCCATCACGGCGCCCAGGGCACACCCGCCGCCGGTCACCCGTGTGAGGAGCTCATGCCCGTTGGCGATGCGGATCACCCGCTCCCCGTCGGTGAGGAGGTCGACAGGGCCCGAGACGGCGACCACGGAACCGTACCGGTGGGCAAGGTCGTGGGCCGCCGCGGCAGCCGCCTCGGTCCCGTCCGTCGCGTCGACACCGCGGCCGCCACTGCTGTGTCCGGCCAGCGCGAGGATCTCCGACGCGTTGCCGCGGATGGCGGTGGGGCGCAGCGCGGCGAGCTCGTGCGCGAGCGCCGTCCGCACCGGGAGGGTGCCGATCGCAACGGGATCGAGTACCCACGGCGTGCCGGCGGCGAGCGCTCCCGCCACGGCCTCCCTGCTCGCCGCCCGCTGCTCCGGGGTCGGCGTCCCGAGGTTGATGAGAAGCCCCGAGGCGGCAGCGGCGAACGGCTCGGCCTCGCCGACGATGTCGACCATGGCCGGCGCCGCCCCGAGCGCCAGCAGCACGTTGGCGGTGAACCCCGTCACGACGGCGTTCGTGATGCAGTGCGTCAACGGCGGCGTGGCCCGGACCTCCTCCCGCAGCCTTCCCGCCGTGACGGCGAGGTCGAGGACGGATTGCGGACGCACAGGATCGCTCATCGGCGACATCCCTTCGCTAGTACGAACTAGATCAGGTTCGACGGGTGTGATCTCAGCCGCGGATGCGGCACCCCGTGTCACTGCCTCGCAGTCTAGCGAGCGAGGGCGTCGAGCAGCGCCCGCTCCTCCGTCCGCGTGAGTCCGGCGCGGCGCTCGCGGTCCACGCCCCGTTCGCGCTCGTCCGCTACGACATGCTCCACCGTCTCGTCGAGGGGGCGGAGCGGGCCCCCGCTGCGCCGGTACCGCGCATTCGAGCGGGTCATGAATCCGCGCATGTCGGGCGGCAGCCACAGCGGCAGCGAGCGCGGCCCCGCCCAGTACGCGACACCTTCGGCGACGAGGCGCTCCTCCGTGCCGACGACGACCGACCCGGCGTGCCCCGTGGCCGCGCGCACCGTCCGCAGCACGTCCTCGAGGTCGCGCACGTCGCCGATCGCGTTCACGGCACCGGTGACGGTGGCGGACACGACGAACGCGGCGACGTCCTCGACGTCGATGACCTGCGTCGTGCGCCCTTCGAGCGGTGGAAGCAGCACCGGCTCATCCAGGGCCCGGAGGAACGCCGCCGCCCAGTAGCCGAAGCGATCGCTCGGGTCGCCGTCGCCGACGATGAGGCCGGGCCGGACGAGGATGTGCGCGATCGCCGACGCCCGCCTGCACGGCATCCTCCGCCGCGACCTTCTGTCGCGCGTAGTCGTCGTCCTCACCGGCCTGCGCCGCCGGGTGCCGCGATGCCGACTCGTCGGTCCCGACCGTCTCGTCGTCGCGGTACACCGACATCGACGAGATGTACGTCCACCGAGCGGCACGGTCGCCGAGCGCACGGACCGCCCCGGAGACATGATCGGCGCGGGAGGAGACGTCGACGACGTGGTCCCAGTCCGTGCGCGACACGACGTCGTAGGCGGCCTCCTCATCGCGGTCCGCGAGAACGAGGGTCGCTCCCGGCGGCGCCGGGCGTCCGCCGCGGGCCAGGCAGGTCACGGTCGCCCCCGCCCCGAGCGCATGCGCGGCGATGCGCCCCGACAGCCATCCGGTTCCCCCGAGGATCAGAACATCCGTCATGTGCCCATGTCATCAGGATCGACGACTCGGGGGAAGGGCCTCCGCTCAGAGCGGAGCGGCAGGACAGGCCGTCACGCGAGTACAGGCGTCACGCGAGCGCAGCCCACCACGCGAGCACAGGCCATCACGCGAACACAGGCCACCGGCACTGCTGTCGCCTGATGCCGCGCGAGCGCCTGATCCCGCGCGGCCTCGGCGCCGTCGCGGAGGGCGGCCCCGAAGCGGTTAGGGGACGACGATGTCGTCGAGGCCGTCCAACACCGGGATGCTCCAGGACGGGTCCGGTCGCCAGTCGATCCACTCCCGATCGAACGGCCAGTCGCCGGCATGGAAAGACGCGATGGCCGCGACCGCGTGCCGCTCGATCTGCGCCGCCTGCGCGGCGGTCAGCCGCCCCTGGTCGACGGCGGCGACCAGCTCGTCCTCGTCCTTCATCGCCACGCGCCCGTCCTGTGCGATCTCGACGTCGAGGACGTGATCGGAGGTGTAGGTGGCACTGTCGGTGCGCAGGTGCGCGTTCTCGAGGTTGACGTACCAGCCGGCGAAGTCCCACGTCGTCCCGGTGGCCGCGCTCCAGAACAGCCAGACCGACCACGGCACTCCCGCGGGCGCGATGCGCAGGATGCCGTTGCCCCACCACTCCTCGACGATCCGGCGCCGGGGCTCCCGCCACCGCCGATCGAGCGGGACGGTCCGGATGCGCTCCCCGTCCCGCGTGCCCTGGCCTTCCTGCTGCGTCCCGGCGGCAAGCCACGCGACGAGACCGCGCTCATCGTCACGGACGACGCGCATGGGGGTGACGGTCGCTGCCTCCCCCGTGGTCCACCCCGGCTTGCGGTAGTGCCAGTCGAGCTGCGCACCCGGAGAGAGGAACGGCCCCTCCCCGAGCGATCGCGCTCCGGCGGGGACCGAGGGTGGCGTGGGCTGCAGGAGGAGGCTCGTCATCCGGCCACGCTATCGCGAGAGCGCACGGCTCCCCGGAAGGGGCCGTGCGCTCTCCCGGTCAGTCGCGGAGGGCGGCGCCGAAGCGCTCCGCGGCCACGGCAACTCCCGCCATCTTCGCTTCGGAGGCCTCCGCGGCGGTCAGCGTGCGGTCGTCGGCGCGGAAACGCAGGGCGAACGTCAGCGACTTCGATCCCTCGGGCACACCCTCGCCGCGGTAGTCGTCCACGAGCCGGACGGACTCCAGCAGGGCACCCGCGCCCTCCGCGAGAGCCGCGCGGACCTCGCCCGCCGGCACCTCGGCCGGGAGTGTGAGCGAGACGTCCTGCGTCGCGGCCGGGAACGTGGAGAGCGATGCCGCCACGATGCGTCCTCCGGCGAGCGTGAGCAGCCGGTCGAGGTCCAGCTCCAGCACGGTGGCGCGACCCGGCAGGTCAGCCTCCTCGGCGACGGCGGGATGCAGCTCGCCGACGTAGCCGACCTCCTCGCCGGCGGCGACGAGCGCACCGGTGCGTCCGGGGTGGAGCGCGGCGCGCTGCGTCTGCACGACGTCGATCTCGATGCCCGCCGCGGCCCCGATCACGCGGACCGCGTCGAGCGCCTCGACGAGCCCGGCGGCCTCGGCGGCACGACCCGGCTGGCGCGGCGACACGTTGCCGGTCAGCAGCACCGCGACGTGGCGCTCCTGCGGCGGGATGGAGGCGTCGAGCGCGGCGAGCACCTCATCCGACGGCCGGACGCCGAGCGGCGGGACCTCGGCGGTGCCGTACTCCACGCCCGGCTCCGGGACGAACACGGCGCCCGTCTCGAACAGCGCGAGGTCGGTGAGCCCGCGCGAGATGTTGCGGTGCGCGGTCTGCAGCAGACCGGGGATGAGCGAGCGCCGCAGGAACGGCACCTGCCCGTCGAGCGGGTTCGCGAGGCGGATGCTGGGCAGGTGCTCACCGGACGCGGAGCCGTGCAGATCGTTCTGCGCCTCGGTCGTGAACGGGAACGCCGGGGTCTCGACGAATCCTGCGGCGGCGAGAGCGTTCACCACGCGGCGACGCCCCTGCTGATGTGCCGTGAGACCGCGGCCGGACGGCGGCGTCGGCAGCACGGAGGGGATGCGGTCGAGCCCGTGGATGCGGGCGACCTCCTCGGCGAGTGTCCACTTGTCGGTGAGGTCGGGGCGCCAGGTCGGCGGGATGACCGTCCACCCGGAGTCACCCTGGGTCCCTGAGCCTTCGGCCTGGGTCCCTGAGCCTGTCGAAGGGCTGACCTCGGCCCCGATCGTCGTCAGCGCGCCGGTGATCTCGTCGTCGGTGTAGTCGACGCCGATCAGCCCCTGCACGAAGCCGCGCGGGAGCTCGATCTCGGCGACGAAGACCTCGGCGAAGAGCGCTCCGCCCTCCTCCGTGAGCGTGCCGCCGGCGAGCTCGACCATGAGGTCGGCTGCACGCCGGGCCGCGACGAAGGGGATCAGCGGGTCGACGCCGCGCTCGAAGCGCTTGGACGCCTCGCTCGGGAGCTTGTGCCGACGGGCCGTGCGGGCGATGGTCGTCGCGTCGAAGGTCGCCGCCTCGATGAGGACGTTCCGCGTGGTGTCGCTCATCTCGGTGGTGCCGCCGCCCATGACGCCGGCGAGGCCGATGGGACCGGAGTCGTCGGTGATGAGGAGGTCTTCGACGTGCAGCTTCCGCTCCACGCCGTCGAGCGTGGTCATCTTCTCCCCCGGCGTCGCGCGCCGGACGGTGATGCCGCCCGTGAGCTTGTCCAGGTCGTAGCCGTGCAGCGGCTGCCCGAGCTCGAGCATGACGTAGTTCGTGATGTCGATGAGCACACCCAGCGACCGCATGCCGGCGAGGCTGAGGCGCGCGATCATCCACGGCGGAGTCGGCCGCGACGGATCGACGTCGCGCACGACCCGGGTGACGAACTCGCTCGCGCCGACCTTGCCCCGCACCGGCGCCTGGTCGTCCACCACGGCGGTGTGTCCGGAGCCGGGCTGCAGCTCGGCGAAGTCACGCTCGGCCGGGTCGCGGAACGCCGCCCCCGTGGCGTGGGAGTACTCACGGGCGACACCGCGCACCGAGAACGCGTAGCCGCGGTCCGGCGTGACATTGATCTCCACCGCGACGTCGTCGAGGCCCAGCAGCGCGATCGCGTCCGTGCCCACGGGCGCATCGATGCCGAGGTCGCTCAGCACGACGATGCCGTTGTGCTCGTCGCCGAGCCCCAGCTCGCGCGCCGAGGCGATCATGCCGTCGGACACGTGGCCGTAGGTCTTGCGGGCGGCGATGGGGAACGGGCCGGGGAGGACAGCGCCGGGCAGGGTCACGACGACCTTGTCTCCGACGACGAAGTTGTGCGCGCCGCAGACGATCCCACGGACGCCGCCGTGCTCGGGGCCGACGTCCACCTGGCACCAGTTGATCGTCTTGCCGTTCGACTGGGGTTCCGGCTCGAGGGAGACGACCTGGCCGACCACCACGGGACCCGTGATGTCGAACCGGTGCACGTCCTCCTCTTCGAAGCCGACGGTCACCAGTGCCGCGAGGACGTCCTCGGGCGTGGCATCCGCTGCCAGATCGACGTACTCACGCAGCCACGAAAGCGGGACGCGCATCACACCACCATCCCGAACTGCTCGCTGAAACGGACATCACCCTCGGCCATGTCGCGCATGTCCTGCACATCGCTGCGGAACATCAGGCCCCGCTCGATGCCCATGCCGAACGCGAAGCCGCTGTACACCTCCGGGTCGATCCCGGCCGCGCGCAGCACGTTCGGGTTGACCATGCCGCAGCCGCCCCACTCGATCCAGCGCGCGCCACCCTTGAAGGTCGGGTGCCACAGGTCGAGCTCGGCGGAGGGCTCGGTGAAGGGGAAGTAGTTCGTGCGGAAGCGGGTCTTGGCCTCCGGGCCGAAGAGCTGCTTCGCGAAGTGGTCGAGCGTGCCCTTGAGGTGCGCCATCGTGATGCCCTTGTCGACGACCAGGCCCTCGAACTGCGTGAAGACCGGGAGGTGCGTGGCGTCGAACTCGTCGGTGCGGTACACGCGGCCCGGGCACAGCACGTAGATGGGGACCTCGCGGTCGAGCATGGATCGCACCTGCACGGGGCTCGTGTGCGTACGCATGACGAGGTGGCGCGACGTCGGGTCGACGTAGAAGGTGTCCTGCTCCTGGCGGGCGGGGTGATCGACGTCGAAGTTCAGGGCGTCGAAGTTGAACCACTCGTGCTCGAGCTCCGGCCCCTCCGCGATCTCCCACCCCATGCCGACGAAGATGTCCTCGACGTGGTCCTGCAGGAGGGCCAGCGGGTGGCGGGCGCCCACGCGCGTCCGCGACGGGACGGCGGTGATGTCGACGCGCTCGGCCTCCAGACGCGCGGCGACCTCGGCGGCGGCCAGCTCGGCCTCCTTCGCCGCGAGCGCCTGGTTCACACGACCGCGGCCCTGACCGACGAGCTTGCCGAACGCGGCCTTGTTCTCGGGGGCGACCTGGCGCATCGAGGCGTTCAGGACCGCGAGCGGCGATCCCTCCGCGACGTGCGCCGCACGGGCGGCTTTCAGCGCGGCGGTGTCGGCGGCCGCCTCGATCGCCGCGAGGGCGTCGGCGACAGCGGCTTCGACCGCTTCGGGTGTGATTTCCGGAGACTCTGACACGGGAGTCGAGTCTACCGGCGCGGGACGGGCGTCCCGCGCCGGTCGTGGCTCACACCGCCAGTCCGCCGGAGTTGTTGCTGTCGTGCTTACCGAGACCCCGCTGCATCACGATGAGCGACGTGTTCGTCTCGCCGTCGTGCTGGCGGGGGTCCGGCTCCACGGGACCGGCCTTGGCCGAGCGCTTGGCGCGGCGCTGCAGGCGGTAGGCGACGTAGGAGAGCACCAGACAGACCGCGACGTACATCGAGCCGCCGACGATCGCGGCGGGGATCAGCGGCGACCCGTAGGGCGCCTGGTTGCCGATCTGGTTGATGACGTAGAGCAGCTCCTGGTACGTGATGATGAAGCCGAGCGCGGTGTCCTTCAGGGCCACCACGAGCTGCGCGATGATCACGGGCATCATCGCCCGGACGGCCTGCGGGATCAGGATGAAGTACATGACCCCGGTCTTGCGCAGGCCGATCGCGTAGCCGGCTTCCTTCTGCCCGCGCGGCAGCGACTCGATCCCGGCGCGGAGCACCTCCGCCAGCACGGAGCCGTTGTAGACGATGAGCGCGATGACGACCGCGTAGTACGGGGGCATCCGGATACCGATCACCGGGAGGCCGTAGTACAGCAGCATCATGAGGATCAGGACGGGGATCGCCCGCATGATCTCGATGATCCACCGCACCGGTTCCCGCACCCAGGCGTGCTCGGAGAGGCGGCCGATGCCGAGGACGAAGCCCAGCACGATCGAACCGACACCGGCGACCGCGAAGGCGGAGAGCGTGCTGAGCAGCCCCTCCCCGAAGCGCACCCAGACCGCCGAGTACGTGAAGATGTTCCACTTCTCCGCGGAGAACTGGCCGGTGGCATACAGGCGCCAGACCACCCAGCCGAGCACGGCGAGGACGACGAGGATCGTGACGGCGCCGATAATCCGGTTGCGGGCGACGGCGCGAGGCCCGGGGACGTCGAACAGGACGGAACTCATCGCGCGATCCTCCACTTGTTCTCGAGTACGCGCTGCACCCAGCTCAGGAGCAGCACGAGCACGACGAAGATGACCATGACCCAGAGCAGCACGACGAGGGCGTTCTCGCCCCGCTCGCTGAGTGCCGCTCGGATCGTGCCGAGGTTGACCACCGAGAAGCCGGCGGCCACCGTGGTGTTCTTTCATGAGGGCGATGAGCACGCTCATGAGCGGCGGGACCACGGACCGCGTGGCCTGGGGGCAGCACGACGAAGCGCATGACCTGGCCGAAGTTGAGGCCGAATGGCCCGTGCCGCCTCCGCCTGTCCGACCGGCACCGTGTTGATGCCGGCGCGGATCGCCTCCGCGACGTAGGTGGCGGTGTAGATGCCGAGCGCGATCGTGGCGAGCAGCAGGGAGTTGACCCGCTCCCCGAGCAGGATCGGAAGGCAGAACGCGAAGAAGAACATCACCAGCGTGAGCGGGGTGTTCCGGATCCAGTTCACGTACACGGCGCCGACGCCGCGCGCGATCGGGACCGGGGACACGCGGGCCGCTCCGACGATGAGTCCGAGCACCACGGCGATGAGGCCACCGCCGAGGAACAGCGCGATGGTTCCCCACAGCGCTTCACCCCAGAGGTCGAGGTGGTCCGAGATCACTCCCACTGCTGTGCCTTTCGGTTCGTTTCCGCGTCAGGTCGACGCCGAGGAGGACGGGGGCGGCCGGTCGGACCGACCGCCCCCGCGAGATCAACCGACCGGGTCGACCTCGGGCTGCTCGGCCTTCACACCGGAGGCGCCGAGGTTGTTGTCGAAGATCTGCTGCCAGATGTCACCACCGTCGGTGAGCTGGGGTGTTGAAGTACTCGACGAGCGCGTCGTCGCCCTTCGCCACACCGATGCCGTAGCGCTCCTCGCTGAACGGCTCGCCGACGACCTTGAGGTTGTCGGGGTCCTGGGCCGCGTAGCCGATGAGGATCGCCTCGTCGGTCGTGACGGCGTCGACCTGGCCGTTCTTGAGGTCCTCGACGCACTTGGAGTACGTGTCGTACTCCTTCGTCTTCACCTCGGGGTAGTTCTCCTTGATGTTCTGGATCGGCGTCGAACCCGTCGCCGAGCAGACCGTCGTGGAGGAGTCGAGGTCGTCGACGCTCGCGATGTCACTGTCGGCCGCGACGAGGAGGCCCTGGCCGGTGACGAAGTAGGGACCAGCGAAGGCGATCTGCTCCTTGCGCTTGTCCGTGATCGAGTAGGTGCCGACGTAGTAGTCGATGTCGCCGTTGACGATGGCCTGCTCGCGGTTCGCGGAGGCGATCGCCTGGAACTCGATCTTCTCCGGGTCGACACCGAGGGATGCCGCCATCCAGCGGGCGATGTCGACGTCGAAGCCGGTGCGCTCGTTCGTCACCGGGTCGAGGTAGCCGAGACCGGGCTGGTCCTCCTTGACGCCCACCTTGACGGTGCCCGACGAGGAGATGCGGTCGAACGTGGGGCTCCCCTCGATCGTGACATCCTCCTCGATGGTCCAGGGCGTGCTGCTCGAGGCGTCGCCCTCGTCGCTGCCCGACGTGCCGGTGCTCGACGGCGTGCCGCTGTTGCAGGCCGTGAGCGCGAGCAGCGCCACCGTGGCGATCCCGAATCCGGCCAGTGTCCGTGTGCGTCGCATGTGCGTCTCCTTCGTGTGCTGTGCTGTGGGTGCTGGGTCTGGGAAGTCAGTGCGTGAGGAGCTTCGAGAGGAAGTCCTTGGCGCGGTCGCTCTTCGGGTTCGTGAAGAACTCCTCGGGCGTGGCCTCCTCGACGATCCGGCCGTCCGCCATGAAGACGACGCGGTCGGCCGCCTTGCGGGCGAAGCCCATCTCGTGGGTGACGACGATCATGGTCATGCCCTCCTGGGCGAGCTCGACCATGACGTCGAGGACCTCGTTGATCATCTCGGGGTCGAGCGCGCTCGTGGGCTCGTCGAAGAGCATGACCTTCGGCTGCATGGCCAGGGCCCGTGCGATCGCGACGCGCTGCTGCTGGCCGCCGGAGAGCTGCGCAGGGAGCTTGTTCGCCTGCTGCGCGACGCCGACCCGCTTGAGGAGCATCATCGCCTCGGCCTCGGCGTCGGACTTCTTCAGGCCACGGACCTTGATCGGGCCGAGCGTCACGTTCTCGAGGATCGTGAGGTGCGCGAAGAGGTTGAAGGACTGGAAGACCATGCCGACGTCGGCCCGCAGGTGCGCGAGAGCCTTGCCCTCCGCGGGCAGCTCCTTGCCGTCGATGCGGATGGAGCCGCTGGTGATGGTCTCCAGGCGGTTGATCGTGCGGCAGAGCGTCGACTTGCCCGAGCCGGAGGGGCCGATCACGACGACGACCTCCCCCGCGTTGACGGTCAGGTCGATGTCGCTGAGCGCCTGGAACTCGCCGTAGTGCTTCTGGACGTTCTCGACGACGACGAGCGGGGTTTCAGAGGTCATCATTTCTCCAAACTAGCCACGCGATGCGCGCGGTTCCAGGCACCACGGTGAGGTTTACACGTTCGTAATCACCTGATCGCAGCGCCAATGCATCCTCGCAGGGGCGCCCCCACGGCCCGCCCCCTCGGGCCGCGGATCGCCCTGCTGCCACGCTCCCAGCGACAGCAGGCAGCAGGTGTCCGATCGTGTGCGATCGACCTCACCTTGGCAGAGCGCGCCGACGCCTGTCAGGGATCTTGAGGATTTCTTGAGGGGGCGCCCGTCACCGGCGCAGGCCGCGGTAGTACTCCTCCGCACCGGGGTGCAGGGGCACCGGCCCGGTGAAGATCGCGGACCGCCGGTCCAGCAACGCTGCCGCCGGGACGTCGGCGGCCAACGTGGTGCGCGCCGCGAACAGGCCCGCGACGAGATCATGGACGACGCCGGGCGGGGTGCTTCCGGCGGTGACGAGGTAGTTCGGCACCGCCAACGTCATCACGGAGGCGTCGAGGCCGTAGGTGCCCGCGGGCACGTCGGCGGGCCGATACGCATGGGAGTACCGCTCGTTGACCGCATTGACCCAGTCCTGCTCGACCGGGAGCAGACGGACGTCGACGGTCTCCGCGATGTCCGCGATGCCGGGCGTCGGCAGCCCGCCCACCCAGAAGAAGCCGTCGATCTCCCCGCGCTCCATGGCGGCGATGGACCCGCCGAGGTCGAGCTGCGGATCGTCGATCGTATCCGCGGCCACGCCGGCGGCGTGCAGCACCCGGGTCGCGATCACGTTCACACCCCGAGTTCTCGGCCCCGAGGGAGATCGTCCCCCCGGCGAGATCCGCGAGATCGTCCAGAGCCGAGTCGTCGCGCACGACGATCTGCAGGTACTCGTCGTACAGGCGGGCGACCGCCTGTACGTCCAGCGGCTCGGCGAAGGCTCCCGTTCCGGCCACGGCATCGGCTGCGGCATCGCCCCTGCGCGAAGCCGAGGAGCGCCTCCCCCGCACTCACCCGCAGCAGGTTGTCGACCGATCCGGCGGTCTCCTCCGCCGTGAGATCGACGTCCAGCTCGCGCGACAGCTCGACCGCCAGGCGACTGCCGTAGTCGTGGTAGACCCCGGTGGGACTTCCCGCGGCGATCACGGCGACGGTGTCCGTCCATCCCTCGGAACGCGGACTGCACGCGCTCAACGCGACGGCCGTCACGAGCGCGAGCATCCC
>NZ_JBFLUM010000072.1:0-13429 GCF_050470785.1 Microbacterium sp. NRRL B-14842 | reverse complement strand
CGTCTCGAACAGCGCGAGGTCGGTGAGCCCGCGCGAGATGTTGCGGTGCGCGGTCTGCAGCAGACCGGGGATGAGCGAGCGCCGCAGGAACGGCACCTGCCCGTCGAGCGGGTTCGCGAGGCGGATGCTGGGCAGGTGCTCACCGGACGCGGAGCCGTGCAGATCGTTCTGCGCCTCGGTCGTGAACGGGAACGCCGGGGTCTCGACGAATCCTGCGGCGGCGAGAGCGTTCACCACGCGGCGACGCCCCTGCTGATGTGCCGTGAGACCGCGGCCGGACGGCGGCGTCGGCAGCACGGAGGGGATGCGGTCGAGCCCGTGGATGCGGGCGACCTCCTCGGCGAGTGTCCACTTGTCGGTGAGGTCGGGGCGCCAGGTCGGCGGGATGACCGTCCACCCGGAGTCACCCTGGGTCCCTGAGCCTTCGGCCTGGGTCCCTGAGCCTGTCGAAGGGCTGACCTCGGCCCCGATCGTCGTCAGCGCGCCGGTGATCTCGTCGTCGGTGTAGTCGACGCCGATCAGCCCCTGCACGAAGCCGCGCGGGAGCTCGATCTCGGCGACGAAGACCTCGGCGAAGAGCGCTCCGCCCTCCTCCGTGAGCGTGCCGCCGGCGAGCTCGACCATGAGGTCGGCTGCACGCCGGGCCGCGACGAAGGGGATCAGCGGGTCGACGCCGCGCTCGAAGCGCTTGGACGCCTCGCTCGGGAGCTTGTGCCGACGGGCCGTGCGGGCGATGGTCGTCGCGTCGAAGGTCGCCGCCTCGATGAGGACGTTCCGCGTGGTGTCGCTCATCTCGGTGGTGCCGCCGCCCATGACGCCGGCGAGGCCGATGGGACCGGAGTCGTCGGTGATGAGGAGGTCTTCGACGTGCAGCTTCCGCTCCACGCCGTCGAGCGTGGTCATCTTCTCCCCCGGCGTCGCGCGCCGGACGGTGATGCCGCCCGTGAGCTTGTCCAGGTCGTAGCCGTGCAGCGGCTGCCCGAGCTCGAGCATGACGTAGTTCGTGATGTCGATGAGCACACCCAGCGACCGCATGCCGGCGAGGCTGAGGCGCGCGATCATCCACGGCGGAGTCGGCCGCGACGGATCGACGTCGCGCACGACCCGGGTGACGAACTCGCTCGCGCCGACCTTGCCCCGCACCGGCGCCTGGTCGTCCACCACGGCGGTGTGTCCGGAGCCGGGCTGCAGCTCGGCGAAGTCACGCTCGGCCGGGTCGCGGAACGCCGCCCCCGTGGCGTGGGAGTACTCACGGGCGACACCGCGCACCGAGAACGCGTAGCCGCGGTCCGGCGTGACATTGATCTCCACCGCGACGTCGTCGAGGCCCAGCAGCGCGATCGCGTCCGTGCCCACGGGCGCATCGATGCCGAGGTCGCTCAGCACGACGATGCCGTTGTGCTCGTCGCCGAGCCCCAGCTCGCGCGCCGAGGCGATCATGCCGTCGGACACGTGGCCGTAGGTCTTGCGGGCGGCGATGGGGAACGGGCCGGGGAGGACAGCGCCGGGCAGGGTCACGACGACCTTGTCTCCGACGACGAAGTTGTGCGCGCCGCAGACGATCCCACGGACGCCGCCGTGCTCGGGGCCGACGTCCACCTGGCACCAGTTGATCGTCTTGCCGTTCGACTGGGGTTCCGGCTCGAGGGAGACGACCTGGCCGACCACCACGGGACCCGTGATGTCGAACCGGTGCACGTCCTCCTCTTCGAAGCCGACGGTCACCAGTGCCGCGAGGACGTCCTCGGGCGTGGCATCCGCTGCCAGATCGACGTACTCACGCAGCCACGAAAGCGGGACGCGCATCACACCACCATCCCGAACTGCTCGCTGAAACGGACATCACCCTCGGCCATGTCGCGCATGTCCTGCACATCGCTGCGGAACATCAGGCCCCGCTCGATGCCCATGCCGAACGCGAAGCCGCTGTACACCTCCGGGTCGATCCCGGCCGCGCGCAGCACGTTCGGGTTGACCATGCCGCAGCCGCCCCACTCGATCCAGCGCGCGCCACCCTTGAAGGTCGGGTGCCACAGGTCGAGCTCGGCGGAGGGCTCGGTGAAGGGGAAGTAGTTCGTGCGGAAGCGGGTCTTGGCCTCCGGGCCGAAGAGCTGCTTCGCGAAGTGGTCGAGCGTGCCCTTGAGGTGCGCCATCGTGATGCCCTTGTCGACGACCAGGCCCTCGAACTGCGTGAAGACCGGGAGGTGCGTGGCGTCGAACTCGTCGGTGCGGTACACGCGGCCCGGGCACAGCACGTAGATGGGGACCTCGCGGTCGAGCATGGATCGCACCTGCACGGGGCTCGTGTGCGTACGCATGACGAGGTGGCGCGACGTCGGGTCGACGTAGAAGGTGTCCTGCTCCTGGCGGGCGGGGTGATCGACGTCGAAGTTCAGGGCGTCGAAGTTGAACCACTCGTGCTCGAGCTCCGGCCCCTCCGCGATCTCCCACCCCATGCCGACGAAGATGTCCTCGACGTGGTCCTGCAGGAGGGCCAGCGGGTGGCGGGCGCCCACGCGCGTCCGCGACGGGACGGCGGTGATGTCGACGCGCTCGGCCTCCAGACGCGCGGCGACCTCGGCGGCGGCCAGCTCGGCCTCCTTCGCCGCGAGCGCCTGGTTCACACGACCGCGGCCCTGACCGACGAGCTTGCCGAACGCGGCCTTGTTCTCGGGGGCGACCTGGCGCATCGAGGCGTTCAGGACCGCGAGCGGCGATCCCTCCGCGACGTGCGCCGCACGGGCGGCTTTCAGCGCGGCGGTGTCGGCGGCCGCCTCGATCGCCGCGAGGGCGTCGGCGACAGCGGCTTCGACCGCTTCGGGTGTGATTTCCGGAGACTCTGACACGGGAGTCGAGTCTACCGGCGCGGGACGGGCGTCCCGCGCCGGTCGTGGCTCACACCGCCAGTCCGCCGGAGTTGTTGCTGTCGTGCTTACCGAGACCCCGCTGCATCACGATGAGCGACGTGTTCGTCTCGCCGTCGTGCTGGCGGGGGTCCGGCTCCACGGGACCGGCCTTGGCCGAGCGCTTGGCGCGGCGCTGCAGGCGGTAGGCGACGTAGGAGAGCACCAGACAGACCGCGACGTACATCGAGCCGCCGACGATCGCGGCGGGGATCAGCGGCGACCCGTAGGGCGCCTGGTTGCCGATCTGGTTGATGACGTAGAGCAGCTCCTGGTACGTGATGATGAAGCCGAGCGCGGTGTCCTTCAGGGCCACCACGAGCTGCGCGATGATCACGGGCATCATCGCCCGGACGGCCTGCGGGATCAGGATGAAGTACATGACCCCGGTCTTGCGCAGGCCGATCGCGTAGCCGGCTTCCTTCTGCCCGCGCGGCAGCGACTCGATCCCGGCGCGGAGCACCTCCGCCAGCACGGAGCCGTTGTAGACGATGAGCGCGATGACGACCGCGTAGTACGGGGGCATCCGGATACCGATCACCGGGAGGCCGTAGTACAGCAGCATCATGAGGATCAGGACGGGGATCGCCCGCATGATCTCGATGATCCACCGCACCGGTTCCCGCACCCAGGCGTGCTCGGAGAGGCGGCCGATGCCGAGGACGAAGCCCAGCACGATCGAACCGACACCGGCGACCGCGAAGGCGGAGAGCGTGCTGAGCAGCCCCTCCCCGAAGCGCACCCAGACCGCCGAGTACGTGAAGATGTTCCACTTCTCCGCGGAGAACTGGCCGGTGGCATACAGGCGCCAGACCACCCAGCCGAGCACGGCGAGGACGACGAGGATCGTGACGGCGCCGATAATCCGGTTGCGGGCGACGGCGCGAGGCCCGGGGACGTCGAACAGGACGGAACTCATCGCGCGATCCTCCACTTGTTCTCGAGTACGCGCTGCACCCAGCTCAGGAGCAGCACGAGCACGACGAAGATGACCATGACCCAGAGCAGCACGACGAGGGCGTTCTCGCCCCGCTCGCTGAGTGCCGCTCGGATCGTGCCGAGGTTGACCACCGAGAAGCCGGCGGCCACCGTGGTGTTCTTCATGAGGGCGATGAGCACGCTCATGAGCGGCGGGACCACGGACCGCGTGGCCTGGGCAGCACGACGAAGCGCATGACCTGGCCGAAGTTGAGGCCGATGGCCCGTGCCGCCTCCGCCTGTCCGACCGGCACCGTGTTGATGCCGGCGCGGATCGCCTCCGCGACGTAGGTGGCGGTGTAGATGCCGAGCGCGATCGTGGCGAGCAGCAGGGAGTTGACCCGCTCCCCGAGCAGGATCGGAAGGCAGAACGCGAAGAAGAACATCACCAGCGTGAGCGGGGTGTTCCGGATCCAGTTCACGTACACGGCGCCGACGCCGCGCGCGATCGGGACCGGGGACACGCGGGCCGCTCCGACGATGAGTCCGAGCACCACGGCGATGAGGCCACCGCCGAGGAACAGCGCGATGGTTCCCCACAGCGCTTCACCCCAGAGGTCGAGGTGGTCCGAGATCACTCCCACTGCTGTGCCTTTCGGTTCGTTTCCGCGTCAGGTCGACGCCGAGGAGGACGGGGGCGGCCGGTCGGACCGACCGCCCCCGCGAGATCAACCGACCGGGTCGACCTCGGGCTGCTCGGCCTTCACACCGGAGGCGCCGAGGTTGTTGTCGAAGATCTGCTGCCAGATGTCACCACCGTCGGTGAGCTGGGTGTTGAAGTACTCGACGAGCGCGTCGTCGCCCTTCGCCACACCGATGCCGTAGCGCTCCTCGCTGAACGGCTCGCCGACGACCTTGAGGTTGTCGGGGTCCTGGGCCGCGTAGCCGATGAGGATCGCCTCGTCGGTCGTGACGGCGTCGACCTGGCCGTTCTTGAGGTCCTCGACGCACTTGGAGTACGTGTCGTACTCCTTCGTCTTCACCTCGGGGTAGTTCTCCTTGATGTTCTGGATCGGCGTCGAACCCGTCGCCGAGCAGACCGTCGTGGAGGAGTCGAGGTCGTCGACGCTCGCGATGTCACTGTCGGCCGCGACGAGGAGGCCCTGGCCGGTGACGAAGTAGGGACCAGCGAAGGCGATCTGCTCCTTGCGCTTGTCCGTGATCGAGTAGGTGCCGACGTAGTAGTCGATGTCGCCGTTGACGATGGCCTGCTCGCGGTTCGCGGAGGCGATCGCCTGGAACTCGATCTTCTCCGGGTCGACACCGAGGGATGCCGCCATCCAGCGGGCGATGTCGACGTCGAAGCCGGTGCGCTCGTTCGTCACCGGGTCGAGGTAGCCGAGACCGGGCTGGTCCTCCTTGACGCCCACCTTGACGGTGCCCGACGAGGAGATGCGGTCGAACGTGGGGCTCCCCTCGATCGTGACATCCTCCTCGATGGTCCAGGGCGTGCTGCTCGAGGCGTCGCCCTCGTCGCTGCCCGACGTGCCGGTGCTCGACGGCGTGCCGCTGTTGCAGGCCGTGAGCGCGAGCAGCGCCACCGTGGCGATCCCGAATCCGGCCAGTGTCCGTGTGCGTCGCATGTGCGTCTCCTTCGTGTGCTGTGCTGTGGGTGCTGGGTCTGGGAAGTCAGTGCGTGAGGAGCTTCGAGAGGAAGTCCTTGGCGCGGTCGCTCTTCGGGTTCGTGAAGAACTCCTCGGGCGTGGCCTCCTCGACGATCCGGCCGTCCGCCATGAAGACGACGCGGTCGGCCGCCTTGCGGGCGAAGCCCATCTCGTGGGTGACGACGATCATGGTCATGCCCTCCTGGGCGAGCTCGACCATGACGTCGAGGACCTCGTTGATCATCTCGGGGTCGAGCGCGCTCGTGGGCTCGTCGAAGAGCATGACCTTCGGCTGCATGGCCAGGGCCCGTGCGATCGCGACGCGCTGCTGCTGGCCGCCGGAGAGCTGCGCAGGGAGCTTGTTCGCCTGCTGCGCGACGCCGACCCGCTTGAGGAGCATCATCGCCTCGGCCTCGGCGTCGGACTTCTTCAGGCCACGGACCTTGATCGGGCCGAGCGTCACGTTCTCGAGGATCGTGAGGTGCGCGAAGAGGTTGAAGGACTGGAAGACCATGCCGACGTCGGCCCGCAGGTGCGCGAGAGCCTTGCCCTCCGCGGGCAGCTCCTTGCCGTCGATGCGGATGGAGCCGCTGGTGATGGTCTCCAGGCGGTTGATCGTGCGGCAGAGCGTCGACTTGCCCGAGCCGGAGGGGCCGATCACGACGACGACCTCCCCCGCGTTGACGGTCAGGTCGATGTCGCTGAGCGCCTGGAACTCGCCGTAGTGCTTCTGGACGTTCTCGACGACGACGAGCGGGGTTTCAGAGGTCATCATTTCTCCAAACTAGCCACGCGATGCGCGCGGTTCCAGGCACCACGGTGAGGTTTACACGTTCGTAATCACCTGATCGCAGCGCCAATGCATCCTCGCAGGGGCGCCCCACGGCCCGCCCCCTCGGGCCGCGGGATCGCCCTGCTGCACGCTCCCAGCGACAGCAGGCAGCAGGTGTCCGATCGTGTGCGATCGACCTCACCTTGGCAGAGCGCGCCGACGCCTGTCAGGGATCTTGAGGATTTCTTGAGGGGGCGCCCGTCACCGGCGCAGGCCGCGGTAGTACTCCTCCGCACCGGGGTGCAGGGGCACCGGCCCGGTGAAGATCGCGGACCGCCGGTCCAGCAACGCTGCCGCCGGGACGTCGGCGGCCAACGTGGTGCGCGCCGCGAACAGGCCCGCGACGAGATCATGGACGACGCCGGGCGGGGTGCTTCCGGCGGTGACGAGGTAGTTCGGCACCGCCAACGTCATCACGGAGGCGTCGAGGCCGTAGGTGCCCGCGGGCACGTCGGCGGGCCGATACGCATGGGAGTACCGCTCGTTGACCGCATTGACCCAGTCCTGCTCGACCGGGAGCAGACGGACGTCGACGGTCTCCGCGATGTCCGCGATGCCGGGCGTCGGCAGCCCGCCCACCCAGAAGAAGCCGTCGATCTCCCCGCGCTCCATGGCGGCGATGGACCCGCCGAGGTCGAGCTGCGGATCGTCGATCGTATCCGCGGCCACGCCGGCGGCGTGCAGCACCCGGGTCGCGATCACGTTCACACCCCGAGTTCTCGGCCCCGAGGGAGATCGTCCCCCCGGCGAGATCCGCGAGATCGTCCAGAGCCGAGTCGTCGCGCACGACGATCTGCAGGTACTCGTCGTACAGGCGGGCGACCGCCTGTACGTCCAGCGGCTCGGCGAAGGCTCCCGTTCCGGCCACGGCATCGGCTGCGGCATCGCCCTGCGCGAAGCCGAGGAGCGCCTCCCCCGCACTCACCCGCAGCAGGTTGTCGACCGATCCGGCGGTCTCCTCCGCCGTGAGATCGACGTCCAGCTCGCGCGACAGCTCGACCGCCAGGCGACTGCCGTAGTCGTGGTAGACCCCGGTGGGACTTCCCGCGGCGATCACGGCGACGGTGTCCGTCCATCCCTCGGAACGCGGACTGCACGCGCTCAACGCGACGGCCGTCACGAGCGCGAGCATCCCGGCCACGACACGCCGTCCCCGCCCGCTCATGCCGCCGCCTCCGCGGGGAGGACGAGGGCCACGAGGAGCCCGCCGCCATCGGCGCCGCGCACCCGCAGCTCGCCCCCGACCGTCGCGAGGAGGTCGGTCGCGATCGCGAGCCCGAGCCCGGTCCCCGGCATGTCGCCGCTGTCCGCGCTCCGCCAGAAGCGGTCCGCCGCCGACGAGGCGTCCTCCGGAGACAGTCCGGGGCCGTGGTCGCGCACGGTGAGGTGGCATTCGCCGTCCACGCGCCGCGCGCCGACCTCGATGGGCGAGCCCTCCGGCGAGTACTTCACCGCGTTGTCGATCGCGGCGTCGAGCGCGCTCTCCACGATGGTGCGGTCGGTGATCGTCATGACCGACGGCTCCCCCGTCCGACGCAGCACGATCGCCCGCTGCGCCGCCACCTCCTGCCAGGCCTCCACCCGGCGGGCTGCGACAGCGGCCAGATCGACCGCGGACATCGTGGAGTCGGTGCGACCGCCGCGGGCGAGTCCGAGGAGGGTCTCCAGGATGCGGGTCATCCGCCGGCCCTCCTCCCTCGTCTCCTCGACGTCGTGGTCCCACTCGCGTCCCAGACCCGTCGCGAGGTGCTCGACGCGCAGCAGCAACGCGTTGAGCGGATTCCGCAGCTCGTGCGAGGCGTTCAGCGCGAACTCCTGCTGTCGCGTCATGACGCGCTCGATCTCATCGGCCATGCCGTTGAACACCCGCGTCATGCGCCGCAGCTCGGGCGGCCCGGTGCCCTCGGCCACCCGGGCGTCCATCTCCCCGCGCTCGATCGCCGCCATCGTCTCGTCGAGGCGGCGCACCGGGGAGAGCACCCAGCGCGCCAGACCGGCGACCAGGAGGATGCCGAGCGCGCACAGCAGCACGACGATCACGCCGAGCACGAGCGTCTGGCGCAGTATGACGGTCTGCGGCGTCTCCGTTCCTCCGCTCACGAGCACGGCGCCGATCACGTCGCCGTCGTCGAACACCGGCTCCACGAGCGCCGCGTCGGACACGACCCATGCGGAGGAGGTCGGCTGTTCGGCGCGGCGTCCGGAGAGCGCCAGCCGTACCCGCTGCGCGTCCTCCTCCGACAGGACCGTGTCGCCGTGATCCCCCGCCGCCCACGGGCTGCCGGTGAGATCGAACACGGTCACCTCGATCCCGTACACCTCCTGGAAGCGGCGGACCTCGGCGTCCATCACCGCCGGGCTCCCGGAGCGGAGCGCCTGCCTGGCGCTCGTCGCGAAGTAGCCGAGGTCGCCGAGCTGCTCCGCGTAGAACGACTGCTGGACGCTGCGCGCCGCGCTCCACCCGGTCACGCCGCCCAGCGCGACGAGCACGACGATCAGCGGCACGAGGAAGACCACGGTCAGGCGGCGGCGCACGCGTCAGGACCCCGCGAGCCGATAGCCGACGCCGCGCACCGTCTCGATGAACGCGCGGTCCCCGCTCTTCTTCCGGATGGCCGCCACGTGCACCTCGAGCGAGTGGCCGAAGCCGCGCCAATCGGTGTTCCAGACCTCGCGGATGAGGCGCTCCTTCGGCACCGCCACACCCGGATATCGGGCGAGCACACCCACGATGTCGAACTCCTTGCGGGTGAGCGCGAGCGGCACCCCGCCGACCTGCACCTCCCGCGCCACGAGGTCGATCTGCACCGCCCCATCGTGCAGCAGCACCCGGGTGTCCGGTTCCGTGCGCAGCGGCCGTGATCGCCGGGTGACCGCCTCGATCCGCGCCAGGAGTTCGTGCACGTCGTACGGCTTCACCACGAAGTCATCGGCCCCGGCGCGCAGCCCCTTGATGCGCTCGGCGACCTGGTTGCGCGCGGTGACGATCACGATCGGGACGTCGGACCGCCCCCGGATACGACGGCAGAGGTCGATCCCGTCGACGTCCGGCAGCCCGAGGTCCAGCAGCACCACCTCGGTGTCGGCGTCGAGGTGCTCCAGCGCGGTCGCCCCGTCGGCGGCGTGCACGGTGGCATAGCCCGAGCGCGCGAGGAAGGCCTGCAAGGCCCCCGCCACCCGCTCGTCGTCCTCGACGATGAGAATCCGCATCCTGCGTTCCGTCCGTCGCCGGTCAGCCGGTGGCGGCGGCGCGTTGGGCGAACGCGCTCTCGTACAGGCACACGCTCGCCGCGGTGGCCAGGTTGAGCGACTCCGCGCGTCCGAAGATCGGCAGCCGCAGGACCCGGTCGGCCCGTGTCAGCGCCTCGTCCTCGAGTCCGCGCGCCTCATTGCCGAACAGCCAGGCGGTCGGCTCGCCGAGCACACCGTCGGCGCGGGCTGCGAGGAGGTCATCCCCCTTCACGTCGGCCGCGAGGATCTGCAGGCCCGCATCGTGCGCACGTCGCACGACCTCGTCGAGGTCCCCACCCACGGAGACCGGAAGGTGGAAGAGCGAGCCCGTCGTCGCCCGCACGACCTTGGGGTTGTAAGGATCGACCGTACGGCCCGTGAGCACGACGGCGTCGGCGCCGGCGGCGTCGGCGGCCCGGATGATGGTGCCGAGGTTGCCGGGGTCGCGCACCTCCTCGCAGATGGCGACCAGACGCGGTGCGGCATCGAAGATGTCGCGCACGGAGGTCGGCGTCTGCCGGACGACGGCGACCAGCCCCTGCGGCGTCACCGTGTCGGCCATCGCGTTGAGCACGTCCTCGCTCACGTACTCGACCTCGACGTCCGCCTCCGCCGCCGCGGCACGGATGTCCGCGTGCCTCTCCCACCCGTGGGGGGTCGCGAACAGCTCGATGATCGCCTCCGGACGGTACGTCAGCGCCTCACGGACGGACTGCGGACCTTCCAACAGGAACAGCCCGGTCTCGGTACGCGCGCTGCGCTTGGTCAGCTTGGCGACGGCACGGACTCGGGGGGAACGGGGGTTCTCCAGCACGGACTCAGTCTACGGTCAGCCCGCCACCGCCCGGATACGCGGAACGGGCGCCTTCTCGGAGGAAGACGCCCGTTCGGAAGCGAGATGCTTACGCGACCGACTTCGGCGCGTTGACGTCGGAGGGCAGAGCCTTCTTCGCCGTCTCGACCAGCGTCGTGAACGTCGCGGCATCGTTCACCGCGAGGTCGGCGAGCATACGACGGTCGACCGTGACACCCGCGAGGTTGAGGCCCTGGATGAAGCGGTTGTACGTCATGCCGTTCTGGCGGGCAGCGGCGTTGATGCGCTGGATCCAGAGACGACGGAAGTCGCCCTTGCGCTTGCGACGGTCCCGGTACGAGTAGACCAGGGAGTGGATGACCTGCTCCTTGGCCTTCCGGTAGAGGCGCGAACGCTGACCGCGGTAGCCGGAGGCGCGCTCGAGGATGACCCGACGCTTCTTGTGGGCGTTGACCGCCCGCTTGACTCTTGCCATTTTCCTGTGTTCCTATCGTGCGTTCGGCGCGTCAGCGACCGAGAAGCTTCTTCGCGACCTTGAAGTCCGCCTTCGCGAGCACCTGGTCCTGGTTCAGACGGCGGGTGCGACGGCTCGACTTGTGCTCGAGGTTGTGGCGCATCCCGGCCTGCTGCTTCTTCAGCTTGCCGCTGCCGGTGATCTTGAAGCGCTTCTTAGCACCCGAGTGGGTCTTCTGCTTCGGCATCTTCTCTTCCTTCGTATGGCGCCTTCTCAGGCGACGGTGTCAACCCGCGGTGCGGGAGTTCTGGGGGCGGATCTACTCCGCCGGGGCGTCCGCGGAAGCGTCCGCGTCGTTCTTCGCATCGCGCGCGGCCTGCTTGTTCGCGGCGCGCACGGCGTTCTGCTCCTGCTTCGCCTCGGACTTGCTCTTGTGCGGCGCGACGACCATGACCATGTTGCGGCCGTCGATGGTCGGGTTCGACTCGACGGTGCCGAACTCGGCGACGTCCTCGGCGAACTTGCGCAGCAGACGCACACCCTGCTCGGGACGCGACTGCTCGCGACCGCGGAAGAGGATCATGGCCTTGACCTTGTCACCGGCCTTGAGGAAGCCCTCGGCGCGCTTGAGCTTCGTCGTGTAGTCGTGCGCCTCGATCTTCAGACGGAAGCGGACTTCCTTGAGGATCGTGTTCGCCTGGTTGCGACGCGCTTCCTTTTCCTTCTGCGCGGCCTCGTACTTGAACTTGCCGTAGTCCATGATCTTGACGACGGGCGGCTTCGAGTTCGGGGCGACCTCGACGAGGTCGAGATCGGCTTCCTGTGCGAGACGCAGCGCTGCCTCGATGCGGACAACGCCGATCTGCTCACCCGCGGGGCCGACGAGGCGGACCTCGGGGACGCGGATGCGCTCATTGGTACGGGGATCGCTGATGCGGAGCTCCTTAGACGATGTGATTCGGCCACCGTGATGCTGTCTGCATCTCGGGCGAAATCGGAGTCGTCCCCCACCCGCCGGCTCTCAGACGCCGGCTCCGCACCCTGTCTACCGGCCCCCTCGTGACGAGCGGAGCCGGCGGAGCGCAAGACCCGGTAGCCTGGAACGGCAAGCGCGGGTGGGAAGTGAATCCTCTTTCGTTCCGGAGCATGACGCTCCGGAGCCCGCCAAAGTCTAACAGAAAGCAAGGCGAAGTGACGAACCAGGCATCGGACGAGGCGGCCCGCGAGCGCGAGGAGCGATGGGCTCGGCAGGAAGAAGCGGCCTCCTCGGCCGTCCGCGACATCGCCGACGTCCCGGCCGTCGAGGTGATCACCACCGCCGCCGTGCACCTCATGAGTGCTGCCGCCGTCAAGCTCGGCCTGGCGGACGACCCGGAGGCCGCGGCTCAGCTCGACCTGGACGAGGCGCGCAAGCTCATCAACGCGCTGGCGGGACTCATCACCGCCGGCGCCCCCGAGATCAGCGACATGCACGCCCGCTCGTTGCGTGACGGCCTCCGTTCGCTGCAGCTCGCCTTCCGCGAGGCCTCGACCATCCCGGACCCGATCGGCAAGGGCCCCGGCGAGAAGTGGACCGGCCCCGTCACCTGATCCGGTCGGCGCCCCCTCAGACGCTGCGGCGGAGCTTGACCGTCAGCGAGTCGGCGAGGACGGCGATGCGGTCATCCGCCGCCCACCGCTGGGCGAGGCGCGCGAGCACCGCATCCAGGACCTCGCGCTCCAGGCCGTCGACGAGCTCCAGCACCACGATGAGCTCCGGCCCGCGCAGCCGCGCATCCGGGTCACCGGGCGCGACCGCGACGTCGATCACGGCGAGTTCATGGGCGATGCTCTCCCGGAGCGCGGTGACCACCTCCGGCGAGAGGAAGCTCGGTTCCCACGCGTGCCCCTGCGCCACGGCCCAGACGGCGGGTCGCCGGATCACGAACTCCGTGTCCGAGGTCGGGTCGAGCACGATGAGGTCGGTGTCCTCCGACGATGCGGCCAGCGCGGCGCGGACGGCCTCGACAGGGATGGGTCGCGCCGACGGGTCCCAGCGCTGCATCGTCTCGACCGACGAGAACACCGGCTGGACGCGGCGCCCGTCCGGTGCGGCGACGGTGACGATCGACAGCTCCTGCGTCTTGTCCACCGCGAGGCCGCTGGGGGCCACACCCTCCTCACCCTTCTCGGCGATCAGCGGGATGAGCACCCGCGCGGAGCGGAACGCGTCGACGACCTCCGTCTGACTCCCCTCCCCCGCGCGGAAGCGGAGCAGGGCGGCGAGAAGAGCAGGGTCCGCCGAGCCGTCGTCCGCGGCGTGCGGATTCGACTCGAAGCTGCGCCCCTCCCAGGGGACCCCGGCCGAGTCGGCCCGGTTGTGCGACTCCGGCCCGCAGGCGTGGGGGTCAGTCTCCGGCGACATCCAGGGCCTCCGCCAGCGTGAAGGCGCCCGCGTACAGGGCCTTGCCGACGATGGCGCCCTCGACGCCCAGCGGCACGAGGTCGCGCAGGGCGGCGATGTCGTCGAGGTTCGAGATGCCGCCCGACGCGACGACCGGCTTCGGGGTGCGCGAGGTGACCTCGCGCAGGAGCTCCAGGTTCGGACCGCGCAGCGTACCGTCCTTGGTCACG
>NZ_JBFLUM010000071.1:0-13707 GCF_050470785.1 Microbacterium sp. NRRL B-14842 | reverse complement strand
TGGGCTGCGAGTTGCATGATCTTCTCCTGGCTGGCTTCCTCGTTGCGGAGCGTCCCGGTGATGCGGCCGTTCGCGAACACGGCGATGCGGTTCGCGACCCGGAGGATCTCGGGGAGCTCCGACGAGATGACGATGATGGACTTGCCCGCGTCGGCGAGCTGCTGCATGAGGCGGTAGATCTCCTCCTTCGCACCGACGTCGATGCCTCGCGTCGGCTCGTCGAAGATGAGGATGTCGCAGTCGCGCATCAGCCACCGGGCGATGACGACCTTCTGCTGGTTCCCTCCGGAGAGGAGCTTGACGACCTGGTTGACCGAGGGGGTCTTGACCCGCAGCTGCTGGACGTATTCCTTGGTGCGGTTCTTCGCCTTGCTGTCGCCCATCCAGCCGATGCCGTTGGCGTAGGAGCCGAGCGACGCGAGCACGGTGTTGAAGGTGACGTCCTGCTCGAGCATGAGGCCGAGCAGCTTGCGATCCTCGGAGAGGTAGCCGACGCCGTGCTTGACCGCGTCCGCGGGCTGTGCGATGCGGACGGTGCGCCCGCCGATCGTGATCGTGCCGCCGTCGCGGTGGTCGGCGCCGATCACGGCCCGGGCGGTCTCGGTGCGGCCGGCGCCCATGAGGCCGGCGAATCCGAGGATCTCGCCCTTGTGCAGCTGGAACGACACGTCCTTGAGGAGCTTCCGCGTGGAGAGCCCCTGCACGTCGAGCACGATGGGGTCGTTGAGATGCTCCCGCGCCTGCGGACGCGTGCCCTCGTCGATCACGCGGCCGACCATCATCTCGATGATCGTCGGAATCGTGATCTCGGACTTGTCGAGTGATCCGATGTATGTGCCGTCGCGGAGCACGGTCACGCGGTCGGCGAGGCGGCGCAGCTCGTCCATGCGGTGCGAGATGTAGACGATGCCGGTGCCGCGCGCCTTGAGCTGCTCGATGAGGACGAAGAGGGTCTCGACCTCGCTGTCGGTGAGGGCCGACGTCGGCTCGTCCATGATGAGGACCTTGGCGTTGAAGGACAGCGCCTTGGCGATCTCGACCATCTGCTGCTCGGCCACCGTCAGCTCTCCCACGCGCTGGCGGGGGTCGAGGTGGATGTCCAGGCGCTGCAGCAGCTCGGCCGTCTGCCGGTTGAGCTTCCGCTCCGACAGGAACGGGCCCGTCGTGGGCTCGCGGCCGACGTAGATGTTCTGCGCGACCGTGAGGTCGGGCATCAGGTTGAGCTCCTGGTGGATGATCGTGATCCCCAGCTCCTGCGCCTGCAGCGGGCTGGTGAGCTCGACCTCCTGCCCCTCGAACGTGATCGTGCCCTCGTCCTTGGTGTAGATCCCGGAGAGGATCTTCATCAGGGTGGACTTGCCGGCACCGTTCTCACCCACGAGGACGAGCACCTCGCCGGCGCGCACCTCGAGATGCACGTCCTTCAGCGCCTGGACACCGGGGAATCCCTTGCTGATCCCCTCGACCCTCAGGATGGGTCCACTCATGCGCTCACCTGCTTCCTTGAAGGTTCTGTCGCGATTTCGGCGGACCGTTCCGCCGTAAACATCGGATCAATTCTGCGTCCTGCACCCGGGTCAGTGCAAGTTGTATCTAAATGTATCTAACGATCGGCGGCGGGGGAAGACCTGTAATAACATCTTGATCTCGAAGCACCCGCGGGCCTCAGTGGAGGCGGATGGAGTCGACCGCCACGAGCTTGTCGCGGATGTAGTCGTTCGCGTGCGCCCCGAGTTCGTCGTTGTCCGTCCAGAGGTTGCGCCAGATTCCGAGCATGCGGCTGAGGTCAGGCGCGACCACGGCCGAGGAGAACGACTCGAACACGATGGGGCCGTCGTAGCCGATGCGTCCGAGCGCCTTGAAGAACGTGTCGAAGTCGACCGTCCCGGTGCCGAGATAGCCGCGGTGGCTCTCGCCGATATGCACGTACCGCAGGGCCGGGGCCGCATCGAGCACCGGCGCGAACATATCCGACTCCTCGATGTTCATGTGGTACGTGTCCAGGTGGATGCCGAGGTTCGGACGGTCGACCTCAGCGAGGTACGCCAGCGCCTGCCGCGCGGTGTTCAGCACGTTGGTCTCGTAGCGGTTGACGACCTCGAGCGAGACGGAGACTCCCCGCTCGGCGGCGTGGTCGGCCACTCGGGCGATCGTCCGACGGCTCGAGGCGAGACCCTCGGGCGTGACCGGATCCATGTACTTCTTCATGGCGCTGTAGATCACGCCGCAGAAGTGCGTGCCCCCGAGCTCGGCGAGCACGTCGACCGCGCGGAGCAGGAGCGCCTCGCCCGCGGCCACCACGGCGGGGTCACCGCTGGTGATGTCGGTCTCGTCGGAGAGCCCGAGCGAGGCGCTGACCGCGAGTCCGTGCTCCGCGAGGGCGGCCTTCGCGGCGGCGACGTCGAACGAGAACGGATCCATCAGCGGGAACTCGATGAGGTCGAAGCCCGCCTGCTTCGTCTTCTCGACCGCGAGCCGGATGCCGTCCGCGTCGAAGGTCCCCGTCCAGACGAGTCCGTGGCAGCCGATGTTCATGAGCGCTCCTCCGGCGGGTGTCCGGCACCGTCGCCGCGCGGACTTGGCACGTTACAAGTCCGGTGTGCGAGTCACGCTACGTCGCCGTCGACCGGGGTGTCAAGAACTTTCTTGGCACGTTACAAGTCCTCCGCTAGCCTGGGCCTCATCGGGCCGCACACCGACGGCCCCACCGTCGAAGGAGACCCATGTCCGCGAGCGTGAAGGACGTCGCGGCTCTCGCGGGGGTCTCGGCATCGACCGTGTCGAACTACCTCAATCACCCGCACGTCCTCGGCGCCGCCAGCCGCGAGCGGGTGCGCGCCGCGATCGCCGAGCTCGGCTTCGTGCCGAACGAGTCGGCCCGCCAGCTCCGCGCGGGATCGAGCAAGGCCCTCGCCCTCATCCTCCTCGACGCCTGGCTGCCGTACTTCAACGACCTCTCCCGCGGCGTCGACGACGTGGCGCGGGAGGGCGGCTGGTCGCTCTTCTTCAGCGACAGCGCCCGCGACGTCGCCCGCGAGGAGCAGAACATCGACATGTTCGAGGCCCACCGGGTGCAGGGCATCATCATCTATCCGCGCGGCGATGTCGTGCCGCGGCTGGAGCAACTCGCGACCCGCGGGATCCGCTCGGTGGTCGTCGGCCCCATCCGGGATTCGCCCTCCGTCGCCGCGGTCACCTTCGACGACCGCGGCGGAGGACGGCTGGCCGGTGAGCACCTGCTGTCCCTCGGCCGACGCCGCATCCTGTTCCTCGGAGCCCCGACGGTCAGCCAATCGAACGACCGCCTCGCCGGCCTGCGCGATGCGGTGGCGGGCACGGACGTCCGCGTCTCCGTCCTCGACGTCGAGCATCTGGCGACCGAGGACGGCCTCCGCGCCGGGGCAGGCCTCGTCGAGCTCCCGGCGGACGAGCGCCCGGACGCGGTCTTCGCCGCGAACGACGGGGTGGCCCTCGGTGTGCTGACGCAGCTGCTCCGCCACGGCATCCGGGTGCCGGAGGAGATCGCCCTCGTCGGCTTCGACGACGTGGCCGCCGCACACCAGGGCGTGGTGCCGCTGACGAGCGTGCGGCAGCCCGGCTACGAGATCGGCCGCGCCGCCGGGGCCGCGCTGCTGCAACTCCTCGCCGATCCGACCGCTCCCCCGCCGGCGCCGACGCCGTTCCCGGCCGAGCTCATCGTGCGGGAGTCCACCGTCGGGCGGTGAACCCGGCGTTCACAACTCAGGAGAAGAGCGCGGCTCCGCGTCGAAACGGCCCGTCCAGCCGCTTTCACCGACGCAGCTCCTGAGTTGTGAACGGAGTCAGGCCGAGGGGTGGCCGACCACGCCCTTCCGGAGCAGTGCGTTGCCGTACTTGCGCGTCTCCCCCGTGCGCACCATGAGGTACGCCTCCTTCGCGACCTCGTAGTACGCGAAGCGCTCGACGAAGCGCGTGGTGTCGAGCTCCGTACCCGCCGCGGCCATGAGCTCGCGTTGCACATCCAGCACCTCGCCGTCGGCCGAGGTCATCAGGTCGATGCCGGGCGCGTCGTCGAGTGGCAGCACGCTGCGGATCGCGGCCACGACCTCCGGCGTCGTGGTCCCGGGAAGTTCGACCACCCGTGCGCCCAGTCCCCACGCCGGGAAGTGCGCGTCGGCGACGACCACCGCGTCGGAGTGCCCCATCCGGTCGAGATGCAGCAGCAGCTCCCCGGTCAGCAGCGGGTGGATTCCTTCGAGCACGGCGGCTCCTCTCGGTGGACGGGGGTCAGGAGGTGGGGATGAGGCCCTCGGCCGCGAGGTTCTCCCACAGGGCCGACGGGATCTCCAGGGCAGCGTACTCGGCGTTCTGCCGGAGCTGCGCCGGACGGCTGCCCCCGACGACCACCGAGCGCACCACGTCAGACTGCAGCGGGAACTGGATCGCCGCGGCCGGCAGGGGCACATCGTGATCGGCGCACACCGCGGCGATGCGCACGAGGCGGTCCCACAGCTCGTCGGGGAGCTGCCCGTACTCGTAGCGGCCATCGCGTCGCGGCTCGTTCGAGGCGAGCAGGCCGGAGTTGAACACCGACGCCGCGACGATCCCGGTCCCGGTCTCGCGGCACGCGGGCAGCACGTCGACCGCGGCGGGCTGCTCCAGCAGCGTGTACCGACCGGCCACCATCACGAGGTCGAGGTCGGCCGAACGCACCGATGCCGCGAGGGCGTCCGACACCATCGAGCCGATGCCGATCGCGGTCACCTCACCGTCGGCGCGCAACTGCTCCAGGGCGGGAAGCGCCTCGGCGAGCGCGAGGTCGAGGTCGTGCCGCTCCGGGTCGTGCAGGTAGAGGAGGTCGATGCGCTCGATGCCCAGGCGCTCGCGCGACTCCTCCAGGCTCGTCCGGATGCCGTCCGCCGAGAAGTCCCACACGCGCTGGAGGTCGTCCGGTACGTGGAAGTCGTTCGCGGTGTCGAGGCCGCCGGCGTGGTCGGGGTTCGGGCGCAGCAGCCGGCCGACCTTGGTCGAGAGCACGTACTCGTCCCGCGGCTTCGTCTGCAGGAAGGCTCCGAGTCGGCGCTCGGACAGCCCGAGGCCGTAGTGCGGAGCGGTGTCGTAGAAGCGGATGCCGCTCTCCCACGCCGCGTCCAGCACCGCCCACGCGTCGTCGTCGGACAGCTCACGGAAGAGGTTGCCGACGTTCGCGGCACCGTAGCCGAGGGTCGGGACGGTCAGGCGCTCAGGCGTGGACATGCGCACCCGTCCAGGTGTACTCCGCGATGCTGTCGGCCTTCATCTCCATGCCCGTACCCGGCGCGGTCGGAGCCATGTAGGAGCCGCCCTGGATGTCGGTCGGCACGATGAAGTGCTCGTGCAGGTGGTCGACGAACTCGATCAGGCGGCCTTCGCGAGTGCCTGAGACGGCGACGAAGTCGAACATCGACAGGTGCTGCACGGCCTCGCACAGCCCCACGCCGCCGGCATGCGGACACACCGGCACGTCGAACTTCGCCGCGAGCAGCAGGTTGGCGATGTTCTCGTTCACTCCCGCGACGCGGACGGCGTCGATCTGCATGACCGAGATCGCGTCGGCCTGCAGGAGCTGCTTGAAGATCATCCGGTTCTGCGCGTGCTCACCGGTGGCGACACGGATGGGCGCGACGCCGCGGGCGATCTCCGCGTGCCCGAGGATGTCGTCGGGGCTGGTGGGCTCCTCGATCCATGCGGGGTGGAACTCGGCGAGCGCGTTCACCCACTCGATCGCCTCGGAGACCTCCCAGCGCTGGTTCGCGTCGATCGCGATGGGGAAGTCCGGGCCGCACACTTCCCGAGCCTTCCGGAAGCGGCGGATGTCGTCGTCGAGGTCGGCGCCGACCTTGAGCTTGATCTGCGTGAATCCGTCGGCCATGGCCTCGCGGGCGAGGCGCTCGAGCTTCTCGTCGGAGTAGCCGAGCCAGCCGGGGCTGGTCGTGTAGCCCGGGTAGCCGGTGGCGAGGAGCTGCTGCTCGCGCTCGGCCCGGCCGGGCTCCGCCGTGCGCAGGATCTCCAGCGCCTCCTCGCGGGTGAGGGCGTTGGTGAGGTAGCGGAAGTCGACGAGGTCGACGAGCTCCTCCGGGGTCATCCGGGCGAGGAGCTGCCAGAGCGGCAGGCCCGCGCGCTTGGCCTTGATGTCCCACAGCGCGTTGATGACCGCGCCGATGGCCATGTGCATGACGCCCTTCTCCGGCCCGAGCCAGCGGAGCTGCGAGTCGCCGATGATCTCGCGGAACGTGCCGCCCATGTCATCGAGCAGCGGTTCGATCTCCCGCCCGACGAGGTGTCCGGCGAGCGCGTCGATGGCCGCGACCTGCACGTCGTTGCCGCGGCCGATCGTGAAGACGAAGGCGTGCCCCTCGATGCCGTCGGCGGCGTCCGTGCGGACGATGACGTACGCGGCGGAGTAGTCGGGGTCCGGGTTCATCGCGTCGGAGCCGTCGAGGCTCAGCGACGTGGGGAAGCGGATGTCGGTGGTGTCGAGGGCGACGATACGGCTCACGGGGTTCCTCTCCATGCGCGGGTCGTTCTTCCGCGCGGATCTCTTGGAGTGTAAACATCCGATGTCTATACTGTCAACGAGACCGGCCGCTGAGCAGCGGCCTCCCGAACGATCAGGAGAATCATGAAGTTCGCGCGGCTCGGCACCCCGGGGGCGGAGATCCCCGTCCTCCTGGAGGGTGACCGCTACCTCGACCTCCGCCCGGTGACATCCGATGTCAACGGCGACTTCCTTGCGGGAGACTTCGTCGCCCGCGTCGCCGCCGCCCGCGACGCCGGGGAGCTCCCCGAGCTGCCGGACGCCGCGACGATGCGCATCGGCGCCCCGATCGCCCGCCCGAGCGCGGTGATCTGCATCGGGATGAACTACGCCGCGCACAGCCGCGGAGTCGGGGTCGGAGCCGCCGACCATCCCCATCATCTTCCTTAAGACGCCCAACACGGTCGTCGGCCCCAACGACGCGGTGACGATCCCGCGCGGGAGCGAGAAGACCGACTGGGAGGTCGAGCTCGGCATCGTCATCGGCACCCGCACCGCCTACCTCGACTCCCCGGAGGAGTCGATGGCGCACGTGGCCGGCTTCGTCGCCGCGAACGACGTGTCGGAGCGCGACTTCCAGATGGCGGTGTCCGGCGGGCAGTGGTCGAAGGGCAAGATCGCCTTCGGCTTCAATCCCACGGGTCCCTGGATGGTCACCCCGGACGAGGTGGACCATCAGGCGCTCGGCCTCCGCAGCTTCGTGAACGGCGAGCCGCGGCAGGACTCGAACACGAGCGACATGATCTTCACGGTCGAGCAGATCGTGCACCACCTGTCGCAGTACGTCACGCTCGAGCCCGGTGACCTGATCCTCACCGGCACCCCGCAGGGCGTGGCCCTGTCCGGCACGTACCCCTACCTGGCCGCGGGCGACGTGGTGGAGATCGAGATCGACGGCCTCGGCCGCCAGCGCCAGGACTTCGTCGCATGGGAGGCAGAGAAGTGACCCTTCGAACTCAGGGAACCGACGCGGAAGGCCTCGTGGCCATCGTCACCGGAGGAGCCTCCGGCATCGGCGCGGCGATCGCCGACCGTCTGCATGCGGATGGGGTCACCGTCGCGGTCCTCGATCGTGACACCACGCACGCCGACGAGCGGTTCGCCGCGTTCACCGCCGACGTCTCCGACCGCGCGAGCGTGGACGCCGCCGTCGCCGCCGTCGCCGAGTGCTTCGGCCGCATCGACATCGTCGTCAACAACGCCGGCGTCGGCGCACAGGGCGACATCGCCGCGAACGACGACGACGAGTGGGCGCGCGTCCTCTCCATCAACGTCACGGGCATCGCTCGGGTGACGTCGGCGGCACTGCCGTGGCTGCGGAAGTCCCCCGCCGCCGCCGTATGCAACACGGCCTCGATCGCCTCGACCACCGGGCTCCCGCAGCGGGCGCTGTACTCCGCGTCGAAGGGGGCCGTGTCGGCGCTGACTCGCGCGATGGCCGCCGATCATCTGCGCGAGGGCATCCGCGTCAATGCGGTCAACCCCGGCACGGCGGACACGCCGTGGGTCGGACGACTGCTCGACTCCGCGGCCGACCCCGCCGCCGAGCGGGCCGCGTTGGAGGCACGACAGCCCCACGGACGACTCGTGAGCCCCGACGAGGTCGCCGCCGCGGTGGCCTACCTCGTGAGTCCCGCCGCGGGCTCCACCACGGGCACCTTCATCGAGGTCGACGGGGGGATGGCGCAGCTCCGCCTCCGCCCCGAGTGACCCGGTCTTCTCCGACGGCCCGGTGTCTCCCCGCGAGACCCCGGGCCGTCCCCGTCCCCGGGCCCTCCCGTCCCGTCCCCGTCCCCTCCCGTCCCGGTCCAGCCGGGATCAATCCCGCTCCCTCATCCCGCCCCGCACGCCCCTTCCTCATCCCGCACACGAGCACCCACGCGGGCGGGATCAGAATGGCTCCTCCACCGCGCCCAGCACGCCCCTTTCTCATCCCGCACACCGCACGCTGTCTGCGCGCCACGCGCTTTCTGCACGCCACGCGCTTTCTGCACGCCGTGCGCTTCTCGCCCGCCCCCGCCGTTCGGGATCAGAACCGCTCCCCCATCCCGTCCCGCAGGCTCCTTTCCCATCCCGCACACCGCCTCGCCGCGCGGACGGGATCAGAATCGCTCCTCGATGCGGCTGCCGCGGGTCGTTTCCCATCCGGCACGCCACGAGGCGCCCCGCCGGGACGACCGTGAGCGGCACGGCACCCCCCGTCCCGGGATCAGAAGCGGGCCTGGAAGGGGCTCCGGAGGTGGCATATTGCACCCGCCCGCGAAAGGGGGGCGGGGGGGGTTAGAGGGAGTAGACGGAGGTGGCGGTGGCGTGGAAGAGGGCGTCGTGATCGATGCCGCGGGACGTGGCCCAGGCCGCCACGGCGTCGGCCCAGCGGCTGCGTGCTGACGGCTGATACACCGGAGAGCCGTCGGCGGAAGCGCGGGGATCGTCCGGTACCGCGGGGCCGACCGCCGACACGGGCCAGTCGCTCCCCCACATCAGGCGCTCGGGACCGAAGACGTCGGCCGCCGTGTCGAGGAAGGGTTCGAGCTGCGCGAGGCTCCAGTCCCCTCCGGCCTCCGCGGGCAGTCCGGACACCTTGCAGAACACCCCGGGGTGTCGCGCCAGCTCGGCGAGGTCGCGCTCCCACTCCACGGAGGGCGTGCGCGGAGCAGAAGCCGTCCCGACCTCCGGCTTGCCGAGGTGATCGAGCACGATCCGCAGCTCGGGGATCGCGCCGGACAGTCGTGCGACGTCGGGGAGCTGCGCGGCACGCACGCACGCGTCGAAGGTCCACCCGTGCGCCGCGACCTCGCGGGCCCCGGAGATGAAGGCCGACGAGAGCATCATGCCGTCCGGCTCCCCCTGCAGCAGATGACGCACGCCGACCACGAGGGGCTCCGCGGTGAGGCTCTCCAGGTGCACCGTGGTGTCGGTGCCGCGATCGAGCCGAGCGCCGGCGACGATGCCGACCACCCCGAGTCGTTCCGCCTGCCCTGCCACCCACCGCACCTCCGCGAGGAAGTCGTCCTCGGCGGTCTCGGCCTGCACGAACACGGCCCGCTCGTCCGTGGCCCGCTCCACCCGCGCCTGCTCGAACTCGCCGGCAGCGAAGCGCCGCGCGAGCGGTCCCTCGAGCCACGTGTACCCGAGGGCCTCCGGGTCCCACAGGTGCAGGTGCGAGTCGAGGATGCGCATGCCCCCATCCTGCCGCAGACATCGGATGTTGTGCGAGGATGAGCGCCATGGCAGTGACGGACGAGGCGATCGAGAAGATCAAGGCGATGATCGTGTCGGGCGAACTGGCCCCCGGCGATCGCCTGCCCCCGGAGAAGGAGCTCTCCGAGCGCCTCGGCCTCTCCCGCAACTCGATGCGCGAAGCGGTCAAGGCGCTGGAGGTCATCCGCGTGCTCGACGTCCGTCGTGGTGACGGCACCTATGTCACGAGCCTGGAGCCGCACCTGCTGCTGGAGGCGATCGCGTTCGTCGTGGACATGCACGACGACGACTCGATGCTGGAGATGTTCGCCGTCCGCCGGATGCTCGAATCGCAGGCCACCGGGCTCGCGGCGACCCTGGGCACGGACGAGGCGATCGCGGCCCTGCAGGATGAGGTGGAGGCCGTCGACGCCTCCGTCGGCATCGAGGAGCTCGTCGACCACGACATCCGCTTCCACCGCGAGATCGTGGGCATGGCGGGCAACGCCTACCTCGCGAGCCTCATCGAGCACCTGAGCAGCCAGACGGTCCGGGCCCGGGTGTGGCGGGGGCTCACGGAGGGCGGCGCCGTGGAGCGCACCCTGTCGGAGCACCGCGCCATCGCCGACGCCATCGCCCAGCGCGACTCGGCACTGGCCACCTCCCTCGCCACGGCCCACATCGCGGGTGTCGAGCGGTGGTTGCGGCAGGCTGCCTCGGCCTGACCCGTCAGGCGCCGAGACGCTCCATCGCGGCGTCGAACTCGGCCGCCGAGTTGTCGCTGACCTCGTGGAACAGCACCTGGTCGAGCACGTCGGGCGCGGCGGTGAAGTAGGGGACGCCGGCAGCGCGCAGCCCGGTGATGTCATCGGCCGTCCGCAGCGACGCGGCGAGGACGTTGGAGGCGCTGCCCGCGCACATCTCCTGCATCCGTGCGATGAGGGCGTCGCCGTCCATGCCCGCGTCGCGCATGCGCCCGAGGTAGGGCGCGATGTACTGGGCACCGATCGAAGCGCACGTGAGCGCCTGCGCGACGGAGTAGACCGCCGTGACGAGGACCGTGGCCCCGTCACGGATGAGGGCGGAAGCGGCGGCGAACCCGGCTGCGGTCGCGGGCACCTTCACCGCGACGCGGTCGCCGAGCGCGCGGATGCCCTCCGCGTTCCGGAGGAAGGAGGCGGTGTCACCACCCCACGTCTGGAAGAACACCTCCCGGGCGCCCTCCTCGACCCAGCGGGCGTAGAGGTCGGGGATCTCCCCAGCCGTCCGCCCGCCACGCTCGAGGATCGTGGGGTTCGTCGTGACACCGTGCACGACCCCCGCGGAGAGCAGCCGCGCGACACGGTCGGTGTCGGCGCTGTCGACGTACAGGCGGGGCGCGATCGCGGTCATCGGGGTCTCCTCGCGGGCAACCTGTCGTTACAGGTGGGGCTTCGGCTAATGTAATGACAGCTCCCGAACCTTGTCAAAGACCGGGAGTCCCGCGCTGTCGAGGAGGATCAGGAGCGAGATGACACCCGCACACCCCGGCGACCGCTCCGGCGTCGTCATCGTCGGCAGCGTGACGGCCGACGTCACGACCTTCTCCCAGCGGCTCCCGGCCCGCGGCGAGACCATCCTCGGCGACGAGTTCACGCTGATGCTCGGCGGCAAGGGCGCGAACCAGGCCGTCGCGGCGGGACGCTCCGGCGCCCGCACGAGCTTCGTCGGCTGCGTCGGCGACGACCTGTTCCACGACCTCGTGGTGGACGGTCTCACCGCCGCCGGCGTCGACCTCGCGCACCTGCGCACCGTCCCGGGCCCCACCGGCATCGCGCACATCCGCGTCGACGCCTCCGCGCAGAACGACATCGTCATGGTGCCGCTCGCGAACGCCGCCCTGAGCACCGAGCAGATCGACGAGGCCCTCGCAGCGCTCGCCCCCACGACCTCGGTGCTGCTCACCCAGCTCGAGACCCCGTCCGCCCTGACCGCCCACATCACCGCCCGGGGACGCGAGCACGGCATGACCGTGATCCTCGATCCGGCACCGGCGGCGGAGCTGGCAGCGGAGATCTGGCGGAGCATCGACATCGTCACCCCGAACGAGACCGAGGCATCGCTCATCAGCGGCATCCAGGTGACCGACGCCGCTTCCGCCGAACGCGCCGGACACTGGTTCCTGGAGCAGGGTGTGGGCGCCGCGGTCATCACGCTGGCCGGACAGGGGTCGTGCGTCGTCACCGCCGAGGGCGCCACCGTCGTCCCGCCGTTCCCCGTGGAGGCCGTCGACACCACCGCCGCGGGCGACGCCTATGCCGGCTACCTCGGCGCCGCGCTCGCGAGCGGAGCGGCCCTCACCGATGCGGTGCGGCTGGCGACCGCCGCGGGCGCCCTCACCGTCACGAAGCAGGGGGCCTCGCCCAGCCTCCCCCACCGCGCCGACGTCGAGGCCTTCCTCGCCGCGCGCACCGCGGCCCCCGTCGCGAACTGAACCAGGAGCACACGATGCGCAAGACCTCGACCACGATCAACCCCGCGCTCTCCCGCGTCATCAGCGAGACCGGGCACACCGATCTGATCGTCGTGACCGATGCCGGGCTGCCGATCCCGCCGGGCGCCGAGCGCATCGACCTCGCCTACCGCCCCGGCGCCCCCGCCTTCCTCGACGTGCTCGACACGGTGCTCGCGGAGCTCGTCGTCGAGGGCGCGACGGTGTCGGCCGAGGTCGCCGAGAAGAGCCCGGAGGTGCTCGACGCCCTGCGCGAGCGCTTCGCCGATGCGGGGTTCGAGATCGAGCTGGTCCCGCACGTCGAGTTCAAGCGGCGCACGCACGCCGCCCGCGCCTTCGTGCGCTCCGGGGAGTTCACCCCGTACGCGAACGTGATCCTGCACGCGGGGGTGGCGTACTGATGTCCCTCATCGAGGACGCCATCGACCGCCACAGCGCGGCGCCCATGTACGACCAGCTCCGGCAGCTCATCATCGACGGCATCGCCCGCGACGGTCTGCAGCCGGGCGATCCTCTTCCCGGCGAGCACCGGCTGTGCGAGCGCTACGGCATCTCCCGCACGGTCGTTCGGCAGGCGTTGGCGCAGCTCGAGCACGAGGGACTCGTCGAGCGCGTGAAGGGCAAGGGCACGTTCGTCTCCCGCCCGCGCACGAGCGAGAGTCTCGTGCACACACTCGTCGGGCTGTACGACGACGTCGAGCGGCGCGGCGGCCATGTGCACAGCGACGTCCTCCGCCACGAGCAGACCGTCGCGGACGAGGAGGTCGCCCTGGCCCTGGAGGTGCCGGTCGGATCGCCGGTGATCGTGCTGGAGCGGCTGCGACACGTGGACGGCGAGCCCTGGTCGCTCTCGACCACGTGGATGCCCGAGGCGGTGGGGGCGGTGACGCTCGGCGCGGATCTCACCGAGGCGTCGCTGTACCGGCTGCTCGCCGACCACGGCATCATCGCCACGCACGGCGTCCGCTCGGCCGAGGCGACGGTCGCCACGCACGAGCAGGCTCAGCACCTCGGTGTGAGCGCCGGCTCCGCCCTCCTCCGCCTGCGCAGCATCAGCCGCAGTGAGGACGGCGTGCCGATCGAGTACTTCATCGCGTACCACCGCGGCGACCGCTCGCGCTTCGAGTTCCAGCTCCAGCAGGAGCAGTCCCAGGCGTCGTTGATGCACGTGGACGGATCGGGCGGCGCCTCCCCCGCGGGCACGGTGGGCTGACAGCGGCCCCGGTACGCTCGAGGCATGAGCGACTGGACCAGCACCGCGATCGCCCTGCTGGAAGCCGATGCCAACCGCAGCGCCGACACACACCTGCACCTGTTCCCGCTGCCGCCGGAGTGGGGCATCGACCTCTACCTCAAGGACGAGTCGGTGCACCCGACCGGCTCGCTCAAGCACCGCCTCGCGCGCTCCCTCCTCCTCTACGGGCTCGTCAACGGGCGCATCCGTGAGGACACGACCCTCGTGGAGTCCTCGAGCGGATCG
>NZ_JBFLUM010000070.1:0-11705 GCF_050470785.1 Microbacterium sp. NRRL B-14842 | reverse complement strand
CTTCGTGAACGGCGAGCCGCGGCAGGACTCGAACACGAGCGACATGATCTTCACGGTCGAGCAGATCGTGCACCACCTGTCGCAGTACGTCACGCTCGAGCCCGGTGACCTGATCCTCACCGGCACCCCCGCAGGGCGTGGCCCTGTCCGGCACGTACCCCTACCTGGCCGCGGGCGACGTGGTGGAGATCGAGATCGACGGCCTCGGCCGCCAGCGCCAGGACTTCGTCGCATGGGAGGCAGAGAAGTGACCCTTCGAACTCAGGGAACCGACGCGGAAGGCCTCGTGGCCATCGTCACCGGAGGAGCCTCCGGCATCGGCGCGGCGATCGCCGACCGTCTGCATGCGGATGGGGTCACCGTCGCGGTCCTCGATCGTGACACCACGCACGCCGACGAGCGTTCGCCGCGTTCACCGCCGACGTCTCCGACCGCGCGAGCGTGGACGCCGCCGTCGACCGCCGTCGCCGAGTGCTTCGGCCGCATCGACATCGTCGTCAACAACGCCGGCGTCGGCGCACAGGGCGACATCGCCGCGAACGACGACGACGAGTGGGCGCGCGTCCTCTCCATCAACGTCACGGGCATCGCTCGGGTGACGTCGGCGGCACTGCCGTGGCTGCGGAAGTCCCCCGCCGCCGCCGTATGCAACACGGCCTCGATCGCCTCGACCACCGGGCTCCCGCAGCGGGCGCTGTACTCCGCGTCGAAGGGGGCCGTGTCGGCGCTGACTCGCGCGATGGCCGCCGATCATCTGCGCGAGGGCATCCGCGTCAATGCGGTCAACCCCGGCACGGCGGACACGCCGTGGGTCGGACGACTGCTCGACTCCGCGGCCGACCCCGCCGCCGAGCGGGGCCGCGTTGGAGGCACGACAGCCCCACGGACGACTCGTGAGCCCCGACGAGGTCGCCGCCGCGGTGGCCTACCTCGTGAGTCCCGCCGCGGGCTCCACCACGGGCACCTTCATCGAGGTCGACGGGGGGATGGCGCAGCTCCGCCTCCGCCCCGAGTGACCCCGGTCTTCTCCGACGGCCCGGTGTCTCCCCGCGAGACCCCGGGCCGTCCCCGTCCCCGGGCCCTCCGTCCCGTCCCCGTCCCCTCCCGTCCCGGTCCAGCCGGGATCAATCCCGCTCCCTCATCCCGCCCCGCACGCCCTTCCTCATCCCGCACACGAGCACCCACGCGGGCGGGATCAGAATGGCTCCTCCACCGCGCCCAGCACGCCCTTTCTCATCCCGCACACCGCACGCTGTCTGCGCGCCACGCGCTTCTGCACGCCACGCGCTTTCTGCACGCCGTGCGCTTCTCGCCCGCCCCCGCCGTTCGGGATCAGAACCGCTCCCCCATCCGTCCCGCAGGCTCCTTTCCCATCCCGCACACCGCCTCGCCGCGCGGACGGGATCAGAATCGCTCCTCGATGCGGCTGCCGCGGGTCGTTTCCCATCCGGCACGCCACGAGGCGCCCCGCCGGGACGACCGTGAGCGGCACGGCACCCCCCGTCCCGGGATCAGAAGCGGGCCTGGAAGGGGCTCCGGAGGTGGCATATTGCACCCGCCCGCGAAAGGGGGGCGGGGGGGGTTAGAGGGAGTAGACGGAGGTGGCGGTGGCGTGGAAGAGGGCGTCGTGATCGATGCCGCGGGACGTGGCCCAGGCCGCCACGGCGTCGGCCCAGCGGCCTGCGTGCTGACGGCTGATACACCGGAGAGCCGTCGGCGGAAGCGCGGGGATCGTCCGGTACCGCGGGGCCGACCGCCGACACGGGCCAGTCGCTCCCCCACATCAGGCGCTCGGGGACCGAAGACGTCGGCCGCCGTGTCGAGGAAGGGTTCGAGCTGCGCGAGGCTCCAGTCCCCTCCGGCCTCCGCGGGCAGTCCGGACACCTTGCAGAACACCCCGGGGTGTCGCGCCAGCTCGGCGAGGTCGCGCTCCCACTCCACGGAGGGCGTGCGCGGAGCAGAAGCCGTCCCGACCTCCGGCTTGCCGAGGTGATCGAGCACGATCCGCAGCTCGGGGATCGCGCCGGACAGTCGTGCGACGTCGGGGAGCTGCGCGGCACGCACGCACGCGTCGAAGGTCCACCCGTGCGCCGCGACCTCGCGGGCCCCGGAGATGAAGGCCGACGAGAGCATCATGCCGTCCGGCTCCCCCTGCAGCAGATGACGCACGCCGACCACGAGGGGCTCCGCGGTGAGGCTCTCCAGGTGCACCGTGGTGTCGGTGCCGCGATCGAGCCGAGCGCCGGCGACGATGCCGACCACCCCGAGTCGTTCCGCCTGCCCTGCCACCCACCGCACCTCCGCGAGGAAGTCGTCCTCGGCGGTCTCGGCCTGCACGAACACGGCCCGCTCGTCCGTGGCCCGCTCCACCCGCGCCTGCTCGAACTCGCCGGCAGCGAAGCGCCGCGCGAGCGGTCCCTCGAGCCACGTGTACCCGAGGGCCTCCGGGTCCCACAGGTGCAGGTGCGAGTCGAGGATGCGCATGCCCCCATCCTGCCGCAGACATCGGATGTTGTGCGAGGATGAGCGCCATGGCAGTGACGGGACGAGGCGATCGAGAAGATCAAGGCGATGATCGTGTCGGGCGAACTGGCCCCCGGCGATCGCCTGCCCCCGGAGAAGGAGCTCTCCGAGCGCCTCGGCCTCTCCCGCAACTCGATGCGCGAAGCGGTCAAGGCGCTGGAGGTCATCCGCGTGCTCGACGTCCGTCGTGGTGACGGCACCTATGTCACGAGCCTGGAGCCGCACCTGCTGCTGGAGGCGATCGCGTTCGTCGTGGACATGCACGACGACGACTCGATGCTGGAGATGTTCGCCGTCCGCCGGATGCTCGAATCGCAGGCCACCGGGCTCGCGGCGACCCTGGGCACGGACGAGGCGATCGCGGCCCTGCAGGATGAGGTGGAGGCCGTCGACGCCTCCGTCGGCATCGAGGAGCTCGTCGACCACGACATCCGCTTCCACCGCGAGATCGTGGGCATGGCGGGCAACGCCTACCTCGCGAGCCTCATCGAGCACCTGAGCAGCCAGACGGTCCGGGCCCGGGTGTGGCGGGGGCTCACGGAGGGCGGCGCCGTGGAGCGCACCCTGTCGGAGCACCGCGCCATCGCCGACGCCATCGCCCAGCGCGACTCGGCACTGGCCACCTCCCTCGCCACGGCCCACATCGCGGGTGTCGAGCGGTGGTTGCGGCAGGCTGCCTCGGCCTGACCCGTCAGGCGCCGAGACGCTCCATCGCGGCGTCGAACTCGGCCGCCGAGTTGTCGCTGACCTCGTGGAACAGCACCTGGTCGAGCACGTCGGGCGCGGCGGTGAAGTAGGGGACGCCGGCAGCGCGCAGCCCGGTGATGTCATCGGCCGTCCGCAGCGACGCGGCGAGGACGTTGGAGGCGCTGCCCGCGCACATCTCCTGCATCCGTGCGATGAGGGCGTCGCCGTCCATGCCCGCGTCGCGCATGCGCCCGAGGTAGGGCGCGATGTACTGGGCACCGATCGAAGCGCACGTGAGCGCCTGCGCGACGGAGTAGACCGCCGTGACGAGGACCGTGGCCCCGTCACGGATGAGGGCGGAAGCGGCGGCGAACCCGGCTGCGGTCGCGGGCACCTTCACCGCGACGCGGTCGCCGAGCGCGCGGATGCCCTCCGCGTTCCGGAGGAAGGAGGCGGTGTCACCACCCCCACGTCTGGAAGAACACCTCCCGGGCGCCCTCCTCGACCCAGCGGGCGTAGAGGTCGGGGATCTCCCCAGCCGTCCGCCCGCCACGCTCGAGGATCGTGGGGTTCGTCGTGACACCGTGCACGACCCCCGCGGAGAGCAGCCGCGCGACACGGTCGGTGTCGGCGCTGTCGACGTACAGGCGGGGCGCGATCGCGGTCATCGGGGTCTCCTCGCGGGCAACCTGTCGTTACAGGTGGGGCTTCGGCTAATGTAATGACAGCTCCCGAACCTTGTCAAAGACCGGGAGTCCCGCGCTGTCGAGGAGGATCAGGAGCGAGATGACACCCGCACACCCCGGCGACCGCTTCCGGCGTCGTCATCGTCGGCAGCGTGACGGCCGACGTCACGACCTTCTCCCAGCGGCTCCCGGCCCGCGGCGAGACCATCCTCGGCGACGAGTTCACGCTGATGCTCGGCGGCAAGGGCGCGAACCAGGCCGTCGCGGCGGGACGCTCCGGCGCCCGCACGAGCTTCGTCGGCTGCGTCGGCGACGACCTGTTCCACGACCTCGTGGTGGGACGGTCTCACCGCCGCCGGCGTCGACCTCGCGCACCCTGCGCACCGTCCCGGGCCCCCACCGGCATCGCGCACATCCGCGTCGACGCCTCCGCGCAGAACGACATCGTCATGGTGCCGCTCGCGAACGCCGCCCTGAGCACCGAGCAGATCGACGAGGCCCCTCGCAGCGCTCGCCCCCACGACCTCGGTGCTGCTCACCCAGCTCGAGACCCCGTCCGCCCTGACCGCCCACATCACCGCCCGGGGACGCGAGCACGGCATGACCGTGATCCTCGATCCGGCACCGGCGGCGGAGCTGGCAGCGGAGATCTGGCGGAGCATCGACATCGTCACCCCGAACGAGACCGAGGCATCGCTCATCAGCGGCATCCAGGTGACCGACGCCGCTTCCGCCGAACGCGCCGGACACTGGTTCCTGGAGCAGGGTGTGGGCGCCGCGGTCATCACGCTGGCCGGACAGGGGTCGTGCGTCGTCACCGCCGAGGGCGCCACCGTCGTCCCGCCGTTCCCCGTGGAGGCCGTCGACACCACCCGCCGCGGGCGACGCCTATGCCGGCTACCTCGGCGCCGCGCTCGCGAGCGGAGCGGCCCTCACCGATGCGTGCGGCTGGCGACCGCCGCGGGCGCCCTCACCGTCACGAAGCAGGGGGCCTCGCCCAGCCTCCCCCACCGCGCCGACGTCGAGGCCTTCCTCGCCGCGCGCACCGCGGCCCCCGTCGCGAACTGAACCAGGAGCACACGATGCGCAAGACCTCGACCACGATCAACCCCGCGCTCTCCCGCGTCATCAGCGAGACCGGGCACAACGATCTGATCGTCGTGACCGATGCCGGGCTGCCGATCCCGCCGGGCGCCGAGCGCATCGACCTCGCCTACCGCCCCGGCGCCCCACGCCCTTCCTCGACGTGCTCGACACGGTGCTCGCGGAGCTCGTCGTCGAGGGCGCGACGGTGTCGGCCGAGGTCGCCGAGAAGAGCCCGGAGGTGCTCGACGCCCTGCGCGAGCGCTTCGCCGATGCGGGGTTCGAGATCGAGCTGGTCCCGCACGTCGAGTTCAAGCGGCGCACGCACGCCGCCCGCGCCTTCGTGCGCTCCGGGGAGTTCACCCCGTACGCGAACGTGATCCTGCACGCGGGGGTGGCGTACTGATGTCCCTCATCGAGGACGCCATCGACCGCCACAGCGCGGCGCCCATGTACGACCAGCTCCGGCAGCTCATCATCGACGGCATCGCCCGCGACGGTCTGCAGCCGGGCGATCCTCTTCCCGGCGAGCACCGGCTGTGCGAGCGCTACGGCATCTCCCGCACGGTCGTTCGGCAGGCGTTGGCGCAGCTCGAGCACGAGGGACTCGTCGAGCGCGTGAAGGGCAAGGGGCACGTTCGTCTCCCGCCCCGCGCACGAGCGAGAGTCTCGTGCACACACTCGTCGGGCTGTACGACGACGTCGAGCGGCGCGGCGGCCATGTGCACAGCGACGTCCTCCGCCACGAGCAGACCGTCGCGGACGAGGAGGTCGCCCTGGCCCTGGAGGTGCCGGTCGGATCGCCGGTGATCGTGCTGGAGCGGCTGCGACACGTGGACGGCGAGCCCTGGTCGCTCTCGACCACGTGGATGCCCGAGGCGGTGGGGGCGGTGACGCTCGGCGCGGATCTCACCGAGGCGTCGCTGTACGGCTGCTCGCCGACCACGGCATCATCGCCACGCACGGCGTCCGCTCGGCCGAGGCGACGGTCGCCACGCACGAGCAGGCTCAGCACCTCGGTGTGAGCGCCGGCTCCGCCCTCCTCCGCCTGCGCAGCATCAGCCGCAGTGAGGACGGCGTGCCGATCGAGTACTTCATCGCGTACCACCGCGGCGACCGCTCGCGCTTCGAGTTCCAGCTCCAGCAGGAGCAGTCCCAGGCGTCGTTGATGCACGTGGACGGATCGGGCGGCGCCTCCCCCCGCGGGCACGGTGGGCTGACAGCGGCCCCGGTACGCTCGAGGCATGAGCGACTGGACCAGCACCGCGATCGCCCTGCTGGAAGCCGATGCCAACCGCAGCGCCGACACACACCTGCACCTGTTCCCGCTGCCGCGGAGTGGGGCATCGACCTCTACCTCAAGGACGAGTCGGTGCACCCGACCGGCTCGCTCAAGCACCGCCTCGCGCGCTCCCTCCTCCTCTACGGGCTCGTCAACGGGCGCATCCGTGAGGACACGACCCTCGTGGAGTCCTCGAGCGGATCGACCGCGGTGTCGGAGGCCTACTTCGCCCGCATGCTGGGGCTGAAGTTCATCACCGTCGTGCCCCGGTCGACGGTGCAGGAGAAGATCGACCTCATCGAGTTCTACGGCGGAACCTGCCACTTCGTCGACCGCCCGGAGGACATGTCGTCGGAGGCCCAGCGCCTGGCGGCGGACTGCACCGGGCACTACCTCGACCAGTTCACCTTCGCGGAGCGCGCCACCGACTGGCGCGGCAACAACAACATCGCCGAGAGCGTGTTCAGCCAGCTCGCCCAGGAGCGGCATCCGATCCCCCGCTGGATCGTCACGGGCGCCGGCACCGGCGGCACCAGCGCCACGTTCGGCCGCTATGTGAAGTACCGCCGCCATGACACCCGGATCGCCGTCGTCGACCCCGAGGGCTCGGCCTTCTACGACGGCTGGGCGGGCACGGTCGACCCGCCGGCGGGACGCCCGAGCCGCATCGAGGGCATCGGGCGGCCGCGGGTGGAGGCCTCGTTCGTGCCGTCCGTGATCGACGAGATGATCCAGGTGCCGGACGCGGGCTCCATCGCCGCGATCCGCCTCCTCCGCGAGCGCACCCTGCACTGGGCGGGCGGCTCCACCGGCACGAACCTCTACGGCGCGTTCCAGCTCATCGCCCGGATGCGTGCCGCCGGCGAGACCGGCAGCGTCGTGACCCTCATCTGCGACAGCGGTGTGCGCTACGCCGGCACGTACTACTCCGACGAGTGGGTGGCGCAGCAGGGGTGGGACCCTCGCCCCGCACCGTGCGCGGCTGGAGCGGTTCCTGGAGACCGGGGTCTGGGCGGAGTGATCCCCGGGTTACGCTGACCCCATGACCACACTCATCCTCACCGTCGCGGGTGCCGATCGTCCTGGCCTCGTGGCCGCCGTCGCCGATGTCGTCGATGCCCACGGCGGCAACTGGGAGAACAGCTCCCTCGCCGAACTCGCCGGCACGTTCGCGGGTGTCATCGAGGTGTCCGTGCCGACGGAGCGCACGGGGGAGCTCGAGACCGCGCTCCGGGCGATCCAGGGCCAGGGGCTGCTCACGCTGTCGGTGCTCACCGGCACGCCGGGGCCGTCGGAGGACGAGGAGCAGCTGATCGTGATGCAGGTGCTCGGCAACGACCGCCCCGGCATCGTGCGGGAGGTGTCGGCGGTGCTGAACGCGCACGCCCTGAGCATCGAGGAGCTCACGACCGAGACCCGGGAGGCCGCGATGGCCGGCGGGCGACTGTTCGAGGCCTCGGTGATCGCGAAGGTCCCGCCGACGGTCGACCTCGACGCCCTGCGCGCCGACCTCGAGCGCCTCGCGTCGGAGATCCAGGTCGACATCACCCTCGGCTGACCCCGTTCGAATCGCCTGAATGGCTCTATCCGGCCGCCGGATGGGACCGATCGCGCGATTCGAACGCAGTCAGAGGCCGGAGTATCGCCGCACCCAGTACTCGGTGTAGGCGACGTGGGCGGACGCGGCGGCGGAGGCTGCCACCGGATCCGCGGCGGCGAGGCCGCGCAGGATCGCGCGGTGACCGGCATCGGAGTGGATCTTGAGCTCCGCGGCGTCCTCGGGGTCGGATATCCGGTAGGCCCGGGAACGGGAGCGCAGCACGTCGATCAGGCTGGTCAGGGCCTCGTTGCCCGCGACCGAGGAGATGGCCATGTGGAACTCGTGGTCGAGGCGGGACTGCGCCTCGAAGTCCGTCGTCGACTCGATCTCCGTGAGCACCTCGTCGAGTGCGGCCACCGTGTCCTCGTCGATGCGGGCCGCGGCGAGCGCCGCCGCATGCGGCTCGAGCACCCGTCGGAGCTCCGTCAGCTCCAGCACCCCCGCCATCGGCAGCAGCCCGACCGTGAGCGAGAGACTGCCGATGAGATCGGCCGCGCGGAGCTCGCTGACGTAGCTCCCGGAGCCGTGCCGCGTCTCCAGCACGCCGAGCGCGGCGAGAGTCCGGATGGCCTCACGGAGCGATCCCCGTGAGACGCCGAGCCGTTCGCAGAGCTCTCCCTCGCTCGGCAGCCGGTCGCCGGGGCGCAGAGCGCCGTCGGCGATGAGGGCCCGCAGCCCGTGCAGCGCCGTGTCGAGTGCGCTCATCGTCATCCTCTCCGCCACTCCCCCACCCCCTCGTGAAGTCTGTCGGACACACCGGCGGCCGCAAACTCGTATGACAACTATGTTTCATCTTCGCGCTTTCGTAGCCAAAACCGAAGGCGTGTGGCAAAGTTGTGCAACAACTCGCCCCCACTCACCGATGAGGTCCGATGCCCGCTCCGCAGTTCCCCGCTCCGCTCACGCTGAACTCCGGCCTGCGGGCGCGCGACGCCTGGCCGCTCGACCCGACCGTGATCCACCTCAACCACGGGTCCTTCGGGGCGGTGCCGTCGGTGGTGGTCGCCCATCAGGACGCCCTGCGCCGCCGTGCCGACCTGAGCCCCGTGGAGTGGTTCCCGCGCATCGCGGAGCGCGTGCAGGAAGCGAGGCAGCGGACGGCTCCGTTCGTCGGCGCCCGCGCGGAGGACAGCGTGTTCGTGCCCAACGCCTCCGCCGCGGCCACCGTCATCTACAACGCCCTCCAGCTCGAGAGGGGCGACGAGATCCTCGTCACCGACCAGGGCTACGGGGCCATCACCATGGGAGCCGAGCGCCTCGCCCGCCGGTTCGGCGCCGCCGTCCGCACGGTCGCCCTGCCTCTGCTCGCCGATGACGACGAGATCGTGGAGCTGTTCGCCGACGCCCTCACCCCGCGCACGCGGCTGCTCGTCGTCGACCAGATCACCTCGCCCACGGCTCGCCTGCTGCCGACCCGCCGCATCGCCGACCTCGCGGCCGAGCGCGGCGTGCGCACCCTGGTCGACGGCGCCCACGCCCCCGGCCTCATCCCGGACGCGGCGGCCGTCGCCGGCGGCGACTGGTGGTTCGGCAACATGCACAAGTGGCCCTGCGCCCCGCGCGGCTCCGCCCTCCTGGTCACCACCGCCCCCGACCGCGACGAGCTCTGGCCGCTGATCGACTCCTGGGCCGCGCGCGAGCCGTACCCCGAGCGCTTCGACACGCAAGGCACGATCGACGCCACGACGTACCTCGCCACCCCCACCGCGATCGAATTCATCGAGGCCGAGTTCGGATGGGCGGCCGCCCGCGAAGCCATGGCCGCGCGCGCCGACGCGGGGGCCGAGCTCATCGCCGAGGCCCTGCGCCCGTTCGGCGACGAGGACCCGCTGACCCCGCTCCCCTCACCGGTGCCGTCCATGCGCCTCATCCGGCTGCCGCTCGGCCTCGGCGCCACCCGCGAGGAGGCCGACGCGCTGCGCATGGACCTCCTCGACGAGGTCGGCGTGGAGACCGCGTTCACGAGCTTCCGCGGCGTCGGCTACTTCCGCCTCTCCGCGCACCTGTACACCGAGGCCGCCGACGTCGAGGCGTTCGTCGAGCGCTGCGTCCCGGCGATCCTGCGCCGCGCCGGCATCCGCCCCGCGGACGCCCTCATCCTCCCCTGACCCGCATCACCTCCCGCACGACCCACCCGAACACCCACCCACCCCCACCGAGAGGCACATCGTGAGAACAAGATCTTGACGACCGCAGCCGGAGTCGGCACCGTCGCCGTCCTCGCACTCACCGGATGCTCCGGAGGCTCCGGCTCGTCCGGCGCGACGGCAGCGTCACACTCCAGATGGTCGAGAGCCTGACGAACCCGGCGCGCACCGAGCTCCTCCGCGGACTGCTCGACGAGTTCGAGAAGGACAACCCCGACATCACCGTCACCCTGGTCTCCCCGCCCACCGAGCAGGCCGACCAGAAGATCCAGCAGATGCTGCAGTCCGGCAAGGGCGTCGACGTGCTCGAGGTGCGCGACATCACCGTCGGGCCGTTCGCGAACAACGGCTGGCTGTACGACCTGGGCGACGATCTGAAGAAGTGGGACGGCTGGGACGCCCTGACCGAGAACGCGCAGTCGGCATCGGTCGCGGAGGACGGCAAGAGCTACTTCGTCCCCTACGGCTTCTACGGCCTGTCGCTCTTCTACCGCACGGACCTCGTCGAGCAGGCCGGCTTCGACGGCCCGCCGCACAGCTGGAAGGACCTGCTGGAGCAGGCGTCCGCCATCCAGGACCCGTCGAACAACATCTACGGCTACGCCTTCCGCGGCGGCCAGAACGCCAACAGCAACGTCGTCGCGGCGATCGAGGCCTACACGATCGACGGCCTCGACACGGAGGACGCGTTCCTCATGGAGGACGGCTCGACGATCTTCGCCGCTCCCGAGGCCCAGGAGGCGGTCGACGACTACTTCGACCTGTTCAAAGAGGCTTCGCCGCCGTCCGCCGTCTCCTGGGGCTACCCCGAGATGGTCGCCGGGTTCACCAACGGCACCACCGCGTTCCTGCTGCAGGACCCGGAGGTCATCGCGACGGTGCAGGACTCCTCGCTGACCGAAGACCAGTGGGACACCGCCCCGCTGCTCGTCGGCCCGTCCGGCAAGGCCGCACAGCCCCTCGCCGTCGCCGGCTGGGGTGTCGCGGAGAACAGCGAGCACAAGGAGGCGGCGGTCAAGCTCGTCGAGTTCCTGTCGTCGGCCGAGCCCGCCACCGAGTTCGCGCAGGCGAACAGCCTCGTCCCGATCATCGCGGCCGCCGCGGACGACGAGTTCTACTCGACCGGCCCCTGGACGAGCTACGTCACCATGACCGAAGACCCGGAGACGTACGTCAACGTGCGTCAGCCGCGCGGGGTGAGCTGGTGGACCGAGTGGATCCAGAAGTCCGACCAGGACGTGCAGAGCGTGCTGCTCGGCAACATGTCCACGAAGGACCTCCTCGCCTCGTGGGACGCGTTCTGGACCGAGAAGTACGCCGCGGAGAAGGGTTGATCCGTGGCCCGCACCATCCGTGAAGGGGGCTCCGTCGGCACCGCCGGCGGGGCCTCCCCGGCATCGCGTCGTCGGCCGTTCCGGGGTCGCACTGCGCTCACCCTGCTGGCGTTCCTCGCGCCGGCGATCGTCTTCGTCTGCTGGTTCACGTACTGGCCGATGCTGCAGGGCGCCCGCATGGCGTTCCACGACTGGAACCTGTGGGACCTCACGTCGACCCCGTTCGTCGGCATCGACAACTTCCTCGCCGTCTTCCGGGACCCGGCGTTCCCGACCGTGGCGTGGAACTCCGTGCTCTGGGTGGTCGGCTCGCTCGTGCCGCAGCTCGTGATCGGCTTCCTCATCGCTCTCAGCCCTGCGCAA
>NZ_JBFLUM010000069.1:0-16032 GCF_050470785.1 Microbacterium sp. NRRL B-14842 | reverse complement strand
AGGATGCGCATGCCCCCATCCTGCCGCAGACATCGGATGTTGTGCGAGGATGAGCGCCATGGCAGTGACGGACGAGGCGATCGAGAAGATCAAGGCGATGATCGTGTCGGGCGAACTGGCCCCCGGCGATCGCCTGCCCCCGGAGAAGGAGCTCTCCGAGCGCCTCGGCCTCTCCCGCAACTCGATGCGCGAAGCGGTCAAGGCGCTGGAGGTCATCCGCGTGCTCGACGTCCGTCGTGGTGACGGCACCTATGTCACGAGCCTGGAGCCGCACCTGCTGCTGGAGGCGATCGCGTTCGTCGTGGACATGCACGACGACGACTCGATGCTGGAGATGTTCGCCGTCCGCCGGATGCTCGAATCGCAGGCCACCGGGCTCGCGGCGACCCTGGGCACGGACGAGGCGATCGCGGCCCTGCAGGATGAGGTGGAGGCCGTCGACGCCTCCGTCGGCATCGAGGAGCTCGTCGACCACGACATCCGCTTCCACCGCGAGATCGTGGGCATGGCGGGCAACGCCTACCTCGCGAGCCTCATCGAGCACCTGAGCAGCCAGACGGTCCGGGCCCGGGTGTGGCGGGGGCTCACGGAGGGCGGCGCCGTGGAGCGCACCCTGTCGGAGCACCGCGCCATCGCCGACGCCATCGCCCAGCGCGACTCGGCACTGGCCACCTCCCTCGCCACGGCCCACATCGCGGGTGTCGAGCGGTGGTTGCGGCAGGCTGCCTCGGCCTGACCCGTCAGGCGCCGAGACGCTCCATCGCGGCGTCGAACTCGGCCGCCGAGTTGTCGCTGACCTCGTGGAACAGCACCTGGTCGAGCACGTCGGGCGCGGCGGTGAAGTAGGGGACGCCGGCAGCGCGCAGCCCGGTGATGTCATCGGCCGTCCGCAGCGACGCGGCGAGGACGTTGGAGGCGCTGCCCGCGCACATCTCCTGCATCCGTGCGATGAGGGCGTCGCCGTCCATGCCCGCGTCGCGCATGCGCCCGAGGTAGGGCGCGATGTACTGGGCACCGATCGAAGCGCACGTGAGCGCCTGCGCGACGGAGTAGACCGCCGTGACGAGGACCGTGGCCCCGTCACGGATGAGGGCGGAAGCGGCGGCGAACCCGGCTGCGGTCGCGGGCACCTTCACCGCGACGCGGTCGCCGAGCGCGCGGATGCCCTCCGCGTTCCGGAGGAAGGAGGCGGTGTCACCACCCCACGTCTGGAAGAACACCTCCCGGGCGCCCTCCTCGACCCAGCGGGCGTAGAGGTCGGGGATCTCCCCAGCCGTCCGCCCGCCACGCTCGAGGATCGTGGGGTTCGTCGTGACACCGTGCACGACCCCCGCGGAGAGCAGCCGCGCGACACGGTCGGTGTCGGCGCTGTCGACGTACAGGCGGGGCGCGATCGCGGTCATCGGGGTCTCCTCGCGGGCAACCTGTCGTTACAGGTGGGGCTTCGGCTAATGTAATGACAGCTCCCGAACCTTGTCAAAGACCGGGAGTCCCGCGCTGTCGAGGAGGATCAGGAGCGAGATGACACCCGCACACCCCGGCGACCGCTCCGGCGTCGTCATCGTCGGCAGCGTGACGGCCGACGTCACGACCTTCTCCCAGCGGCTCCCGGCCCGCGGCGAGACCATCCTCGGCGACGAGTTCACGCTGATGCTCGGCGGCAAGGGCGCGAACCAGGCCGTCGCGGCGGGACGCTCCGGCGCCCGCACGAGCTTCGTCGGCTGCGTCGGCGACGACCTGTTCCACGACCTCGTGGTGGACGGTCTCACCGCCGCCGGCGTCGACCTCGCGCACCTGCGCACCGTCCCGGGCCCCACCGGCATCGCGCACATCCGCGTCGACGCCTCCGCGCAGAACGACATCGTCATGGTGCCGCTCGCGAACGCCGCCCTGAGCACCGAGCAGATCGACGAGGCCCTCGCAGCGCTCGCCCCCACGACCTCGGTGCTGCTCACCCAGCTCGAGACCCCGTCCGCCCTGACCGCCCACATCACCGCCCGGGGACGCGAGCACGGCATGACCGTGATCCTCGATCCGGCACCGGCGGCGGAGCTGGCAGCGGAGATCTGGCGGAGCATCGACATCGTCACCCCGAACGAGACCGAGGCATCGCTCATCAGCGGCATCCAGGTGACCGACGCCGCTTCCGCCGAACGCGCCGGACACTGGTTCCTGGAGCAGGGTGTGGGCGCCGCGGTCATCACGCTGGCCGGACAGGGGTCGTGCGTCGTCACCGCCGAGGGCGCCACCGTCGTCCCGCCGTTCCCCGTGGAGGCCGTCGACACCACCGCCGCGGGCGACGCCTATGCCGGCTACCTCGGCGCCGCGCTCGCGAGCGGAGCGGCCCTCACCGATGCGGTGCGGCTGGCGACCGCCGCGGGCGCCCTCACCGTCACGAAGCAGGGGGCCTCGCCCAGCCTCCCCCACCGCGCCGACGTCGAGGCCTTCCTCGCCGCGCGCACCGCGGCCCCCGTCGCGAACTGAACCAGGAGCACACGATGCGCAAGACCTCGACCACGATCAACCCCGCGCTCTCCCGCGTCATCAGCGAGACCGGGCACACCGATCTGATCGTCGTGACCGATGCCGGGCTGCCGATCCCGCCGGGCGCCGAGCGCATCGACCTCGCCTACCGCCCCGGCGCCCCCGCCTTCCTCGACGTGCTCGACACGGTGCTCGCGGAGCTCGTCGTCGAGGGCGCGACGGTGTCGGCCGAGGTCGCCGAGAAGAGCCCGGAGGTGCTCGACGCCCTGCGCGAGCGCTTCGCCGATGCGGGGTTCGAGATCGAGCTGGTCCCGCACGTCGAGTTCAAGCGGCGCACGCACGCCGCCCGCGCCTTCGTGCGCTCCGGGGAGTTCACCCCGTACGCGAACGTGATCCTGCACGCGGGGGTGGCGTACTGATGTCCCTCATCGAGGACGCCATCGACCGCCACAGCGCGGCGCCCATGTACGACCAGCTCCGGCAGCTCATCATCGACGGCATCGCCCGCGACGGTCTGCAGCCGGGCGATCCTCTTCCCGGCGAGCACCGGCTGTGCGAGCGCTACGGCATCTCCCGCACGGTCGTTCGGCAGGCGTTGGCGCAGCTCGAGCACGAGGGACTCGTCGAGCGCGTGAAGGGCAAGGGCACGTTCGTCTCCCGCCCGCGCACGAGCGAGAGTCTCGTGCACACACTCGTCGGGCTGTACGACGACGTCGAGCGGCGCGGCGGCCATGTGCACAGCGACGTCCTCCGCCACGAGCAGACCGTCGCGGACGAGGAGGTCGCCCTGGCCCTGGAGGTGCCGGTCGGATCGCCGGTGATCGTGCTGGAGCGGCTGCGACACGTGGACGGCGAGCCCTGGTCGCTCTCGACCACGTGGATGCCCGAGGCGGTGGGGGCGGTGACGCTCGGCGCGGATCTCACCGAGGCGTCGCTGTACCGGCTGCTCGCCGACCACGGCATCATCGCCACGCACGGCGTCCGCTCGGCCGAGGCGACGGTCGCCACGCACGAGCAGGCTCAGCACCTCGGTGTGAGCGCCGGCTCCGCCCTCCTCCGCCTGCGCAGCATCAGCCGCAGTGAGGACGGCGTGCCGATCGAGTACTTCATCGCGTACCACCGCGGCGACCGCTCGCGCTTCGAGTTCCAGCTCCAGCAGGAGCAGTCCCAGGCGTCGTTGATGCACGTGGACGGATCGGGCGGCGCCTCCCCCGCGGGCACGGTGGGCTGACAGCGGCCCCGGTACGCTCGAGGCATGAGCGACTGGACCCAGCACCGCGATCGCCCTGCTGGAAGCCGATGCCAACCGCAGCGCCGACACACACCTGCACCTGTTCCCGCTGCCGCCGGAGTGGGGCATCGACCTCTACCTCAAGGACGAGTCGGTGCACCCGACCGGCTCGCTCAAGCACCGCCTCGCGCGCTCCCTCCTCCTCTACGGGCTCGTCAACGGGCGCATCCGTGAGGACACGACCCTCGTGGAGTCCTCGAGCGGATCGACCGCGGTGTCGGAGGCCTACTTCGCCCGCATGCTGGGGCTGAAGTTCATCACCGTCGTGCCCCGGTCGACGGTGCAGGAGAAGATCGACCTCATCGAGTTCTACGGCGGAACCTGCCACTTCGTCGACCGCCCGGAGGACATGTCGTCGGAGGCCCAGCGCCTGGCGGCGGACTGCACCGGGCACTACCTCGACCAGTTCACCTTCGCGGAGCGCGCCACCGACTGGCGCGGCAACAACAACATCGCCGAGAGCGTGTTCAGCCAGCTCGCCCAGGAGCGGCATCCGATCCCCCGCTGGATCGTCACGGGCGCCGGCACCGGCGGCACCAGCGCCACGTTCGGCCGCTATGTGAAGTACCGCCGCCATGACACCCGGATCGCCGTCGTCGACCCCGAGGGCTCGGCCTTCTACGACGGCTGGGCGGGCACGGTCGACCCGCCGGCGGGACGCCCGAGCCGCATCGAGGGCATCGGGCGGCCGCGGGTGGAGGCCTCGTTCGTGCCGTCCGTGATCGACGAGATGATCCAGGTGCCGGACGCGGGCTCCATCGCCGCGATCCGCCTCCTCCGCGAGCGCACCCTGCACTGGGCGGGCGGCTCCACCGGCACGAACCTCTACGGCGCGTTCCAGCTCATCGCCCGGATGCGTGCCGCCGGCGAGACCGGCAGCGTCGTGACCCTCATCTGCGACAGCGGTGTGCGCTACGCCGGCACGTACTACTCCGACGAGTGGGTGGCGCAGCAGGGGTGGGACCTCGCCCCGCACCGTGCGCGGCTGGAGCGGTTCCTGGAGACCGGGGTCTGGGCGGAGTGATCCCCGGGTTACGCTGACCCCATGACCACACTCATCCTCACCGTCGCGGGTGCCGATCGTCCTGGCCTCGTGGCCGCCGTCGCCGATGTCGTCGATGCCCACGGCGGCAACTGGGAGAACAGCTCCCTCGCCGAACTCGCCGGCACGTTCGCGGGTGTCATCGAGGTGTCCGTGCCGACGGAGCGCACGGGGGAGCTCGAGACCGCGCTCCGGGCGATCCAGGGCCAGGGGCTGCTCACGCTGTCGGTGCTCACCGGCACGCCGGGGCCGTCGGAGGACGAGGAGCAGCTGATCGTGATGCAGGTGCTCGGCAACGACCGCCCCGGCATCGTGCGGGAGGTGTCGGCGGTGCTGAACGCGCACGCCCTGAGCATCGAGGAGCTCACGACCGAGACCCGGGAGGCCGCGATGGCCGGCGGGCGACTGTTCGAGGCCTCGGTGATCGCGAAGGTCCCGCCGACGGTCGACCTCGACGCCCCTGCGCGCCGACCTCGAGCGCCTCGCGTCGGAGATCCAGGTCGACATCACCCTCGGCTGACCCCGTTCGAATCGCCTGAATGGCTCTATCCGGCCGCCGGATGGGACCGATCGCGCGATTCGAACGCAGTCAGAGGCCGGAGTATCGCCGCACCCAGTACTCGGTGTAGGCGACGTGGGCGGACGCGGCGGCGGAGGCTGCCACCGGATCCGCGGCGGCGAGGCCGCGCAGGATCGCGCGGTGACCGGCATCGGAGTGGATCTTGAGCTCCGCGGCGTCCTCGGGGTCGGATATCCGGTAGGCCCGGGAACGGGAGCGCAGCACGTCGATCAGGCTGGTCAGGGCCTCGTTGCCCGCGACCGAGGAGATGGCCATGTGGAACTCGTGGTCGAGGCGGGACTGCGCCTCGAAGTCCGTCGTCGACTCGATCTCCGTGAGCACCTCGTCGAGTGCGGCCACCGTGTCCTCGTCGATGCGGGCCGCGGCGAGCGCCGCCGCATGCGGCTCGAGCACCCGTCGGAGCTCCGTCAGCTCCAGCACCCCCGCCATCGGCAGCAGCCCGACCGTGAGCGAGAGACTGCCGATGAGATCGGCCGCGCGGAGCTCGCTGACGTAGCTCCCGGAGCCGTGCCGCGTCTCCAGCACGCCGAGCGCGGCGAGAGTCCGGATGGCCTCACGGAGCGATCCCCGTGAGACGCCGAGCCGTTCGCAGAGCTCTCCCTCGCTCGGCAGCCGGTCGCCGGGGCGCAGAGCGCCGTCGGCGATGAGGGCCCGCAGCCCGTGCAGCGCCGTGTCGAGTGCGCTCATCGTCATCCTCTCCGCCACTCCCCCACCCCTCGTGAAGTCTGTCGGACACACCGGCGGCCGCAAACTCGTATGACAACTATGTTTCATCTTCGCGCTTTCGTAGCCAAAACCGAAGGCGTGTGGCAAAGTTGTGCAACAACTCGCCCCCACTCACCGATGAGGTCCGATGCCCGCTCCGCAGTTCCCCGCTCCGCTCACGCTGAACTCCGGCCTGCGGGCGCGCGACGCCTGGCCGCTCGACCCGACCGTGATCCACCTCAACCACGGGTCCTTCGGGGCGGTGCCGTCGGTGGTGGTCGCCCATCAGGACGCCCTGCGCCGCCGTGCCGACCTGAGCCCCGTGGAGTGGTTCCCGCGCATCGCGGAGCGCGTGCAGGAAGCGAGGCAGCGGACGGCTCCGTTCGTCGGCGCCCGCGCGGAGGACAGCGTGTTCGTGCCCAACGCCTCCGCCGCGGCCACCGTCATCTACAACGCCCTCCAGCTCGAGAGGGGCGACGAGATCCTCGTCACCGACCAGGGCTACGGGGCCATCACCATGGGAGCCGAGCGCCTCGCCCGCCGGTTCGGCGCCGCCGTCCGCACGGTCGCCCTGCCTCTGCTCGCCGATGACGACGAGATCGTGAGCTGTTCGCCGACGCCCTCACCCCGCGCACGCGGCTGCTCGTCGTCGACCAGATCACCTCGCCCACGGCTCGCCTGCTGCCGACCCGCCGCATCGCCGACCTCGCGGCCGAGCGCGGCGTGCGCACCCTGGTCGACGGCGCCCACGCCCCCGGCCTCATCCCGACGCGGCGGCCGTCGCCGGCGGCGACTGGTGGTTCGGCAACATGCACAAGTGGCCCTGCGCCCCGCGCGGCTCCGCCCTCCTGGTCACCACCGCCCCCGACCGCGACGAGCTCTGGCCGCTGATCGACTCCTGGGCCGCGCGCGAGCCGTACCCCGAGCGCTTCGACACGCAAGGCACGATCGACGCCACGACGTACCTCGCCACCCCCACCGCGATCGAATTCATCGAGGCCGAGTTCGGATGGGCGGCCGCCCGCGAAGCCATGGCCGCGCGCGCCGACGCGGGGGCCGAGCTCATCGCCGAGGCCCTGCGCCCGTTCGGCGACGAGGACCCGCTGACCCCGCTCCCCTCACCGGTGCCGTCCATGCGCCTCATCCGGCTGCCGCTCGGCCTCGGCGCCACCCGCGAGGAGGCCGACGCGCTGCGCATGGACCTCCTCGACGAGGTCGGCGTGGAGACCGCGTTCACGAGCTTCCGCGGCGTCGGCTACTTCCGCCTCTCCGCGCACCTGTACACCGAGGCCGCCGACGTCGAGGCGTTCGTCGAGCGCTGCGTCCCGGCGATCCTGCGCCGCGCCGGCATCCGCCCCGCGGACGCCCTCATCCTCCCCTGACCCGCATCACCCTCCCGCACGACCACCCGAACACCCACCCACCCCCACCGAGAGGCACATCGTGAAGAACAAGATCTTGACGACCGCAGCCGGAGTCGGCACCGTCGCCGTCCTCGCACTCACCGGATGCTCCGGAGGCTCCGGCTCGTCCGGCGGCGACGGCAGCGTCACACTCCAGATGGTCGAGAGCCTGACGAACCCGGCGCGCACCGAGCTCCTCCGCGGACTGCTCGACGAGTTCGAGAAGGACAACCCCGACATCACCGTCACCCTGGTCTCCCCGCCCACCGAGCAGGCCGACCAGAAGATCCAGCAGATGCTGCAGTCCGGCAAGGGCGTCGACGTGCTCGAGGTGCGCGACATCACCGTCGGGCCGTTCGCGAACAACGGCTGGCTGTACGACCTGGGCGACGATCTGAAGAAGTGGGACGGCTGGGACGCCCTGACCGAGAACGCGCAGTCGGCATCGGTCGCGGAGGACGGCAAGAGCTACTTCGTCCCCTACGGCTTCTACGGCCTGTCGCTCTTCTACCGCACGGACCTCGTCGAGCAGGCCGGCTTCGACGGCCCGCCGCACAGCTGGAAGGACCTGCTGGAGCAGGCGTCCGCCATCCAGGACCCGTCGAACAACATCTACGGCTACGCCTTCCGCGGCGGCCAGAACGCCAACAGCAACGTCGTCGCGGCGATCGAGGCCTACACGATCGACGGCCTCGACACGGAGGACGCGTTCCTCATGGAGGACGGCTCGACGATCTTCGCCGCTCCCGAGGCCCAGGAGGCGGTCGACGACTACTTCGACCTGTTCAAAGAGGCTTCGCCGCCGTCCGCCGTCTCCTGGGGCTACCCCGAGATGGTCGCCGGGTTCACCAACGGCACCACCGCGTTCCTGCTGCAGGACCCGGAGGTCATCGCGACGGTGCAGGACTCCTCGCTGACCGAAGACCAGTGGGACACCGCCCCGCTGCTCGTCGGCCCGTCCGGCAAGGCCGCACAGCCCCTCGCCGTCGCCGGCTGGGGTGTCGCGGAGAACAGCGAGCACAAGGAGGCGGCGGTCAAGCTCGTCGAGTTCCTGTCGTCGGCCGAGCCCGCCACCGAGTTCGCGCAGGCGAACAGCCTCGTCCCGATCATCGCGGCCGCCGCGGACGACGAGTTCTACTCGACCGGCCCCTGGACGAGCTACGTCACCATGACCGAAGACCCGGAGACGTACGTCAACGTGCGTCAGCCGCGCGGGGTGAGCTGGTGGACCGAGTGGATCCAGAAGTCCGACCAGGACGTGCAGAGCGTGCTGCTCGGCAACATGTCCACGAAGGACCTCCTCGCCTCGTGGGACGCGTTCTGGACCGAGAAGTACGCCGCGGAGAAGGGTTGATCCGTGGCCCGCACCATCCGTGAAGGGGGCTCCGTCGGCACCGCCGGCGGGGCCTCCCCGGCATCGCGTCGTCGGCCGTTCCGGGGTCGCACTGCGCTCACCCTGCTGGCGTTCCTCGCGCCGGCGATCGTCTTCGTCTGCTGGTTCACGTACTGCCGATGCTGCAGGGCGCCCGCATGGCGTTCCACGACTGGAACCTGTGGGACCTCACGTCGACCCCGTTCGTCGGCATCGACAACTTCCTCGCCGTCTTCCGGGACCCGGCGTTCCCGACCGTGGCGTGGAACTCCGTGCTCTGGGTGGTCGGCTCGCTCGTGCCGCAGCTCGTGATCGGCTTCCTCATCGCTCTCAGCCCTGCGCAAGCGATTCCGCTTCCGCGGGCTCTACCAGGCGCTGGTGTTCTTCCCGTGGGCGGTGTCCGGCTTCCTGATCGGCATGCTGTTCCGCTGGATGTTCAACGCCGAGTTCGGCGTCGTCAACGACCTGCTCATGAAGGCGGGGCTGATCGACGCGCCGCTGCCGTGGCTGGCCGATCCGAAGCTCGCGATGTTCGCCGTGATCGTCGCGAACATCTGGTACGGCGTGACCTTCTTCGCGATCATGATCCTCGCGGCCCTGCAGTCGGTGCCGGACGAGATGCTGGAGGCGGCGAGCCTGGACGGCGCCGGCAAGGTGCGGCAGCTGTTCTCGATCATCATCCCGTACATCTCGATGACGCTGCTGCTGACGATCCTGCTGCGCGTGATCTGGATCTTCAACTTCCCCGACATCATCTACGCGATGACGAACGGCGGCCCGGCCAACCAGACCCACATCATCACGACGTGGATGATCAACTACACGCAGCAGGGCAACTACGGCATCGCGAGCGCCATCGGGCTCATCGTCGTGGCCTTCCTCATGGTGTTCTGCGCGTTCTACCTGATGGCGATGCGGAGAGTGCAGCGATGACCATCACCTCATCCGTCCGGACCGGCTCCTCGGTCACGGAGACCCGTCGCATCACGGTGCCCGACCGCAAGGCCGCCCCGCGCCCGAAGCCCCGCGTCACGGTGGGCGGCGTGGTGCGTGTCGTCGGCCTGGGGCTGTGGCTGCTCATCACGCTGTTCCCGCTGTACTGGATCACGCTCACCGCGTTCAAGTCGCCGGGCACGATCAACCGCTTCCCGATCGAGTACTGGCCGAGCGAGCCCTCGCTCGACAACTTCACGAGCCTGTTCGAGAAGAGCTCGTTCGGGACGTTCTGGCGAACTCGGCCATCGTGGCGGTGTCGGCCGGCGCGGTGGCGACGCTCATCGCCCTGCTCAGTGCGTACGTGCTGGCGCGGTTCGAGTTCCGCGGCAAGGGGGCGGTGCTCATCGCGTTCCTGCTGACGCAGATGATCCCGGCGTTCATCGCCCTGGACCGCTGTACTCGATGATGACCGACCTGGGACTCGTCGACACCAAGCCGGGGCTCATCCTCGTCTACATCGCGATCTGCATCCCGTTCTCCACGGTCATGCTGCGGGGCTTCTTCGAGAACGTCCCGACGCGCTGGAGGAGGCGGCGATGATCGACGGCTGCTCGCGCCTGGGTGCCCTGTTCCGGGTGCTCGTGCCGGTGATGACGCCTGGCATCATCGCGGCGTTCATCTTCAACTTCGTGAACTGCTGGAACGAGCTGTTCCTGTCGGTCGTGCTGATGAACACCGACGCGAACCGCACCGTCCCATCGGCGCTGAACGGCTTCATCTCCACGTTCAACATCGACTGGGGCTCCATGAGCGCGCGCGCCGTGCTGACGATCCTCCCGACGATGGTGATGTTCGCCCTCGCCAGCCGCTGGATCGTCCAGGGCCTCACGGCCGGGGCCGTCAAGGAGTAACCCGCCCGAATCGCGCAGATGTCCCATTCCGCGACGGAATGGACCATCTGCGCTCTTCGAAGGCTTAGACGAGCCGGGACTTCGGCGACACCGAGTACGTGTGCTCGGCGTCGCGGTTGACCGTGTCGCCGAGAGCCTCGTCGATCGCGGTCATCGTGTCGGCGTCGAGCTTCACGCCGGAGGCTTGACCGTGTCGGCGAGCTGCTCCGGGCGGGAGGCGCCGACGAGGGCCGCTGCGACGTTCGGGTTCTGCAGCACCCACGCGATCGCGAGCTGCGGCATCGACAGCCCCGCCTGCTCCGCGATCGGCTTGAGGCGCTGCACCGCGGTGAGGATGTCGTCCTGCAGGAAGCTCTTGATGAAGCCCGCACCCGAGTTCTGGTCGGTCGCCCGCGAGCCCTCCGGCACCGGCTGCCCCGGCAGGTACTTGCCGCTGAGCACGCCCTGCGCCATCGGCGACCAGACGATCTGCGAGATGCCGAGCTCCTCCGACGCGGGGACGACCTTGCCCTCGATGACCCGCCACAGCATCGAGTACTGCGGCTGGTCGAGATGAGCTGGATGCCGAGCTGCTTCGCCAGCGCGTGCCCGTCGCGGAGCTGCTCCGCGGTCCACTCCGAGACGCCGATGTAGAGCGCCTTGCCCTGCCGCACGATATCGGCGAAGGCCTGGAACGTCTCCTCCAGCGGGGTCTCGTGGTCGAAGCGGTGCGCCTGGTACAGGTCGACGTAGTCGGTTGCCGAGACGCTGCAGCGAGCCGTTGATCGACTCCATGATGTGCTTGCGGCTCAGGCCGGTGTCGTTCGGACCCTTGGGACCGGTCGGGAAGTAGACCTTCGTGAAGATCTCGAGGCTCTCGCGACGCTGACCCTCCAAGGCCTTGCCGAGCACGACCTCGGCGGCCGTGTTGGCGTACGTGTCCGCGGTGTCGAACGTGGTGATGCCGCATCCAGGGCGGCGTGCACGGTCTTGACCGCGGCGTCGTCCTCGACCTGCGAGGCGTGCGTGACCAGTTGCCGTAGGTGATCTCCGAGACCTTGAGACCGCTGTTGCCGAGATAGCGATAGTTGACCATGGACCAACGCTAGTCCCGCCAGGGGACCGGCGGGCCGGATCGGCCGCGATCATCAGGCAGTGGCGGGCGAAGGCCCGCGGCGGCGGGACGTGACCGCGGCCCCCGACCAGCACCCCGACCGCGGAGAGCGCGCTGACCGCGTACAGGGGCAGCGCCCACGGGAGGCATCGGCGCCGCTGATGCCGAAGGTGTCGGCGAGCCCCATGCCGGGGCCGAACGACGCGACGAAGTAGGCCGGCGCCCGCCCATGAGCAGCGCGAGGAAGGTCATGCCGGCCACCACCGCCGGAGCCCGCGTGAGGAGGCAGACGACCGCCGTCCCGACTCCCAGGCACACACCCGCGCCGAGGATGCCGAGGACGGTCTGCGGCATGAGGCTCTCTCCGGCGTTCGACATCGCGGCCCTGACCTCGTCGAGGAGAGGCCGCCCGGCGCCGCGGCGAGCGGGGTTCAGCACGAGAATCTGCACGGCGGCGAGCGCGGCATACGCGGTGACGGCGAGCACGCCCGCGACGCAGATCCAGAGGGTGGGGCGCGGCACCGGTGTCATGCGGTCACCCTAGGCAGGGCTGCTGAGAGTCTCCCGGTACTCGCGCCAGGCGTCGCCCAAGCGGCGCACCCCCTCGGTGAGCACGTCGTCCGGCGCGGTGAACGGCAGACGCACGTGTCGTCCGGCGCGGCGGCCGAGACCGCGAAGGCCCCGGTGCCCGCGATCGAGACCCCGTGGCGCGGCAGCGATTCGCGCGAGAGCCGCCGCAGAGCCCCGAGGCAGCCCCGCCCACAGCGAGAGTCCGCCCCGCGGAGCGTCGTAGGTCCAGTCGGAGAGGTGCGCGGCCATCAACTCCTGCAGCAGGAGGAGGCGTTCCCGGTGCACGCGACTGTTGGCGCGGCGGAGCTCCGTCGCATGGGCGATGAGGTCGAGGGCGAGGAGCTGGCCGGCACGCTCGTGGACTGGTCGGCGAGCTGGCGCGCACCGCGCAGCCGTCGGACCAGGACGGGGTCGGCGCGCAGCCACCCGATCCGCAGCCCGGCCCAGGCCCCACTTCGACACGGACTCGACGACGAGCACCGGGGCGTCCGGCCGTTCCGAGGCGAGCGTGGGCGGCACGATCCCGTCGAACGAGATGCCGGCGACGACGCGGTCCTCGATCACGGGCACCCCGTACTGCGCGGCGAGTTCGGCCACGCGATGCCGCGCCGCCCCGGGCAGACGCGTCCCCGTCGGGTTCTGGTGGTGCGGGTTGAGCGCGACGAGCACGGGACGCAGTCGTGCCATCGCCTGCTCCAGCGCATCGACGTCGAGGCCGTCCGCCCCCATCGGCACGCCGTGGACCGTCCCGCCGCGCAACCCCACGGAGTCGGTCACGCCCGGCCACGTGATCTCCTCCGCGAGGACGACGTCCCCCGGCTCCACGAGCGCGTTGACGACGAGGCTGATGGCCTGCTGCGCGCCGTGGGTCACGAGGATCTGCTCGGGCGTGGTCGGCGTCCCCTCGGCGCGGTACATGTCGGCGATGAGTTCGCGGAGGGCCGGGAGACCCGCGGGGTCGGTCTCCGGGAGCAGGGCGAGGTCGAGCCGCGGCTGGTGGTCGCGGATGAGCTGCACACCCAGATCCGGGATCTGCGGGACCGTGCGGAGCAGGTCGATCGCGTTGGGGAGTGCCGAGAACAGCGCCTCGCCACGTCCCGGACGGCGGTCGGGCCGCGGGCGCCGTCCTCGCCCCCGACACCCTCGTCCCACTGCCCTGTCGGCGCTCCACGAGACCTGCTCCGCGAGGGACGCATAGGCGGACACGACCGTGCCCCGCGAGACCGCGACCACCGCGGCGAGGGCGCGTTCGGCAGGCAGGCGGTCGGCGGGGCGCAGCTCACCACTGCCGATCAGGGCGGCGATCCCTGCAGCGAGTCGGGTGGAGAGGGTGCCGTCGCCATGGGCCCAGCGGCCGAGGCGTGCGGCGAGCGCGGCCGCGGAGACCTCCCCGCCCTGGACGAGAGGGCCGGGGGGCCGATCCGTGGGCCACCGGCGTCGCATTGGCCCTGTCGAGGGTGTCCATGAGACCTGATTCTGGACCAATGACAGTTCCCACGACAGCATCGGTCTCGATCTCGGTCCAATCGACCGGGATTGGACCATGGGCGAACTCCTCGACTGGCTCGGCGACGACGCCCGCACCCACGACCCCGCCCTCCTCGGACCGCTCGCTCTCATCGAGGGCCGCCGTGACCGGCACCCCGGGGCAGACCACCCCGTCCACGGTCGCCCTGACCCGTTCCCTCGCGCTGGCGTCCCGGTCCGGGGACCTCTCCCGCGTTCGAATCGCCCACTTTGTCCCGAACCGGCCGGGATGGAGCACAGTGAGCGATTCGAAAGGAGTCAGGTGGCCTGAGCCCCGGGGGTGGTGACGATGTCGGCGCGGGTCGCGGAAGCCCTCCGCCGTCACCCTGTCCAGGCGACCTGCTTGCGGATGGCCAGCGCCTTCTCGTAGAGGCTCGGGTCGCCGTAGCTCGTGAGCACCTTCACCAGCACCGGCAGCAGCGTCGATCATGAAGAACAGCGCCGCGATGAGGATGTGCGCCCACAGGATCGTGGGCTCCTTCTCGCTCAGGCGGTTGAGGCCGCTGATCTGGCTCAGCAGTCCCACCGCCCCGGCGTTGCCCTGCGCCACGGAGTCCGCCCGGGCGTTGTAAGCCGCGAGCGCTTGCTCATACGTGTCGCGCGCGGCGGGGAGCTCGCCCTGCGCCTGCTGACGGTTCTGCGACTCCGACGCCGTGGTGTTCTCCTTGGCGGCGCTTCCGGCAGCGGCGAGCTCCTCGTTGGCCGTGCGGAGCTGGGCGGCCAGTGCATCGTAGGTCTGCTGGGCCTCGGCGAGCTGGGCCTGCGCGGCCTGCGAGCTCGCACCCTCGCCGTTCACACCGGTGCAGCCGGGAACGGTGCCCGCGCCCCTCGCCGGTGAGCTCGCACTGATACAGCGTCCGCCCTGGTCGATCACCGCCTGCTGCTCCGTGAGCTTGGCCGTCAGATCGTCGACCGTGGACTGGGCGGCCGACTCCGTGGCCGATGACGACTCGGTCCCGGCGACGATGCCCGTCGCCGCCTGGTTCTCAAGCGCCGCGACGCGCTCGGACGCCGCGTCCAGCGCCTTCTTCTCCGGACCGGTCTCGAGCGCCTCCTGGTCGGACTGCGCCTGCACGATGTTGGTCGCGGCGACCTCCCGGGAGATGTCGTTGTGGAAGATCTGCAGCACGAGCGGCTCCGCGACGACGAACCCGATGATCGCCGCCATGATGACGCGGGGGATCGCGAGGCGATGAGCTTCCAGACGTTGCGGGTCGACGTCATGGTCGAGGTGAGGAAGCGGTCGAGGTTGAAGATGATCAGTGCCCACACGATCGCGAGCGGGATGGCCAGCCAGACCGCCGCGCGCACCCCCGTCGTCAGGGCGAAGAGCATGGAGATCGCGCTGACCAAGGCGGTCCCGGCGAGCACGAAGAACATCTGCACGAAGCGCGGGGTCTCGCCGGGGACCCTGTCGAGGATCTCGCCCTCCGCCCCGCCGAGGATCGCGAGAGCACGGAGGCGTTCGGCGGCGTGCGTCGGCGACGCGACTTCCGGACGCGCTGCGGGCGCGCCGGACGGTCGGGGGCGGGCTCCGCGTCGACCGGGGCGTCGGGCGCCGTCACCGGCTCGGACGTCGGGTCGTCGGACGCGACGTCGGGCTGCGCGGGTGTGTCGCCGGTCGGCTCGTACTCGCGCAGGAAGTCGAGGTCATCCGTCTCGGCGTTCGGGTCGCCGTCGATGATGATCCGACCCTGCGAGTCGAAGCGACCCGGGCGGTGGGCGGAATAGGGCATCCCGACAATCTACGAAACTCCGCCTGTGCATACCGTGGAAGACCGGGGCGAGAACCCTTCGAATCGCGCAGATCGCTCCATCTCGGCCGGAATGGAGCAAGGTGCGCGACTCGAAAGAGTCAGCGGGTGAGAGAGGCCGCGTAGGCGGACAGGGCGTCGTCGAGCGTGAAGTGGCCGGCCGCGGCGAGGGTGCCCAGGCCGTGCATCAGCCCCCACAGCGACACAGACGTCCGCCGGGCGGTCGAGCCCCGCCGCGGCGGCCGCCTCCGCGAGCACGCCCCTCGAGCGCCTCGATCAGCGGGGCCATGGTCTCGGTAGGAGACCCCGGTACGCACACGGTGGGGGTCGTAGACGGCATCGAACGCGTGGGGATGCTCGACGG
>NZ_JBFLUM010000068.1:0-7350 GCF_050470785.1 Microbacterium sp. NRRL B-14842 | reverse complement strand
GGCAAGATCGGCGGCGCCGCGCAGAAGCGCCTCGCGAACGGAGGTGTGCTGCACCACGCCACCCTCTCCTACGACATCGACGGCCAGATGATGACCGAGGTGCTGCGGATCGGCCGCGAGAAGCTCAGCGACAAGGGCACGACCTCGGCCGCCAAGCGCGTCGACCCGCTGCGCAGCCAGACCGGACTGGAACGCGCCGAGATCATCGAGCGCTTCAAGGACACGTTCCGCTCGCTCACCTCCGCCGAGGAGGGCGGCATCACGCCGGACGAGTACGCCGATGCGCAGGCTCTGGTGGAGTCGAAGTTCTCGACCGACGCGTGGCTGCATCGGGTTCCGTGAGCCCTTCGACAGGCTCAGGCCCTTCGACAGGCTCAGGGACCCAGGGTGCAGGCTCAGGGGTCCAGGTCCCGGGGCGGGTGTCGGTGATCGAGGGGGACAACCTCGCCGTCGCGGCGACCCTGCCGTCCGGGTCCTTCACGCTCGTCTACCTCGACCCGCCGTTCAACACCGGAAGAGTGCGGGAGCGGCAGGTGGTCACCGCCCGCCGCACGTTCACAACTCCGGAAGAATCGGCGGATCCGGACGGGGGCAGCCCCCAACCGGCCGAAACCGCGTCGGATCTCCTGAGTTCTGAACACGCAGTCGGCGGGCCGGAGGTGCGGCACGGCTTCCACGGACACCGGTACGAGCGGGTGCGCGGCATGCTGCGCGCGTACGACGACAGCTTCGACGACTACGGCGCCTTCCTCATGCCGCGGCTGGAGGAGGCCTGGCGGCTGCTCGCCGACGACGGCACCCTCTACCTGCACCTCGACTACCGCGAGGCGCACTACGCGAAGGTCATGCTCGACGCGGTGTTCGGCCGGGACTGCTTCCTCAACGAGCTCATCTGGGCGTACGACTACGGCGCGAAATCCCGGCGGCGGTGGCCCACCAAGCACGACACGATCCTGGTGTACGTGAAGAACCCGCGGACGTACGTGTTCAACTCCGACGACGTCGACCGGGAGCCGTACATGGCTCCGGGGCTGGTGACCGCGGAGAAGGCGGCACGAGGCAAGCTCCCGACCGACGTCTGGTGGCACACGATCGTCCCGACGACCGGACGGGAGAAGACGGGCTATCCGACGCAGAAGCCCGAGGGCATCCTCCGGCGCATCGTGACCGCGTCCAGCCGACCGGGCGATCGGGTGCTCGACCTCTTCGCCGGCAGCGGCACGACCGGAGCGGTGGCCTCCGCACTCGGTCGGGAGGCGGTGCTCGTGGACGACAACCCGGAAGCGGTGCGGGTCATGGCCGCACGCATCCCGCACGCGGAGGTCCGCCGGGCCTGAGTGGGACGCGCTCGGCACGAGCCGTCAGATCCCGATCGAGACCTTCCGCAGGGTCGCGTTCACGGTCCAGACCGTCCGCATGCCGGCCGTGAGCCGCATCACTGACCCTGGGCCGAGTCCCACGGGCGGGAGCGCGGGTGCGGTGAACGCCACGGTCGCGCGACCGGAGAGCACGACGAACACCTCGTCCTCCTCGACGTCCACCGCCGTGCCCGGCGTCATCTCCCAGACGCCGATCTCGATCCCGCCGGCATCGTCGAGCACCGTGTAGGCCGTGGTCGGTGCGCCGTCGCGGACGTCCTCGTCGGGCAGCGGGGCGTGCGTCAGCGCGAGGTTCCCCGCGTCGACGACGGCTCCTGGGGTGAGCGTGGTCACGAGTCGAAGCCCATGCCGAGGGCGTCGAGCGTCTTCAGGAACAGGTTGCGGCGCCCCTCGTTGTGGTCGGCCCTGTCCATCGCGGCGCGGACGAGGTTGATGCCGACGGACGCGGCGGGCTCCGGCGGGAACGGGATCGGCTTCTCGCGCACCATCCGCAGCTGCGTGCGTTCGGTCTCCTCGCCGTCGAGCTTGTCGAGCATGACATCGGCCGCGAACCGGGCGGCCCCGACCCCGAGTCCGGTGAACCCCGTGGCGTAGGCGACCCGACCGCCGCGGGCGGTGCCGAAGAATGCGCAGAATCGGCTGGAGGAGTCGATGGCTCCGGCCCAGCGGTGCGTGAAGCGGAGGCCGGCGAGCTGCGGGAAGGTGGTGAAGAAGTGCGAGGCCAGGCGCCGGTGGCTCTCCATCCGGTCCTCGTACGCGGGGCGCACCTTGCCGCCGAAGTGGTACACCGCGTCGTAGCCGCCGAACAGGATCCGGTCGTCGGCGGTGAGCCGGTAGTAGTGGAACTGGTTGGCGCTGTCGGCGAGCCCCTGACGGTTCCGCCAGCCGATGGACGCGAGCTGCTCGGCCGAGAGCGGCTCCGTCATCAGCACGTAGTCGTACACCGGGACCGTCATGAGGCGGTTGCGCTTCAGGAGCGAGGGGAACACGTTCGTCGCGAGCGCCACCGCGTCGGCGGTCACCCGGCCGTGCTCCGTGACGAGGGTCACCGGACCGGAGTCCGCGCCCTCGATCCGCCGGACGAGGCTGTGCTCGTGGATCTCCACGCCGAGCTCGACGGCCACCCGTGCGAGCTCCAGGCCCAGCTTCGCCGGGTGCACGAGAGCGCTGCCCTCCCGATCCCAGGCGCCGGCGAGGAACGTGGGGGAATGCACTTCCGCCTGCACCGCCTCGCGGTCGAGGAAGCCCTCCTCCTCGCGCAGCCACTCGACCTGATGCGGCTCCACGGCGACCGCGAGCTGGCCCGTCCGCTCGAACTCGGCATCCATGTCGTACCGCCGCACGGTCTCGGCGATGCCGTCGAGGTTCTCGTGGCCCAGCTCCTCGAGGCGGTCGATCTCCTCGGGCCAGCGGTTCACGCCGTTCTCGTGGCCGTGCGTGAGGCTGGACTCGCAGAAGCCGCCGTTGCGCCCGGATGCCGCCCAGGCCACGCGGGATGCCTCCAGGAGGACCACCTTCCGCTCCGGATCCCGCTCCTTCGCGCGCACGGCCGTCCAGAGCCCGGTGTAGCCGCCGCCGACGACCACGAGGTCCGTGTGCACGGTGCCGCGCAGCGGCGGATGCGCGGGCCGCTCGACGTCGTCGAGCCAGAAGACCGACAGGGCCGTGTCGCGCAGGGCGTCGTCGACGACGGACTGCGAAGGACGACGGCGTTCGAAGACCGTGGTGCCCATGTTCACTCCGATGCGAGGGGAGCGCGTCAGCGCGTTCCCCAGTTGTAGAGGTCTTTGTAGAGGCCGGCGTAGAGCAGGCTCTCCGTCTGGATGATGCCGGGGATGGTGCGGATGCGGGTGGCGATGAGGTCGAGCAGATGGTCGTCGTCCTCGCACACCGCCTCGACGAGGATGTCGAACGTCCCGAGGGTGACGACGACGTACGCCAGCTCGGGGATCGCCGTGAGCTCCTCCGCGATCGCGCGGGGGTCGCCGGACACCCGGATCCCGATCATCGACATGCGGTGGAAGCCGAGCTGCAGCGGGTCGGTCACGGCGACGATCTGGATCAGACCCGATTCGGTCAGGCGCTGCACGCGCTGGCGGGCCGCGGCCTCGCTGAGCCCTACTTCGCGGGCGATCTCCGCATAGGGACGCCGCCCGTCCTCCTGCAGCAACTCGACGATGCGCTTCGAGATGTCGTCGAGGGCGGGGGGAGGCGTCTTCGGACTCATGTACCGATCGTGACATTCTGACCCGCCCTGCGCAACTGATTCCGTCGATCTGTGGACGAAAAGCTACAGATTCCGCGCTCGGATGGCTACCATGGCGCTATGTCCTCACCGTCGACGATGACCGTGCCCCTGCAGAACTTCATCGGCGGTCGCGCCGTCACCGCATCGGGGAGCGGGCGCCTGCCGCTCATCGATCCGGTGACGGAGGAAGCCTACGGCGAGATCCCGATCTCCGACCGCACCGACGTGGATGCCGCGTATGCCGCGGCCGCGGCGGCGTTCCCGACCTGGCGGGACACCCCGCCGTCTGCGCGCCAACTCGCCCTGTTCCGCATCGCCGAGGACATGGCCGCGCGGGCCGAGGAGTTCGCCGACCTCGAGTCGAAGGACACCGGCAAGCCGCGGGCGACGCTCGTCGCCGACGAGATCCTGCAGTCGGTGGACCAGCTGCGGTTCTTCGCCGGGGCCGCGCGGAGCCTCGAGGGTCGAGCCGCCGCGGAGTACCTCCCCGGGCACACCTCCTTCGTGCGCCGGGAGCCGATCGGCGTGATCGGGCAGGTGACGCCGTGGAACTACCCCCTGAACATGGCGGTGTGGAAGATCGCTCCCGCGCTCGCCGCCGGCAACACCGTCGTGCTGAAGCCGGCCGAGTCCACGCCGCTCACCACGCTGCTGCTCGCGGAGATCGTCGCCGCGCACACCCCCGCGGGCACCCTCAACGTCGTGCTCGGCGACCGCGAGACCGGAGCGGCCCTCGTCGAGCATCCGACACCGCAGATGGTGGCGATCACCGGCTCGGTGCGGGCGGGGATGGCCGTGGCCCGCTCCGCGGCCGACGACGTCAAGCGCGTGCACCTGGAGCTCGGCGGCAAGGCGCCCGCGATCGTCTTCCCGGACGCGTCGATCGAGAAGGCGGTCGAGGGCATCGTCACCGGGGCCTTCTTCAACGCGGGTCAGGACTGCACCGCGGCGACCCGGGTGCTCGTGCACGCGTCGATGCACGACGAGCTCGTCGCCGCACTGGTGGAGCGGACCCGCACGCACGCGCGGACCGGGGTGCCGGACGAAGAGGGCGTGCTGTACGGACCGCTGAGCAGCGCGGCCCAACTCGCTCAGGTGCAGGGCTTCATCGACCGGCTTGCGGCGCACGCGACCATCGCCACCGGTGGGAGGCGGCAGGGCGACCGCGGTTACTTCTGGGAGGCGACCATCGTGACCGGCGTGCAGCAGGACGACGAGGTCGTGCAGGGCGAGATCTTCGGACCCGTGCTCACCGTGCAGCCCTTCGATACCGAGGAGGAGGCGCTCACGATGGCGAACGACGTGCCGTACGCGCTCGCCGCCTCGGTGTGGACGCGGGAGCACACCAGGGCCATGCGCTTCTCCCGCGACTTGGACTTCGGCTGCGTCTGGATCAACACCCACATCCCGTTCGTGTCGGACATGCCGCACGGCGGGTTCAAGCACTCCGGATACGGGAAGGACCTGTCGCAGTACGGCTTCGACGACTACACCCGGATCAAGCACGTGATGAGCGCGCTCGACTGACGCGGCGGTCGTTCAGCGCAGGGCGAGGAGCTTGACGCGGCGGTGCTCCCGGAGCGTGAACTGCGGGCGCTGATCGATCTTCGTGGCCCCGTCGAGCTCCCACCCGTGCCGGGCGTAGAAGCCGTCGGCGCGGTCGTTGCCGTCGAGGACCCAGAGGTAGGCGCGGGTGTGGCCGGCATCGATCATGCGCTGCTCGGCGGCGTCGAGGAGGGCATGCCCCGCCCCCGTCGACCACGCGGTCGGGTCGGCGTAGATGCCGTACAGCTCGGCATCGTCCAAGCCGTCGGGGTCGCGACCAGAGCCGAACGACGCCCAGCCGACGACGGTGCCGTCGCGCTCCGCGACCAGGGTTCCGAGGCTCGTGGGCAACGGATCGGCGAAGATGCGGCGCCACCCGTCGGCCCGTTCCGAGACGGACAGCCCGTCCAGCACCTCCTGGTCGATGAGGCCCTCGTAGGCCGCCTGCCACGACCGCACGTGCACTCCGGCCACGGCCTCGGCATCGTCGGCGACGGCGTCTCGGATCACCAGGGGCGTCATCCCTCCACCCTATGCGGGCCCGCCGACGTCCTTCCGGGTTCCCCGGTCACACCTGCACGACACGGGTGCGTCTGTGGGGAGGAATCCCGGGTTCTGTCGTGCGGCCGTGCCCGGGTCGTGCAGGCGACGCAGCCGGGAAGGACGGGTCGACGGGTGCGACGCGATGTGGCAGGCTGGCGGGCACCGACTCCGCACGAGAATCGACCCCCCAGAGGTTCCGCCGCATGTCACGACCCCTCGCAGGACCGCAGACCCTGCTCCGCACGCTCAACGGCCGCGCGATCCTCGAGCGCCTCGCCCGGAGCGGACCGCAGACCAGGGCCGAGCTCATGGCGGCGACCGGCCTCTCCCGCACGGCCGTGACCCAGGTACTGCGGATGCTCGACGCCGCGGGAGCCGTCACTGCGGCCGGGGTCGACCGCGACACCCGCGGACCGGCGGCGGGCCGGGTCGCTCTGCACCCCCGCCCTCGGGGTCGCGGCGGCCGTGCACGTGGACCATCACGCCGCCCACGTCGTCCTCGTCGACGCGACCGGCACCATCAGAGCCGAACGGCACGGCGCCTTCCCCGCGGGCGAGGACCGGGTCGCGCACATCGCCGCCCTCGTCGCGGCCTGCCGCCGATCCGTGAAGGGCGCGCTCCACCTCGCCGTCGTCGGAGTGCCCGGCATCGTCGCGTCGGACGGTGCGATCCGCGACGACCAGGGACCGGACGGCGGCGCCTTCCGCTCGGCTCTCGCGGCAGCCCTCGACTGCCCGGTCCGCGTCGAGAACGACGTCAACCTCGCCGCGCTCGCCGAGTCGACCACCGGCGTCGGCATCGACCTCGCGAGTTTCGCGCTGCTGCTGCTCGACGACGACCTCGGCGCCGGCATCGTGATCGACGGGGCGCTGCATCGCGGGTTCTCGGGAGTGGCGGGCGAGGTGATGTACCTCCCGCAGACGCCGGTGCCCATCGGCGCCCCGGTCGCGGGCGCCGCGGTGGTGCGCGACCTCGCCCTCGGGCTCGGACTGGATGTCGACGCGCCTTTCCTCGCCCACCTGGAGGCGGCGCAACGCGGAGACGAGGCGGCGCAGGCCCTCGTCGCGGAGATCGGACGACGGCTCTTCCTCGCGGCGGGCAGCGTCGCCCTCGTGCTCGATCCCGAGGCCTTCATCCTCGGCGGGGAGGCGGTGCACCCGGCGCTCCTGGATGCGATCGAGCGGGTCGCGGACGAGTTCGCCGCGCAGCTGCCGCTCCGTTTCCTCGCCTCGGCGTTCGGTCCGGAGGCGCCGCTCGTCGGAGCTGTGGGTGAGGCGGCCTCCGCGCTCCGCGCCGACGTCTTCACCCGGATCCTCACACCCTCCCGCGCACACCGCCACCGGCCGCTGACCGCCCGACAGGACACGCCATGACCGCCTCCTCCGCTCTCGCCGACCGACTCGGGCTGCCGTCCGGTGCCAGGGCGGTCATCCTCAACGCCGACGACTTCGGGATGTGCCATGCCGCGAACGCGGCGATCTCCGGACTCCTCCTCCGCGAGCGGATCGACTCGGCGACGGTGATGGTGCCCTGCGCCTGGTCCCCGGAAGCACTCGCCTTCGCCGCCGCGCACCCGGACCTCGACGTGGGCGTGCACCTCGTCCTCACGAGCGAGTGGCGCCGATACCGGTGGC
>NZ_JBFLUM010000067.1:0-7349 GCF_050470785.1 Microbacterium sp. NRRL B-14842 | reverse complement strand
GGCGGTTGCGCTTCAGGAGCGAGGGGAACACGTTCGTCGCGAGCGCCACCGCGTCGGCGGTCACCCGGCCGTGCTCCGTGACGAGGGTCACCGGACCGGAGTCCGCGCCCTCGATCCGCCGGACGAGGCTGTGCTCGTGGATCTCCACGCCGAGCTCGACGGCCACCCGTGCGAGCTCCAGGCCCAGCTTCGCCGGGTGCACGAGAGCGCTGCCCTCCCGATCCCAGGCGCCGGCGAGGAACGTGGGGAATGCACTTCCGCCTGCACCGCCTCGCGGTCGAGGAAGCCCTCCTCCTCGCGCAGCCACTCGACCTGATGCGGCTCCACGGCGACCGCGAGCTGGCCCGTCCGCTCGAACTCGGCATCCATGTCGTACCGCCGCACGGTCTCGGCGATGCCGTCGAGGTTCTCGTGGCCCAGCTCCTCGAGGCGGTCGATCTCCTCGGGCCAGCGGTTCACGCCGTTCTCGTGGCCGTGCGTGAGGCTGGACTCGCAGAAGCCGCCGTTGCGCCCGGATGCCGCCCAGGCCACGCGGGATGCCTCCAGGAGGACCACCTTCCGCTCCGGATCCCGCTCCTTCGCGCGCACGGCCGTCCAGAGCCCGGTGTAGCCGCCGCCGACGACCACGAGGTCCGTGTGCACGGTGCCGCGCAGCGGCGGATGCGCGGGCCGCTCGACGTCGTCGAGCCAGAAGACCGACAGGGCCGTGTCGCGCAGGGCGTCGTCGACGACGGACTGCGAAGGACGACGGCGTTCGAAGACCGTGGTGCCCATGTTCACTCCGATGCGAGGGGAGCGCGTCAGCGCGTTCCCCAGTTGTAGAGGTCTTTGTAGAGGCCGGCGTAGAGCAGGCTCTCCGTCTGGATGATGCCGGGGATGGTGCGGATGCGGGTGGCGATGAGGTCGAGCAGATGGTCGTCGTCCTCGCACACCGCCTCGACGAGGATGTCGAACGTCCCGAGGGTGACGACGACGTACGCCAGCTCGGGGATCGCCGTGAGCTCCTCCGCGATCGCGCGGGGGTCGCCGGACACCCGGATCCCGATCATCGACATGCGGTGGAAGCCGAGCTGCAGCGGGTCGGTCACGGCGACGATCTGGATCAGACCCGATTCGGTCAGGCGCTGCACGCGCTGGCGGGCCGCGGCCTCGCTGAGCCCTACTTCGCGGGCGATCTCCGCATAGGGACGCCGCCCGTCCTCCTGCAGCAACTCGACGATGCGCTTCGAGATGTCGTCGAGGGCGGGGGGAGGCGTCTTCGGACTCATGTACCGATCGTGACATTCTGACCCGCCCTGCGCAACTGATTCCGTCGATCTGTGGACGAAAAGCTACAGATTCCGCGCTCGGATGGCTACCATGGCGCTATGTCCTCACCGTCGACGATGACCGTGCCCCTGCAGAACTTCATCGGCGGTCGCGCCGTCACCGCATCGGGGAGCGGGCGCCTGCCGCTCATCGATCCGGTGACGGAGGAAGCCTACGGCGAGATCCCGATCTCCGACCGCACCGACGTGGATGCCGCGTATGCCGCGGCCGCGGCGGCGTTCCCGACCTGGCGGGACACCCCGCCGTCTGCGCGCCAACTCGCCCTGTTCCGCATCGCCGAGGACATGGCCGCGCGGGCCGAGGAGTTCGCCGACCTCGAGTCGAAGGACACCGGCAAGCCGCGGGCGACGCTCGTCGCCGACGAGATCCTGCAGTCGGTGGACCAGCTGCGGTTCTTCGCCGGGGCCGCGCGGAGCCTCGAGGGTCGAGCCGCCGCGGAGTACCTCCCCGGGCACACCTCCTTCGTGCGCCGGGAGCCGATCGGCGTGATCGGGCAGGTGACGCCGTGGAACTACCCCCTGAACATGGCGGTGTGGAAGATCGCTCCCGCGCTCGCCGCCGGCAACACCGTCGTGCTGAAGCCGGCCGAGTCCACGCCGCTCACCACGCTGCTGCTCGCGGAGATCGTCGCCGCGCACACCCCCGCGGGCACCCTCAACGTCGTGCTCGGCGACCGCGAGACCGGAGCGGCCCTCGTCGAGCATCCGACACCGCAGATGGTGGCGATCACCGGCTCGGTGCGGGCGGGGATGGCCGTGGCCCGCTCCGCGGCCGACGACGTCAAGCGCGTGCACCTGGAGCTCGGCGGCAAGGCGCCCGCGATCGTCTTCCCGGACGCGTCGATCGAGAAGGCGGTCGAGGGCATCGTCACCGGGGCCTTCTTCAACGCGGGTCAGGACTGCACCGCGGCGACCCGGGTGCTCGTGCACGCGTCGATGCACGACGAGCTCGTCGCCGCACTGGTGGAGCGGACCCGCACGCACGCGCGGACCGGGGTGCCGGACGAAGAGGGCGTGCTGTACGGACCGCTGAGCAGCGCGGCCCAACTCGCTCAGGTGCAGGGCTTCATCGACCGGCTTGCGGCGCACGCGACCATCGCCACCGGTGGGAGGCGGCAGGGCGACCGCGGTTACTTCTGGGAGGCGACCATCGTGACCGGCGTGCAGCAGGACGACGAGGTCGTGCAGGGCGAGATCTTCGGACCCGTGCTCACCGTGCAGCCCTTCGATACCGAGGAGGAGGCGCTCACGATGGCGAACGACGTGCCGTACGCGCTCGCCGCCTCGGTGTGGACGCGGGAGCACACCAGGGCCATGCGCTTCTCCCGCGACTTGGACTTCGGCTGCGTCTGGATCAACACCCACATCCCGTTCGTGTCGGACATGCCGCACGGCGGGTTCAAGCACTCCGGATACGGGAAGGACCTGTCGCAGTACGGCTTCGACGACTACACCCGGATCAAGCACGTGATGAGCGCGCTCGACTGACGCGGCGGTCGTTCAGCGCAGGGCGAGGAGCTTGACGCGGCGGTGCTCCCGGAGCGTGAACTGCGGGCGCTGATCGATCTTCGTGGCCCCGTCGAGCTCCCACCCGTGCCGGGCGTAGAAGCCGTCGGCGCGGTCGTTGCCGTCGAGGACCCAGAGGTAGGCGCGGGTGTGGCCGGCATCGATCATGCGCTGCTCGGCGGCGTCGAGGAGGGCATGCCCCGCCCCCGTCGACCACGCGGTCGGGTCGGCGTAGATGCCGTACAGCTCGGCATCGTCCAAGCCGTCGGGGTCGCGACCAGAGCCGAACGACGCCCAGCCGACGACGGTGCCGTCGCGCTCCGCGACCAGGGTTCCGAGGCTCGTGGGCAACGGATCGGCGAAGATGCGGCGCCACCCGTCGGCCCGTTCCGAGACGGACAGCCCGTCCAGCACCTCCTGGTCGATGAGGCCCTCGTAGGCCGCCTGCCACGACCGCACGTGCACTCCGGCCACGGCCTCGGCATCGTCGGCGACGGCGTCTCGGATCACCAGGGGCGTCATCCCTCCACCCTATGCGGGCCCGCCGACGTCCTTCCGGGTTCCCCGGTCACACCTGCACGACACGGGTGCGTCTGTGGGGAGGAATCCCGGGTTCTGTCGTGCGGCCGTGCCCGGGTCGTGCAGGCGACGCAGCCGGGAAGGACGGGTCGACGGGTGCGACGCGATGTGGCAGGCTGGCGGGCACCGACTCCGCACGAGAATCGACCCCCCAGAGGTTCCGCCGCATGTCACGACCCCTCGCAGGACCGCAGACCCTGCTCCGCACGCTCAACGGCCGCGCGATCCTCGAGCGCCTCGCCCGGAGCGGACCGCAGACCAGGGCCGAGCTCATGGCGGCGACCGGCCTCTCCCGCACGGCCGTGACCCAGGTACTGCGGATGCTCGACGCCGCGGGAGCCGTCACTGCGGCCGGGGTCGACCGCGACACCCGCGGACCGGCGGCGGGCCGGGTCGCTCTGCACCCCGCCCTCGGGGTCGCGGCGGCCGTGCACGTGGACCATCACGCCGCCCACGTCGTCCTCGTCGACGCGACCGGCACCATCAGAGCCGAACGGCACGGCGCCTTCCCCGCGGGCGAGGACCGGGTCGCGCACATCGCCGCCCTCGTCGCGGCCTGCCGCCGATCCGTGAAGGGCGCGCTCCACCTCGCCGTCGTCGGAGTGCCCGGCATCGTCGCGTCGGACGGTGCGATCCGCGACGACCAGGGACCGGACGGCGGCGCCTTCCGCTCGGCTCTCGCGGCAGCCCTCGACTGCCCGGTCCGCGTCGAGAACGACGTCAACCTCGCCGCGCTCGCCGAGTCGACCACCGGCGTCGGCATCGACCTCGCGAGTTTCGCGCTGCTGCTGCTCGACGACGACCTCGGCGCCGGCATCGTGATCGACGGGGCGCTGCATCGCGGGTTCTCGGGAGTGGCGGGCGAGGTGATGTACCTCCCGCAGACGCCGGTGCCCATCGGCGCCCCGGTCGCGGGCGCCGCGGTGGTGCGCGACCTCGCCCTCGGGCTCGGACTGGATGTCGACGCGCCTTTCCTCGCCCACCTGGAGGCGGCGCAACGCGGAGACGAGGCGGCGCAGGCCCTCGTCGCGGAGATCGGACGACGGCTCTTCCTCGCGGCGGGCAGCGTCGCCCTCGTGCTCGATCCCGAGGCCTTCATCCTCGGCGGGGAGGCGGTGCACCCGGCGCTCCTGGATGCGATCGAGCGGGTCGCGGACGAGTTCGCCGCGCAGCTGCCGCTCCGTTTCCTCGCCTCGGCGTTCGGTCCGGAGGCGCCGCTCGTCGGAGCTGTGGGTGAGGCGGCCTCCGCGCTCCGCGCCGACGTCTTCACCCGGATCCTCACACCCTCCCGCGCACACCGCCACCGGCCGCTGACCGCCCGACAGGACACGCCATGACCGCCTCCTCCGCTCTCGCCGACCGACTCGGGCTGCCGTCCGGTGCCAGGGCGGTCATCCTCAACGCCGACGACTTCGGGATGTGCCATGCCGCGAACGCGGCGATCTCCGGACTCCTCCTCCGCGAGCGGATCGACTCGGCGACGGTGATGGTGCCCTGCGCCTGGTCCCCGGAAGCACTCGCCTTCGCCGCCGCGCACCCGGACCTCGACGTGGGCGTGCACCTCGTCCTCACGAGCGAGTGGCGCCGATACCGGTGGCGTCCGCTCACCGCGGGCTCGTCGACCCTCGTCGACGCCGACGGCTTCTTCCCCGCCGACGTCGCGACCGTGGAGCAGCACGCGTCGGAGGAGGATGTCGCCGCCGAGATAGCCGCGCAGTTGCAGGCGGCGCTCGATGCCGGCGTCGACGTGACCCACCTCGACAACCACATGGGCTCCGTCTACGGGCTGCTGACCGGCCGGGACTTCCTGCGCGCCGTCTTCGACCTCGCCGCCCGGCACGGCCTCCCCTTCCGCCTGCCCCGCGAGATGGAGGGAGCGGACGCCGATCCGATGCTGCAGGCGAAGCTCACCGAGGCGGCGGCGGTGGCGGATGCCTTCGGCGTGGAGATCGTCGATCGGCTCTGGACGCACCCGTTCGAGCTGCGCGGCGAGGGCACCGCCGATGAGGAGTCGTACGAGCAGGTCCGAGACGGGTTCCTCGCGGTGCTGCGCGCCGTCCCGCCCGGTGTCACCGAGATCTACCTGCATCCGATGGCCGACGGCGAGGAGCTGCGCGCCGCGGTGGACTTCGCGGCGGCCAAACGCGGCTACGAGCTGCGGCTGCTCGACGACCCGCTCGTGCAGCAGACGATCGTCGAGGAGGGTCTGGTCCGCGTCGGCTGGCGCGCGCTGCGGGAGCTGCAGCGGGGAGACGCCCGGTGACGGCGCTCGGCGAACGGCTGCGCGACCGCCGTCTCGACGCCGCTCCCACCCGCTCCCAGACCATCGCCTTCGGAGCCTCCGGGTTCCCGACGCAGCTGATGACGCAGACGTTCTCGGCGTTCGTCGTGTACTTCTACGTCTCGCACCTCGCCGTCCCCGCGGGGTGGGTGGCGGCGGCGATGATCGCCCACGGCATCCTCAACGCGGCGCTCAACCCTGTCGTCGGGGCGCTCTCCGACCGGATCCGCACGCCGTGGGGCCGCCGCATCCCGTGGATCGGGCTCGGCATCGTGCCGCTCGTCGTCGCGTTCGCCCTCGTCTGGATGCCGCCCGCGCTCCCGGCGGCCGGGCTCATCGTGTGGTTCCTCGTGGTCGTCGCGGTCTACGACATCGCCTTCGTCGTGGTGGTGCTGAACATCTCGGCGCTGTTCCCGGAGATCTTCCGCACCACGGAGGAGCGCGCCCGCGGGAACGTGCCGCGGCAGATCTTCGCGATCCTCGGCATGGTGCTCGGCACGGCAGGAGCCCCCGCGCTCTACGACGCGATCGGCTGGCCCGGGATGGCCCTCGTGCTGTCCGGCGTCTGTCTCGTGCTGCTCGTGTGGTCGTTCCTCGGCGGGATGATCGAGCGCCGGGTGCCCGAGGCCGCCTCCGAGGCCATGCGCTGGCGGGACCAGCTCGTCTACACGTTCCGCAACCGCGCCTTCGTGCCGTACGTGCTGGGCTCGCTCTGCGTGCAGACCTCGATCGCCGTGATCCTCGCCGCCGTCCCGTTCTACGTCCGCTACTCGCTGGGGGCGGCCGAGGGCGAGGGCAGCCTCCTGCTCGGCGCCATCTTCCTCACGGCCATCCCGTCGATCGTGCTGTGGAGCGCGGTGGTCCGGCGCACCTCCCCGCGCACGGCGCTGCTGTGGAGCGTCGCGGTGTTCGGGGTCGCGGTGCTCGGCTACCTGGTCCCGACGTCGGTGGGGGCGGCGGCTCTCGTCGGGGTGGCGGTCGGCGTCGGCGTCGGCGGGCTGCTGCAGCTCCTCGAGGTCGTGCTCGCCCAGATCATCGACGACGACGCGCATCGCACGGGCCACCGTCGCGAGGGTGCGTACTTCGGCGTGAACGGGTTCGTCGTGCGCGGCTCCGTGGTCCTCCAGGCGATCGTCGCCGCGGCTGTGCTGACCGCGACGGGCTTCGACGCCGGGCTCGGCGACGCGCAGCTGGAGGCCGTCGACGGCGGCATCCGGCTGATGCTGGCGGTCATCCCCCTGGGCTTCACCGCGGTCGGATGGCTGTGCTTCTGGCTCTACCCCATCCGCACGCGCGACCTCTGAGGTCAGCCGGCGGCGCGGCGGGCCTCCCAGCCCGTGCGCACCATCTCGTCGACGGTGTAGCGCATGGTCCAGTCGAGGTCGCGCGCCGCGAGTTCGCCGGTCGCCACGATCCGATCCGGGTCGCCGGGGCGGCGAGGGCCGACCTCGGGGGTGAAGTCGATGCCGGTGACGCGGGCGACCGCATCCATGATCTGCTTCACGCTGAGGCCGTCGCCGGAGCCGAGGTTGTACGCGGGCTCGATCGGTGCGCCGGAGGCCAGGCGCTGCGCTGCGGCGACGTGGGCGGCGGCGATGTCGCCGACGTGCACGTAATCGCGCACGTTCGTGCCGTCAGGGGTGTCGTAGTCGTCG
>NZ_JBFLUM010000066.1:0-12852 GCF_050470785.1 Microbacterium sp. NRRL B-14842 | reverse complement strand
ATGTGCCATGCCGCGAACGCGGCGATCTCCGGACTCCTCCTCCGCGAGCGGATCGACTCGGCGACGGTGATGGTGCCCTGCGCCTGGTCCCCGGAAGCACTCGCCTTCGCCGCCGCGCACCCGGACCTCGACGTGGGCGTGCACCTCGTCCTCACGAGCGAGTGGCGCCGATACCGGTGGCGTCCGCTCACCGCGGGCTCGTCGACCCTCGTCGACGCCGACGGCTTCTTCCCCGCCGACGTCGCGACCGTGGAGCAGCACGCGTCGGAGGAGGATGTCGCCGCCGAGATAGCCGCGCAGTTGCAGGCGGCGCTCGATGCCGGCGTCGACGTGACCCACCTCGACAACCACATGGGCTCCGTCTACGGGCTGCTGACCGGCCGGGACTTCCTGCGCGCCGTCTTCGACCTCGCCGCCCGGCACGGCCTCCCCTTCCGCCTGCCCCGCGAGATGGAGGGAGCGGACGCCGATCCGATGCTGCAGGCGAAGCTCACCGAGGCGGCGGCGGTGGCGGATGCCTTCGGCGTGGAGATCGTCGATCGGCTCTGGACGCACCCGTTCGAGCTGCGCGGCGAGGGCACCGCCGATGAGGAGTCGTACGAGCAGGTCCGAGACGGGTTCCTCGCGGTGCTGCGCGCCGTCCCGCCCGGTGTCACCGAGATCTACCTGCATCCGATGGCCGACGGCGAGGAGCTGCGCGCCGCGGTGGACTTCGCGGCGGCCAAACGCGGCTACGAGCTGCGGCTGCTCGACGACCCGCTCGTGCAGCAGACGATCGTCGAGGAGGGTCTGGTCCGCGTCGGCTGGCGCGCGCTGCGGGAGCTGCAGCGGGGAGACGCCCGGTGACGGCGCTCGGCGAACGGCTGCGCGACCGCCGTCTCGACGCCGCTCCCACCCGCTCCCAGACCATCGCCTTCGGAGCCTCCGGGTTCCCGACGCAGCTGATGACGCAGACGTTCTCGGCGTTCGTCGTGTACTTCTACGTCTCGCACCTCGCCGTCCCCGCGGGGTGGGTGGCGGCGGCGATGATCGCCCACGGCATCCTCAACGCGGCGCTCAACCCTGTCGTCGGGGCGCTCTCCGACCGGATCCGCACGCCGTGGGGCCGCCGCATCCCGTGGATCGGGCTCGGCATCGTGCCGCTCGTCGTCGCGTTCGCCCTCGTCTGGATGCCGCCCGCGCTCCCGGCGGCCGGGCTCATCGTGTGGTTCCTCGTGGTCGTCGCGGTCTACGACATCGCCTTCGTCGTGGTGGTGCTGAACATCTCGGCGCTGTTCCCGGAGATCTTCCGCACCACGGAGGAGCGCGCCCGCGGGAACGTGCCGCGGCAGATCTTCGCGATCCTCGGCATGGTGCTCGGCACGGCAGGAGCCCCCGCGCTCTACGACGCGATCGGCTGGCCCGGGATGGCCCTCGTGCTGTCCGGCGTCTGTCTCGTGCTGCTCGTGTGGTCGTTCCTCGGCGGGATGATCGAGCGCCGGGTGCCCGAGGCCGCCTCCGAGGCCATGCGCTGGCGGGACCAGCTCGTCTACACGTTCCGCAACCGCGCCTTCGTGCCGTACGTGCTGGGCTCGCTCTGCGTGCAGACCTCGATCGCCGTGATCCTCGCCGCCGTCCCGTTCTACGTCCGCTACTCGCTGGGGGCGGCCGAGGGCGAGGGCAGCCTCCTGCTCGGCGCCATCTTCCTCACGGCCATCCCGTCGATCGTGCTGTGGAGCGCGGTGGTCCGGCGCACCTCCCCGCGCACGGCGCTGCTGTGGAGCGTCGCGGTGTTCGGGGTCGCGGTGCTCGGCTACCTGGTCCCGACGTCGGTGGGGGCGGCGGCTCTCGTCGGGGTGGCGGTCGGCGTCGGCGTCGGCGGGCTGCTGCAGCTCCTCGAGGTCGTGCTCGCCCAGATCATCGACGACGACGCGCATCGCACGGGCCACCGTCGCGAGGGTGCGTACTTCGGCGTGAACGGGTTCGTCGTGCGCGGCTCCGTGGTCCTCCAGGCGATCGTCGCCGCGGCTGTGCTGACCGCGACGGGCTTCGACGCCGGGCTCGGCGACGCGCAGCTGGAGGCCGTCGACGGCGGCATCCGGCTGATGCTGGCGGTCATCCCCCTGGGCTTCACCGCGGTCGGATGGCTGTGCTTCTGGCTCTACCCCATCCGCACGCGCGACCTCTGAGGTCAGCCGGCGGCGCGGCGGGCCTCCCAGCCCGTGCGCACCATCTCGTCGACGGTGTAGCGCATGGTCCAGTCGAGGTCGCGCGCCGCGAGTTCGCCGGTCGCCACGATCCGATCCGGGGTCGCCGGGGCGGCGAGGGCCGACCTCGGGGGTGAAGTCGATGCCGGTGACGCGGGCGACCGCATCCATGATCTGCTTCACGCTGAGGCCGTCGCCGGAGCCGAGGTTGTACGCGGGCTCGATCGGTGCGCCGGAGGCCAGGCGCTGCGCTGCGGCGACGTGGGCGGCGGCGATGTCGCCGACGTGCACGTAATCGCGCACGTTCGTGCCGTCAGGGGTGTCGTAGTCGTCGCCGAAGATCTTCGGGGTGCGGCCCTCGATCAGCGCCTCGAAGACGATGGGGAAGAGGTTGTGCGGGCTGACGTCGTAGACCGTCGGGTCGGCCGAGCCGACGACGTTGAAGTACCGCAGCGAGGTGTGACGCAGCGGGCGGTCGGAGTCGGCGGTGGCGATCGCCTGGTCGCGGAGCAGCCATTCGCCGATGAGCTTCGACTCGCCGTAGGGGCTCGCGGGCCTCTTGGCGGTGTCCTCGACGACGAGGGAGACGTCCGGGGTGCCGAACACGGCCGCCGAAGAGGAGAAGACGATGTTCGCGACGCCCGCCGCCGCCATCGCCTCGAGGATGATCCGCGTCCCCTCGACGTTCTGGGCGTAGGTGTGCAGCGGGCGCTGGACCGAGACGCCGGCGTACTTGTAGCCCGCGACGTGGATCACGCCCTCCGCCTCGTGCGTGCGCAGGGTCTCCTCGACGAGGGCGCGGTCGAGGATGCTGCCCTGCACGAAGGGCACGCCCTCCGGCACGAAGGAGGCGACGCCGCTGGAGAGGTCGTCCAGGACGACGGGGGAGAGACCGGCCTCTGCGAGAGCGCGGACGACGTGGGCACCGATGTAGCCGGCGCCGCCGGTGACGATCCAGGACATGCGTTCCTCTCCTGCCGCGGCGGTGGCGGCTCGACCCTTCATTGTGTCAGGCGTCGCGGCGCGGACCTGCGGACGGGCTGACCTCGAACAGGTGCGGGGCGACGAAGCCCTCGGCGGCGAACCGCCCCCGCACCGCGTCGGCGAGGTGAGGCACGGCACCGCGGTCGACGAGGGCGATCGCGGCGCCGCCGAAGCCGCCGCCGGTCATGCGCGCACCCACCGCCCCCGAGGTGAGGGCGGTCTCCACCGCGGCGTCGAGCTCCGGCGTCGAGATCTCGAAGTCGTCGCGCATCGACGCGTGGGACGCGACGAGGAGGTCGCCGATGCCGCGTGCGCCCGCGGTGCGCAGCGTCGCCACCGTGTCCTGCACGCGCTGGTTCTCCGTGACGATGTGGCGCACGCGGCGGAAGGTCATGTCGTCCATCAGGCTCTCGGCGCGGGCGAGGTCGGCCACGGCGACGTCGCGCAGCGCGGGCACTCCGAGGATCGCGGCTCCGCGTTCGCATGCGGCGCGGCGTTCCCGGTAGCCGCCGGTGGAGTGCGCGTGCGTGACGCGGGTGTCCATCACGAGCACCGCGAGGCCGGCGTCGGCCATGCCCAGCGGCACGACGTCGGCGGCGAGAGAGCGGCAGTCGAGGAAGATCGCGGCGTCGGGCTCCCCGAGCATCGAGGCCATCTGGTCCATGATGCCGGTGGGCGCGCCGACGGCCTCGTTCTCCGCCGTGCGTCCGATCCGGGCGAGGGCGACCGCGTCGAGGCCGGCGTCCCAGAGCTCGTTCAGTGCCGTGGCCGTCGCGCCCTCGATCGCGGCGGACGACGAGAGCCCGGCCCCGACCGGGACGTCGGAGGCGATCGCGATGTCCAGGCCGGAGGCCGCGGTCGCGGGGGCGGCCGCACGGAGGGCCCAGGCGACGCCGAGCGGGTACGCCGCCCACTCCGGCACCGCGGGCGCCGTGCCGGGCGGGGTGGGGAAGAGGCGGTCGAGGTCGTCGAGAGCGATCTCGACCGGCTCGTCCGCGAAGGTCGAGGCGACGCGGAGCCGTCGGTCGCACGGTGGCGGACGGCGGCGACCGTGCGCTGCGGGATCGCGAACGGCAGCACGAAGCCGTCGTTGTAGTCGGTGTGCTCGCCGATGAGGTTCACGCGCCCCGGGGCGGACCAGACGCCGTCCGGCGTGCGCCCGGCGAGGGCGGCGAAGAGGTCGACGGCGGCGTCGTGTGCGGAGGTCATGCGGAGGCTTCCTGGTCGGCGCGAGCGAGGGCCTCGCGGAGTCGGGCGGCCCCTGCTCGGGGGCGACCTCGGCGGCCCAGGCCCACATCGCGGCCTCGGAGCCCGCGAGGAACTTGAGCTTGTCGGCGGCGCGGCGGGGGCTCGTGAGCTGCAGGTGCAGGCGCACGCTCTCGCGGCCGACGTGGACCGGAGCCTGGTGCCACGCGGCGATGTACGGGGTGGGGCTGTCGTAGAGCGCGTCGACGCCGCGGAGGAGACGGAGGTAGAGCGGGGCGAGCTCGTCGCGCTCCTCCGCCGTGGTCTCGGCGAGGTCGGGCACGTGCCGATGCGGCATGAGGTGCACCTCGAGCGGCCACCGCGCCGCGAAGGGCACGAACGCGGTCCAGTGCTCGCCGCGGAACACCACCCGCTCGGACGCCTGCTCCTCGGCGAGGATGCGGGCGAAGAGGTCGGGTGCGGTGCGGTCGACGGATTCCAGCACCCGGGCGGTGCGCGGGGTCACGTAGGGGTACGCGTAGATCTGCCCGTGCGGGTGGGGGAGGGTCACGCCGATCGCCTCGCCGCGGTTCTCGAACGGGAAGACCTGCTGGATCCCGGGCAGGGAGGACAGAGCGGCGGTGCGGTCGGCCCAGGCCTCGATCACGGTGCGGGCGCGGGTCGCGGTCTGGGTGCCGAAGGAGCCGGAGTGCTCGGGGCTGAAGCACACGACCTCGCAGCGGCCGACGGCGGTGCGGGTGCGCCCGAGTCCCAGGGCGGTGAGGTCGTCGAGGCCGCGCGGGGGGTTCGTCGCCCCGGGGGCGGTGCCGACGGGCTCGGCGAGAGCGGGGCCGAATGCGGGGGAGCGGTTCTCGAACACGGCCACGTCGTACCGGGACGGCACCTCGGACGGATTCGCCGGCGTCTGCGGCGCGAGCGGGTCGGCGTCGGCTCCCGGCATCATCACGCGGTTCTGGCGGTTGGCGGCGACGGTGATCCAGTCGCCCGTGAGAACGTCGAGCCGCATGGTCGCGGTGTCGGGTCGAGGGGCGAGGGTGCGGGCGTCGACCGACCGTTCCGCGCCGAGGGTCGTCTCCGGGTCGTCGTAGTAGATGAGCTCACGGCCGTCGGCGAGGGTGGTCGGGCGCTTGACGACCCCGGCGCCGAGACGCTCCGTGCGCAACTCAGGAGATTCGGGCGTGTTCACGTCAACATGGTAGGTGCCGCTGCGTGCTAACGTCAACATGACGGAGTTGTGAACGGAGGATCCCGTGGCCCGGAAGCTGTCGGCGTCGGTGTCCGCCCGCGTGTCCATGGCGACTGTGGCGGCGCGAGCCGGTGTCTCCGGACAGACCGTCTCCCGCGTCGTCAACGGCAGTCCGCGCGTGGACCCGCAGACGCGGGCGCGGGTCGAGGCCGCGATGACCGAACTGGGGTACCGGCCGCATCGGGCCGCGCGGGCGCTGCGCACCGGTCGCAGCCACACCCTCGGTCTCGTCGTGACCACCCTGGCCACGGTCGGCAACTCCCGGATGCTGCAGGCCGCGGCCGAGGCGGCGGCGGAACGCGGCTATGCGCTCACGGTCGTCACGGCTGCGGACGGCGTGGACCCGGCGTTCGCCCGGCTCGCCGACCAGGGTGTCGACGGTGCCCTCGTGCTGAACGAGGCTTCGGCGCTGGTCCCTGCCGCCACTCTGCCGCCGGAGCTGCGTCTTGTCGTCGTGGACGCTCCCGCAGGAGCCGGAGCGATCGTGGTGCACAGCGATCACGCCGCGGGAGCAGAGGCTGCCACGCGCCACCTGCTCGCCGCGGGGCACGAGACCGTCCACCACCTCGCGGGACCGGCGGACTCGTTCGCCGCAGCCGAGCGCGAGCGCGGGTGGCGCGAGGCTCTGACGGCTGCCGGTCTCACGCCTCCGGCGGTCGTGCGCGGGGACTGGAGCGCGGAGTCCGGCTTCGCCGCGGGGGCGGCCCTGGCCCAGGCGAGGGCGGTGTTCTGCGCCAACGACCAGATGGCGCTCGGGCTGCTGCGCGCGGTGGCGGAATCCGGACGCACGGTCCCCGGCGATGTCAGCGTGGTCGGCTTCGACGACATCCCGGAAGCGGCGAACTTCCTCCCGCCGCTCACGACGATCCGCCAGGACTTCCCGGCGCTCGCGCAGCGGGCGGTCACAGCGCTCATCGCCGCCGTGGAGGGCGACGCGGCGGCGACCGATCCCGCCGCGCCCGTGGTGGTGCCGACTCGGCTCGTCGAGCGCGCGAGTACGGCACGCCCCTGACGCTCACCCCCGCGGAAGGAACTCCTCGGGGCGGAAGCGTGTCGTGGCACCGTCCGGCCAGGACACCGCCGCGTCGCCTGCCTGCAGGTCGAGCTGCGGCACGCCGGGGGAACTCCCGAGAAGCACGCCGACGGCCATCCAGACGTCCGGCCGCACCGCCGCCGAGAGCCACGGGGTGGCGGTCTCCGGGCCGAGCGGGGTCGCGTCCCGTTCCCGTCGGACCCCCGCGGTCGCACCGTCGACTCCGAGGAGTCCGATGACCCGGCTCTGCGTCTCGCCGCCGAGGGCGAGGGCGGCGGTGACGACCGCGGGGCCGGTCTCGACGACCGTCGGGGAGGACAGCGCCCAGCCGCCGATGCGGAGGACGTCGCCGTCGCGGATCACCCCGTCCGTCCCCGCGCCCGCCCGGACCCGCACGAGCCGCACCTCCCACGGTCCGCGGAGCGCCGACACCACGTCGACCATGGGGCCGACCGTGGTCTCGGCGGCCGCGCCGCCTCCGCCGACATCGAACTCCGCGCGGAAGCCGTCGTGCCAGTGCACGAGGCCGGAGGAGCCGCCGAGCACGGCGTCGTCGACCTTCCGCAGCGCTCCGGTCGCGAAGCCGGAGCGATGGCTCGCTCGGCCGCCACGCACCACGGCGACCGTGCCGTCGAGCGGATCACGGACTCCGGGGCCGGCGAGCACGGGCGCTGTCGCGGTCGAGTACCCGAGCTTCGCGTACAACGGCGCATCCGGCTGGTGGGCACCCGGCATCCGGTGGTCGGTGCCGTGGTTGACCACACGCACGATGCCGTCCGCGGTACCCGTCGCGAGCCACCCCGGGGCGATGAGGACGCGGTGTGAACGGACCCCGATCGATCGGCAGGGGCTGTTCGACGGCCGTCCAGAACGGATGCGCCGCGGGCAGGGCGAGCGGCAGGAGACCCTTCGCCGCCCAGTACGGAGAGCCGGGGCCGGAGTAGTCCTGGGCGAGCGGACGCCAGGCGCCGTGCCAGCCGAGTGGCAGCACTCCGGTCGCATCCGGCGCACCGCGGTCGGTGAAGTGCCGGACCTGACCGCTCACCGCCCGGCGCAGGAGGCCGGGGTCGTGCCGCGAGGTGCCGGAGAACGCCGCGACCCCGGCCGCGGCGGCCGTCGCGAAACGGTAGGTGAGGCTGCGGCCCTGGATGAGTGGTCCTCCGTCGGCGCCGACGAGGTGCAGCGCGTCGTCGAGGAACGCGTCCAGCCGCCGGCGATACCGGGCGATGCGATCCGCGTGGCGCGGCTCGTCGCCGACCATGTCCGCCCAGAGCAGCGGGTAGAACGACAGCGCCCAGCCGGCGTAGTGGTCGAACGATCGGGCGGCGCCGTCCGCGCTCCATCCGCCGTCCCGCTCGAAGCCGTCGAGCAGCGCGAAGTCGGCTGCGCGGTCCGCGTCGGAGGACGGCCCGCCGACGCTCTCCAGGAACTGCTCGACGAGCACCCGGAACCAGGCCCAGTTGTTCGGCGGATGGCTCCCACCGACGACGGCCGCCAGGTAGTCCACGGTGCGGGTCCGGGCGCTGTCGTCCAGGCGCGCCCACACCGTGTCGCGGGTGAGGTGCAGACCCAGGGCGAGCGCCGCGGCCTCGACTTTCGCCTGGTCGACCTCGTCGGGGCGCGGCCACCGTTCGGCACCGGCCGGATCGACACCTGCCGCCAGCCCTCTGGCATACCGCTCGGCCAGCGACTCTGTGCCGCGTGGGTCGCCGGCGATGCGGAACGCGGCCAGCAGGAACGTGCGGCTGAAGCCCTCGAGCGCGTCGACCGCGGCGCCGAAGCCGCCAGGGGCGCCGGGGTACCGGATGCCCGCGCCCGCCGGGCTCGCATGACGGGCGGCCCCGTCGAGGATGGCATCGGCCACCGTCATCAGGTGCGCGCGCGTCCATCCCGTGTGCGGGGAGAGCGCCCGGTCTTCCGGAGGCAGCGCGAGGATCGTCATGCGCTGTGCGCGAGGGTCGGCGCGGTGCACGGGGTGTCGAGGCGGACGGCCGACCACCCACGCCTCGAGCTCGTCGAGGGCGGCGTCGGCCAGCCGGTGCGCCTCGGTGCCGAGCGAGCCGGCGAGGTGCGGGGGGTGACCGCGACGTTTCGGCAGGTGCAGCAGCGGGTGGTCGGGCGGAAGCGGCTCCGGATCGGTGACGTCGAGGATCGCGTCGAGGCGATCGGAGGCGCACTCCGCGAGCAGCGCGTCGTGATCGAGGAGGGGCACCGCGCGCGGTGTTGAGCACGGTGGCGCCGTCGCGCAGGGCCGCGAGCTGCGCGCGGCCGATCATCCCCCGCGTCGCGGGCAGCGCCGGTGCGTGCAGGGAGAGCAGGTCGACGGCGGGGAGCAGGGCGTGGAGTGGGACGAGCCGGGCGCCCGCCGCGGCCACCTCTTCGCGTCCGCGTACGGGTCGCGACGAGCACCTGCAGTCCGGGGAAGGGCCGCAGCAGGTCGACGACGCGGGCCCCGATGCGGGAGAACCCGACGATGCCACCGTGCGGTCGAGGTTGCCGATGCGGCCGGTGACGCGGGGCCCGATGCGCAGGTCGCGCTGTGCGTCGTCCCCGCGGAGCGGGAGGAGGGCGCGTTTGCCGGAGAGCAGGATCATCGCGAGTGTGTACTCGGCGACGGGGGCCGCGTTGGCCTCGGCGGCGGACGTGAGCAGGATGTCGCGCTCCAGAAGGCGTCGGACACGACGCCGCGCACGCTCCCCGCCGCATGGAACACCGCGCGGAGTCGGGGGAGCCGGTCGAGCAGGGCCGCGTCCAGGAGGGGGGCGCCCCAGCCCGTCACCAGCACCTCGATCCCTGACACGCGGTCGGCCGCGGCGGCCGCGTCGAGCGCGGGCGTGTGCAGCGGGGCGCCGGGGGGCCACGAGCGTCCGCCAGACGGGCGCGCCGAGCGTCGTCGAACACGAGGTCCCACGCCTCCGTGGAGAGGGCGGCGATGGTGAACGGTCGGTGGGCCATGAGTCTCCGCGGGTCTCGGGTATGCGCTTGCCGAAGCGTGCCGTTCCAGTGAAGGACTGTGCGTTCGAGCCCAGGCAACGTGATCGAACAGGAACCATCCAGATCGAACACACTCGTACACGGAAGGCAGCCGGATGCTGATCCCCCGCATCACCCTCGAAGATGTGCGGCACGTCGGGAGGATCGTGTGACCGAAGAGCGTCCCACCCCCGCGTTTCGGCCTCTCCCGCCGCGAGCGCATCCTGGACGAGCTGCGCCGTACCGGCGCCGTGCGCGTCGCCGAGCTCGCCCGTGACTTCGGGGTGGCCGAGCTCACCATCCGTCGCGACGTCACCGCGCTGGCGGACCGCGGACTGCTGACCAGGGTGCACGGGGGAGCAGTGCTGCGGAGCGCGCTGGACACGACCGTCGCCCGCGCTGCCCTTCCGGGCCGCAGTTCCGCATCGGCCTGGTGGTGCCGTCGCTGAGCTACTACTGGCCGCAGGTCGTCGTCGGCGCCCGGAGCGCCGGGGTGGAGACCGGGGTGCAGCTCGTGCTCCGCGGGGCCAGTTACGCCGCGCAGGACCAGCGTCGCCAGATCGCGGCGCTCCTGGAATCCGGAACCGTGCACGGCCTCATCGTGGGCCCCGAGACGCAAGGGGCCGACGGACACGCGCTGCTCTCGTGGCTGGACACGCTCCCGGTTCCCGTCGTGCTGGTCGAGCGCCGGACCCCGCCCGCGCTCGCCCTCACCCGGATGCAGACCGTGGCGACGGACCACGCGTTCGGGGGTGCGCTCGCCGCCGGGCACCTCGCCGCACTCGGGCACCGGCGGGTGGGGGTGCTCACGTCGCCGCAGTCGCCGACCTCCGCCGGGCTCCGGCAGGGCTGGTCGGCGGGCGGTCGCTGAGCTCGGTCTCGCGGTGGGCGTGGATCGCGATGCGGCGCTGGACGGATGGAGGGGCCCGCGCAGGCGGACGTCGTGTCCTCGGTGCTCGCCGAGATCCGTGACACGGGCACGACCGCGCTGCTCGTGCACTCGGACCCGCAGGCGCTCCTGCTCCAGCAACATCTGCAGGATGCGGGCTGGCGGCTGCCCGACGACCTCTCCCTGATCGCCTACGACGACGAGGTCGCGGAGCACGGCTCCCCTCCGCTCACCGCGCTGCGGCCGCCCAAGCAGCACGTCGGACGCCGCGCGGTGGAGCTTCTCCGGGATCGGCTGCGCGAGGGGACCACCCGGCCCGCCGAGCGCGTGGAGGTCGCCCCGGCGCTGCACGTGCGGGCGAGCACGGCCCCTCCGCGTTAGGCGCGGTTGCGAGGTCGAGCGTCTCATGCCATGATCTCGGAAAGCGCTTACCAACATTCTCCTGTCAGCGCCGACAGCTTCCACCGAGAGGAACGGACCGAGATGGCACAGGCCCCCACCCGCGAGATCGGGATCATCATGAACGGCGTCTCCGGGCGCATGGGATACCGGCAGCACCTGGTGCGGTCGATCCTCGCGATCCGTGACGACGGCGGATCGAGCTCCCCGACGGCAGCCGCGTGACCGTGCGGCCGATCCTCGTCGGACGCAGCGAGGCCAAGCTGGCCGAACTGGCGGCGAAGCACGGCATCGAGGACTGGACGACCGATCTGGACGCGGCCCTCGCCGACCCGCAGTGGGAGATCTACGCCGACTTCCTCGTCACGAAGGCCCGGGCATCCGCGATCCGGAAGGCCATCGCCGCCGGCAAGGCGATCTACACCGAGAAGCCCACGGCCGAGTCGCTCGACGAGGCTCTGGAGCTCGCCCGCCTCGCCCGCGACGCCGGTGTGAAGACCGGCGTCGTCCACGACAAGCTCTACCTCCGGGGCTGCAGAAGCTCAAGCGTCTCATCGACTCGGGCTTCTTCGGCCGCATCCTCTCCGTCCGGGGCGAGTTCGGCTACTGGGTGTTCGAGGGCGACTGGCAGCCCGCGCAGCGTCCCGAGCTGGAACTACCGCACCGAGGACGGCGGCGGCATCATCACCGACATGTTCCCGCACTGGAACTACGTGCTGGAGAACCTGTTCGGCGAGGTCAAGAGCGTCTACGCGCAGGGCCGCGGTGCACATCGCCGACCGCTGGGACGAGAAGGGCGAGCACTACACGGCCACGGCCGAGGACGCCGCGTACGGCATCTTCGAGCTCGACGGCGGGGCGATCGCCGAGATCACTCCTCGTGGGACCGTGCGGGTGAACCGCGACGAGCTCGTGGAGTTCCAGGTCGACGGCACGCACGGCTCCGCGGTCGTCGGACTGTTCGGTGCGAAGATCAGCCCCGCAACGCCACGCCCAAGCCCGTGTGGAACCCCGACCTGGAGGACAGCCACGACTACGACGCCGACTGCAGCAGGTGCCGACGAACGACGTGTTCCGGAACGGCTTCCGGCAGCAGTGGGAGGAGTACCTCACCTCGTTCGCCCTCGGGACGGACTACCCGTCGACCTGCTGGCACGGCGCGCGCGGGGTCCAGTTCGCCGAGGCCGGACTCGCGTCCAGCGCCGAGGGGACGCAAGATCGTGCTCGAGCCCCTGACCCTGGACGAGGCTGACCACCCTCCGCCTGCTCGCCGCCGACGGCCGCACCGCCGACACGGAGCTCCGCGAGGTCGCCGGTGTCACGCGGCCGGAGGGCCCGCTCCGCAGCCGGTGGCCTACGCCGCCGCGCACGTCGTCCCGAAGGTCCACGCGGACAACACCCGGGACAGCCGGCCGACATCGACTGGGACGCGACCCTCGCCTTCCGCCGCAACGTGTACTCGTGGGGTCTCGGCGTCGCCGACGCGATGGACACCGCGCCAGCGCAACATGGGGCTGGATGCGGCGGCGGTGCGCGAGCTCATCGCCCGCAGCGCCGAGGTCGCCCGCGAGGAGGGCGGCACGGTCGTGGTCGGGGTCAACACCGATCATGTCGACGAGGAGCGCATCTCGCTCGATCAGGTGATCGCCGCCTATCTCGAGCAGCTGCACTTCGCCGAGGAGCAGGGGGCGGGGCCGGGTGGTCATGGCCTCGCGGCACCTGGCTCGGGTCGCGGAGACCGCCGACGACTATCGCCGCGTCTACCGCGAGGTGCTCTCTCGCGCGTCGGTCCCCGTCGTGCTGCACTGGCTCGGCACCGCGTTCGACCCGGAGCTCGCGGGCTACTTCGCGCCCTCGTCGCCCGCCGGGAGCGGTGGTCCCGCGTGGCAGGAGGCCGCCGGGGTGCTGCTCGACATCATCGGCGAGAACCGCGCCG
>NZ_JBFLUM010000065.1:0-10149 GCF_050470785.1 Microbacterium sp. NRRL B-14842 | reverse complement strand
CGTGCGTCGCCGCGAGGTGGGCCGAGCACGAGCTCGGCGGCGCGCGGCCGACGACACGCGGTGATCCTCGTGATCGGCACCGGATCGCGGGGGCCCTGCTCGTCGGCGGCCACCCCTACACGGCCGGAGGCTACGCCGGCGAGATCGGGCACTCCCCGATCGCCGACGGACCGGTGTGCCCGTGCGGTGCCCGTGGCTGTCTGGAGGCCGTGGCCTCGGCGGGCGCCATCGCGCGCCGCTACCGGGAGGCCACGGGGACGACCCCGGACGGCGCCAAGGACGTCATCGCCCGCGCGGCCGCCGGGGACCGGGTCGCCGCCGACATCTGGGACTCGGCGCTGGACGCGCTCACCCTGTCGCTCGCGCAGCTGACCGCCGTGGTCGCCCCGAGGCCGTGGTAATCGGCGGCGGACTGTCGCGGGCGGGCGGCGCGCTCTTCGACGAGCTGCGGACCCGTCTCGCGGCGCGTCTCAGCTTCCACCGCCTCCCCGCGCTCGTCCCCGCCGAGCTGTCCGGCAACGCGGGACTGATCGGCGCCGCCCTCCGTGCCAGGGAGCTCGCATGATCTCACCGTCACCCGAACCCGGCTCTGGACCTCACCTGGCGGGTCGATCGCCTCGTCGCAGGCGGGACACACCGCACGGACACCGGGGCGTCCCGCGCCGGCGGGCAAGGGCCTCAACGTCGCCAGGGTCGCGCACGCCGAGGGGGCGTCCGTCTCGCGCTGACCACGGCCGGCGGTCCGGTCGGCGCGGAGTTCGCCGCGGAGCTCACGGCCAGCGGCGTGCCCCATGTGCTCGTGCCCGTCGCGGCCGACACCCGTCGCAGCATCGCCCTCGTCGACGAGGCCGCGGGCGACACCACGATCGTCAACGAACGAGGGGTGAACCCCACCGATGCCGAGTGGGGCGGGCTTCTCGCGGAGATCGTCGACCGGCTTCCCGGCGCCGGGGTCCTCGTCGTCTCCGGGAGCCTCCCCCCGGGAGCGCCGGAATCGCTCGTGCCGATGCTCGTCGCGGTGGGCGCCGACGCCCGGGTCCCGGTGATCGTGGACACCTCGGGCCCGGCCCTCCTGCGCGCCGCCGACGCCGGAGCCACCGTGCTCAAACCCAATGCCGCGGAGCTCGCCGAAGCCACCGGCATCGACGACCCCGTCGAGGGGGCCCGGTCGCTGCTGGCCCGGGGCGCCGAGCTCGTGCTCCTGTCGCTCGGGGCCGACGGCATGCTCGCGGTGACCGCGACCGATCTCCTGCACGCCCGACTCGACGAGCCGCTCTCCGGCAACCCGACCGGTGCGGGAGACGCCGCGGTCGCGGCCTGCGCCGTGCTCTCCGCGGAGGGCGAGCGTGATCCCGAGGTCATCCTCCGCCGCGCGACCGCGTGGTCGGCGGCCGCCGTGCTCATGCCGCTCGCCGGCGACATCTCTCCCCGCTGGCGCGCGCTCGAGGAGCAGCTCCGCGTGTCCCGCCCCGACCCCGCCTCCTTCCGGAAGGACCCTTCGTGACCCTCGTCTCCGCCCGGGAGCTCGTCTCCGCGGCTGCCACCGCCGGCACCGGCATCGGTGCCTTCAACGTCATCCACCTGGAGACCGCGGAGGGCCTCGTGCGGGCCTCCGCACTCGCACAGCTCCCCGTGATCCTGCAGATCTCGCAGAACTGCGCCGACTATCACGGCGGTCTGGAGCCGATCGCCCTCGCGACGCTCGCCGCGGCAGGACGCGCGGAGACCCCGGTGGCGGTGCACCTCGACCACGCGGAGCGACCGGAGCTCGTCGACGAGGCGGTGGCCCTCGGCTTCGGCTCGGTCATGTTCGACGGCGGCGCGCTGCCCTACGACGAGAACGTGGCGGTGACCGCCGAGGTCGCCGCCCGGGCGCGCGCGGCAGGGGTCTACGTGGAGGGCGAGCTCGGCGAGGTGGGCGGGAAGGACGGCGCCCATGCCCCCGGCGTGCGCACCGATCCGGACGAGGCGCGGGCGTTCGTCGCCGCGACCGGGGTGGACGCGCTCGCCGTGGCCGTGGGGTCGTCGCACGCCATGACCGACCGCACCGCCTCCCTCGACCTCGACCTCATCGCCCGCCTGCGGCGGCCCTCCGCGGTGCCGCCTCCGACGGGACGGACGTGCCTCTCGTGCTGCACGGCTCCTCCGGGGTTGCCGACGCCGTGATCGCCGACGCCGTGCGCGCCGGGATGACGAAGGTCAACGTCTCCACCCACCTCAACGGCTTCTTCACGCGCGCGGTCCGCGAGGTGCTCGCCGCCGACGAGCGTCTCGTCGACTCCCGCAAGTACCTCGCTCCCGCCCGCGCCGCCCTCGCGGACGAAGCCGCCCGGATGCTGCGACTGTTCGCCCTGCTTTCGTCGCAAGAATCCCGCTCCGGTCGCAGAGGTTCCCGGCACAGCTGCGACCTCGACGCGGAACGACGACCGGTGAAGCGCGCGGCCCGACTGCACGCGATCCTCGACCTCCTCGCGGCGGACGGGGAGGTGACGGTGGAGGAGCTGGTGGAGCGGTTCGGAGCCTCTCCGGCCACCACCCGCCGCGACCTCGACTCCCTCGCCGAGCAGCGGCTGCTCACACGCACGCACGGCGGCGCCGTTGCCCAGACCGTCGCCTACGAACTGCCCCTCCGCTACAAGAGCCATCTCCGCACGCACGAGAAGGAGAGCATCGCACAGACCGCGGCGGCGCTCGTCACCCCCGGTATGGTGGTCGGGCTCTCCGGCGGCACGACGACCACGGCCATCGCGGCCGCGCTCGCCGCCCGCGAGGACCTGGCAGCGGAGGGCGGGATCACGGTGGTCACGAACGCCGTGAACATCGCCGCGCAGCTCGCCACCCGGCCGGAGATCAAGGTGGTCGTCACGGGCGGTGTCATCCACTCGCGCACGTACGAGCTCGTGGGCCCGTTCGTCGAGCAGCTGCTCCGCGGGGTGCGGCTGGACCTCGCCTCATCGGTGTGAACGGGATGGACGCGGCAGCCGGGGCGACCACGCAGGACGAGCGCGAGGCGGCGGTGAACCGGATGATGGCGGAGCGTGCGCGGCGCGCCGTCGTCGTGACCGACGGCAGCAAGCTCGGGGTCGAGGCGTTCTCCACGGGTCGGCGGGTCGGAGCTCTTCGCCACCGTCATCACGGATCGAGGAGCCGACGGCGCCGCGGTCGATGCGCTGCGCGCCGCGGGGTACAGCGTCCTCCTCGCCTGAGGCGCTCCGGCCGCCCGCGGACACCCCGAGGGCCTCGGCGTCCCCAGATCGCCGAGGCCCTGCGAGAGCGTCGCGGCTGCATACCGTGACGCTCCGAGCAGATGGTGTCCGTCTCGTCTTCCCGCTCCCCAGCGGCGTTTCCCCAGAACCGACGGCGCCTCCCTCGGGCCTCTCCCTTCGAGGCCTGTCGCTCGACACCTTCCGAAGAACAGGAGAGGGTGGGTGCGATTCTGATACCTCGGTCCGGCAAAAAAGTCAGAATCCGTTGCCGTGACACTGGAATGGGGCGGAAACCCCCGTCGTCAGCGCGGCGCTCGCCAGGGCGTCGGCGGGAAGAAGCACCGGTCGAGAGGCCGCCGTGGACCGCGGTGAGGAGCTCGCAGGCGTCGTCGTCCGGCACCGTGACCGGGGCCGCGATCACCGAGTCCACGCCCGCGTGCAGCCAGACCCGCGTCATGCCCAGGGCCTCCTCTCCCCAGCGCACGGAGGAGCGCCCCAGCTCGCACGCCGAGAGGATCACGGTCCGCGGCACCCGGGGGATGAGGTCGACGTCGTAGCCGAAGAGCACCCCGTCGGCGAGCTCGAAGCCGGAGAACAGAGGATTGTCGACCGCATGGCGTCCGTGCGCGGCGATGTGGAGCACATCGACGGAAGCGGCCAGTGCCGTGGCGGCGGTCACGGTCGCCTCGGTGCCCTGCAGCAGGCGGGTCGCCCCCCGCGTCGTCCATGAATCCGCCGCGCGCCGGACCTCTTCCGCCGCCCGCGGAACCCGTGGTCCCGCCGCGAAGCCCACGCTCGGGTCGAGGCGGCGGCCGTCGTGCCGTGAAACCAGCGCGAGACCGAGGTCGCGAGGGTGAACGGCACGCCGTGCATGCCGGGGAGCATGGCCCACGGCACCCCGCCGAGGATTCCGGGAACGGTGACGACCAACCGCTCGGCGCCCGCGGCGGCCCGGCGCATCGGCCCGAGCAACTCGTCGTCCAGGACTGCGAGGCGTGCCGTCAGAGCGCGCGCGGTCACCGACCCCATCGCGCCGCCCCGCGTGAGCGCGGCCATGTCGAGGTCGGCGCGCAGGCCGTCGAGAGCGGTCCGTACCCGCGACCACGACAGGTCGACGACGGTCGCGCCGTCCGGCCGCACCACCACCCCGTGCAGGCCGGTGCCGGTGTAGACGTAGGCCAGCACCGCCGTATCGGACGGCAGGAGCGCGGAGGTCTCGGCGAGCGTCCGGCGCTCCCTCGTCGCTCCCGAGCCGGTGGCGGACCACTGCCGCTCCCGCACCCGGTCGCGGAGCGCGCGGACGGTGGGGTCGGTCGTCCAGTCCGCCCCCGCGAGGTCGGCACGCAGCATCCGCAGTTCTGCGAGGTCGGCGGCGAGGGCGTCGTCGTGCGGGGGGCGGACGGGGGCGACCTGCTGGCTGAGGTGCCGGGCGCGCTCGGACCACTCGAAGAGCGTCGCAGGGTCGCGGCGGCGGACGGCGGCGGCGAGCCCGGTGAACACGAGGTCGCTGGCGTGCATGGCGACGGAGGCCTGCAGGTCGAGGGCGCCGAACGACCGCTGCCACGCCGACAGCAGGTCAAGCCCGGCGGCCGCGGCGCGCAGCGCCTCCCCGTCACGGCCGCGTCCGGCGGCGGCGGGCCGCACGGACCTCCTGCGCACGGAGCCGCAGCGGCGTCGGGGCCGAGGCGGGGACGCGGGGGAGGCGGCCGGTGCCGTCGCGGCGGGCGCTCAGCCGCAGGGCCGTGGCCTCGGTGCGGAAGCCGCTCCGGTCGAGCTCCTGCGCCACGCGTTCCCACGCGTCCGCATCGAGGGGGCGGTCGGGCCGGATCCGCTGCCGCGCCTCCAGCTGCACCGCGGCGGCTCTGGCCGCCCAGCCGCTGCTGCCGAGGGCGGTGAAGCGTCGGGCGGCGGTGCGGGCGGCGCGCTCGGCCGCCCGAGGGTCGTGCCGGACGAGCGAGCGGGCGAGGTGGAACTCGGCCTCACCACGGGCCTGGCGCATCCGCTGTGCACCGAACTGCACGGCCACGCGGCCGAGCAGCGCCTCCGCCTCGGTGGTCAGGCCCGCGTCGCGGAGCACCTCGGCGCGGTCGAGGTCGCTGATGGCGGTGGCCAGGGCGCTGGTGGCCGCGAACGTCGGCCGGGACGCGGCCATCAGGCGCAGCGCCGACACGAGGTCCCCGCCGAGCAGCGCGGCATAGCCGAGGTTGTGCGTGGCCTCGGCGAGGGAGTCCCGTTCCTCGTGCGCCTCGTAGATCCCGATCGCACGTCGGAGGTCGGCCATGCAGGTGTCCAGACGATGGCGCTGCATCCGCACCACCGACCGGTTCATCAGACAGTTCGCGAGCGCGGTGGTCTCGGCACCGGCAGCGGTGAGGGCGTCGATCGCGGCGGTCAGGCTCGCCTCGGCCTCCTCCATCCGTCCGCCGTGCATGAGGAGGGCGCCGAGCTGCCCGCCGAGGAGGGCGACCGTCTCGGCCTGCAGTCCGTCCCTGGCCAGGGCCTCCCGGCACAGCGCCTCCGCCCGCCGCGGGCTCACCGGTCTGCGCGAGCACATACGCCGTCGTGCCGTCGATCCGCGCGCGGAGGTCGACGTCGTCCGTGCGAGCGGCGGCTTTCTCCAGCTCCCGCCGGGCGCGGGTGAACTGCCGGGCGTTGGCCGCCTCGACGCCGCGTCGGTGCAGCGCGCTCGCGGACAGGGGCATCCGTCCAGGATGCCGTGCCGGGGTGGTCGTGCGGAAGGGGTGAGAGGCGTCAGGACCTCTCGTGCGGCGTCGGCAGCGACGTCAGGACGGCGGCGACGGCCTTCGCGGCGACGGCGGGCTTCACACCCTGGGGTCGGGACGGCGCCGAGCTGGGCGGCGACCCGTCCGGCGATGTACGGCGCCGCGAAGGAGGTGCCGCTCCACACCGCGAAGCCGCCTCGGTAGTCGTCCGGGTCGAGCGTCTCGCGCGGCAGCCCGTCGACGTCTGCGCGGGTCGCGGCCTGCGCGCCGCCGACGAAGGCCGGCGAGGTGCTGACCACCGCGGCGCCCGGGGCGTACACCTGCACCCACGGGCCGACGTTCGAGAACAGGGCCACGGAGTGCGCCGACGGGTTCAGGGCGCCGACGGAGACGTGCGGAGCCCCGTCGTCGGACCGCAGCCCGTTGTCGGCGCCGGGCCACGGCCACAGCGACGCGGGGAAGGAGGGGCGGTCGATCGCGTCGTTGCCGGCCGAGCAGACGACCACGCAGCCGAGTTCCCTGGCCTTCGCGAGCAGCTCGTACAGCGTCGTGCTGAAGAGCCCGTCGGTCGGGGTCTCGTGGTAGTAGCTGAGGGAGAGGTTCAGCACGTCGATCGGGAAGCCCGTCGTCGGATCCTCCCGATGCCGCCGGAGCAGCTCCACGACCTGCGCCACGGTCTCGAGGAGCGTGCTCTCGTCCACCACCCCGAGCGCGCCGGCGACACGGATCGACAGGATGTCGGCGTCCGGAGCGGCCTGACGCACGAGGCCCGCGATGAAGGTGCCGTGCCCGGCCACCGCGTCGATCTCGCCGTCGAGCTGGCCGTAGAGGTCGGGGTAGCGCTCGGGGTCGGCGTCGTCCGTGAAGCCCACGGGGACGCCGTCGAGCTCCACGTGCCGGGTGACGATGTCGGACGGCAGCCAGGCGTGCTCCCCGCACCCGGTGTCGAGGATCGCCACGACCGGCCGTCGTCCGCGCTTCGGAGCGGCGGCGCGGGCCGGGGCGGGACCGAGCCAGGTGACCGGCTGCCGCGCCCCGCGTCCGGGCTCCAGGTAGTCGTCGCTGCCGCCTCCGCCGGGTGCCGCACCGCGGACGGGGTTCGTCCGGGTGAACGGGTTCGTCCGCGTGAACGGGTTCGTGCGGGGTGAACGGGTTGAGCCCGACCGGATCGATCGAGAGCACGTGCTCGAGGCTGGTCCGCGGCATCGTCGAGCGCGACAGACGGCGCGCGCGTTGCAGCACCCGCCAGGCATCGGGCGCCACGGGGGACTCGCCCCTGGTCGGCTCATCCGGCGTGGTCAAGCGCGCCCGCAGGAACCCGCGACACCCGGCACGAGCTCGCCGTTCCCGATCTCCCGCTCCGGCGACTCCAGCTCCAGCCGCCAGCCGAAGAGTCGGCGGCATCCCTCAGGGCGCGCAGCTCGCGGTCGTACGCCTCCTGCTCGTCGAGGGCACGCGTGATCAGCAGGCGCTCCGGCAGGTACGCGGTGGGGAACGCTCGGATCCCGTCCACCGGTTCGGTGCTGGGGTCGAGGGCGGTCCCGCGGCGGATCGATCCCTCCGCGCGGTCCTGCCAGGTCCATCCCTGGGGCTGCTCCATCGGTCATCCTCTCCGTGGGCATCGACGGCGACGGCGCCGGCGATGCGGGGTCACAACTCGAACTGCGGGGTCTCCAGGGTGCGGGTCTCGTCGCCGACCGTCGCGGTCAGGCGCACGCGGCTGAGCCCCGACGGCACCTCGTCGAACATGAATCGGCCGGTCTCCGCCGGGGTCGTGCGGCGTTCGCGCTCGCCCTGCAGCAACACGATCTCCGCAGCGGCGGTGTCCACCCAGCCGTCGATCCGTCGTCGTCCGGACGCGGTCGTCGTGACGTGGAGGAGGATGCTCGTGCTGCCGTCGCTGAACTGGAGGGTGAGGGCGTCGGTCTCGCCGCGGACCGTGCCGAGCTGGCCCTCCACGAGGGTGAGCAGCGCGTACTCGCGGTTGAGCCCGTCCGCCGCGACCGCGGCGACCATCCGGTCGATCAGCCCGGCAGGGACCGGATCGACCTCTCCCCAGAGGCTGCGCAGGCGGGCGAAGAGCCGGGCGTCGTCCTCATCGCTCATGATCGTCCCTCCGTCCGACGGGCCGGGGCGTCGAGGAGGTCGCGGAGCTTCGCGAGGCAGCGGCTGCGGGTCGGCCCGATGCTGCCGACCGGCATGGACAGGTCGCGGGCGAGGCGCGCGTAGTCAGGGCGGTCCTCGAAGGCGATCACCCGGAGGAGACGCTGGCAGCGCTCGGCGAGGCGGCGTACCGCGGCCCAGAGCCGTCGGTTCTCGTCGTCCAGCGTGGCGTGCTCCTCGGCGGACGCCTGCTCCGGAAGCAGGGCGTCCAGGTCGTCGGATTCCGCGGTGTCGACGCGACCGTTCGCCTTGCCGACCTTCCAGGCCTCGCGGCGGGCGGTGGTCGTGAGCCACGCGGAGACGGCCCGCGGGTCGGCGATGGCACCGTGGCCGCGCACGAGCTGGAGCCAGGTCGTCTGCACGACGTCTTCCGCGAGGGTGCGTTCGAGGCCGTAGGCGCGCACGACGTGCCACAGCACCGGCGTCATCAGCCGCACCAGGTCGTCCATCGAGCGGCCGTCGCCATCGCGCCACGCATCGAACAGGTCCGCGGCACGTTCCCAGCGTGCGCGCCCGTCGTCGGATGCCGGATCGAAGGCGGCGCCGGGGGCACCGTCGATCATGAAGCCCATTGTGATCACACCTACCAGGAGCACGGCAAGGGCTCGGTGATACATGTCGCGGTCCAAGAATTCCGACGCCCGAATCCGTGGGGCGACGACACCCTCGATAGCGTGGAGGGGTGATCGCTCTCGTCGTCGTGCTGTTCCTCAATGCCGGCTTCAACGTGCTCGTCTGGCCGCGGTTCTACAAGCGGGTCGCGAACGATCCGCGCGCCAGGGACGAGAACGGCAAGGCCACCCCGTTCCTCCGCGTGCACGTCATCCTCATCGCGATCGCGCTGGTGCTCGCCGTAGCCTCCGCGGCGGCGGGGATCACCGTGCTGGCGGTCGCGCCCTAGCGCGGAGCCTCAGTCCGCCTCGTACTGGGCGGCGTGCGCGGCCCACCGAGACTCGACGGGGAGGCTGCGGAGGGCGCGATTCCCGATCGCGAGGGCGGCGGCCAGCACGCACAGGGCTGCGCAGATCAGGATGGTGCCCTGGCGTCCCGCCCACGCGAGGCCGAAGCCGGCGATGAGGGGGGCGAGCGGCATGGCTCCCATCGCAAGCACGCCGATGGCGCTGTTCGCGCGCCCCAGCAGTCGGGAGGGCGTGGCCACCATGAAGTAGCCCATCATCCCGCATTGAGGGCGGGGAGGAGGAGCACCGAGGCACCGAGGACGACCGCGACGGCCCACGGCGCGGACACGACCGACAACACCACGGCGCAGAGGGCGACGACCGTGAGTCCGCCGATCGTCAGCACCCCCGCCGGGATCCGGGGCACGAGGAACGGGGCGACGACCGCGCCGACGAGCATCACGGCGCCGATCGCCGCGCTGACCGTGCCGATGAGCAGTTCGGAGTGCCCCGCCTGCTGCAGGGCGTAGACGACGGTGGTGATCGCGGCGTTGAAGCCGAGGTTGATGATCGTCATGATGAGCATGACGCCGCCGAGGTCGGGGCGGGACAGCAGCCAGCCGAATCCCTCCCGGAACTCCCGCCAGGCGTTCGGGCGGGTGGTGGGCGCGTCGAGGTCCGCGTCCTCCTCGGCACCGGTGTCGGCGAGGCCCGCTCGCCTGGTCTGACGGCCGAGCAACCCGGCGGTCACGGCCGCGACGAGGTGGCAGAGGGTCATGACGGCACCGACGAGCCAGCCGCCACGCCGAGCAACAGCCCGCCCAGGGGTCCGCCCGCGAGCTGGAGGGCGGCGTCGCGCCCCTGGTTCGCGGCCTGCGCCCGCCCCATCGCGTCATCCGGACGATCTCCTTCAATGCGCTCTCGCCGGCGACGTCGAAGAGGCCGCTCCGTGCGGCCAACAGCACGTCGATCACGAGGAGGGTCGCGAAGGTGAGAGCGCCGCCGAGAGCGAGGAGCGTGAAGGCTCCGGCCATCACGATCCCCAGGATCGAGCCGACGAGCATGAGCACGATGCGCCGGTGCCGGTCCGCAGGATGCCGCCGACCAGCGTGAGCAGCAGGCGGGCCACCATGCCCGCACCTGCGATTGACGCCGGCC
>NZ_JBFLUM010000064.1:0-22862 GCF_050470785.1 Microbacterium sp. NRRL B-14842 | reverse complement strand
GTGGTAATCGGCGGCGGACTGTCGCGGGCGGGCGGCGCGCTCTTCGACGAGCTGCGGACCCGTCTCGCGGCGCGTCTCAGCTTCCACCGCCTCCCCGCGCTCGTCCCCGCCGAGCTGTCCGGCAACGCGGGACTGATCGGCGCCGCCCTCCGTGCCAGGGAGCTCGCATGATCCTCACCGTCACCCCGAACCCGGCTCTGGACCTCACCTGGCGGGTCGATCGCCTCGTCGCAGGCGGGACACACCGCACGGACACCGGGGCGTCCCGCGCCGGCGGCAAGGGCCTCAACGTCGCCAGGGTCGCGCACGCCGAGGGGGCGTCCGTCCTCGCGCTGACCACGGCCGGCGGTCCGGTCGGCGCGGAGTTCGCCGCGGAGCTCACGGCCAGCGGCGTGCCCCATGTGCTCGTGCCCGTCGCGGCCGACACCCGTCGCAGCATCGCCCTCGTCGACGAGGCCGCGGGCGACACCACGATCGTCAACGAACGAGGGGTGAACCCCACCGATGCCGAGTGGGGCGGGCTTCTCGCGGAGATCGTCGACCGGCTTCCCGGCGCCGGGGTCCTCGTCGTCCTCCGGGAGCCTCCCCCCGGGAGCGCCGGAATCGCTCGTGCCGATGCTCGTCGCGGTGGGCGCCGACGCCCGGGTCCCGGTGATCGTGGACACCTCGGGCCCGGCCCTCCTGCGCGCCGCCGACGCCGGAGCCACCGTGCTCAAACCCAATGCCGCGGAGCTCGCCGAAGCCACCGGCATCGACGACCCCGTCGAGGGGGCCCGGTCGCTGCTGGCCCGGGGCGCCGAGCTCGTGCTCCTGTCGCTCGGGGCCGACGGCATGCTCGCGGTGACCGCGACCGATCTCCTGCACGCCCGACTCGACGAGCCGCTCTCCGGCAACCCGACCGGTGCGGGAGACGCCGCGGTCGCGGCCTGCGCCGTGCTCTCCGCGGAGGGCGAGCGTGATCCCGAGGTCATCCTCCGCCGCGCGACCGCGTGGTCGGCGGCCGCCGTGCTCATGCCGCTCGCCGGCGACATCTCTCCCCGCTGGCGCGCGCTCGAGGAGCAGCTCCGCGTGTCCCGCCCCGACCCCGGCCTCCTTCCGGAAGGACCCTTCGTGACCCTCGTCTCCGCCCGGGAGCTCGTCTCCGCGGCTGCCACCGCCGGCACCGGCATCGGTGCCTTCAACGTCATCCACCTGGAGACCGCGGAGGGCCTCGTGCGGGCCTCCGCACTCGCACAGCTCCCCGTGATCCTGCAGATCTCGCAGAACTGCGCGACTATCACGGCGGTCTGGAGCCGATCGCCCTCGCGACGCTCGCCGCGGCAGGACGCGCGGAGACCCCGGTGGCGGTGCACCTCGACCACGCGGAGCGACCGGAGCTCGTCGACGAGGCGGTGGCCCTCGGCTTCGGCTCGGTCATGTTCGACGGCGGCGCGCTGCCCTACGACGAGAACGTGGCGGTGACCGCCGAGGTCGCCGCCCGGGCGCGCGCGGCAGGGGTCTACGTGGAGGGCGAGCTCGGCGAGGTGGGCGGGAAGGACGGCGCCCATGCCCCCGGCGTGCGCACCGATCCGGACGAGGCGCGGGCGTTCGTCGCCGCGACCGGGGTGGACGCGCTCGCCGTGGCCGTGGGGTCGTCGCACGCCATGACCGACCGCACCGCCTCCCTCGACCTCGACCTCATCGCCCGCCTGCGGGCGGCCCTCCGCGGTGCCGCCTCCGACGGGACGGACGTGCCTCTCGTGCTGCACGGCTCCTCCGGGGTTGCCGACGCCGTGATCGCCGACGCCGTGCGCGCCGGGATGACGAAGGTCAACGTCTCCACCCACCTCAACGGCTTCTTCACGCGCGCGGTCCGCGAGGTGCTCGCCGCCGACGAGCGTCTCGTCGACTCCCGCAAGTACCTCGCTCCCGCCCGCGCCGCCCTCGCGGACGAAGCCGCCCGGATGCTGCGACTGTTCGCCCTGCTTTCGTCGCAGAATCCCGCTCCGGTCGCAGAGGTTCCCGGCACAGCTGCGACCTCGACGCGGAACGACGACCGGTGAAGCGCGCGGCCCGACTGCACGCGATCCTCGACCTCCTCGCGGCGGACGGGGAGGTGACGGTGGAGGAGCTGGTGGAGCGGTTCGGAGCCTCTCCGGCCACCACCCGCCGCGACCTCGACTCCCTCGCCGAGCAGCGGCTGCTCACACGCACGCACGGCGGCGCCGTTGCCCAGACCGTCGCCTACGAACTGCCCCTCCGCTACAAGAGCCATCTCCGCACGCACGAGAAGGAGAGCATCGCACAGACCGCGGCGGCGCTCGTCACCCCCGGTATGGTGGTCGGGCTCTCCGGCGGCACGACGACCACGGCCATCGCGGCCGCGCTCGCCGCCCGCGAGGACCTGGCAGCGGAGGGCGGGATCACGGTGGTCACGAACGCCGTGAACATCGCCGCGCAGCTCGCCACCCGGCCGGAGATCAAGGTGGTCGTCACGGGCGGTGTCATCCACTCGCGCACGTACGAGCTCGTGGGCCCGTTCGTCGAGCAGCTGCTCCGCGGGGTGCGGCTGGACCTCGCCTTCATCGGTGTGAACGGGATGGACGCGGCAGCCGGGGCGACCACGCAGGACGAGCGCGAGGCGGCGGTGAACCGGATGATGGCGGAGCGTGCGCGGCGCGCCGTCGTCGTGACCGACGGCAGCAAGCTCGGGGTCGAGGCGTTCTCCACGGTCGGCGGGTCGGAGCTCTTCGCCACCGTCATCACGGATCGAGGAGCCGACGGCGCCGCGGTCGATGCGCTGCGCGCCGCGGGGTACAGCGTCCTCCTCGCCTGAGGCGCTCCGGCCGCCCGCGGACACCCCGAGGGCCTCGGCGTCCCCAGATCGCCGAGGCCCTGCGAGAGCGTCGCGGCTGCATACCGTGACGCTCCCGAGCAGATGGTGTCCGTCTCGTCTTCCCGCTCCCCAGCGGCGTTTCCCCAGAACCGACGGCGCCTCCCTCGGGCCTCTCCCTTCGAGGCCTGTCGCTCGACACCTTCCGAAGAACAGGAGAGGGTGGGTGCGATTCTGATACCTCGGTCCGGCAAAAAAGTCAGAATCCGTTGCCGTGACACTGGAATGGGGCGGAAACCCCCGTCGTCAGCGCGGCGCTCGCCAGGGCGTCGGCGGGAGAAGCACCGGTCGAGAGGCCGCCGTGGACCGCGGTGAGGAGCTCGCAGGCGTCGTCGTCCGGCACCGTGACCGGGGCCGCGATCACCGAGTCCACGCCCGCGTGCAGCCAGACCCGCGTCATGCCCAGGGCCTCCTCTCCCCAGCGCACGGAGGAGCGCCCCAGCTCGCACGCCGAGAGGATCACGGTCCGCGGCACCCGGGGGATGAGGTCGACGTCGTAGCCGAAGAGCACCCCGTCGGCGAGCTCGAAGCCGGAGAACAGAGGATTGTCGACCGCATGGCGTCCGTGCGCGGCGATGTGGAGCACATCGACGGAAGCGGCCAGTGCCGTGGCGGCGGTCACGGTCGCCTCGGTGCCCTGCAGCAGGCGGGTCGCCCCCCGCGTCGTCCATGAATCCGCCGCGCGCCGGACCTCTTCCGCCGCCCGCGGAACCCGTGGTCCCGCCGCGAAGCCCACGCTCGGGGTCGAGGCGGCGGCCGTCGTGCCGTGAAACCAGCGCGAGACCGAGGTCGCGAGGGTGAACGGCACGCCGTGCATGCCGGGGAGCATGGCCCACGGCACCCCGCCGAGGATTCCGGGAACGGTGACGACCAACCGCTCGGCGCCCGCGGCGGCCCGGCGCATCGGCCCGAGCAACTCGTCGTCCAGGACTGCGAGGCGTGCCGTCAGAGCGCGCGCGGTCACCGACCCCATCGCGCCGCCCCGCGTGAGCGCGGCCATGTCGAGGTCGGCGCGCAGGCCGTCGAGAGCGGTCCGTACCCGCGACCACGACAGGTCGACGACGGTCGCGCCGTCCGGCCGCACCACCACCCCGTGCAGGCCGGTGCCGGTGTAGACGTAGGCCAGCACCGCCGTATCGGACGGCAGGAGCGCGGAGGTCTCGGCGAGCGTCCGGCGCTCCCTCGTCGCTCCCGAGCCGGTGGCGGACCACTGCCGCTCCCGCACCCGGTCGCGGAGCGCGCGGACGGTGGGGTCGGTCGTCCAGTCCGCCCCCGCGAGGTCGGCACGCAGCATCCGCAGTTCTGCGAGGTCGGCGGCGAGGGCGTCGTCGTGCGGGGGGCGGACGGGGGCGACCTGCTGGCTGAGGTGCCGGGCGCGCTCGGACCACTCGAAGAGCGTCGCAGGGTCGCGGCGGCGGACGGCGGCGGCGAGCCCGGTGAACACGAGGTCGCTGGCGTGCATGGCGACGGAGGCCTGCAGGTCGAGGGCGCCGAACGACCGCTGCCACGCCGACAGCAGGTCAAGCCCGGCGGCCGCGGCGCGCAGCGCCTCCCCGTCACGGCCGCGTCCGGCGGCGCGGGCCGCACGGACCTCCTGCGCACGGAGCCGCAGCGGCGTCGGGGCCGAGGCGGGGACGCGGGGGAGGCGGCCGGTGCCGTCGCGGCGGGCGCTCAGCCGCAGGGCCGTGGCCTCGGTGCGGAAGCCGCTCCGGTCGAGCTCCTGCGCCACGCGTTCCCACGCGTCCGCATCGAGGGGGCGGTCGGGCCGGATCCGCTGCCGCGCCTCCAGCTGCACCGCGGCGGCTCTGGCCGCCCAGCCGCTGCTGCCGAGGGCGGTGAAGCGTCGGGCGGCGGTGCGGGCGGCGCGCTCGGCCGCCCGAGGGTCGTGCCGGACGAGCGAGCGGGCGAGGTGGAACTCGGCCTCACCACGGGCCTGGCGCATCCGCTGTGCACCGAACTGCACGGCCACGCGGCCGAGCAGCGCCTCCGCCTCGGTGGTCAGGCCCGCGTCGCGGAGCACCTCGGCGCGGTCGAGGTCGCTGATGGCGGTGGCCAGGGCGCTGGTGGCCGCGAACGTCGGCCGGGACGCGGCCATCAGGCGCAGCGCCGACACGAGGTCCCCGCCGAGCAGCGCGGCATAGCCGAGGTTGTGCGTGGCCTCGGCGAGGGAGTCCCGTTCCTCGTGCGCCTCGTAGATCCCGATCGCACGTCGGAGGTCGGCCATGCAGGTGTCCAGACGATGGCGCTGCATCCGCACCACCGACCGGTTCATCAGACAGTTCGCGAGCGCGGTGGTCTCGGCACCGGCAGCGGTGAGGGCGTCGATCGCGGCGGTCAGGCTCGCCTCGGCCTCCTCCATCCGTCCGCCGTGCATGAGGAGGGCGCCGAGCTGCCCGCCGAGGAGGGCGACCGTCTCGGCCTGCAGTCCGTCCCTGGCCAGGGCCTCCCGGCACAGCGCCTCCGCCGCCGCGGGCTCACCGGTCTGCGCGAGCACATACGCCGTCGTGCCGTCGATCCGCGCGCGGAGGTCGACGTCGTCCGTGCGAGCGGCGGCTTTCTCCAGCTCCCGCCGGGCGCGGGTGAACTGCCGGGCGTTGGCCGCCTCGACGCCGCGTCGGTGCAGCGCGCTCGCGGACAGGGGCATCCGTCCAGGATGCCGTGCCGGGGTGGTCGTGCGGAAGGGTGAGAGGCGTCAGGACCTCTCGTGCGGCGTCGGCAGCGACGTCAGGACGGCGGCGACGGCCTTCGCGGCGACGGCGGGCTTCACACCCTGGGTCGGGACGGCGCCGAGCTGGGCGGCGACCCGTCCGGCGATGTACGGCGCCGCGAAGGAGGTGCCGCTCCACACCGCGAAGCCGCCTCGGTAGTCGTCCGGGTCGAGCGTCTCGCGCGGCAGCCCGTCGACGTCTGCGCGGGTCGCGGCCTGCGCGCCGCCGACGAAGGCCGGCGAGGTGCTGACCACCGCGGCGCCCGGGGCGTACACCTGCACCCACGGGCCGACGTTCGAGAACAGGGCCACGGAGTGCGCCGACGGGTTCAGGGCGCCGACGGAGACGTGCGGAGCCCCGTCGTCGGACCGCAGCCCGTTGTCGGCGCCGGGCCACGGCCACAGCGACGCGGGGAAGGAGGGGCGGTCGATCGCGTCGTTGCCGGCCGAGCAGACGACCACGCAGCCGAGTTCCCTGGCCTTCGCGAGCAGCTCGTACAGCGTCGTGCTGAAGAGCCCGTCGGTCGGGGTCTCGTGGTAGTAGCTGAGGGAGAGGTTCAGCACGTCGATCGGGAAGCCCGTCGTCGGATCCTCCCGATGCCGCCGGAGCAGCTCCACGACCTGCGCCACGGTCTCGAGGAGCGTGCTCTCGTCCACCACCCCGAGCGCGCCGGCGACACGGATCGACAGGATGTCGGCGTCCGGAGCGGCCTGACGCACGAGGCCCGCGATGAAGGTGCCGTGCCCGGCCACCGCGTCGATCTCGCCGTCGAGCTGGCCGTAGAGGTCGGGGTAGCGCTCGGGGTCGGCGTCGTCCGTGAAGCCCACGGGGACGCCGTCGAGCTCCACGTGCCGGGTGACGATGTCGGACGGCAGCCAGGCGTGCTCCCCGCACCCGGTGTCGAGGATCGCCACGACCGGCCGTCGTCCGCGCTTCGGAGCGGCGGCGCGGGCCGGGGCGGGACCGAGCCAGGTGACCGGCTGCCGCGCCCCGCGTCCGGGCTCCAGGTAGTCGTCGCTGCCGCCTCCGCCGGGTGCCGCACCGCGGACGGGGTTCGTCCGGGTGAACGGGTTCGTCCGCGTGAACGGGTTCGTGCGGGTGAACGGGTTGAGCCCGACCGGATCGATCGAGAGCACGTGCTCGAGGCTGGTCCGCGGCATCGTCGAGCGCGACAGACGGCGCGCGCGTTGCAGCACCCGCCAGGCATCGGGCGCCACGGGGGACTCGCCCCTGGTCGGCTCATCCGGCGTGGTCAAGCGCGCCCGCAGGAACCCCGCGACACCCGGCACGAGCTCGCCGTTCCCGATCTCCCGCTCCGGCGACTCCAGCTCCAGCCGCCAGCCGAAGGAGTCGGCGGCATCCCTCAGGGCGCGCAGCTCGCGGTCGTACGCCTCCTGCTCGTCGAGGGCACGCGTGATCAGCAGGCGCTCCGGCAGGTACGCGGTGGGGAACGCTCGGATCCCGTCCACCGGTTCGGTGCTGGGGTCGAGGGCGGTCCCGCGGCGGATCGATCCCTCCGCGCGGTCCTGCCAGGTCCATCCCTGGGGCTGCTCCATCGGTCATCCTCTCCGTGGGCATCGACGGCGACGGCGCCGGCGATGCGGGGTCACAACTCGAACTGCGGGGTCTCCAGGGTGCGGGTCTCGTCGCCGACCGTCGCGGTCAGGCGCACGCGGCTGAGCCCCGACGGCACCTCGTCGAACATGAATCGGCCGGTCTCCGCCGGGGTCGTGCGGCGTTCGCGCTCGCCCTGCAGCAACACGATCTCCGCAGCGGCGGTGTCCACCCAGCCGTCGATCCGTCGTCGTCCGGACGCGGTCGTCGTGACGTGGAGGAGGATGCTCGTGCTGCCGTCGCTGAACTGGAGGGTGAGGGCGTCGGTCTCGCCGCGGACCGTGCCGAGCTGGCCCTCCACGAGGGTGAGCAGCGCGTACTCGCGGTTGAGCCCGTCCGCCGCGACCGCGGCGACCATCCGGTCGATCAGCCCGGCAGGGACCGGATCGACCTCTCCCCAGAGGCTGCGCAGGCGGGCGAAGAGCCGGGCGTCGTCCTCATCGCTCATGATCGTCCCTCCGTCCGACGGGCCGGGGCGTCGAGGAGGTCGCGGAGCTTCGCGAGGCAGCGGCTGCGGGTCGGCCCGATGCTGCCGACCGGCATGGACAGGTCGCGGGCGAGGCGCGCGTAGTCAGGGCGGTCCTCGAAGGCGATCACCCGGAGGAGACGCTGGCAGCGCTCGGCGAGGCGGCGTACCGCGGCCCAGAGCCGTCGGTTCTCGTCGTCCAGCGTGGCGTGCTCCTCGGCGGACGCCTGCTCCGGAAGCAGGGCGTCCAGGTCGTCGGATTCCGCGGTGTCGACGCGACCGTTCGCCTTGCCGACCTTCCAGGCCTCGCGGCGGGCGGTGGTCGTGAGCCACGCGGAGACGGCCCGCGGGTCGGCGATGGCACCGTGGCCGCGCACGAGCTGGAGCCAGGTCGTCTGCACGACGTCTTCCGCGAGGGTGCGTTCGAGGCCGTAGGCGCGCACGACGTGCCACAGCACCGGCGTCATCAGCCGCACCAGGTCGTCCATCGAGCGGCCGTCGCCATCGCGCCACGCATCGAACAGGTCCGCGGCACGTTCCCAGCGTGCGCGCCCGTCGTCGGATGCCGGATCGAAGGCGGCGCCGGGGGCACCGTCGATCATGAAGCCCATTGTGATCACACCTACCAGGAGCACGGCAAGGGCTCGGTGATACATGTCGCGGTCCAAGAATTCCGACGCCCGAATCCGTGGGGCGACGACACCCTCGATAGCGTGGAGGGGTGATCGCTCTCGTCGTCGTGCTGTTCCTCAATGCCGGCTTCAACGTGCTCGTCTGGCCGCGGTTCTACAAGCGGGTCGCGAACGATCCGCGCGCCAGGGACGAGAACGGCAAGGCCACCCCGTTCCTCCGCGTGCACGTCATCCTCATCGCGATCGCGCTGGTGCTCGCCGTAGCCTCCGCGGCGGCGGGGATCACCGTGCTGGCGGTCGCGCCCTAGCGCGGAGCCTCAGTCCGCCTCGTACTGGGCGGCGTGCGCGGCCCACCGAGACTCGACGGGGAGGCTGCGGAGGGCGCGATTCCCGATCGCGAGGGCGGCGGCCAGCACGCACAGGGCTGCGCAGATCAGGATGGTGCCCTGGCGTCCCGCCCACGCGAGGCCGAAGCCGGCGATGAGGGGGGCGAGCGGCATGGCTCCCATCGCAAGCACGCCGATGGCGCTGTTCGCGCGCCCCAGCAGTCGGGAGGGCGTGGCCACCATGAAGTAGCCCATCATCCCCGCATTGAGGGCGGGGAGGAGGAGCACCGAGGCACCGAGGACGACCGCGACGGCCCACGGCGCGGACACGACCGACAACACCACGGCGCAGAGGGCGACGACCGTGAGTCCGCCGATCGTCAGCACCCCCGCCGGGATCCGGGGCACGAGGAACGGGGCGACGACCGCGCCGACGAGCATCACGGCGCCGATCGCCGCGCTGACCGTGCCGATGAGCAGTTCGGAGTGCCCCGCCTGCTGCAGGGCGTAGACGACGGTGGTGATCGCGGCGTTGAAGCCGAGGTTGATGATCGTCATGATGAGCATGACGCCGCCGAGGTCGGGGCGGGACAGCAGCCAGCCGAATCCCTCCCGGAACTCCCGCCAGGCGTTCGGGCGGGTGGTGGGCGCGTCGAGGTCCGCGTCCTCCTCGGCACCGGTGTCGGCGAGGCCCGCTCGCCTGGTCTGACGGCCGAGCAACCCGGCGGTCACGGCCGCGACGAGGTGGCAGAGGGTCATGACGGCACCGACGAGCCAGCCGCCCACGCCGAGCAACAGCCCGCCCAGGGGTCCGCCCGCGAGCTGGAGGGCGGCGTCGCGCCCCTGGTTCGCGGCCTGCGCCCGCCCCATCGCGTCATCCGGGACGATCTCCTTCAATGCGCTCTCGCCGGCGACGTCGAAGAGGCCGCTCCGTGCGGCCAACAGCACGTCGATCACGAGGAGGGTCGCGAAGGTGAGAGCGCCGCCGAGAGCGAGGAGCGTGAAGGCTCCGGCCATCACGATCCCCAGGATCGAGCCGACGAGCATGAGCACGATGCGCCGGTGCCGGTCCGCCAGGATGCCGCCGACCAGCGTGAGCAGCAGGCGGGCCACCATGCCCGCACCTGCGATGACGCCGGCCTGCGCGGGGTCGTTCGTGATGATCAGCGCGAGCAGCGGCACGGCGAATCCGAACAGGGCAGACGCCAGGCCTTTGCTCGTGTCGCTGATGAGCCAGGTGAGGTAACGCGTGTTCCGCGACAGGCGGTGGGGGGTGGGCGTCATCGTCATGGCTCGACGATAGTTGCGCAAGACTAATTGCGCAACTATTCGTGCGGAATTGCGTGACTAGGATCGGGGAATGGCCGACGACGCGGAAACGACCTCCCGGGAGGACGCCGCCTTCATGACGTCGGCCATGCTCAAGGCCTACTCGCACCCGTTGCGCCGACAGATCCTCCGCCTGATCGCCCGGCGGGGATTCCTGCGCGCGGCGGACATCGCGGGCGAGCTCGATGTGCCCGCCAACAGCGCCAGCTTCCACCTGCGAGTGCTCGCCGAGGCGGGGCTCATCGAGGAGGCGCCGGAGCAGGCCAGGGACCGCCGCGACCGCGTGTGGACGGGCCGCAAAGGGGCCCTCAACGTCGGCGGTCCGGAGAACCCCGTGCCCGACGAGGCGCTCGGCGGGGCCGTCGTGGCGGCGCTCGCCGAAGACCACCAGGACCTCGTGCGGCGGGTGATGGCCTGGACGCCGGAGTACGTTTCCGGCCGCACGGCCGAGGTGCACGCGTCATTCGTGCAGCGCACCATCCGCCTCACGGAGGCCGAGTTCGACGACGTGATGCACAACATCAACGACGTGCTCTCCGCCGCCGACGCCGCGCACGACGACACCGACCCGACCGGCCGGTACTGGCAGATGGACATCGTCGTCGCCGACGACACCATCTGAGTCACTCGTCGTCGTCGTCGGGGCGCTCGCCGCTGAGGATGAGGATGCGGCGGAGGTGCATCGCCGTCAGCACGCCCGGTCCCATCGAACTGCGGACGTCGAACGTGCGGTCGTCGACGCGCTCCAGCAGGAGCCGGATCGCCCGCGCCGCCTCGCCGCGACGGCGGTGCGCCGCGCTCGAGGCGGGGTCGTCCTCGGCGATGACGTCGGCGACGGCGTGGCAGGCCGCGGACAACGGCTCGGGCAGCGCGGGGTCCAGGGGCATGCCGGCGGGGCGCTCCCAGATCGTGTCGGCCGTGGCGTCGGCGATGTCGCGGATGAGGTGCGCGATCCGGTCCAGGGTGGAGAGCTGCTCGTGGATGTGGGCGGTTCCCGCGTGCCGACGGCGGGCTCGGGGGTTGTAGCGCACGCTCTCGTCGGCTTCGGCCAGGGCCGCACGGAGGTCGGCAGTGGTCTCGGCGAGCGCGGCGGCATCGTCCGCCCACTGCGCGGTCTCCGGCGGCCAGGATTCGGAGACCGCGGAGCCGATGTCGTGCAGGTGTCCCGCGAGCTGTCGGCGGAACTCGTCCACCCGCGCCTCCGCCGATCCGATGAGCGGTGCGGGTGCGAAGAGAAGGTTCACCACCAGGCCGATCACGACTCCGACCCCCATCTGGGCCAGGTAGCCGACGGAGTAGTCGTCCGCGTTCTGACCGCCGATGATGAGCACGAACAGCGCCGCCATCGGGACGTACTCCTTGCCGACGCCGAACCAGCCGGTGCCGGACACGAGGACGCCGAGCCCGACGACGAGGGGGATCGTCCACCACGTCGGTCCGACGGTGAGCACGATCACCGCGGCCAGACCGATACCGGTGGCCAGGCCGAACAGGGTCTGCAGGCTCGACCGCATGGACCCCATGAGCGTCGGATACATGCTCACGAGCGCGCCGAGGGGTGCGTAGTACGGGTACTCGTCGGTGACTCCCGGCATGTGCGGCGCGATGGTCCACGCGAGCCCCACGGCGAGCGCCGTCTTGACGACGAGGAGCAGGCGGGCGGGTCGGACCGCCTCGCGAATGGTGCGGGCGACGTACGAGCGGCGCTCGCGGACGCGCAGGCGCGAAAGGTCAGGCGTCACGTCATCCTCTCCTCGCGGCGGTCGGGTGGTCCTCTCTGGCGAGGATAGGGCCGAGGGCCGCCCGCGGCCACCGGGTTGCCCCGGCTCGGGCCGCCGGGTAGAGGCGGTAGGACGCGGATGCCGCGACCGCGCGGGGTGCGCAGCCGCGGCATCAGCGGATTCGGATCCTCACGTCAGGGCGTGGCCCGACGGAACGCGAGGAACGAGATGACGCTGAGGACGGCCACGACCACGAGCCCCCAGAGCGCGAGGCCCACGGCGCCGAGGTCGAGGATGCCGAGCCACACGTCGCCCCACAGCTCAAGCCGTGTCACCAAGTACACGACCCCCACGAGGAGGAGCGCCAGGGCGACGCCGACGATGGTGAGGACCATCGGACCCCAGCTCTTGTAGATGGTCGCGCCGGTGAACCCGACAACGAAGAAGAACAGGGCGAGGGTGAAGTAGACGACGAAGGCGCCGAGCGGGCCGGCCTCCCACAGCCACGGCAGGTGGAAGACCCAGCCGTTCACGCCGTAGCCGTTGGTGGCGAGCTCGATCGCACCGCCCAGGAGGAACAGCACCCCGAGCAGTGCGCTCCCGAGGATCGCGGTCAGCAGCGTCCCGATGAAGAACTCGCGCCGGGTGACGCTCATGGCCTGCGAGAACGGGAAGGTCAGCGTCATGGCCGACAGACCGATCGCGAAGAAGTACCACAGCGGCGCCTGGCCGCCTCCGCCGTATTTGGGGGCATCGCCCGGGATCATCGCGTAGATGAGGACCGAGATCACGACGGCGGAGCCGAGGATGATCAGCGGGACCCAGACGAAGGTCTGCCGGTTGATGAGCTGCAGCCGGATGACGTTGAGTGTGCGTCGCATCAGCGGACTCCTTCCGTGGTGGCATCGGCTCTCGTGGCGCCGCGGCTCTCGGCCTTCTGGGTGAGGCGGACGATGAGCTGCTGCAGCGAGACGGGGGCGAGGTCGAGACCCGCGGCCCGCACATCGGCGCGGTCGTCGGCGGTGAGGGTGCCGAGCACGGTGACCGAGGCGACGCGGCCGAGCTCATCCCGGTGCAGCACCTCGCGGCCGGCGGTCCAGGCGTCGACCTTGGCGGCGTCGCCGACGACGGTCACGGCGCGGTCGCGGACGGCATCGGTGTCCTCGTTCAGGAGGATCTGGCCGTTGTCGATCACGATGACCTTCTCGATGAGGTTCGCGACCTCGTCGATCAGGTGCGAGGAGAGGATGATCGTGCGCGGGTGCTCCGCGTAGTCCTCCACGAGCCGGTCGTAGAAGATCTGCCGGGCGACGGCGTCGAGCCCCAGGTAGGGCTCGTCGAAGAACGTGATCTCGGCGCGGGAGGCCAGGCCGATGATGACGCCGACCGCGGAGAGCTGCCCGCGGGAGAGCTTCTTGATGGTCTGCTTCATCGGCAGCTGGAACTCCGCGATGAGCTCGTCCGCGAGGTCCTGGTCCCAGTGCGGGAAGAACAGGCGCGCGGCGGCGAACGCGTGCCGCGGGGTCGCGTCGTCCGGGTACTTCTGGCTCTCCCGGACGAAGCAGATCCGGCCGAGCACGTGGGCGTTCTCGTACGGGTGCTCGCCGAACACCTTCACAGTGCCGGAGGACTCGAAGTTCTGCGCCGTGAGGATCGACATGAGTGTCGTCTTCCCGGCACCGTTGCGGCCGAGGAGCCCGTAGATCGAGCCTCCCTCGAGCGAGAGCGACACGTTGTCGAGCGCCCTCTTCTCCTTGTAGCGCTTGGTGAGGTTCTGCACCTCGATGACGGCGGTCATGCGGGGTTCTTCCCTTCTGGGGTGGGGGCGGATGCGGCGCGCTGCCGGAGCAGGTCCGCGAGGTCTTCCGCGCCGAGACCCAGCGTGCGGGCCTCCGCGAGGAGCGGGTCGATGTAGCGGTCGGCGAAGGCCGCGCGGCGCTCGCCGAGGAGCAGTTCCCTGGCGCCTTCCGAGACGAACATGCCGATGCCTCGGCGCTTGTGGAGCACTCCCTTGTCGGTGAGCATGGCGACTCCCTTCGCAGCGGTGGCGGGGTTGATGCGGTAGAACGCGGCGAGCTCGTTCGTCGAAGGGGCCTGCGCCTCCTCGGCCAGCGAGCCGTCGAGGATGGAGTCCTCGATCTGCTCGGCGATCTGGAGGAAGAGCGGCTTGCCTTCTTCGATCACGAGTCCTCCATGGTTGCTGGGTTACTTACTTGACTAAGTAACCATGGGACCCGGTTCCGTGTCAACCCTCTCCTTCGCGGGCAGGCACAGCTTCGGAGATCTCTGTCGACACGCCGCCTGACGGGCGGTTCTGGGCGGCGTGCCGGCCGTCAGCTCCGAAGCTGTGCGCGGGGAGAGGGTGAGGCGGCCGCGTACAGTGGGCTGGTGCCGGAGTTCCCCTACAGTCGTCTGCGTCGCTGGCCCGACGTCGAGGCGGACAACCTCCAGGCCCACGATGCGACCGATCTGCTGCTCGTGGAACGGGCGCTCGCCCTCGACGTGCCAGGGTCCGAGACGGTCGTGATCGGAGACGAGTACGGCGCGATCACGCTCGCTCTCACGGCGGCCGGGCGGCGCGGGATCCGTGTGCACCAGGATCTCGCGACCGGACGCCGCGCGCTCGCCCGCAATGCGGAGGAGCTCGGGATCGGTGGGTTCACCCCGCACGAACTCGACGAGAGCCTGCTCGCCGGTGCGCAACTGGTGCTGCTGCAGCTCCCGAAGGCCCTCGCCGAACTGGAGGAGATCGCGGATGCGGTCGCCCGGTGGGCTGCGCCTGACGCGGTGCTCGTCGCCGGCGGTCGGGTGAAGCACATGACTCTGGCGCAGAACGAGGTACTGGGGCGGAGCTTCGCCCGGGTACAGGCGCAGCGCGCCGAGCGGAAGTCGCGGCTGCTCGTCGCCTCCGAGCCGCTCCCGGTGCCCGAGTCGCCGCCGTTCCCGGTCACCGCGCGGCACGGCGACCTCGTCCTCGTGGCCCACGGCGGCGCCTTCGCCGGGTCCCGCCTCGATATCGGCACCCGGGTCCTGCTCGAGGTGCTCGACCTCGATGGTTCACAACTCAGGAGAACAGAGGTGACACGCGCCGAGAACGAGCGGAACGGCGGCGAGAGCAGCCGTTCTTCCGGAGTTGTGAACGGCGGACGCCGCGTGCTCGACCTCGGCTGCGGGACCGGAGCGCTCGCCGTGTCCTGGGCGCTCGCCCACCCGCGGGACCGCGTCGTCGCCACAGACCGCTCGGCCGCCGCCGTCGCCTCCGCCCGTGCCACCGCGTCGGCGAACGGCGTGGCCGGCCGGGTCGAGGTCACGCACGACGACGCGGGTTCGGCGCTCGCCGCGGGGAGCTTCGACACGGTGCTCTTGAATCCGCCGTTCCACCTCGGCGCCAGCGTGCACACCGGCGCCGCGACCCGCCTGTTCGAGGCCGCCGCGCGTCTGCTCCGACCGGACGGGGAGCTGTTCACGGTGTACAACTCGAGCCTCGGCCACCGGGCCGAGATGAGCCGTCTGGTCGGCCCCACCGACCAGCTCCGGCGCACCCCGAAGTTCACCGTGACGCGCACCGTCCGGCGCCCGTGAGTACGCCGCACCGAGATTGCTAGACGCTCGTACTATCCCCCGGTCAGCGGCGGAAACCCGGGTACGTCCGTGGAGCAGGATTTGCCGCTGACCGGCCATTTCGTTACGTTGGTCTGCGGGCCTGACGGCCCATAGACCAGTCCGCGGTCACGTCCTTCCTTCGATGAGCTGTGCGGCGAAGAGGCGTGGGCGTACGGTCGATCCCCTCTGCGGCGGATCCGAAATCCGCCGCCTGTGCCGCCACAGCGAAGACGTCGAACGGCCTCGTGAGGATCACCCGGGCGTAACCGAAGCAGGCTCAGCCACCCGAAGGCCGAGCCGCAGGGGAAACGTGTCCGAAACAGCACTCGAAGCGCGCCATCTGTACAAGGTGTTCGGGAGGAATCCGAGCGCCGCCGTCCGCCGACTGAAGGCCGGGGAGAGCCGCACGGCCGTCGCCGACGCGGGGACCGCCGCGGTCATCGACGCCAGCTTCACCGTCAACCGCGGTGAGATCTTCGTCATCATGGGCCTGTCCGGATCGGGCAAGTCGACCATCATCCGCATGCTCAACGGCCTGCACGACATCACCGCCGGCATCGTCACCGTGGGCGGCGACCCGATCACGGGGATCCCGGCCGCGCGCCTGCGCGAGATCCGCCGCGACCGCATCTCGATGGTGTTCCAGCACTTCGCGCTGCTGCCGCACCGCACGGTCGCCGCGAACGTCGCCTACCCGCTCGAGCTCAAGGGGGTCGGCAAGGCCGAGCGCCAGGCCAAGGCCGAGGAGATCCTGGCCCTCGTCGGACTCGAGGGCCAGGGCGACAAGCTGCCCTCCGAGCTCTCCGGCGGTATGCAGCAGCGCGTCGGCATCGCCCGCGCCCTCGCCGCCGACAGCGACATCCTGCTCATGGACGAGGCCTTCAGCGCGCTCGACCCGCTGATCCGCCGCGAGATGCAGGAGCAGCTCCTGGAGCTGCAGCAGAAGCTCCAGAAGACCATCGTCTTCATCACGCACGACCTCAACGAGGCCATGTTCCTCGGCGACCGCATCGCCGTCATGCGCGACGGGCGCATCGTGCAGATCGGCACGCCGGAGGACATCCTCATGGACCCGGCGAACGACTACGTCGAGCAGTTCGTGCAGGACGTCGACCGCGCGCGCGTGCTCACCGCCGCGAACGTCATGGAGCGTCCGCGCCCCGTCGTCGCCGAGTCGGCCGGTCCCCGCACCGCGCTCCGCCAGATGCGGGACGCCTACATGTCGGCGACCTACGTGGTCGGCAAGGATCGCCAGCTGGTCGGCGTCGTCACCGACCGCGACGCCGTGAAGCTCGTCCGTCAGGGCGCCACGCGCCTCGACTCGATCATCAAGCCGGTGCTGCAGAGCGTCCGCGAGGACGACGTCCTCATGAACCTGTTCGTCCCCGCCGTCGAGTCGCCGCTGCCCCTCGCGGTGACGGATGCCGACGGCCGCCTCGCGGGCGTGATCCCGCGCGTCACCCTGCTCGCGGCGCTCGGTCCCGGGCCCGGAGCGACCGAGGAGATCCTGCTGCCGATGACCCCCATGCCCCAGGCCGAGATCGACGCCGTGCTCGACGACGGATGGACGGCCGAGCCCGGCCCTTCGACGAGCTCAGGGACCCAGGGTGGGTTCGGCTCAGAGGCCCAGGTCGACACGGAGGAGGTGCGCTGATGGACGGTTTCCGCATCCCCGTGGGCGACTGGGTCGCCGCCGGCGTCGACTGGATCACCGCCAACCTCGACGGCCTGCTCGACGCGGTCTCGTTCGTGGTGAGCTTCCTCGTCGACGGCCTCACGCGCCTGCTCCTCACCCCGCACTTCGCGGTCATCATCGTGATCGCTGCGCTGATCGCCTGGGTCGTGCGGTCGTGGCAGCTCGCGATCGGCACGATCCTGTCGTTCGGGCTCATCGTCGCCATGGACCTCTGGGTCCCGGCGATGCAGACGCTCGCGCTGGTCCTCGTCGCCGCCGTCGTGGCCGTGCTGATCGCGGTGCCACTGGGCATCTGGTCGGCGCGCAACGCGACGGTGCGCGCGACGTTGAAGCCGGTGCTCGACTTCATGCAGACCATGCCGGCCTTCGTGTACCTGATCCCGGCGATCGTGTTCTTCGGCATCGGTGTGGTGCCCGGACTCGTCGCCACCGTGATCTTCGCGCTGCCTCCCGGCGTGCGCCTGACCGAGCTTGGCATCCGCGGTGTCGACGCCGAGACCGTCGAGGCAGGACACGCCTTCGGAGCGACGCCGAGTCAGATCCTCCGCGGGATCCAGCTGCCGCTCGCGATGCCGACCATCATGGCCGGCGTGAACCAGGTCATCATGCTCGCGCTGTCGATGGCGGTCATCGCCGGTATGGCCGGAGCCGACGGGCTCGGGAAGATGGTCGTCGAGGCGATCTCGACGATCAACATCCCCAAGGGTGTCGAGGCAGGACTGGGCGTCGTGCTCATCGCCGTGTTCCTCGACCGGGTGACCGCCGCTCTGGGCGCGCCCGGCGAGAACCGCTCCTCGCTCCTCGGCATGCTGAAGCGTCGCGGTTCGTCCCGGCCTTCCGCTCCCGTGGCGTCGGAGCCCGCTGCCTCCGCGCCCGCCGACTCCGCCCCGACCGAGTCCGAGCTCGCCCGCGCCTGAGCGCCCCTGTCCCGCGCCCCCGTTTCCGTCCCCCACCCCTTTCGTCCGGTGCGGGATGGAAAACGGGCGCCGGGGCGCGGCTCCCGGCACGGTTTCGATCCCGGCACAGCTGTCCCGCGGCCTCGTCCGCACCTCCTGAATCACATACGGAACGCAAGAGAGAGAGTCACATGAAGAAGAAGATCCTGACCATCACCGCCCTCGGTGCAGCCGCAGCGCTCACCCTCGCCGGATGCAGCGGCGACGGCGCCGGCGGCACGAGCGGCGGCGGCGACGGTGCCGAGGACAAGGGCACCATCACCCTCGGGTTCCTGCCCTCCTGGACCGACGGCCTCAGCACCGCCTACCTCCTGCAGGACCAGCTCGAGAAGATCGGCTACACGGTCGAGATGAAGACGCTCACCGAGGCCGGCCCGCTCTATACCGGACTCGCGCAGGGCGACGTCGACATGTACCCGTCGGCGTGGCCTGAACTCACCCACGCCTCCTACATGGACACCTACGGCGACGACATCGAAGACCTCGGCACGTACTACAAGAACGCGAAGCTGACCCTCGCGGTGCCGGAGTACTCCGAGCTCACCTCGATCGAGGACCTCGCGGGCAAGGGCGCCGACTTCGACGGCAAGATCTACGGCATCGAGCCGGGTGCGGGCCTGACCGCCCAGACCCAGAAGATGATGCCCGAGTACGGCCTCGACGGCGAGTACGAGCTCGTCACCTCGTCGACCGCGGCGATGCTCACCGAGCTGAAGACCGCGACCGACAAGAAGGAGGACATCGTCGTCACGCTGTGGCGTCCGTTCTGGGCGAACGACGCCTTCCCCGTGAAGGACCTCGAGGACCCGAAGGGTGCCATGGGCGAGGCCGAGGGCCTGCACTTCCTGGGCACCACGGGCTTCGCGGACGAGTTCCCCGAGGCGGCCGAGCTGATCAAGAAGATCAAGCTGGACGACGAGCAGTACGGCGCGCTCGAAGACCTCGTGGTCAACGAGTACGGCGAGGGCAAGGAAGCCGACGCGGTCGACGCGTGGCTCGAGGAGTACGGCGACCAGTTCGACTGGACCGTCACCAGCTGACACCCGTCGCACGTCTCGAAGGAGGGTCTCCCACAGCGGGAGGCCCTCCTTCGTCGTGGGCGACCCTTTTCGCTCGCGGTCACGGTCATGGTCGCGCTCAGCTATTCCGATCGTCCGGTCTGATCGCGCTGTCCCCCGAAGGGGGGACAGCGCGCCTACGACAGCCCGGGTACTGTCCTGTACAGGCGGGATGTTGAACTCGATACAAGAAGAGGTATCTGATGAATCGACAGAACCGATTCCCGCGCGTCGGTATCGCGAGCGTCGTGATAGTCGCCATGCTCGCTTCCTCCGGGGGTGTGGCAGCGAACGCGTTTGAAATCGACGGTACGGAGGAAGCCGTGGATGTCGTCTCGTCCGCCGCGGAGATCCATCCGCAGGCAGATGAAGTGACGCAGGTGCCGTTGCAGCCTCTGAACGGAGCGCTCGTCTCAGCCGGGGAGGACGCAACCGTATCCGTGCCTCGCGCCTTCTCGGACCCGATTGAAATCTCGCCGGCCGGTACGTGGGGAGGGGAGCTGACGGGCCTCACGATCGGTCTGCCTGAGCAGGTTCAAAGCGCTGAGGTGTCCGTTGCACAGGACGGGAGCGCGGTGGGCGAGGGGTCAGAGGTGACCGGGGTGATTCAGGCACTTGAGGGTGGTTTGCGCATTAGCACGGTCATCACCGGCCCGGATGCGCCCGGACGCTTGTCGTATGCGCTGCCCGACGATGTGGATATCGCGATCAACGAGGACGGCTCGGCTTCATTGAGCAGAACTGCCGTGGACGACGGCACTGGGGTACTCACCGCAATGATCGGAAGGATTGGCACACCGTGGGCTACGGATGCGAGAGGCCAGCGCATCGCGACGCACTACGAAGTCTCCGGCAGCAAGCTCGTCCAGGTTGTCGATCACCATCAGGGTGGCGGTTAACGTCACATCCTTGGCAGGCGCGCTCCTTGGCTTCGGTGCGGCACTCCTTAATGTCTGCAACATCAAGAGCCGTGGTGTTTGGGTAGGGCACACCTGGGTGACTGGAGTTCTGCCCTTCGCCCCTACGGTGATGCGGTCCGGCTACTTCTGCGTGCCCAATTAGCGTGAAAGGGTCTCCTGCGGTGGAGAAAACCATGACCAATATGTTGTTAGCGGCGCTGATGGTTTTGTCCACGGGCGCCTTGATGTCGACCGACCTTCGCCATATACGAGCGGTGCACGTAACGCTGTGGGGGCTCATGCTCTCAGAAGTCGCCCTCCTCGCTCTGCTGGTCTTCGTCGATGGAGCGAGTGCTGCGGGGTGGGTGCCGCTGATCCTCTGCATCGTCGCGGGAGTGAACGTCACATTGTGGATCGGAGCTATCGTCCGGTCGTCGGGAGGAGCCGGTAGCGAGATCTGACACCCGTCGCACGTCTCGAAGGAGGGTCTCCCGCAGCGGGAGGCCCTCCTTCGTCGTGGGTGAGCCCCCTTATGCTCACGCCCGGAAGGTGGAAGCATGGCCCGCACTCGCCGACCCGCCCGGGTCGCGGAGGGGGGGAAGAGACCGATGTGCACAGGACTGAGCTTCACGACCGCCGACCACTACTTCGGGAGGAACCTCGATCTGGAGTTCTCCTACAACGAGACGGTGACCGTCACGCCGCGGAACTTCCCGTTCCCGTTCCACCGGCTGCCGTCGTTGCCGACGCATCACGCGATCATCGGGATCGCCACGATCGCCGACGGCTACCCGCTCTACTACGACGCCGTCAACGAGAAGGGGCTCGGCATGGCCGGGCTCAACTTCCCGGACAACGCGCACTATCCGGCACCGGGGTCGGGGGACACCGAGGTCACGCCGTTCGAGTTCATCCCCTGGGTTCTCGGACAGTTCGAGACCGTGGCCGAGGTGAAAGAGGCCCTGCGGTCGGTGAGTCTCGTGGACATCAACTTCAGCCCGGAGTTCCCGCTGTCGCCGCTGCACTGGATCATCGCTGACAAGAGCGCGTCGATCACGGTCGAGAGCGTGCGCGACGGCCTCAGGGTGTATGACAACCCGTGGGGCGTGCTCACGAACAATCCCACGTTCGACATCCAGAGCTTCCGACTCAACGACTATCAGCACCTCTCGAAGCGGCAGCCGGAGAACACCTTCGCCTCGGACGTCCCGATGGACCTCTACAGCCGGGGCATGGGCGGGATCGGCCTGCCGGGCGACCTGTCGTCGTCGTCACGGTTCGTGAGGGCGGTGTTCACACGCATGAACTCGGTGTGCGGGACGTCGGAGTCGGAGTCGATCAGCCAGTTCTTCCAGATCCTCGGCTCTGTCGCCCAGCAGCGCGGGTGCGTGCAGGTCGGCGACGAGGACAAGTACGAGATCACCATCTACTCGTCGTGCGCCAACACCGCGACCGGCGTGTACTACTACACGACCTACGAGAACAGCCAGATCACGGGTGTGGACATGCACAAGGAGGATCTCGACGGCTCCGAGCTCGCGGCGTATCCGCTCGTGAAGGGCCAGCAGATCGCGATGCAGAACTGATCTCCGGAACGCGCAACCCCCTCATCGGCCGGCGGGTCGCGGCGTAGCCTGTGGCCGTGGACGGGTTCGCGGCGGTCGACTTCGGGTTCGCCCGCGAGGTCCTGCAGCGGGGCATCGCGGCGCTGTACCTCGTCGCGTTCGTCTCGACGCTGAACCAGTTCCGTCCGCTCCTCGGCGAGCATGGGCTCCTGCCCGCGCCCGTGCTGCTCGACTGGGTGACGCAGAAGCGCGAGCGCCGGAAGCTGCTGCACCCCACGCTCTTCACCCGCGTCCGCTACACCGACCGGCGCCTGGTGGCCCTGTCCTGGCGGGGATCGTCGTCGCCGCGCTGCTCGTCGTCGGGGTTCCCCAGCTCGGACCGCCGTGGGTGCCGATGCTCGCGTTCCTCGCCCTGTGGTTCGGCTACATGTCGGTGGTGAGCGTGGGGCAGACGTTCTACTCGTTCGGGTGGGAGATGCTGCTGCTGGAGGCGGGGTTCCTCGCGGCGTTCCTCGGCTCGAACGACCAGCCGCCGCCGACTGTGGTGATCGTGCTGTTCTGGTGGCTGCTGTTCCGGCTGGAGTTCGGCGCCGGGATGATCAAGATCCGCGGCGGACGCGAGTGGCGCGACCTCACCGCGATGACCTTCCACCACGAGACCCAGCCGATGCCCGGGCCGCTGAGCCGCCAGGCGCATCTGCTGCCGCGGTGGTTCCACAAGCTCGAGGTGGTCGGCAACCACGTCGCGCAGCTCGTCGTGCCGTTCTTCCTCTTCGCGCCGATCCTGTCCCTCTGGCTCCCCGACAGCGCTGGCTGGGTCCCTGAGCCTGTCGAAGGGGCCGCGTGGGTCGGTGCCGTCGCCGGGGGGATCGTGATCGCGACGCAGCTGTGGCTCGTGCTCACCGGGAACTTCGCGTGGCTGAACTGGGCCACGATCGTGCTCGGGTTCTCCGCGATCGGCCTCCCCGGCATCGGGACTCCGGAGCGGACGCCGGAGACCTCGCTGCCGTGGACGGTGTCGGGCATGCCGCTGTGGTGGGTCGTGGCGACCTCGGCGGTCGGGGTGCTCTTCGTCGTGCTGAGCGTGCCCGCGGTGCGCAACCTCTTCGCGCGACGGCAGCTCATGAACGCGAGCTTCAACCGCTGGCAGCTCGCCAACGCCTACGGAGCCTTCGGCACGGTCACGCGGGAGCGGGTCGAGATCGTCGTCGAGGGGTCGGACGACGAGGAGGGCCGGCACTGGCGCGAGTACGAGTTCCGGGGAAGCCGGGGGACGTGCGGCGGATCCCGCGGCAGTTCGCTCCGTATCATCTGCGGCTGGACTGGCTGATGTGGTTCCTGCCGCTCGGACACTCGCTGGACGACTGGTTCTCCGTGTTCCTCGTGCGGCTGCTGGAGGCTGATGCCCCGACGCTGC
>NZ_JBFLUM010000063.1:0-22379 GCF_050470785.1 Microbacterium sp. NRRL B-14842 | reverse complement strand
CACGGCACCCTGGCTTCCGGTCATCGTCGCGCTCGTCGGGGTGCCCGCAGCCCTGATCCTGACGGCGGGCACGCGCTGGTATCTGCCGGTGTTCCACGTCGTCTTCCTGGCGATGGCGGTCTTCGCCGGGCTGCTCGCCTGGGAGCTGACGCGCGGGCAGGCGGCGACGCGGGACATCGTCCTGCCGCTCGCGCTCGCCGCGTGCGGCTTCGTGGTGGTCGCCGTCGTCAGCGCGGGATCCGCCCTCGTCTCCGGCGGCGTGAGCACCGAGGAGCAGCTCAGCGCGCTCCGCGGAGTGAACGCCCTGGGGACGATCGTCATGAGCACCTGCGCGGCGTTCACGCTCGTGCTCCTCGTCCGGGTGGAGAGCGCGCCGCCGGGGACCGACGGCGCCGCGAACCGTGCCAGGGATCGTCTGCGCAAGGCGGCAGCGCAGAAGGACCCCGCGTGGTCGGTCCTCGACGTCCGCCTGGACGATCCCGCCGACCTCCGCGAGGCGTCGAGCAGCGCCGGGTTCCGACGCATCGCGGACCGTTCCACACGGACATCTGCGACGCGCTTCCGGCGACCGCCGATGCGGAACGGGTCGCCGACGACCGCGCGATCGTCCTCATCCACGGCAGCGACGAGGCGGTGCGCTTCCATCTGCGGGCGATCCTGGGATCCGTGTCGATCATGGACCTGGACGCGCCGGCGACCGGCATCCGTTCCTCCGCGAGCATCGGCTGGGCGACGGCATCCGTCGCCGGGTACGACTACGACGCTCTCGTCGCGGCGGCGGCATCGGCGGCGTGCCGGGCGCGCGATGCCGGTGGGGATCAGTGGAAGCGGGCGCAGGAGACAGACCTGGCCGCCGTGTGACCAGGCCCTCCGGCGTCAGCCGAACAGCCTCTTCGTCGTGTCGAGGTGCTCGCGCGTCAGGGCGGCGGCTGCTCTCGGGTCGCGCGCGACGATAGCGTCGCCGATTCGCGCGTGCGCCTCCTGGTCGGCATCGTCGCCGTGATGGCCGCGGATGCGCAGCATGTCGATCATCGCCTGCAGCGAGCGGGGGGCGAAGCCGTCGAACAGCTCCCGCAGCACGGGATTGCCGGACGCGACGACGACGGCGCGGTGGAAGGCCATGTCCGCCTCGACGTGCGCGCGGACGTCCGTGCGACGACGGTCACGTTCCGCGAGCGTGCGCGTCAGCTCGTCCAGGTCTGCGGAGGTCCGGCGCTCGGCGGCGAGAGCCGCGGCTTCGACCTCGATCGCGGTGCGGGCCTCGAGGACGGCGATGATGTCGGCGCGATCGAGGACGGCATCCCAACTCGCGGCGGGTTCCGTGGCCGTGACGAAGACCCCGGCGCCCTGGCGTGTGGCGAGCACGCCTCGCCCCGCGAGGATCCGGATCGCCTCCCTGGCCGTCGACCTTCCGACCCCGAGCTGCGGAGCGAGCGTCGTCTCGCCCGGCAGCTTGCCGCCGACCTGCCACTCGCCGGCTCCGATGCGTGCGAGAAGGAGCTCGGCGGCCTGTTCGGCGAGGGATTCGCGGCGCACGGTCGTCATGGGCCCATTCTCGCATCCGACGCACTTCTCTGCTTGTCTGAGGAGTTGTGGTAGAGTGCCCGTATGCGCACGCTCCGATTCCTCCTCCTTCGCCGCCACGGCGGGGCCTGATCAGACCGGCTCCTCGTCGTGGAGCCGCAGCACGCGTCGGTCGCCCTCCCCGCGATCCGAACAGGAACCAGACCATGACCCCGTCCCGCGCTTTCCCGACCCTCTCGACTCCCTCCGGTGTCCTGCCCGACGACGCTCCGCACTGGAATCGGCAGCGGCCCTCGCAGATGCCCTCGAACCGCTATCGAGACGTGTACTCCCGAGTCGCCGTTCCGCTGGAGACCCCGACCTGGCCGAGCGCGCGACTGACGCAGGCACCGCTCTGGGTCCCGGTGGATCTCCGCGACGGGAACCAGGCGCTGGCCGAGCCGATGGACCCGTCCCGCAAGCGACGGTTCTTCGAGCTCATGGTCGCCATGGGCTACAAGGAGATCGAAGTCGGCTACCCCTCGGCCTCCCGGACGGACTACGACTTCGTCCGGCTCCTCGCCGAGACCGACCTCGCTCCCGCCGACGTGACGATCGTGGTGTTCACGCCGGCGCGACGCGAACTCATCGAACGGACCGTGGAGTCCGTGCGCGGCATCCGCAATCCCGTCGTCATCCACATGTACACCGCTACCGCGCCCACGTGGCGGGACGTCGTCCTCGGACAGGACCGTGAGGGGCTCACCGCGCTGATCCTCGCCGGAGGGGAGGACGTGCTGCGGTTCGCGGGAGACCTCGACAACGTCCGCTTCGAGTTCTCCCCGGAGGTGTTCACCCTCACCGAGCCGGACTTCGTCCTCGAGGTGTGCGACGCGATGACGACTCTGTGGGACGCGAGCCCCGAGCGTCCCGTGATCCTGAACCTGCCGGCGACCGTCGAGGTCGCGACCCCGAACGTCTACGCGGACCAGATCGAGTACATGCACCGCAATCTCGGGCGTCGTGAGGGGGTCATCCTGTCCGTGCATCCCCATAACGACCGCGGCACCGGCGTCGCCTGTGCGGAACTCGCCGTCCTCGCCGGCGCGCAGCGGATCGAGGGGTGCCTCTTCGGTAACGGGGAGCGCACCGGCAACGTCGACCTCGTGACCCTCGCCCTCAACCTGCACGCGCAGGGCGTCGACCCGATGATCGACTTCTCCGATATCGACGAGATCCGCCGGACGGTCGCGCACTGCAACGGGATCGACATCCATGCGCGGCATCCGTATGCGGGCGACCTCGTGCACACCGCCTTCTCCGGCACCCATCAGGACGCCATCCGGAAGGGGTTCGCGGAACATCGCGCCCGTGCTGCGAGGGAAGGCCGCGCGGAACGGGACATCGAATGGCGCGTGCCGTATCTTCCCATCGACCCGGCGGACATCGGCCGCAGCTACGACGCCGTGATCCGCGTCAACTCGCAGTCCGGGAAGGGCGGCATCGCCTACCTGCTGGAGGACGCCTACGGGATCGAGCTGCCGCGGCGCCTGCAGATCGACCTCGCTCGTCACGTCCAGCAGCGCACCGAGCAGACGGGACGCGAGGTCTCGGCCGCGGAGGTATGGGCCATCTTCGATGCCGCCTACCTCGCGAGCACGAGCCCGACGACGCTGCGAGCGGAGGCCGAGGTCGCGGGAGGGTGCACGACGATCACGCTCCACGCCGACGGCGTCGAGACACGGACCCGCCATGACGGCGTCGGTCCGGTGGAGGCGCTGGGCACGGCGCTCGCAGGGATCGGCCTGCCCGTCGAAGTCCTGAGTCTGCACCAGACGAGCATCGGATCGGGGGCTGGGAGCGAAGCGCTCACCCTGATCGAGTATCGCGACGGCGTGCGCTCGGGCTGGGCGGCCGGGCGCGACCGCTCCGTGCTGACCGCGACCCTGCACGCCGTGCGGAACGCGGCGGAGCGCTCCGCCACCGCCCCGCGGGGCGAGCGGGCCTAGGGGGTCTGCTTCTCGCGCCCGCGCGCGAGTGCCGCGGTGATGGCGTCCGCGGCGCTCGCGTCGGTGTCGGCGGCGGCGGAGACGTTCTCGGCGACGACGGCCTCGATGATCTCGGTGCGCTGGATGCGGGTCTCCCGCGGGGCCTTGACGCCGATGCGCACGCTGTCGCCCTTGATGTCGAGCAGCGTGACCTCGATCTCGCCGTCGATGCGTACGCTCTCACCGATCCGCCTCGTCAACACCAGCATTCGTTCAGCCTACTGGTGCGGCGGGGGCGGCCCCGAGCGACGCGGTGGACGAGTCCCGGACCACCCCGATCGTCTCGATCGTGAGGGCGGCCGCGGTCGCCTCGCTGTAGGAGAGCACGGGGAGGCCGTCGGTCTGCGCCGACACCAGCCGCCGCACGGCGGGGCGCAGCGATGGTGCGCACACGAGCACCGGCTCTCCGCCGTCCGTCTGCGCGGCCACGGCCTGCTTCACCGACGCGATCACCGCTTCCATCCGCGGTGGATCGAAGACGATCTGAGAGCCCTCGTCGCCGGGACGGAGGCTCTCCAGCATCGCCTGCTCCAGCAGCGGGGCGATCATCACAACCCGGAGCGTGCCGTCCTCGGCGAAGCGGGAGGCGATGGCAGGGCCCAGCGCGGCACGGGCCGCCTCGATCAGCCCTTCCGGGTCGGTGGAGACCTTGGCACGGAGCGCGAGCGCCTCGTAGATGCGGCTGAGGTCGTTGATGGGCACGCGCTCGGCGAGCAGGCCCTGCAGCACCCGCTGCACCTCCGCGAGCGAGAGCAGGGCGGGCGTGAGCTCCTCGACCGCCGACGGGGAGACCTGCTTCAGGGCGTCGGTGAGCTGGCGGACGTCCTCCCGGGTGAGCAGCCGGGCGGCGTGCGTCTGGATCACGCTCGACAGATGGGTGATGATGACACTCGCCCTGTCGATCACCGTCGCCCCGGCGAACTCCGCGCTGTGACGCATCTCCATCGGGATCCACTTGCCCTCGAGACCGAACACCGGGTCCAGAGCGGCGGTCCCCGGCAGGCTGTCCAGCCCCTGCCCGAGGGCCAGGACCGACCCGGTGGGCGCGGTGCCGCGTCCGGTCTCGACACCGGCGATGCGGATGACGTACGTCGCCTGGGGGAGTTCGATGCTGTCCCTCGTGCGCACGGGCGGGGTGACCAGACCGAGGTCGAGTGCGATGCGGCGCCGCAGCGCCTTCACCCGGGCGAGGAGGTCGTCGGGTCCGCCGGTGACCAGGTCGACGATGTCGGGGGCGAGCAGGATCTCCAGAGGATGCACCCGCATGCGCTCGATGAGCTCCTCGGGCTGGTCCACCGGCGCGGGAGCCGGGGCCTGTGCGGCCTCCGCCTCCTCGCGCTTGCGGGTCGCGGTGATGCGCTGCGCGATGAGGAGCAGCAGGGCGCCGATCACCAGGAAGGGGAGCATCGGCATGTGCGGGATGAGCGACATGACGATGGCCGCGCATCCCGCGATGATGAGGGCGTTGCGCGACTGGCCGAGCTGCGTGGACGCGGCCGATCCCATCTCGGCCTCGGCGGTCGAGCGGGTGACGATCATGCCGGTCGAGACCGCCATGAGCAGGGCGGGGATCTGCGTGACGAGGCCGTCGCCGATCGTGAGCAGGCTGTAGGTGCTCACCGCCTGGTCGATCGACATGCCGTGCTGCACGAGGCCGATCGCGATGCCGCCGACGAGGTTGATGATGATGATGACGAGTCCGGCGATCGCGTCGCCCTTGACGAACTTCGAGGCGCCGTCCATCGCCCCGTAGAAGTCGGACTCGGCCGCCACCTCCGCCCGGCGTTCGCGGGCCTCGGTGTCGCTGATGAGGCCGGCGTTGAGATCGGCGTCGATGGCCATCTGCTTGCCCGGCATCGCGTCGAGCGTGAACCGGGCGCCCACCTCGGCCACGCGCTCTGCACCCTTGGTCACCACGACGAACTGGATGACGACGAGGATGAGGAAGACCACGGCGCCGATGATGAGCGAGCCGCCCACCGCGATCGCCCCGAACGCCTCGATCACCTGTCCCGCATATGCCTCGCCGAGGACGAGGCGGGTGGAGGCGACGTTCAGCCCCAGCCGGAACAGCGTCGCCACGAGCAGCAGCGAGGGGAACACCGAGAAGTCGAGCGGCTTCTTCACGAACATCGAGGTCAGCAGGATGACCAGCGCGAACATGATGTTGAGGATGATCAGCACGTCGAGCAGGAACGGCGGCACCGGGACGACGAGCAGCATGATGATGCCGACGACGCCGATCGGCACCCCGAGCGTGATGAGCAGCTTCTTCATACGGTCCTCCGATACGGGAGAGAGTGGATGCCGCGGGCGGCGCCTCGGCGCCGGAGCGCGTCGACGAACACGAGCACGCGTGCCACGGCGTTGTAGAGGTCTTCGGGGATCTCCTGACCCAGCTCGCACGCCGCGTGCAGGGCTCGGGCGAGGGTGACGTCACGGACGAGGGGGACGCCGGACTCGAGCGCCTTCTCGCGGATGCGCTCGGCGATGACCCCGCTGCCCTTCGCCACGACCTTGGGCGCGGACGTGCCGGGGTCGTACTCCAAGGCGATGGCGATGTGCGTGGGGTTGACGACCACGACGTCGGAGCCGGCGACCGCGGCGATCATGCGGTTGCGGCTCACCGCGAGCTGGCGCGACCGGCGCTGCTGGCGGATGAGCGGATCGCCCTCGGAGTTCTTGTTCTCGTCGCGCACCTCGCGTTTGGTCATGCGGGTGTGCTTGCGGTTGCGACGCATCACCACGAACAGGTCGATGGCCGCGAGCACCAGGCCCACCGCGATCGCAGTCTGCAGCAGCGCGGCGGTCCCGTCCGCCGCGGTGCCGAGCAGCCGGGAGATGGAGTGGGCGCCGCTCGCGGTGAGCACGGGCATGAGGCCGGCGATGACGACCCACAGGGCGAGGGCGATGGCGGCCGTCTTCAGCAGGGCCTTCGCCCCCTCCCAGAGGGCCTGCAGGCCGAACACCCGCCGGACCCCGGAGACGAGGTTGAACTGCTCGTAACGCCCGGACAGCTTCCGCAGATGCACGCCGCCCTGCACCACCGCACCGAACAGCGTCACGATCGCGACCGCGGCGAGCAGCGCCCCCAGGGTCGGCAGCACCGAGGCGAGGGCCCGCCCGAGGGCCGCGAGGGCGGCGTCGGGTGAGGGCGCCTGCATGAGCGAGGTGAGGGAGATGAGCTGCTCGGTGCCGGCGCCTGTCCCCGCGGCGATGGCGGCGGGCATCATGACGGCGGCGGCGCCGATGCCGAGCCACGCCGTCAGGTCCTGGCTCCGGGCGATCCGGCCCTTCTGCCTGGCCTCGCGGAGGTGCTTCTCGGTGGCCTTCTCGCTGCGCTCGCCGCTGTCCGACCCGCTCACGGCGTCACCCCCTGCATCACGCGGAAGGCCTGGGTGGCGAGGGCGTCGACGATGCCGGGGAACGCGACGTACACGGCACCGGCGAGCAGGAGCGTCAGCAGGATCTTGACCGGGAAGCCCATCGCGAAGGCGTTGAGTGCCGGCGCCACACGCGTGATGAGCCCGAGCCCGACATCGGCGAGGAAGAGCACCAGCACCAGAGGGCCGGCGATCTGCACGGCCGCCAGCACCATCTGGGACACCCCGTCGACGAGCAGCTCGGTCGGTCCCGCCACCCGGAAGATGCCGTCGACCGGAACGGCGTCGAAGCTGCGGGCGAGCCCGGCGAGGATGAGCTGATAGCCGCCGGAGGCGAAGAGCAGCGTGAGCGCCGTCAGGTGGAACAGCCGGGTGAACTGCGCGCCGTTGACCATCGCCGCCGGGTCGAAGGCCTGGGCGAGCTGGAACCCGCCGAACACGTCGATCAGGCTGCCCGCGGCCTGCACCGCGGAGAAGCAGAGCAGCACGAGGAAGCCCAGCAGAGCACCGGTGAGGAGCTGGATCACGAGTGCGCCGAGGAACGGCCCCGTGTCGAGGCTCTCGTAGCCCGGGGCGACCGCGGCACCCACCGCGAGGGACAGTCCGATCGAGAGCATCGCCTTCACCCGCACCGGGATCGCCCGGTACGAGAACGGCGGGGCGATCATGATGAACGCCGTGATCCGCACGGCGGCGAGCAGCGTGGCCTCCAGCCACGCGAAGTCGATCGGGATGAACACGGGCTCATCCGCTCAGCAGAGACGGGATGCGGGCGAACATCTCGTTCGTGAAGGCGATGATCTCGGCGATCATCCAGTTCCCGGCGATGAGCAGGGCGATGCCGACGGCGACGATCTTCGGCACGAACGACAGCGTCACCTCCTGCACCTGGGTGATGGACTGCAGCAGCGAGATCGCGAAGCCCACCACGAGCGCCGTGATCAGCATCGGTGCGGCGAGCTTGGCCGCGATCAGCAGCCCTTGGGCGCCGATGTCGAGGACGGCCTCGGGGCTCATCCCACACCTCCGTAGCTCTCCAGGAGGGCTTTGATGATGAGCCCCCAGCCGTCGACGAGGATGAACAGCAGGATCTTGAACGGGAGTGAGATCATGACCGGCGGGAGCATCATCATGCCCATCGACATCAGCGCCGCGGCCACCACGAGGTCGATCACGAGGAACGGCACGAAGATCACGAAGCCGATGATGAACGCGGCCCGGAGCTCCGAGATCATGAACGCGGGGATGAGCGTGTACATCGGCACGCTCGCGGGGTCCTCCGGGTTGTCCTGCGCGGCCATACGGGTCATCAGCGCGAGGTCCTCCTCGCGGGTGTAGTGCAGCATCCACTCCCGCAGCGGGCCCTGCCCGACGTCGACGGCCTGCGTGAACGTGAGCGCGCCGTCGATGTACGGCTGGACGGCCAGCGTGTTGATCTCGGTCAGGACCGGCCACATGATGAACAGCGACAGGAAGAGCGACAGCCCGGCCAGCACCTGGTTCGGCGGGATGGTGGGGAGGGACAGCGCGTTCCTGGTCATGGCGAGCACCACGAAGATCTTCGTGAACGACGTCATCATCAGCAGCAGCGCGGGGGCCACCGACAGCAGCGTGATCCCCAGGAGGGTGAGGATCGATCCGGACGGCCCGCCGTCGATCCCGTTGATGTCGATCGTCACGCCCTCCCCGTCGTCCGGGGTGATCTCGGCGTGCGCGGCGCCGCCGGTGACGACGACGAGGACCAGGGCCAGGAGGATCGCGCCCGCGACGACGACGAGGAGCCGCGAGGCGCGAGCGCGATCGACGGCACGGCTCGCGCTCATCGGGCGCGCCGGAGGGCCTCGGCGGTCTGCCGCCAGGTATCGGGGGAGAGGATGGAACCGCGGAGCGGGTCGTTGCGGTGCCGTACGCGGCGACGGAGCTCCGGTGCGGCGGTGCCCGCTGCCGGGTTACCGGTGAGGGCGGCCGCGGCGAGGATGCGGTCGAACTCGGCGTCGTCGCTCACCGGATCGCGCTCGGACGCGGATGTCGTCTCCGAGGTGTCCCGGAGCTCGGGTCGGACGGGGAGACGGTCGACCACGCTCACGCCGTGCTCGGTGACCCCGAGCACGTAGCGCGCGTCGTCGGTCTGCACGACCACGAGCTGCGCCTTCGGGCCGATGCCCTGGCGTCCGAGCACCGTGATCGCCTCCGCGTCACGGCGCCGCGCCTGGGTCTTCGACACCCGGCGCTGCAGGAACCAGAGCAGCCCGAGCACTGCGGCGAGCGACAGCCCGACCCGCAGCGCGAGCAGGAGGTCGTCCAGGGTCAGGCCTCGACGTTCTCGAGGATGCGGGTGATCCGCACCGCGTAGTCCTGATCCACGACGACGACCTCGCCGTGTGCGATCGTGCGTCCGTTGAGCTTGACGTCCGCCGGGGCTCCCGCGGAGCGGTCGAGCTCCACGATGCGACCCGGCTCGAGGTCGAGCACGTCGCGGACCGCCATGCGGGTGCGGCCGATCTCCACCGTGAGCTCCATCTCGACGCCCGCGATGCGGTGCAGGCGGCCGTCGGCTCCCGTCGGACGCGCCGGGCGATGCGTGATCCGCACCGCGAGTCGGCCGATGGTCCGCTCGGTGTGGTCCACGAGGTCGAAGAGCTGGGTCTGCGGGTCGGCGAAGACGGCCGAGGCGTCGCCGACCGCCGCCTCGCCCAGCAGCCCAGGGCCGAGGGCGGTCGCGGCGGCCTCGAGCGCATCCAGGAGCCGGTCCGTGAGCGGACGGTCCCCGAGGCCGTCGACCAGCACGTCGGCGTCGAGGAGCTGCACGGCGAGCTGCGCGCTCGCCTCTCCGACGAACTGCGCCACGACGGCCTCCCCGGTATCCCCGGACGCCTGGGAGGCGCGGGCGGTGACCGGTGCGGCGGTGGGCAGTCGCGCCGCGAACGCGGCGGCGACGGCGGACTCGTAGGCGGTGGTGCTGATCACGCGGACTCCTGAGCGGGGGCGGTTTCGGGGACGGTGGCGGTCACGACGCAGGCGAGGCGGGCACCGGCACTGCCGACGGCCGCCGTCGCGACGGTCTGATCGCCGACGGTGAGGAGCATCGGACGGTCGGCGGCATGCGGCAGGGGCAGCAGATCCCCGACGGCGAGGTCGAGCACCTCACGGGGCAGCACGGTCCGCGGTGCCAGCCGGAGCGCGATCTCGACCGGAGTCGATTCCACCTGGCGGCGCACGAGACCGGGGGTCTCGGAGCGGTCGGCGTCGGAGGCGCGCACCGCGAAGCCGGCGAGCACCGAGGCGGGGAGCATGATGCTGGCGGGGACGGTCCGGCCGCCGTGGCGCATCGACAGACGCGCCACGATCACCGGCTCCCCGGCGGCGGCGACCTGCGCGAACTGGGAGCTGTACTGGATGCCGGCGACGGCGACCCCGGTGGGCAGCAGCCCGTCGAGGCTGCCGGTGAGGTGATCGATCGCGTCGCCGATCAACGACCGGATCAGCGCCTGCTCGATCGGGGTGAACGTGCGGTCCTCGGCGGTGGCGGTGACCCGGCCGCCGACCATCTGCACGATCCAGGAGGTCGCGGTCGGGATCGGCACCTGCACGATCAGGCGCTCGTCGGAATCCGGCAGCGCGCACACGATCATGGTCGTGGTCGTGGGCAGCGACTGCGCGTATTCGCCGTACGTGAGCATGCCCACGTGCTCGACGGCGATGGTCGCGCGCACGTGGATCTTGCCCGAGAGCTGGGCCGACCATTGCCGGGCGAACGTCTCGAAGGCGAGCTCCAGGGTGCGGGCGTGCTCGCGCGACAGCGTCGCCGCCCGGCCGAAGTCGTAGACCTCGACGTCGGCGGTCGCCGTTTCCGCGCGCACTCGCGAGCGCACGCCGTCATCCATCACCACGAACCCGACTATCGGGCGGTGATCGGCGTGCGTTAGGGGCAGGTCAGGGGGAGGTCTGCGCAGCACCCGCGGCAGGGATCAGCGCTCGCACCTCCTCGCTGGCGTCGGAGAGGATGACGATGTCCACGCGGCGGTTCTCGGCGAGCTGCTCGGGGGTGCTCCCGGCGGCCACCGGACGGGTGTCGCCGAAGCCCACGGATTTGAGATGTGCGGGGGGCAGGCCGGCTGCCTCCACGAGATAGCGCAACACCTGGGTGGAGCGTCCCGCCGAGAGCTCCCAGTTGGTCGGGAAGGGTGCGACCGAGCCGCGGGCGTCGGCGTGCCCCTCCACCGAGATCTCGTTCGGCGCGGAGACGAGGACCGAACCCAGGGCGTCCAGCACCTGCGTCGCGGCCGGACTGAGATCCGTGCTGTTGGTGGTGAAGAAGGTCTCCGCGCTCACCAGTCCGATGGTCAGCCCGCGCTCATCGATCGTGAAGGTGACGTCGGTCTCCAGTCCCCGCTCCGCGAGGACCTGACGCAGCCGCTCGCGCAGGGCGGACAGCTCGTCGAACTCGCGCTCCGCGGCCTCCAGGCCCGTGTCGGCGAAGTCCTGGCCCTCGTCGTCGATGAGCTCCGGAGGCACGACCACGCCGCTGGTCACGTCGACGTCGTCCGAGGGCTCCTGGCCGAAACCCGTCGCGAGCGAGGCGCTGAGGGCCTCGAACTTCTCCTGGTCGACCGTCGACATCGCGAACAGCACGATGAACATGCACATGAGCACCGTCACCATGTCGAGGTAGGACGCCATCCAGCGCTCGTCCGGTCCGCTGTGCTCGGACTCCTGGACACGGCGTCGGGTGCGCACGCTCATGAGAAGAGGTCCTCGTGCGCCTCCGTCTCCGCGGGCTGCTCGCGGCGGCGGGAGCGGCCGGGGGAGCGGTCGGAGACGAGCGCGCTCAGACGTTCGCGGACGTGGGCGGGGGCGGCGCCGGCCTGCACGGCGAGCATGCCCTCCATCAGCACCGTCATGCGTTCGAGCTCCAGCTCGCCGAGGCGCTGCAGCCGGCCGCCGATCGGCAGCCAGATGAAGTTCGCCGACAGCAGGCCCCACAGCGTGGCGACGAAGGCCGCGGCGATCATCGGGCCGAGCGTGTCCGGCTTGTCGAGCTTCTCCAGCACGTGGGTGAGGCTGACCACCGTGCCGATGATGCCCACCGTGGGAGCGAACCCGCCGAGGGTCATGTAGAAGCGCGAGGCGGTGCGGTTCCGGGCGGCGGTGGACGTGAGCTCGTCCTCGAGGAGCACCCGCAGGTCCTCCGCGTCCGTGCCGTCGGCGATGCTCTGCAGGGCCTGCCGCAGGAACGGGTCCTTCTCCTCGTCCAGACCCTGCTCCAGCGCGAGCAGGCCCTCGGAGCGGGCCTTCTCCGCGTAGCCGACCACGGTGTCGATCGTGCTCTGCGCGGTGCGCCGCTCGCCGCGGAAGGCGCGGGGGAGGGACTTCACGGCGTGCAGGGCGTCGCGCAGCGTGCCGCTGGCGAGCCCGACCGCGATCGTGGCGCCGAAGACGAGCACCATGGGAGCCGGGAGCAGGAGCGACCCGACCGTCGCTCCCTCCAGGTTGATCATGGCGATCAGGGCGCCGAACGCGAGGACGAGCCCGAGGATGAGAGACGGATCCATCAGGCGTCCCCTCCCGTCACGTCAGCGCCGGGCAGGGGGTCCTCGGTGCCGGCCGCGACCAGCGCGGCGGCGGTCGCGAGGACACCGGCGCGGAACCGGGTGATGCGGGCGATCACGTCGTCCATCGTCTCCGTGACGACGAAGGTCGCGCCGTCGACCATCGTGATCGTCGTGTCCGGCGTGGCCTGGACACGTTCGATCAGGTCGGGGTTCACCGCGAACCGGGAACGGTTCAGGCGCGTGAGGACGATCATGGGCTCCATCCTGGAAAAGCTCGCCCCGCCCGGAAGCGGGGAACCGACGGCCCGTCCTGGGCTGTCGGAGGGGACTGTCGGCCGGGCGCTGCGCGTCGTTAGCGCCGGTGCCCGAGCGGACGGGGATCTTCCTCACGACGGGCGCGTCGTCGCCGATAGGGATCAGGGGCGGGGGACGATGAGCAGCGGGCGAAGGGAGCCTTGTGCGGGATCGGAACGTGGAGAAGGCCGCGGCGACGGCGGCCGAGGAATGCGGCTGCGCGCCGACGGCGGCCGAGCGGGGCGCGCTGTGGCGCCAGCCGGTCAGCCGCCGCAGCGCCTTCGGGATCGGGGCGCTGGGCGTGGTCGCGCTCGCCGCCTTCGGCGTCGGGTCCGGCGTCACCGCCGCGCACGCCGCGTCCTACCCGAGCTGGGACGACGTCCAGCGGGCGAAGAACAACGAGGCGGCCAAGGCCGGTGAGGTCACCCGGATCCAGGGGCTGATCCAGTCCCTCGAGCGCAAGGTCGCCGAGACCCAGGCGGCGGCACAGGTCGCGTCGGACGAGTTCTACGAGGCCCAGCAGGCGTACTTCGCGGCCATCACGGAGGCGGAGACCCTGCAGGCTCAGGCCGACGAGCAGTCGGCGCTCGCGGAGGAGACGGCGAAGAAAGCCGGTCAGGTCGCCGCCCAGCTGTACCGCAGCGGCGGGGACGACACCGCTCTGGAGCTGTTCTTCGCAGGGTCAGGCGCCAACGCCGACGAACTCCTGTCGCGCCTCGGCACGATGAACAAGTTCCTCGAGTACAACCAGACCACCTACGACAACGCCGTCTCGGCGCGCGACACCGCCCAGGCGCTGACGGCGCAGGCCGACGTCGCCCGGGACGAGCGCGACCGCCTGCAGCAGGTCGCCGAGCAGAAGATGGTCGCGGCGCAGCAGGCCGCGGACGCCGCGCAGGCCGCACTCGACGAGCAGGCGGCGAACCTCGAGACCCTCAAGGCGCAGCTGGCGGCCCTCAAGGACACCACGACCAAGACGGTCGCGGGGTACCAGGCGGGCGTCGAGGCGCGGCGGCGGGAAGAGGAAGCCCGCCGCAAGCGCGAGGCGGCTGCGGCGGCCGCGGCGGCGGCAGCTGCCGCTCGGGGGACCAGCGGCGGTGGTGGCGGTGGCGGTGGCGGCGGTGGTGGCGGCGGCTCCGCGGGCAACGGTGGCTGGGTCCGCCCGCACGGCGGCGCGCGCAGCTCGAGCTACGGCCCGCGCACCCCCATCTGCGGTCCTCAGGGCTGCTCGTCGAGTTTCCACTACGGTGCGGACCTTGCCAACGGCTGCGGCGCCGCGATCTACGCCGCGAACTCCGGCACGGTCGACTATGCCGGACCGAACGGGAACTACGGCAACTACATCCGCATCCAGCACGGCGGCGGCATCAGCACGGGATACGCCCACATCAAGCCGGGCGGCATCAACGTGCGCAGCGGACAGTGGGTGCGCTCCGGCCAGGTCATCGCCTATGCCGGTGACACCGGGCGATCGTTCGGATGCCACCTCCACTTCGAGGTCTACATCAACGGCGGGTACACGAACCCCGTGCGCTTCATGGAGCAGCGCGGCATCTACGTCTGAGGCGCCCGAAACCCCGTGTTGTCGCCGAGGCCCCGCCGTATCCACGTGGATACGGCGGGGCCTCGGCGCGAAAGCGGGGTCTCGGGAGGGGTCAGCGCTTGAGGTTGGTGAGCTCCTGGAGGACCTCGTCGCTGGTGGTGATGATGCGGGCGTTCGCCTGGAAACCGCGCTGCGCGACGATGAGGTTCGTGAACTCCTGGGAGAGGTCGACGTTCGACATCTCCAGAGCACCGCTGATGATGCCGCCCAGGCCGCCGGTGCCGGGCTGTCCGAGCTCGGCCTGACCCGAGTTGCCGCTCGGACGGAACTGCGACGAGCCGACCTTCTCCAGACCCCCGGGGTTGACGAAGCCGGCGAGCGCGATGCGGGCCAGCACCTGGGTGTCGCCGTTGCTGAACGTGCCGACGAGGCTGCCGTCGTTCGTCAGGGCGTAGGAGCTCAGCGTGCCGGCCGGCTTGCCGTTCTGCTCCTTGATGGCGATGTCGCTGACGTCGGCGAAACCGGTCACCCCGGACAGGTCGACGGTGACGCCGCCGGACACGATGCTGCCGGCGCCGTTCTGCACGCCGTTGGTGAAGGTCAGCGCGGTGCTCGCGCCCGCGCCGTCCGTGACATCCCACCCGGTCGCGCTGCGCGTGAAGGTCAGTCGCAGGGTCAAGGCGGAGCCGTCGGCGCCGTACGTCTTGATGTCGCGCACGAGCGTCTCGCCGACCGGGGCGCCGGAGGGCAGGTTGCCCGTGGCGCGCGCGGTGGTGGTGGCCGCGGCCGGGCTGAGGGCGCCGACCGGGAGGGTGATGTCGCCGATGCCCTGGCCGGGGACGATCGCGCCGTTGCGCGCCGTCCACCCCTGGACGAGCGCGCCGCCGGCGCCGACCAGACGGCCGCTCGCGTCGAAGGTGAAGCCGCCGTTGCGGGTGTACAGCGTCTCGCCACCGGAGCGGACGACGAAGAACCCGTCGCCCGAGATCATCAGGTCGGTGGGAACGCCGGTCGGCTGCGGGGCGCCGCCGGCGAAGTTGGTGCTGATGCCGGCGACCTGCACACCGAGCCCGACCTGGGCCGGGTTCTGTCCGCCCGTCGCCTGCTGCGGCAGCATCGAGTTGCGCAGCAGCTGCGAGAGGGAGTCCTGGAACTGCACGGACGAGGCCTTGAAGCCGGTCGTGTTGACGTTGGCGATGTTGTTGCCCGTGACGTCGAGCATGGTCTGGTGCGAGCGGAGTCCGGAGATTCCGGAGAAGAGGGAACGGAGCATGGTGATGCCTTTCTGGGGAGCGGGGTCAGGCAGCGGTGCCGGGGACGAGGGAGACGCCGGAGACGGCGTCGAGGGGGATCGACTTCTCGCCGATGGTCACGGTGGGGATGGCTCCCGCATAGGAGACCGCGGTGACGATGCCCTTCTGGGTGACACCGTCGGCGTCGACGTACTGCGCCTCCTGGCCGAGGAGGGCGGCGGCGGTCTGCCGCATGCTGAGCGCGAAGCTCTCGGTGCTCGTCGAGGCGAGCGCCGTCAGCTGCTCCATGGAGGCGAGCTGCGTGGTCTGCGAGATCATCTCGTTCGTGTTCATGGGGGAGCTCGGGTCCTGGTTGGTGAGCTGGGTCACGAGCAGCTTGAGGAACACCTCGGAGTCGAGCGTCTTCTTGCGCTCGGTCGCCGGGGTCGTGCTGCCGGTCTGCACACCGGACGTCGGCGTGGCACCCGGCGGGAGGGTGCCGGTGATGGAGTCGACCGTGGTCATGGGGTCCTCTCTGGTCAGGCGTAGACGTCGATGCCGCCGAGCGGAGCGACGGGCGGTGCGGGAGGGGGCGGGGGTGGAACTTCTGCCGGCGTCGGCGGGACGGCGGAGGCGCGCGCGGCCGCCTGGTGCCGCTGGGCATCGGCGCCGCCGTTCCCGGTCTGACCGCCCGTCCCTCCGTGCTGCGGCGAGGAGGGCGAGCCGTCCGACGTGGTGAGGCTGAGGGTCGCCTGCGGAGCGGCGATCGCGAGATCACGACGGAGGTCGCCGAGGATGGCGCGCAGCGCGTCCCGCCCGAGCTCGCCGGGGGCGTGCAGCTCGATGCGGATCGTGGACCCGGCGATGAGGGCGCGCACGGTCACGGGGCCGAGGTTCTCCGGCGAGACGGTCAGCGTGATCCGGTGGTCCCCGTCCGGGGCCTGGGCGAGGGACACCACGGGGGCCGCCACCTGCGGGAGGAGAGCTGGGCGGGCCGGCGCGGCGACCGCGCTCGGCGGTGCCGCGGGGGCGAGAGCGGTGGCGGCGACCGGGCTCGGGGCGGCAGCGGCCCCCGCGGCCACGGGATCGACGCTCGGCGGGGCCGCGGCCGGCGGGGCGACCGATGCGGGGATCGAGGGTGCCGCCGGTACCGGGACCGCGTCGTCGGCGGTCGTCGCCTCTGCAGCAGAGGTCGAGGGCACGGTCGACGTGCGAGCCGGCGCGGCCGTGGAGACTCGGGGCAGGGAGGCGTCCGGTCCTGTGGCCGTCCCGCTCCCGACGGCGGTGCCGGGGGGCGCGACTTCTCCGGTCTCTCGACCCGGGGTGGGGGGCCGCAGGCCCGGTCGGACGGTCGCCGGGTCCGGAGACGGTGCGACCGGCGGCGCCGACGTCGGGAGGAGCGGGGCCGCCACGGCGTCCCCGGCGTCGGACGGCGAGGCGGAGGAGGGGGTACCCGCGGTCTCCCCGGAGGCGGGCGTCGCCGCGGCGCCCGCCGTGCCCTCGCCGGGTACGAGGAGGGCGTCCTGCCCGGCGGCGGACGGGAGGCGCGGAGGCGAGACCGCCGTGGGTGTCTCCGTCGTCGCCGGAGGTGCGTCCGATTCGGCGGAGAGGGCTGGCACGAGTGGCGCGCCGGCACCCGCGGGCGTCGGCGGGGCCGGGAGCAGCGGTGAGACGGTCGCGGCGCCCTCGACCGGAACGGTGGCCGCAGGCTCGGCCTCGGTCGTGGTCTCCGCGGCGCTGCCGGGGTCGTCGGTCGCACCGGGACCGGGGGATGCCGTCTCCCGCACCGCATCGCGCACAGCCTCGGCGAACGCGGTCGCACCGGGTGAGCCGGTGCGTGCGGCTGGGGTGGAGGGACGCACGGGGCGGGCATCCAGGGCGGTGAGGAGGTCGAGCGCGGTCATGCCGTCCCCTCCGTCCGCGAGCGTGCGGCGATCTCGTCGAGCTCCGCCTGCTCGGCGTGCAGGTCGGCCGTCCGCACGGCTACCGCGTGGTTGTCCGCGAGTCGTTCGAGGCCGCGGAGCGTGCGCCGGGCGTCCGCGTGCGCGGACCGCGCCTCCGCGACCGTCTCCTGCTGGAGGTCGGCCAGCGCGGTGAGGTCGGCGAGCAGCGCCCGCCCGGAGACCCGGGCCGCGGCGAGCGCAGCGAGGGTGCGCACGTCGACGGCCTCCGTGTCGGTACCGGCCAGGTGTGCGCGCAGGGCCCGGTCCCTGGCCTCGGTGTGCTGCGCGTCGATGACCGCGCGCGAGAGGCGCTGCGCGGCGGCGCGCTCCTGGATCTCCCGCACGCGCAGGAGACCGGCGAGAGAGAACCCTCTGCTCATGACACCCCCTCGAAGGCGGAGACGAGGCCGTCCAGTCGCGTCCAGGACTCCTCGATCGCGCTCGTCTCGTCGAGCGGCTGGGTGAGGAAGGCCGAGATGGCGCGCTCGTGGGCGATCGCCGCATCGATGCGGGCGTCGGCACCGGCGTGGTAGGCGCCGATGTCGATGAGGTCGTTCGCCCGGCGTCGGGCAGCGAGCACGGCGCGGAGGGTGGCCGCCTGTGCACGGCGCTCCGGACTCGTGATCTTGCCGGCCACGCGGGACACGGACCCGAGGACGTCGATCGCGGGGTGGTGGCCGGCGAGGGCGAGGGCGCGATCCAGCACCACGTGGCCGTCGAGGATGGAGCGGACCGTGTCGGCGATGGGCTCGTTGTGATCGTCGCCGTCGACGAGCACGGTGTAGATGCCGGTGATGGACCCGGCGCGGTCGGTGCCGGCGCGCTCCAGCAACCCGGCGAGGAGGGAGAACGTGGACGGCGGGTAGCCGCGGGTGGCCGGCGGCTCACCCGCGGAGAGCCCGATCTCGCGCTGGGCCATCGCGACCCGGGTCAGCGAGTCCATCATGAGGATCGCGTGGGCGCCCTCGTCACGGAAGGCTTCCGCGATCCGAGTGGCGGTGAACGCGGCACGGATGCGGGCCATGGCGGGCTGGTCCGAGGTCGAGACGATGACGACGGAGCGGGCGAGTCCCTCCGGCCCCAGATCGTCCTCGATGAACTCCCGCACCTCGCGACCGCGCTCGCCGACGAGGGCGATCACGTTGACCTCGGCCTCGGTGCCGCGGGCGATCATCGACAGCAGCGACGACTTCCCGACCCCTGACCCCGCGAACAGGCCGACGCGCTGTCCGCGGCCGACGCTGACGAGGGTGTCGAGGGCGCGCACGCCGAGGGGGAGCGCGGTGTCGATGCGGTCGCGCTCCATGATCGAGGGGGTGTCGTGATCCAGGCTCACGTGCGGCGCCGCGAGCGGACCCTTCCCGTCGATGGGGCGTCCGAGCCCGTCCAGGACCCGGCCGAGCAGCGCCGATCCGGTGGGAACCCTCACCGGGCCGCCGCGGCCGCGCACGGGGGCGCCGACGGTGAGCCCGGCGACCGAGGCGAGCGGCATGCAGCGCAGCCCGTCCTCCCCGGTCGCGACGACCTCGGCGTCGATGCCGTCGAGCGTCACCACGTCCCCCACGGCGCCGTCGAGCCCGCGGACCTGCACGCTGAGGCCGCGGACCTGCGAGACCTCGCCGATCCGTTCCGGACGCGCCGCCTCGAGCACCGTCGTCCAGGCGCTCACGGCGCGGCCTCCGCGACCGCGCGGCGCGCCCGGTCGAGGGCGGTCCCCACCCTGGCGTCGATGACACCGTGCTCCAGCACGGCCACGGCGTCGCCGCGGGTGAGGGTCTCGTCGGGCACCAGCGTGAGTCCGGAGATGTCGTCGCCGGCCTCCGCGGAGAGGACGCGGAGGTCGTCCGGGTGCAGACGGAGGCGACGTACGGCGGCCGCATCGGTCGCGCTCAGGGCGCGGCGGGCCGCGGCGGCGGCCGACGCTCCTGCGTCGCTCAGCTCCGCGGCGATGATCAGTTCCGCGAGGTCGATCGCATGGGAGTGCACCTGGCTCGTCGCAGCGGACTCCAGCTCCGCCTCTCGGGCGGCGAGGGACCGCGCGGCGGCGTGCAGGGCGGCGACGGCGGCGGCGACGTCCGCGGCGCGGGCGCGCTCCCGTTCGGCCAGCTCGGCCTCGGCGCCGCGACGGGCGGCGTCGGCGTCGGCCGCGCCCGCCCGGAAGCCCGCGGCGTGTCCCTCCGCGTACCCGCGGCGGCGGGCGCGCTCCTGTTCCGCCCGGTGGTCGGAGCCGCCGAGCCGGGGGAACGCAGCGGGGGCGAAGGCGTCAGTAGACATATTCGTCCTCGTCCGCCCGCTGCACGGTGATGTCTCCCGCGGCCTCCAGGGCACGGATCGTCCGGACGATCTCGGCCCGCGCCTCCTCGACCTGGGAGACGCGCACCGGGCCCAGCGTCCGGGCCTCCTCGTCGAGGTTCTCGCGGTTGCGCTCGGACACGTTGCGGCGGATGAGGTCGACGATCGGCTGCTGGGCCCCCTTGAGGGCGAGAGCCAGGGAGCGGATGTCCATGCCCCGCAGCACGCGCTGGGTGTCCCGGTCGTCGAGCTTGACGATGTCCGCGAACGTGAACATGCGCGAGCGGATGTCCTCGGCGAGGGCGCTGTCGCGGTCCTCGATGCTGGCCAGCAGCGCCTTCTCGATCGTCGCTCCCGACCGCCCGATGATCTCCACGAGCGGCTCGACGCCGCCGAGCACCTCGGGACTGTCCCGCGAGGCGAGGCTGCCGGTCCGGGCCTTGAGGGCGTCGGCGACGATGACGATGGCCTCCTGCGAGGCGGTGCCCATGGTGGCGATGGCCTGGGCGACGTCGGTCCGCGCCGGATCGGGCAGCGCGGCGAGGACGGCGGCGGCCTGTTCGGCGGGGAGATGGGCGAGCACCAGGGCGACGGTCTGCGGCAGCTCTCCGTCGAGGAGCGTGGCGAGGTGGGCGGCGTCGGCGGAGGCGAGGAAGTCGAACGATGCGCTCATCGACGTCGAGCCGACCCGGCCGAGCACGGCTGCCGCCCGCTCGGAGCCGAACGAGGCCTCCAGCAGGCCCGCGGCGATGTCGCGTCCGCCGCGTGCCGGAGGGAGGTGCCCCGCGGCGATGCGATGGAACTGCCCCAGCGCCTGGACCGTGGTCTCCGCGTCGAGATCCTGCAGCCCGATGATCTCGGCGGCGACGGCCTCGGCCTCCGCCTCGGAGAGGTGCTTCATGACCTCGACGGCCTGCGCGCGGTCGAGGTTCATCAGGACGATCGCGGCCGTCTGCCGATCCGTCAGTCCGCTCATACCCGCGACCTGTCGTCGATGAGGGTGCGCAGCAGCTCCGCGGTGCGCTGCGGATCCTGACGGTGTGAGCGCGGCGATCTCGGCGCGGCGGCGCTCGAGGCTGATCTGCGTGGGCTCGGGCTCGGGATCCGGGTCGAGGTCGGGTACCGGCTCGAGGAAGGCGAGCGGCGTGGTCGGCGCCCTCCAGCACGGCCGTCGGCGCGTCCGCCGAGAGCGCGGACAAGCTCGACAGGACGATCGCCGAAGAGCTGGTCGAACTCCTCCACGCCGCGCGCCTTTCCGCCGGGAGCGGACGATGAGGGCGGCGATCGCGGCGATGAGCGGGATGGCGATGGCGGCCGCGATGATGACGGTGTTCAGGAGGGCGGCCTGACGGGCACCCTCTTCGGCCTCCTTCGCCGCCTGCAGCGCGGCCTGCGCGGCCTCGGCATCGGTCTGGCTGAAGGCGACGAGTTCGACGGCGAGCTCGTCGCCGCGGGTGCGGTCGATGCCGGCGGCGGTGGCCACGAGGTCGCTGAGCTGGGCGGAGCTGAGGTCGCCCCCGGCCCCGGCGTCCACGGCGACGACCGACACGGACTGCCGCAGCAGGGTGCCGGCGGGAGTGGAGGTGCTCCTCCGTGGCCTTGTTGACGGCGTTGGTGCGCGTCCTCGGTGTTCGTGTAAGTGCCGTCGCCGTTCCCGTTCGGCACGGCGATGTTGTCCGGACCCCAGGACCCCGGCCTCGGAGGTCGATCCGTTGCTGTTCTGCTCACGGACCTCCTCGGTGAGCGGGGGGAGCGCCCTCGGCCGGCGTGTAGGTCTCCTCGACGCGTTCGTTCACCGAGCGGTCGATCTCGGCGACGACGGTCACGGTCGCATTCCCGGGCCGACCACGGTGTCGAGCATCTGCTGCACGCTCGCGGCCACGCGGGCCTCGTAGTCGCTCGCCTGCTGATCGAGTCCGCCGGTGGCCCCGCCGCCCACGGTCGAGAGCGTGCGCCCGGTCTGATCGACCACGGCGACATTCTCCGGCTTCATGCCGCTGACGGCCGCCGAGGTGAGGTGCACGATGGCCTCGACTGCTTCTGGTCGAGCGTCGTGCGTCCGGCGGTCTCCACGAACACGGAGGCGGTCGCATCGACGGTCTCCGACACGAAGACGCTCTCCTCCGGGATGGCGAGCTGCACCGACGCGGCGGAGACGCCGTCGATGGCGGAGATCGTCGCGGCGAGCTCGCCCTCGATCGCGCGCTTGTAGGTGACCGACTGCTGGAACTCGCTCGTGGTGACACCATGTCGTCCAGCAGCGAGTACCCGGCCGATCCGGCGCTCGGCAGCCCGGCGGAAGCGGCGGCGAGCCGCTGGTCGTACACGTCCTTCTCGGGGACGACACCGTGCGCCGCCGTCGGCGAGCTCGTAGGGCACGGAGGCGGAGCGCAGCTGCTCCACCACGGCGTTCGCGTCCGAGGCGTTCAATCCCGAGAACAGCGGGTGTAGGTGGGGCGGCTGAGCCAGCTGGACAGCGCGATGATGCCGAGCGCGAGCACCGCGATACCGATGATGGCGATGGTCCGCTGCGCGAGCGAGAATCCGGCGACCACCCGCCGCATCCGCTGGAACGCCCCGGTCACTGCC
>NZ_JBFLUM010000062.1:0-13951 GCF_050470785.1 Microbacterium sp. NRRL B-14842 | reverse complement strand
GCCGGGTTCTGTCCGCCCGTCGCCTGCTGCGGCAGCATCGAGTTGCGCAGCAGCTGCGAGAGGGAGTCCTGGAACTGCACGGACGAGGCCTTGAAGCCGGTCGTGTTGACGTTGGCGATGTTGTTGCCCGTGACGTCGAGCATGGTCTGGTGCGAGCGGAGTCCGGAGATTCCGGAGAAGAGGGAACGGAGCATGGTGATGCCTTTCTGGGGAGCGGGGTCAGGCAGCGGTGCCGGGGACGAGGGAGACGCCGGAGACGGCGTCGAGGGGGATCGACTTCTCGCCGATGGTCACGGTGGGGATGGCTCCCGCATAGGAGACCGCGGTGACGATGCCCTTCTGGGTGACACCGTCGGCGTCGACGTACTGCGCCTCCTGGCCGAGGAGGGCGGCGGCGGTCTGCCGCATGCTGAGCGCGAAGCTCTCGGTGCTCGTCGAGGCGAGCGCCGTCAGCTGCTCCATGGAGGCGAGCTGCGTGGTCTGCGAGATCATCTCGTTCGTGTTCATGGGGGAGCTCGGGTCCTGGTTGGTGAGCTGGGTCACGAGCAGCTTGAGGAACACCTCGGAGTCGAGCGTCTTCTTGCGCTCGGTCGCCGGGGTCGTGCTGCCGGTCTGCACACCGGACGTCGGCGTGGCACCCGGCGGGAGGGTGCCGGTGATGGAGTCGACCGTGGTCATGGGGTCCTCTCTGGTCAGGCGTAGACGTCGATGCCGCCGAGCGGAGCGACGGGCGGTGCGGGAGGGGGCGGGGGTGGAACTTCTGCCGGCGTCGGCGGGACGGCGGAGGCGCGCGCGGCCGCCTGGTGCCGCTGGGCATCGGCGCCGCCGTTCCCGGTCTGACCGCCCGTCCCTCCGTGCTGCGGCGAGGAGGGCGAGCCGTCCGACGTGGTGAGGCTGAGGGTCGCCTGCGGAGCGGCGATCGCGAGATCACGACGGAGGTCGCCGAGGATGGCGCGCAGCGCGTCCCGCCCGAGCTCGCCGGGGGCGTGCAGCTCGATGCGGATCGTGGACCCGGCGATGAGGGCGCGCACGGTCACGGGGCCGAGGTTCTCCGGCGAGACGGTCAGCGTGATCCGGTGGTCCCCGTCCGGGGCCTGGGCGAGGGACACCACGGGGGCCGCCACCTGCGGGAGGAGAGCTGGGCGGGCCGGCGCGGCGACCGCGCTCGGCGGTGCCGCGGGGGGCGAGAGCGGTGGCGGCGACCGGGGCTCGGGGCGGCAGCGGCCCCCGCGGCCACGGGATCGACGCTCGGCGGGGCCGCGGCCGGCGGGGCGACCGATGCGGGGATCGAGGGTGCCGCCGGTACCGGGACCGCGTCGTCGGCGGTCGTCGCCTCTGCAGCAGAGGTCGAGGGCACGGTCGACGTGCGAGCCGGCGCGGCCGTGGAGACTCGGGGCAGGGAGGCGTCCGGTCCTGTGGCCGTCCCGCTCCCGACGGCGGTGCCGGGGGGCGCGACTTCTCCGGTCTCTCGACCCGGGGTGGGGGGCCGCAGGCCCGGTCGGACGGTCGCCGGGTCCGGAGACGGTGCGACCGGCGGCGCCGACGTCGGGAGGAGCGGGGCCGCCACGGCGTCCCCGGCGTCGGACGGCGAGGCGGAGGAGGGGGTACCCGCGGTCTCCCCGGAGGCGGGCGTCGCCGCGGCGCCCGCCGTGCCCTCGCCGGGTACGAGGAGGGCGTCCTGCCCGGCGGCGGACGGGAGGCGCGGAGGCGAGACCGCCGTGGGTGTCTCCGTCGTCGCCGGAGGTGCGTCCCGATTCGGCGGAGAGGGCTGGCACGAGTGGCGCGCCGGCACCCGCGGGCGTCGGCGGGGCCGGGAGCAGCGGTGAGACGGTCGCGGCGCCCTCGACCGGAACGGTGGCCGCAGGCTCGGCCTCGGTCGTGGTCTCCGCGGCGCTGCCGGGGTCGTCGGTCGCACCGGGACCGGGGGATGCCGTCTCCCGCACCGCATCGCGCACAGCCTCGGCGAACGCGGTCGCACCGGGTGAGCCGGTGCGTGCGGCTGGGGTGGAGGGACGCACGGGGCGGGCATCCAGGGCGGTGAGGAGGTCGAGCGCGGTCATGCCGTCCCCTCCGTCGCGAGCGTGCGGCGATCTCGTCGAGCTCCGCCTGCTCGGCGTGCAGGTCGGCCGTCCGCACGGCTACCGCGTGGTTGTCCGCGAGTCGTTCGAGGCCGCGGAGCGTGCGCCGGGCGTCCGCGTGCGCGGACCGCGCCTCCGCGACCGTCTCCTGCTGGAGGTCGGCCAGCGCGGTGAGGTCGGCGAGCAGCGCCCGCCCGGAGACCCGGGCCGCGGCGAGCGCAGCGAGGTGTGCGCACGTCGACGGCCTCCGTGTCGGTACCGGCCAGGTGTGCGCGCAGGGCCCGGTCCCTGGCCTCGGTGTGCTGCGCGTCGATGACCGCGCGCGAGAGGCGCTGCGCGGCGGCGCGCTCCTGGATCTCCCGCACGCGCAGGAGACCGGCGAGAGAGAACCCTCTGCTCATGACACCCCCTCGAAGGCGGAGACGAGGCCGTCCAGTCGCGTCCAGGACTCCTCGATCGCGCTCGTCTCGTCGAGCGGCTGGGTGAGGAAGGCCGAGATGGCGCGCTCGTGGGCGATCGCCGCATCGATGCGGGCGTCGGCACCGGCGTGGTAGGCGCCGATGTCGATGAGGTCGTTCGCCCGGCGTCGGGCAGCGAGCACGGCGCGGAGGGTGGCCGCCTGTGCACGGCGCTCCGGACTCGTGATCTTGCCGGCCACGCGGGACACGGACCCGAGGACGTCGATCGCGGGGTGGTGGCCGGCGAGGGCGAGGGCGCGATCCAGCACCACGTGGCCGTCGAGGATGGAGCGGACCGTGTCGGCGATGGGCTCGTTGTGATCGTCGCCGTCGACGAGCACGGTGTAGATGCCGGTGATGGACCCGGCGCGGTCGGTGCCGGCGCGCTCCAGCAACCCGGCGAGGAGGGAGAACGTGGACGGCGGGTAGCCGCGGGTGGCCGGCGGCTCACCCGCGGAGAGCCCGATCTCGCGCTGGGCCATCGCGACCCGGGTCAGCGAGTCCATCATGAGGATCGCGTGGGCGCCCTCGTCACGGAAGGCTTCCGCGATCCGAGTGGCGGTGAACGCGGCACGGATGCGGGCCATGGCGGGCTGGTCCGAGGTCGAGACGATGACGACGGAGCGGGCGAGTCCCTCCGGCCCCAGATCGTCCTCGATGAACTCCCGCACCTCGCGACCGCGCTCGCCGACGAGGGCGATCACGTTGACCTCGGCCTCGGTGCCGCGGGCGATCATCGACAGCAGCGACGACTTCCCGACCCCTGACCCCGCGAACAGGCCGACGCGCTGTCCGCGGCCGACGCTGACGAGGGTGTCGAGGGCGCGCACGCCGAGGGGGAGCGCGGTGTCGATGCGGTCGCGCTCCATGATCGAGGGGGTGTCGTGATCCAGGCTCACGTGCGGCGCCGCGAGCGGACCCTTCCCGTCGATGGGGCGTCCGAGCCCGTCCAGGACCCGGCCGAGCAGCGCCGATCCGGTGGGAACCCTCACCGGGCCGCCGCGGCCGCGCACGGGGGCGCCGACGGTGAGCCCGGCGACCGAGGCGAGCGGCATGCAGCGCAGCCCGTCCTCCCCGGTCGCGACGACCTCGGCGTCGATGCCGTCGAGCGTCACCACGTCCCCCACGGCGCCGTCGAGCCCGCGGACCTGCACGCTGAGGCCGCGGACCTGCGAGACCTCGCCGATCCGTTCCGGACGCGCCGCCTCGAGCACCGTCGTCCAGGCGCTCACGGCGCGGCCTCCGCGACCGCGCGGCGCGCCCGGTCGAGGGCGGTCCCCACCCTGGCGTCGATGACACCGTGCTCCAGCACGGCCACGGCGTCGCCGCGGGTGAGGGTCTCGTCGGGCACCAGCGTGAGTCCGGAGATGTCGTCGCCGGCCTCCGCGGAGAGGACGCGGAGGTCGTCCGGGTGCAGACGGAGGCGACGTACGGCGGCCGCATCGGTCGCGCTCAGGGCGCGGCGGGCCGCGGCGGCGGCCGACGCTCCTGCGTCGCTCAGCTCCGCGGCGATGATCAGTTCCGCGAGGTCGATCGCATGGGAGTGCACCTGGCTCGTCGCAGCGGACTCCAGCTCCGCCTCTCGGGCGGCGAGGGACCGCGCGGCGGCGTGCAGGGCGGCGACGGCGGCGGCGACGTCCGCGGCGCGGGCGCGCCCCGTTCGGCCAGCTCGGCCTCGGCGCCGCGACGGGCGGCGTCGGCGTCGGCCGCGCCCGCCCGGAAGCCCGCGGCGTGTCCCTCCGCGTACCCGCGGCGGCGGGCGCGCTCCTGTTCCGCCCGGTGGTCGGAGCCGCCGAGCCGGGGGAACGCAGCGGGGGCGAAGGCGTCAGTAGACATATTCGTCCTCGTCCGCCCGCTGCACGGTGATGTCTCCCGCGGCCTCCAGGGCACGGATCGTCCGGACGATCTCGGCCCGCGCCTCCTCGACCTGGGAGACGCGCACCGGGCCCAGCGTCCGGGCCTCCTCGTCGAGGTTCTCGCGGTTGCGCTCGGACACGTTGCGGCGGATGAGGTCGACGATCGGCTGCTGGGCCCCCTTGAGGGCGAGAGCCAGGGAGCGGATGTCCATGCCCCGCAGCACGCGCTGGGTGTCCCGGTCGTCGAGCTTGACGATGTCCGCGAACGTGAACATGCGCGAGCGGATGTCCTCGGCGAGGGCGCTGTCGCGGTCCTCGATGCTGGCCAGCAGCGCCTTCTCGATCGTCGCTCCCGACCGCCCGATGATCTCCACGAGCGGCTCGACGCCGCCGAGCACCTCGGGACTGTCCCGCGAGGCGAGGCTGCCGGTCCGGGCCTTGAGGGCGTCGGCGACGATGACGATGGCCTCCTGCGAGGCGGTGCCCATGGTGGCGATGGCCTGGGCGACGTCGGTCCGCGCCGGATCGGGCAGCGCGGCGAGGACGGCGGCGGCCTGTTCGGCGGGGAGATGGGCGAGCACCAGGGCGACGGTCTGCGGCAGCTCTCGTCGAGGAGCGTGGCGAGGTGGGCGGCGTCGGCGGAGGCGAGGAAGTCGAACGATGCGCTCATCGACGTCGAGCCGACCCGGCCGAGCACGGCTGCCGCCCGCTCGGAGCCGAACGAGGCCTCCAGCAGGCCCGCGGCGATGTCGCGTCCGCCGCGTGCCGGAGGGAGGTGCCCCGCGGCGATGCGATGGAACTGCCCCAGCGCCTGGACCGTGGTCTCCGCGTCGAGATCCTGCAGCCCGATGATCTCGGCGGCGACGGCCTCGGCCTCCGCCTCGGAGAGGTGCTTCATGACCTCGACGGCCTGCGCGCGGTCGAGGTTCATCAGGACGATCGCGGCCGTCTGCCGATCCGTCAGTCCGCTCATACCCGCGACCTGTCGTCGATGAGGGTGCGCAGCAGCTCCGCGGTGCGCTGCGGATCCTGACGGGTGAGCGCGGCGATCTCGGCGCGGCGGCGCTCGAGGCTGATCTGCGTGGGCTCGGGCTCGGGATCCGGGTCGAGGTCGGGTACCGGCTCGAGGAAGGCGAGCGGCGTGGTCGGCGCCTCCAGCACGGCCGTCGGCGCGTCCGCCGAGAGCGCGGACAGCTCGACAGGACGATCGCCGAAGAGCTGGTCGAACTCCTCCACGCCGCGCGCCTTCCGCCGGGAGCGGACGATGAGGGCGGCGATCGCGGCGATGAGCGGGATGGCGATGGCGGCCGCGATGATGACGGTGTTCAGGAGGGCGGCCTGACGGGCACCCTCTTCGGCCTCCTTCGCCGCCTGCAGCGCGGCCTGCGCGGCCTCGGCATCGGTCTGGCTGAAGGCGACGAGTTCGACGGCGAGCTCGTCGCCGCGGGTGCGGTCGATGCCGGCGGCGGTGGCCACGAGGTCGCTGAGCTGGGCGGAGCTGAGGTCGCCCCCGGCCCCGGCGTCCACGGCGACCGACACGGACTGCCGCAGCAGGGTGCCGGCGGGAGTGGAGGTGCTCTCCGTGGCCTTGTTGACGGCGTTGGTGCGCGTCACCTCGGTGTTCGTGTAAGTGCCGTCGCCGTTCCCGTTCGGCACGGCGATGTTGTCCGGACCCAGGACCCCGGCCTCGGAGGTCGATCCGTTGCTGTTCTGCTCACGGACCTCCTCGGTGAGCGGGGGAGCGCCCTCGGCCGGCGTGTAGGTCTCCTCGACGCGTTCGTTCACCGAGCGGTCGATCTCGGCGACGACGGTCACGGTCGCATTCCCCGGGCCGACCACGGTGTCGAGCATCTGCTGCACGCTCGCGGCCACGCGGGCCTCGTAGTCGCTCGCCTGCTGATCGAGTCCGCCGGTGGCCCCGCCGCCCACGGTCGAGAGCGTGCGCCCGGTCTGATCGACCACGGCGACATTCTCCGGCTTCATGCCGCTGACGGCCGCCGAGGTGAGGTGCACGATGGCCTCGACCTGCTTCTGGTCGAGCGTCGTGCGTCCGGCGGTCTCCACGAACACGGAGGCGGTCGCATCGACGGTCTCCGACACGAAGACGCTCTCCTCCGGGATGGCGAGCTGCACCGACGCGGCGGAGACGCCGTCGATGGCGGAGATCGTCGCGGCGAGCTCGCCCTCGATCGCGCGCTTGTAGGTGACCGACTGCTGGAACTCGCTCGTGGTGACACCCATGTCGTCCAGCAGCGAGTACCCGGCCGATCCGGCGCTCGGCAGCCCGGCGGAAGCGGCGGCGAGCCGCTGGTCGTACACGTCCTTCTCGGGGACGAGCACCGTGGCGCCGCCGTCGGCGAGCTCGTAGGGCACGGAGGCGGAGCGCAGCTGCTCCACCACGGCGTTCGCGTCCGAGGCGTTCAATCCCGAGAACAGCGGGGTGTAGGTGGGGCGGCTGAGCCAGCTGGACAGCGCGATGATGCCGAGCGCGAGCACCGCGATACCGATGATGGCGATGGTCCGCTGCGCGAGCGAGAATCCGGCGACCACCCGCCGCATCCGCTGGAACGCCCCGGTCACTGCCGGGGGCATCAGGCCTGCATCCGCATGATCTCGTTGAACGCGTCGACGCCCTTGTTGCGGACGGCGGCGACGAGTTCGAGGGTGACGGCGGCGCGCGAGGACGCGATCATCGCCGCGTGGATGTCGTCGAGGTCCCCGGTCACGGCCGCGACCTTGAGGGTGTCGGACTCGGACTGCAGCGAGCGCAGTTCGTCGATCGCTCCGGTGACGCTGTTCGCGAAGGCCGTGTCGTCGCCCGTCTTCGCGCCCGTGACGGGCGAGGTGGTCATGCCGAGGGACGAGGCGACGGCCTCGATGCCGGCCACGGCGCTCACAGCGTTCCGTCCGATCTGCAGCGCCGCCTCGTACGAGTTGCGGGCGCGGTCCACGATCGCCGCGCTCGCCTGGTATCCGCGCTGCGCGAGGATCAGCTGGCTCATCTGGTCTCCCAGGTCGATGTCGGGGTAGCGCACGTAGCCGTCGGCGTCGGCGAGCGGGTGGTCGGGCTGGTGCACGAGCCGGCCCTCCGCATCGCCCTGGACGGTCCCGGCGACGTAGACGCCGGGGGACTGGTCGCTGGTCTGGGCGAGGATGTAGCGTGCCCGGAACGCCGCGCCGTCGGTGGGTGTCGCGGTGTTGATGTTGGCGATGTTGTCGCTGATGGCGTCGAGCCACTTCCGGTGCACGGTCAGCCCCGTGCCGGCGATCCCGATGGCGTCGAAGGTCATGACGTCCTCATCGCGGTGCGCATCGAGGAGAACGACCCGTTCACGGCCTGGGTCGCGAACTGGTAGCGCAACATGGTGTCGATGCTGGAGAGGGTCTCGGTGTCGAGGTTCACGTTGTTGCCGTTCAAGCGCGTCGGCTCGAGCGAGGGTCCCGACCGTGGCGGACACGTCCCCGTCGCCGGCGGCGATCGAGTCGGCGAGCGCCGCCTCGAACTGCACACGCTTGGCGTGGTAGTCGGGGGGTTGATGTTGGCGATGTTGTCGCGATGGCTCGCTGGCGCAGCGAGAGGCCGTTCAGCGCACTCGTCAGTGCGGTGATGGTCACAGAGTCGAACACGAACCGGCTCCCCGTGTGTGGGCGAAGTGGCCGTTCCCTGGCCGAGTCTTGCGAGCCATCCGTGCTCTCGGGAGACTGTCGGCCGTTCGTGCGGTTTCGTTAGGAGGGTCGCTCACCCGTCCACATCGAGGTAGGCGGGAGCATCCGGCGGGCGGGGTGCCGGAACCCGGCGGACGGCGCCGAGGTGCTGCCGCAGCCCGTCGAGCTCCGACCGGGGCGCGTTCCATGGCGGCGTGCTGCCGGTCGATCACCGCGCGGGCGCGGTCGGCGAGGTGCGGCGGGAGCGGCGAGGACGGCGGCGCCCAGGGGATGATGTCATGCACCTCGACGGATCCGGCCGGCGCGGCGAGGATCCGGTCGGCGTCCGCCTCGAGCCTGTCCAGCAGCGCGGCCCCAGTCCTCGTCCGTCATGCGCGGCCCTCCGCGACGGCCAGGGCGGCGGTGTGCCAGGCGTCGCGCAGCGGCACGACGAGCTCGCGGCAGGCATGGTGCGCTCCGGGTCGCGGCCGATGTTGGCGCCGATCAGCGTCTGCGACAGGAACACGTACAGCGAGCGCAGTCCGGCGCTGCCGCTCCATCCGTCGGTGAGGGAGGACGACAGCTCGGCCACGATCGCCTGCGCGTGCTGGAGCTGGGTGTTGGCCTCGGCCCAGTCGGCCGCCCGCTGCGCCGTCTCCGCGCGCTCGATGTCGAGCAGGAGCCGGTCGTAGAGCATCGTGACCAGGCGCTCCGGCGGGGCGGACAGGACGGCGTCCTCGCGGTACCGCTGCTGGGCGCGCAGGGCGGCGTTCATGCTCACGAGTCCGACCCGGAACGGCTGCTCGGCAGCGAGTTGATCTGCGAGGCGAGGTAGGAGGACTGCGACTGCATCTGCGACAGCATCACCTCGAGGCGGGCGTAGGTGCGCTCCAGCGAGGCCTTGCGCTGCGCGAGGCGCACGTCCCAGCGCTCCATCTGTTCGCCGAGGCTCTTGACCTCGCTCTCCTGGCCCGTGATCCGCGAGGTGAGCAGCCCGTCGTACTTGTCCGAGTAGGACGTCGCCGTCTGCTCCACACGCGCCGCGACCGCAGAGAAGAGAGCGCCGACGGCCGCGGGGTCCTTCGCCAGCGCCTCGGAGAACTTCTCCTCGTCGAAGGTGAGCTTGCCGTACATGTCGGTCGAGATGCCGACCGTGGAGGGGGAGACCCCGTCCACCGGGTGCTGGATGGCGTCGGCGAGGGCGGTCCGCAGGCCGCGGATGGTGCTGTCGCCGGTGAAGACCGCCGAGCGTCGTCTTCTCGCCCTGTCCCGCGGCGACGGTGGCCTTCGAGCCGTTGTCGATGCGGGTGAAGATGTCGGTGAGGAGGGCGATGAACTCGCCGGAGGCCTTGGCCCTGGCCTCGCTGTCGACGGCGACGGTCACGGTGACGGGGGACGTCGAGACGGTGGAGACCGTGACGTCGACGCCCTCGAAGAGATCGGTGAAGGTGTTGCCGGACGAGGTGATGACCTGTTCGGCCGCGGTGCCGGCCCAGAGGCGCAGCTGCGCGTCCGTGCCCGTGGCGATGACGGCGGCCCCGGGCTCCGTGGACACGTCCGTGGCGGTGCCGGCGGTGACGGCGGCGAGGTCTCCCGCGTAGACGCGGAAGCGTCCCGCCTCGCCGGACTCCTCGGCCCGGAGCTGCAGGCGGTAGACGGGGGTGCCGTCGGCGTCCTTGCCGGCGGGGACGGCGGTGGCGAGGACGCCCGTGTCGGCGTCGTTGATGGCCTGGGCGATGTCCTGCCTCGAGGTGGAGTCGGCCTGCACCTGCACGCGCTTCCCCGTGGCGTCCTCGAGGGTCAGCACGGGCGGGTCCGCGGGCCAGCGGGAAGCGGCGGCGGAGACGACGGTGTGCGCCTGGCGACGCGGTCGACGACGATGTCGGTCGACACGGGCGCGGCGCCGGTGCGCAGGGCGACCTTCACCGATTCCGACGACGAGGTGCCGGTGAAGCGGTCGAGACCCGCCAGGCGCTGCGGCCTTCTCGGCGGCGGCGGCGAGGTTCTGCACGGCGGTGTTGAGGGTGCGCAGCTGTGTCATGACGACGTTCTTGTCGTCGATCTTGGCCTTGAGCAGCGTGCGGGGGATGGCGTGCACGTCCATCAGCGCCTTGATGACCTCGGTGGTCTTCAGCCCCGACACGAGGCCGTCGAGCGAGAGCGACATGCGGCTTCCCTTCTGTGTGCGGCGGGGCCCGGGTGACGGCCGAAGCCGTCACCCGGACCCCCGGAGTGATTCCGTGCGGCGGCGCGGGTCAGCGCAGCAGCTGGAGCACGCCCTGGTTGGCCTGGTTGGCCTGGGCCAGCATGGCCGTTCCCGCCTGCGACAGGATGTTCGCGGACGTGAACTTGACCATCTCGGACGCCATGTCGGTGTCGCGGATGCGGCTCTCGGCGGCGGCGAGGTTCTCGGCCGACACGTTGAGGCTGTTGATGGTCGACTCGAAGCGGTTCTGCAGCGCACCGTAGCCGGCACGTGCGGTCGAGACCGCCTGGATCTGCGTGTCGATGCCCGCCAGAGCCGCGCCGTACGTCGCCGCGTCCGTCATGCCGGCCGCGAGCGTCTTGATGTCGGCGCCGAGCGTGGCGAAGTTGGTCAGGCCCACCGAGATCTGGGTCCTCGGCGGCGACCGCACCCGCACCCACCTGGAACGTCAGCGTCGCGCCGCCCGAGAGCAGCTTGATGCCGTTGAAGTTCGTGCTCGACGCGATCCGGGTGAGCTCGTCGCCCAGGGCGGAGATCTCGGTCTGGATGGCCTCGCGCGACTTCGCGTTGTTCGAGTCGTTCGCGCCCTGGTTGGTCAGGTCGCGCACGCGCTGCAGGATGGAGTGCACCTCGGTCAGGGCGCCTTCTGCGGTCTGGATGACCGAGATGCCGTCCTGGGCGTTGCGAGCCGCGACGTTCAGGCCGTTGACCTGCGAACGCAGGCCCTCGGAGATCGCGAGGCCGGCGGCGTCGTCCGCTGCGCGGTTGATGCGCAGACCGCTCGAGAGCTTCTCGAGCGACCTTCGACAGGTCGTTCTGCGTGTTGGACAGGTTGCGGTAGGCGTTGAGCGCGCCCACGTTGGTGTTGATCTGCATACCCATGAGGGTTTCCTCCGTGATGTGTTGTACGGGAGACCATCCGTGGTCTCCTGCCCTGACCTATCGGCGGAGGATGCGACGCGTTAGGCGGGGGCGGCGGCGCGGAAGACGTCGCCGATCCGGACGCCGGCGGCCTCGGCGATGCGGCCGAAATAGGCGTCGCGTGCGGCAGGCGAGACGCGGGTGGTGGTCGTGGTCTCGGTGCCGCCCTCCGCGAAGTAGCGGTCGAGGGCGTCGCGGAGCAGGCGCACGGCCTCCGACCGCTGCTGCGAGACGGCCGAGTGGGTCACGCACAGCTCCTCGGCGATCTCCTTCACGGGCCGCTCCTCGATGTAGACGGCCATGATGATGCGCCGCATGCGCTCGGGGAGGGCGCCGATGGCGTGTTCGAGCACCTCACGCCGTTCGCCGACCATCGCCGACTCCTCCGGCAGCGGGATGTCGGCGACGAGATCGCGCGTGGCGGGGTCGTCCAGCGGGGCGACGGTGCGTGCGGCGTCCGCGAGGGCCTCGACGACCACCTCCTTGGGGGAGCCCATGGCGGTGGCGATCTCGGTGGCGGTCGCCGTGCGGCCGAACGCGGCGGTGAGGGTCTCGCGGACGGCGACCGTCTCCTTGATGCGCTTGCGGATGCCGCGGGACGCCCAGTCCATGGCGCGCATCTCGTCGGCGAACGCGCCGAGGATGCGTCGACGGGCGTAGGCGCCGAAGGGGACGCCGAGCGCGGGGTCGTACGCGTCGGCGGCGGTCACGAGGGCGAGCGCGCCGACGGCGGCGAGCTCTTCGCGGGGGATATGGGTAGCCCGAGCATGGGTGTCTGCAGCGAGGTAGCCGACCAGGGGGAGGTTGGCCTCGACGAGGCGGTTGCGCTCAGCGCGCGACGACATGGGGATGATCCACCTCTCTGGATGCACTCGGAAGCTCATGGCGAGGGATAGATGGCCATATCACAAGGTCCGAGATATGTCCATGGGGAGCACTAACCGCCGCCAATGCACATAGTAACCTTAGGGGCGCGGCGGCCGATAGAGATTTATGAACCGTTAACAGGCGGGCCGATCGCACCCGCGTGGGGCGGGGGATCGCTGGGGACAAAGGGGATCATGGGAGCCAACGAACTATCGATGCAGCTCTGGCGCGAGCGCGAGCTGCTCGAGATGCTGCTTTTCAAGCTCGACGAGCAGCAGCTGCTGCTCGCCGCCGGCCGGTCGCACTGGATCCAGTTCGCGGCCAGGGAGATCGATCAGGTGCTCGACCGCCTCCGCGCGGCGAGCCTGGCCAGGGCCGTCGAGGTCGCCGGTGTCGCCGAGGAGTGGGGGGCTCCTCAGGACGCGACGATCGGTCAGCTCATCGAGCACGCTCCGGACGGAGCCTGGGGCGATGTCTTCACCGACCACATGCGTGCGCTGGTGAAGCTGACAGCGGAGGTCGAGCAGATGCGCGACGCCGCCGCGGAGCAGCTCAGCGGAGTGCTCCGCGCCACGCAGGAGACCATCGCCGCTCTCGGCCAGGAGAGCGGCGAATACACCACCCGCGGCGACCGCGCCCGCGAGGACGCCGCCCGCATCATCGACACCGAGATGTGACCGAGAGGGATTCATGTCGACCTTCAGTGGACTGACCACCGCCGCCAGCGGCCTCGCCGCCGCACGGCGGGGCATGGACGTGGTCGGGCAGAACATCGCCAACCAGAAGACCGAGGGTACACGCGGCAGCGCGTCGAGACCTCCTCGATCGCCGCCGTCGCGCAGACGGGCCGCTTCAGCATGGGCGCGCTCCCCGGACACGGCGTCTCGATCGACGGGGTGTCCCGCCTCGGTGACGCGCTGCTCGACGCCCGGGTCCGCGACACCCTCGGCGCTTCCGGCTACTGGGCCACCCGCGCGCTGGCAGCGACGACTGCCGAGTCGGCCCTCGCGGAGCCGACCGACAAGGGCCTCGCCAACCGGCTGACCAGCTTCTGGGCGGGCTGGCAGGACCTCGCCAACACCCCGGATTCGGGTGCGGCGGGCCGCGAGCATCCTGGAGTCGGCGAAGGAGCTCGCCGCCCATATCTCCGGCGGCTACCGCACGGTCGCCGCGCAGTGGACGGCCGCCCGCGGGACCGCCGAGCGCACCGTCAGTCAGGTCAACGCCGCCGCCGACCAGATCGCGGTGCTGAACAGCGAGATCCGGGAGGCGCTGGCCTCGGGGCGATCGGCCAACGAGCTCCACCGACCGCCGCAACCTGCTCGCGGAGGACGTGGCCCGGCTCGCCGGCGCGACGGCCACCGTGGAGACGGACGGCACGCTCACGGTCCGCCTCGGCGGCAACGCCCTGGTCTCCGGCGGCGACGCCCGTCACATCGCGCTGACCGGCTCGGCGACGATCGACGGCGCTCCGCGCGTCGGGGTCGCCTGGGAGTCGGTGCCGGATCTTCCCCTCGTCGTCGACGGGGAGAGCTGGGCGGCTCCCTCGCGGTGCTCGCCCCGGCCGCCGACGGCGGGATGCTGGCGCAGCTCGCCGCGACATACGACCGCGTCGCCACGGCGCTCGCGGAGTCGCTCAACGCCCAGCACCGCGCCGGCGTCACGGCGTCCGGACAGCCGGGCGGCGACTTCTTCACCCTCCCGGCCACCGGCTCCGCCGCGCTCGGGATGCAGGTGGCCGTCAGCACGCGGCCGACCTCGCCCTCGCCGCCCCCGGGGCCGGAGCCAAGGACGCGACCAACGCCGACCTCATCTCCCAGATCGGGCAGCGCGCGACCTCTCCGGACGCACTGTGGACCGATCAGGTGACCCGCTTCGGCGTCGCCACCGCGGCCGACGTGCAACGCGCGAAGGTGTCGG
>NZ_JBFLUM010000061.1:0-12824 GCF_050470785.1 Microbacterium sp. NRRL B-14842 | reverse complement strand
CGAGGCGGGCGTAGGTGCGCTCCAGCGAGGCCTTGCGCTGCGCGAGGCGCACGTCCCAGCGCTCCATCTGTTCGCCGAGGCTCTTGACCTCGCTCTCCTGGCCCGTGATCCGCGAGGTGAGCAGCCCGTCGTACTTGTCCGAGTAGGACGTCGCCGTCTGCTCCACACGCGCCCGCGACCGCAGAGAAGAGAGCGCCGACGGCCGCGGGGTCCTTCGCCAGCGCCTCGGAGAACTTCTCCTCGTCGAAGGTGAGCTTGCCGTACATGTCGGTCGAGATGCCGACCGTGGAGGGGGAGACCCCGTCCACCGGGTGCTGGATGGCGTCGGCGAGGGCGGTCCGCAGGCCGCGGATGGTGCTGTCGCCGGTGAAGACGCCGAGCGTCGTCTTCTCGCCCTGTCCCGCGGCGACGGTGGCCTTCGAGCCGTTGTCGATGCGGGTGAAGATGTCGGTGAGGAGGGCGATGAACTCGCCGGAGGCCTTGGCCCTGGCCTCGCTGTCGACGGCGACGGTCACGGTGACGGGGGACGTCGAGACGGTGGAGACCGTGACGTCGACGCCCTCGAAGAGATCGGTGAAGGTGTTGCCGGACGAGGTGATGACCTGTTCGGCCGCGGTGCCGGCCCAGAGGCGCAGCTGCGCGTCCCGTGCCCGTGGCGATGACGGCGGCCCCGGGCTCCGTGGACACGTCCGTGGCGGTGCCGGCGGTGACGGCGGCGAGGTCTCCCGCGTAGACGCGGAAGCGTCCCGCCTCGCCGGACTCCTCGGCCCGGAGCTGCAGGCGGTAGACGGGGGTGCCGTCGGCGTCCTTGCCGGCGGGGACGGCGGTGGCGAGGACGCCCGTGTCGGCGTCGTTGATGGCCTGGGCGATGTCCTGCATCGAGGTGGAGTCGGCCTGCACCTGCACGCGCTTCCCCGTGGCGTCCTCGAGGGTCAGCACGGGCGGGTCCGCGGGCCAGCGGGAAGCGGCGGCGGAGACGACGGTGTGCGCCTGGGCGACGCGGTCGACGACGATGTCGGTCGACACGGGCGCGGCGCCGGTGCGCAGGGCGACCTTCACCGATTCCGACGACGAGGTGCCGGTGAAGCGGTCGAGACCGCCAGGCGCTGCGGCCTTCTCGGCGGCGGCGGCGAGGTTCTGCACGGCGGTGTTGAGGGTGCGCAGCTGTGTCATGACGACGTTCTTGTCGTCGATCTTGGCCTTGAGCAGCGTGCGGGGGATGGCGTGCACGTCCATCAGCGCCTTGATGACCTCGGTGGTCTTCAGCCCCGACACGAGGCCGTCGAGCGAGAGCGACATGCGGCTTCCCTTCTGTGTGCGGCGGGGCCCGGGTGACGGCCGAAGCCGTCACCCGGACCCCCGGAGTGATTCCGTGCGGCGGCGCGGGTCAGCGCAGCAGCTGGAGCACGCCCTGGTTGGCCTGGTTGGCCTGGGCCAGCATGGCCGTTCCCCGCCTGCGACAGGATGTTCGCGGACGTGAACTTGACCATCTCGGACGCCATGTCGGTGTCGCGGATGCGGCTCTCGGCGGCGGCGAGGTTCTCGGCCGACACGTTGAGGCTGTTGATGGTCGACTCGAAGCGGTTCTGCAGCGCACCGTAGCCGGCACGTGCGGTCGAGACCGCCTGGATCTGCGTGTCGATGCCCGCCAGAGCCGCGCCGTACGTCGCCGCGTCCGTCATGCCGGCCGCGAGCGTCTTGATGTCGGCGCCGAGCGTGGCGAAGTTGGTCAGGCCCACCGAGATCTGGTCCTCGGCGGCGACCGCACCCGCAACCCACCTGGAACGTCAGCGTCGCGCCGCCCGAGAGCAGCTTGATGCCGTTGAAAGTTCGTGCTCGACGCGATCCGGGTGAGCTCGTCGCCCAGGGCGGAGATCTCGGTCTGGATGGCCTCGCGCGACTTCGCGTTGTTCGAGTCGTTCGCGCCCTGGTTGGTCAGGTCGCGCACCGCGCTGCAGGATGGAGTGCACCTCGGTCAGGGCGCCTTCTGCGGTCTGGATGACCGAGATGCCGTCCTGGGCGTTGCGAGCCGCGACGTTCAGGCCGTTGACCTGCGAACGCAGGCCCTCGGAGATCGCGAGGCCGGCGGCGTCGTCCGCTGCGCGGTTGATGCGCAGACCGCTCGAGAGCTTCTCGAGCGACTTCGACAGGTCGTTCTGCGTGTTGGACAGGTTGCGGTAGGCGTTGAGCGCGCCCACGTTGGTGTTGATCTGCATACCCATGAGGGTTTCCTCCGTGATGTGTTGTACGGGAGACCATCCGTGGTCTCCTGCCCTGACCTATCGGCGGAGGATGCGGACGCGTTAGGCGGGGGCGGCGGCGCGGAAGACGTCGCGATCCGGACGCCGGCGGCCTCGGCGATGCGGCCGAAATAGGCGTCGCGTGCGGCAGGCGAGACGCGGGTGGTGGTCGTGGTCTCGGTGCCGCCCTCCGCGAAGTAGCGGTCGAGGGCGTCGCGGAGCAGGCGCACGGCCTCCGACCGCTGCTGCGAGACGGCCGAGTGGGTCACGCACAGCTCCTCGGCGATCTCCTTCACGGGCCGCTCCTCGATGTAGACGGCCATGATGATGCGCCGCATGCGCTCGGGGAGGGCGCCGATGGCGTGTTCGAGCACCTCACGCCGTTCGCCGACCATCGCCGACTCCTCCGGCAGCGGGATGTCGGCGACGAGATCGCGCGTGGCGGGGTCGTCCAGCGGGGCGACGGTGCGTGCGGCGTCCGCGAGGGCCTCGACGACCACCTCCTTGGGGGAGCCCATGGCGGTGGCGATCTCGGTGGCGGTCGCCGTGCGGCCGAACGCGGCGGTGAGGGTCTCGCGGACGGCGACCGTCTCCTTGATGCGCTTGCGGATGCCGCGGGACGCCCAGTCCATGGCGCGCATCTCGTCGGCGAACGCGCCGAGGATGCGTCGACGGGCGTAGGCGCGAAGGGGACGCCGAGCGCGGGGGTCGTACGCGTCGGCGGCGGTCACGAGGGCGAGCGCGCCGACGGCGGCGAGCTCTTCGCGGGGGATATGGGTAGCCCGAGCATGGGTGTCTGCAGCGAGGTAGCCGACCAGGGGGAGGTTGGCCTCGACGAGGCGGTTGCGCTCAGCGCGCGACGACATGGGGGATGATCCACCTCTCTGGATGCACTCCGGAAGCTCATGGCGAGGGATAGATGGCCATATCACAAGGTCCGAGATATGTCCATGGGGAGCACTAACCGCCGCCAATGCACATAGTACCTTAGGGGCGCGGCGGCCGATAGAGATTTATGAACCGTTAACAGGCGGGCCGATCGCACCCGCGTGGGGCGGGGGATCGCTGGGGACAAAGGGGATCATGGGAGCCAACGAACTATCGATGCAGCTCTGGCGCGAGCGCGAGCTGCTCGAGATGCTGCTTTTCAAGCTCGACGAGCAGCAGCTGCTGCTCGCCGCCGGCCGGTCGCACTGGATCCAGTTCGCGGCCAGGGAGATCGATCAGGTGCTCGACCGCCTCCCGCGCGGCGAGCCTGGCCAGGGCCGTCGAGGTCGCCGGTGTCGCCGAGGAGTGGGGGGCTCCTCAGGACGCGACGATCGGTCAGCTCATCGAGCACGCTCCGGACGGAGCCTGGGGCGATGTCTTCACCGACCACATGCGTGCGCTGGTGAAGCTGACAGCGGAGGTCGAGCAGATGCGCGACGCCGCCGCGGAGCAGCTCAGCGGAGTGCTCCGCGCCACGCAGGAGACCATCGCCGCTCTCGGCAGGAGAGCGGCGAATACACCACCCGCGGCGACCGCGCCCGCGAGGACGCCGCCCGCATCATCGACACCGAGATGTGACCGAGAGGGATTCATGTCGACCTTCAGTGGACTGACCACCGCCGCCAGCGGCCTCGCCGCCGCACGGCGGGGCATGGACGTGGTCGGGCAGAACATCGCCAACCAGAAGACCGAGGGGTACACGCGGCAGCGCGTCGAGACCTCCTCGATCGCCGCCGTCGCGCAGACGGGCCGCTTCAGCATGGGCGCGCTCCCCGGACACGGCGTCTCGATCGACGGGGTGTCCCCGCCTCGGTGACGCGCTGCTCGACGCCCGGGTCCGCGACACCCTCGGCGCTTCCGGCTACTGGGCCACCCGCGCGCTGGCAGCGACGACTGCCGAGTCGGCCCTCGCGGAGCCGACCGACAAGGGCCTCGCCAACCGGCTGACCAGCTTCTGGGCGGGCTGGCAGGACCTCGCCAACACCCCGGATTCGGGTGCGGCGGCCGCGAGCATCCTGGAGTCGGCGAAGGAGCTCGCCGCCCATATCTCCGGCGGCTACCGCACGGTCGCCGCGCAGTGGACGGCCGCCCGCGGGACCGCCGAGCGCACCGTCAGTCAGGTCAACGCCGCCGCCGACCAGATCGCGGTGCTGAACAGCGAGATCCGGGAGGCGCTGGCCTCGGGGCGATCGGCCAACGAGCTCACCGACCGCCGCAACCTGCTCGCGGAGGACGTGGCCCGGCTCGCCGGCGCGACGGCCACCGTGGGAGACGGACGGCACGCTCACGGTCCGCCTCGGCGGCAACGCCCTGGTCTCCGGCGGCGACGCCCGTCACATCGCGCTGACCGGCTCGGCGACGATCGACGGCGCTCCGCGCGTCGGGGTCGCCTGGGAGTCGGTGCCGGATCTTCCCCTCGTCGTCGACGGGGGAGAGCTGGGCGGCTCCCTCGCGGTGCTCGCCCCGGCCGCCGACGGCGGGATGCTGGCGCAGCTCGCCGCGACATACGACCGCGTCGCCACGGCGCTCGCGGAGTCGCTCAACGCCCAGCACCGCGCCGGCGTCACGGCGTCCGGACAGCCGGGCGGCGACTTCTTCACCCTCCCGGCCACCGGCTCCGCCGCGCTCGGGATGCAGGTGGCCGTCAGCACGGCGGCCGACCTCGCCCTCGCCGCCCCCGGGGCCGGAGCCAAGGACGCGACCAACGCCGACCTCATCTCCCAGATCGGGCAGCGCGCGACCTCTCCGACGCACTGTGGACCGATCAGGTGACCCGCTTCGGCGTCGCCACCGCGGCCGACGTGCAACGCGCGAAGGTGTCGGATGCGGCGGCTGTCGGCGCCGTCGGTGCGCAGCAGTCCGTCGCGGCCGTGGACGGCGACGAGGAGACGATCAGCCTGCTCACCTACCAGACCGCCTACCAGGCGGCGGCCCGCGTGCTCACCGCCGTCGACGAGGCCTCGACGTGCTCATCAACCGCACGGGCGTCGTCGGACGCTGATCGGAGAAGCTCCATGATCTCTCGCGTGACCCAGACCACGATGACGCAGACGGCGATGCGCCAGCTGCAGTCCAACCTCTCGAACTCGCCCGTCTGCAGGAGCAGGCCACGTCGCAGAAGGCGTTCGCCGCCCCCTCGGACGACCCGGCAGCGGCGGCGGCCGCCCTCGCCCTGCACGCCGAGCAGCGGCGCACCGAGCAGTATGCGCGCAACATCGACGACGGCCTGGCCTGGGTGACTGCCGCCGATACGGCGATCACCTCCAGCACGTCCCTGCTCTCGCGGGTGCGGACCTCACCGCGCAAGGGGCCAACGACGGGGCGCTGGACGCCACGGCGAAGGAGGCCCTCGCGGTGGAACTGGAGGGCATCCGCGACGAGCTGCTCGCGCAGGCGAACACCCGGCTGCTCGGCCGGTCCGTCTTCGCCGGCACGTCGGACACCGCGGCCTTCGGGTCCGACTACTCCTACAGCGGTGTCGCCGGCTCCGAGGGTCACCCGCCGCGTGTCCGATGCGGCGGCCGTCCGCGTCGACACGGACGGTGCGGCGGTGTTCGGCACCGGAGACGACTCGGTGTTCGCCCTCGTCGACCGCATCGTCGCCGATCTCCGCTCCGGCACCAACGTGGGGCCCCGACTCGGGGAGATCGACGACCGCCGCACGGCGATGCTGGGCGTGCAGGGCGCGGTCGGCACCAGACAGGCTCAGATCGAACGCGCCAAGGAGGCGGCAGTGCAGAATTCCGTGTCCCTCGAGTCCCGCCGCGCCGCGGTCGAGGATGTCGACTCGGTCGAGGTGCTCATCCGCCTGCAGGCGCAGGAGCTCGTCTACCGCTCGGCGCTCGCCGTCAACGCGCGCGTGCTGCAGCCGACGCTGATGGACTTCCTGCGATGACCGCCGTGCTCACCTTCACGGCCCCACCGCCCGGGCTGGCTCCGCACGTGGACTTCGCCCTCGCACCCGTCGACGGTGCGGACGGGCTCTTCGCGATGCGGGCGGTCGAGGACGACGCCCTGCGGCTCTACCTCGTCGACCCGAACACGGTCCTGGCGGAGTACGCGCCGATCCTCACGGACGCCCAGGTGGCCGACCTCGCTCTCGCCTCGGCGGACGACGCCTTCGTGCTCGTGGTGGCCCACCCCGGCGCCGACGGCGTCAGCGTCAACCTGCTGGCGCCGGTCGTCGTGAACCGGGCGACGGGAGCGGCGACCCAGGTCATCCTCGAAGGCCAGGACTACCCGGTGCGGGCGCCGCTGGGCTGACCCGCGCGGGTGCCGGGGCGCCGGGCGTGACGGGCGGGGTGACGACTACCCTGGAGACGTGATCCTCGCCGTCGACACGTCCCTTGGCACCGCCGTCGCCCTCATCGACCCAGACGGGACGTCTCGTGCCGAGGCCGGTACCGCCGATCCGCTGGGCCACGCCGAGGTGATCGGCGACCTCGTCCACGACGTACTCCGGGAGGGGGGAGCCGACGGCATCACGCACGTCGTCGCCGGCATGGGCCCCGGTCCGTTCACCGGACTGCGCATCGGCATCGCGACCGCGCGGGCGTTCGCCCTCGGCCGCGGCATCCCGGTGGTGCCGGTCCCGAGTCACACGGCGGCCGCGCTGACGATCCAGTCCACGGTGACCGAGCCGTTCGCCGTCGTCACCGACGCCCGCCCGCCGCGAGGTCGCCGTCACCGTGTTCGACGGACAGGACGAGGACGGGATCCCGCGCACGATCGCCGACACGGTGCTCGTGCGGGGCCGCCGACGCCGACGATCATCTCGCCGGTCTCCGCCGGGTCGACGTGACGACGCTGTCCGCAGCCGACCTCGCCAGGGTGGGGGCGCGCGCACTCGCCGCCGGGCGGGTCCTCGCGGGGGACGAGCCGCTCTACCTGCGGCACCCGGATGTGTCCCCTGCCCGGTGCTCCGAAGAAGGTGGGCGCATGACCCTCCGGGACGCGCGGCAGGACGATCTCGACGCGATCATGGCCATCGAGCAGCGCTCGTTCCCGACCGACGCGTGGAGCCGGGACACCATGGCGAGCGAGCTGGCGAGCCCGCACGGCCGCTACCTCGTCGACGAGCGGGGCGGGGCGATCGTCGGATACGGCGGCATCCGGGCGCTGCAGGGCGGTGCGGACGCCGACATCCAGACCATCGCCCTCCTCGCCGAGGTCCGGGGTCAGGGCCGCGGGCGCGCGCTGCTGCGTGCGCTGCTGCAGGCGGCCGCCGACCGTGGGGCGCATGAGGTGTTCCTCGAGGTGCGCGCCGACAACCCTCGGCCGAAGGACTGTATCGCGCGGAGGGCTTCGAGGAGATCGGCAGGCGCCCCCGCTACTATCAGCCGGATGACGTGGACGCGATCGTGATGCGTCTGGATCTGCGCCGCCACCCGGCGCCCGCCGACACGCCGGAGGAGGCGACCGCATGAGTGAGCCCCTGGTGCTCGGCATCGAGACGAGCTGCGACGAGACCGGCATCGGCATCGTGCGCGGTCGTACGCTGCTGTCCAACACGATCGCCTCCAGCATGGACGAGCACGCCCGGTACGGCGGCGTCGTGCCGGAGGTCGCCGCCCGCGCGCATCTCGAGGCCCTCCAGCCGACCATCGACGCCGCGCTCGCCGAGGCCGGCGTCCGTCTCGCCGACCTCGATGCGGTGGCCGTGACCAGCGGTCCGGGCCTCGCGGGAGCGCTCATGGTCGGTGTGGGGGCGGCGAAGGGACTCGCGGTCGCCTTGGACAAACCGCTGTATGCGGTCAATCACCTCGTCGGTCACATCGCGGCCGACATCCTGACGCCGGACTCGGCGCCGTTGGAGTATCCGACGATCGCGCTGCTGGTCTCCGGCGGCCACACCTCCCTGCTCCACGTGCGCGATCTCACGACCGACGTGGAGCTGCTCGGCGAGACCGTGGACGACGCCGCGGGCGAGGCTTTCGACAAGGTCGCCCGACTGCTGTCCCTGCCCTACCCCGGCGGCCCCCGAGATCGACAGGGCCGCGGTGGGCGGAAACCCGGACGCGATCCGCTTCCCGCGCGGGCTGTCCCGCGCCTCCGACCTCGCGAAGCATCGCTACGACTTCTCGTTCTCCGGGCTGAAGACCGCGGTCGCCCGCTGGATCGAGCGCTTCGAGGCCGAGAACGCCGAGGCGGGTGCCGACGCCGGGACCTCCCGATCGCCGACGTCGCTGCCAGTTTCCGGGAGGCCGTCGTCGACGTCCTGGTCACCAAGGCGCTCAACGCGTGCGCCGACCTCGGAGTGCCGCGGCTGCTCCTGGGTGGCGGTGTGATCGCGAACCGTCGGCTCCGCGACGTCGCCCTCGCCAGGGCCGCCGAGGCCGGCGTCACCAGTGCGCATCCCTCCGCTGTCGCTCTGCACGGACAACGGCGCCATGATCGCGGCGCTGGCCGCTGAGCTCATCGCGTCCGGGCGCCCCGCATCGACCCTCGGCTTCGGCGCCGACTCGACCCTGCCGGTCACCGAGATCCAGGTCGCGGAGGCGGTGCCGGCGTGACCGGGCTCGCGCAGGAGCCGGAGTCGGACGGGGCCACGCCCCGTGCGCGGGTCGAGCGCGCGAGCGGGCAGGTCGAACGCCCGGCCGGGACGGCGCGCCTTCCCGGAGCCCCGCGCGAGGGCTACACGAAGCTGCCGACCGGTCCGGTCGGCATCGAGCCCGTCGTCGTGACCGGGCCCGACCTCGACCACGGAGAGGACGAGGGCTGGGAGCCGGCGGTCGAGCCCGCCGTCGTCGACGACACCCCGCCTGGCCCCGTGGGCGCTGCTGGCGGCGATCGTCGCCCTCGGCGCGTCGTTCTTCGTCGGGTGGGGGATCCCGGTCGCGATCGTCGCGGTGATCGCCGCCATCATGTCCCTCCGGCGCCCCGTGGAGAACCGGGCGATCGCGCGCTGGGCCCTCGTGCTCGGCCTGTGCGCGACCGTGTACAGCCTGGGATGGCTGGTCTGGGCGGGGATGCAGTTCGAGAGACTCGGCTAGGCGGGCTGGCCATGACGGACGACGACGACGTCGAGGAGCGCAGGGCCCTGCAGCGCAAGGCTTTCGGCCCGGGCGGAGGCCTCACGGACGCGGAGGCCGCGCGCCTGCGACAGCTCGACGCCGCCCGGCGAAGCCCGTCGCCGGTACCTCCGCCGTCCCTCGGCTCCTTCGCCGCTGCAGAGGACGACGACGAGCCGTCGGCCGGAGACGACGCGCCCGTGGAGCCGGACGAGGAGTCCGCGGACATCGTCACCGCTCAGAGCGACGTTCCGGCTCAGAGGCGGCGGCGCCGTTCCCTCGGCATGCTCGCGCTCGGCGCGGTCGTCGTGCTCCTCCTCGGGGTCGGCGTCGGATGGCTGGCGTTCGGCCGGAGCGGCGGCACGGCGGTCTCCCTCAGCGCCGAGCAGCAGGGATGGCAGTCCGATCTCGTCGCGTCCGGACGATTCGACCCGGGCTCGGTGCGCGCGCTCGCGACGGAGGACGACGCGGTCATCTGGGTGGCGACGCAGAACGGGGGTGCGAGCATCTGCCTGGTCCTGGGCGCAGGGAGAGCACGACGCCGAGCTGCAACCAGCGGGAAGCGGTGCAGGAGGACGCCTCTGGGGCGAGGTGACGACCCAGCGCGACGACGAGTACACGCGCCAGGTCATGGCCCATCTGCTCCTCACGCCCGACGGTGAACCGGCGGTGAGCGTCGACGTCTCGGAGTACGGCTCCGGCGAGGGCGGCCCCACCTACGCGAACGAGGCGGAGACACGGACCGCCGAGCGCCTGGCCGATGACGGCTTCGACCCGAACTCGATCTGGGTCGCCGGGTACGACCGCGACGTCCCGATCTGGACGGCCTCCGAAAGGGAGACGGGTCGGCAGTGCCTCATCTACGACGGGGCGACGGCCGACGCGCCGCGGGCCTGTGAGACGACGGAGACGCTGCAGGAGCACGACGGTCGGCTGCGGTTGCAGGTGACCGACGCGGAGACCGGCGGAATGACGACCTACGAGCTGCCGACCTCCGGTTTCGGGTCGTTCGTGATCATCCGAGAGGGGAGCGACGTCGGTGCGGGAGGAGACTGACCGCCAGGGCTCCGCTGCGGCGGAGGAGCGCCGAGCACTGGAGCGCGCGGCCTATGGTCGGGACGGCGGACTCGACGCCGCCGGTGCCCCGGCGCCTGCGCGAGCTCCAGGAGGAGCATCGACGGCAGGAGCTTCCGGCGGAGGAACGGCCGACGACAGCCTCCGAGGCGCTCCCGGTGGCGGAAGACGAGGGTCGGGAGTCCGATCCGCCGCCGGCTTCCCGACGCATCGCCGCTCGCCGCGGCCGGAGCACCACCCGCACCCGTCGAGACGGGCGCGCCGATGCGGGCGCGCGGAGTCGTGCCGGTGCTCGTGGCGGCAGCGGCCCTCCTGGCGATCGGCGTCGGGGCGGGGTGGGCGCTGTTCGCCCCGCGGTCGGAGGCGTTCCCCTTGACCGAGACGCAGGAGCAGCGACGGATCGAACTCGCCGGGGAGGACTACGACCCCGGCTCCGTGCGTCCGGTGGCGGAGGCGGAGGGCGCCCTCGCCTGGTTCGCCACGCAGGATGACGGGGCCACCCGGTGCCTGATCCTCGACGTGGGTGAGGACTCCCAATCCACCTGTCTGGCAGCGGAGGAGGAGCTGGGGCCGGGCCTGTACGCCGCGCTCCCCGTGGCGGCCTCCGATGCCGGTGACGACGAGGACTCGTTCTCCACCGACAGCGTGACGGCGGTGATGCTGTTCTCCACCGCGGACGAGCCGATGGTGAGCATCCAGCGGTGGGGCGGAAGCTCCACGCTCTTCGCCCAGTTTCGGGGAGGAGCAGCGCCCGAGGGTGAAGGAACTCATCCGCGACGGCTATGACCTCAACCTCACCCTCCTCGGCTCGTTCCGCGAGCAGCCGGTGTGGCTGGGCGACCGCCGTACGACGACCGGCCCCGCCCAGCGCTGCCTGATCGTCGACGCCGACGGTTCGCGGCAGTGCGCCACCTCGACGAGGCGCTCCAGTCCGGGCTGCGCGTGCAGCTCCTCGACGTGGATCAGGAGACGGGAGAGCTGCTGTCGGCGTCCGTGGTCGAGGTGGCCTTCACCCGCTGGCAGATGCCGTACCTCACGGTGACCTCGGGCCCGGCCGTGGTCGACGAGGCGACGGGCGAGTCGTATCTCGTGACCACCGGGCCGCCGGGGGATCCGATCCGCGTCGACATCCTGGCCGCGACCCGGACGACTGATCGCTCTCAGTCCGCGGCGGGCACCCGGTCGGCGAGGATCGCGCGTCGCTGATCGCCGAAGCGGGCGAGGATCAGGGTCGCCTCGGCGTCGCCGCGCAGGGTCAGCTTGCGCCGGAAGGCCGCGGGGTCGACGTCGACCCGCGCTTCTTGATCTCGATGCGGCCGATGCCGTGCGTCTTCAGGGCCGCGTTGATCGTCTTCGGCGTGATCGGCAGCGTCTCCCCGGACGCGGAAGGACTGCACGAACGGGCTCGTCAGCGCGGCATCGGAGGTGAGGTAGGCGATGCGCGGGTCGAGCATCCCCGCATCGAGGCTGCGGGCGACGTCGCCGATGAGGCGCGCCCGGATGACGGCGCCGTCCGGCTCGTGGAGGGAAGGCCCCGAGCGGTCGGACCGGAGCGTCCTCGGCATCGGCAGGGCCGGTGAGCTCGTGCGAGCGCTCGCCGCGGATCACCAGGGCCGAGCGCCGGACCCCTTCCCTGGCCAGCTCCCTGGACCAGACGACGAGCTCCACGACGCTGCCGTCGGCGCTCACCCACTGCGTCTCCGCGTCCGCGGGCAGGGCGTCGCGGTCGTGGGCGGGGCCGAGCTTGATCCCGGTGGGGGCGCTGCGCGGCGACGGCGAACGCCCAGTCGAGGGACGGCGAGTAGTCGTCGGCGGAGACGCGCCGGGTCTCGCTGTGTCCGGAGGTGCGGCGGGCGGGATCCATCCAGATCGCCTGGCCGGGGACCGGCTCTCCGAGCGCGTCCTCCGCCGTGGCGTGCCGGACGGTGGCGTCGTCGCCGAACGGGGGCGAGGTTGTAGGCGGCGAGGGCCGCGGTCACCTCGTCGGCGTCCACCGCGTGCACCGCCAGTCCCCGCGCCGGCGAACGCGAGGGCGTCGCCGCCGATCCCGCAGCCGAGGTCCGCGACGCTCGTGAGGCCGGCTCGGCGGATCCGCTGGGCGTGGCGGGCGGCCACGCCGAGGCGGGTGGCCTGCTCGAGGCCCGCGCGGGTGAACAGCATGCGGGCGGCGAAGGGGCCGAACTTCGCCGCGGCCCTGGCGCGCAGGTGCGCCTGCCCGACGACGGCGGAGACGAGGTCGGCGGAGTGTCCCGCAGCACGCAGTCGGGAGACGGCCTGCGGCCGCCTCGGCGGTGGAGGTGACCGGCCGGAGCGCGTCGAGCAGCTCGAGGCCGGCGGGGGTCAGCAGGGCGCGCAGCTCGGACATCTCCACCCTCCCAGCCTAGGACCCGCGTGACGTGTGACCCGGGTTGGCACTCGCATTGCATGAGTGCCAGCCGACCGCCTACACTGGCATTAGCACTCTCGGGTTGAGAGTGCGAACGAGTCTTTCGTGTCAGCGTCAAGAAAGAAG
>NZ_JBFLUM010000060.1:0-23736 GCF_050470785.1 Microbacterium sp. NRRL B-14842 | reverse complement strand
AGCAGCCCGTCGTACTTGTCCGAGTAGGACGTCGCCGTCTGCTCCACACGCGCCGCGACCGCAGAGAAGAGAGCGCCGACGGCCGCGGGGTCCTTCGCCAGCGCCTCGGAGAACTTCTCCTCGTCGAAGGTGAGCTTGCCGTACATGTCGGTCGAGATGCCGACCGTGGAGGGGGAGACCCCGTCCACCGGGTGCTGGATGGCGTCGGCGAGGGCGGTCCGCAGGCCGCGGATGGTGCTGTCGCCGGTGAAGACGCCGAGCGTCGTCTTCTCGCCCTGTCCCGCGGCGACGGTGGCCTTCGAGCCGTTGTCGATGCGGGTGAAGATGTCGGTGAGGAGGGCGATGAACTCGCCGGAGGCCTTGGCCCTGGCCTCGCTGTCGACGGCGACGGTCACGGTGACGGGGGACGTCGAGACGGTGGAGACCGTGACGTCGACGCCCTCGAAGAGATCGGTGAAGGTGTTGCCGGACGAGGTGATGACCTGTTCGGCCGCGGTGCCGGCCCAGAGGCGCAGCTGCGCGTCCGTGCCCGTGGCGATGACGGCGGCCCCGGGCTCCGTGGACACGTCCGTGGCGGGTGCCGGCGGTGACGGCGGCGAGGTCTCCCGCGTAGACGCGGAAGCGTCCCGCCTCGCCGGACTCCTCGGCCCGGAGCTGCAGGCGGTAGACGGGGGTGCCGTCGGCGTCCTTGCCGGCGGGGACGGCGGTGGCGAGGACGCCCGTGTCGGCGTCGTTGATGGCCTGGGCGATGTCCTGCATCGAGGTGGAGTCGGCCTGCACCTGCACGCGCTTCCCCGTGGCGTCCTCGAGGGTCAGCACGGGCGGGTCCGCGGGCCAGCGGGAAGCGGCGGCGGAGACGACGGTGTGCGCCTGGGCGACGCGGTCGACGACGATGTCGGTCGACACGGGCGCGGCGCCGGTGCGCAGGGCGACCTTCACCGATTCCGACGACGAGGTGCCGGTGAAGCGGTCGAGACCGCCAGGCGCTGCGGCCTTCTCGGCGGCGGCGGCGAGGTTCTGCACGGCGGTGTTGAGGGTGCGCAGCTGTGTCATGACGACGTTCTTGTCGTCGATCTTGGCCTTGAGCAGCGTGCGGGGGATGGCGTGCACGTCCATCAGCGCCTTGATGACCTCGGTGGTCTTCAGCCCCGACACGAGGCCGTCGAGCGAGAGCGACATGCGGCTTCCCTTCTGTGTGCGGCGGGGCCCGGGTGACGGCCGAAGCCGTCACCCGGACCCCCGGAGTGATTCCGTGCGGCGGCGCGGGTCAGCGCAGCAGCTGGAGCACGCCCTGGTTGGCCTGGTTGGCCTGGGCCAGCATGGCCGTTCCCGCCTGCGACAGGATGTTCGCGGACGTGAACTTGACCATCTCGGACGCCATGTCGGTGTCGCGGATGCGGCTCTCGGCGGCGGCGAGGTTCTCGGCCGACACGTTGAGGCTGTTGATGGTCGACTCGAAGCGGTTCTGCAGCGCACCGTAGCCGGCACGTGCGGTCGAGACCGCCTGGATCTGCGTGTCGATGCCCGCCAGAGCCGCGCCGTACGTCGCCGCGTCCGTCATGCCGGCCGCGAGCGTCTTGATGTCGGCGCCGAGCGTGGCGAAGTTGGTCAGAGCCCACCGAGATCTGGTCCTCGGCGGCGACCGCACCCGCACCCACCTGGAACGTCAGCGTCGCGCCGCCCGAGAGCAGCTTGATGCCGTTGAAGTTCGTGCTCGACGCGATCCGGGTGAGCTCGTCGCCCAGGGCGGAGATCTCGGTCTGGATGGCCTCGCGCGACTTCGCGTTGTTCGAGTCGTTCGCGCCCTGGTTGGTCAGGTCGCGCACGCGCTGCAGGATGGAGTGCACCTCGGTCAGGGCGCCTTCTGCGGTCTGGATGACCGAGATGCCGTCCTGGGCGTTGCGAGCCGCGACGTTCAGGCCGTTGACCTGCGAACGCAGGCCCTCGGAGATCGCGAGGCCGGCGGCGTCGTCCGCTGCGCGGTTGATGCGCAGACCGCTCGAGAGCTTCTCGAGCGACTTCGACAGGTCGTTCTGCGTGTTGGACAGGTTGCGGTAGGCGTTGAGCGCGCCCACGTTGGTGTTGATCTGCATACCCATGAGGGTTTCCTCCGTGATGTGTTGTACGGGAGACCATCCGTGGTCTCCTGCCCTGACCTATCGGCGGAGGATGCGGACGCGTTAGGCGGGGGCGGCGGCGCGGAAGACGTCGCCGATCCGGACGCCGGCGGCCTCGGCGATGCGGCCGAAATAGGCGTCGCGTGCGGCAGGCGAGACGCGGGTGGTGGTCGTGGTCTCGGTGCCGCCCTCCGCGAAGTAGCGGTCGAGGGCGTCGCGGAGCAGGCGCACGGCCTCCGACCGCTGCTGCGAGACGGCCGAGTGGGTCACGCACAGCTCCTCGGCGATCTCCTTCACGGGCCGCTCCTCGATGTAGACGGCCATGATGATGCGCCGCATGCGCTCGGGGAGGGCGCCGATGGCGTGTTCGAGCACCTCACGCCGTTCGCCGACCATCGCCGACTCCTCCGGCAGCGGGATGTCGGCGACGAGATCGCGCGTGGCGGGGTCGTCCAGCGGGGCGACGGTGCGTGCGGCGTCCGCGAGGGCCTCGACGACCACCTCCTTGGGGGAGCCCATGGCGGTGGCGATCTCGGTGGCGGTCGCCGTGCGGCCGAACGCGGCGGTGAGGGTCTCGCGGACGGCGACCGTCTCCTTGATGCGCTTGCGGATGCCGCGGGACGCCCAGTCCATGGCGCGCATCTCGTCGGCGAACGCGCCGAGGATGCGTCGACGGGCGTAGGCGCCGAAGGGGACGCCGAGCGCGGGGTCGTACGCGTCGGCGGCGGTCACGAGGGCGAGCGCGCCGACGGCGGCGAGCTCTTCGCGGGGGATATGGGTAGCCCGAGCATGGGTGTCTGCAGCGAGGTAGCCGACCAGGGGGAGGTTGGCCTCGACGAGGCGGTTGCGCTCAGCGCGCGACGACATGGGGATGATCCACCTCTCTGGATGCACTCCGGAAGCTCATGGCGAGGGATAGATGGCCATATCACAAGGTCCGAGATATGTCCATGGGGAGCACTAACCGCCGCCAATGCACATAGTAACCTTAGGGGCGCGGCGGCCGATAGAGATTTATGAACCGTTAACAGGCGGGCCGATCGCACCCGCGTGGGGCGGGGGATCGCTGGGGACAAAGGGGATCATGGGAGCCAACGAACTATCGATGCAGCTCTGGCGCGAGCGCGAGCTGCTCGAGATGCTGCTTTTCAAGCTCGACGAGCAGCAGCTGCTGCTCGCCGCCGGCCGGTCGCACTGGATCCAGTTCGCGGCCAGGGAGATCGATCAGGTGCTCGACCGCCTCCGCGCGGCGAGCCTGGCCAGGGCCGTCGAGGTCGCCGGTGTCGCCGAGGAGTGGGGGGCTCCTCAGGACGCGACGATCGGTCAGCTCATCGAGCACGCTCCGGACGGAGCCTGGGGCGATGTCTTCACCGACCACATGCGTGCGCTGGTGAAGCTGACAGCGGAGGTCGAGCAGATGCGCGACGCCGCCGCGGAGCAGCTCAGCGGAGTGCTCCGCGCCACGCAGGAGACCATCGCCGCTCTCGGCCAGGAGAGCGGCGAATACACCACCCGCGGCGACCGCGCCCGCGAGGACGCCGCCCGCATCATCGACACCGAGATGTGACCGAGAGGGATTCATGTCGACCTTCAGTGGACTGACCACCGCCGCCAGCGGCCTCGCCGCCGCACGGCGGGGCATGGACGTGGTCGGGCAGAACATCGCCAACCAGAAGACCGAGGGGTACACGCGGCAGCGCGTCGAGACCTCCTCGATCGCCGCCGTCGCGCAGACGGGCCGCTTCAGCATGGGCGCGCTCCCCGGACACGGCGTCTCGATCGACGGGGTGTCCCGCCTCGGTGACGCGCTGCTCGACGCCCGGGTCCGCGACACCCTCGGCGCTTCCGGCTACTGGGCCACCCGCGCGCTGGCAGCGACGACTGCCGAGTCGGCCCTCGCGGAGCCGACCGACAAGGGCCTCGCCAACCGGCTGACCAGCTTCTGGGCGGGCTGGCAGGACCTCGCCAACACCCCGGATTCGGGTGCGGCGGCCGCGAGCATCCTGGAGTCGGCGAAGGAGCTCGCCGCCCATATCTCCGGCGGCTACCGCACGGTCGCCGCGCAGTGGACGGCCGCCCGCGGGACCGCCGAGCGCACCGTCAGTCAGGTCAACGCCGCCGCCGACCAGATCGCGGTGCTGAACAGCGAGATCCGGGAGGCGCTGGCCTCGGGGCGATCGGCCAACGAGCTCACCGACCGCCGCAACCTGCTCGCGGAGGACGTGGCCCGGCTCGCCGGCGCGACGGCCACCGTGGAGACGGACGGCACGCTCACGGTCCGCCTCGGCGGCAACGCCCTGGTCTCCGGCGGCGACGCCCGTCACATCGCGCTGACCGGCTCGGCGACGATCGACGGCGCTCCGCGCGTCGGGGTCGCCTGGGAGTCGGTGCCGGATCTTCCCCTCGTCGTCGACGGGGGAGAGCTGGGCGGCTCCCTCGCGGTGCTCGCCCCGGCCGCCGACGGCGGGATGCTGGCGCAGCTCGCCGCGACATACGACCGCGTCGCCACGGCGCTCGCGGAGTCGCTCAACGCCCAGCACCGCGCCGGCGTCACGGCGTCCGGACAGCCGGGCGGCGACTTCTTCACCCTCCCGGCCACCGGCTCCGCCGCGCTCGGGATGCAGGTGGCCGTCAGCACGGCGGCCGACCTCGCCCTCGCCGCCCCCGGGGCCGGAGCCAAGGACGCGACCAACGCCGACCTCATCTCCCAGATCGGGCAGCGCGCGACCTCTCCGGACGCACTGTGGACCGATCAGGTGACCCGCTTCGGCGTCGCCACCGCGGCCGACGTGCAACGCGCGAAGGTGTCGGATGCGGCGGCTGTCGGCGCCGTCGGTGCGCAGCAGTCCGTCGCGGCCGTGGACGGCGACGAGGAGACGATCAGCCTGCTCACCTACCAGACCGCCTACCAGGCGGCGGCCCGCGTGCTCACCGCCGTCGACGAGGCCCTCGACGTGCTCATCAACCGCACGGGCGTCGTCGGACGCTGATCGGAGAAGCTCCATGATCTCTCGCGTGACCCAGACCACGATGACGCAGACGGCGATGCGCCAGCTGCAGTCCAACCTCTCCGAACTCGCCCGTCTGCAGGAGCAGGCCACGTCGCAGAAGGCGTTCGCCGCCCCCTCGGACGACCCGGCAGCGGCGGCGGCCGCCCTCGCCCTGCACGCCGAGCAGCGGCGCACCGAGCAGTATGCGCGCAACATCGACGACGGCCTGGCCTGGGTGACTGCCGCCGATACGGCGATCACCTCCAGCACGTCCCTGCTCTCGCGGGTGCGGGACCTCACCGCGCAAGGGGCCAACGACGGGGCGCTGGACGCCACGGCGAAGGAGGCCCTCGCGGTGGAACTGGAGGGCATCCGCGACGAGCTGCTCGCGCAGGCGAACACCCGGCTGCTCGGCCGGTCCGTCTTCGCCGGCACGTCGGACACCGCGGCCTTCGGGTCCGACTACTCCTACAGCGGTGTCGCCGGCTCCGAGGTCACCCGCCGCGTGTCCGATGCGGCGGCCGTCCGCGTCGACACGGACGGTGCGGCGGTGTTCGGCACCGGAGACGACTCGGTGTTCGCCCTCGTCGACCGCATCGTCGCCGATCTCCGCTCCGGCACCAACGTGGGGCCCCGACTCGGGGAGATCGACGACCGCCGCACGGCGATGCTGGGCGTGCAGGGCGCGGTCGGCACCAGACAGGCTCAGATCGAACGCGCCAAGGAGGCGGCAGTGCAGAATTCCGTGTCCCTCGAGTCCCGCCGCGCCGCGGTCGAGGATGTCGACTCGGTCGAGGTGCTCATCCGCCTGCAGGCGCAGGAGCTCGTCTACCGCTCGGCGCTCGCCGTCAACGCGCGCGTGCTGCAGCCGACGCTGATGGACTTCCTGCGATGACCGCCGTGCTCACCTTCACGGCCCCACCGCCCGGGCTGGCTCCGCACGTGGACTTCGCCCTCGCACCCGTCGACGGTGCGGACGGGCTCTTCGCGATGCGGGCGGTCGAGGACGACGCCCTGCGGCTCTACCTCGTCGACCCGAACACGGTCCTGGCGGAGTACGCGCCGATCCTCACGGACGCCCAGGTGGCCGACCTCGCTCTCGCCTCGGCGGACGACGCCTTCGTGCTCGTGGTGGCCCACCCCGGCGCCGACGGCGTCAGCGTCAACCTGCTGGCGCCGGTCGTCGTGAACCGGGCGACGGGAGCGGCGACCCAGGTCATCCTCGAAGGCCAGGACTACCCGGTGCGGGCGCCGCTGGGCTGACCCGCGCGGGTGCCGGGGCGCCGGGCGTGACGGGCGGGGTGACGACTACCCTGGAGACGTGATCCTCGCCGTCGACACGTCCCTTGGCACCGCCGTCGCCCTCATCGACCCAGACGGGACGTCTCGTGCCGAGGCCGGTACCGCCGATCCGCTGGGCCACGCCGAGGTGATCGGCGACCTCGTCCACGACGTACTCCGGGAGGGGGGAGCCGACGGCATCACGCACGTCGTCGCCGGCATGGGCCCCGGTCCGTTCACCGGACTGCGCATCGGCATCGCGACCGCGCGGGCGTTCGCCCTCGGCCGCGGCATCCCGGTGGTGCCGGTCCCGAGTCACACGGCGGCCGCGCTGACGATCCAGTCCACGGTGACCGAGCCGTTCGCCGTCGTCACCGACGCCCGCCGCCGCGAGGTCGCCGTCACCGTGTTCGACGGACAGGACGAGGACGGGATCCCGCGCACGATCGCCGACACGGTGCTCGTGCGGGCCGCCGACGCCGACGATCATCTCGCCGGTCTCCGCCGGGTCGACGTGACGACGCTGTCCGCAGCCGACCTCGCCAGGGTGGGGGCGCGCGCACTCGCCGCCGGGCGGGTCCTCGCGGGGGACGAGCCGCTCTACCTGCGGCACCCGGATGTGTCCCTGCCCGGTGCTCCGAAGAAGGTGGGCGCATGACCCTCCGGGACGCGCGGCAGGACGATCTCGACGCGATCATGGCCATCGAGCAGCGCTCGTTCCCGACCGACGCGTGGAGCCGGGACACCATGGCGAGCGAGCTGGCGAGCCCGCACGGCCGCTACCTCGTCGACGAGCGGGGCGGGGCGATCGTCGGATACGGCGGCATCCGGGCGCTGCAGGGCGGTGCGGACGCCGACATCCAGACCATCGCCCTCCTCGCCGAGGTCCGGGGTCAGGGCCGCGGGCGCGCGCTGCTGCGTGCGCTGCTGCAGGCGGCCGCCGACCGTGGGGCGCATGAGGTGTTCCTCGAGGTGCGCGCCGACAACCCTCCGGCCGAAGGACTGTATCGCGCGGAGGGCTTCGAGGAGATCGGCAGGCGCCCCCGCTACTATCAGCCGGATGACGTGGACGCGATCGTGATGCGTCTGGATCTGCGCCGCCACCCGGCGCCCGCCGACACGCCGGAGGAGGCGACCGCATGAGTGAGCCCCTGGTGCTCGGCATCGAGACGAGCTGCGACGAGACCGGCATCGGCATCGTGCGCGGTCGTACGCTGCTGTCCAACACGATCGCCTCCAGCATGGACGAGCACGCCCGGTACGGCGGCGTCGTGCCGGAGGTCGCCGCCCGCGCGCATCTCGAGGCCCTCCAGCCGACCATCGACGCCGCGCTCGCCGAGGCCGGCGTCCGTCTCGCCGACCTCGATGCGGTGGCCGTGACCAGCGGTCCGGGCCTCGCGGGAGCGCTCATGGTCGGTGTGGGGGCGGCGAAGGGACTCGCGGTCGCCTTGGACAAACCGCTGTATGCGGTCAATCACCTCGTCGGTCACATCGCGGCCGACATCCTGACGCCGGACTCGGCGCCGTTGGAGTATCCGACGATCGCGCTGCTGGTCTCCGGCGGCCACACCTCCCTGCTCCACGTGCGCGATCTCACGACCGACGTGGAGCTGCTCGGCGAGACCGTGGACGACGCCGCGGGCGAGGCTTTCGACAAGGTCGCCCGACTGCTGTCCCTGCCCTACCCCGGCGGCCCCGAGATCGACAGGGCCGCGGTGGGCGGAAACCCGGACGCGATCCGCTTCCCGCGCGGGCTGTCCCGCGCCTCCGACCTCGCGAAGCATCGCTACGACTTCTCGTTCTCCGGGCTGAAGACCGCGGTCGCCCGCTGGATCGAGCGCTTCGAGGCCGAGAACGCCGAGGCGGGTGCCGACGCCCGGGACCTCCCGATCGCCGACGTCGCTGCCAGTTTCCGGGAGGCCGTCGTCGACGTCCTGGTCACCAAGGCGCTCAACGCGTGCGCCGACCTCGGAGTGCCGCGGCTGCTCCTGGGTGGCGGTGTGATCGCGAACCGTCGGCTCCGCGACGTCGCCCTCGCCAGGGCCGCCGAGGCCGGCGTCACCGTGCGCATCCCTCCGCTGTCGCTCTGCACGGACAACGGCGCCATGATCGCGGCGCTGGCCGCTGAGCTCATCGCGTCCGGGCGCCCCGCATCGACCCTCGGCTTCGGCGCCGACTCGACCCTGCCGGTCACCGAGATCCAGGTCGCGGAGGCGGTGCCGGCGTGACCGGGCTCGCGCAGGAGCCGGAGTCGGACGGGGCCACGCCCCGTGCGCGGGTCGAGCGCGCGAGCGGGCAGGTCGAACGCCCGGCCGGGACGGCGCGCCTTCCCGGAGCCCCGCGCGAGGGCTACACGAAGCTGCCGACCGGTCCGGTCGGCATCGAGCCCGTCGTCGTGACCGGGCCCGACCTCGACCACGGAGAGGACGAGGGCTGGGAGCCGGCGGTCGAGCCCGCCGTCGTCGACGACACCCGCCTGGCCCCGTGGGCGCTGCTGGCGGCGATCGTCGCCCTCGGCGCGTCGTTCTTCGTCGGGTGGGGGATCCCGGTCGCGATCGTCGCGGTGATCGCCGCCATCATGTCCCTCCGGCGCCCCGTGGAGAACCGGGCGATCGCGCGCTGGGCCCTCGTGCTCGGCCTGTGCGCGACCGTGTACAGCCTGGGATGGCTGGTCTGGGCGGGGATGCAGTTCGAGAGACTCGGCTAGGCGGGCTGGCCATGACGGACGACGACGACGTCGAGGAGCGCAGGGCCCTGCAGCGCAAGGCTTTCGGCCCGGGCGGAGGCCTCACGGACGCGGAGGCCGCGCGCCTGCGACAGCTCGACGCCGCCCGGCGAAGCCCGTCGCCGGTACCTCCGCCGTCCCTCGGCTCCTTCGCCGCTGCAGAGGACGACGACGAGCCGTCGGCCGGAGACGACGCGCCCGTGGAGCCGGACGAGGAGTCCGCGGACATCGTCACCGCTCAGAGCGACGTTCCGGCTCAGAGGCGGCGGCGCCGTTCCCTCGGCATGCTCGCGCTCGGCGCGGTCGTCGTGCTCCTCCTCGGGGTCGGCGTCGGATGGCTGGCGTTCGGCCGGAGCGGCGGCACGGCGGTCTCCCTCAGCGCCGAGCAGCAGGGATGGCAGTCCGATCTCGTCGCGTCCGGACGATTCGACCCGGGCTCGGTGCGCGCGCTCGCGACGGAGGACGACGCGGTCATCTGGGTGGCGACGCAGAACGGGGGTGCGAGCATCTGCCTGGTCCTGGGCGCAGGGGAGAGCACGACGCCGAGCTGCAACCAGCGGGAAGCGGTGCAGGAGGACGGCCTCTGGGGCGAGGTGACGACCCAGCGCGACGACGAGTACACGCGCCAGGTCATGGCCCATCTGCTCCTCACGCCCGACGGTGAACCGGCGGTGAGCGTCGACGTCTCGGAGTACGGCTCCGGCGAGGGCGGCCCCACCTACGCGAACGAGGCGGAGACACGGACCGCCGAGCGCCTGGCCGATGACGGCTTCGACCCGAACTCGATCTGGGTCGCCGGGTACGACCGCGACGTCCCGATCTGGACGGCCTCCGAAAGGGAGACGGGTCGGCAGTGCCTCATCTACGACGGGGCGACGGCCGACGCGCCGCGGGCCTGTGAGACGACGGAGACGCTGCAGGAGCACGACGGTCGGCTGCGGTTGCAGGTGACCGACGCGGAGACCGGCGGAATGACGACCTACGAGCTGCCGACCTCCGGTTTCGGGTCGTTCGTGATCATCCGAGAGGGGAGCGACGTCGGTGCGGGAGGAGACTGACCGCCAGGGCTCCGCTGCGGCGGAGGAGCGCCGAGCACTGGAGCGCGCGGCCTATGGTCGGGACGGCGGACTCGACGCCGCCGGTGCCCGGCGCCTGCGCGAGCTCCAGGAGGAGCATCGACGGCAGGAGCTTCCGGCGGAGGAACGGCCGACGACAGCCTCCGAGGCGCTCCCGGTGGCGGAAGACGAGGGTCGGGAGTCCGATCCGCCGCCGGCTTCCGACGCATCGCCGCTCGCCGCGGCCGGAGCACCACCCGCACCCGTCGAGACGGGCGCGCCGATGCGGGCGCGCGGAGTCGTGCCGGTGCTCGTGGCGGCAGCGGCCCTCCTGGCGATCGGCGTCGGGGCGGGGTGGGCGCTGTTCGCCCCGCGGTCGGAGGCGTTCCCCTTGACCGAGACGCAGGAGCAGCGACGGATCGAACTCGCCGGGGAGGACTACGACCCCGGCTCCGTGCGTCCGGTGGCGGAGGCGGAGGGCGCCCTCGCCTGGTTCGCCACGCAGGATGACGGGGCCACCCGGTGCCTGATCCTCGACGTGGGTGAGGACTCCCAATCCACCTGTCTGGCAGCGGAGGAGGAGCTGGGGCCGGGCCTGTACGCCGCGCTCCCCGTGGCGGCCTCCGATGCCGGTGACGACGAGGACTCGTTCTCCACCGACAGCGTGACGGCGGTGATGCTGTTCTCCACCGCGGACGAGCCGATGGTGAGCATCCAGCGGTGGGGCGGAAGCTCCACGCTCTTCGCCCAGTTCGGGGAGGAGCAGCGCCCGAGGGTGAAGGAACTCATCCGCGACGGCTATGACCTCAACCTCACCCTCCTCGGCTCGTTCCGCGAGCAGCCGGTGTGGCTGGGCGACCGCCGTACGACGACCGGCCCCGCCCAGCGCTGCCTGATCGTCGACGCCGACGGTTCGCGGCAGTGCGCCACCCTCGACGAGGCGCTCCAGTCCGGGCTGCGCGTGCAGCTCCTCGACGTGGATCAGGAGACGGGAGAGCTGCTGTCGGCGTCCGTGGTCGAGGTGGCCTTCACCCGCTGGCAGATGCCGTACCTCACGGTGACCTCGGGCCCGGCCGTGGTCGACGAGGCGACGGGCGAGTCGTATCTCGTGACCACCGGGCCGCCGGGGGATCCGATCCGCGTCGACATCCCTGGCCGCGACCCGGACGACTGATCGCTCTCAGTCCGCGGCGGGCACCCGGTCGGCGAGGATCGCGCGTCGCTGATCGCCGAAGCGGGCGAGGATCAGGGTCGCCTCGGCGTCGCCGCGCAGGGTCAGCTTGCGCCGGAAGGCCGCGGGGTCGACGTCGACCCCGCGCTTCTTGATCTCGATGCGGCCGATGCCGTGCGTCTTCAGGGCCGCGTTGATCGTCTTCGGCGTGATCGGCAGCGTCTCCCGGACGCGGAAGGACTGCACGAACGGGCTCGTCAGCGCGGCATCGGAGGTGAGGTAGGCGATGCGCGGGTCGAGCATCCCCGCATCGAGGCTGCGGGCGACGTCGCCGATGAGGCGCGCCCGGATGACGGCGCCGTCCGGCTCGTGGAGGAAGGCCCCGAGCGGTCGGACCGGAGCGTCCTCGGCATCGGCAGGGCCGGTGAGCTCGTGCGAGCGCTCGCCGCGGATCACCAGGGCCGAGCGCCGGACCCCTTCCCTGGCCAGCTCCCTGGACCAGACGACGAGCTCCACGACGCTGCCGTCGGCGCTCACCCACTGCGTCTCCGCGTCCGCGGGCAGGGCGTCGCGGTCGTGGGCGGGGCCGAGCTTGATCCCGGTGGGGCGCTGCGCGGCGACGGCGAACGCCCAGTCGAGGGACGGCGAGTAGTCGTCGGCGGAGACGCGCCGGGTCTCGCTGTGTCCGGAGGTGCGGCGGGCGGGATCCATCCAGATCGCCTGGCCGGGGACCGGCTCTCCGAGCGCGTCCTCCGCCGTGGCGTGCCGGACGGTGGCGTCGTCGCCGAACGGGGCGAGGTTGTAGGCGGCGAGGGCCGCGGTCACCTCGTCGGCGTCCACCGCGTGCACCGCCAGTCCCGCGCCGGCGAACGCGAGGGCGTCGCCGCCGATCCCGCAGCCGAGGTCCGCGACGCTCGTGAGGCCGGCTCGGCGGATCCGCTGGGCGTGGCGGGCGGCCACGCCGAGGCGGGTGGCCTGCTCGAGGCCCGCGCGGGTGAACAGCATGCGGGCGGCGAAGGGGCCGAACTTCGCCGCGGCCCTGGCGCGCAGGTGCGCCTGCCCGACGACGGCGGAGACGAGGTCGGCGGAGTGTCCCGCAGCACGCAGTCGGGAGACGGCTGCGGCCGCCTCGGCGGTGGAGGTGACCGGCCGGAGCGCGTCGAGCAGCTCGAGGCCGGCGGGGGTCAGCAGGGCGCGCAGCTCGGACATCTCCACCCTCCCAGCCTAGGACCCGCGTGACGTGTGACCCGGGTTGGCACTCGCATTGCATGAGTGCCAGCCGACCGCCTACACTGGCATTAGCACTCTCGGGTTGAGAGTGCGAACGAGTCTTTCGTGTCAGCGTCAAGAAAGAAGAGGTAGACCGTGTCGGTTTCCATCAAGCCGCTCGAGGACCGCATCGTCATCAAGCAGGTCGAGGCCGAGCAGACCACCGCGAGTGGCCTGGTCATCCCCGACACCGCCAAGGAGAAGCCCCAGGAGGGCGAGGTCGTGGCGGTCGGCCCCGGCCGCATCGACGACAACGGCAACCGCGTTCCGCTCGACGTCGCCGTCGGCGACCGCGTGCTCTACAGCAAGTACGGCGGCACCGAGGTGAAGTTCGGCGCGGACGAGTTCCTCGTCCTGTCGGCTCGCGACGTCCTGGCGGTCGTCGTCCGCTGATCGCACACTCGGTTCCCTCTGCACGGCGGACGGGAACCCGGTCCGAAGAGGGCCCGGATGCTTCGGCATCCGGGCCCTCTTCCGCGTCCGGAGCGGCGCGGCCCTCGTCCTCGCGGGCATAGGGTTGTGCGGTGACCCCCGAGACGACCCGCGCCACCCGGACGGCGGGCGTCGCCTACGCCGGGAGCGCATACCTCCTGTGGGGCGTGCTGCCGCTCTACTTCCTCCTGCTGCAGCCCACCGGGCCGTGGGAGGTGGTCGCCTGGCGGGTGCTGCTCTCCTTCGTCTTCTGTCTTCTGCTGCTCACCGTCACGAGGGGATGGCCCGCCTTCCTCGCGATCGTCCGGAGTCCGCGACTGCTCGGGTGGACGGCCCTCGCCGGCCTGCTCATCTACGTCAACTGGCAGGTCTTCGTCCTCGGCACGTTGAGCGAGCACGTGGTGGAGACGGCGCTCGGCTACTTCATCAACCCGATCACCACCGTGCTGCTCGGCGTCTTCGTCCTCAAGGAGCGCCTCCGCCGTCTGCAGTGGGCGGCGGTCGGGATCGCGGCCGTCGCGGTCGTCGTCATCATCGTGGCGTACGGCCACGTCCCCTGGATCGCCCTGACCCTCACCGCTTCCTTCGGTCTGTACGGGCTCATCAAGAAGAAGATCGGCCCTGCCGTCGACGCGGTCAGCGGGTTGACGCTCGAGTCGTTCTGGCTGATCCCCATCGCGGTGGTGCAGCTCGTGGTCGTGGCGACGACGCCCGTCGGCCTGACGATGGGGACCGCGGGCTGGCCGCACGCCGTGCTGCTCGCCTTCGCGGGGGTGGCCACGGCTGTCCCCCTGCTGCTGTTCGCGGCCGGCACGCGTCGCGTCGACCTCACGATCATCGGGATGCTGCAGTTCCTCACCCCGGTCCTGCAGTTCGTGATCGGGGTCGTCGTGCTGCACGAGCCGATGCCGCCGGAGCGCTGGATCGGGTTCCTCCTGGTGTGGGTCGCGATCGCGGTCTTCGTCGTCGATCTGCTCCTCGCCGCGCGTCGCGGCCGTCGTGCCACCCGCGCCGCGGCGCTCTGATCGGTCCTGCCCGCGCCCCGAAACGGCGGCCCTGGATCGTTAACGCACCGAGATACTTGCCCCTCCTGCGCGCGGGGCGCACGCCCTAGTGTTAGAGCACCCGACTGTGGTCATCATCCACGTTCGTTTACGCAAGGGAGCATCATGAACGCACTGAAGGGCTCGCGCAGCGCGAGGATCTTCGCCGGGATCGCGCTGGTCAGCGCCTCCGCCCTCATCATCGCGGGCTGCAGCAGCACGCCCGATGCGGAGCCGTCGGACGGGGGCGGCGACAAGCCCGCCGCCGACCTGACGCTCAAGCTCGGTTCGCTGCTGCCCGCCACCGGTACGCTCGCGTTCCTGGGCGCGCCGATGGAGGCCGGCGTCCAGCTCGCCGTCAACCAGATCAACGAGGCCGACGCCGGCATCACGATCGACCTCAGCACGGGCGACGAGGGCGACCTCGACAACAAGGCCTACGAGACCTCCATCACCAACCTGCGCAACGGCGACATCACCGCCATGATCGGCGCGGCGTCCTCCAGCGTCACCAAGCTCATCCTCGACGGCAACGCGGGTGCGGACATCCTCACGGTGTCCCCGTCCAACACCTCGCCGGACTTCACGGGCATCAACCCGCTGTACTTCCGCACCGCACCGAGCGACAACCTCCAGGGCGAGGTCCTCGGCAACGAGATCGCCGAGGACGGCCACAAGACGCTGGGCATCATCTACCAGAACGACCCGTACGGCACGGGCCTGTTCGAGGCGATCAAGGCCACGTTCGAGAGCACCGGCGGCGAGGTCGTCGCCGATGCGTCGTACAACCAGGGTGACGGTCAGTTCAACGCGCAGGTCTCGGAGATCGCCGCGGCGAACCCGGACGCCGTCGCTGTCGTCTCCTACGACCAGTTCGCCACCATCGCGCCGCTGCTGGGCAACGCCGGGGTCGACACGGGCTCGCTGTACCTCGTCGACGGCAACCTCAAGGACTGGGGCGCCGACATCCCGGTGAGCCTCGAGGGCTCGAAGGGCACCCGCGCCGGCGCCGAGCTGCCGCAGGACTTCCTCGACCAGCTGAACGAGGTCTGGACGGCCGAGGGCAACGACCCGATCGACGCCGTGACCTACTCGGCCGAGGCGTACGACGCCGTGGTCCTCATCGCTCTGGCGGCGCTGAAGGCCGGCTCGGTCGAGGGCCCGGACATCGCGGCGGAGATGATCACCGTCTCCGGCGGCGACGGCGACGGCGAGAAGTGCGACAACTTCGCCGACTGCGCCGCGATCATCAACGACGGCGGCACGCCGGACTACGACGGCCTCTCCGGCGAGATCACGTTCGACGAGAACAACGACCCGAAGGGTGCCGCGATCGGCGTCTACGAGTTCGACGCCGAGAACGTCACCTCGCGCATCAAGTAAACACCGCACGAGGAAGGCCCCGGGTGCTTCGGCATCCGGGGCCTTCATCGTGCGGCGCGAGGTCTCAGGCGGCGTCGGTCCCGAGGGTGCCGAGGTAGAGGCCGATGACCTTCGGATCGTTCAGCAGCTCCCGACCGGTGCCCTCGTAGGCGTCCTTCCCCTGGTCGAGCACGTAGCCGCGGTCGCAGATCTGCAGGCACCGACGGGCGTTCTGCTCGACCATGATCGTCGTCACGCCCGCCTTGTTGATGTCGGAGACGCGGATGAAGGCGTCGTCCTGCCGCACGGGGGAGAGGCCGGCGGACGGCTCGTCCAGCAGCAGCACGGACGGGTCCATCATGAGCGCGCGGGACATGGCGACCATCTGGCGCTCGCCGCCGGAGAGCGAGCCCGCACGCTGCTTCAGGCGCTTGCCGATCTCCGCGAAGATGCTGCTGACGAACTCGAGCCGCTCCGCGAAGATCTTCGGGTTCTGGTAGAGCCCCATCTCCAGGTTCTCCTGGATGGTGAGCGACGGGAACACGTTGTTCGTCTGCGGCACGAAGGCGACACCGCGGCGTACGAGCTTGTCGGCCTTGAGGCCGACAATGCTCTCGCCCTTGACGGTGATATCGCCCTCGCGGACGTTCACCATGCCGAAGATCGCCTTGAGGAGCGTCGACTTCCCGGCGCCGTTCGGGCCGATGATGCCGATGAGCTCGCCCTGGCGGGCGACGAGGTTCGCGCCGTTGAGGATGTTCACTCCCGGCAGGTAGCCGGCGTGCACGTCCTTCAGCTCGACGATGACGTCGCCGGTCTCGGGGGTGCCCTCGGCGGGGATCGCGGTGCTCATGCCTTCTCCTCCTCGGCGGCGTCCTCGGCCTCGACCTCGGCCTCGACCTCCGTCTCGATCTGCTCGCGGATGCGCTCCGCGTCGGCGTCCGAGATCACCGGGAGGCGGCCGGTGACGGCGCCGAGGTCCACGTCCTGATGGGCGCCCAGGTAGGCGTCCACGACCGCGGGGTCCTCCATGACGGTCTCCGGAGGCCCCTCGGCCACCACGCGCCCCTCGGCCATCACGACGACCCAGTCGGCGATGTGACGCACCATGTGCATGTCGTGCTCCACGAAGAGCACCGTCATCCCGAGGTCCTTGAGGTCGAGGATGTGGTCGAGGAGCGACTGCGTGAGGGCGGGGTTCACCCCGGCCATCGGCTCGTCGAGCATCACCAGGTTCGGGTCGCTCATGAGCGCCCGTGCCATCTCCAGGAGCTTGCGCTGACCGCCGGAGAGGGAGGCGGCGAAGTCCTGCTCCTTGGCGTCGAGCTTGAAGCGCACGAGGAGCTCGTGGGCCCGCTGCTCGATCTCCTGCTCCTGCGCGCGCCAGAGGAAGGGGAAGAGCCCGGCCCAGAAGCCCTCGCCGCGCTGGTCCTTCGCGCCGAGCTTCATGTTCTCCAGCACGGTCAGCAGCGACAGCGACTTGGTGAGCTGGAAGGTGCGCACCTGGCCCATCCGGGCGACCTTGAAGGACGGGATGCCGGAGAGGCTCTTGCCGTCGTACGACCAGGTACCGCTGTTGGGTTTGTCGAACCCGCAGAGGAGGTTGAACAGTGTGGTCTTCCCGGCGCCGTTGGGGCCGATGAGTGCCGTGATGGCGCCACGCGGGATCTCGAGGTGATCGACGTCGACGGCGGTCAGTCCGCCGAAGCGCCGCTGCACCGCGTCCACGACGAGGATCGGGTCGACCTTCTTGACTCCGGGGGCGGCGGGACCCGCGGCGAGGCCGGTGGTCTTGGCGCGGGGAGCGCTCTTCGCGGGCGTGACGGCCGCGTCGTTCTCACTTGACAAAGGTCATCTCCCTCTTGTTCCCCAGGATGCCCTGCGGGCGGAACACGACGATGAGCATCAGCACGATGCCGATGAGGATGTAGCGCACCACGTCGGCCTGTGCGCTCGTCATGGGCAGGTAGCCGGCCGTGGCCATCGCCGGGAGGAGCGCGCCGAGGAAGGCGAACACCACCCAGAAGAGCACGGCGCCGAGCGTCGGGCCGAAGACCGTCGCCGCACCGCCGAGGAGCAGGATCGTCCACAGGAAGAACGTCAGCGACGTCGAGTAGCTGCCGGGGATGACCGCCGAGGGCAGGACGAAGACGATGCCGCCAAGCGCACCGATCACACCACCCACCACGAGCGCCTGCATCTTGTACGCGAAGACGTTCTTACCGAGCGACCGCACGGCGTCCTCGTCCTCGCGGATGCCCTTGAGCACGCGGCCCCACGGGCTGCGCATGAGCGCCCAGACCACGAGGATCGTCAGAGCGAGGGTGAGCAGACCGAACACCCGCACCCAGAGGTCGTTCGCGTTGTACGTCCACGGGCCGAAGCCGTACGTCCCCGGAGGGAACGGGTTGGCATCGCGGAAGCTCTGGTGGTAGCCGGAGAGCCCGCCGGCGGAGTTCGTCCAGTCCTTGAACAGCTCCGTGACGAACATCAGGCGCACGACCTCCGCGGCCGCGATGGTCGCGATGGCGAGGTAGTCGGCGCGCAGACGCAGCGTCGGGATGCCCAGCAGCAGGGCGAAGAGCGCTCCGCCGGTGATGCCGACGAGCACGCCCAGCCACCACGGGAAGCCGAAGGTGAGGATCGAGATCGCGTAGCCGTAGCCGCCGATCGCCATGAACGCCGCCATGCCGAAGTTGAGCAGACCCGTGTAGCCGAAGTGCACAGCGAGGCCGGTGGCCGCGAGCGCGTAGGCGATCGTCGTCGGGCTGAACAGGTAGGAGGCGGTGTTGCCGAAGATGCTTCCGAAGTCCATGCGTCAGCCCAACCTTTCCTTGCGTCCGAGGATGCCCTGCGGTCGCACGAGCAGGATGATGATCAGCGCGACGAGGGCGCTGGCGTACTTGAGGTCGGTCGGCACCCCGAGGAGCGTGGACACCTCGACCGCGAGGCCGACGATGATCGAGCCGATCAGGGCGCCGATCGCCGAGCCGAGCCCGCCGAGCGTGATGGCGCAGAACATCAGCAGCAGCATCTGCATACCCATGTCCCACTTCACGCCGGGGCGGAAGTACGCCCAGAGGATCCCGGAGATCGCGGCCAGGGTGCCGGCGAGGATCCAGACGATGCGGATGACCTTGTCCACGTCGATGCCGGAGGCGGCGGCGAGCTGCGGGTTGTCCGAGATCGCCCTCGTCGCCTTGCCGGTGCGGGTGCGGGTGAGGAAGAACGCGACGCCGAGGATCACGATGATGCTGGTCGCCATGCCGATCAGGTCGATGTACGACAGGGAGATCGGCCCGAGACGGATGGGCTCCGGGCTGGAACCGGGCAGCTGATAGGTGTTGCCGCCGATGATGTACTGCAGACCGTAGCGGAGGGCCAGCGAGAGGCCGATGCTGACGATCATGAGCTGGACGACGCCCAGACCCCGGCGCCGCAGCGGCTTCCAGATGCCGGCGTCCAGAGCCCAGCCGAGCGCCGCACCGCCGATGACCGCGGCGATGATGCCGGCCCACAGCGGGAGTTGCCAGAACGAGGTGACGACGAGCGTGACCACCGCGCCCCAGCTCACCATCTCGCCGTGCGCGAAGTTCGACAGCCGGGTCGTGCCGTAGATCAGCGCGGCGCCCATCGAGGCGAGCCCCAGCAGCAGACCGAAGTTCAGACCGCCCACCATGCGCGACAGGAGCTGGTCGAGGAAGGAGACGGTCACCCGCTCGCCCTCGCCCAGGAAGAAGTTCACGATCTTCGTGCCGGTGAGCCCGAACTCCAGCTCGAACGAGGCGGTCGTGCCCGAGACGGGCTGGATCCCCTCGGGGAGCTGCGTCGCGTCGACGATCACGCCGTCCGGAAGCGTGGACTCGTCGACCGTCAGGGTGTACGTCTCCTTCTCCGGCACGTACAGCCGCCACTTGCCCTCGGCGTCGGTCTCGGTCTCGGCGTCGAAGCCGTTCCCCTCGATCGTCATCACGACGCCCTCGACGGGCTCGTCGCCGTCGGTGACGACGCCGGCGAAGTAGAAGTCGGTGACCTCCTGGCCGTCGTCCGTCGTCTCCGCGGATGCGGCTGAGGGAGGGAGGAGGAGCGATGCCGCGAGCGCCATCAGGATTCCGAAGAAGGCGAAGGCCCAAGGGCGCTTTCGCGGTCCGGCGAGTGCTGTGGGTCCCACGCAACCTCCACTGTGAGTGCTGTCTCCGCGGACTCGGGTCGAACCGCGGGGATGGACGACGCACTTGAGCGTAATGGGCGATCGGCGATTCACCTATCGTCCGGGCCAACGGTCCGGTAACGACAGGGCTCTGGGAATGTTCTCGGGCGTGTCTCGCTTAGAATCTCCATACGGGTCACGCCCGCGCACCGGCCGACGTCGACCCCCCATTCGCACCCGGATCCGCGCCACTCGCGCAGGAGGAGATTCCATGGACCAGCACGATCCCTTCGGCTTCGTCGGACTGACCTACGATGACGTGCTGCTGCTCCCCGGGCACACCGACGTCATCCCCAGCGAGGCCGACACGTCGTCCCGGATCACGCGGCGGATCTCCGTCGCGACGCCGCTCCTCTCCAGCGCGATGGACACCGTGACCGAGTCCCGCATGGCGATCGCCATGGCGCGGGAGGGTGGCATCGGCATCCTGCACCGCAACCTCTCGATCGCCGACCAGGCCGCGCACGTCGACCGCGTGAAGCGGAGCGAGTCCGGCATGATCACCGACCCCATCACCACGACGCAGGACGCGACCGTGGAGGAGGTCGACGCGCTGTGCGCCAAGTACCGGATCTCCGGTCTCCCGGTCGTGGACGACGAGGGTCGTCTGGTCGGCATCATCACGAACCGGGACATGCGCTTCGTCTCCGGCTTCGAGCGCCAGAGCACGTTCGTGAAGGACGTCATGACGAGGGAGAACCTCGTCACCGCCCCGGTGGGCGTCGCGGCAGGCGAGGTCATCGCGCTGTTCGCGAAGCACCGCGTCGAGAAGCTGCCCCTCATCGACGAGGACGGCAAGCTCGCCGGCCTCATCACCATCAAGGACTTCGACAAGAGCGAGAAGTACCCGCTCGCCACCAAGGACGACCAGGGCCGCCTGCGGGTGGGCGCGGCGATCGGTTTCTTCGGCGACGCCTGGGAGCGCGCCGAGGCCCTCCGCGACGCCGGTGTCGACGTGCTCGTCGTCGACACCGCCAACGGCCAGTCCCAGGGCGTGATCGACCTCGTCAAGCGCCTCAAGGCGGACGAGTCGTTCGCGCACATCGACGTCATCGGCGGCAACGTCGCCACCCGCGAGGGCGCGCAGGCGCTGGTCGACGCGGGGGTCGACGCGGTCAAGGTGGGCGTGGGTCCCGGCTCGATCTGCACGACGCGCGTGGTCGCCGGTGTCGGCGTGCCGCAGGTGACGGCCGTCTACGAGGCGTCGCTCGCGGCGCGTCCGGCCGGCGTCCCGGTGATCGCCGACGGCGGCCTGCAGTACTCGGGCGACATCGCGAAGGCCCTGGTCGCCGGCGCCGACGCCGTGATGCTCGGCTCGCTGCTCGCCGGCACGGACGAGTCGCCGGGCGAGATCGTCTTCCAGTCGGGCAAGCAGTTCAAGCAGTACCGCGGGATGGGATCGCTCGGCGCCATGCAGACGCGCGGCAAGCAGACCTCGTACTCGAAGGACCGCTACTTCCAGGCCGACGTGCCCAGTGACGACAAGCTGATCCCGGAGGGCATCGAGGGCCAGGTCCCGTACCGCGGCCCGCTCTCCGCCGTCGCCTACCAGCTCGTCGGCGGGCTGCGGCAGTCGATGTTCTACGTCGGTGCGCGCACCATCGAGGAGCTCAAGCAGCGCGGCAAGTTCGTGCGCATCACCTCGGCGGGACTCAAGGAGTCGCACCCGCACGATGTGCAGATCGTCGTCGAGGCGCCGAACTACAAGAAGTGACAGCGGCCCCCGGGAAGGGGGACGCAGGAGGGGCCGGATGCGCTGCATCCGGCCCCTCGTCGTCCGCGGTGCGGTCAGCCGCAGCGGTAGGTGACGCCGCCGACGTCCCACACCCCGGGTCCGAGCTCGGCGCACGTCCCGATCACGCCGGCCAGCACGGTCACCAGCAGGACGATCCCGATGATCGCGAAGATCGTCAGGATGGCTCCGACGATGATGCCGGCGATCGCGATGCCCTTGGGGGCCTTCGCCTTGCCGAGCTGCACGGCGGCGATGATGCTGAGGATGAGGCCGACCGGCGGCAGCAGGAACGCCAGCACGAGGCCGATGATCGACAGCACCCGCCCGGGCGGCGAGGTCGGCACGTCCTGCGCGTAGGGGGCGCCGGGCGGGGGAGCGGAGGCCGCGGGATACGGCGAGGGCGCGCCGCCGGGCGGCGGCGGGTTGTAGGGCGGCGGGGCGTCGGGCGACGGTGCGTCGGTCATGATCTCTCCTCGGTTCCGGTCGTAGCCCAGAGCGTAGCGACGGAGGGACGGGCATGCCATCCCCCTTCCGGGCCCCGCGCGCCGCGCGTACGGTGCCGGTATGTGCCGAAACATCGTGCCTCTGAACAACCTCGAGCCCGCAGCCACGGATGAGGAGTGCCAGGAGGCCGCGCTCCAGTTCGTCCGCAAGATCTCTGGGACGACGGCGCCCTCGCGCGCGAACCGCGAGGTGTTCGATCGCGCGGTGGCCGAGATCGCCGTGGCCACGCGGCGGCTGCTCGACGATCTCGTGACCTCGGCACCGCCCAAGAACCGCGAGGAGCAGGCGGCGAAGAGGCGGGCGCGATCGGCGGAGCGCTACGAGGCGATCCGGGTCTTCAGGAGGAGAAGCGGGCGGCGCGCGCGGGCTGACGCGCTGCGGGCCGGGGGTGGAGCCCTGTGCCAGAATCGACGTACCCCGCTCGACTTTCCCTGCGGCCCGGTGATGAAGGCACCGAGCTCGCACCGCCGAATCCCCCCGGCAGGGAATCTCCCCAAGGAGAGCTGTACATGGCTGAGGTCCCCCCTCGCATCCTCGTCGTCGACGACGACCACGACGTCGCCCTGCTCGTCAAGACCGTCCTGGAACGGCGTGCAGGCTGCGTCGTCGATCTCGCGGACGACGGCCGGTCCGGCGCTCGAGAAGGCCGCGGCGGTGAAACCCGACGTCGTCGTGACCGACATCGAGATGCCGGGGCTCAGCGGCCTGGAGCTGCTCGCGGAACTGCGGCGCCTCATGCCGACCGTGCCGGTCGTCGTGATGACCGCGCACGTCTCGGTCGAGTACGCCGTGTCGGCGCTCCGGGCGCAGGCCGACGAGTTCCTCACCAAGCCGCTCGACAACGCCCGACTCGTGGAGTCGGTCACCCGGCTCGTCGAGGAGTCCCGGCGCCGGAAGGCGGAGGCGAAGACCGGCGAGGTCGTCCTCGCGATCGGGGCGCACCCGGACGACGTCGAGATCGGCGTCGGCGGCATCCTCGCGGCGCACGCGGCCGCCGGCGATCAGATCACGATCCTCACGCTCTCCCGCGGAGCGCGCGGCGGTGACGCGGACAGTCGCCAGCATGAGTCGCTCGCCGCGGCCGAGCAGGTGGGGGCGCGCCTGTTCGTCAAGACCTCATCGACACCGAGATCTCGGGCGGAGGATCGACCGTCCGCCTCATCGAGGAGGTCGTGCAGGAGATCCAGCCGACCATCGTCTACACGCACTCGCACCACGACCGCCACCAGGATCACCGCGCGGTGAACGAGGCGACGATCGTCGCGACCCGCCGCGTCGGCACGGTCGCCTGCTACCAGAGCCCTTCCGCGACCATCGACTACCGGCCCACGCGCTTCGTCCGCATCGACCGCTTCCTGGATGACAAGCTGCGGCTGCTGGAGTGCTTCCAGTCCCAGACCGCGGCGAACCGGGAGTATCTCGCGCCGGAGTTCGTCACCGCCACCGCACGCTACTGGTCGCGGTTCGGCGGCGGCGAGGCGGTCGAGCCGCTGGAGGTCGTGCGCGAGACCGCCGAGTCATCGGCGCCCATGAACTGAGTCGACGGGAGAGCTGATGACGAAGCGCGTACTGGTCACCGGAGCCGGAGGCCCCGCCGGCGTCGCCGTGATCCGCTCCCTGCTGCGACGGCCCGATCTGACGGTCTTCGCGCCGACATGGACGGATGGGCGAGCGGCATCTACCTCGTGCCACCGGCGCAACGCCGTCTGTTCCCCCGGGGCGTGACGAGGACTTCGTGCCGGCGATCGCGCGGATGGTCGCGGAGGACGGTCTCGACCTCGTGATCTCGACCGTCGACGTGGAGCTGATCGCCCTCGCGGACCGCCGCGACGAGCTGGCCCC
>NZ_JBFLUM010000059.1:0-24217 GCF_050470785.1 Microbacterium sp. NRRL B-14842 | reverse complement strand
TCGACTCGAGCTGGTCGAAGTTCGGGGCCTTGCGGTGGATCGGCCAGCGCTCGGTGACCTCGATGGTCTCGCCGGGCTCGAGGTTCAGCACCTCGCCGATCACGTTGAAGACCTTGCCCTTGGTCACGTCGCCGACGGGGACCGAGATGGCCTCACCGGTGTCGCGCACCTCCTGACCGCGGACGATGCCGTCGGTCGGCTTCAGGGCGATGGCGCGGACCAGGTCGTCGCCGAGGTGCTGCGCGACCTCGAGCGTGATCTCGGTGGACTCCTCGCCCATCACGATGGTGGTCTTCAGGCGTTGTAGATGTCGGGGATCGAGTCGTGCGGGAACTCGATGTCGACAACCGGACCGTTGACGCGGGCGACGCGCCCGACGACCGCGGTCGCCGGCTGCTCAGCCGTGCGGTGGTGGTCATTTCTTCGTCTCTTTCCTGAGGGTCTGTCAGCTCGATGCGAGAGCGTCGGCGCCACCGACGATCTCGGCGATCTGCTGGGTGATCTCGGCCTGACGCGCGTTGTTGCGCAGGCGGGTGTAGTCGGTGATGAGCTTGTCGGCGTTGTCGCTGGCCGACTTCATCGCCTTCTGCGTCGCGGCCTGCTTGGCGGCGGACGACTGCAGGAGGGCGTTGAAGACGCGGCTCTGGATGTACACCGGCAGGATCGCGTCGAGCACCGTCTCGGCGTCGGGCTCGAACTCGTACAGCGGGTAGACGGTGCTGCCCGCCTCCGAGTCGTCGGCCTCCGCGATCTCCAGCGGCAGCAGGCGCACGGACTCCGGCGACTGCGTCATCATGCTGACGAAGCGGTTGTACACGAGGTGGATCTCGTCGACGCCGCCGTCCTCGCCGCCACGGTTGAAGGCCTCGAGAAGCGTCTGCGAGATCTCCTCCGCCGTGTGGAACGAGGGGGTGTCGGTGTCGCCGGTCCACTCTGCAGCGGCCGCGATGCGACGGAACTGGAAGTACCCGACGGCCTTGCGGCCCACGAGGTAGAACACCGGCTCCTTGCCCTGCTCGCGCAGGAGCTCCGCCACCTCGAGACCCTCACGGAGGATCTGCGAGTTGAAGGCTCCGGCGAGACCGCGGTCCGACGAGAAGATCACGACCGCGGAGCGGCGGATCGTCTCGGGCTCGCGGGTGAGCGGGTGGTCGACGTTCGAGTGCGTCGCGACGGCGGACACGGCCCTCGTCACGGCCCGCGCGAAGGGGGTGGACGCCTTGACGCGTGCCATCGCCTTCTGGATGCGCGAAGCCGCGATGAGTTCCATCGCCTTCGTGATCTTCTTGGTCGTCTGAGCAGAAGAGATCTTCTGCTTGTAGACCCTGAGTTGAGCGCCCATGAATCAGTACCTCACGCGGTTACGCGCGACGACCCTTGACGATCTTCTCCTGGTTGACGTCCTCGGCCTCGGCCGCAGCGTGCTCCTCGTGGCCAGGGGCGCCGATGGCGTGGCCCTTGCCGCCCTGGAACTCCAGGAGGAAGTTGTCGGTCTGCTTGTCGAGCTCGGCGACGGTGGCGTCGTCCAGCACGTTGGTCTCCCGCAGACTGTCGAGCACCTTCGTGTTGCGACGCAGGTAGTCGAGCAGCTCGCGCTCGAACCGCAGCACGTCCTCGACCTCGATCGAGTCGAGCTTGCCGTTGGTGCCGGCCCAGATCGAGACGACCTGCTCCTCCACCGGGTACGGCGAGTACTGCGGCTGCTTGAGCAGCTCGGTCAGACGGGCACCGCGCGAGAGCTGACGACGCGAAGCGGCGTCGAGGTCCGATGCGAACATCGCGAACGCCTCGAGCGAGCGGTACTGCGCCAGCTCCAGCTTCAACGTTCCGGAGACCTTCTTGATCGACTTCACCCTGAGCGTCACCACCGACACGCGACACCGAGATACCCACGTCGACCGCAGGACGCTGGTTGGCGTTGAAGAGGTCGGACTGCAGGAAGATCTGGCCGTCGGTGATCGAGATCACGTTGGTCGGGATGTACGCCGAGACGTCGTTCGCCTTGGTCTCGATGATCGGAAGACCGGTCATCGAACCCGCCACCGAGCTCGTCGGACAGCTTCGGCGCACCGCTCGAGCAGACGGGAGTGCAGGTAGAAGACGTCGCCAGGGTAGGCCTCGCGGCCCGGCGGGCGGCGCAGCAGCAGGGAGACGGCACGGTAGGCCTCGGCCTGCTTCGACAGGTCGTCGAAGATGATGAGGACGTGCTTGCCGCCGTACATCCAGTGCTGGCCGATGGCCGAACCGGTGTACGGAGCGAGGTACTTGAAGCCGGCGGGGTCGGACGCCGGAGCCGCCACGATGGTGGTGTACTCCAGAGCGCCGGCCTCCTCGAGCGCGCCCTTCACCGAAGCGATGGTCGAGCCCTTCTGACCGATGGCGACGTAGATGCAGCGGACCTGCTTGTTGACGTCGCCGGACTCCCAGTTGGCCTTCTGGTTGATGATCGTGTCGATCGCGATGGCCGTCTTGCCGGTCTGGCGGTCGCCGATGATGAGCTGGCGCTGGCCGCGGCCGACCGGGATCATCGCGTCGATGGCCTTGATGCCGGTCTGCATCGGCTCGTGGACCGACTTGCGCTGCATGACGCCGGGGGCCTGGAGCTCGAGCTCGCGGACACCCTCGGTCGCGATCGCGCCGAGGCCGTCGATCGGGTTGCCGAGCGGGTCGACAACACGGCCGAGGTAGCCGTCGCCGACCGGGACGGAGAGGACCTCACCCGTGCGGGTGACTTCCTGACCGGCCTCGATGCCGGTGAAGTCGCCGAGGACGACGACACCGATCTCGTGCTCGTCGAGGTTCAGCGCGAGACCCTTGGTGCCGTCGGCGAAGGTCACGAGCTCGTTCGCCATCACGCCGGGAAGTCCCTCGACGTGAGCGATGCCGTCGGCGGCGTCGATGACGGTGCCGACCTCGGTCGCCGCGGCCCCGGTGGGCTCGTACGCGGCGGCGAAATCCTTCAGCGCGTCACGGATGACGTCGGGGCTGATCGATAGTTCTGCCATTGTCTTCCCTTTGTATCTGGGTGCGCGGTTCCCCGCGCGAAGTCGTGTTAGCCCGCGAGCTTCTGGCGAAGGTCGGCGAGTCGTGCGGAGATGCTGCCGTCGATGACGTCATCGGCGATCTGCACACGCAGGCCTCCGACAACGCTGGGGTCGATGACGACGTTGAGGGACACCTGGCCGCCGTATCGCTGCGAGAGCGTCTGGCCGAGTCGCGTGCGCTGCGCGTCGCTGAGCTCGGTCGCCGTGTGCACCGTGGCCACGAGGCGACCGCGCTGGTTCGAGACGATACGCATCGCCCGGCTCAGCAGCTGCCGCACCCGGCGCTCGCGCGGCTGACGCACGAGGGACGTGACGATGAGGGCTGTCGGAGCGCTGGCGGAGGCATCGACGAGGAGACGCTCAACCAGGGCGGCCTTGGCGTCCTCTCCCCCTAGCCGGCTGCCGAGCGCGAGCTCGAGCTCCGGGTTCGCCGCGATCACCCGCGAGAAGCCGAAGAGCTCGCCCTCGATGTCCGCGCCGGGCTCGGCGATGGTCGCCGCCCGGATCGCGAGCTCCTCGAGACCGTCGATCAGCTCGGAGGCGTTCGACCAGCGTTCGGCGACAGCGGTGCGCAGGACATCCTGCGCGCGGAGCCGTACTGCCCGAACACCGCGGACACGACGTTCTGCCGCGCCGAGGTCGGAGCCGAGGGGGTCAGCCAGCGCGCCGCTCAGCTTGAGACGATTCGCCCACGGCCCGCGCGGCCGCGAACAGCTCGCGCGCGGTCTCGAGGGTGACGTCCTTCGCTGCGGCAAGCGTCTGAGTGGATGGCCGCGAGTGCCTGAGCGGTCGCGCTGCCCATTACGACTGCCCGCCCGGGACCTGAGCCTGTCGAAGGTCGGATGCTTCGAGATCGGCGAGGAAGCGGTCGACCACGGCGGCCGCGCGGGCGTCGTCGGAGAGCGTCTCGCCGACCACGCCGCCGGCGAGGTCCAGAGCGAGCGAGCCGACCTCGCTGCGCAGGGAGACGAGAGCCGTCTGGCGCTCTGCCTCGATCTGCGTGTGCCGGTGGCGGTCAGACGCGCGGCCTCGCTGGCTGCGGTCTCCTTCGCCTCGGCGATGATCTTCTTGCCGTCCTCACGGGCGGCCTCACGGATCTCACCGGCCTCGGTGCGTGCCTCGGCCAGCTGTCGGGTGTACTCCTCGAGAGCCGCTTCCGCCTGCTTCTGCGCCTCATCGGCCTTGGCGATGTTGCCCTCGATGGCGGCGGACCGCTCGTCGAGCATCTTCGTCAGACGAGGAAGGGCGACCTTCCACACGACGGCGAGATGTATGAGGAACCAGAAGCCCGACCAGATGATGTCGTACCACGCGGGGATCAGCGGGTTGTTCGCCGCCTCACCCTCAGCCGCGAGGTTCGTGACAAGAGCGTTCAGCATCCTGTCTCCTTCAGAAGTCGGTGGGGATTACGGAAGGGGATGAATCCGACGGCGATTGCCGACGAACGCAAGCGCCTCGGTGAAGGCGATACCGATCCACATGAGGACCTGCAGGCGACCGGCCAGCTCGGGCTGACGGGCGACGCCCTCGATGGTCTTGCCGACCACGATGCCCACAACCGATGGCCGGGCCGATGGCCGCGAGGCCGTAGCCGACCGCCGCGAGGTGGCCGTTGATTTCAGCGAGAACCGTAGTTGCGTCCACGGGTTTTTCCTTTCGTTGGGTGGGAGGGCTGTTGCCCGCCCGCTCAGTGCTCTTCTGCGACGCGAGCTGGATGTAGACCGCGGTGAGGACGGTGAAGACGTAGGCCTGCAGGACGGCGACCAGGATCTCGAAGAGAGTGAAGGCACCGCCGAAGGCGAGGGTTCCGATACCGAGGGCAGCCCAGCCGCCGCCCGCGGTGAAGAAGAAGAACTGGGTCGCCGCGAAGCAGAGGACCAGGATCATGTGGCCGACGACGAGGTTCATCAGCAGTCGCAGGGTGAGGGTCACCGGGCGGATGATGAACGTCGAGATGAGCTCGATCGGCGTGACGATGAAGTAGACCGGCCACGGCACGCCGGACGGGAAGAGCGCATTCTTGAAGAAGTTCTTCGGGCTCTTCTTGATGCCGGCGTAGATGAACGTGACGTAGCTGACCACGGCGAGCGTGAGCGGCACCGCGATGATCGCCGTTCCCGGCATGTTCAGGAACGGGATGATTCCCGTCACGTTCATGAACAGCACCATGAAGAAGATCGTGGTGAGGATCGGCAGGAAGCGGTCGCCGTCCTTGCGGCCGAGCAGGTCGTGCGCGATGCCGCCGCGGACGAAGCCGAGGCCCATCTCGACGAGGCTCTGGAACCGGCCGGGCACGACCTTCATGCGGCGGGTGCCGAGCCAGAGGATCAGGACGACGGCGATCACCGAGAGCAACTGGATCAGGTGGATCCGGTTGACCGGGATGGGTCCGACGTGGAAGAGGATCTCCGGGAAGAACTCATCGATCGAAGGGCCGTGGAACTCGCCATCAGAGGACGCGAGTCGGGGGGTCAGGGTCGCAGCAAGATTAAACAGCGCGGGCTCCAGCTTCGGGGCACCGGTCAGAACCGGGGCGACGATGGTCGGTGTGCTACACAGCGCAAGCGCTCGCGGGCGAGCGGCGGGCACTCCTCAACACTATCAGAATCCAAGGGTGCCCTAAGACCGCGGGGCCGCGTCCGCAGGGCCGTCGGAGGCATCGTTCACCACTCCGGGGGCGCGGTCCTCCGGCACCTCGGTGGGCAGCGTGGTGTCGCTGACGTTCGGCAGCCGCATCTGGGTGAGAACGACGACGTCGATGATGAGGGACATGAGCACCCCCGCGACGATCGACAGGAAGAACACCATCGGCTCGATCCACGGCTGTCCGGCGAGCAGGATCATCACGACGACGAAGACCCCGAGCTTCAGCAGCCACCCGCCCAGCACGATCGCGAAGAAGAGCTGCACGTACAGCGGATCGCCGTACCACCGGTTGGCGATGAGGATGCTCAGCCCGGTGATCCCGAGGAACAGCGCGGCGAGGAGGACACCGAGGAGACCGCTGACCAGCCCCTCCCCCTGCGCGACGGCGAAGCCGATCCCGCCGGCGACGAGCGCCAGCACGACGGTGGCCACCGCCGACCAGACGAGGGTGCGACGCAGGATCGGGGTGCTGGAAACGGGGCTCGGACTCATCGGGGCTCCAGGGGGATCGGGTCGGGCGCGACGCCCGCGGCGGTCTTGCGTCGGCGGGTGGGACTCAGGGTGATGACGAGGCATGCGGCGATGCCGACGACCCCGAACGCGACACCCGGAAGGTACTGGCCGGGCCAGTCCTCTCGGGCGCCGACGTACATCAGGAGGACGGCGAGGGAGATGACGGCCGTCCAGGCGTAGAAGATCAGGACCGCGTCGCGGTCGCGGTGGCCGAGGTCGAGCATCCGGTGATGCAGGTGCTTGCGGTCCGGCGAGAACGGCGATCGCCCCGCGCTCATCCGACGCAGCACGGCGAGGCCGAAGTCCAGTAGCGGGAGGAGCACGACCAGCAACGGGAGCAGGATGGGCAGGAAGGCGCCGACCAGCTGCGAACGTCCCAGGCGCTCCGGGTCCAGGGCGGACGGATCCATCTGCCCGGTGATCGCGATGGCCGAGGTCGCCATGAGTAGACCGATCACGAGAGCACCGGAGTCGCCCATGAACAGCTTCGCCGGGCTCCAGTTCAGCGGAAGGAAACCGAGGCAGGCGCCGATGAGGACCGCGGCGAGGAACGTGGAGAGGTTGAAGTAGCTCGACGCCCCCGAGTCCCGCGTGAAGATGTACGAGTACGCGAAGAAGACGCCGTTCGAGATCAGGCAGACGCCGGCGACGAGACCGTCGAGACCGTCGATGAAGTTCACGGCGTTCATGACGATCACGATCGCGAACATGGTGATCGTGATGCTCAGCCAGCTCGACACGACGATCAGGTCGCCGAACGGCAGGGAGAGGATCTGCAGGCCGCCGCCCACCGTGATGATGCCGGCGGCGAGGAACTGCGCGCCCAGCTTGATCATCCAGTCGATGTCCCAGAGGTCGTCCATGACCCCGATCACGGCGATGAGCAGAGCGGCCGCGAGGATCGACCACATGGTCTGCGGCGGCGTCCAGATGCTCTGGAAGAACGGGTTGACGGCCGAGACCGCGAAGGCGGCGACGATGCCGAGGAAGATCGCGACGCCGCCGAGTCGGGGCGTGGGCGTGGTGTGCACGTCGCGTTCGCGGATGCCGGGATACAGCTTGAAGCGGAGGCTCAGCCGCCACACCGCCCAGGTCAGCACGAAGGTGATCGCGGCGGTGACGATGATCGTGAAGAGGTACTGCTTCACGAATCCTCGTCCTGCGGGTCCGGCTCGAGCAGGTCGCCCAGGACCTCGCGCAGCTGCTCCCTGGTCACGACGCCGTCCCGCAGGATCCGGACGACGCCCTGCTCGGCGTCACCCGCGCGGCGGACGAGCGAGGTCGCATCGATGATCGTGGACGCGACGCCGTCCTTGCTCATGCCGTCGTCCAGATACACCGCGACGCTGTCGCCCAGCATCTTCTCCGCGTCGAGCGCGGAGATCGCTGCCGCCTTGCCGGTGAGGTTGGCACTGGACACCGCGAGCGGTCCGGTCTCGGCCAGCAGCTCGAGCACCACCCGCCCCTCGGGCATGCGGACGGCGACCGTGCCCTTGGTCTCCCCCAGATCCCACACCAGCGAGGGCTGCGCCGGCAGCACGATCGTGAGCCCCCCGGGCCAGAACGCGTCGACGAGACGCTGGACGGGCTCCGGAACAGCCTCCGCGAGGGCCGTCAGCGTCTCCTTCGTGCCGACGAGCACGGGCGGCGGCTGATTGCGGCCGCGACCCTTGGCGTCCAGGAGGCGCTGCACCGCAGGCGGCGAGAAGGCGTCGGCGGCGACGCCGTAGACGGTGTCGGTGGGGATGACGATGAGGTCGCCGCGGCCGATCGCCTGGCGCGCATTGCGCATCCCGGCGAGCAGCTGCGCCTCGTCGCTGCAGTCGAAGATGGGGGACATGACGGTTCGATTCTACGCGGCGCGGGTTCGGGACGAGCTCGACGTCTGCTGATCAGGGGCGGACGGCGGTGGTGGCGCGGTCGCGCAGCGTCAGATCGCGATGGGTGGCTGCGGCCCGCCATCCGTCAGCCGCGAGCAGCTCGCGGATCGGGGAGCCCTGCAGTTCTCCGTGCTCGATCACCAGCGTGCCCCCCGGCCGCAGCAGACGCAGAGCCCTGGTGCTGAGCACACGGACGACGTCCAGCCCGTCCTCTCCGCCGTAGAGCGCGAGGGCGGGGTCGAACAGCCGGACCTCGGGGTCGCGCGGGATCGCCTGAGCGGGGACGTACGGAGGGTTCGAGATGACGACCGCGGCTGTGCCGTCCAGTTCGGGGAAGGCATCGGCGAGATCGGACAGCACGAGCGTGAGGTTCTCGACACCCTCGACGTTGCGACGGGCCCAGACATGGGCCTCCGGGGAGATCTCCGCGGCGTACACCCGGGCGTGCGGCACCTCGGTCGCCATCGCGAGCGCGATCGCCCCGCTGCCCGTGCCGAGATCGACGCCGATGGGGGACGGATCGCCCGATCCCAGAAGGGCGTCGATCGCATACTGCGCCACGGTCTCCGTCTCGGGCCGGGGGACGAAGACACCAGGGCCCACCGCGAGCTCCAGATGCCGGAACGGTGCGGTGCCGGTGAGATGCTGCAGGGGCTCACGGCCTGCGCGTCGGGCGACGAGCGCGTCCAAGGCGGTCGCGTCGTCGTCGTCGAGCCTGTCGCCCCGGACGATGGCCGCCTGCACCTCCCCGCGGCGCTGTCCTCGGACGTGTCCGGCGAGCAGCTCGGCGTCGACGAGGGGGTCGGGCACGCCGGCGTCGGCGAGACGCTGCGCCGCGGCGCGCACGGCCGCAGCGAGGGAGAGGTCGGGCATGGCTCCAGCGTAGAGTGCGCGCACGTCACAATGCCCCGTCCCCCCTCGGGCTCGCCTAGGCTGGATCGGCAGCGCACCCGCACAGGAAGGGCTCCCCCATGTCCGGCATCCACCCCGACATCACCACCGCTTTCGGCAACACGCCGCTCGTCCGCCTCAACCGCGTGACCGAGGGCCTCGGCGCCACCGTGCTCGCCAAGCTCGAGTACTACAACCCTGCGTCCAGCGTGAAGGACCGCATCGGCATCGCCATGATCAATGCGGCGGAGGCCGCGGGTGAGCTCTCCCCCGGCGGCACCATCGTGGAGTCCACGAGCGGCAACACCGGCATCGCCCTCGCCATGGTCGGCGCCGCCCGCGGCTACCGTGTCATCCTCACGATGCCCGCCTCGATGTCGAAGGAGCGCCGTGTGCTGCTCAAGGCGTTCGGCGCGGAGATCGTCCTCACCGACCCCACCAAGGGCATGAAGGGCGCGATCGAGGAGGTCAAGCGCATCGTCGACGAGACCCCTGGCGCGGTCTGGATCCGCCAGTTCGAGAACGCGGCGAATCCGCAGATCCACCGCGAGACCACGGCGCAGGAGATCCTCCGGGACACCGACGGCGCGGTCGACATCTTCATCGCCGGCGTCGGCACGGGCGGGACGGTCACCGGCACAGGCCAGGCGCTGAAGGCGGCGAAACCCGAGGTCCAGGTCATCGCCGTCGAGCCGAAGGACTCCCCCGTCCTCACCGAGGGGCACCCCGGACCGCACAAGATCCAGGGCATCGGCCCGAACTTCGTGCCCGACGTGCTCGACCGCGAGGTGCTCGACGAGATCATCACGGCGGAGTTCGAGGACTCGCTGCGCGTTGCCCGCGAGCTCGCGGCGAAGGAGGGTCTGCTGGTCGGCATGTCGTCCGGTGCCGCCGTGTCGGCGGCCCTGACCGTCGCCGCGCGCCCGGAGAACGCCGGCAAGACCATCGTCGTGATCATCCCGGACACCGGCGAGCGGTACCTCTCCACCGCCCTGTTCGAGGGCCTGCGCGAGGACTGAGGTCGCCGATGGGCATGATCGGGCGAATGCGCGAGGACATCGCCGCCGCGCGCCTTCGCGATCCGGCCGCGCGCACGGCGATCGAGGTGGCACTGCTCTACCCCGGCCTGCACGCCATCTGGGCGCACCGCGTCTCGCACGCGCTGTGGCGGCGGCGCCTCCGGCTCCTCGCGCGCGCCGGGTCGCAGATCTCCCGGTGGCTGACCGGCGTCGAGATCCACCCCGGAGCCCGGATCGGCCGGCGCTTCTTCATCGACCACGGCATGGGCGTCGTCATCGGCGAGACAGCGGAGATCGGCGATGACGTGCTGATGTACCACGGCGTGACGCTCGGGGGCCGGACACGGGACGTCGGCAAGCGGCACCCCACCCTGCAGGACGGCGTCGCCGTGGGCGCAGGGGCGAAGATCCTCGGCGCCGTCACGGTCGGAGCCCGTTCCGTCGTGGGCGCCAACGCCGTGGTCACCAAGGACGCACCCGCCGACAGCGTGCTCGTCGGCGTTCCCGCGAAGCCGCGCCAGCGGACCGCCGGAGAGGACACCAGGGCCCTGCTGACCGCCCCGGACTACTCCATCTGACGCTCGCCCCGCGGCCGGTGACCTTCGTCACTGCGCGACGAAGAACGGGACGGCGCCGACCAGGATGCCGATCCCCAGCATCACGAGCGACACGATGGCCGCGCGCCACAGCACCTTCCGGTGGTGGTCTCCGAGGTTCACCCCGGCGAGCGAGACCAGCAGCAGGATCGCGGGGACCAGCGGACTCTGCAGGTGCACCGGCTGCCCGGTGATCGAGGCCCTGGCCATCTCGACCGGATCGATGCCGAAGTTCGCGGCGCTCTGTGCGAGCACGGGGAGGATGCCGAAGTAGAAGGCGTCGTTCGACATGAAGAACGTGAACGGGATGGACAGCACGCCCGTGATCGGGGCGAGGAACGGTCCGAGCGCGGGTGGCAGCACGGTGGTGATCCAGGTCGCCATCGCGTCGACCATTCCGGTGCCGGAGAGGACTCCCACGAGGACGCCGGCCGCGATGACCATCGATACGACGCCGACGATGCTCGGGGCGTGCGCGACGATCTCCGCCGCCTGATCCTTGATGCCGCGGAAGTTGACGACGAGGGCGACGCCGGCCCCGACCATGAACACGTAGGGCAGCGGAAGGATGTCGACGACCAGGAGCACCATGACGGCGACGGTCAGCAGGAGGTTGAACCAGATCAGCCGCGGGCGCAGGGTGGGGCGGGCCGGATCGAGCATGGTGTCGGCCATCGCCGTGTCCGCGGGGTCGACGCTCCCGGCCGCGACCGGGGCGTGCCCGCCGGCGACGACGACGAGGTTGCCGGTGCGCAGCGAGGCGCGCGCGCCCGGCTTGAGCTCGGCGCCGCGGAAGATGCGGGGCACGGAGGCGAGCACACCGCCGTCGGCTCCGGTGAGCCGCCCGTCCGCATCGATCCGCCCCAGACGACGCCGCTCCCCCAGGCCGAGCAGCCAGGCGAAGCCGAGCGTCACGACGATGCCCGCGCCCAGCGCCGGAAGCATCGGCACGAAGATCTCCGTCGGCTGCACGCCGAGCGCGGTCGCGGCGCGCACGGTCGGTCCGCCCCAGGGGACGATGTTGAGCGTGCCGTTCATGAGGCCGGCGACGCAGGTGAGGACGACGGGGCTCATGCCGAGGCGCAGGTAGATGGGCAGCATCGCGGAGGTCGTGATGATGAAGGTCGTCGAGCCGTCGCCGTCGAGGGACACGGCGCCGGCGAGGATCGCGGTCCCGAGCACCACCTTCGCCGGGTCATCGCCGAGCAACCGCGTGATCAACCGGATGAGCGGGTCGAAGAGGCCGACGTCGATCATGATGCCGAAGAACATGATGGCGAACATCAGCAGCGCCGCCGTGGGCGCCATGGTGCCGATCGAGTCGAGGATCATGTCGCCCAGGCCGAGACCCGCCCCCGCGAACAGCCCGAAGACGGTGGGCACCAGGATCAGCGCCACCATGGGCGTGAGGCGCTTGGTCATGATCAGCGTCATGAACACGAGGACCATCGTGAAGCCGAGGATGACGAGCACCCCCTCCGGCGGCACGAAGGCCACGTCGTAGGTGGGTGCCTCCTCGGCGGCAGCGATCAGCGCGGTCGATGCGTGGAACATGCGTGACTCCTTCGTCGTCGCTCCGTCATCGCTGACGGATCCTGACGAGGCTAGGCAATCCGGAGACGCGGAGCGCGGTATGCCGCATTCCCGGCTGTTGTGCGCGTACCGTGACTTCTGCGCATATTGCGCGTCGGGAGCGAGGTGACGATGTCCACGGAGAAGCGGGTCCGGTTCGCGACCCGCGCCCTGTTGCTGCATCTCGCCGCCGTCGCCCTCGTCGTGACGCTGTGCACGGGCGTGTATCTCGCGCTCGCGGTCCAGCAGCTGCGCCGAGGCGGAGTCGACGGCACTCGGCATCGCCAGGACCCTGGCGGAGGACGCGCAGGTGCGGGAGACGGTGACCGCCATCTCCGCGTCGGACGACGAGCCGGATGCGGCCGCGCTGCGCGACGGGGAGCTGCAGCAGGTCTCCGCCGCCGTCATGGCGCGCACCGGGGCTCTGTTCGTGGTGATCACGGACGACCACGGCATCCGCCTCGCCCACCCCCTGCCGTCGCGGATCGGCGAAGTGGTGAGCACCCCGTTCGCCGAGGTGCTGGCGGGCCACGAGGTGGTCGACTGGCAGACCGGCACGCTCGGCGAGTCGGCACGCGCGAAGGTGCCGGTGCGGGACGATACCGGCACGCCGGTCGGCGAGATCAGCGTCGGGTTCGAGCGCACCGGGGTCTTCGACGACCTCCCGCCCGTGCTCGCCGCGATCGGGCTGACGGCCGCCGGCGCGCTCGCGCTCGCGCTCGCGACCTTCCTTCTCCTCCGCCGCCGCTGGGAGCGGTTGACCCTCGGCGTGCAGCCCGAGGAGCTGGTCGCCCTCGTGCAGAACCAGACGGCGGTGCTGAACGGTGTCGGCGACGGCGTGCTCGCGGTCGATCAGGACGGTGTCGTGCGGGTGAGCAATGCCGCGGCGGATCGGCTCCTCGGGCTCCACGACCCGGTCGGCCGCCGCGTGGGCGAGCTCCCGCTGCCACCCGTCGTACGGGACACGGCCACGGGAGCCCGCGAGCGTGCGGAGGCGGTCGTCGGCGACCGGGTGCTCTATCTCGAGTCGAGCGCGGTGCGGCGCGACGGGCAGGAACTCGGTGACGTGCTGATCGTGCGCGACCGCACCGACCTCATCGCCCTGACCGAGCGGCTGGAGGCCGTGCGCACGATGACCTCAGCACTGCGCGTCCAGCGCCACGAGTTCGCCAACCGCCTGCACGTGGCTGCGGGCCTCATCGACGCCGGCCGTGTCGCCGACGCGCGCGCCTTCCTCGACGAGCTGGTGAGCCGTGGTCCCGTGTCGTTCCCCGTCGCCGGCCTCGACCTCGTGGGCGATCCGTTCCTGCACGCCTTCCTGGGAGCCAAGGGCGTGGAGGCCGCCGAACGGGGCGTCGCCCTGCGGATCGCGGAGGACACGCAGCTGATCGGCACCGTGCGTCGGGTGGAGGACGTGGCGAGCGTGCTCGGCAATCTCGTCGACAACGCGATCGCCGCCGCCGTCACGGGCACGAGGGACCCGCGGTGGGTCGAGGTCTCCGCGCTGAGCGACGGCGGCGCGCTCGTCGTCACCGTCTCCGACTCCGGCGCCGGTATCCGGGAGCCCGACCTCCGAGCGCCCGCCGACGACGCGGGAAGCGAGGATCGCGTGCACGGGCACGGTATCGGCCTGCCCCTGGCCACGGAGATCGCCCGTCGGAGCGGCGGCGACCTCTGGATCATCGACCCCGGCGGCACCGGCCACGGCGCGGTGTTCGCCGCCCGCATCGGAGATGCCGTCGACCCCACTCCGCATCTCTCGAAGGAGGACCTGTGACGGAACCGCTGCGGGCGCTCATCCTCGACGACGACTTCCGGGTGGCCGACCTGCATCGGGCGGTCGTGGACGACCATCCCGGATACACCGTGACCGGGACCGCGCGGTCCTGTGGCGAGGCTCGCGACCTCGTGCGCTCGACACGCCCCGACCTGCTGCTCGCCGACGTCTACCTCCCCGACGGCGACGGCATCGGACTCGTCCGCGAGGTCGGGGTGGACGCGATCCTCATCTCCGCCGCGGACGACGCGCCCACCGTGCGACGAGCCCTGCGGGCCGGCGCGATCGGCTATCTCGTGAAACCGTTCGACCGTCGCGGACTGACCGGCCTCCTCGACCGGTACCTGCGCTATCGCAACCTGCTCGCGGGTGAGCGGCCCCTCACGCAGGAGGACGTGGACCGGGCGCTCGCGATCCTGCACGGCGGCGGTGAGCCGGTGTCCCTATCGCGCTCGGCCACCGAGCAGCGCGTGCTCGCAGCGCTCGGAGACGGCGAGGCCTCGGCCGCGGAGGTCGCCGAGCGGGTCGGCATCTCACGGGCCACCGCGCAACGGCACCTCGCGGCACTCGCCGCACGGACGATCGTCGAGGTGCGGCTGCGGTACGGATCGACCGGACGGCCCGAGCACCGGTACGCGACGCGCACGTGACGCGGTGGGCGGCCGCTCAGCCCTCGGAGCCGACGGCGGCGAGGCGCGCTTCTTCGTCGGCGGCGATGGCGCTCTCGATGATGGGGTCGAGCGCACCGTCCATGACCTGATCGAGGTTGTACGCCTTGAACCCCGTCCGGTGATCCGCGATCCGGTTCTCCGGGAAGTTGTAGGTACGGATGCGCTCCGAGCGGTCCATGCCGCGGATCTGCGACTTGCGCGCGTCGGAGGCTGCTGCGTCGAGCTCCTCCTGCTGCTTGGCGAGCAGTCGGGCGCGCAACACGCGCATCGCGGCCTCACGGTTCTGCAACTGCGACTTCTCGTTCTGCATCGACACGACGATGCCGGTCGGCACGTGGGTGATCCGGACCGCGGAGTCGGTGGTGTTCACCGACTGGCCGCCGGGGCCCGATGAACGGAACACGTCGATCTTCAGATCGTTCTGATCGATCTGGATCTCCTCGGGCTCGTCCACCTCGGGGAACACGAGCACGCCGGTCGTGGACGTGTGGATGCGTCCCTGCGACTCCGTGGCCGGCACCCGCTGCACGCGGTGCACGCCGCCCTCGTACTTCAGGTGCGCCCAGACGCCCTGTGCAGGGTCAGACGAGGAGCCCTTGATGGCGACCTGGACGTCCTTGTAGCCGCCGAGGTCGGACTCGTTGCGCTCGAGCAGCTCGGTCTTCCACCCCTTGGACGCGGCGTACTGCACGTACATGCGCAGCAGATCCGCCGCGAACAACGCCGACTCGGCGCCGCCCTCCCCCGCCTTGATCTCCATGATCACGTCGCGGGCGTCGTCGGGGTCGCGCGGGATGAGGAGTCGTCGGAGGCGCTCCTGCGCGGTCTGCACGCCCTCCTCCAACGCGGGGACCTCGGCGGCGAACGCCTCGTCCTCCCTGGCGAGCTCGCGTGCCGCCTCCAGATCATCGACGGCGCCCGTCCACGCCTCGTGCGCCGCGACGATGCGTGACAGCTCGGCGTACCGACGGTTGACACGCTTGGCGCGGGCCGCGTCGGCGTGCACCGCCGGGTCGGAGAGTTCCTCCTGGACCCGGCGATGCTCGTCGATCAGAGTCTGGACGGACTCGAACACGTCGGGCCTCAGCGGATGTTGTTGTCGTGCCCGTGGGCGCCCGAGGGCAGCGTCGGGATCGACTTCTGCATCTGAACGAGGAACTCCACGTTGGAGTGGGTCTCCTTGAGCTTGCCGAGCACGACCTCCAGCGCCTGCTGCGGGTCGAGGCCGGCGAGAGCGCGGCGCAGCTTCCAGGTGATCTTGACCTCGTCGGCGGAGAGGAGCATCTCCTCGCGGCGGGTGCTGGACGCGTTCACGTCCACCGCCGGGAAGATGCGCTTGTCGGCGAGCTGGCGGGACAGGCGCAGCTCGCTGTTGCCGGTGCCCTTGAACTCCTCGAAGATGACCTCGTCCATCTTGGAGCCGGTCTCGACGAGCGCGGTGGCGAGGATCGTGAGGGATCCGCCGTTCTCGATGTTGCGGGCGGCACCGAAGAAGCGCTTCGGCGGGTAGAGCGCGGATGCGTCGACGCCACCGGTGAGGACGCGGCCGGACGCCGGAGCGGCCAGGTTGTACGCGCGTCCGAGGCGGGTGATCGAGTCGAGCAGCACGACCACGTCGCGGCCCAGCTCGACGAGGCGCTTGGCGCGCTCGATCGCGAGCTCGGCGACCGTCGTGTGGTCTTCCGCGGGACGGTCGAAGGTGGAGGCGATGACCTCGCCCTTCACCGTGCGCTCCATGTCGGTGACCTCTTCGGGGCGCTCGTCGACGAGTACGACCATGAGGTGCACCTCGGGGTTGTTCTGCGCGATCGCGTTGGCGATCTGCTGCAGGACGATCGTCTTGCCGGCCTTGGGCGGCGCGACGATCAGGCCGCGCTGGCCCTTGCCGATCGGTGCGACGAGGTCGATGATGCGCTGCGTCAGCTTCTCCGGAGCCGTCTCCAGGCGCAGACGCTCCTGCGGGTAGAGCGGCGTGAGCTTGCCGAACTCCACGCGGGTGGCCGCGTCGTCGACCGAGAGGCCGTTGATGGAGTCGACCTTGACGAGGGCGTTGTACTTCTGGCGGCCCTGCTGCTCGCCTTCGCGCGGCTGCTTGATGGAGCCGACGACCGCGTCGCCCTTGCGGAGGTTGTACTTCTTGACCTGGCCGAGCGAGACGTAGACGTCGCTGGGCCCGGCGAGGTAGCCGGTGGTGCGCACGAAGGCGTAGTTGTCGAGCACGTCGAGGATGCCGGCGATCGGGATGAGGACGTCGTCCTCGGTGATCTCGGTCTCGAACTCGTCGACAGGGCCGGCGCCGCGACGCTTGTTGCGCTGACGGTTGCGCCCGTTGCCGTTGCCGGACTGGTCGTCGTCGGCCGGTGCGTTCTGCGCCTGCTCCTGACCGCCGCCCTGCCCGCGGCCGCGGTTGCGGTTGCGGTTGCGGCTGCGGCCTCGACCACCCTGCTCGTCGCCGTTGTCTCCCTCGCCGGACGCGTCCTTCGCGGGGGCGTCCGCCTCGGCCTCGTTCTTCGCGGCAGCGCCGTCGTTCTTCGGCTCGTTCTTCGCCGCGTCGTTCTTGGTGCGGCCGCCCTGGGCGGTGCCCGCGTCGGCCGTCTCGGTCGCGCCGTCGGCCGGTGCCGCCTCGGCCTTCTCGGTCTTCGCCTCGGGGGCCTCGGCGTCCGCCTTCTTCGTGCGACGGCCGCGTCCGGACTTCGGGGCCTCGGCCGGTGCCTCGGCGGCCTCGGCAGCAGGCGCCGGCTCGGCGGCGGCGGTCTCGGCGGGGGCCTCGGCGTCCGCCTTCTTCGCGCGGGTGCGGCGCGGAGCCTTCGCCTTGGGCGCGGCTTCTGCCCCCTCGGCGGAGTCGCCGGCAGCGGCGGGAGCATCGGCGGTGCCGGACTCCTCCGCCTTGGCGGCCTTGGCAGCGGCCGTCGCGGTGCTCGCCCGGCGCGGCGCGCGCTTCTTGGCCGGAGCGGACTCGGTCGCCTGCGCGGCGACGGGGGCGTCGGCGGTCGGAGCCGCCTGATCGTTCTGGGTCTCGGAGAGGTTCTCCACGAGTACTCCCTTATAGGTCATGGGAAATGAGCGTGAACGCGCACAACGGGTGCTGCGCACGATCGCACGGGCTGACGCTCGGCGTCAGCCAGCCTCGGCACTTGGGCCTCAGGGGTTTGCGTGCGGGTCTTGCAAGAGATGCAATGGGGCCAGATTCACGAATGCTACGTGGAGCCCTCCGCTCGATCCCCCACTGTACCACCACGGACGTCGACGGCGAGCAGGAGCGCCTCCCACGGGGTGTCGGTCACCCGATTGGCCACCTCGACGGCGTCCAGGCGACTGCCCGGACCGTCCGCGAGGACGAGCACACTGGGGCCGGCGCCGGAGACGACGGCGGCGAATCCGGCGGCCCGCAGCGCCTGCACGAGGCGCTGCGTCTCGGGCATGGCGCCGGCGCGGTAGTCCTGGTGCAGGCGGTCGGCGGTCGCGTCCAGCAGCAGCTCCGGGCTCTGCATCAGCGCCGCGATGAGCAGAGCCGACCGGGACACGTTGAACACGGCGTCGGCCGTGGAGACGTGCGGCGGCTGCAGCGAGCGGGCCTGCGAGGTCGACATCGTGTACGCGGGGACGAGGACCAGGGGCGAGACGCCCCGATGCACGAGGAGCTTCTTGTGCTGCGGACCCCGCTCCCCCATCCACGCGATCGTGAGCCCGCCGAACAGCGCGGGCGCCACGTTGTCCGGGTGGCCCTCGAGCTCGGTCGCGAGGCGCAGCAGATCGGTGTCGGAGAGGTCGACGTCGCCGGCCAGCAGCCCCTTCGCCGCGAGCACGCCGGCAGCGACGGCCGCACCGGAGGACCCCAGGCCGCGGCCGTGCGGGACCGCGTTCTCGGCCACGATGCGCAGGCCGGGCATCGGCCTGCCGACGTCCGCGAAGACGTAGGCGATCGTCCGGACGATGAGGTTGGACGCATCCCGGGGGATGTCGGCGGCGCCCGAACCGGAGACCTCGATCTCGAGCTCCCCCTCCGGCAGAGCGGTCACCTCGAGACGGTCGTAGATGCTCAGCGCCAGGCCGAGCGTGTCGAAGCCGGGGCCGAGGTTGGCGCTCGTCGCCGGCACCGTCACCTCGACCGTGCGGCCGATGCGGGCGCCGTGCTCCTCGGGAGCGGGAGCCGTAGCCGTCACCGTGGTCACTCGCCTTCCACCCGGAGGACGGACACCACACGGGCGACGACGTCGCTGTCGCCCAGCACGTCCACCGTGTCGCTGAGGGCCTGCTCGGTCGCACGGTGCGTGCCGATGATGAGGCGAGCGGTCGGCTCGTCCTCACCCTCGACGGTCTGGACGACGGTCGCGACGGACACTCCGCCGTCGCTGAGGATGCCCGCCACGGTCGCGAGCACGCCGGGGGCGTCGGAGACCTCGAGGGTGATCTGGTACCGCGTGGTGACGTGGCCGATGGGCACGACGGGGAGATTCGCCCGGGTGGACTCGCCCACGCCGACGCCGCCCGCGATATGCCGACGCGCAGCGGAGACGACGTCGCCGAGGACGGCCGAGGCCGTCTGCACGCCGCCGGCGCCCGCCCCGTAGAACATGAGAGAGCCGGCGGCCTCCGCCTCGACGAAGACGGCGTTGTTGGCACCGTGCACGGAGGCGAGCGGGTGGGACACGGGGACGAGTGCCGGGTAGACCCGCACCGAGATGGACTCGGCGCCGTTCGCCTCGATCCGCTCGCAGACGGCGAGCAGCTTGATGACGAAGCCGGCCGCGCGGGCCTCCTCGATCATCGACGCGGTGATCGAGGTGATGCCCTCGCGATGCACCGCCTCCAGCGGCACCGCGGTGTGGAAAGCGAGGCTGGCGAGGATCGCGGCCTTCTGCGCGGCGTCGTAGCCCTCCACGTCGGCGGTGGGGTCGGCCTCCGCATACCCCAGGCGCTGCGCGTCGGCGAGCACGTCGGCGAAGTCGGCGCCCTCGGTGTCCATCCGGTCGAGGATGTAGTTCGTGGTGCCGTTGACGATGCCCATGATGCGCACGACGCGGTCGCCGGCGAGCGAGTCGCGCAGCGGACGGATGATCGGGATGGCGCCGGCGGCCGCCGCCTCGTAGTACACCGATGCGCCGACGCGATCCGCGGCCTCGAACAGCTCCGGCCCGTGGGTCGCCAGCAGCGCCTTGTTGGCGGTGACCACGTCGGCGCCGGAGCCGACGGCCTGGAGGATGTTGGTGCGGGCGGGCTCGATCCCGCCGATCAGCTCGATCACGATGTCGGCGCCGAGGATGAGCGACTCGGCATCGGTCGTGAAGAGCTCCTTCGGCAGCTCGACGTCGCGGGGCGCGTCGAGGTTGCGCACCGCGATGCCCGCCAGCTCCAGCGCGGCACCCGCGCGGTCGGCCAGCTCGTCGCCGTGGCGGAGCAGGAGGGCCGCCACCTGGGAGCCGACGGCTCCGGCGCCCAGCAGCGCCACGCGAAGTCGTCTGTAGTCAGTCATGGGTGCTCCTTCTGGGGTGGGTCATCGTGCTCCCTCGGGGGCGTGCGCCCCGTCGATGCCCGCGTCGCGGGCCAGCAGGTCGTGGACGGTCTCTCCGCGGACGATCACCCGCGAGCGGCCCTCGCGCACCGCCACGATCGGCGGCCGCGGGACGTGGTTGTAGTTGCTCGCGAGAGAGGCGCAGTACGCGCCCGTCGCGGGCACCGCGAGCAGGTCCCCCGGGGTGACGTCGCCGGGCAGATATTCGTGATCGACGACGATGTCGCCGGACTCGCAGTGCTTGCCGACCACCCGGCTCAACTGCGGGTCGCCCGTTCCCGCGCGCGAGGCCAGGCGGGCGGAGTAGCTGGCGCCGTAGAGGGCCGTGCGGGCGTTGTCACTCATCCCGCCGTCGACGCTGACGTAACGCCGGGTCGCCCCCGAGGCGACCGTGACGTCCTTCGTCGTGCCGACCTCGTAGAGCGTCACGCCCGCGGTGCCGACGATCGCGCGCCCGGGCTCGAACGACAGCGCCGGCACGGGGATGCCGCGCGCCGCGCAGCCCTCGGCCACCGCCGCGACGATGCCGCCGGCGAGCTCGTCGATGGGGGTGGGGTCGTCGATGCGGGTGTAGGCGATGCCGAACCCGCCGCCGAGGTTCAGCTGCGGCACGGGGCCGTCCTCGAGGAGGGCGGCGTGCAGTTCGAGCACGCGGGAGGCGGACTCGCGGAAGCCGGCCACGCCGAAGATCTGGGAGCCGATGTGGCAGTGCAGTCCGGCGAACTCCAGCCCGGGGATCTCGCGGATCCGTGCCACGGCGACCTCCGCCTCGGCGAGCGGGAAGCCGAACTTCTGGTCCTCGTGCGCCGTGGCGAGGAAGTCGTGGGTCTCGGCGTGGACGCCGCTGATGACCCGGACCATGACGCGCTGCACGGCGTCGGTGCGGGCGGTGATGGCGGCCAGGCGCTCGATCTCGATCGCGCTGTCGACGACGATCGTCCCCACGCCGAGGGCGACCGCGCGCTCGAGCTCGGCGACCGACTTGTTGTTGCCGTGGAAGCCGAGCGAGGCCGGAGCGACCCCCGCGGCGAGGGCGACTTCGAGCTCGCCGCCGGTGCACACGTCGATGCGGAGCCCCTCGTCGACGACCCACCGGGCGACCGTCGTGCACAGGAACGCCTTGCCCGCGTAGTACACCTGCGCGGTCGTGCCGTGGGCGGAGGCGGCGCGGTCGAAAGCGTCGCGGAAGGCCCTGGCGCGGCGGCGCACCTCGTCTTCGTCGAGCACGAGGAGCGGCGTGCCGTAGGCCCGGACGAGCTCCGGCGCCGTCACACCCGCCAGCACGAGGGCTCCGTCCTCGTCGCGCTCCGTGGAGGACGGCCAGACCCCGACCGCGAGATCGTTCGGGTCGTCGGGGACGACGAGCCAATCCGGAGCGAGCGTGGCGGCAGAGTCGAGCACGGAACACCAATCGTGGGACGGATCTCGGGCGGAGGCGCACATCGAGTTGCCCCGATTCTAGGGCACCCCCTGTCCCCGCCTGGTCATGGTGACACGCCGCGTCAACCCCCTGGGGAGGGGTGCCGAGCGGCTCATAGGGTGGGGGCGTGGCAGACACCGACACGCGAGACTCCGAGAACCGTTCCGCAGCCCCGGCCCGACCGGGACTCGTCGCCCGCATCACGGGACCGGTGATCGCTTGGGCCCTGGCCCGGCGCCCGGTCAGGGCGGTGCTGCTGTACTCCGAGCGCCGCGGTCCGATGCTCGCCGACAGCGTGACCTACCGGGCCCTGTTCAGCGTCTTCGCCGGCGTGCTCCTCGGCTTCTCCCTCGCGGCCCTCTGGCTCTCCGGAAACCCGGAGGCCTGGCGCGCGATCATCGACGCCGTGCAGTCCGCGGTCCCCGGGCTCATCGGCGAGGGCGGTGTCATCGATACGAAGGACCTCCGGACTCCGGCGTCGTTCTCGATCGCCGGCATCATCTCCCTCGTCGCGCTGGTCGGTGCCGCGCTCGGCGCCATCGGCTCGCTCCGCACGGCCATCCGGACCATCGCCGGCACGATCCAGGCGGACATCCTGTGGATCTGGGTCATCGTCCGCAACCTGCTTCTCGGCATCGGCATCGGCCTCGCGTTCGTGCTCGCCGCCGGGATCACCTTCATCGGACAGCTCGGGGTGACCTGGATCGGCGACCTGCTCGGGGTGCCGTCGGATTCCCCTCTGCTCGCCTGGACGGTCCGGATCCTGTCGCTCCTCGTGGTGTTCATCCTCGACGCGGCCCTGATCGTGGGCGCCTTCCTCCTGCTGTCCGGCGTCCGACCCGCTGCGCGGTCGTTGTGGAGCGGCGCCTTCCTCGGCGCCTTCGGCCTGATCGTGCTGCAGCAGCTCTCCGGGCTCTTCGTCGGCGGTGCGACGAGCAACCCCCTGCTCGCCTCGTTCGCCTCGCTCCTCGCGCTGCTGATCTGGCTCCAGCTGTCCACCCAGGTCATCCTCGTCTCGTGCGCCTACATCGTCACGGCCGAGGAGGAGCGCGGTGACCGCCTGCACGAGCGGTTCGGCGCACGCACGTTCGTCCAGCGGCGGCTGCAGCGCGCCGAGGTGGACGTCAAGATCGCCACGGCCGAGCTGCGCGACGCCCAGCGCGCGGCGGCCGAGGAGAACGGCACCGCCGAGAAAAAGTGACCTTCCTCGTTGTGACCGCAATCGATATGGTGGTCACAACGAGAGGGGGCGCATGTCCGCACCACGACGGCACACCGTGACCGTTCCCGGCGCGCGGGTGTCGGTCGCGGAATGGTGCCCCGCGGCGGAGACGCAGCCGCCCGTGCTCCTTCTGCACGGCGGCGGCGCCGACAGTGCAGAACTCTCCTGGGGCGAGGTCGGACCGGCGTTGGCGGCCGCCGGACACCGCGTCGTGGCACCGGACCACCCCGGGTTCGGACGCAGTCCGCGCCTCGAAGCGCCGCTGACGCAGGAGCGCCTGGTGCAGTACGTCGGCGACCTCGTCGATGCCCTCGACCTGCAGGCCTACGTCGTCGGCGGACTCTCCCTGGGTGCCGGGTTGGCGTTGGGCCACCTCCTCGACCGCCCGGACGCTGCGCTCTCCGCCGCCCTCCTCGGCAGCTACGGGCTGATGCCACAGCTGACGGACGGACGCCTCGGTGCCCTCTCGCACCTGTCGACATTCCTGCTCCTGCGTTCGGGGCTGCTCGGCGCCATGACACGCGCCTACGCGCGCGACCGGAAGGCGATGATGCGCGGCCTCCAGGATCTCGTGCACTCCCCGGACGCCCGCAACCCGGCTCTCGTCGATGCGGTGCTCGCCGAGGCAGCGACAGGATCGGGTCTCACGACGTTCGGCGACTGGCAGCGGGATCAGGTGCGACCGCTGCGACTCCGCACCGACTACCGCGACCGGCTCGCCGAGATCCGGGTCCCCGTCCTGCTCGTGCACGGCGACCGGGATTCCGGCGTGCCTCTTCGGAGGATCGAGGAGGCGGCGGACGCGCTGCCGGCCGGCCGGCTCCTGGTGGCACCGGGAGCCGGACACTGGGTGCAACGCGACCGCCCCGACCTCGTGATCCCCGCCCTCCGGGACTGGTTCGCCCGAGGCTCCGATGCCTAGGCCGCTCGTGCCCGACCGGCGCGCCCGCATCCTCGATGCCGCGGAGCGGATGGTGCTGACCGACGGGTTCGATGCCATGAGCGTCGCCGCGATCGCACGCGCGGCCGGCATCGGCAAGGGCGCGGTCTACCTGGAGTTCGCGGCGAAGCGCGACATCCTCGACGCGCTGCTCCAGCGCGGCACGTCTCGGATCGCCGATGCGGTCGCCCGTACCGCAGGACCGCAGCCCTCGCTCAGTGCCCTCTACCGCGCCACAGCTGCTGCCCTGCTCGGCGACGAGCTCATGACGGCCGCGTTCCTCGACGACGCGGGAATGCTCGGTGCGCACGTCGCCGCGCAGCCACCCGCCCGGTACCGGAGGCGTCACGAACAGGTCGTCGCCGGGATCCGTGAGCTGCAGGAGCAGGGCCGGATCGTGCCGGACGTGGAGCCCGAGGCCCTGGCTCTCGCGTTGTCCGGTGCCACGCTCGGCCTGCTCTCCGCGGCCCGCACCCTGGGGCCCCTCGATCGCGCGACGCTGGAGAGCGCCATC
>NZ_JBFLUM010000058.1:0-10357 GCF_050470785.1 Microbacterium sp. NRRL B-14842 | reverse complement strand
GCTCGCGGGTGAGCGGCCCTCACGCAGGAGGACGTGGACCGGGCGCTCGCGATCCTGCACGGCGGCGGTGAGCCGGTGTCCCTATCGCGCTCGGCCACCGAGCAGCGCGTGCTCGCAGCGCTCGGAGACGGCGAGGCCTCGGCCGCGGAGGTCGCCGAGCGGGTCGGCATCTCACGGGCCACCGCGCAACGGCACCTCGCGGCACTCGCCGCACGGACGATCGTCGAGGTGCGGCTGCGGTACGGATCGACCGGACGGCCGAGCACCGGTACGCGACGCGCACGTGACGCGGTGGGCGGCCGCTCAGCCCTCGGAGCCGACGGCGGCGAGGCGCGCTTCTTCGTCGGCGCGATGCGCTCTCGATGATGGGGTCGAGCGCACCGTCCATGACCTGATCGAGGTTGTACGCCTTGAACCCCGTCCGGTGATCCGCGATCCGGTTCTCCGGGAAGTTGTAGGTACGGATGCGCTCGAGCGGTCCATGCCGCGGAACTGCGACTTGCGCGCGTCGGAGGCTGCTGCGTCGAGCCTCCTCTGCTGCTTGGCGAGCAGTCGGGCGCGCAACACGCGCATCGCGGCCTCACGGTTCTGCAACTGCGACTTCTCGTTCTGCATCGACACGACGATGCCGGTCGGCACGTGGGTGATCCGGACCGCGGAGTCGGTGTGTTCACCGACTGGCCGCCGGGGCCCGATGAACGGAACACGTCGATCTTCAGATCGTTCTGATCGATCTGGATCTCCTCGGGCTCGTCCACCTCGGGGAACACGAGCACGCCGGTCGTGGACGTGTGATGCGTCCCTGCGACTCCGTGGCCGGCACCCGCTGCACGCGGTGCACACGCCGCCCTCGTACTTCAGGTGCGCCCAGACGCCCTGTGCAGGGTCAGACGAGGAGCCCTTGATGGCGACCTGGACGTCCTTGTAGCCGCCGAGGTCGGACTCGTTGCGCTCGAGCAGCTCGGTCTTCACCCTTGGACGCGGCGTACTGCACGTACATGCGCAGCAGATCCGCCGCGAACAACGCCGACTCGGCGCCGCCCTCCCCCCGCCTTGATCTCCATGATCACGTCGCGGGCGTCGTCGGGGTCTGCGCGGAGATGAGGAGTCGTCGGAGGCGCTCCTGCGCGGTCTGCACGCCCTCCTCCAACGCGGGGACCTCGGCGGCGAACGCCTCGTCCTCCCTGGCGAGCTCGCGTGCGCCTCCAGATCATCGACGGCGCCCGTCCACGCCTCGTGCGCCGCAGACGATGCGTACAGCTCGGCGTACCGACGGTTGGACACGCTTGGCGCGGCCGCGTCGGCGTGCACGCCGGGTCGGAGAGTTCCTCCTGGACCCGGCGATGCTCGTCGATCAGAGTCTGGACGGACTCGAACACGTCGGGCCTCAGCGGATGTTGTTGTCGTGCCCGTGGGCGCCCGAGGGCAGCGTCGGGATCGACTTCTGCATCTGAACGAGGAACTCCACGTTGGAGTGGGTCTCCTTGAGCTTGCCGAGCACGACCTCCAGCGCCTGCTGCGGGTCGAGGCCGGCGAGAGCGCGGCGCAGCTTCCAGGTGATCTTGACCTCGTCGGCGGAGAGGAGCATCTCCTCGCGGCGGGTGCTGGACGCGTTCACGTCCACCGCGGGAAGATGCGCTTGTCGGCGAGCTGGCGGGACAGGCGCAGCTCGCTGTTGCCGGTGCCCTTGAACTCCTCGAAGATGACCTCGTCCATCTTGGAGCCGGTCTCGACGAGCGCGGTGGCGAGGATCGTGAGGGATCCGCCGTTCTCGATGTTGCGGGCGGCACCGAAGAAAGCGCTTCGGCGGGTAGAGCGCGGATGCGTCGACGCCACCGGTGAGGACGCGGCCGGACGCCGGAGCGGCCAGGTTGTACGCGCGTCCGAGGCGGGTGATCGAGTCGAGCAGCACGACCACGTCGCGGCCCAGCTCGACGAGGGCGCTTGGCGCGCTCGATCGCGAGCTCGGCGACCGTCGTGTGGCTCTTCCGCGGGACGGTCGAAGGTGGAGGCGATGACCTCGCCCTTCACCGTGCGCTCCATGTCGGTGACCTCTCGGGGCGCTCGTCGACGAGTACGACCATGAGGTGCACCTCGGGGTTGTTCTGCGCGATCGCGTTGGCGATCTGCTGCAGGACGATCGTCTTGCCGGCCTTGGGCGGCGCGACGATCAGGCCGCGCTGGCCTTGCCGATCGGTGCGACGAGGTCGATGATGCGCTGCGTCAGCTTCTCCGGAGCCGTCTCCAGGCCGCAGACGCTCCTGCGGGTAGAGCGCGTGAGCTTGCCGAACTCCACGCGGGTGGCCCGCGTCGTCGACCGAGAGGCCGTTGATGGAGTCGACCTTGACGAGGGCGTTGTACTTCTGGCGGCCCTGCTGCTCGCCTTCGCGCGGCTGCTTGATGGAGCCGACGACCGCGTCGCCCTTGCGGAGGTTGTACTTCTTGACCTGCCGAGCGAGACGTAGACGTCGCTGGGCCCGGCGAGGTAGCCGGTGGTGCGCACGAAGGCGTAGTTGTCGAGCACGTCGAGGATGCCGGCGATCGGGATGAGGACGTCGTCCTCGGTGATCTCGGTCTCGAACTCGTCGACAGGGCCGGCGCCGCGACGCTTGTTGCGCTGACGGTTGCGCCCGTTGCCGTTGCCGGACTGGTCGTCGTCGGCCGGTGCGTTCTGCGCCTGCTCCTGACCGCCGCCCTGCCCGCGGCCGCGGTTGCGGTTGCGGTTGCGGCTGCGGCCTCGACCACCCTGCTCGTCGCCGTTGTCTCCCTCCGCCGGACGCGTCCTTCGCGGGGGCGTCCGCCTCGGCCTCGTTCTTCGCGGCAGCGCCGTCGTCTTCGGCTCGTTCTTCGCCGCGTCGTTCTTGGTGCGGCCGCCCTGGGCGGTGCCCGCGTCGGCCGTCTCGGTCGCGCCGTCGGCCGGTGCCGCCTCGGCCTTCTCGGTCTTCGCCTCGGGGGCCTCGGCGTCCGCCTTCTTCGTGCGACGGCCGCGTCCGGACTTCGGGGCCTCGGCCGGTGCCTCGGCGGCCTCGGCAGCAGGCGCCGGCTCGGCGGCGGCGGTCTCGGCGGGGGCCTCGGCGGTCCGCCTTCTTCGCGCGGGTGCGGCGCGGAGCCTTCGCCTTGGGCGCGGCTTCTGCCCCCTCGGCGGAGTCGCCGGCAGCGGCGGGAGCATCGGCGGTGCCGGACTCCTCCGCCTTGCGGCCTTGGCAGCGGCCGTCGCGGTGCTCGCCCGGCGCGGCGCGCGCTCTTGGCCGGAGCGGACTCGGTCGCCTGCGCGGCGACGGGGGCGTCGGCGGTCGGAGCCGCCTGATCGTTCTGGGTCTCGGAGAGGTTCTCCACGAGTACTCCTTATAGGTCATGGGAAATGAGCGTGAACGCGCACAACGGGTGCTGCGCACGATCGCACGGGCTGACGCTCGGCGTCAGCCAGCCTCGGCACTTGGGCCTCAGGGGTTTGCGTGCGGGTCTTGCAAGAGATGCAATGGGGCCAGATTCACGAATGCTACGTGGAGCCTCCGCTCGATCCCCCACTGTACCACCACGGACGTCGACGGCGAGCAGGAGCGCCTCCCACGGGGTGTCGGTCACCCGATTGGCCACCTCGACGGCGTCCAGGCGACTGCCCGGACCGTCCGCGAGGACGAGCACACTGGGGCCGGCGCCGGAGCGACCGGCGGCGAATCCGGCGGCCCGCAGCGCCTGCACGAGGCGCTGCGTCTCGGGCATGGCGCCGGCGCGGTAGTCCTGGTGCAGGCGGTCGGCGGTCGCGTCCAGCAGCAGCTCGGCTCTGCATCAGCGCCGCGATGAGCAGAGCCGACCGGGACACGTTGAACACGGCGTCGGCCGTGGAGACGTGCGGCGGCTGCAGCGAGCGGGCCTGCGAGGTCGACATCGTGTACGCGGGGACGAGGACCAGGGGCGAGACGCCCCGATGCACGAGGAGCTTCTTGTGCTGCGGACCCCGCTCCCCATCCACGCGATCGTGAGCCCGCCGAACAGCGCGGGCGCCACGTTGTCCGGGTGGCCTCGAGCTCGGTCGCGAGGCGCAGCAGATCGGTGTCGGAGAGGTCGACGTCGCCGGCCAGCAGCCCCTTCGCCGCGAGCACGCCGGCAGCGACGGCCGCACCGAGGACCCCAGGCCGCGGCCGTGCGGGACCGCGTTCTCGGCCACGATGCGCAGGCCGGGCATCGGCCTGCCGACGTCCGCGAAGACGTAGGCGATCGTCGGACGATGAGGTTGGACGCATCCCGGGGGATGTCGGCGGCGCCCGAACCGGAGACCTCGATCTCGAGCTCCCCCTCCGGCAGAGCGGTCACCTCGAGACGGTCGTAGATGCTCAGCGCCAGGCCGAGCGTGTCGAAGCCGGGGCCGAGGTTGGCGCTCGTCGCCGGCACCGTCACCTCGACCGTGCGGCGATGCGGGCGCCGTGCTCCTCGGGAGCGGGAGCCGTAGCCGTCACCGTGGTCACTCGCCTTCCACCCGGAGGACGGACACCACACGGGCGACGACGTCGCTGTCGCCCAGCACGTCCACCGTGTCGCTGAGGGCCTGCTCGGTCGCACGGTGCGTGCCGATGATGAGGCGAGCGGTCGGCTCGTCCTCACCCTCGACGGTCTGGACGACGGTCGCGACGGGACACTCCGCCGTCGCTGAGGATTGCCCGCCACGGTCGCGAGCACGCCGGGGGCGTCGGAGACCTCGAGGGTGATCTGTACCGCGTGGTGACGTGGCCGATGGGCACGACGGGGAGATTCGCCGGGTGGACTCGCCCACCGCCGACGCGCCCGCGATATGCCGACGCGCAGCGGAGACGACGTCGCCGAGGACGGCGAGGCCGTCTGCACGCCGCCGGCGCCCGCCCCGTAGAACATGAGAGAGCCGGCGGCCTCCGCCTCGACGAAGACGGCGTTGTTGGCACCGTGCACGGAGGCGAGCGGGTGGGACACGGGGACGAGTGCCGGGTAGACCCGCACCGAGATGGACTCGGCGCCGTTCGCCTCGATCCGCTCGCAGACGGCGAGCAGCTTGATGACGAAGCCGGCCCGCGCGGGCCTCCTCGATCATCGACGCGGTGATCGAGGTGATGCCCTCGCGATGCACCGCCTCCAGCGCACCGCGGTGTGGAAAGCGAGGCTGGCGAGGATCGCGGCTTCTGCGCGGCGTCGTAGCCCTCCACGTCGGCGGTGGGGTCGGCCTCCGCATACCCCAGGCGCTGCGCGTCGGCGAGCACGTCGGCGAAGTCGGCGCCCTCGGTGTCCATCCGGTCGAGGATGTAGTTCGTGGTGCCGTTGACGATGCCCATGATGCGCACGACGCGGTCGCCGGCGAGCGAGTCGCGCAGCGGACGGATGATCGGGATGGCGCCGGCGGCCGCCGCCTCGTAGTACACCGATGCGCCGACGCGATCCGCGGCCTCGAACAGCTCCGGCCCGTGGGTCGCCAGCAGCGCCTTGTTGGCGGTGACCACGTCGGCGCCGGAGCCGACGGCCTGGAGGATGTTGGTGCGGGCGGGCTCGATCCCGCCGATCAGCTCGATCACGATGTCGGCGCCGAGGATGAGCGACTCGGCATCGGTCGTGAAGAGCTCCTTCGGCAGCTCGACGTCGCGGGGCGCGTCGAGGTTGCGCACCGCGATGCCCGCCAGCTCCAGCGCGGCACCCGCGCGGTCGGCCAGCTCGTCGCCGTGGCGGAGCAGGAGGGCCGCCACCTGGGAGCCGACGGCTCCGGCGCCCAGCAGCGCCACGCGAAGTCGTCTGTAGTCAGTCATGGGTGCTCCTTCTGGGGTGGGTCATCGTGCTCCCTCGGGGGCGTGCGCCCCGTCGATGCCCGCGTCGCGGGCCAGCAGGTCGTGGACGGTCTCTCCGCGGACGATCACCCGCGAGCGGCCCTCGCGCACCGCCACGATCGGCGGCCGCGGGACGTGGTTGTAGTTGCTCGCGAGAGAGGCGCAGTACGCGCCCGTCGCGGGCACCGCGAGCAGGTCCCCCGGGGTGACGTCGCCCGGGCAGATATTCGTGATCGACGACGATGTCGCCGGACTCGCAGTGCTTGCCGACCACCCGGCTCACTGCGGGTCGCCCGTTCCGCGCGCGAGGCCAGGCGGGCGGAGTAGCTGGCGCCGTAGAGGGCCGTGCGGGCGTTGTCACTCATCCCGCCGTCGACGCTGACGTAACGCCGGGTCGCCCCCGAGGCGACCGTGACGTCCTTCGTCGTGCCGACCTCGTAGAGCGTCACGCCCGCGGTGCCGACGATCGCGCGCCCGGGCTCGAACGACAGCGCCGGCACGGGGATGCCGCGCGCCGCGCAGCCCTCGGCCACCGCCGCGACGATGCCGCCGGCGAGCTCGTCGATGGGGGTGGGGTCGTCGATGCGGGTGTAGGCGATGCCGAACCCGCCGCCGAGGTTCAGCTGCGGCACGGGCCGTCCTCGAGGAGGGCGGCGTGCAGTTCGAGCACGCGGGAGGCGGACTCGCGGAAGCCGGCCACGCCGAAGATCTGGGAGCCGATGTGGCAGTGCAGTCCGGCGAACTCCAGCCCGGGGATCTCGCGGATCCGTGCCACGGCGACCTCCGCCTCGGCGAGCGGGAAGCCGAACTTCTGTCCTCGTGCGCGTGGCGAGGAAGTCGTGGGTCTCGGCGTGGACGCCGCTGATGACCCGGACCATGACGCGCTGCACGGCGTCGGTGCGGGCGGTGATGGCGCCAGGCGCTCGATCTCGATCGCGCTGTCGACGACGATCGTCCCCACGCCGAGGGCGACCGCGCGCTCGAGCTCGGCGACCCGACTTGTTGTTGCCGTGAAGCCGAGCGAGGCCGGAGCGACCCCCGCGGCGAGGGCGACTTCGAGCTCGCCGCCGGTGCACACGTCGATGCGGAGCCCCTCGTCGACGACCCACCGGGCGGACCGTCGTGCACAGGAACGCCTTGCCCGCGTAGTACACCTGCGCGGTCGTGCCGTGGGCGGAGGCGGCGCGGTCGAAAGCGTCGCGGAAGGCCCTGGCGCGGCGGCGCACCTCGTCTTCGTCGAGCACGAGGAGCGGCGTGCCGTAGGCCCGGACGAGCTCCGGCGCCGTCACACCCGCCAGCACGAGGGCTCCGTCCTCGTCGCGCTCCGTGGAGGACGGCCAGACCCCGACCGCGAGATCGTTCGGGTCGTCGGGGACGACGAGCCAATCCGGAGCGAGCGTGGCGGCAGAGTCGAGCACGGAACACCAATCGTGGGACGGATCTCGGGCGGAGGCGCACATCGAGTTGCCCCGATTCTAGGGCACCCCTGTCCCCGCCTGGTCATGGTGACACGCCGCGTCAACCCCCTGGGGAGGGGTGCCGAGCGGCTCATAGGGTGGGGGCGTGGCAGACACCGACACGCGAGACTCCGAGAACCGTTCCGCAGCCCCGGCCCGACCGGGACTCGTCGCCCGCATCACGGGACCGGTGATCGCTTGGGCCCTGGCCCGGCGCCCGGTCAGGGCGGTGCTGCTGTACTCCGAGCGCCGCGGTCCGATGCTCGCCGACAGCGTGACCTACCTGGCCCTGTTCAGCGTCTTCGCCGGCGTGCTCCTCGGCTTCTCCCTCGCGGCCCTCTGGCTCTCCGGAACCCGGAGGCCTGGCGCGCGATCATCGACGCCGTGCAGTCCGCGGTCCCCGGGCTCATCGGCGAGGGCGGTGTCTCGATACGAAGGACCTCCGGACTCCGGCGTCGTTCTCGATCGCCGGCATCATCTCCCTCGTCGCGCTGGTCGGTGCCGCGCTCGGCGCCATCGGCTCGCTCCGCACGGCCATCCGGACCATCGCCGGCACGATCCAGGCGGACATCCTGTGGATCTGGGTCATCGTCCGCAACCTGCTTCTCGGCATCGGCATCGGCCTCGCGTTCGTGCTCGCCGCCGGGATCACCTTCATCGGACAGCTCGGGGTGACCTGGATCGGCGACCTGCTCGGGTGCCCGTCGGATTCCCCTCTGCTCGCCTGGACGGTCCGGATCCTGTCGCTCCTCGTGGTGTTCATCCTCGACGCGGCCTGATCGTGGGCGCCTTCCTCCTGCTGTCGCGCGTCCGACCGCTGCGCGGTCGTTGTGGAGCGGCGCCTTCCTCGGCGCCTCGGCCTGATCGTGCTGCAGCAGCTCTCCGGGCTCTTCGTCGGCGGTGCGGACGAGCAACCCCCTGCTCGCCTCGTCGCCTCGCTCCTCGCGCTGCTGATCTGGCTCCAGCTGTCCACCCAGGTCATCCTCGTCTCGTGCGCCTACATCGTCACGGCCGAGGAGGAGCGCGGTGACCGCCTGCACGAGCGGTTCGGCGCACGCACGTTCGTCCAGCGGCGGCTGCAGCGCGCCGAGGTGGACGTCAAGATCGCCACGGCCGAGCTGCGCGACGCCCAGCGCGCGGCGGCCGAGGAGAACGGCACCGCCGAGAAAAAGTGACCTTCCTCGTTGTGACCGCAATCGATATGGTGGTCACAACGAGAGGGGGCGCATGTCCGCACCACGACGGCACACCGTGACCGTTCCCGGCGCGCGGGTGTCGGTCGCGGAATGGTGCCCCGCGGCGGAGACGCAGCCGCCCGTGCTCCTTCCTGCCACGGCCGGCGGCGCCGACAGTGCAGAACTCTCCTGGGGCGAGGTCGGACCGGCGTTGGCGGCCGCCGGACACCGCGTCGTGGCACCGGACCACCCCGGGTTCGACGCAGTCCGCGCCTCGAAGCGCCGCTGACGCAGGAGCGCCTGGTGCAGTACGTCGGCGACCTCGTCGATGCCTCGACCTGCAGGCCTACGTCGTCGGCGGACTCTCCCTGGGTGCCGGGTTGGCGTTGGGCCACCTCCTCGACCGCCCGGACGCTGCGCTCTCCGCCGCCCTCCTCGGCAGCTACGGGCTGATGCCACAGCTGACGGACGGACGCCTCGGTGCCCTCTCGCACCTGTCGACATTCCTGCTCCTGCGTTCGGGGCTGCTCGGCGCCATGACACGCGCCTACGCGCGCGACCGGAAGGCGATGATGCGCGGCCTCCAGGATCTCGTGCACTCCCCGGACGCCCCGCAACCCGGCTCTCGTCGATGCGGTGCTCGCCAGAGGCAGCGACAGGATCGGGTCTCACGACGTTCGGCGACTGGCAGCGGGATCAGGTGCGACCGCTGCGACTCCGCACCGACTACCGCGACCGGCTCGCCGAGATCCGGGTCCCCGTCCTGCTCGTGCACGGCGACCGGGATTCCGGCGTGCCTCTTCGGAGGATCGAGGAGGCGGCGGACGCGCTCCGGCCGGCCGGCTCCTGGTGGCACCGGGAGCCGGACACTGGGTGCAACGCGACCGCCCCGACCTCGTGATCCCCGCCCTCCGGGACTGGTTCGCCCGAGGCTCCGATGCCTAGGCCGCTCGTGCCCGACCGGCGCGCCCGCATCCTCGATGCCGCGGAGCGGATGGTGCTGACCGACGGGTTCGATGCCATGAGCGTCGCCGCGATCGCACGCGCGGCCGGCATCGGCAAGGGCGCGGTCTACCTGGAGTTCGCGGCGAAGCGCGACATCCTCGACGCGCTGCTCCAGCGCGGCACGTCTCGGATCGCCGATGCGGTCGCCCGTACCGCAGGACCGCAGCCCTCGCTCAGTGCCCTCTACCGCGCCACAGCTGCTGCCCTGCTCGCGACGAGCTCATGACGGCCGCGTTCCTCGACGACGCGGGAATGCTCGGTGCGCACGTCGCCGCGCAGCCACCCGCCCGGTACCGGAGGCGTCACGAACAGGTCGTCGCCGGGATCCGTGAGCTGCAGGAGCAGGGCCGGATCGTGCCGGACGTGGAGCCCGAGGCCTGGCTCTCGCGTTGTCCGGTAGCCACGCTCGGCCTGCTCTCCGCGGCCCGCACCCTGGGGCCCCTCGATCGCGCGACGCTGGAGAGCGCCATCGACACGGTCGGCCGCATGGCCGCGAGCTTCGAGACGGAGTGACATGCATCACGAGACGACAGGCTCCGAGGAACCCCTCCCCTCCCTCCTGCTGCACGGGGGCGGGGTCGCCGGCTGGATGTGGGAGCCGCTGCGCAGTCACCTCGACCCCGCACGGCGGGTCATCCTCCCGGATCTTCCGGACACGGTGGCAGCGCGACAGCGGACTACGTGTCGCACGAGGAGACGGTCGCGGCGCTCGTCCCGCTGCTGGAGCAGGAGACGCAACCGGCGACCGTCGTCGGGTTCTCCCTCGGCGCCCAGCTCGCCGTCCTGCTCGCGGCACGACGACGGACCTCGTCGCCGACGCCGTGGTCATCAGCGCTCAGGCGGAACCGCTGCGCGCCGTCGGCCCGACCCTCGCGCTGCTCCGCCTCACGGCAGGGCTCGCCAGAACGAGCGCTTCGCCCCGCCTTCAGGCCCGCGA
>NZ_JBFLUM010000057.1:0-13366 GCF_050470785.1 Microbacterium sp. NRRL B-14842 | reverse complement strand
GGCGCTGCTCCGCCGGGCCGACGCCGACGACATCGCGCCTCTCGTGGGGCTGCTCCTGGCCGCGCCCCGCCAGGGTCGCCTCGGCGTGGGGTGGCGGGGGCTGACGGCCCTCGCCATCGAGCACACCACGACGCCGAGGTTGACCATCGCGGAGATCGACCACGCCTTCGACACCCTCGCGCACACCTCGGGCTCCGGTTCGGCGGGCGTGCGCAGCGAGCTGCTGCACGACCTCGCCGCCCGAGCCACCGCTCCCGAATGGGACTTCCTGACCAGGGCGATGCTCGGGGAGCTCCGCACCGGAGCGCTGAGCGGCGTGCTCCTCGACGCGATCGCCCGCGCCGCCGAGGCCCCGCCTGCCACGGTGCGACGAGCCGCCATGCTCTCCGGCGACCTCGGCGAGACGGCGCTGCTCGCGCTCACCGGCGCCGAGGGCGCACTCGACGAGGTCGGGCTCCGGGTGGGTCGCCCCGTGCTCCCGATGCTCGCGGCCACGGCGCCGACGCCCACGGCCGCTCTGGAGATCACCGGGCGCGCCTCGGTCGAGTACAAGCTCGACGGCGCGCGCATCCAGGTGCACCGCCGCGGCGACGAGGTCGGCATCTACACGCGGAGCCTCGCCGACGTCACCCACCGGCTGCCCGAGATCGTCGAGGTCGTCCGCGGTCTTCCCGCGCAGGAGGTCATCCTCGACGGCGAGACGCTGGCGCTCGACGAGGACGGCGGTCCCCGGCCGTTCCAGGAGACGATGTCGCGGTTCGGTGCGGATGCCGCGCGGGAACTCGCCCTGCGCCCCTGGTTCTTCGACGTCCTGCACGTGGACGGCCGTGATCTGCTCGACGAGCCGCTGTCGGTGCGTCAGGAGGTCCTGGCCGCGGTTGCCGGTGAGTGGCGCATGCCCGGCATCGTCACCGACAGTGCGGAGGAAGCCGAGCGTCTGTCCCGGGAAGCGCTGGCGGCCGGCCACGAGGGTGTGCTGGTCAAAGCCGTGGATGCGCCGTACGCCGCCGGTCGACGCGGCAAGTCCTGGGTGAAGGTGAAACCTGTGCTCACGTTCGACCTCGTCGTGCTCGGCGCCGAGTGGGGGTCGGGGCGCCGGCGTGGATGGCTGTCGAACCTGCACCTCGGCGCGCGGGACCCGGACGGCGACTTCGGCGACCCGGGCGGTTTCGTGATGGTCGGCAAGACGTTCAAGGGCCTCACGGATGCGCTGCTGCAGTGGCAGACCGACGAGTTCCCGGCGCACGAGAGCCATCGCTCCGCGTCGACGGTGTTCCTCCGGCCGGAGCTCGTGGTCGAGATCGCGATCGACGGCGTGCAGCGGTCCCCGCGCTACCCCGGCGGCCTCGCCCTCCGGTTCGCCCGGGTCAAGGGCTACCGTCCGGACAAGACCGCTGCGGAGGCCGACACGATCCAGACGCTCCTCGCCCTGCGGCGGGGCGCGACGGACGACGCCTGATCAGGCCGTGGGCGGGAGGCCTTCGTCCTCCTGACGCACGGTGCCGCGGAACGACCAGGGGAAGTCGATCCAGAGGTCGGTGTCCTTCCACGCGAAGTCCGGCTCGATGATCGTCGAGGGCTTCGTGTAGATCGTGACCGAGCGCACGTCGGCGCCCTTCTTCTGCAGCAGCTGCACCGCGAGCGCCAGCGTGCGACCGGAGTCGGCGACATCGTCCACGAGCAGGACGCGGCGACCGTCGAGATAGGCCATGTCGAGCTCCGGCGGCAGCACCTCCGGGGCGTCCAGCACGGTGCCGATGCCGGTGTAGAACTCGACGTTGATCGCGCCGCAGTTCTTCACGCCGAGCCCGTATGCGATGGCCCCGGCCGGGAGCAGGCCGCCGCGGGCGATCGCCACCACGACCTCCGGCTCGAAGCCCGTCGCCGAGATGTTCCGCGCCAGATCGCGCGTCGCCACGCCGAAGCCGTCCCAGGTGAGCGTCTCGCGCTCGATCGATGCATCCGTCATCGGTCCATTCTCGCGCATCCGCTCCGCCCGAGCCGCCGCTAGACTGAGCAGGTCCGGCCCCGCCGGTGCCTGAAAAAGAGGCACGAAGCACCTCGCATCGCCGCGAGGGCGAGACACATACGGATCCCCCTTCTCCGTCCCTGTCTCGAAAGGCTTCTCCATGCCCTCCGTCTCCGCGCACGTCGCCCTCACCCTCGCCCAGCACGTCGATGCCGTCTTCGGCGTCATGGGCAACGGCAACGCCTACTTCCTCGACGCCCTCGAGACGCAGACCGACGCCACGTTCACCGCCGTCCGTCACGAGCAGGGCGCGGTCGTCGCGGCCGACGCCCACTTCCGCGCCTCCGGCCGCATCGCCGCGGGCACGTCCACCTACGGCGCCGGCTTCACGAACACGATCACGGCGCTGGCTGAGGCCGTGCAGGCGCACGTGCCGCTCGTCCTCGTGGTGGGCGACGAGCCGACCTCGGGGCCGCGGCCGTGGGACGTGGACCAGATCGCGCTGGCCTCGGCGGTGGGCGCCCGCACCTACACCGTCGGGCGGACCGATGCCGCCGCGACCACCGTCATCGCCGTCGAGCACGCCCTCACCTATCGCGTGCCCGTGGTGCTCGCGATCCCCTACGACGTCGCGGCCCTCGAGGCGGGCGCGGTACCGGCGGCCCCGGCTCCCCGGCTCCCCGCGCCGCTCGCACCGCGCGGCGTGTTCGCCGAGGGCATGCTGGATGAGATCGCCGCCGCCCTGCGCGATGCCGAGCGTCCGTTCCTCCTCGCCGGCCGGGGCGCCTGGCTGGCCGGCGCCGGCGAGGCTCTGGGCGCCCTCGCCGCGCAGACCGGGCACTGACCGCCTCCTCCGCCCTCGGCCGCGGTATCTTCCCGGACACCCGGTACGACCTCGGGGTCACCGGCGGCTTCGGCGCCGAGGGGGCGATGGAGCTCGTGCGGACCGCCGATGTCGCCGTGGTCTTCGGCGCGAGCCTGAATCAGTTCACGATGCGCTTCGGCGACCTCTTCGCCCCTGGTACCCGGGTGTTCCAGGTCGACACCGCTCCGGCCGCCACGCATGCGCATGTCGGCGGCTTCGTGCGCGCCGATGCCCGTCTCGCCGCCGAGGCCCTCGTCACTCGCCTCTCCTCCGGGCACGACTTCGGAGATGGCGCAGAACTCGCCGAGGCCACCCCCGACTCCGGCGGCGAGTCGGGCACCGGCTCCGCAGTTGTGTCCGCCCGACCCTGGCGGGAGACGGTCGATGTCGCCGCGGCCCGCGCGTACGAGCCCGGGGACGACCTCGCACCCGACGGACGCCTCGACCCGCGTTCCGCCGCGCGCCGGATCGCCGAGCTCCTCCCCGAGGACCGCGTCGTGGTCTCGGACGGCGGGCACTTCATCGGCTGGGCGAACATGTACTGGCCGGTCGCCGCACCGGACCGGATGATGATGATCGGCACCGCGTTCCAGTCGATCGGACAGGGCTGGCCCAGCGTGGTGGGGGCGGCCCTCGCCCGTCGTGACGCGACCATCGTGCTCACCTCGGGCGACGGCGGCGGGCTCATGGCGATAGCCGACCTCGAATCGGCCGTGCGGGCGGCGGGCGGACGCGGCATGGCCGTGGTCTGGAACGACGCGGCGTACGGTGCCGAGGTCAACCTCTACGGGCTGAAGGGCTTGGCCGAGGGACCGATGCGCATTCCCGAGGTCGACTTCGCCGCGTTCGGAGCCGCGGTCGGCGCGGAGGGTGTCGTCGTGCGGACGCTCCACGACCTGGATCGCCTCGCCACCTGGGCCGAGGAGGACCCGGCGACCCGGCGCTTCCTCGTCCTCGACCTCCGGATCTCCGGCGACGTGATCGCGCCGTACCAGCAGGAGATCATCCGCGTGAACTCCTGACCCGCGCGGGCCGATAGGCTCCCGGGATGACGGATGCTCCCGAGGTCCTGCGCTACAGCGCCTTCGCCGCGACCGCGGACGGCGGCAACCCGGCCGGGGTCGTGCTCGCCGCGGACGGGCTCGACGAGGCGGACATGCAGCGGATCGCGGCCGAGGTCGGCTACTCGGAGACCGCGTTCGTGCAGGATGCCGCGGCGGACGGCTCCCACTTCCGGGTGCGGTACTGGTCGCCTGCCGCGGAGGTGCCGTTCTGCGGTCATGCGACGGTCGCGACCGCGGTCGCCCTCGCGGAACGGCAGGGTCCCGGGGCGGTCGTGTTCGAGACCGCGGCCGGAGACGTGTCGATGGAATCCTTCGCGGACGCGGACGGCCGGGTCACGGTGTCGTTCACGAGCGTCGAGCCGGAGGTGCGCGACCTCGACCCCGTCGTGCGTGACCGCCTCCTCGCGCTGCTAGGGATGGAGCCGGCCGATGTCGACCCGCGCTTCCCGGTCCGCGAGGCGTTCGCGGGCAACTGGCATCCGATCGTCTTCGTCGCCGACCGGGAGCTCTTCCACCAGTTCCGTTTCTCCCCCGCCGAGGTCGCCACTCTCATGCGCGCGCGGGGCTGGCACGGCACGGTGACGGTGCTGCACGCCGAGGATCCTGCCGAGATCCAGGCCCGCAACCTCTTCCCCGTGGGGCGCATCACGGAGGATCCGGCGACAGGGTCCGCGGCCGCTTCGGTCGGCGCCTACCTCCGCGCCCAGGGCTATCCGGGCGACACCGTCCGCATCCATCAGGGCGCCCACGTCGGTCGCCGAGCGAACTCCGCGTCGCGATACCGGCCTCCGGCGGCCTCGTCGTCTCGGGCGGAGCCACCCGCCTCCCCTGACCCCGGCCGCGGACTCCTCGGACTCGAGAGACGGAGCACGAGGCACGCGCGGTCACCCGCACGACGCGGTTCCGTCTGCGCGACCACAGCCCTCGCCCGTCCGTGCATCCGTCCCCGGATCGTGCATTCGTCACACCACCCGAGACCTCGCTCCTACGGCACGGTCTCACCGGCACGACCCGGCTCCGTCTGCACGACCAAAACCCTCCCCGGGTCGTGCACCCGCACCCGCGTCGCGCACACCGTCATCCGACTCGAGCCCCGCCTCCCCGGGCACCGGAACGTCTGCACGAGCCGGTTCCACCTGCACGACCAACCTCAGCCCCTGGTCGTGCACCCGCCCCGCCATCGTGCATCCGGAACCCGAACCGAACCCCGGAACCCGAATCGGAACCCGAGCCGGACCCCGGAACCCGAGCCGGACCCCGGAACCCGAACCGAACCCCGGAACCCGAACCGAACCCCGGAACCCGAACCGGAATCCGAACCGGACCCCGGAACCCGAACCAGACCCCGGAACCCGAACCGGAACCAGACCCCGGAACCCGAACCGAACCCCGGAACCCGAACCGAACCCCGGAACCCGAACCGGAATCCGAACCGGACCCCGGAACCCGAACCAGACCCCGGAACCCGAACCGGAACCAGACCCCGGAACCCGAACCAGACCCCGGAACCCGAACCCGGAACCCGAACCGGAGCCCGAACCGGACCCCGAGTCGTCACCCCTGGGCGCTGTAGTCCGGGAGCTCCTGCAGGGTCCAGGTGTTGCCATCGGGGTCGTCGAAGCGCACGAAGCGCCCCCAGTCCTGCTCGTCCACGCCCTCCGCCTCCACGCCGAGGCCGCGCAGGTGCGCGAGAGCCTCGTCGGCGTCGGGGACGACCACCTGGATGGTGTTCTGCTGCCCTGGTGCCAGGCCGGTGGTCAGCCCCGTGCCGAAGGCGATCGAGCAGGCCGATCCCGGCGGCGTCATCTGCACGAAGCGCAGCCCCTCGTACGGCACATGGTCGTGGTCGGCGTTGAAACCGATCTTCACGTAGAAGTCCTTCGCCCGGTCGACATCGCTGACCGGGACGAAGATGAGTTCGATCTTCCAGTCCATCACGCACTCCTCCTGCCGGGCTCCGTCACCCGTCGGCCCTCACAGTACGCGGGGCCTCCGACACCCGCCAGAGGAGTCAGAGCCAGCCCTTATCGGACGCGATCCGCACCGCCTGCGCCCGGTTCTCGGCACCGGTCTTGCCGATCGCGGCGGAGAGGTGGTTGCGCACGGTGCCCGCCGACAGGAACACCTCCGCCGCGATGGCCGCCGCGGATCGTCCGTCGGCGGCGAGCCGCAGCACCTGCCGCTCCCGGTCGCTCAGCGGGTTGGCTCCCTCGAACAGGCTCTCCTCGGCGAGTTTCGGATCGAGCACTCGGAGTCCGGCGTGCACGCGGCGCACGGCCGCGGCGAGCTCCTCGGCCGGGGTGTCCTTCACCACGAACCCGCTCGCCCCGGCGTCGAGCGCCGCGCGCAGGTATCCGGGTCGTGCGAACGTGGTCACCACGAGCACGCGCGTCTGCGGACTGACCGCGCGGATCCGCGTCGTCGCCTCGACGCCGTCCACCCTCGGCATCTGGATGTCCATCAGACACACGTCCGGCTGCAGCTCCTCCGCCAGGCGCAGCGCCTCCGCGCCGTCCGCTGCCAGGCCCTGCACCTGGAGATCCGGCTCCAGGTCGAGAAGGGCCCCGAGCGCCCCGCGCACGAGTGCCTGGTCGTCGGCGATGAGCAGCCGGATCGGAACCATCGGGGCCGCGGTCACCACGTCACCTCCACCAGCGTGCCCGCCGCCTCGCCCGGCCGCACGGCGAATCCGGCGCCCGCCGCCGCCGCGCGCTCCCGCATCCCCCGGATGCCGTTGCCCTCGCGATGCCCGGTCCCGGACGCAGGCCCGACACCGTCGTCCTCCACGGTGAGCACGCCCGGAGCGATGCGCACACGGACGGCCGCGGCACCGGAGTGCCGCAGCGTGTTGGTCGTCGCCTCGCGGAGGATCCAGCTCGCCGTGATCGCCTGGACCGGCGAGAGGGCGTCCGGGGTCCCGTCCACGACGAGCGCGATGTCGGCGGCGCGCAGCGAGTCCTCGGTCGAGGCGAGCTGCTCGACGAGGGTCGTCGCCCGCGCACCGGCGACGGTCTGCCGCACTCCGGCGATGGCCTCCGCGGTCAGACGTTCGATGTCGGCGAGCTCGGCCTTGGCGCGCTCCGGGTCGGAGTCCATCAGCCGCCGCACGAGCTGTGCCTTGAGTCCGACGACCGTCAGCGAGTGGCCGATGAGGTCGTGCACGTCGCGCGCCACGGCCTCCCGCCCCTCGCTGGTCGCCAGCTCCCTGCCCAGCTGCTCCGCCTCCGCCGAGCGCACGATGAGCCAGGTCGAGACCGTGTTCACGACGCCGAGGAGGGCGACGATCGCGAGGACGGACAGGTAGGAGAGGTTGTCGGGGATGAGGAAGACGCAGCCGGCCGCCACCACGAGCGCGGCGATGGTCGTGATCCAGTGCCAGGCACGGGTCAGTCCGTACGAGGCGAACGACATGATGAACGGCAGGAAGCTCAGCGCCGACCCGCCCACCGCCGGGATCGTGATCAGCGCGCAGGCGATGAGCGCGGCGAACGTGAACCACTGTCGCCGCGAGGGGGTGCGACCGAGGCCGCCTCCGCCGCGCATGCCGTGCATGAACCCCGTCACATAGAGGACGATGAACGCCACAAGCGCCACCCATCCCGTGACGACCCACGCCGGCGGAGCGGCGGAGGCGAGCAGCGCGAGGACCGGGTAGATCAGGAACACGAGCCAGACGACGGCCATCAGCCAGCCGAACCGTGCCCAGGGGTCCTTGCCCGTCCCGGATCGGGCGTCCGCCTCCCGGCCCTCCTGCATCGTCATCCGTCCAACCTACTGTCGCGCCGGGGCGCTCACCGCCGTGACCGTGAGCGCCGCACGCCCATCGTCACCAGCACCGCGAAGACGACGAGCCAGACCGCGACGTTGAGGAGCAGCATCCACAGCTCATCCGTCTGCCCCGTCGTCAGCACGCCCTCCGTGAGCGGCCACCGGCTCAGGGCGACGAAGCCGTACAACGGGGTGAACCGGGCGATGTCGAGCATGACGCCGTCGAGCGGCATGAACACGTTGCCGAAGAAGGCGAAGAAGGTCATCGAGATGGACGCGAGCGCGGCGGCGGAGTCGGAGCCGAAGAACAGGCCGACCCCGAGCCCGTAGAGGCCGAACATGAGGCCGATGCCGAGGATGAGGGCGGCGGTCACGACCCAGCGCCAGGCGCCGTCCGCCTCCGCGCCGGTGAGCAGCCCGGCGACGAACACCGCGACGAGGGCGAGCGCCGCGAACGACACGGCGGTGAGCAGCTTCGTCAGGGCGTAGCCGGTGGTCGTCAGCGGCGTCATCGCGAGCTGCCTTCCCCACCCCTGTTGGGCCTCGGTGGCCGCGAGCGAGGTGAGCGAGCTCATCGCCACCGCGGTGCCGTAGGCCGCCATCGAGACCATCACGTAGAAGGAGACGTTGCCGTTGCCGGCAGAAAGCGTGCCGTACCCCATGCCCGCACCGAAGAGCAGGTACATGGCCACGGGCATGGCGAGGGTGAAGGCGAGCGTGTAGGGGTTGCGCAGTTGGCGCAGCCCCTCGATGCGCAGCATGGTGGGCGAGACGGTCGTGGTCATGTCAGTCCTCCGTGAGGGCGGTGAAGGCGGTCTCGAGCGTGGGGGCGGTGATCTCCAGGTCGTGCGCTCCCCCGTCGAGCAGCAGGCGGGCGGCGGCGTCGGAGTCGGTGGCGCGGAGGCTGAGGCGGTCCCCGTCGATGCGCACGCCCGTCACGCCCTCCGCGGCGGTCAGCGCGGCGACCAGCGCGTCCGACACGGCGGGCACGGTGGCCGAGACCGTGCGCTCGCCCAGGCTCGCGCGGAGCAGGGCGGTGGGCGCGTCCGCGACGACGGTGCCCCGATGCATGACCACCGTGCGGCGGGCGAACTGCTCCGCCTCCTCCAGATAGTGCGTGGCGAACACGATCGTGCGCCCGGCGTCCGCGTCGGCACGCATCACGTCCCAGAAGTGGCGCCGCGCGGTGACGTCCATACCGGCGGTCGGCTCATCGAGCACGAGGATGTCGGGATCGGAGATCATCGCGAGCGCGAACTTCACGCGCTGCTGCTCGCCGCCCGAGCACTTGGACACCCGGCGGCGCGCGAGACCGGCGAGGTCGGCACGGCGCATCACCTCCGGCACGCGTGCGAGGGCTTCCCGCCCGTAGAGCGAGGCGATCAGCCGCACGGTCTCGCCGACGGTGAGGTCGCCGAGCAGCCCCCCGGTCTGCAGCACGGCTCCGATGGCCCCGTTCGCGGTGGCCCGCTCCGGAGCCGCCCCGAGCACGCGCACGGTCCCGCTGCTGGGGGCGGTGAGCCCGAGGAGCATGTCGAGTGTGGTGGTCTTGCCCGCGCCGTTGGGGCCGAGCAGGGCGACCACCTCGCCGCGCCGGATGGAGAGGTCGACACCGTCGACGGCCGGCACGCGGCGCTCGCCGCTGCCGAAGTGCTTGCGCAGGTCGATCAGCTCCAGCGCCACGGGTCTGTCATCGACGGCGGGGGACGCGGAGGACGACGCGACGCGCGGTGCCGCCTCCTGCACGGATGTCTCGTTCATGCCTCCAGCCTCGCGCCGGAGCGCGCGGCCGTCCGGAGGGCGGTGTCATCTCCTCGGCATGACACGTGTCATGCCGAGGGTCAGCGCGCCGGCAGCAGCGCCCCGTCCAGGAACTTCGCCAGCTCGTCCACGCCGTCCAGCGGGAGGATCGCGGCGACGTACTGGTCCGGACGCACGACGATCACGACGCCGTCGCGGGACAGCTCCCGCGCCTCGAAGATGTCCGTCTCGCACCACTTGCTCGGGCCCGCGGCGTAGACCTTCTCCCAGTCGGTGAGTCCGAGCGGGCCGGTCTTCGGCTGGAAGAGCTCGGGCGTCGTCGTGACCTCGACCTCCTCGAAGGGCTGCTGGTACACGGCCTTCACGTCGAACACGGCGTCGGCGTCGGCGTCGGCCGGGGTGAACCGCGCGAACACGGGCGCCGCCTCCTCCGCCCACGCGGCGAGCGCCTCCCCGGTCCGGTCGCCGAAGGCGTAGACCCGCCAGCGGCCGTCGGCCTTCGCATGGTGCCCGAGGTGGACGACGTTGCCGTCCCCGACCCGCACGACCTCCGCCGACTTGAAGCGCTTGCCCAGCGGGTAGCCGACCGCGAGCTCCTGATGGGCGTCGGTGCCGGTGATCATGGAGGACGTGTACTGGGTCATGAAACCGGAGGGGAACTCGGCCGTCGCGAGGTAGTACGTGGCCAGCTCGTTCGGGTCGGAGATCTCCTCCGGCTTGCGGGCCATGAGGCTGGACCACTCGCGGTCGAAGTCGATGAGCTGCTGCGCGACGGGACGACGCTCGGCGCCGTACGTGGCGAGCAGCGCCTCGGGGGCACGGCCGCTCAGCACGGAACCGAGCTTCCAGCCGAGATTGAAGCCATCCTGCATCGACACGTTCATGCCCTGGCCGGCCTTGGCGCTGTGCGTGTGGCAGGCGTCGCCGGTGAGGAAGACCCGCGGGCTGCGATCGACGCCGGGGTCGACGTCGTCGAAGCCGTCCGTCACACGGTGGCCCACTTCGTAGACGCTGTGCCAGGCCACCTGCTTCACATCGAGCGTGTAGGGGTGGAGGATCGCGTTGGCGCGCCGGATGATCTCCTCGATGGGCGTCTGGCGCACGCGGTGGTCGTCGTCCGCGGCGACCTCGCCGAGATCGATGTACATGCGGCTGAGGTAGCCGCCCTCCCGCGGGATGTGCAGGATGTTGCCGGCCTTGGAGTTGATCGCGCACTTGGTGCGCCAGTCCGGGAAGTCGGTGTTGACGAGCACGTCCATGACGCCCCAGGCGTGCGCGGCGCTCGCACCCACGTGCGTGCGTCCGATCGCCTGGCGCACCCCGCTCCGGGCTCCGTCGCAGCCCACCACGTACTTCGCCCGGACGATGCGCTCGTCCGCTTCCCCGACATGGCGGACGCGCACCTCGACCGGGTAGTCGCCCTCCTCGTGCACGGTGAGCCCGAGGAACTCGACGCCGTAGTCCGGCACGATCCGGCCGGGACCGTCGGCCGCCGCCTCGGCGAAGTAGTCGAGCACGCGCGCCTGGTTGACGATGAGGTGCGGGAACTCGCAGATGTCGTAGGCGTAGTCGGCGGTGCGGGTGGTCCGCACGATCTGATCGGGGTGCTCGGGATCGGGGCCCCAGAAGTTCATCCAGCCGATGTTGTAGGCCTCGGCGATGATGCGCTCGGCGAAGCCGAATGCCTGGAAGGTCTCCACGCTGCGGGGCTGGATGCCGTCGGCCTGCCCGAGGACGAGGCGGCCCTCGCGCTTCTCGATGATGCGGGTGGTGATGTCGGGGTACTGCGACATCTGTGCCGCGAGCAGCATGCCCGCGGGCCCGGAGCCGACGATGAGGACGTCGACCTCGTCGGGCAGGGCGGCGGGGCGGTCGATCCCGGTGCCGGCGGCGTCCTGCACGCGCGGGTCTCCGGACACATAGCCGTGGTGGTGGAACTGCATCGTCGTCGATTCCTTCCGGACGTCTTCGTCGGGTGTTGCGTCCAGGAACACGGTGTTCTATATTCGAACACAGTGTTCTACTATTGAACACAGCCTAGACCGGTGCCGCGCGCATCGCAAGGAGAGCCATGCCCGAGCGCCCCGCCGCCCCCGCGTCGCAGACGCTCAGTCGCGGCATCCGCATCCTCGAGGCGCTCGCCGACGCCCGCGGCGCGCTGACCATCGACGTCATCGCGGGGCGCCTCGACGTGCACCGGTCCATCGCCTACCGTCTCCTGCGCACGCTCGAGGATCACGGCCTCGTGACCCGCGATGCGAGCGGCGCCGTGAGCCTCGGCGCCCGCATGGCCGCTCTCGCCGCCGGCGTCGCCCACGACCTCCAGGCAGAGGCGTTGCCGGAGCTGACCGCCATCGCGAACGAGCTCGGCATGACCTGCTTCCTCGCCGTCCTCGATGGCGCCGAGTGCATCACCCTCGCCAGCGTCGAACCGCGGCACGCCGTCGCGAGCGTCGCCCAGCGCCCCGGCGCGCGGCACTCCGTCACGGTCGGCGCTCCCGGGAAGGCGATCCTCGCGCAGCTCGACCCGGCGGAGGTGCCCGTCGGCATCTCCCCCGCCCTGCGCGCCGACATCGACACCGCCGCCGCACGCGGCTATGCCACGAGCCACGACGAGGTCATCCCCACGGTGCAGTCCGTCGCCGTCCCGCTGCGTCTGCGCGGCCAGCGTCCTGCCGCGATCGCGGTCGTGCACGTGGCCACCGACCTGGACGACGGGGAGATCGCCGCGCGACTCCAGCGTTCCGCCGACCTCATCCGCTCAGCCCTCGAGGGCTGAGCCGGAACGCACGAGAGCGCACGCCCCCTCAGGGACGTGCGCTCTCGGATCGCCGGGTCAGACCTTCGCGAGCCCGCGGATCGGGCTGACGGACTGCTCCTCCTCGTGGTCCGGACCGAGCGGGATGCCCGACCGGTCGCGCAGCAGGAGCGTGGCGACGAGACCGAGGAGCGTCATGCCTGCGAGGTACCAGGTGACCGCCTCGGTGGAGCCGGTCTGATCGACGATGAACGTCGCGATGGTGGGCGCGAAGGCGCCACCGGCGATCGCGCCGATCGCGTAGGAGATGGAGACACCGGAGAACCGGATGCTCGCGGGGAACAGCTCGGTGTACAGCGCCGCCTGCGGCCCGTAGGTGAAGCCGAGGCCGATCGTGAGGATCGCGAGGCCCGCGAACAGCAGCCCCACCTCGCCGGTGTTGACGAGCGGGAACAGCGTGAACACGCCGACGAGCTGGAGCACCCAGCCGATGAGGTAGGTCGTGCGACGGCCGATGCGATCCGACACCCAGCCGGCCAGCAGCGTGGTCAGCAGCCAGGTCACGGCCGATCCGGTGACGGCCCACAGCACCGGCCCGCGCTCGAGCCCGATGGGTCCGTCGGGGTTCGTGGCGTAGCCCTGGATGTAGCCGCCGGTGGTCATGTAGCCCACGGCGTTGTTCCCGGCGAAGACGAGGGCTGCGATGATGACGAGCAGCAGGTGCTTGCGGAAGAGCTGCACGATCGGCATCTTCGCCTTCTCCTTGCGCTCGGCGAGCTCGGCGAACACCGGGCTCTCCTCCACGCGACGGCGGACGTAGTAGCCCACGAGGATCAGCACGACGCTGAGCAGGAACGGCACGCGCCAGCCCCAGGCGAGGAACTGGTCTCCCGGAGCGATCGCGGTCATCAGCGCCATGACGCCCGACGCCAGCAGCAGGCCGAGCGGCACGCCGATCTGCGGGGAGGCGCCGAAGATGCCGCGCTTCTTGCGCGGGGCGTGCTCGACGGCCATCAGCACCGCGCCGCCCCACTCGCCGCCGGCCGAGATGCCCTGCACGATGCGCAGCAGCACGAGGAGGATCGGCGCCATCACGCCGATGGTCTCGTAGGTGGGGAGCAGACCGATCAGGGCGGTCGCGGCGCCCATGAGGATCAGCGTCCACATCAGCACCGCCTTGC
>NZ_JBFLUM010000056.1:0-13092 GCF_050470785.1 Microbacterium sp. NRRL B-14842 | reverse complement strand
CTCCATGCCACGATCTCGTCCGCGATGCGCTGCATCGGACGCCGTGAGGTGTCGAACGTGGTCGACGCCACCTCGTCATACCATCCTCGCCGTTCCGCGAAGATGCGCTTCCACTTCTCGACCGGTCCTCGCCGCCAGCAGCGGCGCGTCCCGCCGCGCAGTCGGTCGGCCACCGCTGCCTCGCTCACGGAGAGGAAGACCACGGGGTGCGCACGCAGCAGCGCGCGCGTCTCCGGGTCCGTGACCGCGCCGCCGCCGAGGGAGATCACGCCGCCCCTCGGCGAGAGCCTCACGGACCGCCGCGCGCTCGAGCTCCCGGAAGTGCGCCCTCGCCGTGCGTGGCGAAGATCTCCGGGATCGGGCCGTGCGCGGCGACGATGCGCTTGTCGGTGTCGATGAAGGCGACCCCCAGACGCCGCGCGACCCGTCGCCCGACACTGGTCTTGCCTGCCGCCATCGGTCCCACGAGGACCAGCGTCAGCGGCTCTCAGCCTCGTTCGTCATGCGCGATGAGCGCCGCCTCGGACGCGGGGGCCGTGCGCAGCTCCGCGGGGATGCCGTCGAGGTATCCCTCCAGGTTGCGGCGCGTCTCACGGATGCTGTCGCCGCCGAACTTCTCCCAACACGGCGCGGGCCAGCTCGATGGCGACCATGGCCTCCGCGACGACGCCCGCCGCGGGCACGGCGCAGACGTCGGAACGGGCTGGTGCGCGGTCGCCTGGTCGCCGGTCGCGATGTCGATCGTGCGCAGCGCGTGCGGCACGGTCGCGATCGGCTTCATGCCGGCCCGCACCCGCAGCACCGTCCCGGTGGACATGCCGCCCTCGGTGCCGCCGGCGCGGTCCGTGCCGCGGGCGATACCGTCGGCGGTGGCGAAGAGCTCGTCGTGGGCGGCGGAGCCGCGGCGCGCGTGGTCTCGAAGCCGTCGCCGACCTCCACGCCCTTTGATCGCCTGGATGCTCATGAGTGCCTGGGCCAGCCGGGCGTCCAGACGACGATCCCAGTGCACGTGGGAGCCGAGCCCCGGCGGCAGGCCGTACGCGAGGACCTCGACGATGCCGCCGAGCGTGTCGCCGTCCTTCTTGGCGTCGTCCACCTCCGCGGACCATGAGTGCCGACGTCGCGGGGTCGAAGCACCGCAGCGGGTCGGCGTCCAGCGTGTCGACGTCGTCCGGGGTCGGCAGCGCCGCGCCATCCGGCACACGCACCGGGCCGATGGAGATCGTGTGGCTGACGAGCCGGATGCCGAGCTCGCCGAGGAAGGAGCGGGCGACGGCGCCGAGCGCCACGCGGGCGGCGGTCTCCCGGGCGCTCGCACGCTCGAGGATCGGACGGGCCTCGTCGAAGTCGTACTTCTGCATGCCCACGAGATCAGCGTGGCCCGGACGCGGCCGGGTCAGCGGCGCGCCACGACCGCGCGAGCGGTCGGTGAGCTCCACGGGGCTCCGGGTTCATGACCTCGATCCACTTCGCCACTCGGTGTTGCCGATGCGCAGGGCGATGGGGCTGCCCAGCGTCTTCCCGTGCCGGACACCGCCGGAGATGGTGAGCTCGTCCTGTTCGAACTTCATCCGGGAGCCGCGTCCATAGCCGAGCTTGCGGCGGGCGAGGTCGGCCTGGATGGCCTCGGACGACACCGGGACGCCGGAGGGCAGACCCTCCATGACGGCGATGAGTTCTGGGCCGTGCGATTCGCCGGCCGTGAGCACGCGGAGCATGTGCTCTAGTCTCCCATGCGTTTCCCTCCGCGCCGTGCCGCGTTTCGTCGGGCGGCGCTCAGAGGGTGGCGCGCATCGCGGCGAGGACCGCGTCCTCGTCCGGCAGCGGCGAAACCGGGTCGCCGTGCAGGAAGATCCGGATCTGCCGGACCGCCTGATGCAGTAGCATTCCGAGCCCGGAGACCGCCGGCGCTGCGCCCCATGCCGCCGCCAGGGTGGACGGCCAGGGCGCGTAGGCGGCGTCGAACAGCGTGCCGCCGGTCTCGGCCAGGCGGGCGGCACTCTCCGGCGGCAACGTTGTACCGGAGGGCAGCGTCGCCACCGTGAGGTCGACGGCGCCGTCCGCCTCGTCGAGCGATCGTGGGGTGACCACGACGCCGCGTCGCTCCCCGATCCGGACGAGCCCCCGGCGCGTTCCGGCCGACGGGCGGCGACCTCGACCCGCGTCGCCCCGAGGTCGGCGAGGGCGACGAGGGCCGAGGGCTGCCGTCGCTCCGGCGCCCAGGATCCGTGCCGTTCCGATCTCGCGGATCCCGGCATCACCGAGGGCATCGACGATCCCGCCGACGTCGGTGTTGAATCCCGCCGGGGCCTCCGAGAGCAGGAGCGTGTTGACCGCGCCGGTCAGCTCCGCGTGGGCGTCTCGGTGGCGGCGTATCGGTACGCCTCCTCCTTGAGCGGCATCGTCAGGGACAGCCGCGCCAGGAGTCGTCGAGGGCCCCGACCGCGTCCGTGAAGCCCTCCGCGCCGACCTGGCGGCGGCCGTACTCCCAGTCCAGCCCGAGCACCGCGTAGGCCGCCGCGTGCAGCTCCGGCGACCGAGAGTGCCCGATCGGGTCGCCCCAGACCGCCAGTCGTCTCCGGTTCACCGCGTCAGCCACACGCGTCACTCCGCGTAGCACCCGGAATCCGGGTTCTCCTTGCACCATGCGTGCAGCTTCTTCTCGGCTTCCTGCTGCTCGGCGTACGTCGCCGAGAACACCGTCTCCCCCGTATCGAGGTTGACCGTGACGAAGTAGAACCAAGGACCGTCGGCAGGGTGCATCGCCGCGTCGATCGCCGCATCGGTCGCGGTCGCGATCGGCCCCTTCGCAGCCCCGGGTGGATGTACGTGTTCCACGGATTCGGGTCCGTGAGCGCCTTCTCAGACGAACCCGCGGCACCGGCGTGCAGCTCTCCGACACCGTACTGCGCCGTCGAGTCCATCTGCAGAAGCCCGTTCGTCTCGCTGTTTCCAGGAGCGAGACGGTTCTCGATCACGCGAGAGACCTTGGGGAAGTCGTCGGTGCGACCTTCGCGCTGGATGATCGAGGCAATGGTGAGGATGCGCTGCTCATCGCCGGACGGAACCACCGGCCTTTGCCAGCGACTCGCGTGTCCGGTCGACCATCCGCTGGATGACCTGCGTTGCCGTGGTCTCCGGATCGAACGTGTAGACAGCCGGGAAGAGCCATCCCTCCAGGCTGTCCGCTTCGACTCCGTAGACCGACGGGTCCTTCACAGCCGCTTGGAGCTCCTCGAGTGGCATGCCCATCGTCTCGGCCACCTGCGGGAGGAAGTACTCGATGGTGGCGCCCTCGGGGACGGATGCCGAGTTCTCCAACTTGTTCTCCTCGTTGCGGAGAGCGGCGAGGGCGTCCTCGGCGGTCATCTTCTCCTGGAGACGGTAGACGCCGGGATAGAAGGTCACCGCGATGTTCTCGTCGATGAGGTAGTCGTAGAAGACGTCCTCGGTCTTGGTGACGCCCGCCTCGTAGAGCGCGGTCGACACGGGGCCGCCGGTATCGCCCTCCTTGATCGTGACGAGTACCTCACCGGTCGCCTGGCCGGGCTCCCAGTCCTTCGGCTCGCCCCACCCCATGGCGTCGGCGATGCGGTCGCGAAGGTGTTCGCGACCCAGACGCCGCCGGCGGCGATGCCGCCGAGGATCACCAGGACGATGATCAGGGCGATGAGGCAGCCCTTGCGGCGCTTCTTCTTGTCGGAGCGCCGTGATCGCGGCCGTCGTCCTGAGCGGCGAAGATCTCGTCGAGTCCTCCGCCCAGCGCCGGTGCGGGGTCTTCGGTGCCGGTCGGACCGGCGCGGGCCCGGGGCGGGGGCCTCGTCCGCGCTCGTCGCGGCGACGGGCATCGCGCGGGTCACGACCGGTTCGGCGTCTGCGGCATTCGCCTGCGGCCGGTGGTCGGTCACGGCCGCATTCGCGATGCTCGCCGCCGACGCCGAGACCGGGCGGGCCGGCACGTCGGCATCGGGCGCAGCCGTCGCGTCCCGGGCGGCCGAGCCTCCTGCTCGCGGGCCGCGGCCTCCCTCGCCGCGCGGCGGGATCCGGGTGCCGGCGTGTCATCCGCGGCGGTCGGGACCTGCGGGGACGGAGCGGGGAGGTTCTCGAACAGATCCCCCAACCGGGTGCTCTGCTCGTGCTCGGGCGCACGGCTCTCGCGTTCGGACATGTTCAGGCGGGCTCCTCGTCAACGGGGGACCGGGGCACCGGCCGGGTTTCCGGTGCTCTTCTCCGTGTCGATCGCCTGCTGCAGCAGCACCACGGCGGCGACCTGATCCACAATGCTACGAGAGTTCTTCTGTGATCGCCCAGAACTCCGCAACGCGGCATGCGCGGAGACGGTGCTCAGCACGCTCGTCCACGAGGCGGACCGGCACGCCACTGCGCCCCTGGAGTGCGGCCGCGAACTCCCGCGCATCGACCGTCGACGGCGTGTCCGCGCCCTGCATGTTCACCGGAAGTCCGACCACGATCTCCAGCGGCTCGTACTCCGCAGCCAGCTCCGCGATGCGCGTCAGCGAGTGCTCGTCGCGCGGCACGGTCTCGACGGGGACGGCCAGCATGCCGTCCGGATCGGACCGGGCCACGCCCACGCGGGCCCGGCCGACGTCGATGCCGAGCCGGACCCCGCGGCGATAACCGCTCACGCGCCCCGCAGCTCCTGGGAGACGGCCTCGAGCGCGGCGGGCAGCGCCGCTGCGTCGGTACCGCCGCCCTGGGCGACGTCGTCCCGGCCACCGCCGCCTCCGCCGAGCACACCGGCGGCGCGCTTCGCGAGCGCACCCGCCTTCGCCCCGGCATTGCGCGCGGCCTCGTTCGTGGCGACGACGATGACAGGGCGACCGTTGACGACCGCCCCGAGCGCGACGACCACGGGGTCGGAGCCCAGCCGGTCGCGCACAGCCGTTGACGAGCTCGCGGACATCGTCCGCGGAGGCCACATCGCCCAGCGTCTGCGCCGCCACGCGGAAGTCCCCGACGCGCGTCGCGGCCTCGGCGATGGCGGGGATGCGCCCCGCCCGCTCCTTCGCCTCGAACTGCGCGATGCGCTTCTCCGCGGCCTTGAGGCTCGCGGCGAGATCGGCGATCCGCTCGGGGAGCTGCTCGCGCGGGGTCTTCAGGGAGGCGGTGAGCTGCGAGACGAGAGCGCGCTCCGCCGCGAGCTCACGGAACGCATCCGCGCCGACGAGAGCCTCGATCCGGCGGTTGGAGGCGCCGACCGACGACTCCCCCACCACGCTGACCAGGCCGATCTCCGCACTGGTCGACACGTGCGTGCCGGCGCAGAGCTCGCGCGACCACGGGCCGCCGATGTCGACCATCCGCACGACGTCGCCGTACTTCTCGCCGAAGAGCGCCATTGCGCCCGCTTCCTTGGCCTCGTCGAGCGTCACGATGCGGGTGGTCACCTCGAGGGCGTCCTGCACGGCGCGGTTCGTGATCTCCTCGATCTCCGTGCGGGTGTCCGTCGACAGCGCCTGCGACCAGGCGAAGTCGAATCGCATGTAGCCGGCGCGGTTGAGCGAGCCCGACTGCGTGGCCGTCGGACCGAGCGTGTCGCGGAGGGCGGCGTGCACGAGGTGGGTGGCGGAATGCGCCTGGCGGGCGGCGCGGCGGTTGGCGGCGTCGACGATCGTCGTCGCGATGTCGTCGACCGCGACCGTGCCGCGGGAGACTTCGACCGTGTGGCTGATCAGCCCGGGGACCGGACGCTGGACGTCGAGCACCTCGAGCTCGTAGCCCGGGCCCACGATGGTGCCCTTGTCGGCGACCTGACCGCCGGACTCGGCGTACAGCGTCGTCTCGGCGAGCACGACCTCGGCGATCTGGCCCTCGGCGGCGCTGCGCACCGGCGCGCCGTCGACGAGCAGGCCGAGCACGCGGGACTCCACCTCGAGGGCCGTGTAGCCGTCGAAGCCCGTCTCGCCCAGCGCGCGCAGGTCGCGGTACACCGAGACATCCGCGAGCTGGCGCTTGCGGTTGCGGGCGTCGTCCTTCGCGCGCTGACGCTGCTCCTGCATGAGGGAGTCGAACGCGGCGCGGTCCACGTCCAGCCCGGCCTCTTCGGCGACCTCCAGGGTGAGGTCGATCGGGAAGCCGTAGGTGTCGTGCAGCAGGAACGCCTCGGAACCGCTGAGGGTATTCCCGCCGCCCTTCTTCGTCTCGTCGAGCGCGAGGTCGAGGATGGTCGATCCCTGCGCCAGGGTGCGCCGGAAGGTCTCCTCTTCGGCGAAGGCCGCCGAGGAGAGCACGGACCAGTCCCGCTCCAGCTCCGGGTACGCCGACTTCATCGCGTCGCGGGAGGCGGCGAACAGCTCGGGGAACGCGGGCTCGTCGACACCGAGGAGCCGCATGGCGCGCACGGTCCGGCGCATGAGGCGCCGCAGGATGTAGCCGCGGCCCTCGTTCGACGGACGCACGCCATCGGAGAGGAGCATGAGCGAGGAGCGCACGTGATCCGCGATCACCCGGAAGCGGACGTCATCCTCGTGGACCGCACCATAGCGGCGGCCGGAGAGCTCGACGGCGCGGTCGAGCACCGGACGCACCTGGTCGGTCTCGTACATGTTCTCGACGCCCTGCTTGAGGAACGCGACGCGCTCCAGTCCCATGCCGGTGTCGATGTTCTTCATCGGCAGTTCGCCGACGATGTCGAACTCGGTCTTGCCGCGGATGTTCTCGATGAAGTCCTGCATGAACACGAGGTTCCAGATCTCCAGGAACCGCGAGTCGTCGACAGCGGGGCCGCCGTCCTTGCCGTAGGCCGGGCCGCGGTCGAAGAAGATCTCGGAGTCAGGGCCGCCGGGACCGGGCTGGCCGGTATTCCAGTAGTTGTCCGCGCGGCCGAGGCGCTGGATGCGCTCCGGCTTGAGCCCGATGATGTCGCGCCAGATCGCCTCGGCCTCGTCGTCGGTCTCGTAGACGGTGACCCAGAGATCCTTCTCGTCGAAGCCGAGGCCGCCGTCCGCCTCCGAGCTCGTGAGCAGCTCCCAGGCGTAGCGGATCGCGCCTTCCTTGAAGTAGTCGCCGAACGACCAGTTGCCGAGCATCTGGAAGAACGTGCCGTGACGCGCGGTGCGCCCGACCTCCTCGATGTCGTTGGTGCGGATGCACTTCTGCAGGTCGGCGATGCGCGGGTGCGGCGCCGGGACCACGCCCGTGAGGTACGGGATCATCGGGACCATGCCGGCGACCGTGAACAGCAGCGAGGGGTCGTCGCTGACCAGGGATGCCGAGGGGACGATGAGGTGGTCGTTCTTCTCGAAGTAGGAGAGGTAGCGCTGCGCGATTTCCGCAGTTTTCATAGGAGTGCCGGATGTCCTTGCGTGAGGGGGCGCGCCGAGGCGCAGATGCGGGGGGTCAGTTCTCGCCCGGCTCGGTCAACCGAGCCTCCTGCGCGCGATACGCGTCGCTGAGGATCGCGGCGAGGCCGTTGAGGCGGGCGTCGACGTCGGCCAGGATGTCGTGGCCCCGCGGGTCCTTGTTCATGAAGTGAGCCGCGACGAAGCCGCCGATCACGCCGATCAGGAACCACAGCACATTCTTCATGTCGTCATCCTTGCCCTAGAGCCGCGAAGGCGCGGTCTCTCCATCGTAGGCGGAAACGACAGGAGGCGTCGGGAACCCCGACGCCTCCTGCCTGATGCTCTTCCGCTGGATCAGCGAGCCGCGTAGTACTCGACGACGAGCTGCACTTCACAGGTCACGGGGACCTCGGCGCGCTTCGGACGACGGACCAGGCGGGCCTGGAGCTTGTCGAGCTCGACCTCGAGGTAACCCGGAACGGCGGGCAGGACCTCGGCGTGACCGCCGGCGGCTGCCACCTGGAAGGGCTCGAGGCCCTCGCTCTTGGGCTTGACGTGGATGAGCTGACCCGGCTTCACGCGGAACGACGGGCGGTCGACGAGCTGGCCGTCGACGAGGATGTGACGGTGCACGACGAGCTGGCGAGCCTGCGCCGTGGTGCGGGCGAAGCCCGAACGGACCACGAGCGCGTCGAGACGCATCTCGAGGAGCTCGACGAGGTTCTCACCGGTCAGACCGTCCTGGCGACGGGCCTCGTTGAACGCGATACGCAGCTGCTTCTCGCGGATGCCGTACTGCTCGCGCAGACGCTGCTTCTCACGCAGACGGACGGCGTAGTCGCTGTCGGCCTTGCGCTTGGTGCGGCCGTGCTCGCCCGGAGCGTAGGGACGCTTCTCGAGGTAGCGGGCGGCCTTGGGGGTGAGTGCCACGCCGAGGGCGCGGCTGAGACGCACCTTGCGGCGGTCCTGGGACTTCGTGACCACGAAGTTATCCTTCCGATGACGTGGACGTGGATTTCACGTCCGACGGACGTATCACCGCGTTCTTCCTCGGGGCGCACGCCGGGGTGCCGTCGAGGTGGGGTGTGAACGAGGAGATGCCCGAAAACACGGTTTCGAGCCGCTCAAGTCTAACAGACGACGGCAGACACCCGAGGCCCGCGGATCACCGGTCGCCGAGGATCCGGCGGATGCGCTCCAGCCGTGCACTGATGTCGCGCTCCGCGCCCAGGTTCTTCGGCTCGTAGTAGTGGCGTCCGTCGAGCTCGTCCGGCAGGTACTGCTGCGGCACGATCCCGAACTCGCTGTCGTGCGCGTAGCGATAGCCGCGGCCGTGGCCCAGGCGCTTGGCGCCCGGGTAGTGGGCGTCGCGGAGGTGCAGCGGCACGCGCCCGAACCCTCCGGCCCGGATGTCGGCGATGGCCGCGTCGATGCCGACATACGCCGCGTTCGACTTCGCGGTCGTGGCCAGGTACACGGTGGCCTCCGCGAGCGGGATGCGTCCCTCCGGCATCCCGATGAAGGCCACGGCGTCGGCGGCGGCCACGGCGATGCCGAGCGCCTGGGGGTCGGCGAGCCCGACGTCCTCGGACGCGGAGATGACGAGCCGCCGGGCGATGAACCGCGGGTCCTCCCCCGCCTCGATCATGCGGGCGAGGTAGTGCAGCGCGGCGTCCGGGTCGGAGCCTCGGATCGACTTGATGAAGGCGCTGATGACGTCATAGTGCTCGTCGCCCTGCCGGTCGTAGCGGAGCAGAGCCTTGTCGACGGCCTGCGCCACATCGTCGGCGGTGACCTCGGGGACGGTCGACTCCTGGTCCTCGCTGTCGTCGTCGGCCGTCGCCGCGTGCGAGAGCGCCACCGCGGCGGCGGCCTCCAGCCCCGTGAGGGCGCGACGGGCGTCCCCCGACGCGAGGCGGATGAGGGCCGACCGCGCCTCGTCGGTGAGCGCGACCGCGCCTCCGAGTCCGCGGGCGTCCGACACCGCCCGATCCACGAGCACGCCGATGTCGTCATCGGTGAGCGGCTGCAGGGTGAGCAGCAGCGACCGGGACAGCAGAGGCGAGATCACCGAGAACGAGGGGTTCTCCGTGGTGGCGGCGATGAGGATGACCCAGCCGTTCTCCACGCCGGGCAGCAGGGCGTCCTGCTGGGCCTTGGTGAAGCGGTGGATCTCGTCGAGGAAGAGGATCGTCGTCTGCCCGTAGAGGTCGCGCTGCGTGATCGCCTCCTGCATGACCTCCCGCACGTCCTTCACGCCGGCGGTGATGGCCGAGAGCTCGACGAACCGGCGGCCGGAGGACCGGGCGATGGCCTGGGCGAGCGTGGTCTTCCCGGTGCCGGGCGGGCCCCAGAGGATGATAGACACCGCACCGGGCGAGCTGGCCTCCGGATCGGCGAGGGCGACGATGGGCGACCCGGCCCGCAGCAGGTGGCGCTGTCCCGCGACCTCGTCCAGCGACACCGGACGCATGCGCACGGCGAGCGGTGTCTGCCCGGAGAGCAGGGCGGAGGGAGAGGACATTCCTCCAGGCTAACGGCGGCCGGGGACACGAGGCGAGGCCGGCGCCCCGGTAGGCTCTCAGGCGACGTCGTGGACCGGCGTCGGACGGGAGAAGCAGGGCATGGCTGCACGCGGTTCCAAGAAGGCGCAGACACGCACCGAGGCGGAGCGCGCTCGGCTGCACACCGCTCGCACCCGCTGGCACCAGGACCAGATCCGCCGACGGACCCGGGACAACGCCATCGCGATCACCGTCGGCGCCCTCATCGTCGTGGGCGCGATCGTCAGCCAGGTCGTGCATGCGCAGGTGACCGCTCCGGAACCGACGCCGTCGCCCTCGCCCACCTCCTCGATCGAACCGTCCCCGGCGCCGACCGATACCCCGACGGAGGCTCCGACCGCGCCCGCCACTCCCTCGGAGTGAACCGATCCGGCACGATCAGTCGTCGAGCACCGCGAGTCGATAGCCGCGCTTGACCACGGTCTGCACGAGGTCGACGTCGCCGAGGGCCTCGCGGAGCCGCGCCACAGCGACCTCGACGGCTCGAGGACTCCGCCGCCCGCCCGGGAGCACCTGCCCGATCTCCGTCCGGCTGAGCACCCGCCCGTCGGCCACGAACAGCGCTTCCATGACGCTCACGGCTCCGCGGGAGAGCGGGACGAACACGCCGTCGATGAGAATGCCCCCGCTGCGTACCGCCACGTCGCCGACGTCCGTCCGCCGTTCGCGCCCCGCGCGGGCGAAGTGATCGATGACCGTGCGGGCGAGGTCTTCCGCCGTCGGCCCGCACGCTGTGGACGCGGCCAGTCCGAGCTCCGCCAGCTGAGCCGTCGCTGTGGGGTCGGCGGTCGCCAGGAGCAACCGCGAAGCCCGCGCGCGAGCACGCACCACATCGAGCATGCCGAGGCGCTCGAAGATCGCCAGGAGGCCTGGCACGCCTTCGGCGGCGGGGAACAGCACAGCGTCGACCTGGCCGGTCGCGATGCGGTGCGCCGTTCGCTTCGTGCCGGCGGGGATCGCCTGATCGTCCCGCAGTGACACGATCCGCACGACCTCCGACCCGCTGCCGGTGAGGGCGTGCAGGAGCGCGTCGGCGTCGACGGGCTCGGGCCGCACCGGCCGTGCCACCTCGGCGACCGCGATGCGGGAACCCACGAGTGCCGGGGCCACGCGGGTCGGCGCGCTCATCTCGCCCCCTCTGCGGACCGCACTCCCGCCGCCGTCCCTGTGCCGCTGCGGTCCAGGTCTCGACGCCGGCGGGTTCCCCCGTCCGCGGGTCCGACCAGCGGCGTCATCGGGTGGCGCCCGCCGGCTTCCGGCTCCGAGGTCCGGATCACCGCGCCTGCGGCCCGGAGGCCCGCCAGCACTCGCGGGAGGTCGCCGCCCCGGATCCCCCCGACGGTGATCGTCCCCTCGCCGAGACCGATCGTGGCGTCGTGACGCTGGGCCAGGCGGCCGATCACGAGGAGGAGCGCAGCGTCGATCTCCCTCCCGACCTCGACCTCGACGTCGACGACGGAAGCGGCGGCCGAACCACGGAGGCGGACGCCCGGTCGGCGGTCGGGGGTGTCGGCAGGGGCGGGGTCACGCTGCAGCAGCGCAACCGCCAGACGGCGGAGGCAGGGTCCGCAGTCACGGCTCTCCCCCGCTGCGGCCAGGGCATCGGCGAACGTCCGGATCCCCCGGCGATCCAGCTCGACACTCAGCGCGTCCAGCGGGAGCGTCAGGAGACCGTGGCCGCATTCGTCCGCGCGGTCGTCGGACGCTGCCGAAGCCAGAAGCACGCGAACCTCCGCGCGCCGATCGGTGTCATCGCGCGAGAACCGCGCCAGCCATGCCTCACCCTGTTCGCCGATCGTCGTCGCGCCGTACACCTGACGCGCATCTGCGGAGAGCAGGATCTCTCCGAAACGGCGTCCGTCGAGGGCGGACAGCGGGACGGCGAAGGCCGACCCACGACGTCGTCGATCCGCAGGACGGCGAGGTCGATGCCACCGGGCCGTCCGTACCAGCGCCGCGGTCCTCGGTCCGTGAGCGGAGCACCGCACAGGGCGGCGACCGCACGGTCCGCGGAGGAGCATGCGGCTTCGACGCCCCGCTCGAGCTGACCGACTCCCACCGCGACGTCCCCGATGGCGAGGATCCGCTCATCCTCTGTCTGTCCGGCGGCATCCACGATCACGCCTCCGCCCTGGCGCACCGGGAGACCGGCGTTGCGCGCGAGTTCGTCTCTGGCCCGTGCACCGGTCGTCACGACGAGGTCCGCCCGGGCGAAGGTCCCGTCCTGGAACTCGACCGCGGTGACGGCACCGGCCTCGTCGGGATCGACGCGCGTCAGCCGCGTCCGGGTCCGCACGGTGATCCCGCGTGCCTCCATGACCCGCCGCAGCGCCGCCGCAGCCGGCGCCGACAGCACGGAGGGAAGCAGCCGATCCGCGGTGGCGACGAGGGTCGTCTGCACTCCGGCCTCGTCTAGAGCGAGCGCAACGTCGACCCCGGACTCGTCTCCGCCGACCACCACCGCTCGGAGGGCACGTGGCAGCTCCGTCCTGCGGATGGCCAGGAACGCGCGCAGGGTCTGTGCGTCTTCCATCGCGCGGAAGGTGAAGGCCCCACGAGCGCGGATGCCTGGCACCTCGAGCGGGCGGGCGTGGGTCCCGGTCGCCAGGACGAGCGCGTCGTAGTCGTACCAGCGGCGCGAACGGGTCCGCACGCGGCGTCCCGCCCTGTCGATACGCAGCACCCGGTCGTCGTCGATCAACCGCACCCGATCGTCGCGGAACGGCGCCCGGTCGAGATCGATGCCCGATGCCGCGTCGCCCGCGACCACCCGCGCCAGCCCGGAGCGGTCATAAGGCAGCCGCCCCTCGTCTCCGAACACCGTGATCCGCACGTCCCGCTCCGGATCCTCCAGCATCCGCGCGACGAAGCGGTGCGCCGCAACTCCCGCCCCCACGACGACGATCTCCGCTGTGCGCGCTGCGTTGTCGTCCATGAACTCCTGTCGACCTGGGGACTGTCGTGGTCGCGACGATAGGAGCGCCGTGTTACCCGGAGATGACGCGGAGTGTTTCCTGCGTCGAACGTTCTGCTCACGAAACGGTAACGTCCCACTTTGTCGAGACCCCGGGTCGCCGTCGAGACCCCGCCTCGTTCGCGCACGAAGCACGGGGTCTCGGCGGGAAGACGGGGTCTCGCGGATCGAAGAGGGCGTACTAGGCTGAGCCTCGTCCTTTCCGCCTCCCGCGGCGTGACCGCGCAAGGAGAATCACCGTGTCTGCCAA
>NZ_JBFLUM010000055.1:0-16769 GCF_050470785.1 Microbacterium sp. NRRL B-14842 | reverse complement strand
CGCCACCGTCCCGCTTGGACCGCTGACAGAACTTGTCGGACGATCCCTCTCGGCGACTGGGAGATGGGTCAACTCATCCGGTAGCGCCTACCTGTCATATCCATCACTCAGAGGATCCTGACCCGGACGAACGATCGCAGTCGCTCGAGGGCAAAGGACCCGTGCGGATGTCGCGCGTCACACCTCGACCTCGAACGGCAACTTTCGCAGTGTCGTCGCGGAAATCCCGGTGCTCTTGTACATCCGGGCGTGGGCGTACTGGATCTCCGGCAGCAGATCGATGCGGCCGATCGCCTCCAGCATGATCTCGTCGGCCTGACCGGTGAGATGACGCAGTTCGGGGATCGCGTACCCGCCCACGTACTTCCCGGAGTTGAGATCCCAGGAGCGCACGGCCGGCAGCGCCTCCTCGATCCTCTCGCCGAGCTCCACCAGAGCATCGAACGTGTCCTGCCCGTAAGCGTGCGGGGAGAATGGGATCTGCGACATCGTGCCCTTGGTGACGTTGAAGCAGTCGCCCGTGAACGTCCACCACAGGAACGCCAGCCGCGACGCCGCGATCGCGCTGGCCGCGAGCTGGTCCTTCCGGTTCTGAACGAACAGCTTCCCCTCGTTGAGGGGCACCGTGGCGTGCGTGGTCTTGTCGTAGGTGACCGGCGGCACCGTGTACGTGCTCAGGAAGTACGTGGCGGTCTTCTTGAAACCGACGGAGTAGTCGCTCACACGGACAAGCGGCGTCGAGGAGATCGTGCCCTTCGCAAGCAGCGTGTCGATCAGCTCGAACATCGCGTCGCTGCTGGCGCGCATCCAGTTCGGGGTCCGCGAGCCGGCGGGCCGAAGCGAATACCGCAGTGTCGCCATCAGATGCGGACGGAACGCCTCGATCCAGCTGTGGGTGAGCGTCGTGTGCAGCTCGGAGACGCTGCCATACCCGGCGGCGGTGATGATCGTGCTGCGCACCTTCACCTGGAACAGGGCAGCCGGGCGTTCCTGGAAGGTGCTCACCCAGATCGCATCGAACCGCCGCTCGTAGAACTTCCGCAGTGACTCGTCGCGATCGGCGAACTGGCTGCGGATGGGAACGATCAGGCTGAGCCGGCCATCCGGGCGCGTGATCTGCGCCGAGCGCTCGCAGCAGGAGGCGTAGATGTCGTCGACGTTGTCTGTCTCGAAGCCGGTGATGCGGTAGCTGAGCTCGCGCCGGTTGACGTAGGGTGGGTTGCCGATGACGACGTCGAAGCCGCCCTGATTGGGGTGTGACACGTCGCCCCGCACCGGCAAGAAGCGCGGCCCGTACAATGTCCAGCGCATCGAAAAACACCCCGCGACCTTCCGACTACCTCCGGACGTCTTCGAGTACATCAACCAGGCACGCGACGAAGCCGCGGCCCGTGGTGATCGCCTCACCAAAGACGAAGCGATCACCATGGCAGTCCGCGCGTTCTGGGGCGGCAAGCGCCAGCGCCGCCGCTGATCACCACACCGACATAACCGACGAAAAGAACTCTGGAGGCATCTGATGAGCCGTCGATCTATGCTCGAGCAGGAAACCGATCCGCTACACCCCGCGCGGATGCTACCGCGCACCTGAGACGAACGCGCGGTCCTTCACCGAGGATGGCTACATCTCGACATGATCAACCGAGGCAGCGAGAAGATTTCGTGCGAAGAGGTGGAGGACCTCGTCTACCGCTATGACAGCTTCGATCTAGCGGCCGCCGTCGCGATGCTCGACCCCGTGTTCAGCGAGCGGGTATGCGTCTACGTGAGTCTCAAGGAGGGCGGCCCGCTCGGGCTCGAACGGATCCGCGCCGCCATGGAGTCCGCCGGGGTGGCTAAGCATAAGCACCCCCGAGCGGCTGATCGCCGTCGACGACATGCCCCTCACCAAGGTAGGCAAGATTGACAAGAGGGAGCGGAGAGGGCTTTGCCCGCCGCGACAGCGCCTAATGGGGCAGACGCTCAGCGCCCGCGCCGCCACGCGAGCCAGTGGCGGATGCTCTCCTCGAGCGCGTGCAATAGAGGCAACATCACCCAGATGACGCACGCGACGGTCAGTGGCGTCGTACATAGGATCTGGAGGTACGGCGGCAGGCCGGTCAGGAGCGGAGCGATGAAGTAGGCGTTGAACATGGCAGGCGGTACCAGCGCGATCCACACTAAAATCGCCGTCCACCACCGCGGGCGCGCGGGACCGGCCGTCGGGATTGCACCGGTGAGGGCGTCCGGAGTCAGTGGACGGGCCTGCCCGATCGTGAGCGGCACGGCCTGTTGCAGGTGCGCCTGCCGCTCCTTACTGTCCTCCCACCGGATGAGGTCATGGGGGGAAGCGAACGTGATCTCGACGACAACCTGGCGCCGGTGCCGTTCCGAGACTCGGACCTTCGACTCCCGGTAGCCGGGGAACGACTGGGCCCGGCCGGTGAAACCATGCGCCCACTCGGTGAGATCGTCCAGCCGCCCGGGGACGGCTGTGCGCGCCACCCGAGCCGTGACCGTGAGGTTATCTGGTTGCATGGTGTCCTCCCGGGGCAGAGGAAGCCCCGTCTCCCAGCGTATTGCGCCGATGACGCGGCACTGAACAGCTTCCGACCATCGGGGTCCGGATCAATAGCGCGAAATAGTGCTCTTCCGAGCAGTGGAGTGTCACCGCCACTGCCGCCTCACGCAGGATGGAAAGTTGAAAGACCTGGATCGACGGGGAGGTCATTTGCACGAGGCGTTTCGCTTGCTGCGGGAAGAAAGGCTCAAACGAGGCCGATACCATCGCCGAGCGACGGTGTATCACCCGGACGTAGAAGAGGTCGACCAGCTCTACGGTGTCCGGCTTCAGCTGGAGTCCTTAGGCGCGCGCCGGACGGTGGACGGATGCTGCGCTCCGAGATCGGCGCTTCGCGCGAGTACGGGACGCTAATGGATGCGGCGCTGGCAGTCGGTGACATGGACGCCTGGCTGGTGGCGCACCACGCGTTCCTCCGCTGCTGCGTCGCGCGTGCAGACATCCCGTTGGGGCGGGTAGTGGACTCCTACCCGGAACGCTGCTTACACATCTATCAGTTGTGGCACCCGCAGTCGTTCGCCATCGCTCATCGCGAGTACGAGGCCGTCCTCGAGTCGATCGTCAGGCGTCCGACGCCCAGGGGATCGATCTGTCGCCGCTGGCGACCCACGAGTTCGCCTTCGACGATGCCGCCGCCGCCTTCGAGCAGTCCCGCGACGCGTCCAGCAGCCTGAAGGTCCTGCTCCGACCGTAGAGCGCCTGGGCCGTCGGGGCCGTCACAGGGAGCCACGCGGGCGGCGTGGGGTGGCACGGGCTGCAGTGGCACCGCGGAGACGATCCTCCCGCCTGTCGGGTCGGCATCGGAGCGCGCGGTGCAGGAGGAGCGCGCCCACGTTGCAAGTAAGCTTTCTGCCGTGCAGAATCGACAGCTCGGGTCGCCGGGCGATCCACCCCAGTATCCGATCGAGTCGGTCGACAACGCGCTGAAGCTGATCCTGCTGCTGGGTGAGGAGCACGAGCTGCGGCTCACGGACGCCGGTGCCCTCCTCGGGGTGGCGACCTCGACCGCGCACCGACTTCTCGCGATGCTGGCATGGCGCGGCTTCGTGCGGCAGAACCCGGTGACCAAGGCTTACGGCCCTGGCCCGGCGCTGACGACGGTGGCCTTCTCGGTGCTGCGCAGGATGGATGTCCCGAGACTGGCGCAGCCGATCCTCGAGGACCTCAGCGCCGCCCTCGGTGAGACCTGCCACCTGGGCACGCTCGAGGGCAACCATGTCCGATTCCTCGCCGTTGCCGAGCCCGATGTGGCCGTGCGCGTGGTTTCGAGACTGGGCAAGACCCTGCCGGCGCATTGCACCTCGACCGGCAAGGCGCTGCTTGCCGAGCTGAGCGACGAGCAGCTCTTCCGGCTGTACCCGGACGAGCAGCTCGAGATCGTCACACCGAACTCCATACGTTCCCGAGACGAACTCGTCGCCGAACTGGTTCGGACACGACTGGACGGTTATGCCGTGAATCGGCAGGAAAGCGAGGACGGCGTGGCGAGCGTCGCGGTCCCGGTCCACGTCTCGTCGGGACTGCGACTGGCGATCAACGCCTCCGCGCCCGTGCAGCGGTTACCGCCGGGCAAGGTCAAGTCCCTAGCGCGGTCACTGCAGGACGCCGCGATCCGCCTCGCCGAACTGTTGGGGTGAACCGGCCCGGGTCGTCGTAGCGCCCATGGATGCGCTGCGCACGCGAACACGCCGCTGATGAGCGTGGCTGCGGGAGCGACCGACCCGCCGCCGTGGGCCTCAGTGCCCGTTGGCCGGATCGTCCGGGTCGCGGGCGGCTTCTTCGCCTTGATCCAGCCCACTCAGCGTCGCCATATCCTCCGAGCTGAGCGTGAAATCGAAGACGTCGATGTTCTGCGCGAGATGCTTCTCATCGCCGGCGCGCGGGACGGGAACGATCCCTTCCTCGATGTGCCAGCGCAGTAGGACCTGTGCGGGCGACTTGTCATACTTCGACGCGATCGCGGTCACCGCGGGATCGGACAGCAGGGCTCCTCCGCGTCCGAGCGGGCTCCACGCCTCGGTCAGGATGCCGTGAGCGCGCTGGAAGCTGCGCTGTTCGACACGGGCGATGTCGACGCTGAGCTGGATCTGATCGACGTCGGGGACGACACCGGTCGCGTCGACGACGCGCTGAAGGTGGTGAGACTTGAAGTTGGAGACGCCGATCGCCTTCACTCGTCCCTCTTCGAGCAGTCTCACCAGACCCTTCCACGCTTCGACGTATCGGTCGAGGGCCGGAACCGGCCAATGGATCAGGAACAGATCGAGGTAGTCGACGCGAAGGGTCTTCAGCGATCGGTCGTACGCGCGCTGCACTCCCTCGACGCTGTGGTCCTCCTTGTTGAACTTGCTCGTGATGAAGACCTCGTCACGAGGGATGCCCGATGCACGCAGACCGGCACCGACGGCCTCCTCATTCGCGTACTTGTACGCCGTATCGAACAGGCGGTAACCGTAGCCGACCGCCTTCTCGACCATCGTTGCGCACTCGTCTCCCGTGAGTGGCCACGTGCCCACCCCGATTCGCGGGATGCGGTGACCGTGCAGGAGGGGGAGGGTGGTGTCGTCAGCTCTCATCGGGCGGCCGCCTTCGCCGGAGCCGTGCTCGAGGGCTCGAGGAGGGCGCGCAGCCGATGTATCAGCTCGTCCGCCTTCGCTCGCGAGGCGACCGAGCGGCGGGCGTCGACGAGGGCACGCGGCCAGTTCACGATGACGGCACCTTCGGCCTGCCCTTGGCTCTCGCCGTACACGACGGCGAAGCGGTCCTGCGCAGGGTCGCCCACCATCGTCCAGTGATCAGATCCGGTATGCCCGACGATCTGGATCTTCCAGTCGTACTGGTCGCTCCAGACATACTCGGTCGTGTCGTAGTCCTCGCAATCATCAGGGTGGACGATGTTGTGTGCGACGACGCGAGCCTGATCAACGGCATTGGTCCAATGTTCGAGGCGCAGCGAGACGTTGCGCGACGCACTCGCCCAACGTGCGATATCGCCGACGGCAAAGATCTCAGGATGCCCGATGGCCCGCAGCCCAGAGTCGCAGGTCACCCCGTTGTCGAGTTCGATGCCGGAACCCTCGAGCCACTCTGTGTTGACCACAGCTCCGATACCGACGAGAGCTGCATCGGCCTCGATGATCTCGCCGCCATCGAGCACCACGCGCACCCCGTCTGCCGTCTGTTCGACGCCTTCGACTGTCCTTCCGAAGTACTCCTCGACGCCCTCCTGGGCATACTTGCGGCTGAAGATCTGGCCGACTTCGGCATTGAGCACCCGCGACATCGGCGCCGGGAACGGGTCAACCATGCTGACCCGTACGCCCGCCGTGATCGCCGTTGCGGCAGCCTCCCCCCCGATGAAGCCTGCGCCGATGACCACAAGGTGCCGCGCTGTGGCCAGCTCATCCCGCAAGCGCTCGGCATCGCCGCTGGTACGCAGCAAGTGAATATGCTCACCTTCACCCCACGGAGAGCGACGGGCGCGTGACCCGGTGGCGATCACGAGTGTGTCGTATGAGACGGCTGTACCGTCCTCGAGCGTCACAACCTGGCCTTCGAGGTTGAGGGATGCCGCGGGCGTGCCGAAGATTGAGATGGCTCCGATCCCCCGCGTCTCGTGCTCGGAGAGAAGCTCGATCTCGTGTCGCGCCGTCTCACCGGTGAGGTACTTCTTCGAGAGCGGAGGTTTGTCGTAGGTGGGATGGCGTTCCTGGTCAATCAGGACGATCTCGCCCTCGAATCCCTCGCTTCGAAGGGCTTGGGCGGTCTTGAGCCCACCAACAGAGGCGCCGACGATGACGACCCGCGACACGTCAGTCCTCCACAACCAAGGCGGAGACGGGGCAGCTGCGCGCCGCCTCCTCTACTCGCTTGCGGTCACTGTCGGGCAGGTCCTCGCGCAGAACGATCACTAGGGCGTCGTCATCTAGGTCGAAGTAGTCGCCCGCGGCGACAACGCAATTGGCGTAGCCCTGGCAGGCGCTGCGGTCGGCGATGATCCGTGCCATCGGTCTCTCCTTTTCTACTGCGGTCGCATTTCGGGAAACATCGGCTGGTCAGGCCGCGCGATCATCTCGGAGAACGTCTGCGTGGTCTGCCAGGTCAGGGCCTCGAGTTCCATGGGGTCGATCGCGATCCACTGGCCAGTTTTCGGGGCGTCGATCAGTAGCCTCGTGCCGTTGTGAGTTTCCACGCGGCGCACTTCGATCTCCGAAAACTCGTTGGCGATGACGAGCGGCTCTCCGACGGTGCGGGCAATAAGACGCTCGCGCTCCGCCGCCGCAGCCGCCGCGGCATCACGATCGACGTCGGCACCCTCCCAGTCGAGGCCGCTCACAGGAAGATCGCCAGGTTCTGGGTGCGGAGCACCGACTCGTCCACCATGATCACCCGACGTGCCAACTGCAGGTCGTCACCGACGCGACGCAATACGTCCTCGCGGTGAGCGGAGATGATTGACGGCTCGTTGACGTCTCCCCGGCTGCGGAACAGCAGGACGGCGGAGTCGACGATGAGCTCGTCCTCGACCGAGGACAGGAACACGCGCACGTTCGTCACGTAGTGACGCAGGCGTGAGGGAGGGTCCTCCGTCCAAGCGTGTTCAGTCAGGAATCGCGCGACCCGGCGGCTGAGCGAGTACTTATTCTCGTCCCAGTGCGACATCCCCCTCGCCGTCGTGAAGGAAGACCCGAGAGCCGTCGTCTGACGCACCGGCATGATGTAGTGAATATCCTCTGTAAGCGTCTCAAGCCAGTGCTCGTACCGTTGCTCGTCGAGGGTGTAAGCCTCTTCAATCAACCAACGATGCGCCTCGAGATGCAGTTCGTCGGAGAACAGTAGGGACCGCCCGACTCGATCGGCGCGCGTGGCGTGGGCGCCGAGAGGCGATTGCTCGGATATCTGGACACCGGTCTCGGTGTTCATCATGCGGGTGCCTCCCCGTTGTTGGTGATGCCTGTACCGATGCTCGCGACCTGCACCTCGACTTCGTCATCGGTGTCGAGGTAGTCGGCCCAGCGATCGAGCAGATGACGCTGGTTGTACTCGCCGTAACCAACGTGCGCGACGCCTGGACCGGCGAACTGTTCAGGCGTCAGCGCAGCGACGACCGGAGTGTCGTCTTTGAGAGTCCCCATCCGACTGTTGAGCAGGAGCCGTCGAGCCATCGAACCCTTGGCAGTCGTGGTCAGCGAGACCCAGTTCTCGACATCGTCCTGCTCGAACATTCCCGTGCTACCGAAGCACATAAGGTAGGCCTTGTACGAGAGCTCCTTGAACTCCTCCGGCGCCTCGGCATCGACCGCGAACCAGGAGTAGACCTCCGTCTCGTTCTCGCTAATGGGCTGCCACGAACGGATCGAGATGAAGGGCAGCACGTCGTCCCCGTCCTCCACCTTCGGCCAGTTGTGCACGAAACTCATGTTCGGGAAGAGCGATGCCGCTGAGATCATAAACCCGTCACGGCCAATCACATCGAGCTGCTCAGGCGACCATTGCTCCTTCATCCGCTCGATCATCGCGTCGGGATATCCGACGTAGCGCAGCCGCTCCTCGAGGCTGCCCGGCGGGAGCTTGTAGGTCGTGCCGCCGCCGTTGCCGGCCCAGTACGTGTTGCCGTCCTTGCGCTTCTCCGCCTTCGGCTCACGGAACAACCCGATCTCGACGACCGAGGTGTGGGTCTGGGGCGTGTGATACATGTCGCCGGCGAAGTTCTCGGCGCCGATCTTCCAGTTCGCGTTGACGCGCCACCGCTGCGGGCCACGCAGCTCGATGCCCTTGGCGCTCTGCCCGGTGTAGTAGTCGAGGTAGAACGCGAAGTCGCCGATGTATTCCCGCAGGGTCGGCGCGTTCGGGTCCATGCTGATGAAGATCAGACCGTTGTATGTGTCCAGGTTCGGCGCCGGGAGCAGTCGTGCACCCTTCTTGTTGAACCCTGCCTCACCCCCGTAGGCCTCCTCGTGGAACGGGAGGCCCATAATCCGGCCGTCGTTGCGGTATGACCACCCGTGGTAGGGGCAACGGAAGTGGGAGGCGTTGCCGACCTCGGCGCGGCACACCTGCATCCCGCGGTGCAGGCACATGTTGAAGTGCGCCCGAATCTCACCACTCTCATCGCGCACGACGATAAACGAGTCGTCGAGCACATGCCGCACCACGTAGTCACCGGGCTGAGGGATCTCGGATTCATGTCCGACGAAAATCCACGCGCGGCTGAAGAGCTTGCTCTTCTCCTGCTCGAAGATCTCCTCGTCGTTATAGATGTGCGCCGGGATCATGCCGCGCCGCACGTCCTCGAAGATCGTCGTCTTGCTCGCCATTGGGTCGCTGCTTCCTGATGTCAGAGTCCTATTCCGCGCCTTGAAGATGATGTCGGTCGAGACCGGTTTTCTTTAAGACAGAATCTGATTCTGCTAGATTTTCCAGGAATTCGCAATCGGAGATCACGCCTCGAAGGAGAAGTGGATGATGAACGACTACGTCGACGAACGCATGCTCGTCGCCAATGCTTGCCGCGTGCTCGCGGTCCGGGGGCTCGTGGACGACATCCTCGGGCACGTCAGCCTGCGGGTCGACGACGACACCGTCCTCATCCGAGCCCGCGGACCGCAGGAGCGGGGGCTGCGGTTCACCACCGCCGACGACATCCTCGCCGTGCCCCTTGAGGGATCGTTCGAGCTCGCCGGCGGGTACCGGGCGCCGAACGAGCTGTCTCTGCATCTTGAGCTGCTGCGCCGCAATCCTGCGGCTCGATCCGTCGTCCACGCGCATCCGCCGGCTGTCGTCGCGTTCTCGCTGACCGGACGGACGTTGCTACCGATTGTCGGTGCCTTCAACATCCCCGCTATGCGGATGGCGCGCGGCGGCATCCCCGCGCACACCCTCGTCTGCGCTGATCCGCAACCACGCACGCGCGACGGCCATGGCGGACGATTTCGGCACGCGGCCGGTCGGCATCCTGCGCGGTCACGGCCTCACGGCCGTCGGCGAGAGCGTCCCGCAGGCCGTCATCCGCGCGATCAATGTCGACAGCCTGGCTCGCGTGCACCTCGCCGTTCTGCAGGCAGGGGCCGAGCCTATGCCGATCGATGACGACGATCTCGCCGACCTGCCCGACCTGGGTGACGCATTCAACGACGGGCATCTCTGGCGATTCCTGCTGCAGGAACTTGCTGAGCAACGGCTCCTGCTGTAGTCGGGCCATCACAGATGTCCGGAGCCCGGGTCGCGATCAACTGCACCATCCTCACCGCCGCAGGCGCACATTTGGACCGAGCCACTCCGTCACCAGGGTGAGTACCGCATCGCTGTTCGACTCCTGCATCAGCATGTGGCCGTTGCCAGCCACGTTCGCTGCCGTCAACGCGACGAACCTGACATCGCCGCCTCGCTCGGCGAGCCAGTCAGCAGTCGCGCGGTCCGACTCGATCGGATGATCGGTGTCGTGGGTACCGACCATCACGAGGGTCGGTAGGCCGTCCAACTCCCTGTCGCCGATATGGACCTGCGCACCGCGGACGTTCTGCCGCTCGAGGAGGAGCCCGGCTGGGATTGGCACCAGCTGCGAACGGAGCTCGTCCAGGTGACCGGGTGGGAACTGCTCGCTTGCACCGACCAGCTTCGCCTCGATGAACTCTGGTCCGGGATGCCACCAGCCGCGACGGGGAAGCCTCCAGGTGAGCGGGCGTCCCTGGACGACGATGTGATCGGCGTCCTCTTCCAGCACGGCGGGCTCGGGCTGGATGTCCCCGGGGGGAGCGGGTGCCAGCGCGACTAGGGCGATCAGTGAATCCCGATGGTGGAAAGCGACCCGATAGCCGAAAGCGGCGGACATGGAGTGGACCACGAGGACGACCGGGCCGCCGAGCGCAGCGATTAGCTCGACGATCGCGCCGGCGACCGCCGCCCCATCCAGCCGCGTGTCGGGGTCCCATGCGCCGCCAGCCGACAACCCAGGCCACGTCATCACGACCGCGCGGTATCCGGCTTCGGCGAGACGGGGTGCCCACCCGGGTCGCCCGCCGATCGCTCGACTCCAGCCACCGGGGCCCACCCCCCCGCCGTGAACGAGCAGCACCGTCGCACGGGCGGGGCCGCCGGGCAGCCATTCGGCGTAAGCGACGGTCCCAGCGGAAGTCGCGAAAGAGCGAAACGTCGTCACGACATAACGGAGACGATGGCTGCTGCCAGCTCCACCGGGCGCGTCAACATGGCCTGATGGCTCCCCGGCGAGCTCGCGGTCGTCGGGTTCGTGAGCCGGTCTGCTGATGCGCGGTACAACTCCTGCGGCACAGCCCGATCCTCTTGCAGGAAGATGTAGCCGCTCGGCACGTCACCGGTGCCGGCCGTCCGAAGACGGATCGGCTCGTCGAGCCAACCGCCAGGCGACGGCACCAGACGAGGCTCGACCTGCGCGTGAAGCTCCTCCGATCCGTCCTGCAAGAAAGCCGTCATGAATAGCTGCGGCGGGATCGGCACGCTCTGGTCGGGCGAGGACGCGGCTGTGCCACGGGCGAAATTCGCCAACTCGGCGGGGAGGATCGCATTGATCGACTCGCCGTCGGCGAGTACCCACGCGTCGATGAAGATCGCCTGCTCCACCTGCTCCGGCATCGCCTCAGCTACGAGTTGGATGAGCGGGCCGCCGCCACTGTGGCCGACTACGACGAACCGGTCCCACCCCTTGTCGGCGATCCGGCCGATGAGATTGTCCGCCATGGTCGAGAGCGTGACACCTGCACGGTCGTCGTTGTCACCGTGACCCTGCAAGGTTGGGGCCCATACCTCGTGGCCTGCCTTCGTGAGCTCAGCGACAACGCCGTCCCACGCCCAACCACCCTGCCAACCTCCATGAACCAAGACGATGCGCATTCTGGAACTCCTTTGTTCACCGACGGCGGGTTCCGTCGGATGGAATCCCACTCTACCTAGCAGAATCTGTGCAGAACAACAGTCCTGTTCAATCCCTTCAGAAAGGGTCATTCGTACTCGTCGAGCTTCCGGAGGACGGTCTATCTGAGCGGCGTCTCACGGAGGTCCTGCAGCATGATCGCCCGGTTCAGGGGCGAGATGCATTGCGGGACCTCTCTGGCCAGCGTGACCGCCACTGCGCCGAGCGGGGTGCCGGATCCATGTGAGTCGCGTCGACACGAATCCGGAGATTGTGCCGGCGCCCAGCACGATGAGGGAGTTGACGATCATCCTGACGATGATCTGAACTCCGCCGAGAACGAATCCCTGAGCGGTCGTGTTTCCCTGCCCGTGATCTATGAACTGCGGGATGATCGCGAGTTACATGACAGCGGCCTTGGGGTTGAGCAGGTTGGTGACGAGCCCCATCCGGAACAGCTTCGACCGGGAGTCGCGCGCGTGGGATTGTGTCTCGAATAGCCCGTTGCCGCCGGGGCGCAGGGTTGCGGACGCCAGCCACGCGAGATAGAGCACTCCAGCGGCTGTCCCGGTCCAGCTCACCTTGACAGGGCTCTCAGGGGTGAGTGCTCGACCGGACGATCCCCCGCGGACTCGCCATGGAGCCACGGCCAAGGAATGCGGAGATCGAGGACGCCGGTCGCGCTGAGCAACACCGGGATGAGGAGAAGAGTGAGCCGCCCCGTCGGCGATCGCCCTCGCCTCTGAACGGCGCGGCTGCTCACGTCGTTAACAACACTCTAGGTCGATCTGCCTGCCGCAAGCGGGGGTGACGTCCCCTGGGGTGGTGTAGTTCTCGGTGCTGGGTGTCACGTCGAGGACGTGGTGAGCCATCGTGCGATGGTCAGTGAGAACGACTAAAGCTACTCACAGAAAGACACAACGCACGATGGCTCTAGACCAGTCTGCCCTCCTCGAGCTCCTCGGGGAACTGAAACTCACCGACGTCACCGACCGGATCCGGACAGCGACCGAGACGCTCTATCAGGAGCTGATCGACGCGGAAGCGGCCGCGTTCATCGGCGCCGCCCCCGTTCGAGCGCACCCCCGGACCGGGTCACGCAACGCAACGGCACCCGCCGCGGACGCTGACAAACCACGGCCGGGGAACTGGAGCTGCGGATCCCGAAGCTGCGGCAAGGTTCGTTCTTCCCGTCGCTGCTGGAGCGGCGCCGACGGGTCGATCAGGCCCTGTTCGCGGGTCGTGATGGAGGGCCTACGTCCACGGCGTCTCGACACGCAAGGTCGACGATCTCGTCAAAGCGCTCGGCGCGGACACCGGGATCAGCAAGTCTGAAGTCTCCCGGATCTGCGCGAACCTGGACGAGGACGTCGCCGCGTTCCGGGACCGGCCCCTCGCCGACCAGGCCTACCCGTATGTGTTCCTCGACGCGACCTACTGCAAAGCCCGTGTCGGGCGCCGGGTCGTCTCCCAAGCCGTGGTCGTCGCCGTCGGGGTCGCGCAGGATGGGCGCCCGTGAGGTGCTCGGGTTCGAGGGTCGGGGAGACCGAGTCGCAACCGTTCTGGACGACTTTCCTCCGCTCGCTGAAAGCCCGTGGGCTCGGCGGGGTGAAGCTGGTGATCTCCGACGCGCACACCGGGCTGGTCGCCGCGATCCAGACCGTGTTCCAAGGCGCCAGCTGGCAGCGCTGCCGGGTTCATTTCATGCGGAATGTGCTCACCGCGGTCCCCAAGACCGCTGGCCCGATGGTCGCGTCGATCATCCGCACGATCTTCGCCCAGCCCGACACGGAGCACGTGTTCGCGCAGTTCACGAAGGTCGTGCGCATGCTGACCCGGTCGCATCCGAAAGTCGCCGGCATGCTCGAGGACGCGCAAGACGAGCTCCTCGCGTTCTGCCAGTTCCCGTTCCAGCACTGGCGTCAGATCTGGTCCACGAACCGCCCTCGAACGGGTCAACAAGGAGATCAAAACGCCGCACCGACGTCGTCGGAACCTTCCCGAACCCTGCCGCGCTGCTCCGCCTCGCCGGGCACGTTCTCATCGAGCAGCACGACGAATGGGACGGCGCCGACCGCCGCTACTTCAGCGAACACTCCATGGCCCCTGCTCCTCACCGAACCCGAGGAGGTGGCCATCCCGGAACTGACCGCGGCATAATCAAAAACAGCTGACCCGCACGGTGTTGAGAAACTCCACCACACAGCGGGACGTCCACCCAAGCGGGCATCTGAGTTGAGTCGGACCAACTGTAGGAAAATGCCATTTCGCGTGGAATCCTGGCCCTGAAACCGTTGCCAACTACCGTGGAATCGCGAGGGGTTCATGCCATCTCGAGCGGGAACCTACAATGCCGCTTTCCTCGAGGAGGATGCGACCGTGAGGATCCTCGCGGTCGGTACAGACGGACTATGAGGTGTTCCCCTCGGCGCTGGCGCACGAGATCGCCCCGAGGTCTCTGACGCGCTAGAGGAGCGCGGTGTCCACGCGGCAGCACTTCTGCTGCGCGTAGGGACGGTCACTCAACGGGATCCAGCCCTCTTCTCCTCGGCGGAGGAGGCGCGGGTGTCCGGGCTCGGTCTCAGCAGTCATGTGTGGGCCAGCGTTGGTCCAGCAGTTCTGTGCGCGCGTCTCGCACCACAGCGCGAGTCGCGCTTTCGCGGGGGAGGACATGCCCGGTGCGTCCACCAGGCGCGCTTCTCCCCGTAGGGGCCGAATTGGTGCCCTTCACTGTGGGCGATTGCGTCGTGGACAGCGCGGAACACGTCGTTGGCGAGCATCGGCGCGCGCTCTCCCGAGGGGAGGGTGACGGTCACGGTGCGTGCCATCGGGTGGTCCGGCGGTAGAGCGCCTTCGGTGTGCTGCGAGACCTCGGTGCGGAAGTAGAACAGATGCTTGTTCTGTCGCAGATCGTCGAGCATCGCGGCGGAGTCGGCATAGGGCTGCTCGGCCTCTCCGTGCCAGGGCTCGAAGGTGTAGCCGGCTTCCGTGAGCATGTCCCACTGCGCGCCGATGTGCTGGCGCAGGCTTCGGTAAGACCGGGCGACCTGTGGGTGGGTGGGTTCGTGCGCTGCGGCCGCGTAGGCTCGCGCTGCAGCGATGTCGTCGAGCTCGGTCAGCCGGGGGATGGGTTTGCGTTGCGGGAACCCGTGCGCGTCGGCGTATCGCTCTCTGAGCGATTGGATCTCCTTGATGGGCTGGTGGCGCTGGTAGCTGTCGGTGCCTGGCACGAACGCGACGTGCGCTCGAGCGAAGGTGGGCGACGTGCCGAGACGTGCGGCGATCGCGTTCACGGCGGATGCCGGCAGCGGGTACACGGCGGGTTCGGCGATCTCGAGCTTGCCGTCGTAGAGCCTGCCACCTGGTGCGCCGGCGGCGCGGAGGATGTCGAGAGTCTCCTGGACTTGCAGCTGCGAGCCGGTGTCGGCGGCGAAGCTGTAAACCCGGTCAGGTCCGTCCGGGTCGAAGTCAACCCGGCCATGATGCTGTCCTGCTCATACCGTCCTGCGAGCTCTCCCGCCCAGTCGGTGACCTGCTCGAAGCTGTCCGCACGGACGATGTAGGCGCCGGCTGGTTCAGATGCGCCTTCCCCAGAGCCCGTCTGCGTGCTGCAGTTCCGAGATCTCGATGCCGTGGCGTTCCGCGGCGGCGCGGAGGGTGTCTTCGTACTCGATCCACTCGTCGGTGTCGTAGTAGCTGGGGCGGGAGCTCATTCGCATCAGCTCGCCAGAGACCGGCCGGAACGGGGTTGCCCCGATGAAGGCCTCGAGCTGCTTCTCGGCGTTCTGCTCACGCTTCTCCGCACGCCGACGCCGCTGCCCTGCGGCTGTCGACGACGGGCACCGTCGCCCTCCGTGGTCGATGTCGTCGCACATGGCTCTCCCGTTCGTCTGCTGGGTATAGGCCGGTGTTGGGGGTGTTCGCGGACAGAAATCGGGCCCCGCCGGTGAGCGGGGCCCCGAGGAGTGCGGTCGAGGTCTGGGTCAAGCCGTTGAGCTCCTCCCAGACCTGGTACGCGCGGTGGAACTCGGGGCTTGTCATCGTTCCCCTCATTGATGAGCTGGTCGAGGTACTCGTCGAGCTCGGCCTGCGAGAGCTGGCGTGGATCCTTCATGACACGGACCCATCCGCTACCGGCGGGCAGCTGCATCGGGCGCGTGGCTGCTGGCCTTTCCAATTGCCGGTGTAGAACAGCGCGCACGGCCACTCATGCTCGCCGCGGCGCCGCGGCCTCGGGACGGCGACCGTGAGCTCACTGCCCAGGTTCAGCGCGTCCCATGATGTCGTCGGCGATGAAACCTGCCTCTTCGTCAGGCTCGTCGGTGTGCTGCTGGATTATTCGCACGATCGTCGCGCGCACATCCAGAGTGACGGACGACGGCGCAGCCCCGGTCATCGGGTGTACTCGCTCGGTGAGGGGGATCGGCAGGTCGGGGTCGCGCAGCTCGTACTGCCGGTCCTCCACGTAGGCGGCGTACTCGTCGGCGAACTCACGCGCCTCGGCCTCGTTGTGTCCGTCCTGGCGGGCGTGATCGAACGCCGCCGCCCACTGCTCCCCCACTGCGCGATCGCGCAGCGCCGCGCTGACACCATCCATCAGCTGACCGGCCCGCACGGACGCGAACCGCAGATCCCCTTCGGCGAGGGCGAACAGGATCTTCTCGATGCCTTCGATGGCGGGTGCGGGGATGGTCAGGGTGATGTCGTCGCCGGCGTCGTGCTGGCCGGTGCGGAGGCGCCAGAGTGCGTCGGAGAGGGTGAGTGCGCGTTGGCGCTGGATGGGGGTAAGGAGGGAGCTGTCGGTGCCGGTCGTGGTGGGGGCGGGGTTAGGCATGCTCGGCCTCCTCTGTGGGCGGATTCATGATGATGAACCCTGTGCCGGTGGGCGGCTGGTCCTGGCGCAGTCCGATGATCTCGGTGTCGTTCGCGTCGGTGTCGTTGAGGGTCTGCGTGAGCAGGTCGGCGTACTCGTCCGGGGTGAGTGCCTGGACGGCCGCGGCGTCGGTGACGTCGACGGGCTTGCCGTTGACGTGGAAGATGCGGGTCATGGTGCTCCCTGGTAGTGCGTCGGTGGTGTCCATCTTCGTCGCGGGTCAGTGGAGGTCGAGTTCGACGCTGTCGGCTTCGAGGTCGGGGATGGTCTGGTCAGGGTGGCTGAACGTGGCGGCGGGGGCGTGGGACGGTGACGCGGTCCCCGCGGTGCGTTGTCAGTCGGAGCAGCTCGGCGAGGGCGCCGTTGGCGTGGACGTTGTAGGGGCCGGCGTCGGTGTCGACGCGGAACCCTACTCGTGCTCGGCGGTCGGGGAGGCGGCGGACGAGGGT
>NZ_JBFLUM010000054.1:0-24805 GCF_050470785.1 Microbacterium sp. NRRL B-14842 | reverse complement strand
CAATCCTCGTGGAGGGAAACCCGACCGACCCGAGCGCCCTGCTGGAATGGATGAGCAGCTGGCCGGCCTGCCTCATCCTTGACGGCCTCGACGAGGTTCCAGATGCGAAAGTGCGCAGCAGGCTGATCGATGCCATCAGCAGCTTCGTGAGCGAACTCAGCGCTCAACGCGCCGACGTTCTTGTCGTCGCCACCACTCGCCCGCAGGGGTACCGCGGAGAGTTCGGCGACGCTCTACCGTGTGAACAGTTGGAGTTGCTCGAGTTCACGGAAGGCGAAGCGCTGAGCTACTCCGAAGCGCTCACAGCCGTCCGAACGTCGGAAGACCCCAGACCTCGCCGCGCAGGTCACCGAGCGGCTCATCACCGCTGTTCACGAACGAGTCACGCAGAGACTGATGACGACACCCCTGCAGGTGACGATCATGACCGCCCTTGCAGAGGAGGCCGTTGACCTTCCCAGCGACCGGTTCGAGCTCTTCGATCGCTACTACAAGGTGGTGTACGAGCGGGAGCTCGCCAAGAGCGAGGCGGTTCGCCGAACTCAAGACACTCCGCCAACACATCGATCACCTGCACGAACAAGCCGGCATCAAACTGCAGGCACGCACCGAACAACCTGGCAAATCCGACGCCGTACTGACGAAGACGGAAATCGGTCGAATCCTCCGCAGGCGTCTCACCATGGCCGGATTCGATGAGACTGAGTCGGAGACGATTGCGGACAAACTCCTTCGGCTCTCCACCGAACGGGTCGTCATGCTCGTCTCACGCAGGCCGGCCAAGTATGAGTTCGAGGTCAGATCCCTGCAGGAGTACATGGCAGCGCGAGCCCTCACGGACGGCGACGACGCAACCGTGCTCGGCGGACTGAAGACGCTCATTCCGTCTAGCCACTGGCGAAACACCTGGCTCCTCGCCGCGGGAAGACTTCTCAAGCGGCGCGAGCACCTCACAGACGAAGTCATACAGATCGTGACCGAGTACGACACCACCACAGCAGAAACTCCATTGACCGCCCTCGGTGCCGGACTCGCTGGTGAGCTCTATCTCGACAATCTCGGCGCTGAGTTCCCCGCCGTGAGACGCGCGCTGCTGACGAGCGCGATTGGCGCAGTTCGCGGAAACTGCTCCAGAGTTGCCCCGATCACTCGCCGACCTATTGGATCTAGCGCTATCGCAGGCCGAGCGCGAAAGCGCAATCGCGCTGGAGTCGCTGCACGAACTCAGCAGAAAGAACCTCTCCAACCTCGCGACCAAGTACCTCAGCGAGCACAGCAGCGGCATGTCGCCGGCAGCCAAACAAGCACGAACCACGCTCACCGAAGGACGCAAGTACATCAAGCCCGGCGGCCAGACGACGCGAGCACGAGCGCAGATCCTCGCACGACACCTCGCACGAGTCGCTGCCACGGTGCCCGAGGCACTCGTGCTGGTCGAGCGGCTGAATGAGGAAGCCGCATCGACCAGCAGTAGCAGTGGCGCAACGGCGTCGGTGGCGCTCCTCCAGGCGATGGACCAACCCGCGGCACGAGCAGGACTCGCTTCCACGATCAGCTCGATGGCCCATAGTCAGCCCGACGCGGCACACTAATGGGACTGTTCTGCTCGCCAACACGCGTCTAGATCGCTTCGAGGGCAAGGGTATGCCGGGTAAGTCGGGTGTTGCGCTCACCGGCCAAGCCGCCCGAATGCGTGCGAGCCCTTGACCTTGTCCCGGGCGGGTGTCTTCTCGTCGGTGCCATCGTCGGCGGGCGACTCGGATCGATTGTTGGTGCAACGCTTCCGGGAACTGCTCACCGCTTTGTCACGGTCGCGCAGGTTGTCGCATCGCGGGGTACTTTGCGTATGGTGCTGCGGCTGCGATTTGCCATCGTCGGGCGACGCTTGGCGCCACGCCTGTGAGGTCACAGAGAGGACCGATCGGCATGGTGCTGGCGAGGTTGAGCATTTGCGGAGCCTCGGAGCGCGACAATGCTGCAGCCGAGCGCTTCGAGGCTGGTCACGGGACGGGTCGTAGTCGACATGCGCACCCGCCCTGAGCTTGGAGGGAAAGAGCCAATCGGAATCGGTATCCCATCGTCGGGGCGCGTCGATCTGGCTTCGAATGAGCTCTGGGAGTGGCGGGTGGCAGGGTGATTGGAGTCTGTCCAAGCCGAAGTTGAAGGGTGTTGCCATCATCGATGATGTCCGCGCGCGTGAGGCGCAATACGTGGGAAGCGGGTCGACCGTAGAGGCCGCTGATGAGACCTGTGATCCGCGTGATCAGCGGCAGCGACTCGTCGGTGCTCAGTCTCTGGAGCCACTTCTTGTGTTCGTCTGGTGGGTAGCTGGTCGCTTTGAGACCGCTGGGATGCTTTGATGGGTCGGAGGCCGTCTTGCGCGGCCCGTCCGCGCGGCCCAGCGGAGAAAAGTTCGCAGGGAGGAGGCTTCCTTTGGGTTGTCGTCGAGGTACTGCTCGACGACGCTCTGCGGCGCTGTCCCGAGATCGATGCCGTTCTGGTCGAGGTGGTTGAGGAATCTCTGCTGTGCGGCAGATCAGTCGCGCCCGCATGTAGGACCCGTCCGTGATCCCCTTTTGCCTGATGAGCTGGCGGGTGCGTGCGGTACTTCCCATCGGCAGAACGGTGTGAGGTGTCGCGCGACAGAGTCGGGCCGGTCGCTGAGGGAAGGCGTCGAGCCATCGCTCGAACCGGACTCCACCTTCATCGCGCGGCTTGAGGATGCCGACGTCTGTAAGCGAGTGCCGGAGTAGGTTGGCAGGCTGGAAGGCTGGATGATCATCGAGTGCAGTGTGGCTGATCGGGATCTCCTCACGCAGCATCTTCCGGAGCAGGGCTGCGGTGCGGCTTCGCTTGGTCCACTTCGCCATCGATTGGGGTTCCAGGGTGATCGAGTAGCCGCACTTGCAGGGGTCGAGGAGCGAGCGCGTTCGCGCGGTTCCTTCGGCAAAGAGGTCATTGACGCAGTCGGTTGCGTGGCAGCGATGGCAGATGCGGCCGTACCGTGGCTCTTCGTTGCCACAACGTGGGCATGCGTATCGGGGTGGGGTTCCGGCGCATGTGCTGCAAACCAGGTTGCCGGCTTCGTCCACCGCGACGAGCAGAGCACTCGTGTAGCAGGTGGGGCACTTCTTCTTCGTGGACTTGGGCGTGCCGGTAGCACGACTCGCAGGTGTCTCCTCCGAGGAAGGAGACGGCGATGGTCGGGTCTTGTGGCAGTGGACACATCGCCCGATGCGTCCATCCGCGCAGTTCTCGCAGACGCTATGGCCGTCGACTCGCTTGTGCGCTGGCTGCATCCGATCGCAGATCGTGCAGAGCCGGTAGTTGGCGGGATCCTTCCTCCAGCACGTCCCGCACACGGCCGAGCCGTCCTTCGAGTCTGCGTCGAATGATCTTAGGGAGGTGGCATCGGCCGCAGATCTTCGGTGTCGCCTTGGTATAGCACCCGTGACAACATCGTGAGCCGTCGGGGTGATTGGGCTCCGAGCAGCAGATCTCGATCACAGTGTGTGCAGGCCGGCACGACAACATCGTGCCCTTGTGCGCGGGCGGTCGGAGAGAGCCGCTGCGCGGAACGACTCATCTGCTGATCGCCGTTGTGCGCGTAGTTGGGCGAGGTTTGCAGGTATTGGATGAGCCAGGCCCGGGCGGTCGGCGTTTCTACGACTAAACCGAGCATCTCGGCGACACCCGCCTTGCCGATCGTCTTGGCCGCGTCCGTTTGGAGTGGTGGTCTTTCGCTTCGTTGCGATGATCAGCGGTCGTTAGTTTAGGCGGCGGTGATCTCGGGGAGTATCACCGCCTCGTCGATGGTGGGGGTGGTCGCGGTGAGCTCGGTCATGGAGGCTTCGGAGAAGTAGCGGCGGTCGGCGGCTTCCATTCGTCGTGTTGCTCGACGAGGACGGAGCCGGCCAGGCGGAGCAGGGCGGCGTTGTTCGGGAACACGCCAACGACGTCGGTGCGGCGCTTGATCTCCCGATTGAGGCGTTCCAGCGGGTTCGTGGACCAGATCTGTCGCCCAATGCCGGGCGGGGAACGCTTTGAACGCGAGGATGTCGTCACGGGCGTCGGTGAGCATCACGGCGGTCTTGGGGTGGACGCGCTCGATCATGCGCACGACTTCGTCGAACTGGCATCGATGTGCTCGGCGTCGGGTTGGGCGAAGATCGTGCGGATCACGCTGGCGACCATCTCCTGCCGGCCCTTCGGGAGGGCGGTCAGGACGTTGCGCATGAAGTGGACGCGGCAGCGCTGCCAGGCGGCGCCCTGCAACACGGTCGCTGCGGCCTTCTTCAGTCCGGCGTGGGCGTCGGAGATCACCAGCTTCACCCCGCCCAGACCTCGTGTCTCAACGAGCGCAGGAACTGCTTCCAGAACTCCTCGGTCTCGCTGTCTCCGACATCGAAGCCCAGCACGACCCGCCGCCCGTCAGCGGCGACGCCGATCGCGACGACGACCGCCTGGGACACGACACGGTGGTCGATGCGGACCTTGCGTAGGTCGCGTCGAGTGAACACGTAGGGGTAGGCGATGTCAGACAGCGAGCGGTCGCGGAACGATGCGACCTCGGCGTCGAGCCCTTGGCAGATGCGGGACCACCTCGGACTTCGAGATGCCAGTGTCAGCGCCGAGCGCTTTGACGAGGTCATCGACCTTCCGGGTTGAGACGCCGTGGAGGTAGGCCTCCATCACGACCGCGAACAAGGCTTGGTCGACCCGGCGGCGCCGCTCCAGCAGCGACGGGAAAGAACGACCCCTGCCGCAACTTCGGGATCCGCAACTCCAGATCCCCAGCCGTGGTCGACAGCACCGCCGGCGGGAACCGTTGCGGGTAGTCGTGCGCTCGCTCGTGCGCTCGTAGGGGCGGCGCCGATGAATGCGGCTGTCTCCGCGTCGATCAGCTCCTGGTAGAGCCGCTCGGTCGCGGCTCGGATGCGGTCGGTGGTGCCGGTGAGCTTCAGTTCCCCGAGCAGCTCGAGAGGGCAGACTGGTCAAGAGCCATCGTGCGGTGTCGTCTTTCTGTGTGAGTTCTTGGTCGTTCTCACTGACCATCGCACGATGGCTCACCCCGTCGCGGTCACGACGCCGCGGCCCGAAGACCACCACCCCGCGGGACTCCAGGCCCGGTAGCCGTGGGAACGACTGGGCCCGGCCGGTGAAACCATGCGCCCACTCGGTGAGATCGTCCAGCCGCCCCCTGTGCGTCAGGATGGGGTGAGGACACCAGCACTGCTGACCTTCGCACTGCACGGGGCGAGAACGGACCAATACTGAGATGACGATGACGGTTGCTGACGTCGGCACCGATGATGGGGCTATGGCTCCTCGTGCTGACCGGCCCAAGAGGCGGGACGTTCACCGCCGAGTTCAAAGCGGCGATCCTGGCCGAGTACGACGCCGCGGACCGCTCTGGGCGTGGGGAGATCCTGCGCCGGGAGGGCCTGTACACCTCCCACATCATCGAGTGGCGCAAGGCCGCGGCCGCCGGCTCGCTGTCCGGGCTGGGCAGCAAGCCGCGGGACCGGCGCGAGCGGGAGCTGCAGGCGCTACGGGCCCGGGCGGAGAAGGCCGAGGCAGAGCTGGCCAAGACCAGGGCGGCGCTGGACCTGATGGGGAAAAGCACACGCGCTCTTGGAGACGCTCTCCGAGAGCGCGGACAAGCCGCCGCGGTCGCCGCGGTGATCAACCCGGCCGTCGACGGGCTGGCCGAGCACGTCGGCACCGCGGCTGCGTGCGCGCTGCTGGGTCGCTCCGCGCCAGTCACTACCGGGCCAAGAACCCGCCACCGCCACGTCCACGGACACCGCGGCCGGCACCGGCGAACAAGCTGTCCGCCGCCGAGCGGGCCCACGTGCTGGCCGTGTTGACCAGCCAGCGGTTCGCGGACAAGTCGGTCGCCCAGGTCTGGGCCACGCTGCTGGACGAGGGCACCTACCTGTGCTCGATGTCCACGATGCACCGGATCCTGCGCGAGCACGACATGGCCGGGGAACGGCGCCGGCAGGCGAGCCACCCGCCCCGGACCCGGCCCGAGCTCGTCGCGACGGCGCCGGGGCAGGTGTGGAGTTGGGACATCACAAAGCTCAAGGGGCCGGAGCGGGGCGTGTACTACGACCTGTACGTCGTGCTCGACATCTTCTCCAGGTTCGTCGTGGGCTGGACCATCGCGGCCCGCAGGGACGCCGAGATCGCCAAGAACCTGCTCGAGCACGCCCATGGGCATCCATGGCGTGCCGGAGGCGATCCACGCCGACCGCGGGACCTCGATGACCTCCAAACCGGTCGCTCAGCTGCTCGTCGACCTCGGGGTGGCCAGGTCGCACATCCCGCCCGCACGTGTCGAACGACAACCCTTACAGCGAGGGCGGCGTTCAAGACGCTGAAGTACGCCCCGGTCTTCCCCGAGCGCTTCGGGTCCCTGGCCGACGCCGGCGCGTTCGCCGAGCAGTTCTTCGCCTACTACAACCACGAGCACCGCACTGCGGGATCGGGCTGCACACCCCCGCCAGCGTCCACTTCGGCACCGCCGGGCAGGTCCGCGCCCAGCGCCAGGCCACCCTGGACGCGGCCTACGCCGCCCGTCCGAGCGCTTCGGCCACCGCCGACCCCAGGCGCCCAAGCTGCCCGAGGCCGCCTGGATCAACCAGCCCTCACAGGAGGCCCCTCATACAGACCGCCTGACGGAATCTGTCTCACCCGCCTTGACACTTTCCGCTTCGATTACAGCCCGATCACGGAGAGCGACCGACGATTTCGTGGCCGAATGGGGCCCGAGTGGCGTTCTATGTCGGGCTGAACATCGAGCACTATCAGATCGACAAGCCCTCCCACGAGCATCTTCGGCGGTACGCGATGCTGCAGCCGGATCCACTCAATTACGGCTGGCGCGATTACGGTCCGCGGGTAGGCCTGTGGCGGATGATCGAGAGCCTCGACCGACATGGAGTGCCGCAAGTGTGCTTCTCAACTCCGACGTTTGTCGGCACTACCCCCAGATTTCTCGAGGCAGGCCGGCAACGCGGCTGGGCGTGGCTCGCGCATGGCCGCGACCAATTCACCTTCCAAGCTGGAATGGGTGCTGACACGGAGCGCGCCTACCTTCAAGACGTGACGGTACAATCGCCTCCGCCACCGGAGTACGGCCGCGGGGCTGGCTTGGCCCGGCGCTCACAGAGACGTTCGAGACGCCGCGGATCCTTCGGAGCTGGGGTATGACTACGTCCTGGACTGGACGAACGACGATCAGCCGTATCCGCTGAACGTCGACGGGATGTTCAGCGTTCCTACACGATAGAACTCAACGATGTGACGATGTTCGTGAGTAAGAGCTATACCGGCCCGCAGTTCCTGGAAGCGGTGATCGACCAGTTCGATCAGCTCTATTCAGACTCCGAGCACTCGGGTCGCGTCATGTCGCTGACCGTTGCACCCGTTCATCGTCGGCCAGCCGTTCCGCCACCGCTACCTTGATCGGGCCCTCGAGCACATCACGTCTCACGATGGTGTCTGGGTGACGACGAGCGATGCCATCGCGGCGCACTATCAGTCGACGGGGAACAGGAGAGCCGATTCGTGACGAATACGGAGCTGCTCGATGAGTACGCACGCTGCGCACGAGTTCAAGGCCAAGGGATTGGCGGCCGGATCGGCTACGGCGAGAAGCCGGCGCTGCTGATCGTCAGACTTGATCACCGGATTCACGGACAGCCGTTCGCCCCTGTCAGGCGAACTGAGTCACAGCTGGCCGCCACCAATGCCTTACTCGTCCCCGCCCGTGAACTCGAGATCCCCATCTTCTCTCGACGGTCGCGTACGACACCGAATTGCAGGAGGCGGGGCTCTGGATCAAGAAGATCCCGTCCCAACCACCTGTTGGTGGAGGGCAGCGAATGGGTGGAGGTCGACAGCAGGCTGGGCCAGCTGCCCCACGAGATGACCCTGGTGAAGAAGTACGCATCCTGCTTCTTCGGAACTGATCTCGCCGCACGCTTGATCTCACGGGTGTCGACACCATCATCATCGTCGGCTGCACCACCAGTGGGTGCGTGCGCGCCTCGGCGGTTGACGCCTGCTCTACGGCTTCCACACCATCGTCGTCGAAGTGGCAGTCGGCGACCGGGCAGCCCTGTCCGCACCTGGCCGAGCCTCTTTGACATCGACGCGAAGTACGGCGATGTCGTCAGCCTCGACGACGCACGTGCTTACCTGCGGGGGCTTGCGCAACAGAACGATTGACTGCAGTAACGCCGTGGGGCCAACTTCCTCTGTGCGAATATTGAACCGGCGCTGCAGGCCGAGATCCCGCAGATGCTGGCGCAGGGCGGCGGATCCATCATCAACACCGCCCTCGTCCTCGGGCAGGTCGCCATCGCCCACCAGTCCGCCTACGTCACGTCGAAGCACGGCGTCATCGGCCTCACGACGCCAGCCGCCGCGGTGGAGTACTCCGACAAAGGCATCCGCGTGAACGCAGTGCTGCCCGGGGTGATCCAGACGCCAATGATAGACGCGCTGGAGGAGACCTACCCCGGCTTCAAGGACGCGCTGCTGACGAAGCACCCGATCGGCCGACTCGGCACGCCGCACGACATCGCCGAGATGGTCGCGTGGCTCGGTTCCGACGCGGCCGCCTTCGCGACCGGCGCGCAGTTCGCCGTCGACGGCGGGTACCTCGCGATTTAGACGAGGTGGCCACGACGGACGGGAGGCACGGTGTCAGCTGACACCGTGCCTCACGTCCGTCACCGGTCGCGCCGCGACCCGCGTGTCAGCCGTTCTTCGCGGCCAGTCGGTCCGTCTCCGCTGTCGTTCCGCCACCCGGCGGTCGCGCCGCCGTCGACGCTGTAGTTCTGTCCGGTCACCCAAGAGGACTCGTCGGAGGCCAGGTAGAGCGGCATGTACGCGATGTCCTCGCCCGTGCCGGGGCGTTGAATGAGCGCGTTGCCGACCTGCCAGGCCTTGCCCTCCGCATCCACCGCCTTGTCCGTCGCCGGGGTGCTGACGAAGCCAGGCGAGATCGAGTTCGCGCGGACGCCGTAGCGGGCGCCCTCCGCAGCGAGCGACTTCGTCATCGCGATGACGCCGCCCTTCGCGGTGGTGTGCGCGACCTGGCGAGCGGCTCGATCCCGCGACCTTCGCGATCGACGGAAAGCAACTCGAGATCGATCTCGAGTTCGAGGCCTGGGCCAAGAGCGCGCGCCGCATCGGCGCAGCCACCCGGCGTCCGGCGAGGACGTCGCGGGGCGGACGGGCCGATCTCAACACGGTGCGTGAATGGGCCAGTCAGAACGGACACCAGGTCAGCGATCGCGGCAGGGTTCCCGCGTCCATCCTCGAGGCGTACGACGCGGCGCACTGACGCGGTCACTCCTGGGCTGAGCCGCGCGCTGCGCGCCAGTGCTCCGTGACGGGATAACCGGAGCGCACGTGCGCGCGCACGTGGACTCCCCCGAAGGGGATCCGCTGCCGCCCGGCTCCGGCCGGCGGAGGGTTCTGTGTCCAGCCTGAGCCAGGGACCCAGACCGTCCCCGGTTGCACGGGCGCGTCGGCGAGCGCGGGATCGATCAGCTGACGCGCGAGAGCCACGGCCTCACCCAGATCGGTGATCCCGCCGGCTGAGGGCGTGCCGGCCGCACGAGCACCCGGTAGGGACCCGTCCCAACCGTCCGGGACCGTGAACCGTAGTGAACGAGTCGAGCTTTGACAGTGCACCGCTTCGCGTCGATGGCCATCTGCAGCTCGCGCAGGTCGACGCGCTGCGTGCGTGCAATGGGGACGGTGGATGACGATGTCCACCGGGCTTTCGCGCGGCTGCTGGGGCGCCGTTGTAGGTGCTCATCGTCGCAGTGACCTTCTCCGCGACCTGATCGGAGATCGGGAACAGCCGGTAGGGGTGCGACGGGACCGGCCGCCCCAGGCTGCAGCCGCGTCGACGGCTCGATCGTCTCGACGCGGCCGGACCGGGGGGAGGGCCGACGACCACGTCGATGGGGATGTCGGAGATCCTCCGGCCGGTGTTCGCGTCCAGACATGTGAACACCAGGCGCCGGGTCGCGACACCCGGCTGGTTCTCTCCTCGCCCGGTCGCACGGGCACGGGTGAGCTGGAACCGCACATGGTCGCCGAGATCACGCGCGGCTGCCTGCTCGAGCGCCTGCTGCGCGGCATCCAGATCGGCGGCGCCGGTCGAGCCAGATCCGGTCTTTCGTCGACCGTGACTTCGGCACCCGGGCGAGCATCGCCGTGCCGCCCTTGAGCAGCCACTCGGACTCTTCCCCCTCCGCAAAGACCCGGCGAGGAAACGATCGTGCTGTGCCTGCACGATCTGCGCATTCACATCCAGCGCGCTCGCGCGTCACCGGCTGCCTTCGTCGCGGCCGCCTTGATCGCCTGCGCAAGCCCCGTCCAGTCTTTGTAGCCGTCGGGCTCAGGCATCGGCCGGCACCACCGCGTCGACGCCCGCAAGAGCGAGCAGATCAGCCGCGAGCGCGGCACCCGAGGGGTACTTGTTGGGCTTGGCCAGCGGCTCCAGATACTCGGTCAGGCGGGCGGGGGAGAGCAGCTTTCCCGCGTCCGCGGCGTCGGCGAGCGCATCGGCGACGAGGGAGCGGTCGACCCACTGCTCGATCAGGTCGGCGATCGTGCGCTCGACGCTCATGGTCGGCATCCCGTCGACGGAGACCACCTCGGTGGGCGCGAGCTCGCGGGTGCGGAGCCGCACCCCGTCCAGGCGGGTACCGCGGCGGGTGGGAACGACGAACTCGAGTGGCCCGGGGAACCAGTCGCCGATGCCATGCAGCTGCGCGGACCGTCTGGCCTGCGGCGACGACGGGCGGGACGCCGGTGTCTGTGCGGGGACGGTCGGCGCCGCCGAGGGCGAGCCAGGTCGCGAGGATCGCCTCCTGCTCGTGCTCTGGCGCGCCGGCGAGGCGGTAGACGCCGCGCGCGACGCGGATGAGCGCGCCGCTGTTGGCGAGGCGCGTCAGGGTCGGGCGCGCCACGCCAGCCTCGAGCGCCTGGGCGGTGGTCACCAGGCCCTAACGCTGTGACGCGAGCTCGCCCAGACGAGCGAAAGTTGATCCTGCCATGCGCACAGTGTAGCGAGAAACCGCAACAAACGTTGTAGCTCGTTCAGATTGTCGACTTCGAGCCTCTGGGGCCACCCCTTAGCAGTGAGGGGGTTCCAAACCCTCGGGAACGGGTTATATTCGGGAATATAACCATCTGTGAGGAGGAGAAGATGCGGACCCACACCTGCCCGCCGGACCACAAGCACGGGCTGACTCTCCAACCTGCTACGTCGTCCACCTCTGCGGGTGCCGCGCCTGCATGGACGGCAACGCGCGCCGCCGCCGCGACCCGCTACCGTCTCCTGGCCTACGGGCGATACCAGGACGCGCACCAACCCATCGAGCCGATCCGGCAGCACCTGCAGGCACCTGGTCGACAACCGGGATGATCCCCGAACGGATCGCCATCAGCGCCGGCGTCGGCGGCGCCACGGTCCGTCGCCTGCTCAACAGCGAGACGGCACGGTTCGTCACCGGCGCCACCGCCCGCAAACTCCTCGCAGTCACCCCCGACAGCAGCACTCTCGCGCCGCGCAGGGCCGAGTCAACGGCCGCGGCACCCGCCGGCGCCTCAGGCTCTGGCCGCGATCGGATGGAACCACCACGAGATCGCACGCCCGACTCGGCTACCCGCGCTGGAAGGTCAACAAGGCACTCGAAGGCGCCTACGTGGACATCCGTGTCCACGACGACATCGCCGCGCTCTACGACGAGCTCTGGACCAGCAGCCCCCCACCCACACCCGAGCGCAGCGGGTCGGCCGCTCCTACGCACTCACGGTCGCACGCCGGCACGGCTGGCTGCCGCCGCTGGCCTGGGACGACATCGACACGACCCGGCACCGCCACAGCCGGGCAGGAACCCCTGCTCGACGAGATCGCGATCGAGCTCGCTCTCGCCGGCCAGAACGTCCGCCTCACCCGAGACGAGCGCCTCGAAGCCACCCGACGCGGGACCGAACGCGGACTCAGCCTCACCCCAGCTCAGCGAGCCTGCTCGGCGTCGACGTCCGCACCATCGACCGCGACCCGTGACGACCTCGACTCCGGCAGGCCGCCTGATGAGCAAGACGCTCGACATCCTCGAAGCCGCCCTGCACGGCACCACCGCCGGCTACCTGGCCGGATGCCGCAGCAAGGGAGGATGCCCGAACCACGGCAACCGCCAGCTGCTCACCTGCACCGAAGCGGCCCGCGCCCGCCGCCACTACTTCTCGCTCGCCTCGCTCGAGGAGACCGAGCCGATCACCCGGCAGATGCTCCGCGACGCCAAGAACAGCCCCTTCGCACCGAAAGAAGCCGCAGATGTCTGACCAGCCGAACACCTTCACCATCGACTCCACAAAGAGGGAGAGTGGCTGCGGGTCGTCCGCGCGCTCGGCGGCCATCGCTGGGCCCTGTCGCTGCGCTTCACCCCCTCCCGCTGACTCAGCGAGGCGCCCGGCACACCCGGCCAACGCGGCAGCCCACACCCCACGCGGCAGCAGGCCACGGGCCGAACGCGAGACTGCACCTGCCCAGCTGCGCGATCTCCCCCCAGCTCGCAACGGCCGCGGCGCCCACCTCAAGCAGATCCCCCACCTGGGCCGAACCGAGGAGCACTGATGACCGACATCGCCGTGCGCCTCCAGGAAGCCATGACCATCCAGACCGGCACACCGTCACCGTCCGATGGAGCTTCCGCGAGTTCGCGCTCAACTGCACCCGCCGCGACGGCCGCCCCCTCACCCAACGGATGCACAGGCTCTTCCAGACGCTGCTCAACCGTGAAGCGCTCCGCAGAGCTCACTCCAGGAGAAGACCCAACGATGGGATCCCGCGCAACCCTCATCGAGATCATCGACGACCTCGCCGTCAGCGCCGACCACCAAGGCGCCCGCGCGCCGCGCTCGCCGAGGTCTCCTCAGTGCCGGCATGTTCCACCTCGGCGACCAGCTCCGCCGCAGAGCCACGCACTCTCAGAGCTCGACGCCGACGACGAAACCCTCGAGGTCATCGACGAGGAACGCACCCAGATCGCCCGAACCATACTGCTGCTCGACCAAGCCGACACCGCACAGGCAAAGGAGCGCAGATGAACGACGCACCCGCCGCGCCAGCACAGCCCTCGCCGCGGTCGCAGCTCTCGCGCTCGGCTTCGGCGCCCACCAGCTGGGCATCACCTCCTGGATCGACACATGGACGCGCCCGCAGGCACCCGCCCGGACCCGACCTACGACTACACCGCGCTCAGCCGCAGTCGCGCAGGAGCTGCCGCTGATCGATCCACCGAGGAGATTCCCGAGTATCGCCGCGCCACGTTCGGCGAGCGCTGGATCGACATCGAGGGAACGGCTGCGATCAGCGAGACGATCTCCTCGCCGTCCAGCTGCAGGGACGTCGTCCGTGACGGTTGCACGGTGCTCTCCGGCGTGCTCGACCCCGATCCGTACACGGGCACACGCATTGAGTTCGAGCACGACCGGATCGCCGCCCCTGGAGCCCCGGGAAGCTCCGGCGTCCAGATCGACCACATCGTCAGCCTTTCGGCGGCGCACGCCGGGGGCGCGTGGGCGTGGACCGAGCAGCAGCGGCATTCAGTTCTGCCAACTCGTTCGACAACATCGATCGCCGTCGATGGCAACACGAATGCGGCCAAGAACGACCACGGGCCAGCCCCTGTGGCTGCCATCGAACGCCGACTACGTGTGCACCTACGTCGCCCGCTACACGGAGATCGTCGACACCTGGCACCTCGCGGTCGACGAGCCGACCGCGGTGCGCTCGTGGACACGCTCTCAACCTGCGCTGCCCAGCAAGCCAGCGACGAGAGCGGGAGCATGTCGTGAAGCCGCTACGAACCCGCGTGGGATCTCGCCGCGCGCGCCTGACGCTTGGCCGCGCGAGCGCGGTCTACGACCTCGTTCGGCATCCGTCGTTGTCGACACCGAGGGTGCGCCTGATCACTCGAGCTCGGCGTCGGTCCAGCGGGTGCGCCCTCGCATCCGCTCACCGAACGTGACGACGTTCAAGCGAGCAGGTCGATCAGAGTCCGCCTGCGTGGGAACCTCGGGCGCCCCCGCCCCGTCCGCGATCGCGCCCGCAACCGCTCCGCGAAAGCCGCATCGCGCGCCAGTCCCGGCATCAGTCGCGGCCGGCGGCCGCGCTGCGGGGCGCCCTGCGCGCGCGCTCCTGCGCGAATGCGTCGATCGCGGCCTCGTCGTAGAGCGGGGAGTTGCCTTCTATGGCAACCGGCTCGGGGAGCAGAGGACCCTCCTGGCCGGCTCTGCGCAGCTTGTTGCTGATGGAGCGCATCTTGTAGACCGCGACGACGACACGCCGAGCTTCTCGGCGACGTCCGCCGTGGTGAGGTGCCGTCCGGTCATCAGCGCTCCTCTCAGCTGGATGAATATAACCACTTTCGCGGTTACGGCGCGCCGCTCGGCAACCAGACCAACTGGTTGGGATGCTGGGGCGCATGGCTAACAGGACGCGGGACGCCATCCGTGAGGAGCTCCGTCGCATCGGCCAGCAGCTCGCGCAAGCGGACGAGCTGCGCGAACGCCGCGGCAAAGTCGTCGACGAGGCGCGCGCGGCCGAGCTGACCCAGCGAGAGATCGCCCTCCTGCTGGGATGACCGAGGAAGGGCTGCGGAAGGGCGCAGAGTCCTACCACGGACGCGGGCGCTCTTACGGCGGCCGCCTCGCGTCCTAGCGACCCCGCCAGACCTTCATGGAGCGCCCGTCGACTGCGAAATCTGATTGCAATTTTCAAGCACTCTTGACTAATATAACCTGACGAATGAGGGGGTGAGATGGACGAGCTGAACTACCGACCCAAGCCGTGGACGCCGAAGGACGTGCCCACGATCTGGGTCGACCAGACCACCGGCAAGGCGTCACCGACGCCGGCACGCCCGTTCGCCCCGTCATCGGCGAGCGCCGCAAGAACCCCAACCTGACGGACCTGCTCGACACGGCTGCCTCGTACGGCGCTAACCGCATCATGCTGACCGGGAAGCGCCCCGAGCCTGCGCCTGGCGTGCGGCACTGCTGTACGTCCAGACCCCGAACTGGAAGCCCGGAGCCCACTGGGTCAACAACGGCCCCGCCCACCGGTCGGTTCGAGCACGCGGTCACCGGCTTCAAGATCGAAGTCCGCACCGCGGAGGAGTGGTTCGGCGACGGGCCGCTGACCCCTGCCCAGGCTCGTCTGGCCTGGAACGTCACCGCGTCGATCATTCGCACGCCGACGAGAACGCGCGCCTGTTCAACAGCCCTGCCGCCACGGAACGAACCTGTGGGCGCTGTCGCTGCCGAAGAACATCAACCCCGTGCCGGTCGAAGACGACATCGCCCAGGAGGATCCACTTCACCTCGGGCCTGCACCACTACGACCACCTGGTCGCGGGGGAGTCGTTCGCCAAGCACGAGGACTGCGTCCCGCCTGATCGACCCGGCCAAGACGAAGAAGATCAGCGAGTTCGCCTACGTCGACGGCCGGTTCATGTTCGCCGGCGTCGGGCGCCGAGCTCGGTATCGGCCCCGCGATCCGCTGAACCAGGCCGCCGCGTACGAGCTGCTCGAGCAAGACCCCTACGCGCGCGCCCGCTTCCACGTGCGGTTCCGCGTCCCTCAGGGCTGGAACCACGTTGGCCTGCTCGGTGTGAAGCACCTGGACGTTCGCGAAGGCTGGTTTCTATCCGAACCGCCCGGAGCGGTGCACGACACCTGGGCCGACGGCAGCGAGATCCACGTCGCCCTCAAGCACGGGTGGGAGATCCGCCCTCACGAGGCCGTGGTGTTCCGCAAGGCCAAGCCTCTAGACACCTTCACCGAGCGCATGACGCGCGCCCGCGAGCGAGTCCAGCTGCAGGACGAGATGCACCCGGACCTGCGCCGCGCTGTGCTCGCCGCGCTGCGGAACATCATGCTGCACTCGATCGGTGCATTCGCCGCCGCGGGCCGCGACGAGACCCGCGTCGCCGCGTCGCCCGATGACGTCCCGCCCGAGTTACAGGGCCAAGATGCTGCGACAGGGCAACCTCTGGATCTATCGCATCCCGTCGCGCCCGAACGACCGCACCCGAAGCTTCTACCACCCGGAGCTCGCCGCCCAGGTCTGGGGTCGCGCACGCGCTCGCGTCCTCCACGGCCCCAGCTCCCTCGGCGGCTACACTCCGGTGCTCTCACGGTCGACCCCTCGACGCTCATCGGCATCCAGGGTGATGCGATCTACACGACCAAGCTGCCGGCGTGGTCCCTGCCGGACCGGTTCATCGGCGGCGGCGACGACGGCAAGACCGGGCGCCTGCGCCTGCAGGGCTACCTCAACGGATCCTTCATCACGCCGGAGACGCTGCGGCAGCGTGACGCGCTGAAAGCACGTGCCGAGCGGGCCGGCATCGCCAAGGCGCTCGAGCAGGCAGAGGAGAAGGGCTGATGGCTGACCAGCAGCGCACCGCCAAGACCTCATCCGCGATCTGCGGCGCAAGGGCATCAGCACGGCCGAGATCGCCGAGGAGCTGCACCGCTCGCCTCGAATGGTCCGCAAGATCCTCAAACGGCGAAACCAGCGGCGCCCTCTACCGCCAGGCGCTCCAGGAGCTCGCTGACACCGGACGCCTCACCCACGTCCCGCCGCGGCGCCGGCGCAAGGACGGCTCGATCGCCCCCGTGCGAGGCAAAGGCCGGCGCCAAGCCCGTCATCCCCGAAGACCTCAGCGGCACCTACGTTGAGGGTCGCCAGGGTGGTCGGCTGCGCGTCGACGTGGCATACGCCACCGGGGCGACCGGTACATCGAGATGCGCATCCCCAAGGGCCGCACCGCGAAGGGCCGCGAGCAGGCGAACGCCGAACTGATCAAGCAGGTCCGCAACGCCGCCAAGGGCCAGTCCCACGACAAGCAGAAGCAGATCACCGCCCACCTGACCTTCTCCAACGGCCGCGTGATGGAGGTCAAACTCGTACAACGCCTCGACGATGCTCAAGCGCATCCACGAGAACGGCGGCGACGCCCTCGGCTGGTTCCGCGAAGAGTCGAAGAACCGATACGTGAACCTCGACACCAGCCGCGACACCATCACCGGCGTCACCCTCAACGTCGTCAGCACGGCCAAGACGACCGAGTACCAGAGGCAGCCGAGCGCGGCCGCACTCGCCGCCCCCGCTCGCTGTCGCCGGCGGAGCTCATCAGCATGGAAGAGAAGCGGCGCATCGAGGAGCGCCGCGCTCGCCGCCGTGGAAACCGAGGAGGTGGTCAGTGACCATGGCCGCCCCGAAGAAGCCCACAGCTGCAGCGAAGCCCCGCGCACGCAAGGCCGCGCCCCCCGCTGAGGAAGTCACCAGCGACGTCGACCAGGCAGCGACGTCCGAAGCACCCGCACGCGCACCTCGCGCAAGCCAGAAGCCGGCAGCGGCGAGCGCGACGCCTCCTGAGTCGGCCGAGGCGGAGACGCCACCGCCGGCGAAGAAGAAGCGGGGGCCCTACAACGTCGTCTACGTCCAGAAGAAGCCCGTCTCGATCCGTCTCCCCGACGACGCGCTTGAACTGATGGACTGGGCCAAGCAGGATGCAGCCAGCCGCGGCGACCGCCTCACCAAGGACGAGATCGTCACCGTTGCGCTTCGCGCCTACTGGGGCCGCAAACGGCGCCGCGGGTAATGACCGTCTCCTGAGCTGCTGGCAGGGAAGTCGAGATGAGTGAAACTAACGGGCCGGCCGAGTTGCCGGTCTACTCGATCGCCGAGGCATTCGTGAAGCGATCCGGAATGTATATCGGGCAGCCCGTCACGTTCGAGCGAGTGCACACGTTCCTGCTCGGTTTCGAAACGGCGATGTTGTACGTTCGCGACGAGCTCGCGCGCGATCGCAATGCGTTTCAGCCCGTGGGCGTGCTCGGTCAGTTCCGGGAGCAGCTGCGATCCGAGGGGCGGCTCAGGTGGGACTCCTGGTCCCTGACGATCGTGGCGGAAGCGATCGGCTGGACTGGCGACGAGCCTCCGGCGATCGACGATCTGACCGAAGAGCAGCACCTCGAGGCAGTCCGGGACCTTCTCCCGTTGCTCGAGAAGGTCTTTGCCCTCCCCGCGGAGCTTGTCACCTCGCTCCGTGACTCCGCCTGAGAAGGGTAGGCACCCCACCGCTGTCGGTGTGTCGTCCCGCCCATCGAGTTCGAGAACGCGTTCTATGCTGTGCGGCGATGATCAACCTGACCGCCACCGTCCCGCTTGGACCGCTGACAGAACTTGTCGGACGATCCCTCTCGGCGACTGGGAGATGGGTCAACTCATCCGGTAGCGCCTACCTGTCATATCCATCACTCAGAGGATCCTGACCCGGACGAACGATCGCAGTCGCTCGAGGGCAAAGGACCCGTGCGGATGTCGCGCGTCACACCTCGACCTCGAACGGCAACTTTCGCAGTGTCGTCGCGGAAATCCCGGTGCTCTTGTACATCCGGCGTGGGCGTACTGGATCTCCGGCAGCAGATCGATGCGGCCGATCGCCTCCAGCATGATCTCGTCGGCCTGACCGGTGAGATGACGCAGTTCGGGATCGCGTACCCGCCCACGTACTTCCCGGAGTTGAGATCCCAGGAGCGCACGGCCGGCAGCGCCTCCTCGATCCTCTCGCCGAGCTCCACCAGAGCATCGAACGTGTCCTGCCCGTAAGCGTGCGGGGAGAATGGGATCTGCGACATCGTGCCCTTGGTGACGTTGAAGCAGTCGCCCGTGAACGTCCACCACAGGAACGCCAGCCGCGACGCCGCGATCGCGCTGGCCGCGAGCTGGTCCTTCCGGTTCTGAACGAACAGCTTCCCCTCGTTGAGGGGCACCGTGGCGTGCGTGGTCTTGTCGTAGGTGACCGGCGGCACCGTGTACGTGCTCAGGAAGTACGTGGCGTCTTCTTGAAACCGACGGAGTAGTCGCTCACACGGACAAGCGGCGTCGAGGAGATCGTGCCCTTCGCAAGCAGCGTGTCGATCAGCTCGAACATCGCGTCGCTGCTGGCGCGCATCCAGTTCGGGGTCCGCGAGCCGGCGGGCCGAAGCGAATACCGCAGTGTCGCCATCAGATGCGGACGGAACGCCTCGATCCAGCTGTGGTGAGCGTCGTGTGCAGCTCGGAGACGCTGCCATACCCGGCGGCGGTGATGATCGTGCTGCGCACCTTCACCTGGAACAGGGCAGCCGGGCGTTCCTGGAAGGTGCTCACCCAGATCGCATCGAACCGCCGCTCGTAGAACTTCCGCAGTGACTCGTCGCGATCGGGCGAACTGGCTGCGGATGGGAACGACATCAGGCTGAGCCGGCCATCCGGGCGCGTGATCTGCGCCGAGCGCTCGCAGCAGGAGGCGTAGATGTCGTCGACGTTGTCTGTCTCGAAGCCGGTGATGCGGTAGCTGAGCTCGCGCCGGTTGACGTAGGGTGGGTTGCCGATGACGACGTCGAAGCCGCCCTGATTGGGGTGTGACACGTCGCCCCGCACCGGCAAGAAGCGCGGCCCGTACAATGTCCAGCGCATCGAAAAACACCCCGCGACTTCCGACTACCTCCGGACGTCTTCGAGTACATCAACCAGGCACGCGACGAAGCCGCGCCCGTGGTGATCGCCTCACCAAAGACGAAGCGATCACCATGGCAGTCCGCGCGTTCTGGGGCGGCAAGCGCCAGCGCCGCCGCTGATCACCACACCGACATAACCGACGAAAGAACTCTGGAGGCATCTGATGAGCCGTCGATCTATGCTCGAGCAGGAAACCGATCCGCTACACCCCGCGCGGATGCTACCGCGCACCTGAGACGAACGCGCGGTCCTTCACCGAGGATGGCTACATCTCGACATGATCAACCGAGGCAGCGAGAAGATTTCGTGCGAAGAGGTGGAGGACCTCGTCTACCGCTATGACAGCTTCGATCTAGCGGCCGCCGTCGCGATGCTCGACCCCGTGTTCAGCGAGCGGGTATGCGTCTACGTGAGTCTCAAGGAGGGCGGCCCGCTCGGGCTCGAACGGATCGCGCCGCCATGGAGTCCGCCGGGGTGGCTAAGCATAAGCACCCCGAGCGGCTGATCGCCGTCGACGACATGCCCCTCACCAAGGTAGGCAAGATTGACAAGAGGGAGCGGAGAGGGCTTTGCCCGCCGCGACAGCGCCTAATGGGGCAGACGCTCAGCGCCCGCGCCGCCACGCGAGCCAGTGGCGGATGCTCTCCTCGAGCGCGTGCAATAGAGGCAACATCACCCAGATGACGCACGCGACGGTCAGTGGCGTCGTACATAGGATCTGGAGGTACGGCGGCAGGCCGGTCAGGAGCGGAGCGATGAAGTAGGCGTTGAACATGGCAGGCGGTACCAAGCGCGATCCACACTAAAATCGCCGTCCACCACCGCGGCGCGCGGGACCGGCGTCGGGATTGCACCGGTGAGGGCGTCCGGAGTCAGTGGACGGGCCTGCCCGATCGTGAGCGGCACGGCCTGTTGCAGGTGCGCCTGCCGCTCCTTACTGTCCTCCCACCGGATGAGGTCAGGGGGGGAAGCGAACGTGATCTCGACGACAACCTGGCGCCGGTGCCGTTCCGAGACTCGGACCTTCGACTCCCGGTAGCCGGGGAACGACTGGGCCCGGCCGGTGAAACCATGCGCCCACTCGGTGAGATCGTCCAGCCGCCCGGGGACGGCTGTGCGCGCCACCCGAGCCGTGACCGTGAGGTTATCTGGTTGCATGGTGTCCTCCCGGGCAGAGAAGCCCCGTCTCCCAGCGTATTGCGCCGATGACGCGGCACTGAACAGCTTCCGACCATCGGGGTCCGGAATCAATAGCGCGAAATAGTGCTCTTCCGAGCAGTGGAGTGTCACCGCCACTGCCGCCTCACGCAGGATGGAAAGTTGAAAAGACCTGGATCGACGGGGAGGTCATTTGCACGAGGCGTTTCGCTTGCTGCGGGAAGAAAGGCTCAAACGAGGCCGATACCATCGCCGAGCGACGGTGTATCACCCGGACGTAGAAGAGGTCGACCAGCTCTACGGTGTCCGGCTTCAGCTGGAGTCCTTAGGCGCGCGCCGGACGGTGGACGGATGCTGCGCTCCGAGATCGGCGCTTCGCGCGAGTACGGGACGCTAATGGATGCGGCGCTGCAGTCGGTGACATGGACGCCTGGCTGGTGGCGCACCACGCGTTCCTCCGCTGCTGCGTCGCGCGTGCAGACATCCCGTTGGGGCGGGTAGTGGACTCCTACCCGGAACGCTGCTTACACATCTATCAGTTGTGGCACCCGCAGTCGTTCGCCATCGCTCATCGCGAGTACGAGGCCGTCCTCGAGTCGATCGTCAGGCGTCCGACGCCCAGGGATCGATCTGTCGCCGCTGGCGACCCACGAGTTCGCCTTCGACGATGCCGCCGCCGCCTTCGAGCAGTCCCGCGACGCGTCCAGCAGCCTGAAGGTCCTGCTCCGACCGTAGAGCGCCTGGGCCGTCGGGGCCGTCACAGGAGCCACGCGGGCGGCGTGGGGTGGCACGGGCTGCAGTGGCACCGCGAGACGATCCTCCGCCTGTCGGGTCGGCATCGGAGCGCGCGGTGCAGGAGGAGCGCGCCCACGTTGCAAGTAAGCTTTCTGCCGTGCAGAATCGACAGCTCGGTCGCCGGGCGATCCACCCCAGTATCCGATCGAGTCGGTCGACAACGCGCTGAAGCTGATCCTGCTGCTGGGTGAGGAGCACGAGCTGCGGCTCACGGACGCCGGTGCCCTCCTCGGGGTGGCGACCTCGACCGCGCACCGACTTCTCGCGATGCTGGCATGGCGCGGCTTCGTGCGGCAGAACCGGTGACCAAGGCTTACGGCCTGGCCCGGCGCTGACGACGGTGGCCTTCTCGGTGCTGCGCAGGATGGATGTCCGAGACTGGCGCAGCCGATCCTCGAGGACCTCAGCGCCGCCCTCGGTGAGACCTGCCACCTGGGCACGCTCGAGGGCAACCATGTCCGATTCCTCGCCGTTGCCGAGCCCGATGTGGCCGTGCGCGTGGTTTCGAGACTGGCAAGACCCTGCCGGCGCATTGCACCTCGACCGGCAAGGCCGCTGCTTTGCCGAGCTGAGCGACGAGCAGCTCTTCCGGCTGTACCCGGACGAGCAGCTCGAGATCGTCACACCGAACTCCATACGTTCCCGAGACGAACTCGTCGCCGAACTGGTTCGGACACGACTGGACGGTTATGCCGTGAATCGGCAGGAAAGCGAGGACGGCGTGGCGAGCGTCGCGGTCCCGGTCCACGTCTCGTCGGGACTGCGACTGGCGATCAACGCCTCCGCGCCCGTGCAGCGGTTACCGCCGGGCAAGGTCAAGTCCCTAGCGCGGTCACTGCAGGACGCCGCGATCCGCCTCGCCGAACTGTTGGGGTGAACCGGCCCGGGTCGTCGTAGCGCCCATGGATGCGCTGCGCACGCGAACACGCCGCTGATGAGCGTGGCTGCGGGAGCGACCGACCCGCCGCCGTGGGCCTCAGTGCCCGTTGGCCGGATCGTCCGGGTCGCGGGCGGCTTCTTCGCCTTGATCCAGCCCACTCAGCGTCGCCATATCCTCCGAGCTGAGCGTGAAATCGAAGACGTCGATGTTCTGCGCGAGATGCTTCTCATCGCCGGCGCGCGGGACGGGAACGATCCCTTCCTCGATGTGCCAGCGCAGTAGGACCTGTGCGGGCGACTTGTCATACTTCGACGCGATCGCGGTCACCGCGGGATCGGACAGCAGGGCTCCTCCGCGTCCGAGCGGGCTCCACGCCTCGGTCAGGATGCCGTGAGCGCGCTGGAAGCTGCGCTGTTCGACACGGGCGATGTCGACGCTGAGCTGGATCTGATCGACGTCGGGGACGACACCGGTCGCGTCGACGACGCGCTGAAGGTGGTGAGACTTGAAGTTGGAGACGCCGATCGCCTTCACTCGTCCCTCTTCGAGCAGTCTCACCAGACCCTTCCACGCTTCGACGTATCGGTCGAGGGCCGGAACCGGCCAATGGATCAGGAACAGATCGAGGTAGTCGACGCGAAGGGTCTTCAGCGATCGGTCGTACGCGCGCTGCACTCCCTCGACGCTGTGGTCCTCCTTGTTGAACTTGCTCGTGATGAAGACCTCGTCACGAGGGATGCCCGATGCACGCAGACCGGCACCGACGGCCTCCTCATTCGCGTACTTGTACGCCGTATCGAACAGGCGGTAACCGTAGCCGACCGCCTTCTCGACCATCGTTGCGCACTCGTCTCCCGTGAGTGGCCACGTGCCCACCCCGATTCGCGGGATGCGGTGACCGTGCAGGAGGGGGAGGGTGGTGTCGTCAGCTCTCATCGGGCGGCCGCCTTCGCCGGAGCCGTGCTCGAGGGCTCGAGGAGGGCGCGCAGCCGATGTATCAGCTCGTCCGCCTTCGCTCGCGAGGCGACCGAGCGGCGGGCGTCGACGAGGGCACGCGGCCAGTTCACGATGACGGCACCTTCGGCCTGCCCTTGGCTCTCGCCGTACACGACGGCGAAGCGGTCCTGCGCAGGGTCGCCCACCATCGTCCAGTGATCAGATCCGGTATGCCCGACGATCTGGATCTTCCAGTCGTACTGGTCGCTCCAGACATACTCGGTCGTGTCGTAGTCCTCGCAATCATCAGGGTGGACGATGTTGTGTGCGACGACGCGAGCCTGATCAACGGCATTGGTCCAATGTTCGAGGCGCAGCGAGACGTTGCGCGACGCACTCGCCCAACGTGCGATATCGCCGACGGCAAAGATCTCAGGATGCCCGATGGCCCGCAGCCCAGAGTCGCAGGTCACCCCGTTGTCGAGTTCGATGCCGGAACCCTCGAGCCACTCTGTGTTGACCACAGCTCCGATACCGACGAGAGCTGCATCGGCCTCGATGATCTCGCCGCCATCGAGCACCACGCGCACCCCGTCTGCCGTCTGTTCGACGCCTTCGACTGTCCTTCCGAAGTACTCCTCGACGCCCTCCTGGGCATACTTGCGGCTGAAGATCTGGCCGACTTCGGCATTGAGCACCCGCGACATCGGCGCCGGGAACGGGTCAACCATGCTGACCGTACGCCCGCCGTGATCGCCGTTGCGGCAGCCTCCCCCCCGATGAAGCCTGCGCCGATGACCACAAGGTGCCGCGCTGTGGCCAGCTCATCCGCAAGCGCTCGGCATCGCCGCTGGTACGCAGCAAGTGAATATGCTCACCTTCACCCCACGGAGAGCGACGGGCGCGTGACCCGGTGGCGATCACGAGTGTGTCGTATGAGACGGCTGTACCGTCCTCGAGCGTCACAACCTGGCCTTCGAGGTTGAGGGATGCCGGCGGGCGTGCCGAAGATTGAGATGGCTCCGATCCCCCGCGTCTCGTGCTCGGAGAGAAGCTCGATCTCGTGTCGCGCCGTCTCACCGGTGAGGTACTTCTTCGAGAGCGGAGGTTTGTCGTAGGTGGGATGGCGTTCCTGGTCAATCAGGACGATCTCGCCCTCGAATCCCTCGCTTCGAAGGGCTTGGGCGGTCTTGAGCCCACCAACAGAGGCGCCGACGATGACGACCCGCGACACGTCAGTCCTCCACAACCAAGGCGGAGACGGGGCAGCTGCGCGCCGCCTCCTCTACTCGCTTGCGGTCACTGTCGGGGCAGGTCCTCGCGCAGAACGATCACTAGGGCGTCGTCATCTAGGTCGAAGTAGTCGCCCGCGGCGACAACGCAATTGGCGTAGCCCTGGCAGGCGCTGCGGTCGGCGA
>NZ_JBFLUM010000053.1:0-17174 GCF_050470785.1 Microbacterium sp. NRRL B-14842 | reverse complement strand
TCCGCATCCACCGCCTTGTCCGTCGCCGGGGTGCTGACGAAGCCAGGCGAGATCGAGTTCGCGCGGACGCCGTAGCGGGCGCCCTCCGCAGCGAGCGACTTCGTCATCGCGATGACGCCGCCCTTCGCGGTGGTGTGCGCGACCTGGCGAGCGGCTCGATCCCGCGACCTTCGCGATCGACGGAAAGCAACTCGAGATCGATCTCGAGTTCGAGGCCTGGGCCAAGAGCGCGCGCCGCATCGGCGCAGCCACCCGGCGTCCGGCGAGGACGTCGCGGGGCGGACGGGCCGATCTCAACACGGTGCGTGAATGGGCCAGTCAGAACGGACACCAGGTCAGCGATCGCGGCAGGGTTCCCGCGTCCATCCTCGAGGCGTACGACGCGGCGCACTGACGCGGTCACTCCTGGGCTGAGCCGCGCGCTGCGCGCCAGTGCTCCGTGACGGGATAACCGGAGCGCACGTGCGCGCGCACGTGGACCTCCCCCGAAGGGGATCCGCTGCCGCCCGGCTCCGGCGGCGGAGGGTTCTGTGTCCAGCCTGAGCCAGGGACCCAGACCGTCCCCGGTTGCACGGGCGCGTCGGCGAGCGCGGGATCGATCAGCTGACGCGCGAGAGCCACGGCCTCACCCAGATCGGTGATCCCGCCGGCTGAGGGCGTGCCGGCCGCGAGCACCCGGTAGGGACCGTCCCAACCGTCCGGGACCGTGAACGTAGTGAACGAGTCGAGCTTTGACAGTGCACGCTTCGCGTCGATGGCCATCTGCAGCTCGCGCAGGTCGACGCGCTGCGTGCGTGCAATGGTGACGATGTCCACCAGGTCTTTCGCGCGGCTGCTGGGGCGGCCGTTGTAGGTGCTCATCGTCGCAGTGACCTTCTCCGCGACCTGATCGGAGATCGGGAACAGCCGGTAGGGGTGCGACGGGACCGGCCGCCCCAGCTGCAGCCGCGTCGACGGCTCGATCGTCTCGACGCGGCCGACCGGGGGAGGGCCGACGACCACGTCGATGGGGATGTCGGAGATCCTCCGGCCGGTGTTCGCGTCCAGACATGTGAACACCAGGCGCGGGTCGCGACACCCGGCTGGTTCTCTCCTCGCCCGGTCGCACGGGCACGGGTGAGCTGGAACGCACATGGTCGCCGAGATCACGCGCGGCTGCCTGCTCGAGCGCCTGCTGCGCGGCATCCAGATCGGCGGCGCCGGTCGAGGCCAGATCCAGGTCTTTCGTCGACCGTGACTTCGGCACCCGGGCGAGCATCGCCGTGCCGCCCTTGAGCAGCCACTCGGACTCTTCCCCCTCCGCAAAGACCCGGCTGAGGAAACGATCGTGCTGTGCCTGCACGATCTGCGCATTCACATCCAGCGCGCTCGCGCCGTCACGGCTGCCTTCGTCGCGGCCGCCTTGATCGCCTGCGCAAGCCCCGTCCAGTCTTTGTAGCCGTCGGGCTCAGGCATCGGCCGGCACCACCGCGTCGACGCCCGCAAGAGCGAGCAGATCAGCCGCGAGCGCGGCACCCGAGGGGTACTTGTTGGGCTTGGCCAGCGGCTCCAGATACTCGGTCAGGCGGGCGGGGGAGAGCAGCTTTCCCGCGTCCGCGGCGTCGGCGAGCGCATCGGCGACGAGGGAGCGGTCGACCCACTGCTCGATCAGGTCGGGCGATCGTGCGCTCGACGCTCATGGTCGGCATCCCGTCGACGGAGACCACCTCGGTGGGCGCGAGCTCGCGGGTGCGGAGCCGCACCCCGTCCAGGCGGGTACCGCGGCGGGTGGGAACGACGAACTCGAGTGGCCCGGGGAACCAGTCGCCGATGCCATGCAGCTGCGCGGCCGTCTGGCCTGCGGCGACGACGGGCGGGACGCCGGTGTCTGTGCGGGGACGGTCGGCGCCGCCGAGGGCGAGCCAGGTCGCGAGGATCGCCTCCTGCTCGTGCTCTGGCGCGCCGGCGAGGCGGTAGACGCCGCGCGCGACGCGGATGAGCGCGCCGCTGTTGGCGAGGCGCGTCAGGGTCGGGCGCGCCACGCCAGCCTCGAGCGCCTGGGCGGTGGTCACCAGGCCCCAACGCTGTGACGCGAGCTCGCCCAGACGAGCGAAAGTTGATCCTGCCATGCGCACAGTGTAGCGAGAAACCGCAACAAACGTTGTAGCTCGTTCAGATTGTCGACTTCGAGCCTCTGGGGCCACCCCTTAGCAGTGAGGGGGTTCCAAACCCTCGGGAACGGGTTATATTCGGGAATATAACCATCTGTGAGGAGGAGAAGATGCGGACCCACACCTGCCCGCCGGACCACAAGCACGGGCTGACCTCCACCTGCTACGTCGTCCACCTCTGCGGGTGCCGCGCCTGCATGGACGGCAACGCGCGCCGCCGCCGCGACCGCTACCGTCTCCTGGCCTACGGGCGATACCAGGACGCGCACCAACCCATCGAGCCGATCCGGCAGCACCTGCAGGCACTGGTCGACACCGGGATGATCCCCGAACGGATCGCCATCAGCGCCGGCGTCGGCGGCGCCACGGTCCGTCGCCTGCTCAACAGCGAGACGGCACGGTTCGTCACCGGCGCCACCGCCCGCAAACTCCTCGCAGTCACCCCCGACAGCAGCACTCTCGCCGCGCAGGGCCGAGTCAACGGCCGCGGCACCCGCCGGCGCCTCCAGGCTCTGGCCGCGATCGGATGGAACCACCACGAGATCGCACGCCGACTCGGCTACCCGCGCTGGAAGGTCAACAAGGCACTCGAAGGCGCCTACGTGGACATCCGTGTCCACGACGACATCGCCGCGCTCTACGACGAGCTCTGGGACCAGCAGCCCCCCACCCACACCCGAGCGCAGCGGGTCGGCCGCTCCTACGCACTCACGTCGCACGCCGGCACGGCTGGCTGCCGCCGCTGGCCTGGGACGACATCGACACCGACCCGGCACCGCCCACAGCCGGGCAGGAACCCCTGCTCGACGAGATCGCGATCGAGCTCGCTCTCGCCGGCCAGAACGTCCGCCTCACCCGAGACGAGCGCCTCGAAGCCACCCGACGCGGGACCGAACGCGGACTCAGCCTCACCCACTCAGCGACCTGCTCGGCGTCGACGTCCGCACCATCGACCGCGACCGTGACGACCTCGGACTCCGGCAGGCCGCCTGATGAGCAAGACGCTCGACATCCTCGAAGCCGCCCTGCACGGCACCACCGCCGGCTACCTGGCCGGATGCCGCAGCAAGGGAGGATGCCCGAACCACGGCAACCGCCAGCTGCTCACTGCACCGAAGCGGCCGCGCCCGCCGCCACTACTTCTCGCTCGCCTCGCTCGAGGAGACCGAGCCGATCACCCGGCAGATGCTCCGCGACGCCAAGAACAGCCCCTTCGCACCGAAGAAGCCGCAGATGTCTGACCAGCCGAACACCTTCACCATCGACTCCACCAAAGAGGGAGAGTGGCTGCGGGTCGTCCGCGCGCTCGGCGGCCATCGCTGGGCCCTGTCGCTGCGCTTCAACCCCCTCCCGCTGACTCAGCGAGGCGCCCGGCACACCCGGCCAACGCGGCAGCCCACACCCCACGCGGCAGCAGGCCACGGGCCGAACGCGAGACTGCACCTGCCCAGCTGCGCGATCTCCCCCCAGCTCGGCAACGGCCGCGGCGCCCACCTCAAGCAGATCCCCCCACCTGGGCCGAACCGAGGAGCACTGATGACCGACATCGCCGTGCGCCTCCAGGAAGCCATGACCATCCAGACCGGCACACCCGTCACCGTCCGATGGAGCTTCCGCGAGTTCGCGCTCAACTGCACCCGCCGCGACGGCCGCCCCCTCACCCAACGGATGCACAGGCTCTTCCAGACGCTGCTCAACCGTGAAGCGCTCCGCGAGCTCACTCCAGGAGAAGACCCAACGATGGGATCCCGCGCAACCCTCATCGAGATCATCGACGACCTCGCCGTCAGCGCCGACCACCAAGGCGCCCGCGCGGCCGCGCTCGCCGAGGTCCTCCTCAGTGCCGGCATGTTCCACCTCGGCGACCAGCTCCGCCGCCAGAGCCACGCACTCTCAGAGCTCGACGCCGACGACGAAACCCTCGAGGTCATCGACGAGGCACGCACCCAGATCGCCCGAACCATACTGCTGCTCGACCAAGCCGACACCGCACAGGCAAAGGAGCGCAGATGAACCGACGCACCCGCCGCGCCAGCACAGCCCTCGCCGCGGTCGCAGCTCTCGCGCTCGGCTTCGGCGCCCACCAGCTGGGCATCACCTCCTGGATCGACACATGGACGCGCCCGCAGGCACCCGCCCCGGACCCGACCTACGACTACACCGCGCTCGCCGCAGTCGCGCAGGAGCTGCCGCTGATCGATCCCACCGAGGAGATTCCCGAGTATCGCCGCGCCACGTTCGGCGAGCGCTGGATCGACATCGAGGGAAACGGCTGCGATCAGCGAGACGATCTCCTCGCCGTCCAGCTGCAGGACGTCGTCCGTGACGGTTGCACGGTGCTCTCCGGCTGTGCTCGACCCCGATCCGTACACGGGCACACGCATTGAGTTCGAGCACGACCGGATCGCCGCCCCTGGAGCCCCGGGAAGCTCCGGCGTCCAGATCGACCACATCGTCAGCCTTTCGGCGGCGCACGCCGGGGGCGCGTGGGCGTGGACCGAGCAGCAGCGCATTCAGTTCGCCAACTCGTTCGACAACATCGTCGCCGTCGATGGCAACACGAATGCGGCCAAGAACGACCACGGGCCAGCCCTGTGGCTGCCATCGAACGCCGACTACGTGTGCACCTACGTCGCCCGCTACACGGAGATCGTCGACACCTGGCACCTCGCGGTCGACGAAGCCGACCGCGGTGCGCTCGTGGACACGCTCTCAACCTGCGCTGCCCAGCAAGCCAGCGACGAGAGCGGGAGCATGTCGTGAAGCCGCTACGAACCCGCGTGGGATCTCGCCGCGCGCGCCTGACGCTTGGCCGCGCGAGCGCGGTCTACGACCTCGTTCGCATCCGTCGTGTCGACACCGAGGGTGCGCCTGATCACCTCGAGCTCGGCGTCGGTCCAGCGGGTGCGCCCTCGCATCCGCTCACCGAACGTGACGACGTTCAAGCCGAGCAGGTCGATCAGAGCCGCCTGCGTGGGAACCTCGGGCGCCCCCGCCCCGTCCGCGATCGCCGCCCGCAACCGCTCCGCGAAAGCCGCATCGCGCGCCAGTCCCGGCATCAGTCGCGGCCGGCGGCCGCGCTGCGAGGGCGCCCTGCGCGCGCGCTCCTGCGCGAATGCGTCGATCGCGGCCTCGTCGTAGAGCGGGGAGTTGCCTTCTATGGCAACCGGCTCGGGGAGCAGAGGACCCTCCTGGCCGGCTCTGCGCAGCTTGTTGCTGATGGAGCGCATCTTGTAGACCGCGACGACGGACACGCCGAGCTTCTCGGCGACGTCCGCCGTGGTGAGGTGCCGTCCGGTCATCAGCGCTCCTCTCAGCTGGATGAATATAACCACTTTCGCGGTTACGGCGCGCCGCGGCAACCAGACCCAACTTGGTTGGGGATGCTGGGGCGCATGGCTAACAAGGACGCGGACGCCATCCGTGAGGAGCTCCGTCGCATCGGCCAGCAGCTCGCGCAAGCGGACGAGCTGCGCGAACGCCGCGGCAAAGTCGTCGACGAGGCGCGCGCGGCCGAGCTGACCCAGCGAGAGATCGCCCTCCTGCTGGGGATGACCGAGGAAGGGCTGCGGAAGGCGCAGAAGTCCTACCACGGACGCGGGCGCTCTTACGGCGGCCGCCTCGCGTCCTAGCGACCCCGCCAGACCTTCATGGAGCGCCCGTCGACTGCGAAATCTGATTGCAATTTTCAAGCACTCTTGACTAATATAACCTGACGAATGAGGGGGTGAGATGGACGAGCTGAACTACCGACCCAAGCCGTGGACGCCGAAGGACGTGCCCACGATCTGGGTCGACCAGACCACCGGCAAGGCGTCACCGACGCCGGCACGCCCGTTCGCCCCGTCATCGGCGAGCGCCGCAAGAACCCCAACCTGACGGACCTGCTCGACACGGCTGCCTCGTACGGCGCTAACCGCATCATGCTGACCGGGAAGCGCCCCGAGCCTGCGCCTGGCGTGCGGCACTGGCTGTACGTCCAGACCCCGAACTGGAAGCCCGGAGCCCACTGGGTCAACAACGGCCCGCCCACCGGTCGGTTCGAGCACGCGGTCACCGGCTTCAAGATCGAAGTCCGCACCGCGGAGGAGTGGTTCGGCGACGGGCCGCTGACCCCTGCCCAGGCTCGTCTGGCCTGGAACGTCACCGCGTCGATCATTCGCCACGCCGACGAGAACGCGCGCCTGTTCAACAGCCCTGCCGCCACCGGAACGAACCTGTGGGCGCTGTCGCTGCCGAAGAACATCAACCCCGTGCCGGTCGAAGACGACATCGCCCAGGAGATCCACTTCACCTCGGGCCTGCACCACTACGACCACCTGGTCGCGGGGGAGTCGTTCGCCAAGCACGAGGACTGCGTCCCGCTGATCGACCCGGCCAAGACGAAGAAGATCAGCGAGTTCGCCTACGTCGACGGCCGGTTCATGTTCGCCGGCGTCGGGCGCGAGCTCGGTATCGGCCCCGCGATCCGGCTGAACCAGGCCGCCGCGTACGAGCTGCTCGAGCAAGACCCCTACGCGCGCGCCCGCTTCCACGTGCGGTTCCGCGTCCCTCAGGGCTGGAACCACGTTGGCCTGCTCGGTGTGAAGCACCTGGACGTTCGCGAAGGCTGGTTCTATCCGAACCGGCCCGGAGCGGTGCACGACACCTGGGCCGACGGCAGCGAGATCCACGTCGCCCTCAAGCACGGGTGGGAGATCCGCCCTCACGAGGCCGTGGTGTTCCGCAAGGCCAAGCCTCTAGACACCTTCACCGAGCGCATGACGCGCGCCCGCGAGCGAGTCCAGCTGCAGGACGAGATGCACCCGGACCTGCGCCGCGCTGTGCTCGCCGCGCTGCGGAACATCATGCTGCACTCGATCGGTGCATTCGCCGCCGCGGGCCGCGACGAGACCCGCGTCGCCGCGTCGCCCGATGACGTCCCGCCCGAGTACAGGGCCAAGATGCTGCGACAGGGCAACCTCTGGATCTATCGCATCCCGTCGCGCCCGAACGACCGCACCCGAAGCTTCTACCACCCGGAGCTCGCCGCCCAGGTCTGTGGGTCGCGCACGCGCTCGCGTCCTCCACGGCCCCAGCTCCCTCGGCGGCTACACCTCCGGTGCTCTCACGGTCGACCCCTCGACGCTCATCGGCATCCAGGGTGATGCGATCTACACGACCAAGCTGCCGGCGTGGTCCCTGCCGGACCGGTTCATCGGCGGCGGCGACGACGGCAAGACCGGGCGCCTGCGCCTGCAGGGCTACCTCAACGGATCCTTCATCACGCCGGAGACGCTGCGGCAGCGTGACGCGCTGAAAGCACGTGCCGAGCGGGCCGGCATCGCCAAGGCGCTCGAGCAGGCAGAGGAGAAGGGCTGATGGCTGACCAGCAGCGCACCGCCCAAGACCTCATCCGCGATCTGCGGCGCAAGGGCATCAGCACGGCCGAGATCGCCGAGGAGCTGCACCGCTCGCCTCGAATGGTCCGCAAGATCCTCAACGGCGAAACCAGCGGCGCCCTCTACCGCCAGGCGCTCCAGGAGCTCGCTGACACCGGACGCCTCACCCACGTCCCGCCGCGGCGCCGGCGCAAGGACGGCTCGATCGCCCCCGTGCGAGGCAAGGCCGGCGCCAAGCCCGTCATCCCCGAAGACCTCAGCGGCACCTACGTTGAGGGTCGCCAGGGTGGTCGGCTGCGCGTCGACGTGGCATACGCCACCGGGGGCGACCGGTACATCGAGATGCGCATCCCCAAGGGCCGCACCGCGAAGGGCCGCGAGCAGGCGAACGCCGAACTGATCAAGCAGGTCCGCAACGCCGCCAAGGGCCAGTCCCACGACAAGCAGAAGCAGATCACCGCCCACCTGACCTTCTCCAACGGCCGCGTGATGGAGGTCAACTCGTACAACGCCTCGACGATGCTCAAGCGCATCCACGAGAACGGCGGCGACGCCCTCGGCTGGTTCCGCGAAGAGTCGAAGAACCGATACGTGAACCTCGACACCAGCCGCGACACCATCACCGGCGTCACCCTCAACGTCGTCAGCACGGCCAAGACGACCGAGTACCAGAGGCAGGCCGAGCGCGGCCGCACTCGCCGCCCCCGCTCGCTGTCGCCGGCGGAGCTCATCAGCATGGAAGAGAAGCGGCGCATCGAGGAGCGCCGCGCTCGCCGCCGTGGAAACCGAGGAGGTGGTCAGTGACCATGGCCGCCCCGAAGAAGCCCACAGCTGCAGCGAAGCCCCGCGCACGCAAGGCCGCGCCCCCCGCTGAGGAAGTCACCCAGCGACGTCGACCAGGCAGCGACGTCCGAAGCACCCGCACGCGCACCTCGCGCAAGCCAGAAGCCGGCAGCGGCGAGCGCGACGCCTCCTGAGTCGGCCGAGGCGGAGACGCCACCGCCGGCGAAGAAGAAGCGGGGGCCCTACAACGTCGTCTACGTCCAGAAGAAGCCCGTCTCGATCCGTCTCCCCGACGACGCGCTTGAACTGATGGACTGGGCCAAGCAGGATGCAGCCAGCCGCGGCGACCGCCTCACCAAGGACGAGATCGTCACCGTTGCGCTTCGCGCCTACTGGGGCCGCAAACGGCGCCGCGGGTAATGACCGTCTCCTGAGCTGCTGGCAGGGAAGTCGAGATGAGTGAAACTAACGGGCCGGCCGAGTTGCCGGTCTACTCGATCGCCGAGGCATTCGTGAAGCGATCCGGAATGTATATCGGGCAGCCCGTCACGTTCGAGCGAGTGCACACGTTCCTGCTCGGTTTCGAAACGGCGATGTTGTACGTTCGCGACGAGCTCGCGCGCGATCGCAATGCGTTTCAGCCCGTGGGCGTGCTCGGTCAGTTCCGGGAGCAGCTGCGATCCGAGGGGCGGCTCAGGTGGGACTCCTGGTCCCTGACGATCGTGGCGGAAGCGATCGGCTGGACTGGCGACGAGCCTCCGGCGATCGACGATCTGACCGAAGAGCAGCACCTCGAGGCAGTCCGGGACCTTCTCCCGTTGCTCGAGAAGGTCTTTGCCCTCCCCGCGGAGCTTGTCACCTCGCTCCGTGACTCCGCCTGAGAAGGGTAGGCACCCCACCGCTGTCGGTGTGTCGTCCCGCCCATCGAGTTCGAGAACGCGTTCTATGCTGTGCGGCGATGATCAACCTGACCGCCACCGTCCCGCTTGGACCGCTGACAGAACTTGTCGGACGATCCCTCTCGGCGACTGGGAGATGGGTCAACTCATCCGGTAGCGCCTACCTGTCATATCCATCACTCAGAGGATCCTGACCCGGACGAACGATCGCAGTCGCTCGAGGGCAAAGGACCCGTGCGGATGTCGCGCGTCACACCTCGACCTCGAACGGCAACTTTCGCAGTGTCGTCGCGGAAATCCCGGTGCTCTTGTACATCCGGGCGTGGGCGTACTGGATCTCCGGCAGCAGATCGATGCGGCCGATCGCCTCCAGCATGATCTCGTCGGCCTGACCGGTGAGATGACGCAGTTCGGGGATCGCGTACCCGCCCCACGTACTTCCCGGAGTTGAGATCCCAGGAGCGCACGGCCGGCAGCGCCTCCTCGATCCTCTCGCCGAGCTCCACCAGAGCATCGAACGTGTCCTGCCCGTAAGCGTGCGGGGAGAATGGGATCTGCGACATTCGTGCCCTTGGTGACGTTGAAGCAGTCGCCCGTGAACGTCCACCACAGGAACGCCAGCCGCGACGCCGCGATCGCGCTGGCCGCGAGCTGGTCCTTCCGGTTCTGAACGAACAGCTTCCCCTCGTTGAGGGGCACCGTGGCGTGCGTGGTCTTGTCGTAGGTGACCGGCGGCACCGTGTACGTGCTCAGGAAGTACGTGGCGGTCTTCTTGAAACCGACGGAGTAGTCGCTCACACGGACAAGCGGCGTCGAGGAGATCGTGCCCTTCGCAAGCAGCGTGTCGATCAGCTCGAACATCGCGTCGCTGCTGGCGCGCATACCAGTTCGGGGTCCGCGAGCCGGCGGGCCGAAGCGAATACCGCAGTGTCGCCATCAGATGCGGACGGAACGCCTCGATCCAGCTGTGGGTGAGCGTCGTGTGCAGCTCGGAGACGCTGCCATACCCGGCGGCGGTGATGATCGTGCTGCGCACCTTCACCTGGAACAGGGCAGCCGGGCGTTCCTGGAAGGTGCTCACCCAGATCGCATCGAACCGCCGCTCGTAGAACTTCCGCAGTGACTCGTCGCGATCGGCGAACTGGCTGCGGATGGGAACGATCAGGCTGAGCCGGCCATCCGGGCGCGTGATCTGCGCCGAGCGCTCGCAGCAGGAAGGCGTAGATGTCGTCGACGTTGTCTGTCTCGAAGCCGGTGATGCGGTAGCTGAGCTCGCGCCGGTTGACGTAGGGTGGGTTGCCGATGACGACGTCGAAGCCGCCCTGATTGGGGTGTGACACGTCGCCCCGCACCGGCAAGAAGCGCGGCCCGTACAATGTCCAGCGCATCGAAAAACACCCCGCGACCTTCCGACTACCTCCGGACGTCTTCGAGTACATCAACCAGGCACGCGACGAAGCCGCGGCCCGTGGTGATCGCCTCACCAAAGACGAAGCGATCACCATGGCAGTCCGCGCGTTCTGGGCGGCAAGCGCCAGCGCCGCCGCTGATCACCACACCGACATAACCGACGAAAAGAACTCTGGAGGCATCTGATGAGCCGTCGATCTATGCTCGAGCAGGAAACCGATCCGCTACACCCCGCGCGGATGCTACCGCGCACCTGAGACGAACGCGCGGTCCCTTCACCGAGGATGGCTACATCTCGACATGATCAACCGAGGCAGCGAGAAGATTTCGTGCGAAGAGGTGGAGGACCTCGTCTACCGCTATGACAGCTTCGATCTAGCGGCCGCCGTCGCGATGCTCGACCCCGTGTTCAGCGAGCGGGTATGCGTCTACGTGAGTCTCAAGGAGGGCGGCCCGCTCGGGCTCGAACGGATCCGCGCCGCCATGGAGTCCGCCGGGGTGGCTAAGCATAAGCACCCCGAGCGGCTGATCGCCGTCGACGACATGCCCCTCACCAAGGTAGGCAAGATTGACAAGAGGGAGCGGAGAGGGCTTTGCCCGCCGCGACAGCGCCTAATGGGGCAGACGCTCAGCGCCCGCGCCGCCACGCGAGCCAGTGGCGGATGCTCTCCTCGAGCGCGTGCAATAGAGGCAACATCACCCAGATGACGCACGCGACGGTCAGTGGCGTCGTACATAGGATCTGGAGGTACGGCGGCAGGCCGGTCAGGAGCGGAGCGATGAAGTAGGTCGTTGAACATGGCAGGCGGTACCAAGCGCGATCCACACTAAAATCGCCGTCCACCACCGCGGGCGCGCGGGGACCGGCCGTCGGGATTGCACCGGTGAGGGCGTCCGGAAGTCAGTGGACGGGCCTGCCCGATCGTGAGCGGCACGGCCTGTTGCAGGTGCGCCTGCCGCTCCTTACTGTCCTCCCACCGGATGAGGTCATGGGGGGAAGCGAACGTGATCTCGACGACAACCTGGCGCGGTGCCGTTCCGAGACTCGGACCTTCGACTCCCGGTAGCCGGGGAACGACTGGGCCCGGCCGGTGAAACCATGCGCCCACTCGGTGAGATCGTCCAGCCGCCCGGGGACGGCTGTGCGCGCCACCCGAGCCGTGACCGTGAGGTTATCTGGTTGCATGGTGTCCTCCCGGGGCAGAGGAAGCCCCGTCTCCCAGCGTATTGCGCCGATGACGCGGCACTGAACAGGCTTCCGACCATCGGGGTCCGGATCAATAGCGCGAAATAGTGCTCTTCCGAGCAGTGGAGTGTCACCGCCACTGCCGCCTCACGCAGGATGGAAAGTTGAAAGACCTGGATCGACGGGGAGGTCATTTGCACGAGGCGTTTCGCTTGCTGCGGGAAGAAAGGCTCAAACGAGGCCGATACCATCGCCGAGCGACGGTGTATCACCCGGACGTAGAAGAGGTCGACCAGCTCTACGGTGTCCGGCTTCAGCTGGAGTCCTTAGGCGCGCGCCGGACGGTGGACGGATGCTGCGCTCCGAGATCGGCGCTTCGCGCGAGTACGGGACGCTAATGGATGCGGCGCTGGCAGTCGGTGACATGGACGCCTGGCTGGTGGCGCACCACGCGTTCCTCCGCTGCTGCGTCGCGCGTGCAAGACATCCCGTTGGGGGCGGGTAGTGGACTCCTAACCCGGAACGCTGCTTACACATCTATCAGTTGTGGCACCCGCAGTCGTTCGCCATCGCTCATCGCGAGTACGAGGCCGTCCTCGAGTCGATCGTCAGGCGTCCGACGCCCAGGGGATCGATCTGTCGCCGCTGGCGACCCACGAGTTCGCCTTCGACGATGCCGCCGCCGCCTTCGAGCAGTCCCGCGACGCGTCCAGCAGCCTGAAGGTCCTGCTCCGACCGTAGAGCGCCTGGGCCGTCGGGGGCCGTCACCAGGGAGCCACGCGGGCGGCGTGGGGTGGCACGGGCTGCAGTGGCACCGCGGAGACGATCCTCCCGCCTGTCGGGTCGGCATCGGAGCGCGCGGTGCAGGAGGAGCGCGCCCACGTTGCAAGTAAGCTTTCTGCCGTGCAGAATCGACAGCTCGGGTCGCCGGGCGATCCACCCCAGTATCCGATCGAGTCGGTCGACAACGCGCTGAAGCTGATCCTGCTGCTGGGTGAGGAGCACGAGCTGCGGCTCACGGACGCCGGTGCCCTCCTCGGGGTGGCGACCTCGACCGCGCACCGACTTCTCGCGATGCTGGCATGGCGCGGCTTCGTGCGGCAGAACCCGGTGACCAAGGCTTACGGCCCCTGGCCCGGCGCTGACGACGGTGGCCTTCTCGGTGCTGCGCAGGATGGATGTCCCGAGACTGGCGCAGCCGATCCTCGAGGACCTCAGCGCCGCCCCTCGGTGAGACCTGCCACCTGGGCACGCTCGAGGGCAACCATGTCCGATTCCTCGCCGTTGCCGAGCCCGATGTGGCCGTGCGCCGTGGTTTCGAGACTGGGCAAGACCCTGCCGGCGCATTGCACCTCGACCGGCAAGGCGCTGCTTGCCGAGCTGAGCGACGAGCAGCTCTTCCGGCTGTACCCGGACGAGCAGCTCGAGATCGTCACACCGAACTCCATACGTTCCCGAGACGAACTCGTCGCCGAACTGGTTCGGACACGACTGGACGGTTATGCCGTGAATCGGCAGGAAAGCGAGGACGGCGTGGCGAGCGATCGCGGTCCCGGTCCACGTCTCGTCGGGACTGCGACTGGCGATCAACGCCTCCGCGCCCGTGCAGCGGTTACCGCCGGGCAAGGTCAAGTCCCTAGCGCGGTCACTGCAGGACGCCGCGATCCGCCTCGCCGAACTGTTGGGGTGAACCGGCCCGGGTCGTCGTAGCGCCCATGGATGCGCTGCGCACGCGAACACGCCGCTGATGAGCGTGGCTGCGGGAGCGACCGACCCGCCCGCCGCCGTGGGCCTCAGTGCCCGTTGGCCGGATCGTCCGGGTCGCGGGCGGCTTCTTCGCCTTGATCCAGCCCAGCTCAAGCGTCGCCATATCCTCCGAGCTGAGCGTGAAATCGAAGACGTCGATGTTCTGCGCGAGATGCTTCTCATCGCCGGCGCGCGGGACGGGAACGATCCCTTCCTCGATGTGCCAGCGCAGTAGGACCTGTGCGGGCGACTTGTCATACTTCGACGCGATCGCGGTCACCGCGGGATCGGACAGCAGGGCTCACTCCGCGTCCGAGCGGGCTCCACGCCTCGGTCAGGATGCCGTGAGCGCGCTGGAAGCTGCGCTGTTCGACACGGGCGATGTCGACGCTGAGCTGGATCTGATCGACGTCGGGGACGACACCGGTCGCGTCGACGACGCGCTGAAGGTGGTGAGACTTGAAGTTGGAGACGCCGATCGCCTTCACTTCGTCCCTCTTCGAGCAGTCTCACCAGACCCTTCCACGCTTCGACGTATCGGTCGAGGAGCCGGAACCCGGCCAATGTGATCAGGAACAGATCGAGGTAGTCGACGCGAAGGGTCTTCAGCGATCGGTCGTTACGCGCGCTGCACTCCCTCGACGCTGTGGTCCTCCTTGTTGAACTTGCTCGTGATGAAGACCTCGTCACGAGGGATGCCCGATGCACGCAGACCGGCACCGACGGCCTCCTCATTCGCGTACTTGTACGCCGTATCGAACAGGCGGTAACCGTAGCCGACCGCCTTCTCGACCATCGTTGCGCACTCGTCTCCCGTGAGTGGCCACGTGCCCACCCCGATTCGCGGGATGCGGTGACCGTGCAGGAGGGGAGAGGGTGGTGTCGTCAGCTCTCATCGGGCGGCCCGCCTTCGCCGGAGCCGTGCTCGAGGGCTCGAGGAGGGCGCGCAGCCGATGTATCAGCTCGTCCGCCTTCGCTCGCGAGGCGACCGAGCGGCGGGCGTCGACGAGGGCACGCGGCCAGTTCACGATGACGGCACCTTCGGCCTGCCCTTGGCTCTCGCCGTACACGACGGCGAAGCGGTCCTGCGCAGGGTCGCCCACCATCGTCCAGTGATCAGATCCGGTATGCCCGACGATCTGGATCTTCCAGTCGTACTGGTCGCTCCAGACATACTCGGTCGTGTCGTAGTCCTCGCAATCATCAGGGTGGACGATGTTGTGTGCGACGACGCGAGCCTGATCAACGGCATTGGTCCAATGTTCGAGGCGCAGCGAGACGTTGCGCGACGCACTCGCCCCAACGTGCGATATCGCCGACGGCAAAGATCTCAGGATGCCCGATGGCCCGCAGCCCAGAGTCGCAGGTCACCCCGTTGTCGAGTTCGATGCCGGAACCCTCGAGCCACTCTGTGTTGACCACAGCTCCGATACCGACGAGAGCTGCATCGGCCTCGATGATCTCGCCGCCATCGAGCACCACGCGCACCCCCGTCTGCCGTCTGTTCGACGCCTTCGACTGTCCCTTCCGAAGTACTCCTCGACGCCCTCCTGGGCATACTTGCGGGCTGAAGATCTGGCCGACTTCGGCATTGAGCACCCGCGACATTCGGCGCCGGGAACGGGTCAACCATGCTGACCCGTACGCCCGCCGTGATCGCCGTTGCGGCAGCCTCCCCCCCGATGAAGCCTGCGCGATGACCACAAGGTGCCGCGCTGTGGCCAGCTCATCCCGCAAGCGCTCGGCATCGCCGCTGGTACGCAGCAAGTGAATATGCTCACCTTCACCCCACGGAGAGCGACGGGCGCGTGACCCGGTGGCGATCACGAGTGTGTCGTATGAGACGGCTGTACCGTCCTCGAGCGTCACAACCTGGCCTTCGAGGTTGAGGGATGCCGCGGGCGTGCCGAAGATTGAGATGGCTCCGATCCCCCGCGTCTCGTGCTCGGAGAGAAGCTCGATCTCGTGTCGCGCCGTCTCACCGGTGAGGTACTTCTTCGAGAGCGGAGGTTTGTCGTAGGTGGGATGGCGTTCCTGGTCAATCAGGACGATCTCGCCCTCGAATCCCTCGCTTCGAAGGCTTGGGCGGTCTTGAGCCCACCAACAGAGGCGCCGACGATGACGACCCGCGACACGTCAGTCCTCCACAACCAAGGCGGAGACGGGGCAGCTGCGCGCCGCCTCCTCTAACTCGCTGCGGTCACTGTCGGGCAGGTCCTCGCGCAGAACGATCACTAGGGCGTCGTCATCTAGGTCGAAGTAGTCGCCCGCGGCGACGACACGCAATTGGCGTAGCCCTGGCAGGCGCTGCGGTCGGCGATGATCCGTGCCATCGGTCTCTTCCTTTTCTACTTGCGGTCGCATTTCGGGAAACATCGGCTGGTCAGGCCGCGCGATCATCTCGGAGAACGTCTGCGTGGTCTGCCAGGTCAGGGCCTCGAGTTCCATGGGTCGATCGCGATCCACTGGCCAGTTTTCGGGGCGTCGATCAGTAGCCTCGTGCCGTTGTGAGTTTCCACGCGGCGCACTTCGATCTCCGAAAACTCGTTGGCGATGACGAGCGGCTCTCCGACGGTGCGGGCAATAAGACGCTCGCGCTCCGCCGCCGCAGCCGCCGCGGCATCACGATCGACGTCGGCACCCTCCCAGTCGAGGCCGCTCACAGGAAGATCGCCAGGTTCTGGGTGCGGAGCACCGACTCGTCCACCATGATCACCCGACGTGCCAACTGCAGGTCGTCACCGACGCGACGCAATACGTCCTCGCGGTGAGCGGAGATGATTGACGGCTCGTTGACGTCTCCCCGGCTGCGGAACAGCAGGACGGCGGAGTCGACGATGAGCTCGTCCTCGACCGAGGACAGGAACACGCGCACGTTCGTCACGTGAGTAAGTGACGCAGGCGTGAGGGAGGGTCCTCCGTCCAAGCGTGTTCAGTCAGGAATCGCGCGACCCGGCGGCTGAGCGAGTACTTATTCTCGTCCCAGTGCGACATCCCCCTCGCCGTCGTGAAGGAAGACCCGAGAGCCGTCGTCTGACGCACCGGCATGATGTAGTGAATATCCTCTGTAAGCGTCTCAAGCCAGTGCTCGTACCGTTGCTCGTCGAGGGTGTAAGCCTCTTCAATCAACCAACGATGCGCCTCGAGATGCAGTTCGTCGGAGAACAGTAGGGACCGCCCGACTCGATCGGCGCGCGTGGCGTGGGCGCCGAGAGGCGATTGCTCGGATATCTGGACACCGGTCTCGGTGTTCATCATGCGGGTGCCTCCCCGTTGTTGGTGATGCCTGTACCGATGCTCGCGACCTGCACCTCGACTTCGTCATCGGTGTCGAGGTAGTCGGCCCAGCGATCGAGCAGATGACGCTGGTTGTACTCGCCGTAACCAACGTGCGCGACGCCTGGACCGGCGAACTGTTCAGGCGTCAGCGCAGCGACGACCGAGTGTCGTCTTTGAGAGTCCCCATCCGACTGTTGAGCAGGAGCCGTCGAGCCATCGAACCCTTGGCAGTCGTGGTCAGCGAGACCCAGTTCTCGACATCGTCCTGCTCGAACATTCCGTGCTACCGAAGCACATAAGGTAGGCCTTGTACGAGAGCTCTTGAACTCCTCCGGCGCCT
>NZ_JBFLUM010000052.1:0-16908 GCF_050470785.1 Microbacterium sp. NRRL B-14842 | reverse complement strand
CACGATCGTCAGGGACCAGAGTCCCACCTGAGCCGCCCCTCGGATCGCAGCTGCTCCCGGAACTGACCGAGCACGCCCACGGGCTGAAACGCATTGCGATCGCGCGCGAGCTCGTCGCGAACGTACAACATCGCCGTTTCGAAACCGAGCAGGAACGTGTGCACTCGCTCGAACGTGACGGGCTGCCCGATATACATTCGGATCGCTTCACGAATGCCTCGGCGATCGAGTAGACCGGCAACTCGGCCGGCCCGTTAGTTTCACTCATCTCGACTTCCCTGCCAGCAGCTCAGGAGACGGTCATTACCCGCGGCGCCGTTTGCGGCCCCAGTAGGCGCGAAGCGCAACGGTGACGATCTCGTCCTTGGTGAGGCGGTCGCCGCGGCTGGCTGCATCCTGCTTGGCCCAGTCCATCAGTTCAAGCGCGTCGTCGGGGAGACGGATCGAGACGGGCTTCTTCTGGACGTAGACGACGTTGTAGGGCCCCCGCTTCTTCTTCGCCGGCGGTGGCGTCTCCGCCTCGGCCGACTCAGGAGGCGTCGCGCTCGCCGCTGCCGGCTTCTGGCTTGCGCGAGGTGCGCGTGCGGGTGCTTCGGACGTCGCTGCCTGGTCGACGTCGCTGGTGACTTCCTCAGCGGGGGGCGCGGCCTTGCGTGCGCGGGGCTTCGCTGCAGCTGTGGGCTTCTTCGGGGCGGCCATGGTCCACTGACCACCTCCTCGGTTTCCACGGCGGCGAGCGCGGCGCTCCTCGATGCGCCGCTTCTCTTCCATGCTGATGAGCTCCGCCGGCGACAGCGAGCGGGGGCGGCGAGTGCGGCCGCGCTCGGCCTGCCTCTGGTACTCGGTCGTCTTGGCCGTGCTGACGACGTTGAGGGTGACGCCGGTGATGGTGTCGCGGCTGGTGTCGAGGTTCACGTATCGGTTCTTCGACTCTTCGCGGAACCAGCCGAGGGCGTCGCCGCCGTTCTCGTGGATGCGCTTGAGCATCGTCGAGGCGTTGTACGAGTTGACCTCCATCACGCGGCCGTTGGAGAAGGTCAGGTGGGGCGGTGATCTGCTTCTGCTTGTCGTGGGACTGGCCCTTGGCGGCGTTGCGGACCTGCTTGATCAGTTCGGCGTTCGCCTGCTCGCGGCCCTTCGCGGTGCGGCCCTTGGGGATGCGCATCTCGATGTACCGGTCGCCCCCGGTGGCGTATGCCACGTCGACGCGCAGCCGACCACCCTGGCGACCCTCAACGTAGTGCCGCTGAGGTCTTCGGGGATGACGGGCTTGGCGCCGGCCTTGCCTCGCACGGGGGCGATCGAGCCGTCCTTGCGCCGGCGCCGCGGCGGGACGTGGGTGAGGCGTCCGGTGTCAGCGAGCTCCTGGAGCGCCTGGCGGTAGAGGGCGCCGCTGGTTTCGCCGTTGAGGATCTTGCGGACCATTCGAGGCGAGCGGTGCAGCTCCTCGGCGATCTCGGCCGTGCTGATGCCCTTGCGCCGCAGATCGCGGATGAGGTCTTGGGCGGTGCGCTGCTGGTCAGCCATCAGCCCTTCTCCTCTGCCTGCTCGAGCGCCTTGGCGATGCCGGCCCGCTCGGCACGTGCTTTCAGCGCGTCACGCTGCCGCAGCGTCTCCGGCGTGATGAAGGATCCGTTGAGGTAGCCCTGCAGGCGCAGGCGCCCGGTCTTGCCGTCGTCGCCGCCGCCGATGAACCGGTCCGGCAGGGACCACGCCGGCAGCTTGGTCGTGTAGATCGCATCACCCTGGATGCCGATGAGCGTCGAGGGGTCGACCGTGAGAGCACCGGAGGTGTAGCCGCCGAGGGAGCTGGGGCCGTGGAGGACGCGAGCGCGTGCGCGACCCCAGACCTGGGCGGCGAGCTCCGGGTGGTAGAAGCTTCGGGTGCGGTCGTTCGGGCGCGACGGGATGCGATAGATCCAGAGGTTGCCCTGTCGCAGCATCTTGGCCCTGTACTCGGGCGGGACGTCATCGGGGCGACGCGGCGACGACGCGGGTCTCGTCGCGGCCCGCGGCGGCGAATGCACCGATCGAGTGCAGCAATGATGTTCCGCAGCGCGGCGAGCACAGCGCGGCGCAGGTCCGGGTGCATCTCGTCCTGCAGCTGGACTCGCTCGCGGGCGCGCGTCATGCGCTCGGTGAAGGTGTCTAGAGGCTTGGCCTTGCGGAACACCACGGCCTCGTGAGGGCGGATCTCCACCCGTGCTTGAGGGCGACGTGGATCTCGCTGCCGTCGGCCCAGGTGTCGTGCACCGCTCCGGGCCGGTTCGGATAGAACCAGCCTTCGCGAACGTCCAGGTGCTTCACACCGAGCAGGCCAACGTGGTTCCAGCCCTGAGGGACGCGGAACCGCACGTGGAAGCGGGGCGCGCGCGTAGGGGTCTTGCTCGAGCAGCTCGTACGCGGCGGCCTGGTTCAGCCGGATCGCGGGGCCGATACCGAGCTCGCGCCCGACGCCGGCGAACATGAACCGGCCGTCGACGTAGGCGAACTCGCTGATCTTCTTCGTCTTGGCCGGGTCGATCAGCGGGACGCAGTCCTCGTGCTTGGCGAACGACTCCCCCGCGACCAGGTGGTCGTAGTGGTGCAGGCCCGAGGTGAAGTGGATCTCCTGGGCGATGTCGTCTTCGACCGGCACGGGGTTGATGTTCTTCGGCAGCGACAGCGCCCACAGGTTCGTTCCGGTGGCGGCAGGGCTGTTGAACAGGCGCGCGTTCTCGTCGGCGTGGCGAATGATCGACGCGGTGACGTTCCAGGCCAGACGAGCCTGGGCAGGGGTCAGCGGCCCGTCGCCGAACCACTCCTCCGCGGTGCGGACTTCGATCTTGAAGCCGGTGACCGCGTGCTCGAACCGACCGGTGGGCGGGCCGTTGTTGACCCAGTGGGCTCCGGGCTTCCAGTTCGGGGTCTGGACGTACAGCCAGTGCCGCACGCCAGGCGCAGGCTCGGGGCGCTTCCCGGTCAGCATGATGCGGTTAGCGCCGTACGAGGCAGCCGTGTCGAGCAGGTCCGTCAGGTTGGGGTTCTTGCGGCGCTCGCCGATGACGGGGCGAACGGGCGTGCCGGCGTCGGTGACGCCTTGCCCGGTGGTCTGGTCGACCCAGATCGTGGGCACGTCCTTCGGCGTCCACGGCTTGGGTCGGTAGTTCAGCTCGTCCATCTCACCCCCTCATTCGTCAGGTTATATTAGTCAAGAGTGCTTGAAAATTGCAATCAGATTTCGCAGTCGACGGGCGCTCCATGAAGGTCTGGCGGGGTCGCTAGGACGCGAGGCGGCCGCCGTAAGAGCGCCCGCGTCCGTGGTAGGACTTCTGCGCCTTCCGCAGCCCTTCCTCGGTCATCCCCAGCAGGAGGGCGATCTCTCGCTGGGTCAGCTCGGCCGCGCGCGCCTCGTCGACGACTTTGCCGCGGCGTTCGCGCAGCTCGTCCGCTTGCGCGAGCTGCTGGCCGATGCGACGGAGCTCCTCACGGATGGCGTCCGCGTCCTTGTTAGCCATGCGCCCCAGCATCCCCAACCAAGTTGGGTCTGGTTGCCGCGGCGCGCCGTAACCGCGAAAGTGGTTATATTCATCCAGCTGAGAGGAGCGCTGATGACCGGACGGCACCTCACCACGGCGGACGTCGCCGAGAAGCTCGGCGTGTCCGTCGTCGCGGTCTACAAGATGCGCTCCATCAGCAACAAGCTGCGCAGAGCCGGCCAGGAGGGTCCTCTGCTCCCCGAGCCGGTTGCCATAGAAGGCAACTCCCCGCTCTACGACGAGGCCGCGATCGACGCATTCGCGCAGGAGCGCGCGCGCAGGGCGCCCTCGCAGCGCGGCCGCCGGCCGCGACTGATGCCGGGACTGGCGCGCGATGCGGCTTTCGCGGAGCGGTTGCGGGCGGCGATCGCGGACGGGGCGGGGGCGCCCGAGGTTCCCACGCAGGCGGCTCTGATCGACCTGCTCGGCTTGAACGTCGTCACGTTCGGTGAGCGGATGCGAGGGCGCACCCGCTGGACCGACGCCGAGCTCGAGGTGATCAGGCGCACCCTCGGTGTCGACACGACGGATGCGAACGAGGTCGTAGACCGCGCTCGCGCGGCCAAGCGTCAGGCGCGCGCGGCGAGATCCCACGCGGGTTCGTAGCGGCTTCACGACATGCTCCCGCTCTCGTCGCTGGCTTGCTGGGCAGCGCAGGTTGAGAGCGTGTCCACGAGCGCACCGCGGTCGGCTTCGTCGACCGCGAGGTGCCAGGTGTCGACGATCTCCGTGTAGCGGGCGACGTAGGTGCACACGTAGTCGGCGTTCGATGGCAGCCACAGGGCTGGCCCGTGGTCGTTCTTGGCCGCATTCGTGTTGCCATCGACGGCGACGATGTTGTCGAACGAGTTGGCGAACTGAATGCGCTGCTGCTCGGTCCACGCCCACGCGCCCCCGGCGTGCGCCGCCGAAAGGCTGACGATGTGGTCGATCTGGACGCCGGAGCTTCCCGGGGCTCCAGGGGCGGCGATCCGGTCGTGCTCGAACTCAATGCGTGTGCCCGTGTACGGATCGGGGTCGAGCACGCCGGAGAGCACCGTGCAACCGTCACGGACGACGTCCTGCAGCTGGACGGCGAGGAGATCGTCTCGCTGATCGCAGCCGTTTCCCTCGATGTCGATCCAGCGCTCGCCGAACGTGGCGCGGCGATACTCGGGAATCTCCTCGGTGGGATCGATCAGCGGCAGCTCCTGCGCGACTGCGGCGAGCGCGGTGTAGTCGTAGGTCGGGTCCGGGGCGGGTGCCTGCGGGCGCGTCCATGTGTCGATCCAGGAGGTGATGCCCAGCTGGTGGGCGCCGAAGCCGAGCGCGAGAGCTGCGACCGCGGCGAGGGCTGTGCTGGCGCGGCGGGTGCGTCGGTTCATCTGCGCTCCTTTGCCTGTGCGGTGTCGGCTTGGTCGAGCAGCAGTATGGTTCGGGCGATCTGGGTGCGTGCCTCGTCGATGACCTCGAGGGTTTCGTCGTCGGCGTCGAGCTCTGAGAGTGCGTGGCTCTGGCGGCGGAGCTGGTCGCCGAGGTGGAACATGCCGGCACTGAGGAGGACCTCGGCGAGCGCGGCCGCGCGGGCGCCTTGGTGGTCGGCGCTGACGGCGAGGTCGTCGATGATCTCGATGAGGGTTGCGCGGGATCCCATCGTTGGGTCTTCTCCTGGAGTGAGCTCGCGGAGCGCTTCACGGTTGAGCAGCGTCTGGAAGAGCCTGTGCATCCGTTGGGTGAGGGGGCGGCCGTCGCGGCGGGTGCAGTTGAGCGCGAACTCGCGGAAGCTCCATCGGACGGTGACGGGTGTGCCGGTCTGGATGGTCATGGCTTCCTGGAGGCGCACGGCGATGTCGGTCATCAGTGCTCCTCGGTTCGGCCCAGGTGGGGGATCTGCTTGAGGTGGGCGCCGCGGCCGTTGCCGAGCTGGGGGGAGATCGCGCAGCTGGGCAGGTGCAGTCTCGCGTTCGGCCCGTGGCCTGCTGCCGCGTGGGGTGTGGGCTGCCGCGTTGGCCGGGTGTGCCGGGCGCCTCGCTGAGTCAGCGGGAGGGGGTTGAAGCGCAGCGACAGGGCCCAGCGATGGCCGCCGAGCGCGCGGACGACCCGCAGCCACTCTCCCTCTTTGGTGGAGTCGATGGTGAAGGTGTTCGGCTGGTCAGACATCTGCGGCTTCTTTCGGTGCGAAGGGGCTGTTCTTGGCGTCGCGGAGCATCTGCCGGGTGATCGGCTCGGTCTCCTCGAGCGAGGCGAGCGAGAAGTAGTGGCGGCGGGCGCGGGCCGCTTCGGTGCAGGTGAGCAGCTGGCGGTTGCCGTGGTTCGGGCATCCTCCCTTGCTGCGGCATCCGGCCAGGTAGCCGGCGGTGGTGCCGTGCAGGGCGGCTTCGAGGATGTCGAGCGTCTTGCTCATCAGGCGGCCTGCCGGAGTCCGAGGTCGTCACGGTCGCGGTCGATGGTGCGGACGTCGACGCCGAGCAGGTCGCTGAGCTGGGTGAGGCTGAGTCCGCGTTCGGTCCCGCGTCGGGTGGCTTCGAGGCGCTCGTCTCGGGTGAGGCGGACGTTCTGGCCGGCGAGAGCGAGCTCGATCGCGATCTCGTCGAGCAGGGGTTCCTGCCCGGCTGTGGGCGGTGCCGGGTCGGTGTCGATGTCGTCCCAGGCCAGCGGCGGCAGCCAGCCGTGCCGGCGTGCGACCGTGAGTGCGTAGGAGCGGCCGACCCGCTGCGCTCGGGTGTGGGTGGGGGGCTGCTGGTCCCAGAGCTCGTCGTAGAGCGCGGCGATGTCGTCGTGGACACGGATGTCCACGTAGGCGCCTTCGAGTGCCTTGTTGACCTTCCAGCGCGGGTAGCCGAGTCGGCGTGCGATCTCGTGGTGGTTCCATCCGATCGCGGCCAGAGCCTGGAGGCGCCGGCGGGTGCCGCGGCCGTTGACTCGGCCCTGCGCGGCGAGAGTGCTGCTGTCGGGGGTGACTGCGAGGAGTTTGCGGGCGGTGGCGCCGGTGACGAACCGTGCCGTCTCGCTGTTGAGCAGGCGACGGACCGTGGCGCCGCCGACGCCGGCGCTGATGGCGATCCGTTCGGGGATCATCCCGGTGTCGACCAGTGCCTGCAGGTGCTGCCGGATCGGCTCGATGGGTTGGTGCGCGTCCTGGTATCGCCCGTAGGCCAGGAGACGGTAGCGGTCGCGGCGGCGGCGCGCGTTGCCGTCCATGCAGGCGCGGCACCCGCAGAGGTGGACGACGTAGCAGGTGGAGGTCAGCCCGTGCTTGTGGTCCGGCGGGCAGGTGTGGGTCCGCATCTTCTCCTCCTCACAGATGGTTATATTCCCGAATATAACCCGTTCCCGAGGGTTTGGAACCCCCTCACTGCTAAGGGGTGGCCCCAGAGGCTCGAAGTCGACAATCTGAACGAGCTACAACGTTTGTTGCGGTTTCTCGCTACACTGTGCGCATGGCAGGATCAACTTTCGCTCGTCTGGGCGAGCTCGCGTCACAGCGTTGGGGCCTGGTGACCACCGCCCAGGCGCTCGAGGCTGGCGTGGCGCGCCCGACCCTGACGCGCCTCGCCAACAGCGGCGCGCTCATCCGCGTCGCGCGCGGCGTCTACCGCCTCGCCGGCGCGCCAGAGCACGAGCAGGAGGCGATCCTCGCGACCTGGCTCGCCCTCGGCGGCGCCGACCGTCCCCGCACAGACACCGGCGTCCCGCCCGTCGTCGCCGCAGGCCAGACGGCCGCGCAGCTGCATGGCATCGGCGACTGGTTCCCCGGGCCACTCGAGTTCGTCGTTCCCACCCGCCGCGGTACCCGCCTGGACGGGGTGCGGCTCCGCACCCGCGAGCTCGCGCCCACCGAGGTGGTCTCCGTCGACGGGATGCCGACCATGAGCGTCGAGCGCACGATCGCCGACCTGATCGAGCAGTGGGTCGACCGCTCCCTCGTCGCCGATGCGCTCGCCGACGCCGCGGACGCGGGAAAGCTGCTCTCCCCCGCCCGCCTGACCGAGTATCTGGAGCCGCTGGCCAAGCCCAACAAGTACCCCTCGGGTGCCGCGCTCGCGGCTGATCTGCTCGCTCTTGCGGGCGTCGACGCGGTGGTGCCGGCCGATGCCTGAGCCCGACGGCTACAAAGACTGGACGGGGCTTGCGCAGGCGATCAAGGCGGCCGCGACGAAGGCAGCCGGTGACGGCGCGAGCGCGCTGGATGTGAATGCGCAGATCGTGCAGGCACAGCACGATCGTTTCCTCAGCCGGGTCTTTGCGGAGGGGGAAGAGTCCGAGTGGCTGCTCAAGGGCGGCACGGCGATGCTCGCCCGGGTGCCGAAGTCACGGTCGACGAAAGACCTGGATCTGGCCTCGACCGGCGCCGCCGATCTGGATGCCGCGCAGCAGGCGCTCGAGCAGGCAGCCGCGCGTGATCTCGGCGACCATGTGCGGTTCCAGCTCACCCGTGCCCGTGCGACCGGGCGAGGAGAGAACCAGCCGGGTGTCGCGACCCGGCGCCTGGTGTTCACATGTCTGGACGCGAACACCGGCCGGAGGATCTCCGACATCCCCATCGACGTGGTCGTCGGCCCTCCCCCGGTCGGCCGCGTCGAGACGATCGAGCCGTCGACGCGGCTGCAGCTGGGGCGGCCGGTCCCGTCGCACCCCTACCGGCTGTTCCCGATCTCCGATCAGGTCGCGGAGAAGGTCACTGCGACGATGAGCACCTACAACGGCCGCCCCAGCAGCCGCGCGAAAGACCTGGTGGACATCGTCACCATTGCACGCACGCAGCGCGTCGACCTGCGCGAGCTGCAGATGGCCATCGACGCGAAGCGTGCACTGTCAAAGCTCGACTCGTTCACTACGTTCACGGTCCCGGACGGTTGGGACGGTCCCTACCGGGTGCTCGCGGCCGGCACGACCCTCAGCCGGCGGGATCACCGATCTGGGTGAGGCCGTGGCTCTCGCGCGTCAGCTGATCGATCCCGCGCTCGCCGACGCGCCCGTGCAACCGGGGACGGTCTGGGTCCCTGGCTCAGGCTGGACACAGAACCCTCCGCCGCCGGAGCCGGGCGGCAGCGGATCCCCTTCGGGGGAGGTCCACGTGCGCGCGCACGTGCGCTCCGGTTATCCCGTCACGGAGCACTGGCGCGCAGCGCGCGGCTCAGCCCAGGAGTGACCGCGTCAGTGCGCCGCGTCGTACGCCTCGAGGATGGACGCGGGAACCCTGCCGCGATCGCTGACCTGGTGTCCGTTCTGACTGGCCCATTCACGCACCGTGTTGAGATCGGCCCGTCCGCCCCGCGACGTCCTCGCCGGACGCCGGGTGGCTGCGCCGATGCGGCGCGCGCTCTTGGCCCAGGCCTCGAACTCGAGATCGATCTCGAGTTGCTTTCCGTCGATCGCGAAGGTCGCGGGATCGAGCCGCTCGCCAGGTCGCGCACACCACCGCGAAGGGCGGCGTCATCGCGATGACGAAGTCGCTCGCTGCGGAGGGCGCCCGCTACGGCGTCCGCGCGAACTCGATCTCGCCTGGCTTCGTCAGCACCCCGGCGACGGACAAGGCGGTGGATGCGGAGGGCAAGGCCTGGCAGGTCGGCAACGCGCTCATTCAACGCCCCGGCACGGGCGAGGACATCGCGTACATGCCGCTCTACCTGGCCTCCGACGAGTCCTCTTGGGTGACCGGACAGAACTACAGCGTCGACGGCGGCGCGACCGCCGGGTGGCGGAACGACAGCGAGACGGACCGACTGGCCGCGAAGAACGGCTGACACGCGGGTCGCGGCGCGACCGGTGACGGACGTGAGGCACGGTGTCAGCTGACACCGTGCCTCCCGTCCGTCGTGGCCACCTCGTCTAAATCGCGAGGTACCCGCCGTCGACGGCGAACTGCGCGCCGGTCGCGAAGGCGGCCGCGTCGGAACCGAGCCACGCGACCATCTCGGCGATGTCGTGCGGCGTGCCGAGTCGGCCGATCGGGTGCTTCGTCAGCAGCGCGTCCTTGAAGCCGGGGTAGGTCTCCTCCAGCGCGTCTATCATTGGCGTCTGGATCACCCCGGGCAGCACTGCGTTCACGCGGATGCCTTTGTCGGAGTACTCCACCGCGGCGGCTCGGGTGAGGCCGATGACGCCGTGCTTCGACGTGACGTAGGCGGACTGGTGGGCGATGGCGACCTGCCCGAGGGACGAGGCGGTGTTGATGATGGATCCGCCGCCCTGCGCCAGCATCTGCGGGATCTCGGCCTGCACGCCGGTTCAATATTCCGCACAGAGGAAGTTGGCCCCACGGCGTTACTGCAGTCAATCGTTCTGTTGCGCAAGCCCCCGCAGGTAAGCACGTGCGTCGTCGAGGCTGACGACATCGCCGTACTTCGCGTCGATGTCAAAGAGGCTGGCCAGGTGCGGAAGGGCTGCCCGGTCGCCGACTGCCTCTTCGACGACGATGGTGTGGAAGCCGTAGGAGCAGGCGTCAACCGCCGAGGCGCGCACGCACCCACTGGTGGTGCAGCCGACGATGATGATGGTGTCGACACCCCGTGAGATCAAGCGTGCGGCGAGATCAGTTCCGAAGAAGCAGGATGCGTACTTCTTCACCAGGGTCATCTCGTGGGGCAGCTGGCCCAGCCTGCTGTCGACCTCCACCCATTCGCTGCCCTCCACCAACAGGTGGTTGGACGGGATCTTCTTGATCCAGAGCCCCGCCTCCTGCAATTCGGTGTCGTACGCGACCGTCGAGAAGAAGATGGGGATCTCGAGTTCACGGGCGGGGACGAGTAAGGCATTGGTGGCGGCCAGCTGTGACTCCAGTTCGCCTGACAGGGGCGAACGGCTGTCCGTGAATCCGGTGATCAAGTCGACGATCAGCAGCGCCGGCTTCTCGCCGTAGCCGATCCGGCCGCCCAATCCCTTGGCCTTGAACTCGTCGCGCAGCCGTGCGTACTCATCGATCAGCTCCGTATTCGTCACGAATCGGCTCTCCTGTTCCCCGTCGACTGATAGTGCGCCGCGATGGCATCGCTCGTCGTCACCCAGACACCATCGTGAGACGTGATGTGCTCGAGGGCCCGATCAAGGTAGCGGTGGCGGAACGGCTGGCCGACGATGAACGGGTGCAACGGCAGCGACATGACGCGACCCGAGTGCTCGGAGTCTGAATAGAGCTGATCGAACTGGTCGATCACCGCTTCCAGGAACTGCGGGCCGGTATAGCTCTTACTCACGAACATCGTCACATCGTTGAGTTCTATCGTGTAGGGAACGCTGAACATCCCGTCGACGTTCAGCGGATACGGCTGATCGTCGTTCGTCCAGTCCAGGACGTAGTCATACCCCAGCTCCCGAAGGATCCGCGGCGTCTCGAACGTCTCTGTGAGCGCCGGGCCAAGCCAGCCCCGCGGCCGTACTCCGGTGGCGGAGGCGATTGTATCCGTCACGTCTTGAAGGTAGGCGCGCTCCGTGTCAGCACCCATTCCAGCTTGGAAGGTGGAATTGTCGCGGCCATGCGCGAGCCACGCCCAGCCGCGTTGCCGGCCTGCCTCGAGAATCTGGGGGTAGTGCCGACAAACGTCGGAGTTGAGAAGCACACTTGCGGGCACTCCATGTCGGTCGAGGCTCTCGATCATCCGCCACAGGCCTACCCGCGGACCGTAATCGCGCCAGCCGTAATTGAGTGGATCCGGCTGCAGCATCGCGGTACCGCCGAAGATGCTCGTGGAGGGCTTGTCGATCTGATAGTGCTCGATGTTCAGCCCGACATAGAACGCCACTCGGGCCCCATTCGGCCACGAAATCGTCGGTCGCTCCGTGATCGGGCTGTAATCGAAGCGGAAAGTGTCAAGGCGGGTGAGACAGATTCCGTCAGGCGGTCTGTATGAGGGCCTCCTGTGAGGGCTGGTTGATCCAGGCGGCCTCGGGCAGCTTGGGCGCCTGGGGTCGGCGGTGGCCGAAGCGCTCGGGACGGGCGGCGTAGGCCGCGTCCAGGGTGGCCTGGCGCTGGGCGCGGACCTGCCCGGCGGTGCCGAAGTGGACGCTGGCGGGGGTGTGCAGCCCGATCCCGCAGTGGCGGTGCTCGTGGTTGTAGTAGGCGAAGAACTGCTCGGCGAACGCGCCGGCGTCGGCCAGGGACCCGAAGCGCTCGGGGAAGACCGGGGCGTACTTCAGCGTCTTGAACGCCGCCTCGCTGTAAGGGTTGTCGTTCGACACGTGCGGGCGGGAGTGCGACCTGGCCACCCCGAGGTCGACGAGCAGCTGAGCGACCGGTTTGGAGGTCATCGAGGTCCCGCGGTCGGCGTGGATCGCCTCCGGCACGCCATGGATGCCCATGGCGTGCTCGAGCAGGTTCTTGGCGATCTCGGCGTCCTCGCGGGCCGCGATGGTCCAGCCCACGACGAACCTGGAGAAGATGTCGAGCACGACGTACAGGTCGTAGTACACGCCCCGCTCCGGCCCCTTGAGCTTTGTGATGTCCCAACTCCACACCTGCCCCGGCGCCGTCGCGACGAGCTCGGGCCGGGTCCGGGGCGGGTGGCTCGCCTGCCGGCGCCGTTCCCCGGCCATGTCGTGCTCGCGCAGGATCCGGTGCATCGTGGACATCGAGCACAGGTAGGTGCCCTCGTCCAGCAGCGTGGCCCAGACCTGGGCGACCGACTTGTCCGCGAACCGCTGGCTGGTCAACACGGCCAGCACGTGGGCCCGCTCGGCGGCGGACAGCTTGTTCGCCGGTGCCGGCCGCGGTGTCCGTGGACGTGGCGGTGGCGGGTTCTTGGCCCGGTAGTGACTGGCGCGGGAGCGACCCAGCAGCGCGCACGCAGCCGCGGTGCCGACGTGCTCGGCCAGCCCGTCGACGGCCGGGTTGATCACCGCGGCGACCGCGGCGGCTTGTCCGCGCTCTCGGAGAGCGTCTCCAAGAGCGCGTGTGCTTTTCCCATCAGGTCCAGCGCCGCCCTGGTCTTGGCCAGCTCGGCCTCGGCCTTCTCCGCCCGGGCCCGTAGCGCCTGCAGCTCCCGCTCGCGCCGGTCCCGCGGCTTGCTGCCCAGCCCGGACAGCGAGCCGGCGGCCGCGGCCTTGCGCCACTCGATGATGTGGGAGGTGTACAGGCCCTCCCGGCGCAGGATCTCCCCACGCCCAGAGCGGTCCGCGGCGTCGTACTCGGCCAGGATCGCCGCTTTGAACTCGGCGGTGAACGTCCGCCTCTTGGGCCGGTCAGCACGAGGAGCCATAGCCCCATCATCGGTGCCGACGTCAGCAACCGTCATCGTCATCTCAGTATTGGTCCGTTCTCGCCCCGTGCAGTGCGAAGGTCAGCAGTGCTGGTGTCTCACCCCATCCTGACGCACAGGGGGCGGCTGGACGATCTCACCGAGTGGGCGCATGGTTTCACCGGCCGGGCCCAGTCGTTCCCCGGCTACCGGCCTGGAGTCCCGCGGGGTGGTGGTCTTTCGGGCCCGCGGCGTCGTGACCGCGACGGGGTGAGCCATCGTGCGATGGTCAGTGAGAACGACCAAGAACTCACACAGAAAGACGACACCGCACGATGGCTCTTGACCAGTCTGCCCTCCTCGAGCTGCTCGGGGAACTGAAGCTCACCGGCACCACCGACCGCATCCGAGCCGCGACCGAGCGGCTCTACCAGGAGCTGATCGACGCGGAGACAGCCGCATTCATCGGCGCCGCCCCCTACGAGCGCACGAGCGAGCGCACGACTACCCGCAACGGTTCCCGGCCGCGGGTGCTGTCGACCACGGCTGGGGATCTGGAGTTGCGGATCCGAAGTTGCGGCAGGGGTCGTTCTTCCCGTCGCTGCTGGAGCGGCGCCGCCGGGTCGACCAAGCCTTGTTCGCGGTCGTGATGGAGGCCTACCTCCACGGCGTCTCAACCCGGAAGGTCGATGACCTCGTCAAAGCGCTCGGCGCTGACACTGGCATCTCGAAGTCCGAGGTGTCCCGCATCTGCCAAGGGCTCGACGCCGAGGTCGCATCGTTCCGCGACCGCTCGCTGTCTGACATCGCCTACCCCTACGTGTTCCTCGACGCGACCTACTGCAAGGTCCGCATCGACCACCGTGTCGTGTCCCAGGCGGTCGTCGTCGCGATCGGCGTCGCCGCTGACGGGCGGCGGGTCGTGCTGGGCTTCGATGTCGGAGACAGCGAGACCGAGGAGTTCTGGAAGCAGTTCCTGCGCTCGTTGAAGACACGAGGTCTGGGCGGGGTGAAGCTGGTGATCTCCGACGCCCACGCCGGACTGAAGAAGGCCGCAGCGACCGTGTTGCAGGGCGCCGCCTGGCAGCGCTGCCGCGTCCACTTCATGCGCAACGTCCTGACCGCCCTCCCGAAGGGCCGGCAGGAGATGGTCGCCAGCGTGATCCGCACGATCTTCGCCCAACCCGACGCCGAGCACATCGATGCCCAGTTCGACGAAGTCGTGCGCATGATCGAGCGCGTCCACCCCAAGACCGCCGTGATGCTCACCGACGCCCGTGACGACATCCTCGCGTTCAAAGCGTTCCCCGCCCGGCATTGGCGACAGATCTGGTCCACGAACCCGCTGGAACGCCTCAATCGGGAGATCAAGCGCCGCACCGACGTCGTTGGCGTGTTCCCGAACAACGCCGCCCTGCTCCGCCTGGCCGGCTCCGTCCTCGTCGAGCAACACGACGAATGGGAAGCCGCCGACCGCCGCTACTTCTCCGAAGCCTCCATGACCGAGCTCACCGCGACCACCCCCACCATCGACGAGGCGGTGATACTCCCCGAGATCACCGCCGCCTAAACTAACGACAGCTGATCATCGCAACGAAGCGAAAGACCACCACTCAAACGGACGCGGCCAAGACGATCGGCAAGGCGGGTGTCGCCGAGATGCTCGGTTTAGTCGTAGAAACGCCGACCGCCCGGGCCTGGCTCATCCAATACCTGCAAACCTCGCCCAACTACGCGCACAACGGCGATCAGCAGATGAGTCGTTCCGCGCAGCGGCTTCTCCGACTCGCCCGCGCACAAGGGCACGATGTTGTCGTGCCGGCCTGCACACACTGTGATCGAGATCTGCTGCTCGGAGCCAATCACCCCGACGGCTCACGATGTTGTCACGGGTGCTATACCAAGGCGACACCGAAGATCTGCGGCCGATGCCACCTCCCTAAGATCATTCGACGCAGACTCGAAGACGGCTCGGCCGTGTGCGGGACGTGCTGGAGGAAGGATCCCGCCAACTACCGGCTCTGCACGATCTGCGATCGGATGCAGCCAGCGCACAAGCGAGTCGACGGCCATAGCGTCTGCGAGAACTGCGCGGATGGACGCATCGGGCGATGTGTCCACTGCCACAAGACCACGACCATCGCCGTCTCCTTCCTCGGAGGAGACACCTGCGAGTCGTGCTACCGGCACGCCAAGTCCACGAAGAAGAAGTGCCCCACCTGCTACACGAGTGCTCTGCTCGTCGCGGTGGACGAAGCCGGCAACCTGGTTTGCAGCACATGCGCCGGAACCCCACCCCGATACGCATGCCCACGTTGTGGCAACGAAGAGCCACGGTACGGCCGCATCTGCCATCGCTGCCACGCAACCGACTGCGTCAATGACCTCTTTGCCGAAGGAACCGCGCGAACGCGCTCGCTCCTCGCACCCCTGCAAGTGCGGCTACTCGATCACCCTGAACCCCAATCGATGGCGAAGTGGACCAAGCGAAGCCGCACCGCAGCCCTGCTCCGGAAGATGCTGCGTGAGGAGATCCCGATCAGCCACACTGCACTCGATGATCATCCAGCCTTCCAGCCTGCCAACCTACTCCGGCACTCGCTTACAGACGTCGGCATCCTCAAGCCGCGCGATGAAGGTGGAGTCCGGTTCGAGCGATGGCTCGACGCCTTCCTCAGCGACCGGCCCGACTCTGTCGCGCGACACCTCACACCGTTCTGCCGATGGGAAGTCACCGCACGCACCCGCCAGCTCATCAGGCAAAAGGGGATCACGGACGGGTCCTACATGCGGGCGCGACTGATCTGCCGCACAGCAGAGAGATTCCTCAACCACCTCGACCAGAACGGCATCGATCTCGGGACAGCGCCGCAGAGCGTCGTCGAGCAGTACCTCGACGACAACCCAAAGGAAGCCTCCTCCCTGCGAAACTTTCTCCGCTGGGCCGCGCGGACGGGCCGCGCAAGACGGCTCCGACCCATCAAGCATCCCAGCGGTCTCAAAGCGACCAGCTACCCACCAGACGAACACAAGAAGTGGCTCCAGAGACTGAGCACCGACGAGTCGCTGCCGCTGATCACGCGGATCACAGGTCTCATCAGCGGCCTCTACGGTCGACCCGCTTCCCACGTATTGCGCCTCACGCGCGCGGACATCATCGATGATGGCAACACCCTTCAACTTCGGCTTGGACAGACTCCAATCACCCTGCCACCGCCACTCCCAGAGCTCATTCGAAGCCAGATCGACGCGCCCCGACGATGGGATACCGATTCCGATTGGCTCTTTCCCTCCAAGCTCAGGGCGGGTGCGCATGTCGACTACGACCGTCCCGTGACCAGCCTCGAAGCGCTCGGCTGCAGCATTGTCGCGCTCCGAGGCTCCGCAATGCTCAACCTCGCCAGCACCATGCCGATCGGTCCTCTCTGTGACCTCACAGGCGTGGCGCCAAGCGTCGCCCGACGATGGCAAATCGCAGCCGCAGCACCATACGCAAAGTACCCCGCGATGCGACAACCTGCGCGACCGTGACAAAGCGGTGAGCAGTTCCCGGAAGCGTTGCACCAACAATCGATCCGAGTCGCCCGCCGACGATGGCACCGACGAGAAGACACCCGCCCGGACAAGGTCAAGGGCTCGCACGCATTCGGGCGGCTTGGCCGGTGAGCGCAACACCCGACTTACCCGGCATACCCTTGCCCTCGAAGCGATCTAGACGCGTGTTGGCGAAGCAGAACAGTCCCATAGTGTGCCGCGTCGGGCTGACTATGGGCCATCGAGCTGATCGTGGAAGCGAGTCCTGCTCGTGCCGCGGGTTGGTCCATCGCCTGGAGGAGCGCCACCGACGCCGTTGCGCCACTGCTACTGCTGGTCGATGCGGCTTCCTCATTCAGCCGCTCGACCAGCACGAGTGCCTCGGGCACCGTGGCAGCGACTCGTGCGAGGTGTCGTGCGAGGATCTGCGCTCGTGCTCGCGTCGTCTGGCCGCCGGGCTTGATGTACTTGCGTCCTTCGGTGAGCGTGTGTTCGTGCTTGTTTGGCTGCCGGCGACATGCCGCTGCTGTGCTCGCTGAGGTACTTGGTCGCGAGGTTGGAGAGGTTCTTTCTGCTGAGTTCGTGCAGCGACTCCAGCGCGATTGCGCTTTCGCGCTCGGCCTGCGATAGCGCTAGATCCATAAGGTCGGCGAGTGATCGGGGCAACTCTGGAGCAGTTTCCGCGAACTGCGCCATCGCGCTCG
>NZ_JBFLUM010000051.1:0-15977 GCF_050470785.1 Microbacterium sp. NRRL B-14842 | reverse complement strand
GTAGGTCGCGTCGAGGAACACGTAGGGGTAGGCGATGTCAGACAGCGAGCGGTCGCGGAACGATGCGACCTCGGCGTCGAGCCCTTGGCAGATGCGGGACACCTCGGACTTCGAGATGCCAGTGTCAGCGCCGAGCGCTTTGACGAGGTCATCGACCTTCCGGGTTGAGACGCCGTGGAGGTAGGCCTCCATCACGACCGCGAACAAGCTTGGTCGACCGGCGGCGCCGCTCCAGCAGCGACGGGAAGAACGACCCCTGCCGCAACTTCGGGATCCGCAACTCCAGATCCCCAGCCGTGGTCGACAGCACCCGCGGCCGGGAACCGTTGCGGGTAGTCGTGCGCTCGCTCGTGCGCTCGTAGGGGGCGGCGCCGATGAATGCGGCTGTCTCCGCGTCGATCAGCTCCTGGTAGAGCCGCTCGGTCGCGGCTCGGATGCGGTCGGTGGTGCCGGTGAGCTTCAGTTCCCCGAGCAGCTCGAGGAGGGCAGACTGGTCAAGAGCCATCGTGCGGTGTCGTCTTTCTGTGTGAGTTCTTGGTCGTTCTCACTGACCATCGCACGATGGCTCACCCCGTCGCGGTCACGACGCCGCGGGCCCGAAAGACCACCACCCCGCGGGACTCCAGGCCCGGTAGCCGGGGAACGACTGGGCCCGGCCGGTGAAACCATGCGCCCACTCGGTGAGATCGTCCAGCCGCCCCCTGTGCGTCAGGATGGGGTGAGACACCAGCACTGCTGACCTTCGCACTGCACGGGGCGAGAACGGACCAATACTGAGATGACGATGACGGTTGCTGACGTCGGCACCGATGATGGGGCTATGGCTCCTCGTGCTGACCGGCCCAAGAGGCGGACGTTCACCGCCGAGTTCAAAGCGGCGATCCTGGCCGAGTACGACGCCGCGGACCGCTCTGGGCGTGGGGAGATCCTGCGCCGGGAGGGCCTGTACACCTCCCACATCATCGAGTGGCGCAAGGCCGCGGCCGCCGGCTCGCTGTCCGGGCTGGGCAGCAAGCCGCGGGACCGGCGCGAGCGGGAGCTGCAGGCGCTACGGGCCCGGGCGGAGAAGGCCGAGGCCGAGCTGGCCAAGACCAGGGCGGCGCTGGACCTGATGGGAAAAGCACACGCGCTCTTGGAGACGCTCTCCGAGAGCGCGGACAAGCCGCCGCGGTCGCCGCGGTGATCAACCCGGCCGTCGACGGGCTGGCCGAGCACGTCGGCACCGCGGCTGCGTGCGCGCTGCTGGGTCGCTCCCGCGCCAGTCACTACCGGGCCAAGAACCCGCCACCGCCACGTCCACGGACACCGCGGCCGGCACCGGCGAACAAGCTGTCCGCCGCCGAGCGGGCCCACGTGCTGGCCGTGTTGACCAGCCAGCGGTTCGCGGACAAGTCGGTCGCCCAGGTCTGGGCCACGCTGCTGGACGAGGGCACCTACCTGTGCTCGATGTCCACGATGCACCGGATCCTGCGCGAGCACGACATGGCCGGGGAACGGCGGCCGGCAGGCGAGCCACCCGCCCCGGACCCGGCCCGAGCTCGTCGCGACGGCGCCGGGGCAGGTGTGGAGTTGGGACATCACAAAGCTCAAGGGGCCGGAGCGGGGCGTGTACTACGACCTGTACGTCGTGCTCGACATCTTCTCCAGGTTCGTCGTGGGCTGGACCATCGCGGCCCGCGAGGACGCCGAGATCGCCAAGAACCTGCTCGAGCACGCCATGGGCATCCATGGCGTGCCGGAGGCGATCCACGCCGACCGCGGGACCTCGATGACCTCCAAACCGGTCGCTCAGCTGCTCGTCGACCTCGGGGTGGCCAGGTCGCACTCCCGCCCGCACGTGTCGAACGACAACCCTTACAGCGAGGCGGCGTTCAAGACGCTGAAGTACGCCCCGGTCTTCCCCGAGCGCTTCGGGTCCCTGGCCGACGCCGGCGCGTTCGCCGAGCAGTTCTTCGCCTACTACAACCACGAGCACCGCCACTGCGGGATCGGGCTGCACACCCCCGCCAGCGTCCACTTCGGCACCGCCGGGCAGGTCCGCGCCCAGCGCCAGGCCACCCTGGACGCGGCCTACGCCGCCCGTCCCGAGCGCTTCGGCCACCGCCGACCCCAGGCGCCCAAGCTGCCCGAGGCCGCCTGGATCAACCAGCCCTCACAGGAGGCCCTCATACAGACCGCCTGACGGAATCTGTCTCACCCGCCTTGACACTTTCCGCTTCGATTACAGCCCGATCACGGAGCGACCGACGATTTCGTGGCCGAATGGGGCCCGAGTGGCGTTCTATGTCGGGCTGAACATCGAGCACTATCAGATCGACAAGCCCTCCACGAGCATCTTCGGCGGTACCGCGATGCTGCAGCCGGATCCACTCAATTACGGCTGGCGCGATTACGGTCCGCGGGTAGGCCTGTGGCGGATGATCGAGAAGCCTCGACCGACATGGAGTGCCCGCAAGTGTGCTTCTCAACTCCGACGTTTGTCGGCACTACCCCCAGATTCTCGAGGCAGGCCGGCAACGCGGCTGGGCGTGGCTCGCGCATGGCCGCGACAATTCCACCTTCCAAGCTGGAATGGGTGCTGACACGGAGCGCGCCTACCTTCAAGACGTGACGGATACAATCGCCTCCGCCACCGGAGTACGGCCGCGGGGCTGGCTTGGCCCGGCGCTCACAGAGACGTTCGAGACGCCGCGGATCCTTCGGGAGCTGGGGTATGACTACGTCCTGGACTGGACGAACGACGATCAGCCGTATCCGCTGAACGTCGACGGGATGTTCAGCGTTCCCTACACGATAGAACTCAACGATGTGACGATGTTCGTGAGTAAGAGCTATACCGGCCCGCAGTTCCTGGAAGCGGTGATCGACCAGTTCGATCAGCTCTATTCAGACTCCGAGCACTCGGGTCGCGTCATGTCGCTGCCGTTGCACCCGTTCATCGTCGGCCAGCCGTTCCGCCACCGCTACCTTGATCGGGCCCTCGAGCACATCACGTCTCACGATGGTGTCTGGGTGACGACGAGCGATGCCATCGCGGCGCACTATCAGTCGACGGGGAACAGGAGAGCCGATTCGTGACGAATACGGAGCTGATCGATGAGTACGCACGGCTGCGCGACGAGTTCAAGGCCAAGGGATTGGGCGGCCGGATCGGCTACGGCGAGAAGCCGGCGCTGCTGATCGTCGACTTGATCACCGGATTCACGGACAGCCGTTCGCCCCTGTCAGGCGAACTGGAGTCACAGCTGGCCGCCACCAATGCCTTACTCGTCCCCGCCCGTGAACTCGAGATCCCCATCTTCTTCTCGACGGTCGCGTACGACACCGAATTGCAGGAGGCGGGGCTCTGGATCAAGAAGATCCCGTCCAACCACCTGTTGGTGGAGGGCAGCGAATGGGTGGAGGTCGACAGCAGGCTGGGCCAGCTGCCCCACGAGATGACCCTGGTGAAGAAGTACGCATCCTGCTTCTTCGGAACTGATCTCGCCGCACGCTTGATCTCACGGGGTGTCGACACCATCATCATCGTCGGCTGCACCACCAGTGGGTGCGTGCGCGCCTCGGCGGTTGACGCCTGCTCCTACGGCTTCCACACCATCGTCGTCGAAGAGGCAGTCGGCGACCGGGCAGCCCTTCCGCACCTGGCCAGCCTCTTTGACATCGACGCGAAGTACGGCGATGTCGTCAGCCTCGACGACGCACGTGCTTACCTGCGGGGGCTTGCGCAACAGAACGATTGACTGCAGTAACGCCGTGGGGCCAACTTCCTCTGTGCGGAATATTGAACCGGCGTGCAGGCCGAGATCCCGCAGATGCTGGCGCAGGCGGCGGATCCATCATCAACACCGCCTCGTCCCTCGGGCAGGTCGCCATCGCCCACCAGTCCGCCTACGTCACGTCGAAGCACGGCGTCATCGGCCTCACCCGAGCCGCCGCGGTGGAGTACTCCGACAAAGGCATCCGCGTGAACGCAGTGCTGCCCGGGGTGATCCAGACGCCAATGATAGACGCGCTGGAGGAGACCTACCCCGGCTTCAAGGACGCGCTGCTGACGAAGCACCCGATCGGCCGACTCGGCACGCCGCACGACATCGCCGAGATGGTCGCGTGGCTCGGTTCCGACGCGGCCGCCTTCGCGACCGGCGCGCAGTTCGCCGTCGACGGCGGGTACCTCGCGATTTAGACGAGGTGGCCACGACGGACGGGAGGCACGGTGTCAGCTGACACCGTGCCTCACGTCCGTCACCGGTCGCGCCGCGACCCGCGTGTCAGCCGTTCTTCGCGGCCAGTCGGTCCGTCTCGCTGTCGTTCCGCCACCCGGCGGTCGCGCCGCCGTCGACGCTGTAGTTCTGTCCGGTCACCCAAGAGGACTCGTCGGAGGCCAGGTAGAGCGGCATGTACGCGATGTCCTCGCCCGTGCCGGGGCGTTGAATGAGCGCGTTGCCGACCTGCCAGGCCTTGCCCTCCGCATCCACCGCCTTGTCCGTCGCCGGGGTGCTGACGAAGCCAGGCGAGATCGAGTTCGCGCGGACGCCGTAGCGGGCGCCCTCCGCAGCGAGCGACTTCGTCATCGCGATGACGCCGCCCTTCGCGGTGGTGTGCGCGACCTGGCGAGCGGCTCGATCCCGCGACCTTCGCGATCGACGGAAAGCAACTCGAGATCGATCTCGAGTTCGAGGCCTGGGCCAAGAGCGCGCGCCGCATCGGCGCAGCCACCCGGCGTCCGGCGAGGACGTCGCGGGGCGGACGGGCCGATCTCAACACGGTGCGTGAATGGGCCAGTCAGAACGGACACCAGGTCAGCGATCGCGGCAGGGTTCCCGCGTCCATCCTCGAGGCGTACGACGCGGCGCACTGACGCGGTCACTCCTGGGCTGAGCCGCGCGCTGCGCGCCAGTGCTCCGTGACGGGATAACCGGAGCGCACGTGCGCGCGCACGTGGACCTCCCCCGAAGGGGATCCGCTGCCGCCCGGCTCCGGCGGCGGAGGGTTCTGTGTCCAGCCTGAGCCAGGGACCCAGACCGTCCCCGGTTGCACGGGCGCGTCGGCGAGCGCGGGATCGATCAGCTGACGCGCGAGAGCCACGGCCTCACCCAGATCGGTGATCCCGCCGGCTGAGGGCGTGCCGGCCGCGAGCACCCGGTAGGGACCGTCCCAACCGTCCGGGACCGTGAACGTAGTGAACGAGTCGAGCTTTGACAGTGCACGCTTCGCGTCGATGGCCATCTGCAGCTCGCGCAGGTCGACGCGCTGCGTGCGTGCAATGGTGACGATGTCCACCAGGTCTTTCGCGCGGCTGCTGGGGCGGCCGTTGTAGGTGCTCATCGTCGCAGTGACCTTCTCCGCGACCTGATCGGAGATCGGGAACAGCCGGTAGGGGTGCGACGGGACCGGCCGCCCCAGCTGCAGCCGCGTCGACGGCTCGATCGTCTCGACGCGGCCGACCGGGGGAGGGCCGACGACCACGTCGATGGGGATGTCGGAGATCCTCCGGCCGGTGTTCGCGTCCAGACATGTGAACACCAGGCGCCGGGTCGCGACACCCGGCTGGTTCTCTCCTCGCCCGGTCGCACGGGCACGGGTGAGCTGGAACCGCACATGGTCGCCGAGATCACGCGCGGCTGCCTGCTCGAGCGCCTGCTGCGCGGCATCCAGATCGGCGGCGCCGGTCGAGGCCAGATCCAGGTCTTTCGTCGACCGTGACTTCGGCACCCGGGCGAGCATCGCCGTGCCGCCCTTGAGCAGCCACTCGGACTCTTCCCCCTCCGCAAAGACCCGGCTGAGGAAACGATCGTGCTGTGCCTGCACGATCTGCGCATTCACATCCAGCGCGCTCGCGCCGTCACCGGCTGCCTTCGTCGCGGCCGCCTTGATCGCCTGCGCAAGCCCCGTCCAGTCTTTGTAGCCGTCGGGCTCAGGCATCGGCCGGCACCACCGCGTCGACGCCCGCAAGAGCGAGCAGATCAGCCGCGAGCGCGGCACCCGAGGGGTACTTGTTGGGCTTGGCCAGCGGCTCCAGATACTCGGTCAGGCGGGCGGGGGAGAGCAGCTTTCCCGCGTCCGCGGCGTCGGCGAGCGCATCGGCGACGAGGGAGCGGTCGACCCACTGCTCGATCAGGTCGGCGATCGTGCGCTCGACGCTCATGGTCGGCATCCCGTCGACGGAGACCACCTCGGTGGGCGCGAGCTCGCGGGTGCGGAGCCGCACCCCGTCCAGGCGGGTACCGCGGCGGGTGGGAACGACGAACTCGAGTGGCCCGGGGAACCAGTCGCCGATGCCATGCAGCTGCGCGGCCGTCTGGCCTGCGGCGACGACGGGCGGGACGCCGGTGTCTGTGCGGGGACGGTCGGCGCCGCCGAGGGCGAGCCAGGTCGCGAGGATCGCCTCCTGCTCGTGCTCTGGCGCGCCGGCGAGGCGGTAGACGCCGCGCGCGACGCGGATGAGCGCGCCGCTGTTGGCGAGGCGCGTCAGGGTCGGGCGCGCCACGCCAGCCTCGAGCGCCTGGGCGGTGGTCACCAGGCCCCAACGCTGTGACGCGAGCTCGCCCAGACGAGCGAAAGTTGATCCTGCCATGCGCACAGTGTAGCGAGAAACCGCAACAAACGTTGTAGCTCGTTCAGATTGTCGACTTCGAGCCTCTGGGGCCACCCCTTAGCAGTGAGGGGGTTCCAAACCCTCGGGAACGGGTTATATTCGGGAATATAACCATCTGTGAGGAGGAGAAGATGCGGACCCACACCTGCCCGCCGGACCACAAGCACGGGCTGACCTCCACCTGCTACGTCGTCCACCTCTGCGGGTGCCGCGCCTGCATGGACGGCAACGCGCGCCGCCGCCGCGACCGCTACCGTCTCCTGGCCTACGGGCGATACCAGGACGCGCACCAACCCATCGAGCCGATCCGGCAGCACCTGCAGGCACTGGTCGACACCGGGATGATCCCCGAACGGATCGCCATCAGCGCCGGCGTCGGCGGCGCCACGGTCCGTCGCCTGCTCAACAGCGAGACGGCACGGTTCGTCACCGGCGCCACCGCCCGCAAACTCCTCGCAGTCACCCCCGACAGCAGCACTCTCGCCGCGCAGGGCCGAGTCAACGGCCGCGGCACCCGCCGGCGCCTCCAGGCTCTGGCCGCGATCGGATGGAACCACCACGAGATCGCACGCCGACTCGGCTACCCGCGCTGGAAGGTCAACAAGGCACTCGAAGGCGCCTACGTGGACATCCGTGTCCACGACGACATCGCCGCGCTCTACGACGAGCTCTGGGACCAGCAGCCCCCCACCCACACCCGAGCGCAGCGGGTCGGCCGCTCCTACGCACTCACGGTCGCACGCCGGCACGGCTGGCTGCCGCCGCTGGCCTGGGACGACATCGACACCGACCCGGCACCGCCCACAGCCGGGCAGGAACCCCTGCTCGACGAGATCGCGATCGAGCTCGCTCTCGCCGGCCAGAACGTCCGCCTCACCCGAGACGAGCGCCTCGAAGCCACCCGACGCGGGACCGAACGCGGACTCAGCCTCACCCAGCTCAGCGACCTGCTCGGCGTCGACGTCCGCACCATCGACCGCGACCGTGACGACCTCGGACTCCGGCAGGCCGCCTGATGAGCAAGACGCTCGACATCCTCGAAGCCGCCCTGCACGGCACCACCGCCGGCTACCTGGCCGGATGCCGCAGCAAGGGAGGATGCCCGAACCACGGCAACCGCCAGCTGCTCACCTGCACCGAAGCGGCCCGCGCCCGCCGCCACTACTTCTCGCTCGCCTCGCTCGAGGAGACCGAGCCGATCACCCGGCAGATGCTCCGCGACGCCAAGAACAGCCCCTTCGCACCGAAAGAAGCCGCAGATGTCTGACCAGCCGAACACCTTCACCATCGACTCCACCAAAGAGGGAGAGTGGCTGCGGGTCGTCCGCGCGCTCGGCGGCCATCGCTGGGCCCTGTCGCTGCGCTTCAACCCCCTCCCGCTGACTCAGCGAGGCGCCCGGCACACCCGGCCAACGCGGCAGCCCACACCCCACGCGGCAGCAGGCCACGGGCCGAACGCGAGACTGCACCTGCCCAGCTGCGCGATCTCCCCCCAGCTCGGCAACGGCCGCGGCGCCCACCTCAAGCAGATCCCCCACCTGGGCCGAACCGAGGAGCACTGATGACCGACATCGCCGTGCGCCTCCAGGAAGCCATGACCATCCAGACCGGCACACCCGTCACCGTCCGATGGAGCTTCCGCGAGTTCGCGCTCAACTGCACCCGCCGCGACGGCCGCCCCCTCACCCAACGGATGCACAGGCTCTTCCAGACGCTGCTCAACCGTGAAGCGCTCCGCGAGCTCACTCCAGGAGAAGACCCAACGATGGGATCCCGCGCAACCCTCATCGAGATCATCGACGACCTCGCCGTCAGCGCCGACCACCAAGGCGCCCGCGCGGCCGCGCTCGCCGAGGTCCTCCTCAGTGCCGGCATGTTCCACCTCGGCGACCAGCTCCGCCGCCAGAGCCACGCACTCTCAGAGCTCGACGCCGACGACGAAACCCTCGAGGTCATCGACGAGGCACGCACCCAGATCGCCCGAACCATACTGCTGCTCGACCAAGCCGACACCGCACAGGCAAAGGAGCGCAGATGAACCGACGCACCCGCCGCGCCAGCACAGCCCTCGCCGCGGTCGCAGCTCTCGCGCTCGGCTTCGGCGCCCACCAGCTGGGCATCACCTCCTGGATCGACACATGGACGCGCCCGCAGGCACCCGCCCCGGACCCGACCTACGACTACACCGCGCTCGCCGCAGTCGCGCAGGAGCTGCCGCTGATCGATCCCACCGAGGAGATTCCCGAGTATCGCCGCGCCACGTTCGGCGAGCGCTGGATCGACATCGAGGGAAACGGCTGCGATCAGCGAGACGATCTCCTCGCCGTCCAGCTGCAGGACGTCGTCCGTGACGGTTGCACGGTGCTCTCCGGCGTGCTCGACCCCGATCCGTACACGGGCACACGCATTGAGTTCGAGCACGACCGGATCGCCGCCCCTGGAGCCCCGGGAAGCTCCGGCGTCCAGATCGACCACATCGTCAGCCTTTCGGCGGCGCACGCCGGGGGCGCGTGGGCGTGGACCGAGCAGCAGCGCATTCAGTTCGCCAACTCGTTCGACAACATCGTCGCCGTCGATGGCAACACGAATGCGGCCAAGAACGACCACGGGCCAGCCCTGTGGCTGCCATCGAACGCCGACTACGTGTGCACCTACGTCGCCCGCTACACGGAGATCGTCGACACCTGGCACCATCGCGGTCGACGAAGCCGACCGCGGTGCGCTCGTGGACACGCTCTCAACCTGCGCTGCCCAGCAAGCCAGCGACGAGAGCGGGAGCATGTCGTGAAGCCGCTACGAACCCGCGTGGGATCTCGCCGCGCGCGCCTGACGCTTGGCCGCGCGAGCGCGGTCTACGACCTCGTTCGCATCCGTCGTGTCGACACCGAGGGTGCGCCTGATCACCTCGAGCTCGGCGTCGGTCCAGCGGGTGCGCCCTCGCATCCGCTCACCGAACGTGACGACGTTCAAGCCGAGCAGGTCGATCAGAGCCGCCTGCGTGGGAACCTCGGGCGCCCCCGCCCCGTCCGCGATCGCCGCCCGCAACCGCTCCGCGAAAGCCGCATCGCGCGCCAGTCCCGGCATCAGTCGCGGCCGGCGGCCGCGCTGCGAGGGCGCCCTGCGCGCGCGCTCCTGCGCGAATGCGTCGATCGCGGCCTCGTCGTAGAGCGGGGAGTTGCCTTCTATGGCAACCGGCTCGGGGAGCAGAGGACCCTCCTGGCCGGCTCTGCGCAGCTTGTTGCTGATGGAGCGCATCTTGTAGACCGCGACGACGGACACGCCGAGCTTCTCGGCGACGTCCGCCGTGGTGAGGTGCCGTCCGGTCATCAGCGCTCCTCTCAGCTGGATGAATATAACCACTTTCGCGGTTACGGCGCGCCGCGGCAACCAGACCCAACTTGGTTGGGGATGCTGGGGCGCATGGCTAACAAGGACGCGGACGCCATCCGTGAGGAGCTCCGTCGCATCGGCCAGCAGCTCGCGCAAGCGGACGAGCTGCGCGAACGCCGCGGCAAAGTCGTCGACGAGGCGCGCGCGGCCGAGCTGACCCAGCGAGAGATCGCCCTCCTGCTGGGGATGACCGAGGAAGGGCTGCGGAAGGCGCAGAAGTCCTACCACGGACGCGGGCGCTCTTACGGCGGCCGCCTCGCGTCCTAGCGACCCCGCCAGACCTTCATGGAGCGCCCGTCGACTGCGAAATCTGATTGCAATTTTCAAGCACTCTTGACTAATATAACCTGACGAATGAGGGGGTGAGATGGACGAGCTGAACTACCGACCCAAGCCGTGGACGCCGAAGGACGTGCCCACGATCTGGGTCGACCAGACCACCGGGCAAGGCGTCACCGACGCCGGCACGCCCGTTCGCCCCGTCATCGGCGAGCGCCGCAAGAACCCCAACCTGACGGACCTGCTCGACACGGCTGCCTCGTACGGCGCTAACCGCATCATGCTGACCGGGAAGCGCCCCGAGCCTGCGCCTGGCGTGCGGCACTGGCTGTACGTCCAGACCCCGAACTGGAAGCCCGGAGCCCACTGGGTCAACAACGGCCCGCCCACCGGTCGGTTCGAGCACGCGGTCACCGGCTTCAAGATCGAAGTCCGCACCGCGGAGGAGTGGTTCGGCGACGGGCCGCTGACCCCTGCCCAGGCTCGTCTGGCCTGGAACGTCACCGCGTCGATCATTCGCCACGCCGACGAGAACGCGCGCCTGTTCAACAGCCCTGCCGCCACCGGAACGAACCTGTGGGCGCTGTCGCTGCCGAAGAACATCAACCCCGTGCCGGTCGAAGACGACATCGCCCAGGAGATCCACTTCACCTCGGGCCTGCACCACTACGACCACCTGGTCGCGGGGGAGTCGTTCGCCAAGCACGAGGACTGCGTCCCGCTGATCGACCCGGCCAAGACGAAGAAGATCAGCGAGTTCGCCTACGTCGACGGCCGGTTCATGTTCGCCGGCGTCGGGCGCGAGCTCGGTATCGGCCCCGCGATCCGGCTGAACCAGGCCGCCGCGTACGAGCTGCTCGAGCAAGACCCCTACGCGCGCGCCCGCTTCCACGTGCGGTTCCGCGTCCCTCAGGGCTGGAACCACGTTGGCCTGCTCGGTGTGAAGCACCTGGACGTTCGCGAAGGCTGGTTCTATCCGAACCGGCCCGGAGCGGTGCACGACACCTGGGCCGACGGCAGCGAGATCCACGTCGCCCTCAAGCACGGGTGGGAGATCCGCCCTCACGAGGCCGTGGTGTTCCGCAAGGCCAAGCCTCTAGACACCTTCACCGAGCGCATGACGCGCGCCCGCGAGCGAGTCCAGCTGCAGGACGAGATGCACCCGGACCTGCGCCGCGCTGTGCTCGCCGCGCTGCGGAACATCATGCTGCACTCGATCGGTGCATTCGCCGCCGCGGGCCGCGACGAGACCCGCGTCGCCGCGTCGCCCGATGACGTCCCGCCCGAGTACAGGGCCAAGATGCTGCGACAGGGCAACCTCTGGATCTATCGCATCCCGTCGCGCCCGAACGACCGCACCCGAAGCTTCTACCACCCGGAGCTCGCCGCCCAGGTCTGGGGTCGCGCACGCGCTCGCGTCCTCCACGGCCCCAGCTCCCTCGGCGGCTACACCTCCGGTGCTCTCACGGTCGACCCCTCGACGCTCATCGGCATCCAGGGTGATGCGATCTACACGACCAAGCTGCCGGCGTGGTCCCTGCCGGACCGGTTCATCGGCGGCGGCGACGACGGCAAGACCGGGCGCCTGCGCCTGCAGGGCTACCTCAACGGATCCTTCATCACGCCGGAGACGCTGCGGCAGCGTGACGCGCTGAAAGCACGTGCCGAGCGGGCCGGCATCGCCAAGGCGCTCGAGCAGGCAGAGGAGAAGGGCTGATGGCTGACCAGCAGCGCACCGCCCAAGACCTCATCCGCGATCTGCGGCGCAAGGGCATCAGCACGGCCGAGATCGCCGAGGAGCTGCACCGCTCGCCTCGAATGGTCCGCAAGATCCTCAACGGCGAAACCAGCGGCGCCCTCTACCGCCAGGCGCTCCAGGAGCTCGCTGACACCGGACGCCTCACCCACGTCCCGCCGCGGCGCCGGCGCAAGGACGGCTCGATCGCCCCCGTGCGAGGCAAGGCCGGCGCCAAGCCCGTCATCCCCGAAGACCTCAGCGGCACCTACGTTGAGGGTCGCCAGGGTGGTCGGCTGCGCGTCGACGTGGCATACGCCACCGGGGGCGACCGGTACATCGAGATGCGCATCCCCAAGGGCCGCACCGCGAAGGGCCGCGAGCAGGCGAACGCCGAACTGATCAAGCAGGTCCGCAACGCCGCCAAGGGCCAGTCCCACGACAAGCAGAAGCAGATCACCGCCCACCTGACCTTCTCCAACGGCCGCGTGATGGAGGTCAACTCGTACAACGCCTCGACGATGCTCAAGCGCATCCACGAGAACGGCGGCGACGCCCTCGGCTGGTTCCGCGAAGAGTCGAAGAACCGATACGTGAACCTCGACACCAGCCGCGACACCATCACCGGCGTCACCCTCAACGTCGTCAGCACGGCCAAGACGACCGAGTACCAGAGGCAGGCCGAGCGCGGCCGCACTCGCCGCCCCCGCTCGCTGTCGCCGGCGGAGCTCATCAGCATGGAAGAGAAGCGGCGCATCGAGGAGCGCCGCGCTCGCCGCCGTGGAAACCGAGGAGGTGGTCAGTGACCATGGCCGCCCCGAAGAAGCCCACAGCTGCAGCGAAGCCCCGCGCACGCAAGGCCGCGCCCCCCGCTGAGGAAGTCACCAGCGACGTCGACCAGGCAGCGACGTCCGAAGCACCCGCACGCGCACCTCGCGCAAGCCAGAAGCCGGCAGCGGCGAGCGCGACGCCTCCTGAGTCGGCCGAGGCGGAGACGCCACCGCCGGCGAAGAAGAAGCGGGGGCCCTACAACGTCGTCTACGTCCAGAAGAAGCCCGTCTCGATCCGTCTCCCCGACGACGCGCTTGAACTGATGGACTGGGCCAAGCAGGATGCAGCCAGCCGCGGCGACCGCCTCACCAAGGACGAGATCGTCACCGTTGCGCTTCGCGCCTACTGGGGCCGCAAACGGCGCCGCGGGTAATGACCGTCTCCTGAGCTGCTGGCAGGGAAGTCGAGATGAGTGAAACTAACGGGCCGGCCGAGTTGCCGGTCTACTCGATCGCCGAGGCATTCGTGAAGCGATCCGGAATGTATATCGGGCAGCCCGTCACGTTCGAGCGAGTGCACACGTTCCTGCTCGGTTTCGAAACGGCGATGTTGTACGTTCGCGACGAGCTCGCGCGCGATCGCAATGCGTTTCAGCCCGTGGGCGTGCTCGGTCAGTTCCGGGAGCAGCTGCGATCCGAGGGGCGGCTCAGGTGGGACTCCTGGTCCCTGACGATCGTGGCGGAAGCGATCGGCTGGACTGGCGACGAGCCTCCGGCGATCGACGATCTGACCGAAGAGCAGCACCTCGAGGCAGTCCGGGACCTTCTCCCGTTGCTCGAGAAGGTCTTTGCCCTCCCCGCGGAGCTTGTCACCTCGCTCCGTGACTCCGCCTGAGAAGGGTAGGCACCCCACCGCTGTCGGTGTGTCGTCCCGCCCATCGAGTTCGAGAACGCGTTCTATGCTGTGCGGCGATGATCAACCTGACCGCCACCGTCCCGCTTGGACCGCTGACAGAACTTGTCGGACGATCCCTCTCGGCGACTGGGAGATGGGTCAACTCATCCGGTAGCGCCTACCTGTCATATCCATCACTCAGAGGATCCTGACCCGGACGAACGATCGCAGTCGCTCGAGGGCAAAGGACCCGTGCGGATGTCGCGCGTCACACCTCGACCTCGAACGGCAACTTTCGCAGTGTCGTCGCGGAAATCCCGGTGCTCTTGTACATCCGGGCGTGGGCGTACTGGATCTCCGGCAGCAGATCGATGCGGCCGATCGCCTCCAGCATGATCTCGTCGGCCTGACCGGTGAGATGACGCAGTTCGGGGATCGCGTACCCGCCCACGTACTTCCCGGAGTTGAGATCCCAGGAGCGCACGGCCGGCAGCGCCTCCTCGATCCTCTCGCCGAGCTCCACCAGAGCATCGAACGTGTCCTGCCCGTAAGCGTGCGGGGAGAATGGGATCTGCGACATCGTGCCCTTGGTGACGTTGAAGCAGTCGCCCGTGAACGTCCACCACAGGAACGCCAGCCGCGACGCCGCGATCGCGCTGGCCGCGAGCTGGTCCTTCCGGTTCTGAACGAACAGCTTCCCCTCGTTGAGGGGCACCGTGGCGTGCGTGGTCTTGTCGTAGGTGACCGGCGGCACCGTGTACGTGCTCAGGAAGTACGTGGCGGTCTTCTTGAAACCGACGGAGTAGTCGCTCACACGGACAAGCGGCGTCGAGGAGATCGTGCCCTTCGCAAGCAGCGTGTCGATCAGCTCGAACATCGCGTCGCTGCTGGCGCGCATCCAGTTCGGGGTCCGCGAGCCGGCGGGCCGAAGCGAATACCGCAGTGTCGCCATCAGATGCGGACGGAACGCCTCGATCCAGCTGTGGGTGAGCGTCGTGTGCAGCTCGGAGACGCTGCCATACCCGGCGGCGGTGATGATCGTGCTGCGCACCTTCACCTGGAACAGGGCAGCCGGGCGTTCCTGGAAGGTGCTCACCCAGATCGCATCGAACCGCCGCTCGTAGAACTTCCGCAGTGACTCGTCGCGATCGGCGAACTGGCTGCGGATGGGAACGATCAGGCTGAGCCGGCCATCCGGGCGCGTGATCTGCGCCGAGCGCTCGCAGCAGGAGGCGTAGATGTCGTCGACGTTGTCTGTCTCGAAGCCGGTGATGCGGTAGCTGAGCTCGCGCCGGTTGACGTAGGGTGGGTTGCCGATGACGACGTCGAAGCCGCCCTGATTGGGGTGTGACACGTCGCCCCGCACCGGCAAGAAGCGCGGCCCGTACAATGTCCAGCGCATCGAAAAACACCCCGCGACCTTCCGACTACCTCCGGACGTCTTCGAGTACATCAACCAGGCACGCGACGAAGCCGCGGCCCGTGGTGATCGCCTCACCAAAGACGAAGCGATCACCATGGCAGTCCGCGCGTTCTGGGGCGGCAAGCGCCAGCGCCGCCGCTGATCACCACACCGACATAACCGACGAAAAGAACTCTGGAGGCATCTGATGAGCCGTCGATCTATGCTCGAGCAGGAAACCGATCCGCTACACCCCGCGCGGATGCTACCGCGCACCTGAGACGAACGCGCGGTCCTTCACCGAGGATGGCTACATCTCGACATGATCAACCGAGGCAGCGAGAAGATTTCGTGCGAAGAGGTGGAGGACCTCGTCTACCGCTATGACAGCTTCGATCTAGCGGCCGCCGTCGCGATGCTCGACCCCGTGTTCAGCGAGCGGGTATGCGTCTACGTGAGTCTCAAGGAGGGCGGCCCGCTCGGGCTCGAACGGATCCGCGCCGCCATGGAGTCCGCCGGGGTGGCTAAGCATAAGCACCCCGAGCGGCTGATCGCCGTCGACGACATGCCCCTCACCAAGGTAGGCAAGATTGACAAGAGGGAGCGGAGAGGGCTTTGCCCGCCGCGACAGCGCCTAATGGGGCAGACGCTCAGCGCCCGCGCCGCCACGCGAGCCAGTGGCGGATGCTCTCCTCGAGCGCGTGCAATAGAGGCAACATCACCCAGATGACGCACGCGACGGTCAGTGGCGTCGTACATAGGATCTGGAGGTACGGCGGCAGGCCGGTCAGGAGCGGAGCGATGAAGTAGGCGTTGAACATGGCAGGCGGTACCAGCGCGATCCACACTAAATCGCCGTCCACCACCGCGGGCGCGCGGGACCGGCCGTCGGGATTGCACCGGTGAGGGCG
>NZ_JBFLUM010000050.1:0-14944 GCF_050470785.1 Microbacterium sp. NRRL B-14842 | reverse complement strand
GGGTCTTCGCAACCGTCGTCGTCGTCACGTCGACGGGCCGCTCTCGACGCTCGTTGACGGGAATCATCCGCACGGGCTCGTCGCGGGGAGCTTCGATCTCGAAGCCGCACGCGCCGCAGCTGTGCAGCCCGATCCCGTCGACGTCGTCGGAGGGGATGTACATGGTGGTCGGCTCTTCGCACATAAGGCAGCGCATGGTGATCTCCGTTCGCGTGGTCAGGCGCTTGTTGCCGGGGTGATCGGTTGGACGGTGGCGAGTAGCCGCGGTGGGAACCCCAGGCGGCGGCGATGCGGTCGGCGACGTCGCGGTCCTCTCCGAGGTACGGGCGGTATCGCTTGCCGCGGGGGTCTGTGATGACGACCTGGACGACGCCGGATGGCTCGCGCACGGTGACTCTGGCTGCGGGGATCGGATACGCCTGGACGTGGCCGGCGATGATGAAGATCGGGTACAGGTCGCGTGCGAGCTCGGGGGTGCGGAACACGTCGTGAACCCATGCCGTGATGGCGAGCGCGCCGGCGGGCTGAATCCGATGAGTCGTGCGGGGAGCTGCTCGAGCCCGGCGCGCACGAAGTAGTGCTCGTCGACGAGGATCGGCGTCGGTGGAGCAGAGACTTCTCGTCGTGGGCGGGGTAGATGGTCAGGCTGGTGCGGCTGTTCATGAGGCGCTCGTTCATGCGGTGCGGCGGATGCCGGCGGCGATGATGTGTGCCTTGGTGGGCCGGGAGTAGAAGCCGAAGCTGTCGTCGTCGTCGGAAGCGGAGACGGTGGCGGTGAACGCGACGACGTCGCCGCGGGCGGCGGTGGAGATCTCGGAGGGCTTGGTGCCCCATACGCGCCAGCCCTCGCCCTGGACGAGGATCTTGACGGTGATTCCCCACTGAGTGTCGGTGGTCTTGGTCGCGAGGATCTCGCCCTGGATGAGGGTGCGCCCGGTGGGGACCGGGCGGCGCGCGGCCAGCTCGAGCTCGTACTGCTCGAGCAGCTCGTGGGCGGTGCGGACCTCGTCGTCGTCGAGGGTGCCGGTGTAGTCCTCGAGGGAGTCGAGGATGTAGCCGATCTTCTCGCGCAGCGGGTTTCCGTCTCGCATGCTCAGGTGTGCCTCGGTGAGCTGGTCGCGGAGGCCGGGGTGCTCGGCCTCGAAGGCGGCGCGGCGGGCGGTGATCGCCCGTGTTGTGTCGACGTGCTCGGCGTGTGCCTTCGCGTGGGCTCGTGCGGTGGCGCGGGCGCTGCTGACGAGGCGGCTGCGGGTGCCGGTGCCGCGGCAGTCGAAGCAGATCGGGCGCCCCTGGCCATCGGTGAAATGTGTCGGCGCGGTGTACAGGCCGGTGCCGATGCACTTGCCGCAGGTGTCGGTGATCCGCTCGGAGCCCTTGCGGCCGGGGAAGGGGTCGACGTAGAAGTCGTGCCAATCGGCCGGTGCGGTGGTGTCGATGCTGTCCATGGGATCCTCCGGTTCGTCTGTGGGTATAGGCCGCGGATCGTTCTCTTCGCGGACATGAAGGGGAAGGGCGGGGGCGGCTGTGTCACGGAGCCGCCCCCGCGGCGGCGACCTGGTTGGGAGGACGGCGGGTCGCCGGGAGGGACATGGCGGCGAGCGCGGCGAGCGCTCGTCAGGCTGCGGTGTGGCGCCTGTCCCTGGGAGGGGAACGGCGTTGCGCGGTTCCCCTGGTTGTGGGTCTGTGGGTTCTCCCTCTACTCAGTTAGTAGTGAATGTGACATTTACTAGGGTAGGTGTTTCCTGCCCGGAGGTCAAGTGGCGATCTGGCCTGCATCTGCTGGATCAGCTCGCGGGTGCGCGGTCCTCGTCGGCGGGGCCGAGCCCTTCCCAAAGGTCGGGGCGGTTCTCGTGGATCCAGGCGCAGATGGTGGCCCAGTCCGCGACGCCGGACGGGTGCTGGTTGATGGTTGCCATGGTGTCCTCCCGGATCGTCGGCTAGTGAATGTGACATTCACAGCTTAGGGAGGGGGTCGGACATCGCTGGGGGACATCGCGAGTGCGTCACTGAGGGCGGCGGAGTTGCCGCCGCCCTCAGCTCGGTCTATTGCATCTGTCTGGCGATGCCGGCTGCGGCGCTGACGACTCGACGGGGGATGCCGAAGATTTCGGGAGGGCCGGACGCGACGCCGTTGCTCCACACCTTTCCGACGCGCCATCCGATGGGGAACCGGAGGGTGGTCGTGGTGTAGGTGGCCCCGGATTCGAGGGGGCCGGCGATCACACCGAGGGGGCTGACCTCGACGTACCACCGGCCAACGGTCTTGGAGCCGCCTTCGTGGCCGTTCATGCGCCGGCGTTCTCGAGCGGCTGCGCGACGTGTGCCGGCAGGGCGCGTAGCGCGGCGCGGGTCACCCACTCGTCGGCGGTCTCGTCGAACTGGCCGAGCTCGATGATCGGCCCCTGGTCGTCGTGGTGGATGAACAGCGGACCCGTACTCGCGGCCGTCGACGTACAGGTAGATGTTCCCGGCGTAGGCGCCGATCTCGCCGTTGTCGAACAGCCCGTCGCGGGCGTCGGGTTCACCCAGGTCGATCTCTTCCTGGCGGTGCCCGAAGTTGAGGGTGAGCTTCATGGTGTCCTCCGTAGTAGGTGGTGAATGTGACATTCATAGGCTACGGTGGGGGTCCGACATTGCGCCGGCGAGCGAGCGATGCACTCTGTGTCCGCGAAGCAGCCGGGATGCGGCCTATACCCCTCAGACGGGCACAAGCCCGCGACGAGAGGAGGAGCGATGCCGAGTCGCGAAGAGGTAGACGACGTCCTGCAGCGCGTGGGGCTGGCGGCGATCTCGTACTACCCAGAGATTCACATCGACGAGCCGGACTACACCGTCGACACCGACGTTGATTGGTGCCTCGAGCCGGTGACCGACCTGACCGATGAGCAACGCGCCCCGCTGCGAGAGGCGGTCGGCCTGGCGATCACCAACCCGACAGCTCACCGGTACGCCCTGTTCCAGACGTTGCTCGAGCTGGCGCCAGCGGAGTCGTAATGTCCGCCGGCGTCGACGACTCGTCGGCGCGACCGGTTGGCGGACCAACCGACCCTCACGCGGCATGGCTGCGAGCGGGTCAGGCACGCCAGCAGGCGAAGCGCGCCGAGCAGGAGCAGAGTCGGCTGCGGCGAGCGCTGCGGCCGATCCGAAGCGGACTACGCGAAGCGGTATCGCGAGGAGCATCGCGAGGAGATCCGCGCGTACCGGGCGAAGTATCACGCGGAGAACCGTGACGAAGTGAACCGGAAGAACCGGGAGTACATGCGGAGCGGTCGCGGAAGATGCGAGCGCAGAAGGAGCGGCGCGAGAAGGACCGCGAGCGGGTGCGGCGGTGGACCGAGGCTACCGTGAGCGCAAGCGCGAGACGATCAGGCGGTGGCACGCGGAGCACCCAGAGAAGACGGCGGAGTACTCGCGGCGCTACTACGAGCGCAACCGTGACGCGGTGCTGGCCAGGGCGAGACAGCGTCGAGATCAGAGCCCGGAGAAGGTGAAGGCGTCGTCGCGGGACTGGCAGCAGCGCAACCGGGAACACCTGACCGAGTGGCAGCGGCAGTATCGGGCTGAGAACCCGGATGTGTATGAGCGGGCGCTGCAGTCCAACCGTGAGTCGAAGCGGCTGGCTCGCCGCCTCAAGTCGTTGGGTTGCCGGCAAAGCGCGTGCGTCGGTCCCCGGCAGCAGAGCGGCGAGCGCATGAGGCGGAGTCGCGGGAGTTCTTCGAGCGGGACCGGGCGGTGAGCGCGCGGAAGCGGGTCATGGCGGAGTACACACCGCTGGATCAGGCGGCGCTCGAGGCGTGGCGGGCGAGGTCGCCATTGGCGCGTCGACGGGATGCGCAGCTGTCGCGGTTCCGGCGGCAGCTGCGCACGGGCGCGGGCAGGATATCGGAGATCCGTGAAGAGGTTCGGATGGATGCCGTTGCACGGCGACTGCGGGAGACAGCCTCGACGCGCCCGCGGAGCTGCGTCAGCGGGTCTTCGACGCCGCGGGAGGCCAGGAGTACCTCGCGGCGGGTGGCGATCGCCATACGGCGGCGCTGATGCTCGAGGAGTCCCTAGATGGGCTGGTCAAGCCTGTCGCGCTCCCGGATGGGCGGGGGATGGTGTGGGGTGCCGGAGCACACGCGCGCAGGACGGGAGATCGCCGGTCACTGGCGCCGGCGCCCCGGCGCGTGAGCAGCTGCGCGGTGAGGACTGCGGGGCGTCCCTGTGTGGGGCGCCCCGCACTCGCTCAGCTGGCTGCGGCGAGCGCGTAGCTGCGTGCCCGCCAGCGGGGGATGCGCACGCGCACGCCGTGGTGGTCGATCACGCGGAGCACGTCGCGCCCTTCGACCTCGAAGACGGTCTCCGTGGTGGTCTGCAGCCCTCCTCCGAAGGTGAACGGCTCTGCGAAGCGGATGTGGTCGCCGCGGCGGACGCGGGGCTTGGCTTCCTCGAGCTCGAGGTTCGCCCAGCAGGCGGCGCGCCACTGGTTGGCGTACTCGTGTCGGTCGGGGTGAGGGCCTCGAGCACCCGGCGGGGTGCGTGGACTGCGCCGGGGCCGACCGTCTCGTCCATGTCCTTGTACGTGAAGTTGTAGTAGCTGGACGGGGCGACGGAGTAGAGCACGACGAACGCGAAGACCTCCCCGGCGTGGGGGTGGCCGTCGTTGTAGCGCACCGCGGCGTAGAACTCGTAGGGCCAGTCGTAGCTCCCGCCGATGTAGTCGGGGTCGCGGCGGGTGCCGCTGGCGATGATCGTGGCGTTGGTGAAGTAGTCCGCGAAGTAGTCGCTGACGCTGACGCCGGCCGTCTTGTGAGTGGATGTGGCACCCATGGTGTCCTCCTCGGTTGCTAGTGAATGTGACATTCACAGGCTAAGGGAGGCCTCCGACATCGCCGACGTGACAGCAACAACGACGGCGGCGGGATGGCGAGCGCGAGCGCGGGGCCGAGCTCGGGGGAGAGCGAAGGGCTACCAGGCCTCGGGGTCAAGAAGTTCGTCAGCGACATCGACGAAGTAGTCGTCGTCTTCACTCCATGCGTAGAGGCCCTCGAAGACCACGCCGATTGCAAACGTCATCACGACGAGTCCGCCCCAACGGCCGATGAACTCCGAGTAGGAGTCGAAAGCTCTGTGCTCTCTGGCTCGCTCGAAGATCTCGTACATGATCTTGCTTGACTCCTCGTCCCAGCGTTCGGTGAAGGATGGGCGCGCGATTGCCCCGGTGAGAACCTCGTCCTCGAACCAGGAATCCAGGAGGCTGAGCGTCGTCCCGATGATCTGCGCGGGGGTTGGTTCTTCGTCGGGGGTCATCCCGGTGAGGAAGTCGGAGAAGTCTTCGTAGTCGGCCTCCCACAAGTACTCTGCAGCGAGCCGTATCGCGCGGAACGCCTCTTTTCGAGCCTCACCTGTAGGCACCGCCATGATGAAGTTGTGACGTTGGATCGCCACCTGTAGGCCATCGTTGATCTCGTCGATTGTGTAGGCCTTGCCGCTGTCGAGGTCGATGTCACTTTCGAGAAGCAGCGGCTTGAGCTGCTTGAAGAGTTCAGCTGCCAGCCCTGTCTCTACACGCCGCCCGAAACTGTCGCGGCCGCTGCTGTCTACGTTGGGCATGAACGAGTCTCCTCATCAGGCGTCTGTAGCTCAGACCATAGCCGAGGGGTCTGTTGCCCGGAGCCGGGACATCGCCTGTGGTGCCGTGAGACGATGCGTCGATGAAGACGACCCATCGCGACGGCGAGGCGGGTGGGCTGCGGATGCCGGCCGTGTGGGATCGGGCCTCGCTCGAGGCGGTCGGGTTCGTGGGGTTCGTTCGATTCGCGGATCTTGCGGCCGCGAGGGTGCCGACTGAGGCGGGGATCTACGTGGTGCTGCGTCCGGCGGCGACGTCGCCGGAGCTGCTCGAGCTGACGCGAGCGCGGGCGGGATCCGCCTACCCTTTGGATGACCTCGCGGCTCGGTGGGTGTCGGGGACGCCGGTGCTGTACATCGGCAAGGCAGAGGCGAAAGTGGGCGGGCTGCGCAAGCGGCTGGGGCAGTTCGCGCGGAAGGGTGCCAGCCACCAGGGCGGGCGTTCGATCTGGCAGCTGGCCGATCAAGACGAGCTGCTCGTTGCGTGGGTGACGACGCCGGAGGAGTCCGCGGAGGACGTGGAGGTTCGCTACCGCGCCGCGTTCGCTGACGTGTTCGGTCGCTGGCCGTTCGCGAACCGGAAGCGATGAGGGCAGGCGGTTGATGAGAGGGGTTTCGCCGGGGATCTAGGTTGCTACCGCGGGCCTGTGTACGCTCTCGGCCATGAGGGCAGACAGGTTTGAGGACGTGGAACTTGGCGCGTTTGAGCGCTTCTATGACGAGCGACCCTTCGAGGGGCGCAGCTATCCCGGCCCATACTTCGAGACCGAGATCGCGTCGGGCATGAAGCGCGGGTTAGCGGTGTCCGTGGAGGGGCCTACGGTCGATGACGCGCGGGCGCTCATGGATCAGGTGAGGGCCATTATCGCCCGCCCGCTGCCCACCCACGAGATGTACTCTGCGCTGCTCGAGACATTCCCCAAGGCGTTCCCCTGGAATACCCCAAGACAGATGAGCTATGCCGTCACGCCGAGTGCCATTTGCGTCGGAAGGGAGGGAGACTACTCAGTCCACTTCGACGTCGACTCGGAAGACGACACTCAAGTCGACTATTGGCCTGTCGTGTGGCTTGACCGTGACGGCAACATTCTGAGCGCTCACGCCGATGGCGGACGTGGCGAATATCCCGGAGGTCGGGACTACACCCTCCCGGAGGCGACCGAGGCGTTGGTGCGATCCTGGCCGTCGAAGAACATTTGGGCAGAGGACATCGCGACCCGTCTGGACAAACTGGACGGGCTGGGCTGAGCCCCGCGTTCGTCGACGGGGCCCAGCGCGGCGGTGTCAGCCTCGTGCGGCTGCCAGCTCAGCGTCGATCCGGCGCCGCTCGCCGCCGGGGTGAGTGCTGCCCAGCAGCACGACGCGGCGATCCCATGCGACCTCACCCGTGAGCGAGTCGACCCAGTCGGTGACGTCGGCGCGCTGCGCCTCGGTCAGCTGGTCGACGGCCAGGCCGGGCAGGATCGTATCGGGCAGGGTGAGGGTCTTGCGCAGGTACTCGAAGTCAACCTCGTTGCGCCAGGCGCGCTCCGACTCGATGAACCGGTCGATCTGCGCGTTGTCGGGGTGCCACTGGCATCCGCCGATGCAGGCCTCCTCGGGGTCGACGGACTGAAACCAGACGGCGTGTACGGTGCGGTTGGTGGTCATGGCATCCTCCCGGATTGCTAGTGAATGTGACATTCATAGGCTACGGGGGGCCTCCGACATTGGCAGCGGCGAGCGCCGCGAGGGGCGGGGCGGGCGGTGTGCCCGCCCCGCCGGGTTGGGTTACTCGCGCTCCCAGTCGGTGACTTCCGCGTCGATCGAGTCGGCGACGTAGTTGTCGGATCGGAGCGACTCGATCACGTCTTCGACGGTGTACGCCTCGATCGCGAGGTCTTCCGCTTCGTCCGACGTGCGGGCGGTGACCGAGACGGTAACGCGCTGGGTCAGTGTGACGGAGAGGGTCACCCGGAAGTCGCGCTCGCGCGGGGTGCCGCCGATCGCTTCCACGAGCCGGTCGTACTCGGAGCAGAAGCCCTCATCGTTGGCGATCTGCTCACCCTTCTCCCAGATCGCCGCGAGCCGGTCGTCGGCGGCGTCGGTGATCGGCAGTCGCAGCCTGTCGATCTCGCGCTGCTGCCGTTCGACGGTCAGCGCGAGATCCGCGGCCTGCGCCTGGGCGGCGACGAGATCGGCCTGCGTGCGGGCCATCTCCCCGACGTAGGCGCCGCGCCGCTCGGTGACCGGGGCGGGCATGTCGAGCTGGCCCTGAGCGAACTCGATGTTGGTGGTGGTTGCCATGGTGTCCTCCTTGGAACGTAGGCGGTGAATGTGACATTCACAGGCTACGGGGGGCCTCCGACATTGCTGCGGCGAGCGCGGCAGTGCCCCGCCGGTAGATCCCGGCGGGGCACTGGGGGAGGTTCAGCTGGCGGGTGGTGTGAGTGCCGCGAGGAGTGCTCTGAGGGCGTCCACAGCCCCGTCACGGGCCTCGAAGACGGCATCCATGGTATCGGCCTCTGTGGAGCGCTCGGCCTCCTCGATCGCCGCCTGTGCGGCGCCGGTCAGCTCGCGCAGGCGGGCGGTGTCTGCGGCGAGCGCGAGGGGTGCTCCGTGCTCGGTGATGTGCAGCGTCCATCCGTCGCCGGTCGGGGTCGCCCACACGGTGGCGATCGCCTGTCCTTCGGCGTTGTCGAAGTCGACCTTGCCGAAGTCGTCGCCGTGGTGGGCGAGGATGCGTGCTCGGTCGTCGACGGGCATCGAGTACAGGTGGGAGTTGCTCGGCGTCCAGGTCGCCGGTTCGGCGCGCTGGCCGGTGTCGTAGGGAGTGAGTGCGGTGGTCATGGCTGGTCCTTTCGTCAGAGGGTCGGGGGCGGGCGCGGTGCCCGCCCCCGGTGGTGTCAGCGGGTGAGCAGCCCGGCGATGATCCTGTCGACGGACTCGGCCGAGACCGTCACGGCGCAGGGGATGCAGACCTCTGTGCGGGTGTGGCGGATGTCCTCGTGGTCCAAGATCGTGACGACGTAGTTGCGGGCGTCCTGGACGCCGCACTCGGCGCAGGAGTATCCGACCGGCGGGGCGTCGGTCTCGGTGTCGTCGTCGATGCCCTGGCGGGCCAGTTCGACGGCCTGGCCGACCCAGTAGGCGACGGCCTGGTCGTCGACGACGAACGCGCCGTCGTCGATTGCCTCGATGAGCGAGCCGCCGTGGTTGCTGGTCATCCGCTCGAGGATCGTCCGCGAGATCTCGTCGACGGTGAGTGGTGTGGGTGCCATGGTGTCCTCCTTGGAACGTAGGCGGTGAATGTGACATTCACAGGCTACGGGAGGCCTCCGACATTGCTGCGGCGAGCGCGGCAGCGCCCCGCCGGTAGATCCCGGCGGGGCGCTGGTGGGGGTCAGTCTTCGCCGGGGAGGGCGATGATGATGCACGCCTGGCCGGTGAGGTTGTACCCCTCGATGCTCACGCGGAGTCGCTGGCGGCTGGCGGTGGTGGCGGTGCTCGGGTTGCCGGAGCGGGTGGCGTTCGGCACGCGCAGCACGTAGGTCTCGCGCGGGACGAGATCGCCGGCGACCTGGCGGGCGGTGGGGCGGATGACGTTGAGCACGTCCCAGAATCGGGCGTCCTCGCTCTGCCAGTCGCCCTCGCGGGTCCACTGCACCGCGGCCTCGTAGGCGGCGCGGGTGAGCAGTACCGTGAGCCGGTATCCGGCCTCGAGGGCGGTGGCGGGGTTGAAGTGCAGCAGCAGCCCGTCTGCGACGGCCTCCTCTGCGGTGTAGACGGCGATGATTTCTGCGCCCTTGAACGGGTTTTCGCTCTGCTCGGTCATGGTGTCCTCCCGGATCGCTTGCTAGTGAATGTGACGCTTACACTCTAAGTGAGGGGTCAGACATTGGGCCCGGCGGTGTGAGCGCAGGACGATGGGGAGACGGCGGCGTGCATGACTGAGACGTGGATCTACGAGCGCACGGCGGACAACTCTGCGCGCTTCGTGCTGGGGACGGTGGGCGTAAACCCTCTCGTGTGCGTCGGTGTGAACCCCAGCACCGCGGCGCCGGGAGACCCGGATCGCACCGTCAGCAAGGTCATGGGGTTCGCGGCCCGAAACGGGTTCGACAGCTGGGTGATGCTGAACCTCTACCCGCAGAGATCCATCGACCCCAAGGGCATGCACCTGGTGCACGACCCCCAGCTGCAAGCCGATAACGAGCGACACATCGCCGATCTCATCGGCGGACGCCAGCTCACGATCGTCGCCGCGTGGGGCGAGCTGATCCGATCCCGCCCTTACCTCCCGCAGATGCTTGAGGGCATCGCCTCGGTGACGGATGCCTCCGGCTGTGACTGGGTGTCGATCGGCGATCTGCTCAAGAGCGGGCACCCCCGGCATCCGTCACGCGCCCGCTACGCCTGGCCGTTGCAGAGCTTCGACGTGGCGAGCTATCTGGCCTAGACGTGACGGTGCCCCGCCGATTGATCCCGGCGGGGCACCGTGCGGCTATTCCTCGTCCTCCGACCATTCCAGGCGGGGGTCGAAGTGGAACCGCTCGCGGGCCTCGTTGTGGGCGAGGTCGTCGCTGCGGGCCACGTACTCGTCCTCCGCTGAGCCGGGAGCCGTGGCCGTTCGCCCAGGGGAGCGGGTCGCGGTCACCGTCGCTCTCGGCCAGCCAGGTCTCGCGGATGATGTGGTCAGCGGTGCCGGTGTGCCCCAGCTCGTCGAACAGGTCGGCGAGGATGCGGCCCTCGGTCATGTTGATCGAGCTGAACACGTCGTCATGCCACCTGCCGCTCATGTCGGCCGCGGCCGCGACGACGGCGAGGTCGGGGATCGTTCCGCTGCTCATCGCTGCACCTTCCCCAGTCCCCAGTCGGCTCGTTCCTCGTCGGCCATCCACACGGCCCGGTCGAGCGCGTGGTGAAGGTCGACGCCGCGCGCGTCGGCCAAGTGCACGAGATCCGTGAGCACGTCCCGGATCGCCTGGTCCGGCTCGCTCGGCTCGTCGTCGTACCAGGCCGCGATGAGCGTGTCCGTGCGGAACCGCGAGCGCTGCATGGTGTCGGTCTCGGTGTTCGCGTGCAGCTCGCGGCTCATCGTGAGCTCGAGCTGCGTGGTGGGGTTTGCCATGGTGTCCTCCAGGATCGTTGGCTAGTGAATGTGACATTTACAGCCTAGGGAGGGGGTCAGACATTGGCCGCGGCGAGCGCGACGGTGCCCCGCCGGATGATCCCGGCGGGGCACCGATTAGAGCGTCAGCGGCGGATGCCGCGCGCCCAGTAGAGCGCCCACGGCAGGTCGAACCGTGCCGCGATGCCGTCGTGGGCGATGTGCAGCGCGCTCGCCGCGTACCGGCGCGTGGGGAGCGGCTGGATGCGCTGCGGGTGCACGTCTCGCTCGGGAGCCTGGTGCGGGGTGCTGCCGGTGAGGATGCGGCGGGCCGTGCCCTGGTAGGCGCGGTCGGCGTAGCCGGTGATGACCTGGAAGGCCACGAAGCCGGGCCCGCCCCACGGGGCGGCGTACTCCGTGTCGAACAGCCTCCACGTCTCGGTGATCGTCCGCGCGGCCGGATCGAAGCTGCGAGTGTGGATGACCGCCTCCGGGTCGTCCGGCCGCTCGGCCTCGATCGCGTCCAGCGCCGTGCCCAGCCGGTCGAGCACGCGGCGAGCGCGGGCGATCTCATCGCGGCTGCTGAGCGCGTCGTGGTCGCCGCGGTCGATCGAGTGCACCCACTCATCGCAGGCCCACGCGGTGAGCGGGAACGTCTCAAGGCATGCCCAGTCGCGGAACGCCCTCGACGATCGGGTTGCGCCGGGTCGCGCTCGCCGCGGTCACGGTGCCACCACCCGCAGGGAGCGCAGCCAGTCGACCTCTTGGGCGTCGAGAACATGCCCGGTCGTGATCCAGTCGGCGGCATCGTCGGTGCCGTCGAGATCGCGGAGCGTGTACACCTGGCGGGGGGCGTCGTCGTGTTCGGGGTTGCCGTCGTAGATCGTGCCGTCGTTGAGGAACACCCGGATGCGGCCGGTGCTCTCGGTGGTGTCGATCTGCGCGACGGCCGCGCCGTCGATGAGGGACACGTACCCGTGCACGTCGATGCCTGCGGCCTCGCCTGCGTGGTCGGCGACGGCCCGCTCGGCGGCGCCGGTCGCGAGCGCGCGGATCGCGTCGGCGTCCACGTCGCCCTGGCCGAGCGCTTGGGTGAGCCCGTCGATGTCCTCGTAGTTGAGCGCGATCGTCTCGGCGACGATCTCGCTGATCGGTTTGGTTGCCATGGTGTCCTCCCGGATCGTTGGCTAGTGAATGTGACGTTCACAGCCTAGGGAGGGGGTCGGACATCGGCGCGCGCTCGCCGCGAACGTGGGGCGCTCGCCGATGTCCGGGCGGGCTACATCTGCCCGACATCCCGCGCCATGCGCTCGCGGAACGCCGCGCACGCCGCGTCGATGACGGCGGCACGATAGGTGCTGCTCTCGCCCGCGGGGAGGGTCGCGAGCGCGTCTCGGAGGGCGGTGCGGGTGCTGTAGTGCAGAGCCTCGGATGCCTTGTGCGCCGAGCGGGTGCTGATGTCGTGGGTGATCCGCTCGATGATCTCCGGGACGGTGAGTGGGGGCAGCTCGAAGCGGTAGCCGGCGAGGTCGGCCAGGATGATCGCGCGCTGCCGATCGGTGAGCGGGGGTGCCGTACCCGCTGCTGGGGTACAGCTCGAGGTCTCCGCTGCGGCCAGCCCGGATGTTCACGCGGACGTAGGGACGCTCGGCGCGGCCGATGCGCACGTTGCTGATGCGCTCGCCGCTGTCGGGGTCGATCGGGCAGAGGTCGGCGCGCGGCTCGCCGAGTGTGGGGGCCGGGCTCGTGACTGCGGGCGTCGGAGACCTCCCAGGTCAGTCCGGCCGCGGTGAGTCGGTCGCCGAAGGTGAGGGGTGCGGTTGCCATGGTGTCCTCCCGGATCGTTGGCTAGTGAATGTGACGTTCACAGCTTACGGGTGGGGTCGGACACTGCGGCGAGCGCGGCAGCGCCCCGCCGGTCAGTTCCGGCGGGGCGCTGCGGGAGGGGTCGTGCTCGTCGCCTACTGGGGGGAGAGGGCGTTGGTGACCTGAGTCTTGATCTCTTCGGCGGCGAGGATCATCGCGCCGTCCTTGTGTGACTCGCCGTAGGCCGCGATCACGCCCGCGATCGCGCCCCATTCGGCTGCGGCCAGGCTCACGGGGATGGGCTTCGGCTGTGATCCTGCGGGCGATCCGCTCTCGCTGGTCATGGTGTCCTCCTGGGTGTCAGGTAGTGAATGTGATGTTCACAGTCTAGGGCGGGGGTCGGACATTGCGGCGAGCGCGACAGCGCCCCGCCGGTAGATCCCGGCGGGGCGCTGTCGGTGGGTCAGTAGTCCTCGTCGGTGCGGGCGAGGGTGTCGATGATCCGCAGTCCGTTGTGGAGGGGGATGGTGACGGTGGACAGGAGCGTGTAGCCCTGTGCGCCGTAGGCGTTCAGGTCGTCGTCGCGCTGCTGGCGAGCGCGGTTGCTGGCGATCTCGCCCTCCGCCTCGGTGTACTGGCGGGTGTCGATGGTGATGAATCGAGTGCGGTTTGCCATGGTGTCCTCCCGGATCGTTGGCTAGTGAATGTGACATTCACAGCCTACGGGTGGCCTCCGACATTGGAGCTGCCCACGGGTATAGGCCTCGGTTTCGGGGGTTCGCAGACATCGCAGGGCGGTGCCCCGCGACCGTCGCCGCGAGGCACCACACGAGGGGCTGGCTATGCGCCGGGGCACTCGGTGTCGATGTCGTCCTGGTCGAGCGGCAACAGTCCGCACGCCTGGCAGGTCGTCGTCCCGGTGAAGCGGCCGCTCTGCCACTGGTGGGCGAGCGGCTCGGCGGGTGCGTCCTCGTCGTCGGTGTCCATGGTCGCGGTCGCGCCGCAGTCCAGGCACCGGGCGGCGACGTCGCCGTTGAGGGTGACGACGACGCCGGGGACGCCGGAGAGCCATTCGATGTTGGCGTGGTCGCAGTCGGTAGTGGTGGTGGCCATGATGTCCTCCCGGAACGCTGGCTAGTGAATGTGACATTCACAGTCTAGAGAGGGGATCGGACATCGGCGGCGAGCGCACGCGACGGTGCCCTGCCGGTCGTCCGGCGGGGCACCGCGTGGGGTCAGGCCGCGTCGAGCGGCGTCCAGTCCCGTTCGTGGGCGGGGGTGTAGTCGATCAGCGCCGCGAGGCGGTCGCGTGCGGCCTGTAGCGCCTCGATCTCGGTGTCGTTGCTGTCGCCCTCGGCGGCGGCGAAAGTGTCCTCGATCAGACCGGCGATCTCCTTCTGTGCCGCCTCGTCGATGAGGGTGAGGCGGGCGATCTCGCCGTCCGGGTAGCGGGCATCCAGCGCCGCGGCGTCCTGGTAGTCGAAGGCCCACTGCTCGCCGAGGATCGCGAACGCCGCGGCGATGTCGCGGCCGCGGTCGCCGGTGCTGATCGCGACGTAGCCGCGGTTCAGGCCGGTGCCGACGTGCGGGTGCAGGTCGGCGTGGTCGGGGCCGAAGGTGATGTAGGTGGTCATGGTGTCCTCCCGGATCGGTTGGTAGTGAATGTGACGTTCACAGTCTAGGGCGGGGGTCGGACATCGCCGCGGGGTGTCGGTCGTGGGGTGCGTGGTGCGTGAGCGCCCCAGCCGAGGCGTAGGGCGCTCACGTCGTGGGGTGTGGCTACGCCTTCCAGGTGCCTTCCCAGCCCTCGGGGAGACGCACGCCGTGCTCGCCGTGCTCGTCGGTCTGGTGCAGGTACACGAGCACGTCGCCGGGGTCGGGGTCGGCCTCGTACTGCGGCACGGTGCGCTCGATGGTGTTGATCTGGCCGACGCTGTTGTAGCGCACGTCCACGTCGATCGCGCGCAGGTAGCCGTCCTCGACGTTGACGTGCTGATCGCAGCGCGGGCACCACAGCACGACGCGCTCGCCGTAGTCGGTCGGCTCGTCGAGCTCGACGATGCGCAGCGCGGGGAAATCGGCTGCCTCGATCTCGTGCATGACGCTCCACAGCCGGTCGATCAGGTCGTCGGCAGGGATGCGGGGAGCGGCCGCGGCCGCGGGTTCGGTGGTGGTCATTGTGTCCTCCTGGGAACGGTGAAGGCCTGCGGCGAGCGCGGGCGGGGATTAGAACTCGAGGTGCTCCCGCCGAGGGGAGGGGCGTGTAGCCGGCTCCCCTCGGGTGGGTGGTGCTCGCCGCCGCCGGGGTAGGTGTGCACCCGGCGGCGGCGAGGGGGTCAGACGGCTTCGACCAGCCCAGGGCTGACGCGCCAGCCGTTGGCGAGCGTGTACGACTTGGGGTTGGTGCGGACGATGAGCGTCTCGACTCCGGCCAGC
>NZ_JBFLUM010000049.1:0-18837 GCF_050470785.1 Microbacterium sp. NRRL B-14842 | reverse complement strand
GCGCCTCCGAAGAGGGCCCGCTCGGCGCGCTGCTCCTTCGCTGGGCGCAGGCGCACGTCGCCGGCCGCAACTACATCATCAGCTGGCAATACATCGACGCGCACGACGTCCATACCGTCGCTGTCGCCGACACCGCCACCCGCGAGCTGCACTTCGTCAATCTGTTCGGCCACGTCATCGCCGGCCGACGTAGCTATCGTCTCCGCGAGCTCGCCGACGCGCTCGACCTCCTGATCGACGCCACCTTCGACTGAGGAGCCGGCGATGCTATCCGACGAGGTCGCCAAGAGGATCGTCCACGGCAGCCCCGAGGGCTACGACCTCGGATGCCAGACCCGCGCCGGATGCGCCAACCACCACCACCCCACACTCATGACGTGCTTCGCCGCCGCCATAGCCGTCCGGGACGACTGGCTCCTCGCCAAGCTGCCCCGCAACGAACCCATCCCCAAGTCCGCTCGACGACTGCGTCGCCCATCCCCCGCCGCACGGAAGGAAGTCCCATGACCGACCCCGAGCTCGCCCCGTGGCCCGCGCTGCACATCGGAGACCGCACCCTCATCAGGGAACGCGGCACTGCACGAGAGCTCACGGTCGACGTCGTCACCCTCCTCGAACCGATCGAGGGTGAGGGAGCAGGTTTCGTCGACGACCGCGGCCGCGTCATCCGTCACCACTTCTACGACGCCCGCCCCATCGCTCCTGACGCCGACCTTGCCGACCCGCGCGACGTCGACGCGCGCTTTGCCCAACTGACCGCCGAGCTCCTGAACATGAGGACACGATGACCACGCCGTTGACCACCGCCGAGATCCGCCTGCTGCACCAGGCGCTCGAGCTTGCCGCCGGCTACGCGAACAACGAGCGAGACGAAGCCGCGATCCTCGAGCTCAGCGCCCGCATCCGCCGGGCACAGAAGACCATCCCGGCCGCACCGGACGCGCACACCACGATCCTCGCGACGATCGACGCCATCAAGCGCGCCGGCCGGCACGAACAGCTCACCCCGCAGCTGCTCGACAGAGTCGCGGACGAGCTCCTGCAATCCCCCCCGCTCTGACCGCCCCGCGCGGTACACTAAGGCGCGGCACCCGGCTGTTGAGCAGGTTCCCTCCCGCCCCTCGGGGCGATGGCTCCTCCTCAGTTGGATCGTTGGTGAATGTGACAATTTCCACGCTCCGGCCGGGTGCCGTTTCTCTTGCCCCGGCGGCACGCGATCATCGACGATTACTAACCGGAGGGCCGGTCGCCCTCACATACTCAGACCAGGTGCACTCAACCGCGAGACGCATCGCATCGTCCGGGAAGTAGCCGATCAACACTCGCCGATCGGGATCTCGATCAAACGTCACCGACCGCAACAGCCTGCGGCCGCGGATCTCGACATGGCGGATAATCGCGATCCGCTTACTGTGATCGAACACGTACCAGATCCCCGGCTCCGGTGACGCCTGCAGCTGAGACATCGGAGACCAGTGCTGCACCACAACAGCGAACCTTATGCTGACGCACTGACAACCGCGCGCTGAGCCGCTGCCGTCAGCTCGTCAACGGCGCGCCGGATCCGTAGGCATCGTGGTCATACCGTTGTAGCGCAGCAACGACCTTGGCGCTCGTGATCTCATAGCGGGCGACAGCCGCCGCGGCACCCCGGAACAGCGCAGCGTTGGGATACACGCGGCCGCACACCGGGCACACCGCGAACTCGTTCGGATCGGACGAACCCGCCGCATCGAAGGTAAGGCACCCGTGACGATCGGCACTTCGCCAATCCTGGGTAGCCGAATCATTGCCGCAAGCGCAGACCTGATTTTCGCCGTCCTCATCAACCGTCGCGATCCCGTCGACGGGGACGGTCGGGTACGGCCAGTTCACGACGCCGCGCTCACGGCTCTCGCCTTACGGGGACGCTTCTTCGGCATCGCGAGCTCATTCGCTGTAGTGAGCTTCGCGAAGCTGGCGAACAGCGCTCGCAACCGGTCAGCTTCCGTTGCTGCTCCACGCAGCCCCAGAGTCTTGTCGACAGCAGCGTCGAGTTCGCGGTGGGCACGGAGCAGCTCGGGCGACATCGCCAGGGGGTTGTAGTGGTCTGCGAGCGAGCGTTCTGGGCGTAGCGCTCTCGCATCCAGAACGGCTCGGCCGCCGGCGATGATCGCGGCACGCTGTGAATCGGTGATGGCAGGCAGCGGGAAGGTGTTCCACGTCAGGGTGCTCGAGAAGCGCAGACGAGACTCGAGGCGGCCTCCGATGGTGCGCTGCCAGGTGATGAATGCCGAAGACGAGATCACTGCGAACGCGAGGCCGTCCGGGTCATCTGCTTTGAAGTTGGCGTCACCGCAGATCACATCCGGGGTGAACAGGGCTGTCGGGAAGAACTTGCGGGTCTCGCTCGCATGCCGCGGCACGCAGACATAGGGCGTGTCGGGCTGCGACCTTTGACCGAATAGGTGCGGCGTTTCCGCCATCTGCCGAGTGGACTCGGCCCTCGATGCTGCGCGGAACTGGCGCACGGCATCCAGCCGCCGGCGGAGTATCGGTGAGCGGGCAATGTCGCTGGGGTCCAGATCGACGAGCCACAGACACCACCGGGGCTCGTTGTGGATGAGCTGCCGGGCGCCGACGAACGGTCGGACGTACTTCGCGGCGATCGGATCCGCCATGACCTCCGCGTAGTCGCCTGGCTCGATCAGGAGGTTGCCGTCGTCACGAGCCATGTTCCCGAACACCATTGGAGGAAGCGCCGAGGCCAGTGGGCTTCGGCGCTGATCGACCAGGACAATCGGGCCGTCCACCAGGTAGCCGTTGAGCTGATCCACCACGGGGATCTCGACGGGCTCGCCTTTGAGGTTTCCGGAGTAGTCAAACAGCCGCGCCCTCTTCCTCGACGGCCGGTCGAATCCGATCACCGAACAATGCACTGCCGCGGCACCGGGCGCCTCACTGGACCAGGCGAATGTCCGATGTGCGAACTTGACTCGCCACCCTGCGGCGAACACAGGGCCGAAGAGCGCCGGCACAGGCTCCCCTGCGCGATCGAGTTCGTCGAGACGAAGGCGAACTCGCCCCGGTAGCCGGGACGGCCGAGCAACTCGAGCGCCTTCGCATACCAGCCGGTGACGTAGTCCAGCCGCCCAATGTCGTCCCGCCGCCACACGTCGCGCAGTTCCTGCGCTTGCTCTGACGAGCGGGTGGCGTGGCCGAGGAAGGGTGGGTTTCCCATGATGTACAGGTGCTCGGTCGGTCCTAGGACGGTTGCCCAATCGACGCGCAGCGCGTTGCCGACGACGATGCTCTTGATCTTGTCCAGTGGCAGCGGATCGGGCGCAGATCCTAGCGCCAGCTCCATCGCCTGGTTCGCCTGGTGCTCCACCAGGTGCAGTGCCGTCGCTGCGATCTGGGCAGGCCATTCCTCGAGCTCAATCCCGTGGAAGCTCGATAGCCGCACGGCCAGGTGCTCCTCGGTGAAGAACATCGTGCGGGCCGTCTCGCCGGACAACTCCTGGATCCGCAGCAGAACCTCAAGATCGAGTGCTCGCATCTGCCGGTAACCGACCACCAGAAAGTTGCCGCAGCCGCACGCTGGATCCAGGAACCGCATCAGCCCCATGTCGGCACGCAACTTCTTGAGCTTGGCGGTGTCGTGATATCCGTCCGTGAACCGCTGCCGCAGTTCATCGAGGAACATCGGGCCGATGACCTTCATGATGTTGGTCTCGGTTGTGTAGTGTTCACCGAGCTCACGCCGAGCTGCCTTGTCTTTGACAGCCTGGAAGAGGCTGCCGAAGATGGCCGGCGAGATCGCAGACCAGTTGAACATCGCCGCCGAGATCAGCCGGTCACGCATGCCGGCATCGAACGACGGGATCGACACCGATTCCTCAAAGACCCCGCCGTTGACGTAGGGGAACCGCGAGATTAGCTCGTCGAGGTTCGACTGCCGACGAGACGGCTCGCGCCCCATGACCTGGTACAACAACGACAGCTGAGGCCCGAGGTCGGAACCATCCGTCGCGGTGCGGGTCTCGAGGAACTCGAGGAACAGATCGCGATCCCACACTCCGGCGTCATCAGCGTAGAGGGCGAACAAGGTGCGCACCAGGAACACCGACGCCTCGTGATCGTCGTACCCAGACCCCTCGAGAGCCTCGTAGAGGGACGCCATCAGCTTCGCCGCTTTGATTGACGCCGACTCCTGCGCCTTCGATCCGAAGGTGCGCTCACCGTACCCGGCGAGGAACGCCAGCGCGTCGGCACGATCCCGCATCTGGGTCAGGGTGAACTCCTGCACGCCCTCGCTCTCAGCGTGAAGGTCGAGCAGGCGGAACCGGCGGAAGTCGCTCGTGATGACCCACCGAGGAACCTCCGGGTCGGGAAGGTCGTCGATGTAGTCGAGCGCCTGCTGCTCGGCCGCAACGAGATCTTTGCCGGCCGACTTCATCTCGATAAGTGCGAGACCAGGGATCAGCGCGTCGATGTATCCGCGCGAGCCGGTCGATGAGCGCTTGACGCGCTTCTCGTAGAACGCCGCGCGGGTCTGGGTGATCCCGTACACGCCGAGCAGATCCCGAACGAAAGATTGCGCTTGCTGTCGCTCGTCGCCGGGCTCATCCTGCCAATCGCGGGTGAATTGCGCAGCGCGGGCTCGGATCTCATTCATCGACAGTGACTTCGGCACGATCCCAACGGTATCCGCCCAGGCCCCTCTCGCCTCATACCACCCACCCTGCCCACGGCGTGGCTGGGGATGCTGCGGCGGCATCATCATCATCATGCATTGACATGGGTGACTACCGGCCCTAGGGTAGTGAATGTCACATTCACCACCTACCGAGGGGGTCTCATCATGCGCGCGTTTCCCGTGAACCGCGACACCATCGACCTGCTGGTCACCGCCGCCTACATTTCCACGCCCGCCTACCGCAGCAACACTCCGCGCGAGCTCGCGGAGAACGCCGACCGGATGGGTCAGAGCCTCTGGGACGAGAACTACGCGAGCGTCAGCTACGCGATCAAGCAGCACATCGCCGCACCGCGCTACGAATGGCAGCCGGTCGCCGAGATCGTCCCCATGGCCGATGACGAGCAGGCGTTGCAGATCGAGCGCAGCCGTCTCTTACTCGCCGAAGTCTCCTGCCACCACCCCGGATGGGATCAGTCCCCTGCGCGTGACCTCGTCGAACGCCTCGGCGACGCGATCGCACGTCGGTTCGCCCACCGGACGCTCGTCGACTCCCCCGACCACCTGGGCGTGAAGGAGTACGAGGGCCTGCACCGCGCCGCGGAGGTCTGGGAACGGGAGATCGGGTTCCGTCACCCGCTCGCCCACGACGCGGCCGCGCGGGAAGGGAGCCGGCCATGACGCTCACGATCATCCACGCTGCCGCGGAAGGCACCCTCATCGAAGGGACCAGCCGGGGCGACGGCACGGCCGATGCTCTCAAGGCCAACGGCTGGCGGTGGAGCCGGGCGCTCGGATCCTGGTACATCCCCCACTCCCGCGACCGCGAACCGAAGACCGCGATCATCAACCGCACCGCCGAGCAGCTCACCTCTGCCGGGTTCGTTGTCGAGATTTCGATCGACTATGAACGCCGGGCTGCGGCCGTCGTCGAGGCTGACCTGGTCGACCGCAGGGACGACCGCGCTGCCGCACTGTCGGAGCGCGCCGCTCGGCGCCAACAGGACGCCACAGAGGAGGCGGAGCGCGCAGCACGCGCGCTGCGACGTCTCCCTGAAGGTGGCGAGCCCATCAAGGTCGGACACCACTCGGAGGCCGGCCACCGCCGAGCGATCGCGAAGGCGGACGCGGCGATCCGCCGCTCGATCGACGCCGACGCGGAGGCACGGCGCGCCCAGGTGCGTGCCGACATCGCGGCCGCGTCGAACGATGCGCGGTACGCGCCGATCACTGTGGCGAACCGGATCGAGAAGCTCCGTGCAGACCTTGCCGGGATCCGTCGACGTCTCGACGGTTCCCGACGCACCCTCCCCGGCGGGTATGTCGAGGTCACGGTCGCAGCGACCGGCGCCTACGCCGAGCGGCTCGAGCGGGAGCTGGCCGCGACCGATGATCAGCTCATCTACTGGCAGGAGGTCCGGGCCGAGCAGATCGCGACCGGTGTCGCCACCGACCACAGCAGGGACACCATCGACGTCGGGGACCAGATCAAGTACTTCGGTAGCTGGTGCACCGTCACGCGCACAAACCCGAAGAGCGTCACGATCGTCGACGCCTACGGCCACCGTGGCACCGTCCCGTACACGCATATCCGCGAGCACCGTGCCGGCCAGAGCGGGGCGAGCTCATGACCATCGCCGCCCGTCCCCGCACGATCCCGGAGCCCACGACTCGTTGGCTCCGCCGGCTCGCGATCGCGCTGCTGTACATCGCGGCCGCGGTCCTCGCTGGGTGGCTCGGGATCCTCGCCGCGCCGATCCTTGATCGCATCATCATCACCGCTGTAGCGGTGATCCTCGTCCCCCTCACCATCGCGCTCGTGATCGACTTCTTCCGCAATCCTGATTGAGCGTCCGATGCCCGCCTACAAGGTTCAGTGGCAGCAGCGCGTTGACGTCACCGCCACCGTCACTGTGGAGCTCGACGAGCTCGCAGCATGGGCCTGCGAGCATCTCGGGCTGCGCACGCTCGACGTCGGCACGCCGACGGATGCAGCGCCGGTCGGGGTTCGGCGGATGCTCGAGCTGAACAGGCCTCTCCGGGAGGAGCTGCTGCAGCGGTGGGCAGCGGCGCACATGCCGCACAGATGATGTCCCACTCGGACGAGCAGAGCAGAGGCCCCGCCGGCGAAGAGCTGCCGGCGGGGCCTCTGCTGTCAGTCACGCGAGCCGCTGCGCGAGCTCGTCGATCTTGTCGGGACGGAAGCCCGACCAGTGATCCTCATCCGTGATGACGACCGGCGCCTGCAGATAGCCGAGCGACTTGACCTGCTCGAGCGCCGCGGCGTCCTCGCTGAGGTCGACGACGTCGTAGTCGATGCCCTTCGCATCCAGTGCGCGATACGTCGCGGTGCACTGCACGCACGATGGCTTCGTGAACAGCGTGATCGACTTGTCGCCGTTCGTCAGTGTGGTTGTCATGGGTGATCTCTCCTCCTTTCTGGGTCTCGTTTGCTGAGCATGGCGGACAGCTCAGACACGGGCAGCCGCGCGGCGCTTGAGCCACACGATGAGCGCGATCGCACCGATCAGGATCGCGAGAATGACGAGGATCTGCCCCCAGCCGAGCCCAACGCCGTCGACGACAGCGATCGCCACGGCATCGCCCTGCTCGAGCAAGTGGTACTGCAGCATCCACGCGCGCAGCGGATCGAGGAACATCCCCAGCGACACGGCGCCGCTAGCCAGGACGAGCACGGCGATCAGCAGCAGCGAGATCCAGTCGTCTTCCGACACGCTCTGGTTCGACATCCGGCTCATCCCTTCTCTCGGGGCCAGGTGGCCCGCAGCGTCATGGCGGCCACGATCACGCAGCCTCGGGTCGGCGGTAGCTGACCACCGAGTTGTCGAAGACCGTCAGCAACCCGTCCTCGCCGTTGTCGAGGTCGCGGTACTCGATCGCGAGGTACTCGTCGTCGACGACATCGGGCTCCACACCCTCGATCACGGCCCACAGGCCCAAGGCCGAGTCGACGAGCAGGAGATCTCCGACCTCGAGCTCCACCGCGGGCCCCTCGAGCGATTCGCCGTACCCGTCGCCGTCCGCGGCCGCGTCGACGTCAGGTGTCTCGTCGTCGACATCGGGGACGAACCTGACTCGCTCGCGCGGGTCCAGCGGAGTGACGTTCGCGGGGCGGAGGGGTTCGTGCTTGCTCGTCGACGAGGCCGCGGGATCCCACGGGACGATCTCGGCCGAAGCCCACTGGAAGTAGTCGGGCTCGATCTCCTCGCCCTCGCCATCGTCGGTGAGCTCCGCTTCCGGGTCGCGCACCATCATCCGCTCGTAGTCCGCGACCTCGGGGCGCAGCGCCGCCAGGTGATCCCAGTCGCCCTTGTCGGTGGAGTCGAGCTTCGCTGGATCCGGCGTGTAGAACGCCTGGATCTCAACGGGGAGGGACTCGGCGTTCAGGGTGACGCCACGGCCGCGCTTGTTGCGCGGGATCGCGACACCGACCGCGAAGCTGTCCCACATCATGTTGGCGCCCTGCGGAGAGAGACGGCCGAAGCTGACGCGGGCGCCGAAGTTGTCTCGCATCTCACCGCCGAGGAACTCGACGTCGGGACGCTGCAGGCCCAGCAGGATGTGGATCTTCGCGGATCGCGCCAGGCGGGCGAGGTCGGAGAGCAGATCGAGGACGGGAGCCTGCGCTGGCGCCCCCTTGGGCTTGACCGTCTTGTACCACCGCTGCACGCGCGCCTTGAACGTCGCGTACTCGTCGATGATCAGGGCGAGCGGGTCGAAGTCCTCGAGACGGGCCGTGCCGTTCTCGAGCTGCGAGTACCGCTCCTCCATGAGCTCGTGCGCGGCATGCAGCATCCGCACCTGGTGCTCCACGCGCGCGCCGACGAGCTCGACGTTGGGCCAGTCCCGGAACCCGGCGAACTCGATCCTCTTCCCATCGAGTACCCACACCCGCCAGTGCGCGTGCGCCAGGTGGGTGAGCACCGTGTGCTGAAAGCTGGTCTTGCCCGATCCGGTGCCACCGATGACGAGGCAGTGCGGAGAGACCGCCGGATGCCACGACTGGATCTGGCCGTCCTCGTCGGGGCCGATCGGGATCCTGAACGCCTTGTAGGCGGCATGGGTGAGCGCGGCTGCGGGCTCCACTTCGTGCAGGACCATGTCTGGCATCGTCGGCCGGACCTCGAACGTGATCTTGTCGCCTTCGAGATCCCAGTGCGCCCGCCACCGGCCGGGAAGCATCGAAGAGACCACCTTCTCGACCTGAGAGCGTCGGGCGGCGATGGCCATCTTCGGCCCCACGTTGTGCTTGACCTCGATCTTCGAGACCGATCCGTCCTCGGCGCTCTTCACAGAGACGTTCGCGCTCGGGTCGATGACCAGCTTGACGACCTCGATCGCGCGCTGCTGCTCGCGGGAGATCGGATCGCTGGCTGGGGCGAGCTCGACGACGAGCACGCAGCGCCTCGAGTTGTGCTTGCGCACACCGGTACTCCGCTCCGAGCCGGCGGGCCAGGCCGGCGAGGATCTGATCGACGAAGCGAGGATCGGTGTCGTCGACGTGTGAGGCGTATCGGATCTTGATGCGCTCCGGGAGTCCCACCCATCCGCGGGTCCACTTCACCGGCTCGACGAGCGCGCGCGTCGGCTGCGCCGCGCCGAGCAGTGGAAGCACCGCCTCGATCGCCGGGTCCATCCGACCCTCACGCTGGAAGGTGCGCACACCGGACACGACGGCGGCGGCGGCGAGCAGCACCGCGACGACCCACAGCAGCGGAACCAGATCGGTGAACGGCCGCACCGCGTTCAGCCCCGTCACTGCCGTCGCCAGAGCGATGCACAGCAGCGCCGGGATGATCCCGGTCAGCTGACGTCGGGGAAGAACACCCAACGCCACCGCTGCCGGTGCGGGCGGTCGTGCCGGCGGACGTGATGCCACACGAGTTGCCATTCGAGCCTCCTGAGCGGGCCGAGTACTTCACGACCCTCTTGCGAGGTATAGGCCGGCGATCGGCTCCTTCGCGGACATCGCGGATTCTCCGCGTGCCCTGACGCACTCGTGATGTCCCCTACGCCAGAGTGAGCCCGAGGAGATCGAGACGGTGGACTGGAAACGGGTATTGCGCCACATCGCGGCGCGCATGAGCGCAATACCTCCGCTACACCCGCGCTTGACACGGGTGATAGGATCAAGCCCGATTGGCGTTCTGCCGCAGGCACGGTTGTCGAATCGAGCTTGACCCCCTCCCCCTGGGAAATATTTCCAGCAGCAACCCTCGCGCAGGTATGGCGCAATATCGCGGCGCATATCGGCGGCATACTGCGGCGCATACTCCCTGCAACACCCCGGAGCTCGCCGGGGTGAGGTCAGTCGTCGGTGGCGTCGGGCGGGGTCTGCGCCTGCCGCCGGCGCTCCCATTCGCCGCGGAGCCACTCGCCTTGACGTTGCGCTGCGGCACGACTGATGCCCCGTGCCTTGGCCGGCGCCGGCGGGAACGGGACGCCTTCGTTGTAGAGCTGCTCGAGATGGCTCGCTTCGCGCTCGAAGGCGACCTCGACGAGACCGGCCAACGCTGGGGCGCCCTCCGGCTTATCCTTCGTCGCCCACCACGCAGCCTTGAGCCGCGCATGCAGGGCAACCGGCAGGTAGTAGGTCTGGTGGCGGTACCCGGAAGCCCCCTTGGGGTTGACCCCCTGGGCGCGGGTGGGCGCGGCTTGGAACGGGACGCCCTCGTTGTAGAGCTGCTCGAGACGGTCGGCCTCGTGGCCGATCGCGACCTCGACGAGACCGGCCAACGCCGGCGCGCCCTCCGGTTCGTCTCTCGTCGCCCACCACGCAGCCTTGAGCCGCGAGTGCAGGGCAACCGGGAGGAAGTACGCGATTGAGCGGTAGCCGGTGGCCGAGACTGACCCTGCGGGTCGGTCGGCGTCGCCAGTGGCGCTGACATCTGTTGAGGGCACGAGTCACCGTCTGAATGGGGGAGGCTTCGGCCCCGTTTCGGGCCGGGGCTGATCCCCACACTACAGGCCGGTTTCCAGGTCGTCAGTAGGGCGCAAACCGTGATATCGCGCGGGTTTCCAGGGGGCTAGAGGCGCCGGCAGGTGCCGTCTGTGGGGCAGATCTCGATGCCGTAGAGGCGGAGGAACTCTTCGGGGTCCACGAAGCCGGCGTACTGGGCGGGAGCACCCAGAGCAGGTGCTTCCCGCAGCGCGGCGACGGCCGCGTTGGTCGTCCCGTTCTTGTTGATGCGCAAGTCCAGGTGGCATCCTCCGCTGGGCGGCACGTTCCCGACCGCACCGATCTGCTGGCCGGCAGTGACGGTGTCCCCGACGTCGACGAGGCGCTCGCTCTTGTACATGTGCAGGTAGGAGACCACGAACCCATCGGGGTGTTTGATTGACAGCCACAGCGAGCTGCTGAGGGTCACCGTGCCAGGCAGGATCGCGTAGACGGGGTCGCCGCACGGGTTCGGCCAGTGCTGCAGGTCGATCGCAACATGCCACGAGGAGGCGCCAGGGACCGAGATGTCGCGGGGACCGTAGCCGGACGTCATCTGGTAGCCCGGAGAGAGCGGGAATGCGGCCTGCCCGACGACGGTGCTGCTGTCGCAGCTGACCGACCCGCCGACCGCGGTGATGATCTGCTGAGCGGCGGGCTCCCACTTGTCGTAGGCGGTCGGGTACGCGGAGACCTGCACGGTCTGCGCAGCCTCTCCCAGCCCCATCTCCTCCCAGCCGGGGATGTCGAGCAGTCCTCGAGGAGATCCGCCGTTGGGGCCCTCCTCGCCGCCGAAGAACGCCTTGGCGGCGTAGACGGGGTCCATGAGATCCTCGACGGTGCCCCAGCCCGACACGCGCTGCTGGAAGTAGTTGACCGAGTCGTGGTCGCTGCCAACCGCGTCGTGGGGGTAGTCGAGAGATTCGGGCACCGAGGAGTTGGCATACATTTTCAGGCCGGACTCCTGCAGCGCGGTCATGATCGCGATCTGCTGTCCTCGCGCGGACACACCCAGGGATCGAGCGACCGCGAGGATGGTGGCCGCGTGGCTGAGCTCGGTCGCACCGAGGGTGCGGGTCGATCCTCCGGTGGTCTGGACCTCGAGCTTGTCGGTTGTCAGCGAACCCGCTGTGCACTGCGACGACCCGCCGCCGGAGGCGCCGGCGATCGCCATCATCAGGAACATCGTGTAGCCGGCGAAGATCACCACCGGCACCAGCACGAGCGCGATCACCCAGAGGATGACCTTGCGCGAGCCGCCTCCGTCCCCGTCGTCTCCACCGCTGGCGGCGCCTGCGACGTCAGCGGTGCGCTCGAGCACTCCCGATGCGGACATGCGGACTACTTCTGCGCGATCGCGAGCCGGGCACGCATCTCACCGCTGCGCGGGGATCGAGGGGCGCGCGGTGGCAGCGACGTGATGTCGACGACCCCGGAGGAGGAGGGGCGCCGTTCGATGTGCCCCATGCCCGAAGAGTCCACGACGATGCGGCGCGGGCCGTCCGGGGTGCGCGTCGACGTCGGCGCCGGGTCGACGACCATCGGAACCACCTTCGGGTCACCGGCAGCTCGTGGCGTGCTGCTACCGGCGGGACGCGGCCGCGGAGACCGCCTTGGATGCCCCCTTGGTCGCCACCCGGCCACCGACCTCGAGCGCCGCGGCGCCGGCGGCGCCGGCAAGACCGCCAGCTGCGGCGCCCTTACCGATTCGCGCGGCCGTGAACACCAGATCCGCCGTCTTCGATGCCTTGGCGGCGGCACCCGCCGCTGATCCGCCCCCAGGGCCCTTCTGCGGCGACGGGAGCGCCGGACGGCCCGACGAGCCGCCGGATGGCGAAGAGGGCGGCATAGGCGTCGCGGGCGGGCGTGTGGCGGTCATTGTGCCGATGTCCTGCGCGGCCGCAGCGCCGAAGTTGATGGAGCGCGCGTCGACCGTGTTGTCAGGGCGGCGCAGAGCCGCGGCCGCGATCGTCGACACGGCGCCCATCGCCGCGACGGTCTTGACCCCGTCGCGCTGCGTCGGGCCACCCTTGCCGATGCCGTACCGCGAGAGCTGCTCGGCGATCGACTGGCCTGTCTTCTTCGCGATCCGGCGCGCCCGGATGATCAGGAACAGCAGCACGATCATCACCAGCGTTGCGAAGGTCATCTGCGCGACGAGCGGGATCCCCAGGCTGCTGAGCCCGGTGATTGCTGCGACGGTCAGCTTGAGAACGGCAGCCATGACGACCGCCATGAAGACGATCGCGACCAGGCCCATGAAGGTGTCGGCGAGGGACTTCCAAAGCGGGTATCGGTTGACCGGGAGGATCCCGATGTAGACGTTCCACATGGTCTTGATCGCGGAGATCAGGAAGCCGAGCACCGTGACCAGGAACAGCACGGCGAATGCCATCGGGAGGATGAACAGGGTCAACGCGCCGGGGGTCATCGTGACAGCCGTGAGCACCTGGCCGAAGTTGGGGTTCTGGTTGAACGTCTTCGCTTCCTCGTCGCAGCCGCCGACCGCGTCGCGGACCTCGTTGCCGCCGGTCTGGATAGGCGCCGAGCTGGTCATCGTGTCGGTGAAGGTCGTGGCGCACTGCCCCTCGAGGGCGTGGCCGAACGCGATCGTCTGCGCAGGGATCTTCACGAAGATGTCGACCAGCTGCGATGTGACCGCAGCGGACAGCAGGTTCTCGGAGTCGAGCTCCGTGCTGTTGATGTCGTCGGTGACGACGACGGCGGCGATCTGACCGCCGTACTCCTGGGCGGTGTCGAAGGCGCCGCCGGCGGCGGTGAGCGAGGCGATCGGGTTGGCGAGCAGCCCGGTTGCCAGCACTGCGCAGCACGCCGAGATGAACAGCTCCGCCCACCCGGTGGAGTGCCGGCCGAGCATGATCGCCAGGCCTGCGACTCCGCCGGCGATCGTCAGCGCGAACGGGATCCACGCGATCTCGCCGAGGAAGTCCTGCAGGAGGTCGGCCAGCGCACCGAACGGTGCCGCGACGATGTCGACCCACTCGAAGGAGAGCAGCCAGTCGCAGAACCAGATCATCCACGACACCAGACCCAGATGCCCGGTCCAGATCGGGTCGATCCACATGGAGATGAAGAACTTCCCCATCGTGAACACGTCGCCGCGGTCAAGCGGGAGCACCGTGTAGTTGGTCAGGGGGACGCCGTCGCTGTCGGTGATGTCGCCGCCGAGCATGAACGGGGACGAGCCGCCACCGTCAGCGGCGAAGGCCCAGTACGTGTTGCCGAACAGGACCAGGAACAGGTCGATCAGGATCACGGCGAAGACCTTGCTACACCGGGGGTGATCATGCACCCAGAACCGGATCCGCCAGAACGCGCCGCCCAGGGTCTCGAAGGTGTGCCGGTAGAACCCGATCATGGCGTCACCAGAGACGGAGTCGACAGCACCGCTTCGCGTCGGTCGGGGCGCTCGGGGAGCGTCTTGCGGAACTTTCCGATCCGGCCGCGCTGGTCACGGACCAGGCCCTCACCGCGCCGCTCAGGGGCGACCTTGCCGTCCGGGCCGAGCGGCGACAGATCCTCGGTGACCACCTGGACCATCGCCGGGTCTGCAGGCTCGCCGGTCAACCACTCGATCGCGCGGCGCGCCAGATCCTTGTCGGTCTGACGCATCACGTAGCGGGTCTTGAGCAGGCCGCGCGTCTGGGTCTCACCGAAGTCGGCGGGATCGTGGGAGCCAAGGGCGAAGAACGCGCGGTGCTTGCGGCCATCGCGGATGCCGATGCGCAGGTCGCGCTCACCCTCGGGTGACTGGGTGATGTGGTGGCATTCGTCGAAGTAGGCGCCGGCGAGCTCGCCGGGGTTCATGAAGCAGACCTCGCGGGAGATCCCCATGAGCATCGCGTACATCGCGCGGCCGTAGATCTTTTCCAGGGGCATCTCCTCGAACAGGTGCGCGTGCTCGAGCTCGGTCTTGTCCGGCAGCGACAGCCCATGGGTGAGGAAGACCAGGGCACGCGATTTCAGGTCGACAGCGGTCAGCCCGTCGTTGAAGAGGACCTCGCCGATGTCCTTCGACGCGACCAGGTTGATCAGGCCCGACAGCTCATCGCTCTCCGCGGAGGAGATCGTCTTGAGATGTGCCCGCAGGCGACCGAGGCTGGTGATGTCGTGCGCGGCGACGTACTCCGGCTCGAGGAGGCGGGACAGGGCAACGCCTCGGGAGTCGCGAGCCCGGATGCCGAGCAATCACCGCGAAGAGCGACTGCACCATGCGTGCGCCGACGAGAGGGCCGAACACCCGCAGCGGGTCCAGCGAGTACTCCGGGGTCATCAGGTCGACGATCGTCGTGGTGTCCGGCCGGAGGCTCTGCGCGAAGACCGCGTACTCCTTGGCCTCTGTGCGGTCGATCGCGACGACGCGGCCGTTGCGGTCGACCGTGTCGCCCATGTCTCCCTTGAGCAGCACACTCTTGCCGGCGCCGAGCTCGGCGACCACGCCGAAGCTGGCGCTGGTGTCGGCCTGGATACTGCCGTCCGCGTCGCGGAGGATCGGGGTGTGGCGTGCGGTGCTGATGTTCTCGCCGAAGCGGGCGCCCTTCTCGTCTCCGAGCTCGTTGCTGGAAAGCGGCACTCCGGTCGCGAACTCCCGGCCGGTCGTGATCTGGGTGAGCTCACGGACGATGCGCCCGGTGGGCGTGCCGGGGATCATCGCCCACCAAAGCTCCTCCTGACCGCCCAGGGGCGCCTCGAGGAGGAAGTCGGCGCGCTTGTACTCGTCTGCCACGAATCGGCCCTTGGCCTTCGCGAGATCGGCGGTATCTGCCCCCACAGCGAACAGCACCGTCGCCTGAACCTCGACCTCCTTGTCGGAGCGGTTGAGGGAGGCGTGGTACGCGGCCAGCGTCTCTGCGATCTCGCCGAGGTCGGATCCGCCGCCGGTGATCGTCGCGGTGCCCTCCTGATGCTTGTACTGCTCCTCGATGGCGGTTTCGGCCTTCTTGTTGCGACGCTTGACCTCGTCGGCGCCGGTGACGGTGAAACGGATCCCCCAGTCGACGTCGAGGGGGAACTGGTCGACGTGTGAGATCCACTCGACGCCGGGCGAGACCCAGCCGGCCTTGGGCGCGGCGACCATGGCCTGCACCACCTGGTAGGACGACGTCTCGTCCGCGTAGGGGCTGTGCACCTTGAGGTAGCGGCGCTTGAACGGGAGGAACTGCTGCCCGGACTTGGGGGCGATGTCACTCTGCCCGCCCTCGTCGAGCCAAGGGTTTGGCATCGCGGAGGGCATCTGGAAGTGCGCGAGCTCGTCGGCGCCGAATCCGTCCTCCGTACCCTCGGCAGGCGGGACAGGGGCGGCGAGGTCTGCGGAGAGGCCGCGCTGCTGCGAGTGAAGGGCGATCCAGATCTGCTCGGCGGGCGTTGCGCGGGTCGGCTGGAACGCGGCGGGGATGCGGACCTCGATCTCCTTGGCCATCCGCGCAGCAGCGGCGATCTCGGAGTCGGTAGGCAGCTGACGGGAAGAGCCAGCGTGTCACGCAGCTTGGTGTCGGCGGCGCGCAGTGCCGACATCGCGCGCGCCTTCATCGAACCGGCCGCGAGCGGGACCGAGAACCAGAACGCGCGCGTTCCGAGCGGGATCTGCTCGAGCGCGTCCAGGGTCAGCTCGACCTCGCGCGCCCAGTCGGGGCACTCGTCGATGCGAACCCCATCCAGCATCCGCTCCACGATCGACACCGGGTCCAGGTCAGCGCACAGCCCCAGCAGCAGCCCCTCGCCCCGGTGGGCCTGGAAAAGCGCCTGGTGGTGCGCCTTGACGAGCTGCTTTGCGGCCGCGGTGGCGTAGGCATACGGGAGCGGCTGCAGCCGCCACGTCGCCCAGACCACGCCCGAGCGGGTCCACATCAGGTTGCTCGTCATCGCTGTTGCCGAATCTGCATCGTCGTCTCGTTTCTCAGTCGGTCGGCGTGGCCAGCAGCAGATCGCGACCGCCGCTGAGGGGGACCGTGATCGGCGTGCCGCCGAGGATGGGGAGGAGGGATGAGTAGCTCATGGTCAGTTGCCTCCTCGGGCTTGCTGCAGCAGGCGCTCGACGCCGCTGACCGCGTGTGCGGGTGCGTGCGCCGGCAGCGGCGTCGAGCGCGGCTGCAGGACCGGCTGCGCCACGACGGGCGCTTCCGGTGCGGGTGCGGTGTTCTCGCTATCCGGGCGGGCGAGCGTGGCTCCGACCGGCTCGGCGATCGTTGTTCCGCCGCCTGCGAAGTGGGGCGGGCGAACCCGCATGGTCACTCCGCGGTAGCGGCCGGCTGCGGGGCGGGTCATCGCGGACATGCCGCTAGTGATGATGCTCAGCAGGTTCCGGCGTGTGGCCGGGATCCTTCCGGCTCCCCACGCTGCTCCCCAGGACACGAAGGCAGCGACGGGAATGTCGACGATCGGAGAGCCAGTCCCCCACACGCTCTGCGTCATCAGCGCGACGACCAGGACGATCGCCAGGACGACGCCCTGCGTCAGCGTGTAGGGGCCCCCAGGGATCTTCGTGCCGTCGTGGAGACGGCCGATGAACTTTGGGAACCGGCGGCTGCGCGTGTAGAAGCGCGCAACCTCTCTCTCTTCGTCGCGATCGGCCACGTTCGCCCCTTACGCGACCAGCCGGTAGACCGTGTCGCCGGCCGCGGTGGTGTCTCGTTGAGCACCAGGACGTCCGCCGGAGCTGCGATCTGGTGGATCGTCACTCCGATGGCGTCGACGGTCTCGGTCTGGATGAGGCCCATGACCCACTCGCCACCGCCGGCGGCGAGGAACATGGCCAGGCCGCACGCGATGCCGGTGATGATGGTCGTCGCCATGGCGAACCGCACCTTGGCGGCGACGACGAAGAAGATCACTGCTGCTGCGAGAAACACGACCGCCGGAAAGCAGTCGTCGCATCAGCGGTGATCCCGTTGATCCAATCGAACATGGTTGGTGTTCCTTCCTTAGTTGCCGTTACCGGACGGTGTCGGCGTGGGGGTTGTCGATCCCTTGTCGGAGACCGCTTGCGGTGCAAGATCAATGGCGCTGACCTCCCAGCGGGAGGCACGCGCGGTGAGGGTGAGCGTGTACGTCGAGGTCACTTGCTGGTCCAGCGGGCTCAGCAGTGAGACGGTCGCGAGCACCTTGAGGGTGTCGCCATCGCTCGGGGACTCCGTGGGCGTCAGGTCCGACCGCAGCTCCTCGACGTTGACCATCACGTAGGGGGCGGGCGAGATCGCCACGAAGGATGTGTCCGGGGCGCTGTATCGGGACAGGTCGCCCGAGCCGGCAAGGTACGCGCCGAGGAACGCCGACACCGTCTCCGCAGACGGGTCAGAGGATCCGATGGTCTGCTTGTAGACCAGCGACGTTGTCTCGCCCTGGACGGGAGCGGAGATCTGGGCCGGGAGACCGACTGCCCGCACCGTGTCTCCGTTGACCGCGATCGCCACCTGGAAGTAGCGGCGCGGCCAGCTCGTCGTGCTGGTGTCGTCGGAGTCCGTCACCGACAGCTCCTTGATGTTCGCCGCGACGACGACGTTGACGAAGTCCGAGCCGTCGACGGGTGTGATGGAGACCACGGACAGGTCGCGGTACTCCCAGGCCGTGACCGACAGCTGCCGCAGCGCCGCCAGGTCGACGTAGGTAGCCAGGTCACCCGGCGCGTCCTTCGTCGCGCTCAGCCACGAGGAGACGAATCCCTCCGCGTAACCGCCGGCAGCCTGCTGCTGCGTGCTCAGCCCCGCTGCCTGCGCCTCGGGCGCTGCGGCGACGACGGGCGCCGGACGTGCGGCCGCGGCGAAGAGCGCGATGGGCCCACACGCGATCGCGGCGAACAGGAGTGCGGACAGCACCTTGCCGCCCAGCTGCCGACCATGGGTCCAGCTGCTCCCCTGTGCCGGGACGGTCTTCGTCTCCTTGGCTGGCTTCGACGTCTTCTCGCGGCGCGCCATTATGCAGCTCCTCCCACTCGCAGCTGCGCCACCCGCAGAGCTGCCGGCACCGCTGCCGAGAGCTCCTCAACCGCCTTCACCACGCGGCCATGCGTGGAGGGGTCGAAGGGTGCGTCGAGGGTGCTCGCCACCGCTTCCTCGAACCCCTGGCGCGCACGGATCGCGCGTGCAGCGTCGGGCTTGAATCCTTCCCACATGGCGTCGTCGGCGCTGTCTGCGGTGCTGCTCTCGCTCACGTTTCTGTCCCTTCCGCGGAGTCCTGATGCCTC
>NZ_JBFLUM010000048.1:0-137284 GCF_050470785.1 Microbacterium sp. NRRL B-14842 | reverse complement strand
CTTCCCGAGTGCCCCGCTCGCTGCGCTCGCAGGGACGGGCGCCCGGCAGGCCGGGCGCTGCGCGCGGGGTCGGGCCGCTGCGCGGCCCTCCGGTTGGGTGCGGTGTGCGTGCCTCTGGCTGGCGGTCTCGGGGTGGCTGGTGTCGGTACGTATGCCGGTCACGAGTCTCCCGCTCAGCGAGATCGTCGAGATCCATCGGATCCTCGACACGCACCACGCCGTCGGCAAGACCGTCGTGGACCTCTCCGACAACCCGCACCTGCCCCAGGAGGCGTGACCAGATGTCCACGACGCAGACGCCGACGCTGACGCTGATCGGCCCCGGTCGGCACGGCACAGCGATCGCAGGCCTGTTCGCCTCCCACGGCGTGAACATCAGCCTGTTCCACTACAAGCCGGCGAAGGCTGAGGCCGCCGCCCGGCGACTCCGACCGATCGCGCGGAATGCCCGCATCGACATAGCGACATCCCTGGAGGAAGCCGCCCAGGCATCCCCGTTCCTTGCCCTCACCACCCTCTGGGGCGCCCCGCAGCAGGCGGTGGTCTCTGCACTCGGGGACCTCCTGGACGGCAAGATCCTGATCGACGTCGCCAACCCGCTGGACGTCACGCCCACGGGCGTGCAGCTGCGGCGACCCGTGGAAGGGTCTGCGGGGCAGTACCTGGCGTCGCTCCTTCCGGCGAACGTGGGACACGTGAAGGCGTTCTCGAACCTCGCCACCGCCGCGGTCGCGAGCTCCGCGATCGCCGAGGCGAGCCCGAAGGCGGTCCTGCCGTACCTGGCCGACTCGGCGGAGACATCCGCGCAGGTCCGCCCGCTGCTGGCGCAGACCGGCTGGCAGCCCCGCTACGTCGGCACGCTCCGCAGCGCCCGCGACCTCGAGATCACCGGCACCTACAACCAGGTGTCCGGCCGGCTCGGACGCAACGTTCTCGACGTCGACGAGTTCACCGCCCGGTTCGGCCCCGAGCAGACGCCGGACGCCTGACGGCCGCGTGAGCCATCCGGCACACCGGGCGAAGCGGCGCCGAATCCCGGTCAGTCCCGTCGTGCAGGCGGGCTGAAGGCGTGCTCTGTCTTGATGGATGCCGTCGAATCGGACGCGAAGAACGCCAGGACGTCGCGGGCTCGTCGCGGGTCGGATGAGGTGGTCGCGACGGCGCCCGAGAACACGGTCTCGATGGCGCAGTCCGAAGGCAGGACACCGAGGATGCGCACCCCGGGTTGACCGACGAGCTCGCTGAGCTGCTGGAAGCCGAGGTCGACCTGGCCGTCGGCGAGCAGCCGGGCGACCGGGATGCCGGGTCGCGCCTGCACGAGACGATCGCCCACCTGGCCGGTGAGGCCCCAGTCGTCGATCGTGCGGACGAGCGCCGTGCCGCTCGGGCCGGTGGAGTAGCCGATGCGAGCGGCGGCGCGCAGGGCCTCGCGGACCCCGCGGGCGTCCGCGAACGCCGCCGTGTCGGGGCGGGCGGCGGGCGAGGGCGTGCCCGAGGGAACCGCGACCGCGACGCGCGAGAGCATGAGCGGTGTGACCGTCGCCGCGTCCACGTGGCCGTCTCCGGAGAGCCGGTCCAGAGCGTCGGCGGCGAGGAACACCAGATCGAGCTGCTCACCCCCGGCCACGCGCTGGGCGGCGTCCACTCCGCCGACGGACTCGATCTCGACGAGGGGCAACCCCCTGTCCGCTGCCGCCGTGGCCAGGTCGGCGAGGACCTGACGCGTCGCCATGGAGGAGATGGCTCTCACACGGCCGCCTCGAACGACTCGGCGTCGACCTCGCTCGTCCCGGTGGCGTTGTAGCGCGGCCCCGACACCGTGGCGGTGTCGATCAGCTCGCCCGCGCGCACGAGCACCGCGGGATCGACGACCGTGCCGAGAGAGCGCTGGTTCTCGCGCACGTGGTGCGCATCCGTGCTCCCGGGGATCGGCACGACGTGATCGCCGCGGGAGAGCAGCCACGCCAAGGCCAGCTGTGCCGGCGTGCGGCCGGCCTCGGCGGCGAGGGCTCGCCACGCGGGCAGCAACGCGGCGTTGGCGGCCCAGTGCTCCGGCTGGAAGCGCGGCATCGCGCGGCGGATGTCCTTCGGCGGCAACTGCTCCGGGTCGGTGATGGAGTCGGCGAGGTACCCGCGTCCGACCGGTGAGAACGCGACCAGCGCCACCCCGGCGTCACGGGTGGCGTCGAGGATGCCGAGCTCGGGATTGCGACTCCAGAGCGAGTACTCGTTCTGCACCGCGGCGATGGGCGCCGCCGCGAGCGCCTCCCGGAGACGGTCCACCGACACCTCCGACAGCCCGATGGCGCCGATCTTTCCCGCCGCCACCATCTCGGCCAGCGCCCCGACGCTCTCGGCGATCGGCACCTTCTTGTCCCACCGGTGCAGGTAGTAGAGATCGATGTGTTCGACGCCGAGCCGCCGCAGCGAGGCGTCGACCTGTGCGCGCAGCGTCTCGGGGCGCCCGTCGATGACCTTCACGCCGTCGACGAGCGCCATGCCGCCCTTGCTGGCCAGCACGACCTCGTCCCGACGCCCCGCGATCGCGCGCCCGACGAGCTCCTCGTTGCGGCCGCCGCCGTACAGCGTGGCGGTGTCGAGCAGCTGGACGCCGTCGTCGAGCGCGGAACGCACGAGCGCCACTCCGTCCTCGAGAGACGGAGGGGTGCCGTAGGCATGGCTGAGGGACATGCACCCGAGCCCCATGCGGGGAAGCCTCACGCGAGCTGCTCCTCGAGCGCGCCGAGCACGCGGTAGCAGTCGATGACCTGGCGGATCGACGAGTTCGGCTCGCGGCCCTCGCGGATCGCGCCGACGAACTCCCGGTCCTGCAGCTCGATGCCGTTGAGGCTGACGGCGACCTGCGAGACGTCGATCTGCTCGTCACGACCGTTGTAGAGGTCGTCGTAGCGCGCGATGTAGGTCTCGGTGTCGCCGATGTAGCGGAAGAACGTGCCGAACGGTCCGTTGTTGTTGAACGACAGCGACAGCGTGCAGATCGCGCCGGTCTCGCTCTTGAGCTGGATCGACATGTCCATCGCGATGCCGAGGTCGGGGTGGATCGGGCCCTGGATGGCGTTGGCCTGCACGATCCGACCCGCCTGGTAGGCGAACAGGTCGACCGTGTGTGCCGCATGGTGCCACAGCAGATGGTCGGTCCACGACCGCGCCTCGCCTTTCGCGTTCGTGTTCGTGCGGCGGAAGAAGTACGTCTGCACGTCCATCTGCTGCACCGCGAACTCGCCGGCCGCGATCCGGTTGTGCACCAGCTGATGCGACGGGTTGAACCGCCGCGTGTGCCCGACCATGGCGACCCGGTCGGAGGCGGATGCCGCGGCCAGGGTGGCCTCGGCATCCGCCAGCGAATCGGCGAGCGGGATCTCGACCTGCACGTGCTTGCCCGCGGCGAGCACCGCCTGCGTCTGATCCGCGTGCTGCTGCGTCGGCGTCGCGAGGATCACCGCGTCGACGTCGTCTCGCTCGAGCACGGCGTCGAGACCGAGCACGGCATTCGGCACGCCGTACTTCTCGGCCACCGACTCCGTGGGCTCGGGCCTGGTGCCGCTGACGACGGTCACCTCGGCGTCGGGGATGTTCGCGAGGCCGTCGAGGTGCTTCATGCCGAAGGCGCCGGCGGCGCCGACGACGGCGACGCGAACCTTGTCACTCATGCGTGGACTTCCTCCAGGGGGAGGCTCACACTCTCGGACTCGACGGGCCGCGGCGCGACGGGGTTGGTGACGACCAGGTGGCCGACGGCGGTGTTGGACGCCGGGACGTGGTAGAACCGGTGGTTCACCTCGGGCGCCCCGCCGCCGAACTGGTCGTCCATCGCCCCACGGGCGATGAGCCAGTCCACCAGCTCGATGCCCTCGGATCCGGCCTCGTCGACGTACTCCATGTGCGACCATTCGGTGAGGCCCAGCGGGTCGGCGATCAGGTGGTCGAGGAACGCGTTGTCCCACTCCTCGTTGATCAGTCCCGCGCGCGGGCCCTGCAGCTGGTGGCTCATCCCCCCGGTGCCCCAGATCTGCACGTTGAGCTCGGGACCGTCCCACTTGTCCAGCGCGCGACGGATCGCCTTGCCCAACTCGTAGCACCGACGCCCGGACGGAACCGGGTACTGCACGACGTTCACCGGAAGCGGGATGACCCGGCACGGCCACTCCTCGACGTCGCCGAACACCAGCGACAGCGGCACGGTCAGGCCGTGGTCGACGACCATCTCGTTGACGAGGGTGAGGTCGAAATCGTCCTGGATGACCGACTGGGCGATGTGCGCGGCGAGCTCGGGATACCCCTTCACGTCGGGCACCGGGCGCGGGCCGTAACCCTCGTCGGCGACGGGATAGTGCGCGCCCGTGCCCAGGACGAAGGTCGGGATGATGTTCGAGTCGAACGCCGTGGCGTGGTCGTTGTACACCAGGATGATGACGTCGGGCGTGTTCTCCTTGGCCCACTTCCGGGTCCACTGGTACCCGTCGAAGACCTTCTTCCAGTACGGCTCCTCGGTCTTGCCCAGGTCCATCGCGGCGCCGATCGCCGGCACGTGCGACGTGAACAGCGCCGACGTGAACTTCGCGGGGGCGTCCGGGCGCATCACCTCGGACTTCTCGTTCGAGGGCGGGGTCCACCCGTCGAGATCCTTCAGGCGCACGCCCTCGGGACGTCGGCCACCTCCGACCATCATGTCGCGGTACGCCGCCTCCGACATCCCGGTCATCGAGCCGGCCATCTGCTGGAAGCTCAGACCGTGCGTGGCGCCGATCTTGCTCAGGAAGTAGATGTTGCCGCCCTCGGCGATGCAGGTGTTCAGGTCGAGATCGAGCACCGCCTGACGCTGCACCGGGGTGAGGGGCCATTCGTCGAGGTACGCCTCGCGGTCGGCGAGGTAGCGCTCGCGGTTCTCGGGCTTCATGAGAGACATCGAGAACTGGTTGAGGTGGTAGCCCTTGCGGGCCTGCTCGGCATCGAAGATGGTCGTGCCGGGGATGTCCTTGTACGGCTTGTCGAGTGCCATGGTCATTCTCCTTCGGGCCAGTACAGCCGCGACGGGTTGTCGACGAGCAGCCTCTGCTGCAGTTCGGGGGTCGTCGCGATCTGTGGGATGTAGTCGACCAGCAGCCCGTCGTCAGGCATGTGGTCCTTGAGGTTGGGGTGGGGCCAGTCGGTGCCCCACAGCACGCGATCGGGGAACTCCTCGACCACGCGACGGGCGAACGGCACGACATCCGTATAGGCGTGCTGCTCGCCATTCAGCGCGCGCGGACCGGTGGCGCTGAGCCGCTCGGGGCACGACACCTTCGTCCACACGTTGGGGTTCTCGCGCATGAAGCGCAGGAACAGCTCGAACTCCGGACCCTCCGGGTCCTTCGTCACATCCGGACGCCCCATGTGGTCGACCACGACGTCCGTCGGGATCGCCGAGAAGAAGTCGTAGAGGTCGGGAAGGTCCTCGGCCTCGAAGTAGATGACGACATGCCACCCGAGGGGGGCGATCTTCTCCACGATCGCGTCGAGCGAGTCGGTCGGCACCCGGTCGACGAGGCGTTTGACGAAGTTGAACCGCACGCCGCGCACACCGGCCTCGTGCAGCTCGGCGAGCTCCTCGTCGGTCACGTCGCGACGAACCGTCGCGACCCCGCGGGCACGCCCCTTGCTGCGGCGCAGCGCGTCGACGAGCGCCCGGTTGTCGGCGCCGTGGCAGGTCGCCTGCACGATGACGTTCCGGTCGAAGCCGAGCTGGTCGCGCAGCGCGAACAGCTGCGCGGCCGACGCGTCGCACGGCGTGTACTTGCGCTCGGGGGCGTAGGGGAACTCCGCGCCGGGGCCGAACACGTGGCAGTGCGCGTCGACAGCGCCGGCGGGGAGCCGGAACGTCGGGGTCGTCGGGCCGTCGTACCAGTCCAGCCAACCGGGCGTCTTCTCGAAGCCGCCGCTGGTGTCGCCGTGCGCGATCGCCTGTGCGTGAGCCATCGTCAATCCTCCACGTACTCGAGGCCCGCGGCCGCCAGCGGCTCCCGCATGCCGTAGATGTCGAGACCGAGCACGCCCTCGCGGAACTTCTGGCGCTTGGCCTCCTCGTTGTCCTCGCGCTTCTGCGAGGCGTCGGCGACGGCGCCGACGAGCTCGCGGGGGACGACCACGACGCCGTCGACATCCGCGACCACCACGTCGCCGGGGTTCACCACGGCGTTCGCCACGACCACGGGGATGTTGACCGAGCCCAGCGTCGCCTTGACGGTGCCCTTCGCGCTGATGGCGCGGGAGAAGACCGGGAAGCCCATCTTCTCGAGGTCGGCGACGTCGCGGACGCCCCCGTCGATGACCAGGCCCTTGCAGCCCCGGGCGGTGAGGGAGGTGGCGAGCAGCTCGCCGAAGAAGCCGTCCTCGCTCTCCGTGGTGCAGCCGGCGACGATGACGTCGCCCTCCTGCACCTGCTCGGCGGCGACGTGGAACATCCAGTTGTCGCCGGGCTGCAGGAGCACCGTGACGGCCGGGCCGCACAGCGTCGCCCCGCTGTACGCCGGGCGGATGTACGGCCGCAGCAGGCCGACCCGGCCCATCGCCTCGTGGATCGTGGCGACCCCGAACCGCGAGAGCCGCGCGACGTCGGCGGAGTCGGGCCGCTCGATGCGCGTGCGGACGATGCCGAGGTCGTTCAGTCGCTGAGTCATCGGGTTCTCCAGGGTGAGGTCACAGGCCGCGGGCTCGCAGGGCGTGGTCCAGGCGCGGGTACACGCGGCGGGCGTTGCCTTCGAAGACCTGTCCGCGTCGTTCGTCGGTGAGGTTCCCGGTCGCATCCACGTATCGCTTCGTGTCGTCGAAGTAGTGGCCCGTGCGCGGGTCGACGTCGCGGACGGCGCCGATCATCTCGCTCGCGAAGAGGATGTTCTCGGTCGGGATGACCCCGGTGAGCAGGTCGATGCCCGGCTGGTGGTACACGCACGTGTCGAAGTACACGTTGCCCAGGAGGTGCTCCTCCAGCTCGGGCTTGCCGAGCGCCATCGCCAGGCCGCGGAAGCGTCCCCAGTGATAGGGCACCGCGCCGCCGCCGTGCGGGATGACGAGCTTCAGGTCGGGGAAGTCGCGGAACAGGTCGCCCTTGAGCAGCTGCATGAATGCCGTCGTGTCGGCACCCAGGTAGTGGTCGCCGGTGGTGTGGAACTGCGGCTTGCACGAGGTGCTCACGTGGATCATCGCGGGCAGCTCGTACTCGACGAGCTTCTCGTAGAGCGGATACCAGCTCTTGTCCGTCAGCAGCGGGGCGGTCCACAGTCCGCCGGACGGGTCGGGGTTGATGTTGACGGTCACGACGCCCAGATCGTTCACCGCCCGGTCGAGTTCGGCGAGGGTCGTCTTCGGGTCGACGCCCGGCGACTGCGGGAGCATCGCGCCCGGGAGGAAACGGTCGGGGAACAGCTGCGACACCCGCGCGACGAGGTCGTTGCAGATGCGCGCCCAGGTCTCGCTGACGGCGAGGTCGCCGAGGTGGTGGGCCATGAACGATGCACGGGGACTGAACACCGTGACATCGCTGCCGCGGTCGTCCATCAGCCGCAACTGGTTCGCCTCGATGGTCTCGCGGATGTCGTCATCGCTGATCCGCAGCGCGGCCGGGTCGGGCGCCTCGCCCGCGCCTTCCGCATACGCGATCTGCAGATCGCGCCACGCTCCCAGCTGCGCGGGGGCCGTGGTGTAGTGGCCATGGATGTCGATGATCAACGTGCGTCCTCGTCACTGTGATCGGGTCGGTGCCGGGTGGTGCGTGCCACGTCGGCAGCGGTGCCGGTGCTGTCACCCTGACTCTAGTTCGCTCTATGGGTATGGTCCAATAGATGTAGGAGCCGAACCGTATAGATGGGATCAATGCGATGTCGCTCACCGATCTCAACCAGTTGCGCACTTTCGTCGTGCTGTACGAGCTGCGCAGTCTGACCGCCGCCGCCGAGCGATTGCACGTCACGCAGCCGACGGTCAGCTACACGCTGAGGAGGTTGCGGCAGCGGTTCGGCGACGACCTGTTCCGCCGCCAGGGGAACGAGATGGTGCCGACCCCGCGTGCCCGGCAGCTGTTCGGACCGCTGCACGAGGCACTGTCGCGCATCGATGCCGTGGTGAGCGCGCCCGACGCCTTCGATCCCGCGAGCTTCGGCGGGGAGCTCTCGCTCGCGCTGACCTCGATCGGCGAGCAGACCTTCCTGCCGCCGATCATGCCGGTGCTCGCGAAGGAGGCGCCGGACCTTCACCTGCAGGTGCGGCGGCTGGACGCGGATCAGGTGGAAGACGGGCTCGTCCGGGGCACCATCGACCTGGCGATCACGGTGTCGTTGCTGGACTCGCCGCGGCTGTGGCGCACACCGGTGCGCGACGTGGAGTACGTGGCGCTGTCCTCGCGTGCCCATCCGCTGCCTCCGACCGCCGCGGACATGTTCGTCGGGCGCCGCTTCGTGCGGGTGTCCTCCCGCGGCGGCCACGTGTACCCGCTCCAGGCGATGATCGAACAGGGACTCATGCCGCAGGTGACGCTGACGGTCGAGGAGTACGCCACCGTGCCCGCGGTGCTCGAGGCGACCGATCTCGTCGTGCTGCTGCCGCGACACGTGGCCGAGGTGTTCTGCGGATGGTTCCCCGGTCTGCGCATCGCCGAGCTGCCGTGGCCGGGCCAGAGCACCCCGGTCGCGCTCTACACGCGACGCGAACTGAGCATGTCTCCCGCGCAGACGTGGTTCCGATCGGTGGTGCTGGATGCGGTGGCCGCCGACGACCACCGGCCGACCTAGCCGTTCTTGCGGTTCCAGCTTGCCTTCGCGGGCGCGAAAGGGCTGCGCACGTGGATCGACCAGTTCGAGTGCGGGTGGACGGAGAGGATCGCCCGTTCGAACCACGACCGGGCCTCGTCCGAGAGCTGCGGCAGCACCACGTCCTTGTCGAGGTCATCCTCCGGCCGCGGCCGCAACGCCTTCCAGACCAGCTGCACCTCGGGCGCACCGGTCGGAATGCCGTCGACCTCGAGCACGGCGCGATCCCACGGCAACTGCAGCCGCGGGTCTCGCCGGTACAGCCAGGCATGTTCCGTCCCATCCTCGACGTTCACCTGAAGCACCCAGGCGCCGGAGCGCTCGTCCTGAATCCGCACCGGCTGCACATCGGCATCGTCGGGCGCGTCGGCCCAGGGGATGACGGCGTCCTCCCCCGCAGGCGCCCAGGCGGTGAAACCGGCAGGCAACGCCCGGACCAGCTGCGGCAGCCCGCCTTGGGTGGTGCTCACGTCCGTGTTCGGCCGTTCGCGGATCGTCCGGCCCAGCCAGTGCTCCAGGGCCACCCCGCCCGACAGCCACCAGCGGGCGCTACCGACCCGAAGGAGCTCAGCGACAGCATGAGGCGTGAGGGGCTCCCAAGCCGTTGCAGCATCCGGAACAGAAACCATGAGCCGAGGCTACCGCCGTCGCGTCAGGCAGGGGACCAACCATCGCCGCAACACCGTCGACGCGAGCCGTGTCATCCTGAGCGCATGGCGAACTCGCCCTCCAGCGACTCGATGATCGACCGCATCGTGCGCGTCCTCGAGACGTTCACAGCTGATCGTTCGGTGCAGTCGGCCAGTCAGATCGGGCGCCGAGCGGCGCTGCCGTCGTCCACCGCGCACCGGATCGTGGACGAGCTGGTCGACGCCGGACTGCTCGGACGCGACGAGGACCGCCGCGTCCACCTGGGAATGCGCTTGTGGGAACTGGCCCTCCGCGGGTCGACCGCGCTACGTCTGCGCCAGGCGGCGCTCCCCTATATGGAGCGCGTGCAGACGCACATCCGCCAGCACACCCAACTCGCCGTTCTCGAACAGGACGAAGCACTGTTCCTCGAACGCCTTTCGCACCCCGACGCCGGTGCGAACATCACACGGATCGCTGGGCGGCTACCGCTGCACGCCTCCTCGTCGGGCCTCGTCCTGCTCGCGCACGCTCCCGCCGATCTCCGCGAACGCGTGCTCGCCCAGCCGTTGCGCGCTCTCGCACCCGAGACGGTGACCGATCCCGGACGTCTACGCCGTCTCCTCGCTGGCGTGCGTCGCGATGGCGTGGCGATCGCGCAAGGTTCGATCGAATCCGTCTCGACCGGCGTGGCCGTGCCGATCCGCGACGCAGGTGAAGTCGTCGCCGCGCTTTCCGTGGTGCTACCACGACAAGCGCCGCACACGGCGGCGATCATCGCTCTGCGAGAAGCCGTGACCGGCATCGAGGCCACGCTGCGGTCCCCCCGATAGTCGGCGTCTCCCGTTCAACGGGAATGCGGCGTTCGACCGTCTGAACCGGGTTCACACTGAGCGAGGCATCCGTTGTCACGTCGAAGGAGACGCCCCAATGTCCACCATCCGCACCCGCGTCGCCATCGTCGGCGCTGGACCCGCCGGACTGCTGCTGTCGCATCTGCTCGCGGCGTCCGGCCTCGAGTCAGTCGTCATCGATCAGCGTTCCCGTGAAGAGATCGAGACCACGATCCGGGCAGGCATCCTCGAACAGGGCACCGTCGAGGTGCTCGACACGCTCGGCGCGTTCAGCCGCGCCCGCACCCTGGGAGACCGCCACGACGGCATCGAGCTCCGCTTCGCCGGCAGCGGACACCGCATCGACTTCGCCGACCTCGTCGGCCGCGGTGTGTGGCTGTACCCGCAGCACGAAGTCCTGAAGGATCTCATCGCCGCGCGGCTCTCCAGTGGCCAAGACCTGCGCTTCGGCGTGACGGCGCATCGTATCGAGGACCCCGCGTCCGACCGCCCACGCGTCATCGCCACCGGCGCAGACGGATCGCCTCTCGAGATCGAGGCCGAGTTCGTCGTCGGCGCCGACGGGTCACGCAGTGTCGTGCGGGAGGCCGTAACCGGTTCCCACACAGGCGGGCACTTCCGCGAGTACCCGTTCGCCTGGTTCGGCATCCTCTGCGAGGCGCCGCCCAGCGCCGACGAGCTCATCTACAGCAACTCCCCCGATGGCTTCGCGCTCATCAGCCAGCGAAGCACCACCGTGCAGCGCATGTACTTCCAATGCGATCCCCGCACCGACCCCAGCACCCTCACCGAGGAGCAACTGTGGGAAGAACTGCAGAAGCGGGTGCCGGGGACGACGCTCAAGGAAGGCCCCGTCTTCCAACGCGACGTGCTGCGATTCCGGAGCTTCGTCGCCCTCGAACTGCTTCGCGGCCGCCTCGCACTCATCGGCGACGCCGCCCATACCGTGCCGCCCACCGGCGCGAAAGGCATGAACCTTGCCGTAGCCGACGTCCTCGTTCTCGAGCGCGCGCTGCGCGCGCTTCTGCTCGAGAGGGACAGCCGCCTCGTCGAGGCCTTCCCCGAGACGGCGCTGCACCGCATCTGGAAGGCCCAGCACTTCTCCTGGTGGATGACCAGCATGCTTCACGTCGCCCCCGATGCAAGGGACTTCGACCGCCTCCGCCAGCTCGGAGAGCTCCAATCCGTCGTCGAGTCCGAAGCCGGCCGCCGCTTCCTCGCCGAGGCATACACCGGCTGGCCCCTCCACACCCTCACCTGAGCCGGCGCTCACGGTTCGGACCAGAGGGTGCGGCACCCGCGGGTCGGCGTCAGTCCAGCCAGCCGGGGACCGCGGGAACCACCGGGTAGTCGATCGCAGGCGCGTCGCCAACGATGGGATCCATGCGGATCCGGCTCAGTCGCATGAAGGCGATGCGCCAGCCGGACTCGGTGAGTCGGTAGAGCTCCTCGTAGTAGCCATATCCCCGCATCCCCCTCTGTTCCGGCACGGTGATCCCCATATACCCTCGTGACCCGCGTGGCCACGTCAGATAGTCGGTCATGGCCCAGCGCCCGCGAGCCGAGAAGTCATCGATCCGCCGAAACTGCGGCATGAACCCGTGATGGACGCTGACGACCTCTTCGGTCATGTTGCGCATCAGGTTCTCCACGAACGTGTCGGGGTCGGGCGCGGCGGCCCACAGTCCTTCGAAGACGCAGTCGTCCACGAAGAGTCCGCGCAGTTCGTCCCACTGCTTCAGGTCGACGTAGTGAAAATAGCGTGCCTTCAGGTCGCGGAGCTCCTCTGCCACGGTGGGGGTGACCGCACGTACTCGGGGCATCGAGAAACCATCCTCGCTCTTCACGGCGCCTGGGTACTTCCTCTACTGCTCGTCGATCTCGAAGTCGACCGAGGCGATCTGCTCCGAGATCGCTCCGGAGAGAGGGAAGAGCGGCAGATGCGCGGGGTGCGTCGCGTAGGCACGGACATCGTCGAGGGTGCGGAAGTCGGCGACGAGTGCATAGTCCCATGCGCGTTCGCTGCGCATCACGTCGGGGCCGTGTGACAGTCGGACCAGGCCGGGAATCTTTCCGAGCAGACCATCGAGCAGGTCGCGCCACTCCTCGAGCACGGCAGGATCATGGTTCGCTGCGAACGAGAAGAACACGACGTGACGGATCATCGTGCCCCGGCTCCGTCGGCAAGGCTCAGGTCGCCGATCGACGCGCCGCTGGCGGTACGCCCGAGAAGGTAGGCCATGGTCATGATCGGACCGAGCGTGGCGCCGGCGCCGGGGTAGCCGGCGGCGAAGGCGTTCTCGGAGGCGTTGCCGACCGCAAACAGGCCGCGTATGGCATCGCCGTCTGCGTCGAGGACCCTTCCGAGGCCGTCGGTGGCGATCCCTCCGCTGGTGCCGAAGCAGCCGTTCACCACGGCGAGAGCGTAGTAGGGGCCTTGCTCGAGCGGTGCGAGGCTGGGATTGGGATACGGGTTCTGTTCGTCTCCCCAGTAGCGGTCGTACGCGCTCGCACCGCGGTGGAAGTCCGGATCCTCCCCACGGGCGGCGTGCTCGTTGAATCGCGCGACCGTCTCGGCCAGCGCCTGGGCGGGAACGTCGATCTTCCCGGCGAGCTCTCCGAGGGTTGCTCCTTCGACGAGCCAGTCGGGAGTCGGCTCCTGGCGTGCATCGACCAATGTCGGAGGCCTCCCGTAGCCTGTAAATGTCACATTCACTAGCCAACGTTCCGGGAGGACACCATGGCCACCACACCGACCACCATCAAGGCGGGCACCCCGCGCGACTTCCTCGGCCTCGTGCCCGCGCTGCTCGGCTTCACCCCGCAGGACTCGCTCGTGCTCGTGCCCTTCGAGGCGTCGCGCACGATCGGGGCGATGCGACTCGACCTCGACGCGGATGCCGCGACGCTCGCGCACACCAGCCTCGGGCTGGTCTGCCGAGTGCCGCGCGTGACCGGGGTAGCCGCCGTGATCTACGCCGCCGAGGACGCCGACAGCACCCGCGATCTCGGCCAGCAGATCGCCGATGTCGCCGACCGGCAGGGACTGCACCTGGTGGACGTGCTCTACGTCGCCAGCGACGGCTACGGCAGCCACCTGACCGGCGAGGCACCGCGCCCCGTCGCCGAGATCGCGACCCCGGACGCGCTGCGCGAGAAGGTCGCAGCATCCCAGACCGCCGGGGCGAGCATCCCCGACGCCGACCCGGCGCGTGCCGCCCGGATCGCGTTCGCGGCCGCGCGGATGGACGACGATGCCCTCGCGGACTTCGTCGCCGTCGCGGAGGACGCCCTGACCGGTGACCCCGCCGACCTCGACACCCGCCAGGCTGCGATCCTGCTCACCGGCATCGGCATCCCGCTGTGGCGTGACGTGGCCCTCATCCAGTGGGCCACCGACCGCGGCAACGGCACCCGTGCCCTGGCCGCGCAGATCGGCCACTCGATCATGGGCGCACCCGTCCCCGAGAGCATCGCCCGCACCCTCTACGGACAGGGCGACCGCCCCGACGCCGACCGGCTGACGGCGGGACTCGCGCTCGTGCGCCACCTTGCCGCCTACGCCGACGACCAGGAGCGCCCCAACCTGCTCGCCGCCGCCGCCTGGCTGTCCTGGGCGCTGGGCCGATCCACTCACGCCACCGTCTACACCGACCGCGCCCTCGCGATCGACCCCGACCACGGCATGAGCCAGATCGTCGCGACCCTCTGCTCGGCAGCCGTGCTCCCGGATTGGGCGTTCGCCCGCTGAGCGTCACCGAGTGCCCGCCGGTCACCCCGGCGGGCACTCGCCCGTGACGCACTCGCGATGTCCCCGCGCGATGTCGGAGGCCACCCGTAGCCTATGAATGTCACATTCACTAGCAATCGTTCCGGGAGGACTCCATGACCGAGACCATCAACAACGTCCACGACATCCGCGCAGCCGTCGAGCGCGCGATCCGCTTCCACGCTCCGCTGCGCGCCGAGTTCGACGAGGGATGGACGACCATCGAGCCGGACGAGCTGCGCCAGGCCTGGGACGACTACAGCCTCAGCGACCCGTTCACCCTCGACCCCGCAATGCCCGCCCTGCTCGCTCGCATCGACGCCGACCACCCGGACGACGACCCCCAGGTGTGGGTGCCCCTCGGCGGGCAGGGCGACCCCGACTATCTGGATGCCGTCGTGGTCACCGAGCGCACCGTCACCAAGTACACCGCGCGCGACGGCCAGATCGAGCAGCCCTACTCGCTCCCCGAGGGCGACCCCCACGGCCTCACGCAGAGCGGCTGGCGGGCCGCGGCGAGCGCAGCGCGCTACGCGATCATCGGCCTCAACGCCGACGCCAGCAACACCGAGTACCTGCGCGGGCAGATCGAGGCGTACCTGACCGCGTTCGGTCACTTCGAGCCGGGGCGCGATGCCGACGCCAAGCGCGAGCGGGTCACCGCCGAGATCACCGCGGCGATCGCCGCCCAGTGACCCACGCCGGGGCGGGCGCGCAGACCGCGCCGCCCGCCCCGCCCAATGTCGGAGGCCACCCGTAGCCTGTGAATGTCACATTCACCGTCGAGAGTCCAAGGAGGACGCCATGACCGACACCACCACCCTCATCACCCGCACCCCCGGCGACACGTTCCGCTTCCGCGGCACCGAGTACGTGCTGATCGACTTCGCCCGCACCAAGGCGAAGATCGCAGCCCTCACCGAACCCGGCAAGGTGTACACCCTCGCCCGCACCGCCACCGTCGAGCCGACCGGGCACAGCGACGACGCGCTCGCCGCTGCCCTGCAAGCCACCGCGGCCGCGCTGCCGAGCCTGATCCCCGGAACCCGCGTGCGCATCGTCGCCAACCCGCGCACCACCCGTGACGGGCTGGCCGGAGTCGAGACGCTCATCGTCCGCACCAACCCCAAGTCGTACACGCTCGCCAACGGCTGGCGCGTCAGCCCTGGGCTGGTCGAAGCCGTCTGACCCCCTCGCCGCCGCCGGGTGCACACCTACCCCGGCGGCGGCGAGCACCACCCACCCGAGGGGAGCCGGCTACACGCCCCTCCCCTCGGCGGGAGCACCTCGAGTTCTAATCCCCGCCCGCGCTCGCCGCAGGCCTTCACCGTTCCCAGGAGGACACAATGACCACCACCGAACCCGCGGCCGCGGCCGCTCCCCGCATCCCTGCCGACGACCTGATCGACCGGCTGTGGAGCGTCATGCACGAGATCGAGGCAGCCGATTTCCCCGCGCTGCGCATCGTCGAGCTCGACGAGCCGACCGACTACGGCGAGCGCGTCGTGCTGTGGTGCCCGCGCTGCGATCAGCACGTCAACGTCGAGGACGGCTACCTGCGCGCGATCGACGTGGACGTGCGCTACAACAGCGTCGGCCAGATCAACACCATCGAGCGCACCGTGCCGCAGTACGAGGCCGACCCCGACCCCGGCGACGTGCTCGTGTACCTGCACCAGACCGACGAGCACGGCGAGCACGGCGTGCGTCTCCCCGAGGGCTGGGAAGGCACCTGGAAGGCGTAGCCACACCCCACGACGTGAGCGCCCTACGCCTCGGCTGGGGCGCTCACGCACCACGCACCCCACGACCGACACCCCGCGGCGATGTCCGACCCCCGCCCTAGACTGTGAACGTCACATTCACTACCAACCGATCCGGGAGGACACCATGACCACCTACATCACCTTCGGCCCCGACCACGCCGACCTGCACCCGCACGTCGGCACCGGCCTGAACCGCGGCTACGTCGCGATCAGCACCGGCGACCGCGGCCGCGACATCGCCGCGGCGTTCGCGATCCTCGGCGAGCAGTGGGCCTTCGACTACCAGGACGCCGCGGCGCTGGATGCCCGCTACCCGGACGGCGAGATCGCCCGCCTCACCCTCATCGACGAGGCGGCACAGAAGGAGATCGCCGGTCTGATCGAGGACACTTTCGCCGCCGCCGAGGGCGACAGCAACGACACCGAGATCGAGGCGCTACAGGCCGCACGCGACCGCCTCGCGGCGCTGATCGACTACACCCCCGCCCACGAACGGGACTGGACGCCGCTCGACGCGGCCTGACCCCACGCGGTGCCCCGCCGGACGACCGGCAGGGCACCGTCGCGTGCGCTCGCCGCCGATGTCCGATCCCCTCTCTAGACTGTGAATGTCACATTCACTAGCCAGCGTTCCGGGAGGACATCATGGCCACCACCACTACCGACTGCGACCACGCCAACATCGAATGGCTCTCCGGCGTCCCCGGCGTCGTCGTCACCCTCAACGGCGACGTCGCCGCCCGGTGCCTGGACTGCGGCGCGACCGCGACCATGGACACCGACGACGAGGACGCACCCGCCGAGCCGCTCGCCCACCAGTGGCAGAGCGGCCGCTTCACCGGGACGACGACCTGCCAGGCGTGCGGACTGTTGCCGCTCGACCAGGACGACATCGACACCGAGTGCCCCGGCGCATAGCCAGCCCCTCGTGTGGTGCCTCGCGGCGACGGTCGCGGGGCACCGCCCTGCGATGTCTGCGAACCCCCGAAACCGAGGCCTATACCCGTGGGCAGCTCCAATGTCGGAGGCCACCCGTAGGCTGTGAATGTCACATTCACTAGCCAACGATCCGGGAGGACACCATGGCAAACCGCACTCGATTCATCACCATCGACACCCGCCAGTACACCGAGGCGGAGGGCGAGATCGCCAGCAACCGCGCTCGCCAGCAGCGCGACGACGACCTGAACGCCTACGGCGCACAGGGCTACACGCTCCTGTCCACCGTCACCATCCCCCTCCACAACGGACTGCGGATCATCGACACCCTCGCCCGCACCGACGAGGACTACTGACCCACCGACAGCGCCCCGCCGGGATCTACCGGCGGGGCGCTGTCGCGCTCGCCGCAATGTCCGACCCCCGCCCTAGACTGTGAACATCACATTCACTACCTGACACCCAGGAGGACACCATGACCAGCGAGAGCGGATCGCCCGCAGGATCACAGCCGAAGCCCATCCCCGTGAGCCTGGCCGCAGCCGAATGGGGCGCGATCGCGGGCGTGATCGCGGCCTACGGCGAGTCACACAAGGACGGCGCGATGATCCTCGCCGCCGAAGAGATCAAGACTCAGGTCACCAACGCCCTCTCCCCCCAGTAGGCGACGAGCACGACCCCTCCCGCAGCGCCCCGCCGGAACTGACCGGCGGGGCGCTGCCGCGCTCGCCGCAGTGTCCGACCCCACCCGTAAGCTGTGAACGTCACATTCACTAGCCAACGATCCGGGAGGACACCATGGCAACCGCACCCCTCACCTTCGGCGACCGACTCACCGCGGCCGGACTGACCTGGGAGGTCTCCGACGCCCGCAGTCACGAGCCCGGCCCCACACTCGGCGAGCCGCGCGCCGACCTCTGCCCGATCGACCCCGACAGCGGCGAGCGCATCAGCAACGTGCGCATCGGCCGCGCCGAGCGTCCCTACGTCCGCGTGAACATCCGGGCTGGCCGCAGCGGAGACCTCGAGCTGTACCCCAGCAGCGGGTACGGCACCCCGCTCACCGATCGGCAGCGCGCGATCATCCTGGCCGACCTCGCCGGCTACCGCTTCGAGCTGCCCCCACTCACCGTCCCGGAGATCATCGAGCGGATCACCCACGACATCAGCACCCGCTCGGCGCACAAGGCATCCGAGGCTCTGCACTACAGCACCCGCACCGCCCTCCGAGACGCGCTCGCGACCCTCCCCGCGGGCGAGAGCAGCACCTATCGTGCCGCCGTCATCGACGCGGCGTGCGCGGCGTTCCGCGAGCGCATGGCGCGGGATGTCGGGCAGATGTAGCCCGCCCGGACATCGGCGAGCGCCCCACGTTCGCGGCGAGCGCGCGCCGATGTCCGACCCCCTCCCTAGGCTGTGAACGTCACATTCACTAGCCAACGATCCGGGAGGACACCATGGCAACCAAACCGATCAGCGAGATCGTCGCCGAGACGATCGCGCTCAACTACGAGGACATCGACGGGCTCACCCAAGCGCTCGGCCAGGGCGACGTGGACGCCGACGCGATCCGCGCGCTCGCGACCGGCGCCGCCGAGCGGGCCGTCGCCGACCACGCAGGCGAGGCCGCAGGCATCGACGTGCACGGGTACGTGTCCCTCATCGACGGCGCGGCCGTCGCGCAGATCGACACCACCGAGAGCACCGGCCGCATCCGGGTGTTCCTCAACGACGGCACGATCTACGACGGCAACCCCGAACACGACGACGCCCCCCGCCAGGTGTACACGCTCCGCGATCTCGACGGCACCGACGATGCCGCCGACTGGATCACGACCGGGCATGTTCTCGACGCCCAAGAGGTCGACTGGCTGCGCTCCCTGCGGGTGGTGGCACCGTGACCGCGGCGAGCGCGACCCGGCGCAACCCGATCGTCGAGGCGTTCCGCGACTGGGCATGCCTTGAGACGTTCCCGCTCACCGCGTGGGCCTGCGATGAGTGGGTGCACTCGATCGACCGCGGCGACCACGACGCGCTCAGCAGCCGCGATGAGATCGCCCGCGCTCGCCGCGTGCTCGACCGGCTGGGCACGGCGCTGGACGCGATCGAGGCCGAGCGGCCGGACGACCCGGAGGCGGTCATCCACACTCGCAGCTTCGATCCGGCCGCGCGGACGATCACCGAGACGTGGAGGCTGTTCGACACGGAGTACGCCGCCCCGTGGGGCGGGCCCGGCTTCGTGGCCTTCCAGGTCATCACCGGCTACGCCGACCGCGCCTACCAGGGCACGGCCCGCCGCATCCTCACCGGCAGCACCCCGCACCAGGCTCCCGAGCGAGACGTGCACCCGCAGCGCATCCAGCCGCTCCCCACGCGCCGGTACGCGGCGAGCGCGCTGCACATCGCCCACGACGGCATCGCGGCACGGTTCGACCTGCCGTGGGCGCTCTACTGGGCGCGCGGCATCCGCCGCTGACGCTCTAATCGGTGCCCCGCCGGGATCATCCGGCGGGGCACCGTCGCGCTCGCCGCGGCCAATGTCTGACCCCCTCCCTAGGCTGTAAATGTCACATTCACTAGCCAACGATCCTGGAGGACACCATGGCAAACCCCACCACGCAGCTCGAGCTCACGATGAGCCGCGAGCTGCACGCGAACACCGAGACCGACACCATGCAGCGCTCGCGGTTCCGCACGGACACGCTCATCGCGGCCTGGTACGACGACGAGCCGAGCGAGCCGGACCAGGCGATCCGGGACGTGCTCACGGATCTCGTGCACTTGGCCGACGCGCGCGGCGTCGACCTTCACCACGCGCTCGACCGGGCCGTGTGGATGGCCGACGAGGAACGAGCCGACTGGGGACTGGGGAAGGTGCAGCGATGAGCAGCGGAACGATCCCCGACCTCGCCGTCGTCGCGGCCGCGGCCGACATGATCGGCAGGTGGCATGACGACGTGTTCAGCTCGATCAACATGACCGAGGGCCGCATCCTCGCCGACCTGTTCGACGAGCTGGGGCACACCGGCACCGCTGACCACATCATCCGCGAGACCTGGCTGGCCGAGAGCGACGGTGACCGCGACCCGCTCCCCTGGGCGAACGGCCACGGCTCCCGGCTCAGCGAGGACGAGTACGTGGCCCGCAGCGACGACCTCGCCCACAACGAGGCCCGCGAGCGGTTCCACTTCGACCCCCGCCTGGAATGGTCGGAGGACGAGGAATAGCCGCACGGTGCCCCGCCGGGATCAATCGGCGGGGCACCGTCACGTCTAGGCCAGATAGCTCGCCACGTCGAAGCTCTGCAACGGCCAGGCGTAGCGGGCGCGTGACGGATGCCGGGGGTGCCCGCTCTTGAGCAGATCGCCGATCGACACCCAGTCACAGCCGGAGGCATCCGTCACCGAGGCGATGCCCTCAAGCATCTGCGGGAGGTAAGGGCGGGATCGGATCAGCTCGCCCCACGCGGCGACGATCGTGAGCTGGCGTCCGCCGATGAGATCGGCGATGTGTCGCTCGTTATCGGCTTGCAGCTGGGGGTCGTGCACCAGGTGCATGCCCTTGGGGTCGATGGATCTCTGCGGGTAGAGGTTCAGCATCACCCAGCTGTCGAACCCGTTTCGGGCCGCGAACCCCATGACCTTGCTGACGGTGCGATCCGGGTCTCCCGGCGCCGCGGTGCTGGGGTTCACACCGACGCACACGAGAGGGTTTACGCCCACCGTCCCCAGCACGAAGCGCGCAGAGTTGTCCGCCGTGCGCTCGTAGATCCACGTCTCAGTCATGCACGCCGCCGTCTCCCCATCGTCCTGCGCTCACCCGCCGGGCCCAATGTCTGACCCCTCACTTAGAGTGTAAGCGTCACATTCACTAGCAAGCGATCCGGGAGGACACCATGACCGAGCAGAGCGAAAACCCGTTCAAGGGCGCAGAAATCATCGCCGTCTACACCGCAGAGGAGGCCGTCGCAGACGGGCTGCTGCTGCACTTCAACCCCGCCACCGCCCTCGAGGCCGGATACCGGCTCACGGTACTGCTCACCCGCGCCGCCTACGAGGCCGCGGTGCAGTGGACCCGCGAGGGCGACTGGCAGAGCGAGGACGCCCGATTCTGGGACGTGCTCAACGTCATCCGCCCCACCGCCCGCCAGGTCGCCGGCGATCTCGTCCCGCGCGAGACCTACGTGCTGCGCGTGCCGAACGCCACCCGCTCCGGCAACCCGAGCACCGCCACCACCGCCAGCCGCCAGCGACTCCGCGTGAGCATCGAGGGGTACAACCTCACCGGCCAGGCGTGCATCATCATCGCCCTCCCCGGCGAAGACTGACCCCCACCAGCGCCCCGCCGGGATCTACCGGCGGGGCGCTGCCGCGCTCGCCGCAGCAATGTCGGAGGCCTCCCGTAGCCTGTGAATGTCACATTCACCGCCTACGTTCCAAGGAGGACACCATGGCACCCACACCACTCACCGTCGACGAGATCTCGCGGACGATCCTCGAGCGGATGACCAGCAACCACGGCGGCTCGCTCATCGAGGCAATCGACGACGGCGCGTTCGTCGTCGACGACCAGGCCGTCGCCTACTGGGTCGGCCAGGCCGTCGAACTGGCCCGCCAGGGCATCGACGACGACACCGAGACCGACGCCCCGCCGGTCGGATACTCCTGCGCCGAGTGCGGCGTCCAGGACGCCCGCAACTACGTCGTCACGATCTTGGACCACGAGGACATCCGCCACACCCGCACAGAGGTCTGCATCCCCTGCGCCGTGACGGTCTCGGCCGAGTCCGTCGACAGGATCATCGCCGGGCTGCTCACCCGCTGACACCACCGGGGGCGGGCACCGCGCCCGCCCCCGACCCTCTGACGAAAGGACCAGCCATGACCACCGCACTCACTCCCTACGACACCGGCCAGCGCGCCGAACCGGCGACCTGGACGCCGAGCAACTCCCACCTGTACTCGATGCCCGTCGACGACCGAGCACGCATCCTCGCCCACCACGGCGACGACTTCGGCAAGGTCGACTTCGACAACGCCGAAGGACAGGCGATCGCCACCGTGTGGGCGACCCCGACCGGCGACGGATGGACGCTGCACATCACCGAGCACGGAGCACCCCTCGCGCTCGCCGCAGACACCGCCCGCCTGCGCGAGCTGACCGGCGCCGCACAGGCGGCGATCGAGGAGGCCGAGCGCTCCACAGAGGCCGATACCATGGATGCCGTCTTCGAGGCCCGTGACGGGGCTGTGGACGCCCTCAGAGCACTCCTCGCGGCACTCACACCACCCGCCAGCTGAACCTCCCCCAGTGCCCCGCCGGGATCTACCGGCGGGGCACTGCCGCGCTCGCCGCAGCAATGTCGGAGGCCCCCCGTAGCCTGTGAATGTCACATTCACCGCCTACGTTCCAAGGAGGACACCATGGCAACCACCACCAACATCGAGTTCGCTCAGGGCCAGCTCGACATGCCCGCCCCGGTCACCGAGCGGCGCGGCGCCTACGTCGGGGAGATGGCCCGCACGCAGGCCGATCTCGTCGCCGCCCAGGCGCAGGCCGCGGATCTCGCGCTGACCGTCGAACGGCAGCAGCGCGAGATCGACAGGCTGCGACTGCCGATCACCGACGCCGCCGACGACCGGCTCGCGGCGATCTGGGAGAAGGGTGAGCAGATCGCCAACGATGAGGGCTTCTGCTCCGAGTACGACCGGCTCGTGGAAGCGATCGGCGGCACCCCGCGCGAGCGCGACTTCCGGGTGACCCTCTCCGTCACACTGACCCAGCGCGTTACCGTCTCGGTCACCGCCCGCACGTCGGACGAAGCGGAAGACCTCGCGATCGAGGCGTACACCGTCGAAGACGTGATCGAGTCGCTCCGATCCGACAACTACGTCGCCGACTCGATCGACGCGGAAGTCACCGACTGGGAGCGCGAGTAACCCAACCCGGCGGGGCGGGCACACCGCCCGCCCCGCCCCTCGCGGCGCTCGCCGCTGCCAATGTCGGAGGCCCCCCGTAGCCTATGAATGTCACATTCACTAGCAATCCGGGAGGATGCCATGACCACCAACCGCACCGTACACGCCGTCTGGTTTCAGTCCGTCGACCCCGAGGAGGCCTGCATCGGCGGATGCCAGTGGCACCCCGACAACGCGCAGATCGACCGGTTCATCGAGTCGGAGCGCGCCTGGCGCAACGAGGTTGACTTCGAGTACCTGCGCAAGACCCTCACCCTGCCCGATACGATCCTGCCCGGCCTGGCCGTCGACCAGCTGACCGAGGCGCAGCGCGCCGACGTCACCGACTGGGTCGACTCGCTCACGGGTGAGGTCGCATGGGATCGCCGCGTCGTGCTGCTGGGCAGCACTCACCCCGGCGGCGAGCGGCGCCGGATCGACGCTGAGCTGGCAGCCGCACGAGGCTGACACCGCCGCGCTGGGCCCCGTCGACGAACGCGGGGCTCAGCCCAGCCCGTCCAGTTTGTCCAGACGGGTCGCGATGTCCTCTGCCCAAATGTTCTTCGACGGCCAGGATCGCACCAACGCCTCGGTCGCCTCCGGGAGGGTGTAGTCCCGACCTCCGGGATATTCGCCACGTCCGCCATCGGCGTGAGCGCTCAGAATGTTGCCGTCACGGTCAAGCCACACGACAGGCCAATAGTCGACTTGAGTGTCGTCTTCCGAGTCGACGTCGAAGTGGACTGAGTAGTCTCCCTCCCTTCCGACGCAAATGGCACTCGGCGTGACGGCATAGCTCATCTGTCTTGGGGTATTCCAGGGGAACGCCTTGGGGAATGTCTCGAGCAGCGCAGAGTACATCTCGTGGGTGGGCAGCGGGCGGGCGATAATGGCCCTCACCTGATCCATGAGCGCCCGCGCGTCATCGACCGTAGGCCCCTCCACGGACACCGCTAACCCGCGCTTCATGCCCGACGCGATCTCGGTCTCGAAGTATGGGCCGGGATAGCTGCGCCCCTCGAAGGGTCGCTCGTCATAGAAGCGCTCAAACGCGCCAAGTTCCACGTCCTCAAACCTGTCTGCCCTCATGGCCGAGAGCGTACACAGGCCCGCGGTAGCAACCTAGATCCCCGGCGAAACCCCTCTCATCAACCGCCTGCCCTCATCGCTTCCGGTTCGCGAACGGCCAGCGACCGAACACGTCAGCGAACGCGGCGCGGTAGCGAACCTCCACGTCCTCCGCGGACTCCTCCGGCGTCGTCACCCACGCAACGAGCAGCTCGTCTTGATCGGCCAGCTGCCAGATCGAACGCCCGCCCTGGTGGCTGGCACCCTTCCGCGCGAACTGCCCCAGCCGCTTGCGCAGCCCGCCCACTTTCGCCTCTGCCTTGCCGATGTACAGCACCGGCGTCCCCGACACCCACCGAGCCGCGAGGTCATCCAAAGGGTAGGCGGATCCCGCCCGCGCTCGCGTCAGCTCGAGCAGCTCCGGCGACGTCGCCGCCGGACGCAGCACCACGTAGATCCCCGCCTCAGTCGGCACCCTCGCGGCCGCAAGATCCGCGAATCGAACGAACCCCACGAACCCGACCGCCTCGAGCGAGGCCCGATCCCACACGGCCGGCATCCGCAGCCCACCCGCCTCGCCGTCGCGATGGGTCGTCTTCATCGACGCATCGTCTCACGGCACCACAGGCGATGTCCCGGCTCCGGGCAACAGACCCCTCGGCTATGGTCTGAGCTACAGACGCCTGATGAGGAGACTCGTTCATGCCCAACGTAGACAGCAGCGGCCGCGACAGTTTCGGGCGGCGTGTAGAGACAGGGCTGGCAGCTGAACTCTTCAAGCAGCTCAAGCCGCTGCTTCTCGAAAGTGACATCGACCTCGACAGCGGCAAGGCCTACACAATCGACGAGATCAACGATGGCCTACAGGTGGCGATCCAACGTCACAACTTCATCATGGCGGTGCCTACAGGTGAGGCTCGAAAAGAGGCGTTCCGCGCGATACGGCTCGCTGCAGAGTACTTGTGGGAGGCCGACTACGAAGACTTCTCCGACTTCCTCACCGGGATGACCCCCGACGAAGAACCAACCCCCGCGCAGATCATCGGGACGACGCTCAGCCTCCTGGATTCCTGGTTCGAGGACGAGGTTCTCACCGGGGCAATCGCGCGCCCATCCTTCACCGAACGCTGGGACGAGGAGTCAAGCAAGATCATGTACGAGATCTTCGAGCGAGCCAGAGAGCACAGAGCTTTCGACTCCTACTCGGAGTTCATCGGCCGTTGGGGCGGACTCGTCGTGATGACGTTTGCAATCGGCGTGGTCTTCGAGGGCCTCTACGCATGGAGTGAAGACGACGACTACTTCGTCGATGTCGCTGACGAACTTCTTGACCCCGAGGCCTGGTAGCCCCTTCGCTCTCCCCCGAGCTCGGCCCCGCGCTCGCGCTCGCCATCCCGCCGCCGTCGTTGTTGCTGTCACGTCGGCGATGTCGGAGGCCTCCCTTAGCCTGTGAATGTCACATTCACTAGCAACCGAGGAGGACACCATGGGTGCCACATCCACTCACAAGACGGCCGGCGTCAGCGTCAGCGACTACTTCGCGGACTACTTCACCAACGCCACGATCATCGCCAGCGGCACCCGCCGCGACCCCGACTACATCGGCGGGAGCTACGACTGGCCCTACGAGTTCTACGCCGCGGTGCGCTACAACGACGGCCACCCCCACGCCGGGGAGGTCTTCGCGTTCGTCGTGCTCTACTCCGTCGCCCCGTCCAGCTACTACAACTTCACGTACAAGGACATGGACGAGACGGTCGGCCCCGGCGCAGTCCACGCACCCCGCCGGGTGCTCGAGGCCCTCACCCCGACCGACCACGAGTACGCCAACCAGTGGCGCGCCGCCTGCTGGGCGAACCTCGAGCTCGAGGAAGCCAAGCCCCGCGTCCGCCGCGGCGACCACATCCGCTTCGCAGAGCCGTTCACCTTCGGAGGAGGGCTGCAGACCACCACGGAGACCGTCTTCGAGGTCGAAGGGCGCGACGTGCTCCGCGTGATCGACCACCACGGCGTGCGCGTGCGCATCCCCCGCTGGCGGGCACGCAGCTACGCGCTCGCCGCAGCCAGCTGAGCGAGTGCGGGGCGCCCCACACAGGGACGCCCCGCAGTCCTCACCGCGCAGCTGCTCACGCGCCGGGGCGCCGGCGCCAGTGACCGGCGATCTCCCGTCCTGCGCGCGTGTGCTCCGGCACCCACACCATCCCCCGCCCATCCGGGAGCGCGACAGGCTTGACCAGCCCATCTAGGGACTCCTCGAGCATCAGCGCCGCCGTATGGCGATCGCCACCCGCCGCGAGGTACTCCTGGCCTCCCGCGGCGTCGAAGACCCGCTGACGCAGCTCCGCGGGCGCGTCGAGGCTGTCTCCCCGCAGTCGCCGTGCAACGGCATCCATCCGAACCTCTTCACGGATCTCCGATATCCTGCCCGCGCCCGTGCGCAGCTGCCGCCGGAACCGCGACAGCTGCGCATCCCGTCGACGCGCCAATGGCGACCTCGCCCGCCACGCCTCGAGCGCCGCCTGATCCAGCGGTGTGTACTCCGCCATGACCCGCTTCCGCGCGCTCACCGCCCGGTCCCGCTCGAAGAACTCCCGCGACTCCGCCTCATGCGCTCGCCGCTCTGCTGCCGGGGACCGACGCACGCGCTTTGCCGGCAACCCCAACGACTTGAGGCGGCGAGCCAGCCGCTTCGACTCACGGTTGGACTGCAGCGCCCGCTCATACACATCCGGGTTCTCAGCCCGATACTGCCGCTGCCACTCGGTCAGGTGTTCCCGGTTGCGCTGCTGCCAGTCCCGCGACGACGCCTTCACCTTCTCCGGGCTCTGATCTCGACGCTGTCTCGCCCTGGCCAGCACCGCGTCACGGTTGCGCTCGTAGTAGCGCCGCGAGTACTCCGCCGTCTTCTCTGGGTGCTCCGCGTGCCACCGCCTGATCGTCTCGCGCTTGCGCTCACGGTTAGCCTCGGTCCACCGCCGCACCCGCTCGCGGTCCTTCTCGCGCCGCTCCTTCTGCGCTCGCATCTTCCGCGACCGCTCCCGCATGTACTCCCGGTTCTTCCGGTTCACTTCGTCACGGTTCTCCGCGTGATACTTCGCCCGGTACGCGCGGATCTCCTCGCGATGCTCCTCGCGATACCGCTTCGCGTAGTCCCGCTTCGGATCGGCCGCAGCGCTCGCCGCAGCCGACTGCTCCTGCTCGGCGCGCTTCGCCTGCTGGCGTGCCTGACCCGCTCGCAGCCATGCCGCGTGAGGGTCGGTTGGTCCGCCAACCGGTCGCGCCGACGAGTCGTCGACGCCGGCGGACATTACGACTCCGCTGGCGCCAGCTCGAGCAACGTCTGGAACAGGGCGTACCGGTGAGCTGTCGGGTTGGTGATCGCCAGGCCGACCGCCTCTCGCAGCGGGGCGCGTTGCTCATCGGTCAGGTCGGTCACCGGCTCGAGGCACCAATCAACGTCGGTGTCGACGGTGTAGTCCGGCTCGTCGATGTGAATCTCTGGGTAGTACGAGATCGCCGCCAGCCCCACGCGCTGCAGGACGTCGTCTACCTCTTCGCGACTCGGCATCGCTCCTCCTCTCGTCGCGGGCTTGTGCCCGTCTGAGGGGTATAGGCCGCATCCCGGCTGCTTCGCGGACACAGAGTGCATCGCTCGCTCGCCGGCGCAATGTCGGACCCCCACCGTAGCCTATGAATGTCACATTCACCACCTACTACGGAGGACACCATGAAGCTCACCCTCAACTTCGGGCACCGCCAGGAAGAGATCGACCTGGGTGAACCCGACGCCCGCGACGGGCTGTTCGACAACGGCGAGATCGGCGCCTACGCCGGGAACATCTACCTGTACGTCGACGGCCGCGAGTACGGGTCGCTGTTCATCCACCACGACGACCAGGGGCCGATCATCGAGCTCGGCCAGTTCGACGAGACCGCCGACGAGTGGGTGACCCGCGCCGCGCTACGCGCCCTGCCGGCACACGTCGCGCAGCCGCTCGAGAACGCCGGCGCATGAACGGCCACGAAGGCGGCTCCAAGACCGTTGGCCGGTGGTACGTCGAGGTCAGCCCCCTCGGTGTGATCGCCGGCCCCCTCGAATCCGGGGCCACCTACACCACGACCACCCTCCGGTTCCCCATCGGATGGCGCGTCGGAAAGGTGTGGAGCAACGGCGTCGCGTCCGGCCCTCCCGAAATCTTCGGCATCCCCCGTCGAGTCGTCAGCGCCGCAGCCGGCATCGCCAGACAGATGCAATAGACCGAGCTGAGGGCGGCGGCAACTCCGCCGCCCTCAGTGACGCACTCGCGATGTCCCCCAGCGATGTCCGACCCCCTCCCTAAGCTGTGAATGTCACATTCACTAGCCGACGATCCGGGAGGACACCATGGCAACCATCAACCAGCACCCGTCCGGCGTCGCGGACTGGGCCACCATCTGCGCCTGGATCCACGAGAACCGCCCCGACCTTTGGGAAGGGCTCGGCCCCGCCGACGAGGACCGCGCACCCGCGAGCTGATCCAGCAGATGCAGGCCAGATCGCCACTTGACCTCCGGGCAGGAAACACCTACCCTAGTAAATGTCACATTCACTACTAACTGAGTAGAGGGAGAACCCACAGACCCACAACCAGGGGAACCGCGCAACGCCGTTCCCCTCCCAGGGACAGGCGCCACACCGCAGCCTGACGAGCGCTCGCCGCGCTCGCCGCCATGTCCCTCCCGGCGACCCGCCGTCCTCCCAACCAGGTCGCCGCCGCGGGGGCGGCTCCGTGACACAGCCGCCCCCGCCCCTTCCCCTTCATGTCCGCGAAGAGAACGATCCGCGGCCTATACCCACAGACGAACCGGAGGATCCCATGGACAGCATCGACACCACCGCACCGGCCGATTGGCACGACTTCTACGTCGACCCCTTCCCCGGCCGCAAGGGCTCCGAGCGGATCACCGACACCTGCGGCAAGTGCATCGGCACCGGCCTGTACACCGCGCCGACACATTTCACCGATGGCCAGGGGCGCCCGATCTGCTTCGACTGCCGCGGCACCGGCACCCGCAGCCGCCTCGTCAGCAGCGCCCGCGCCACCGCACGAGCCCACGCGAAGGCACACGCCGAGCACGTCGACACAACACGGGCGATCACCGCCCGCCGCGCCGCCTTCGAGGCCGAGCACCCCGGCCTCCGCGACCAGCTCACCGAGGCACACCTGAGCATGCGAGACGGAAACCCGCTGCGCGAGAAGATCGGCTACATCCTCGACTCCCTCGAGGACTACACCGGCACCCTCGACGACGACGAGGTCCGCACCGCCCACGAGCTGCTCGAGCAGTACGAGCTCGAGCTGGCCGCGCGCCGCCCGGTCCCCACCGGGCGCACCCTCATCCAGGGCGAGATCCTCGCGACCAAGACCACCGACACTCAGTGGGGAATCACCGTCAAGATCCTCGTCCAGGGCGAGGGCTGGCGCGTATGGGGCACCAAGCCCTCCGAGATCTCCACCGCCGCCCGCGGCGACGTCGTCGCGTTCACCGCCACCGTCTCCGCTTCCGACGACGACGACAGCTTCGGCTTCTACTCCCGGCCCACCAAGGCACACATCATCGCCGCCGGCATCCGCCGCACCGCATGAACGAGCGCCTCATGAACAGCCGCACCAGCCTGACCATCTACCCCGCCCACGACGAGAAGTCTCTGCTCCCACCGACGCCGATCCTCGTCGACGAGCACTACTTCGTGCGCGCCGGGCTCGAGCAGCTCCCCGCACGACTCATCGGATTCAGCCCCGCCGGCGCGCTCGCCATCACGGCATGGGTTCACGACGTGTTCCGCACCCCCGAGCTCGCACGCGACCTGTACCCGATCTTCATCATCGCCGGCCACGTCCAGGCGTATCCGATCCCCGCAGCCAGAGTCACCGTGCGCGAGCCATCCGGCGTCGTCCAGGTCGTCATCACAGACCCCCGCGGCAAGCGATACCGCCCGTACCTCGGAGAGGACCGCGACGTCGCCGACCGCATCGCCGCCGCCTGGGGTTCCCACCGCGGCTACTCCGCCACCGTCCAACCGATCACCCCGGCAACAAGCGCCTGACCACGCGAACGGAGATCACCATGCGCTGCCTTATGTGCGAAGAGCCGACCACCATGTACATCCCCTCCGACGACGTCGACGGGATCGGGCTGCACAGCTGCGGCGCGTGCGGCTTCGAGATCGAAGCTCCCCGCGACGAGCCCGTGCGGATGATTCCCGTCAACGAGCGTCGAGAGCGGCCCGTCGACGTGACGACGACGACGGTTGCGAAGACCCTGCAACCTCTCTAGTATCAGTGAATGTCACATTCACTACTTTCTTACTGATCCGAGGAGTGCTCCCCAATGAGCGAAGAGGCAGCGACCGTCACCGAGGAAGTCGTCTACGTCGGCCGCAAGGCCGCGAGTAATGGAAAGCTCGCGCACTGGTATCGGACGCTCGACGACGGTGAGCTCACCAGCAAGGAGCTCGGCTCGTACAAGCCGTACACGTCGGCTCCGGTGGGCGCGATCATCACGATCACCCGCCCCGCCGGCGAGCCGACCGTGCTCTACACGGGCGGACAGTACACGCCACGGATCACCGGCAGATACGCCGACACAGCCGCCACCGACGAGTGGCGCGTGGCCGATCAAGCGGAGGCGCAGCGGGATGCGAATGAGCGGCGCATCAAGCGGGATCTCGACGGTCTGCCCGAGGAGTTCACCACGGCGCTAGACACCGTTGGTGCGCACTTCTCACGGCTCAACGCCCCGCAGCGGGCAGCACTGTTGACCCTGGTCACCGCGAAGCTCCTCCGCTACTGAGGTCGACCGTCATGTCCACCCTCGATCTCCTCGACGACCGCTTCCCGCACGGTACCCCGGACGGGTACCGCCACGGATGCCGCACTGCCGCGTGCCCCGCGCTGATCCCCTGCCGCACCGTCCACACCCGCTACGTGGGCGACTACTCCTTCGCGAAGCTCATCGACGCCGGCACACCGCTCGCCGAGATCCTCGAGCGCGACGAGGCCGCGCGTGCCGAGTCGCGGCAACGGGACAAGATCGCCGCTCGAGAAGAGCGCCGTGCCGCCGTCGAAGCCACACGCCCCCGTCGACCCAAGCCGACCCCCAAACCGAAGCCGGCGCGCGCCAACACACCCAAACCCCCGCGCATGCCGAAGGAGGCGCCGGCGCCGGCGCCGACCGCACGGCCTCGCCCGTCGACGCCGCGGCCGCGCACCCATCCCGGCTACCAGTGGCTCGACAAGGCACGCAGCGACGCCGAGAAGCTCCCCGCAGAGCTCGCCAGCGCGTTCTCAGAGGCACTCGACGGCTACGAAGCGGACCTCGATCGTCACGTCGACGAGCTCGAGCAGTGGCGCAAAGACCACCGAGAGCTGCGCGGCCAGCTGCGCGCCGCGGCCGAGACCCTCAAGACGGCCACCATCGCCGCCGGCACCGGCCTCTCCGTCGGAGGGGTGATCGAGAGAGCGCTGCAGGAGGCAACCCTGCGGCACCAGTCCGCCGTCGACGCCCTCGCAGACCACGATCGCCCTTCCCCACCGGCCAGGCCACGCACACCGCGACTTCGGACCGCGCGTGCTGCCCGAACCTCGCAGCCGAGGCAGCTGCAGCCGCACGGCACCAACGCATGCCGAGCGCGCGGCTGCGACCGCCCCGAGTGCATCGAAGCCGGCCGCGAGTATCACCGGCAGTGGATGGCGAACCGGAAGGCGCAGAGCATCCCGCTCGAGCACCACGGGACCGCCTACGGCTACCAGCTCGGCTGCAAGGACCGCGACCACTGCCCCGCGGAGATCTCGTGCGCCGATGCGTCACTGGCTGAGGAACGGCGCCGACGCCGGGAGGCCGGCATCGCCCCGCAGGCCCCGCGCGTGCCCGCCGAGCCGATCCGACAGCACGTCCGCCAGCTCATGGCATCCGGCATGACCGTCCTCGAGATCGCCGACCAGGCACAGGTGTCCAAGACCGGCGTGAAGATCCTCCTCTACGGCCGCTCAGGCACCCGCAAAGGAGAGCTGCCCCGCGAGATCGAAGCAGAGAAAGCACGACGACTGCTCGCCCTGCAGCCGACTACCGCAGCCACGAAGTTCGCCCGCTCCGCCTGACACCAACATCAGGAAGGCCACCATGAACGACCGCACCACACCTACCACCACCATCACGATCCAAGTGCCCAGCACCGCACCCGAGGACGTGATCTCACGAGTCACCGCGCTCGGCGCGGAGCTCGGCGCCCAAGGCGGAATCGACCAGGTGCTCCTCGAGCTCGTGCGCACCTGTCACGTCTGCGGCTGCACCGACGAGCGAGCATGCTTCGGCGGCTGCTGGTGGGTCAACGACGACGGCACCCCCGACCTCTGCTCGAGCTGCGAGGACAGGCCCCACCAATGACACAGGAAAGCACCGCCCGAACCTGCCTTGCCACCGCCACAGGGCAACGCGGCTACTGCGGACGCAAGACGTCATCGGCAGCCACCACGATCGCCGACGTGACCTGCAAAGACTGCGGCGCAGCCGTGCGTGCAGACCAGCAAGCCGGCATCCTCACCCCCGAGCTGACCGCGGCGATCGCATGCTGACCGCCAGCTGGTCATCATGGACTCCCGGACGCCCAGGAGGCGCGCTGCGCGGCGTCATCGACGACGTCGCCGACAAAGACACCCACCAGTCCGGCGAACGAGTGTGGCGCTGCGCCCACCATCACACCACCGAGGCCGACGCCACGCGATGCGCCACCACCGAGCTCAAGCGCCGCCAGAACGCCCGGCCGCTGAACTGGTCCCAACGAGTCACCATGCGGATGATCGCCGATGGCCGATCACTCTCCGGCGGCGCCAGCTACCTCGACACGACAGGCCTGGGGATCCCCGGCGGCACCATCCAGTCCCTCCGCAGGCGAGGACTGATCGAACGCTACTCGTGGGTCGAACCCGGCTGGGTGCTCACGAAAGTCGGCGTCGACGCCATCAACAGCGGCGCGTGCGACGAACCCGACAGCGGCCCCGACGACTGACCGCACCGACCTCCACAACCCGGATGTCCGCGAACACCCCCAACATCGGCCTATACCCAGCAAGAAGGGCCTGCAGCAACACCATGCACGGGGGTTCCCCCACCGGGCATGCAGGCGTATAGTCAGTGAATGTCACATTCACTGTTCGATTGAGGAGAAACGCCATGACCATCACCCAGACCGCCGCCCCCACGGGCACCGCGGTCACCATCACAGGAACCATCCGCACCCCGCTCACCCTCGTCCGCCGCCTCCCCGACCGCCGAGCACGAGTAGGGTTCCGCGTCGACACCGACGCCGGCCCCTACAACGTCCACGCCAACGGCGCCCTCGCCGAGCTGCTCCGACTGACAACGCACCGCGGGGACCGCGTCACCGTCCACGCCCCCGCCGCCACGTTCAGCCACCCTGACCAGACCATCCCCGACCTCGAAGCCGACAGCGTCGAACTCGACCTCCACTGACCCGCGACGAAGATGGACACCACCGACGCACTACCAGGGAGCACCATGACCCGCATCTTCCACGTCAACGGCAAGCCCGTCGACGTCACCGACGCCGCGGCCGTCCAGGCACTCACCCCGGACGAGTACGCCGACCTGCTCACGCAGACCCTCAACGACACCGACGCGAACGACACCGAGATCATCGGACTGCGCCAGGACCAGCCGCCCACCGGCACAGGGTTCATCATCATGAATCCGCCCACAGAGGAGGCCGAGCATGCCTAACCCCGCCCCCACCACGACCGGCACCGACAGCTCCCTCCTTACCCCCATCCAGCGCCAACGCGCACTCACCCTCTCCGACGCACTCTGGCGCCTCCGCACCGGCCAGCACGACGCCGGCGACGACATCACCCTGACCATCCCCGCACCCGCCATCGAAGGCATCGAGAAGATCCTGTTCGCCCTCGCCGAAGGGGATCTGCGGTTCGCGTCCGTGCGGGCCGGTCAGCTGATGGATGGTGTCAGCGCGGCGCTGCGCGATCGCGCAGTGGGGGAGCAGTGGCGGGCGGCGTTCGATCACGCCCGCCAGGACGGACACAACGAGGCCGAGGCGCGTGAGTTCGCCGACGAGTACGCCGCCTACGTGGAGGACCGGCAGTACGAGCTGCGCGACCCCGACCTGCCGATCCCCTCACCGAGCGAGTACACCCGATGACCGGGGCTGCGCCGTCGTCCGTCACTCTGGATGTGCGCGCGACGATCGTGCGAATAATCCAGCAGCACACCGACGAGCCTGACGAAGAGGCAGGTTTCATCGCCGACGACATCATGGACGCGCTGAACCTGGGCAGTGAGCTCACGGTCGCCGTCCCGAGGCCGCGGCGCCGCGGCGAGCATGAGTGGCCGTGCGCGCTGTTCTACACCGGCAATTGGAAAGGCCAGCAGCCACGCGCCCGATGCAGCTGCCCGCCGGTAGCGGATGGGTCCGTGTCATGAAGGATCCACGCCAGCTCTCGCAGGCCGAGCTCGACGAGTACCTCGACCAGCTCATCAATGAGGGGAACGATGACAGCCCCGAGTTCCACCGCGCGTACCAGGTCTGGGAGGAGCTCAACGGCTGACCCAGACCTCGACCGCACTCCTCGGGGCCCCGCTCACCGGCGGGGCCCGATTTCTGTCCGCGAACACCCCCAACACCGGCCTATACCCAGCAGACGAACGGGAGAGGCCATGTGCGACGACATCGACCACGGAGGGCGACGGTGCCCGTCGTCGACAGCCGCAGGGCAGCGGCGTCGGCGTGCGGAGAAGCGTGAGCAGAACGCCGAGAAGCAGCTCGAGGCCTTCATCGGGGCAACCCCGTTCCGGCCGGTCTCTGGCGAGCTGATGCGAATGAGCTCCCGCCCCAGCTACTACGACACCGACGAGTGGATCGAGTACGAAGACACCCTCCGCGCCGCCGCGGAACGCCACGGCATCGAGATCTCGGAACTGCAGCACGCAGACGGGCTCTGGGAAGGCGCATCTGAACCAGCCGGCGCCTACATCGTCCGTGCGGACAGCTTCGAGCAGGTCACCGACTGGGCGGGAGAGCTCGCAGGACGGTATGAGCAGGACAGCATCATGGCCGGGTACTTCGACCCGGACGGACCTGACCGGGTTTACAGCTTCGCCGCCGACACCGGCTCGCAGCTGCAAGTCCAGGAGACTCTCGACATCCTCCGCGCCGCCGGCGCACCAGGTGGCAGGCTCTACGACGGCAAGCTCGAGATCGCCGAACCCGCCGAGTACCCGCTGCCGGCATCCGCCGTGAACGCGATCGCCGCACGTCTCGGCACGTCGCCCACCTTCGCTCGAGCGCACGTCGCGTTCGTGCCAGGCACCGACAGCTACCAGCGCCACCAGCCCATCAAGGAGATCCAATCGCTCAGAGAGCGATACGCCGACGCGCACGGGTTCCCGCAACGCAAACCCATCCCCCGGCTGACCGAGCTCGACGACATCGCTGCAGCGCGAGCCTACGCGGCCGCAGCGCACGAACCCACCCACCCACAGGTCGCCCGGTCTTACCGAAGCCTGCGCCAGCACATCGGCGCGCAGTGGGACATGCTCACGGAAGCCGGCTACACCTTCGAGCCCTGGCACGGAGAGGCCGAGCAGCCCTATGCCGACTCCGCCGCGATGCTCGACGATCTGCGACAGAACAAGCATCTGTTCTACTTCCGCACCGAGGTCTCGCAGCACACCGAAGGCGCTCTACCGCCGGACCACCCGATGGCACGCACCGTGACCGTCACCCTCCCCTCGGGAGAGCGCGCGCCGATGCTCGCCAACGACGTGTTCCGCGCTGTCCACGACGCAATCGCCCACAGTGAAGGGCACCAATTCGGCCCCTACGGGGAGAAGCGCGCCTGGTGGACGCACCGGGCATGTCTCCCCCGCGAAGCGCGACTCGCGCTGTGGTGCGAGACGCGCGCACAGAACTGCTGGACCAACGCTGGCCCACACATGACTGCTGAGACCGAGCCCGGACACCCGCGCCTCCTCCGCCGAGGAGAAGAGGGCTGGATCCCGTTGAGTGACCGTCCCTACGCGCAGCAGAAGTGCTGCCGCGTGGACACCGCGCTCCTCTAGCGCGTCAGAGACCTCGGGCGATCTCGTGCGCCAGCGCCGAGGGGAACACCTCATAGTCGTCTGTACCGACCGCGAGGATCCTCACGGTCGCATCCTCCTCGAGGAAAGCGGCATTGTAGGTTCCCGCTCGAGATGGCATGAACCCCTCGCGATTCCACGGTAGTTGGCAACGGTTTCAGGGCCAGGATTCCACGCGAAATGGCATTTTCCTACAGTTGGTCCGACTCAACTCAGATGCCCGCTTGGGTGACGTCCCGCTGTGTGGTGGAGTTTCTCAACACCGTGCGGGTCAGCTGTTTTTGATTATGCCGCGGTCAGTTCCGGGATGGCCACCTCCTCGGGTTCGGTGAGGAGCAGGGCCATGGAGTGTTCGCTGAAGTAGCGGCGGTCGGCGCCGTCCCATTCGTCGTGCTGCTCGATGAGAACGTGCCCGGCGAGGCGGAGCAGCGCGGCAGGGTTCGGGAAGGTTCCGACGACGTCGGTGCGGCGTTTGATCTCCTTGTTGACCCGTTCGAGGGGGTTCGTGGACCAGATCTGACGCCAGTGCTGGAACGGGAACTGGCAGAACGCGAGGAGCTCGTCTTGCGCGTCCTCGAGCATGCCGGCGACTTTCGGATGCGACCGGGTCAGCATGCGCACGACTTCGTGGAACTGCGCGAACACGTGCTCCGTGTCGGGCTGGGCGAAGATCGTGCGGATGATCGACGCGACCATCGGGCCAGCGGTCTTGGGGACCGCGGTGAGCACATTCCGCATGAAATGAACCCGGCAGCGCTGCCAGCTGGCGCCTTGGAACACGGTCTGGATCGCGGCGACCAGCCCGGTGTGCGCGTCGGAGATCACCAGCTTCACCCCGCCGAGCCCACGGGCTTTCAGCGAGCGGAGGAAAGTCGTCCAGAACGGTTGCGACTCGGTCTCCCCGACCTCGAACCCGAGCACCTCACGGCGCCCATCCTGCGCGACCCCGACGGCGACGACCACGGCTTGGGAGACGACCCGGCGCCCGACACGGGCTTTGCAGTAGGTCGCGTCGAGGAACACATACGGGTAGGCCTGGTCGGCGAGGGGCCGGTCCCGGAACGCGGCGACGTCCTCGTCCAGGTTCGCGCAGATCCGGGAGACTTCAGACTTGCTGATCCCGGTGTCCGCGCCGAGCGCTTTGACGAGATCGTCGACCTTGCGTGTCGAGACGCCGTGGACGTAGGCCTCCATCACGACCGCGAACAGGGCCTGATCGACCCGTCGGCGCCGCTCCAGCAGCGACGGGAAGAACGAACCTTGCCGCAGCTTCGGGATCCGCAGCTCCAGTTCCCCGGCCGTGGTTGTCAGCGTCCGCGGGCGGGTGCCGTTGCGTTGCGTGACCCGGTCCGGGGTGCGCTCGAACGGGGCGGCGCCGATGAACGCGGCCGCTTCCGCGTCGATCAGCTCCTGATAGAGCGTCTCGGTCGCTGTCCGGATCCGGTCGGTGACGTCGGTGAGTTTCAGTTCCCCGAGGAGCTCGAGGAGGGCAGACTGGTCTAGAGCCATCGTGCGTTGTGTCTTTCTGTGAGTAGCTTTAGTCGGTTCTCACTGACCATCGCACGATGGCTCACCACGTCCTCGACGTGACACCCAGCACCGAGAACTACACCACCCCAGGGGACGTCACCCCCGCTTGCGGCAGGCAGATCGACCTAGAGTGTGTTAACGAGTGAGCAGCCGCGCCGTTCAGAGGCGAGGGCGATCGCCGACGGGGCGGCTCACTCTTCTCCTCATCCCGGTGTTGCTCAGCGCGACCGGCGTCCTCGATCTCCGCATTCCTTGGCCGTGGCTCCATGGCGAGTCCGCGGGGGATCGTCCGGTCGAGCACTCACCCCTGAGAGCCCTGTCAAGGTGAGCTGGACCGGGACAGCCGCTGGAGTGCTCTATCTCGCGTGGCTGGCGTCCGCAACCCTGCGCCCCGGCGGCAACGGGCTATTCGAGACACAATCCCACGCGCGCGACTCCCGGTCGAAGCTGTTCCGGATGGGGCTCGTCACCAACCTGCTCAACCCCAAGGCCGCTGTCATGTAACTCGCGATCATCCCGCAGTTCATAGATCACGGGCAGGGAAACACGACCGCTCAGGGATTCGTTCTCGGCGGAGTTCAGATCATCGTCAGGATGATCGTCAACTCCCTCATCGTGCTGGGCGCCGGCACAATCTCCGGATTCGTGTCGACGCGACTCACATGGATCCGGCACCCCGCTCGGCGCAGTGGCGGTCACGCTGGCCAGAGAGGTCCCGCAATGCATCTCGCCCCTGAACCGGGCGATCATGCTGCAGGACCTCCGTGAGACGCCGCTCAGATAGACCGTCCTCCGGAAGCTCGACGAGTACGAATGACCCTTTCTGAAGGGATTGAACAGGACTGTTGTTCTGCACAGATTCTGCTAGGTAGAGTGGGATTCCATCCGACGGAACCCGCCGTCGGTGAACAAAGGAGTTCCAGAATGCGCATCGTCTTGGTTCATGGAGGTTGGCAGGGTGGTTGGGCGTGGGACGGCGTTGTCGCTGAGCTCACGAAGGCAGGCCACGAGGTATGGGCCCCAACCTTGCAGGGTCACGGTGACAACGACGACCGTGCAGGTGTCACGCTCTCGACCATGGCGGACAATCTCATCGGCCGGATCGCCGACAAGGGGTGGGACCGGTTCGTCGTAGTCGGCCACAGTGGCGGCGGCCCGCTCATCCAACTCGTAGCTGAGGCGATGCCGGAGCAGGTGGAGCAGGCGATCTTCATCGACGCGTGGGTACTCGCCGACGGCGAGTCGATCAATGCGATCCTCCCCGCCGAGTTGGCGAATTTCGCCCGTGGCACAGCCGCGTCCTCGCCCGACCAGAGCGTGCCGATCCCGCCGCAGCTATTCATGACGGCTTTCTTGCAGGACGGATCGGAGGAGCTTCACGCGCAGGTCGAGCCTCGTCTGGTGCCGTCGCCTGGCGGTTGGCTCGACGAGCCGATCCGTCTTCGGACGGCCGGCACCGGTGACGTGCCGAGCGGCTACATCTTCCTGCAAGAGGATCGGGCTGTGCCGCAGGAGTTGTACCGCGCATCAGCAGACCGGCTCACGAACCCGACGACCGCGAGCTCGCCGGGGAGCCATCAGGCCATGTTGACGCGCCCGGTGGAGCTGGCAGCAGCCATCGTCTCCGTTATGTCGTGACGACGTTTCGCTCTTTCGCGACTTCCGCTGGGACCGTCGCTTACGCCGAATGGCTGCCCGGCGGCCCCGCCCGTGCGACGGTGCTGCTCGTTCACGGCGGGGGGGTGGGCCCCGGTGGCTGGAGTCGAGCGATCGGCGGGCGACCCGGGTGGGCACCCCGTCTCGCCGAAGCCGGATACCGCGCGGTCGTGATGACGTGGCCTGGGTTGTCGGCTGGCGGCGCATGGGACCCCGACACGCGGCTGGATGGGGCGGCGGTCGCCGGCGCGATCGTCGAGCTAATCGCTGCGCTCGGCGGCCCGGTCGTCCTCGTGGTCCACTCCATGTCCGCCGCTTTCGGCTATCGGGTCGCTTTCCACCATCGGGATTCACTGATCGCCCTAGTCGCGCTGGCACCCGCTCCCCCCGGGGACATCCAGCCCGAGCCCGCCGTGCTGGAAGAGGACGCCGATCACATCGTCGTCCAGGGACGCCCGCTCACCTGGAGGCTTCCCCGTCGCGGCTGGTGGCATCCCGGACCAGAGTTCATCGAGGCGAAGCTGGTCGGTGCAAGCGAGCAGTTCCCACCCGGTCACCTGGACGAGCTCCGTTCGCAGCTGGTGCCAATCCCAGCCGGGCTCCTCCTCGAGCGGCAGAACGTCCGCGGTGCGCAGGTCCATATCGGCGACAGGGAGTTGGACGGCCTACCGACCCTCGTGATGGTCGGTACCCACGACACCGATCATCCGATCGAGTCGGACCGCGCGACTGCTGACTGGCTCGCCGAGCGAGGCGGCGATGTCAGGTTCGTCGCGTTGACGGCAGCGAACGTGGCTGGCAACGGCCACATGCTGATGCAGGAGTCGAACAGCGATGCGGTACTCACCCTGGTGACGGAGTGGCTCGGTCCAAATGTGCGCCTGCGGCGGTGAGGATGGTGCAGTTGATCGCGACCCGGGCTCCGGACATCTGTGATGGCCCGACTACAGCAGGAGCCGTTGCTCAGCAAGTTCCTGCAGCAGGAATCGCCAGAGATGCCCGTCGTTGAATGCGTCACCCAGGTCGGGCAGGTCGGCGAGATCGTCGTCATCGATCGGCATAGGCTCGGCCCCTGCCTGCAGAACGGCGAGGTGCACGCGAGCCAGGCTGTCGACATTGATCGCGCGGATGACGGCCTGCGGGACGCTCTCGCCGACGGCCGTGAGGCCGTGACCGCGCAGGATGCCGACCGGCCGCGTGCCGAAATCGTCCGCCATGGCCGTCGCGCGTGCGTGGTTGCGGATCAGCGCAGACGAGGGGTGCGCGGGGATGCCGCCGCGCGCCATCCGCATAGCGGGGATGTTGAAGGCACCGACAATCGGTAGCAACGTCCGTCCGGTCAGCGAGAACGCGACGACAGCCGGCGGATGCGCGTGGACGACGGATCGAGCCGCAGGATTGCGGCGCAGCAGCTCAAGATGCAGAGACAGCTCGTTCGGCGCCCGGTACCCGCCGGCGAGCTCGAACGATCCCTCAAGGGGCACGGCGAGGATGTCGTCGGCGGTGGTGAACCGCAGCCCCCGCTCCTGCGGTCCGCGGGCTCGGATGAGGACGGTGTCGTCGTCGACCCGCAGGCTGACGTGCCCGAGGATGTCGTCCACGAGCCCCCGGACCGCGAGCACGCGGCAAGCATTGGCGACGAGCATGCGTTCGTCGACGTAGTCGTTCATCATCCACTTCTCCTTCGAGGCGTGATCTCCGATTGCGAATTCCTGGAAAATCTAGCAGAATCAGATTCTGTCTTAAAGAAAACCGGTCTCGACCGACATCATCTTCAAGGCGCGGAATAGGACTCTGACATCAGGAAGCAGCGACCCAATGGCGAGCAAGACGACGATCTTCGAGGACGTGCGGCGCGGCATGATCCCGGCGCACATCTATAACGACGAGGAGATCTTCGAGCAGGAGAAGAGCAAGCTCTTCAGCCGCGCGTGGATTTTCGTCGGACATGAATCCGAGATCCCTCAGCCCGGTGACTACGTGGTGCGGCATGTGCTCGACGACTCGTTTATCGTCGTGCGCGATGAGAGTGGTGAGATTCGGGCGCACTTCAACATGTGCCTGCACCGCGGGATGCAGGTGTGCCGCGCCGAGGTCGGCAACGCCTCCCACTTCCGTTGCCCCTACCACGGGTGGTCATACCGCAACGACGGCCGGATTATGGGCCTCCCGTTCCACGAGGAGGCCTACGGGGGTGAGGCAGGGTTCAACAAGAAGGGTGCACGACTGCTCCCGGCGCCGAACCTGGACACATACAACGGTCTGATCTTCATCAGCATGGACCCGAACGCGCCGACCCTGCGGGAATACATCGGCGACTTCGCGTTCTACCTCGACTACTACACCGGGCAGAGCGCCAAGGGCATCGAGCTGCGTGGCCCGCAGCGGTGGCGCGTCAACGCGAACTGGAAGATCGGCGCCGAGAACTTCGCCGGCGACATGTATCACACGCCCCAGACCCACACCTCGGTCGTCGAGATCGGGTTGTTCCGTGAGCCGAAGGCGGAGAAGCGCAAGGACGGCAACACGTACTGGGCCGGCAACGGCGGCGGCACGACCTACAAGCTCCCGCCGGGCAGCCTCGAGGAGCGGCTGCGCTACGTCGGATATCCCGACGCGATGATCGAGCGGATGAAGGAGCAATGGTCGCCTGAGCAGCTCGATGTGATTGGCCGTGACGGGTTTATGATCTCAGCGGCATCGCTCTTCCCGAACATGAGTTTCGTGCACAACTGGCCGAAGGTGGAGGACGGGGACGACGTGCTGCCCTTCATCTCGATCCGTTCGTGGCAGCCCATTAGCGAGAACGAGACGGAGGTCTACTCCTGGTTCGCGGTCGATGCCGAGGCGCCGGAGGAGTTCAAGGAGCTCTCGTACAAGGCCTACCTTATGTGCTTCGGTAGCACGGGAATGTTCGAGCAGGACGATGTCGAGAACTGGGTCTCGCTGACCACGACTGCCAAGGGTTCGATGGCTCGACGGCTCCTGCTCAACAGTCGGATGGGGACTCTCAAAGACGACACTCCGGTCGTCGCTGCGCTGACGCCTGAACAGTTCGCCGGTCCAGGCGTCGCGCACGTTGGTTACGGCGAGTACAACCAGCGTCATCTGCTCGATCGCTGGGCCGACTACCTCGACACCGATGACGAAGTCGAGGTGCAGGTCGCGAGCATCGGTACAGGCATCACCAACAACGGGGAGGCACCCGCATGATGAACACCGAGACCGGTGTCCAGATATCCGAGCAATCGCCTCTCGGCGCCCACGCCACGCGCGCCGATCGAGTCGGGCGGTCCCTACTGTTCTCCGACGAACTGCATCTCGAGGCGCATCGTTGGTTGATTGAAGAGGCTTACACCCTCGACGAGCAACGGTACGAGCACTGGCTTGAGACGCTTACAGAGGATATTCACTACATCATGCCGGTGCGTCAGACGACGGCTCTCGGGTCTTCCTTCACGACGGCGAGGGGGATGTCGCACTGGGACGAGAATAAGTACTCGCTCAGCCGCCGGGTCGCGCGATTCCTGACTGAACACGCTTGGACGGAGGACCCTCCCTCACGCCTGCGTCACTACGTGACGAACGTGCGCGTGTTCCTGTCCTCGGTCGAGGACGAGCTCATCGTCGACTCCGCCGTCCTGCTGTTCCGCAGCCGGGGAGACGTCAACGAGCCGTCAATCATCTCCGCTCACCGCGAGGACGTATTGCGTCGCGTCGGTGACGACCTGCAGTTGGCACGTCGGGTGATCATGGTGGACGAGTCGGTGCTCCGCACCCAGAACCTGGCGATCTTCCTGTGAGCGGCCTCGACTGGGAGGGTGCCGACGTCGATCGTGATGCCGCGGCGGCTGCGGCGGCGGAGCGCGAGCGTCTTATTGCCCGCACCGTCGGAGAGCCGCTCGTCATCGCCAACGAGTTTTCGGAGATCGAAGTGCGCCGCGTGGAAACTCACAACGGCACGAGGCTACTGATCGACGCCCCGAAAACTGGCCAGTGGATCGCGATCGACCCCATGGAACTCGAGGCCCTGACCTGGCAGACCACGCAGACGTTCTCCGAGATGATCGCGCGGCCTGACCAGCCGATGTTTCCCGAAATGCGACCGCAGTAGAAAAGGAGAGACCGATGGCACGGATCATCGCCGACCGCAGCGCCTGCCAGGGCTACGCCAATTGCGTTGTCGCCGCGGGCGACTACTTCGACCTAGATGACGACGCCCTAGTGATCGTTCTGCGCGAGGACCTGCCCGACAGTGACCGCAAGCGAGTAGAGGAGGCGGCGCGCAGCTGCCCCGTCTCCGCCTTGGTTGTGGAGGACTGACGTGTCGCGGGTCGTCATCGTCGGCGCCTCTGTTGGTGGGCTCAAGACCGCCCAAGCCCTTCGAAGCGAGGGATTCGAGGGCGAGATCGTCCTGATTGACCAGGAACGCCATCCCACCTACGACAAACCTCCGCTCTCGAAGAAGTACCTCACCGGTGAGACGGCGCGACACGAGATCGAGCTTCTCTCCGAGCACGAGACGCGGGGGATCGGAGCCATCTCAATCTTCGGCACGCCCGCGGCATCCCTCAACCTCGAAGGCCAGGTTGTGACGCTCGAGGACGGTACAGCCGTCTCATACGACACACTCGTGATCGCCACCGGGTCACGCGCCCGTCGCTCTCCGTGGGGTGAAGGTGAGCATATTCACTTGCTGCGTACCAGCGGCGATGCCGAGCGCTTGCGGGATGAGCTGGCCACAGCGCGGCACCTTGTGGTCATCGGCGCAGGCTTCATCGGGGGGGAGGCTGCCGCAACGGCGATCACGGCGGGCGTACGGGTCAGCATGGTTGACCCGTTCCCGGCGCCGATGTCGCGGGTGCTCAATGCCGAAGTCGGCCAGATCTTCAGCCGCAAGTATGCCCAGGAGGGCGTCGAGGAGTACTTCGGAAGGACAGTCGAAGGCGTCGAACAGACGGCAGACGGGGTGCGCGTGGTGCTCGATGGCGGCGAGATCATCGAGGCCGATGCAGCTCTCGTCGGTATCGGAGCTGTGGTCAACACAGAGTGGCTCGAGGGTTCCGGCATCGAACTCGACAACGGGGTGACCTGCGACTCTGGGCTGCGGGCCATCGGGCATCCTGAGATCTTTGCCGTCGGCGATATCGCACGTTGGGCGAGTGCGTCGCGCAACGTCTCGCTGCGCCTCGAACATTGGACCAATGCCGTTGATCAGGCTCGCGTCGTCGCACACAACATCGTCCACCCTGATGATTGCGAGGACTACGACACGACCGAGTATGTCTGGAGCGACCAGTACGACTGGAAGATCCAGATCGTCGGGCATACCGGATCTGATCACTGGACGATGGTGGGCGACCCTGCGCAGGACCGCTTCGCCGTCGTGTACGGCGAGAGCCAAGGGCAGGCCGAAGGTGCCGTCATCGTGAACTGGCCGCGTGCCCTCGTCGACGCCCGCCGCTCGGTCGCCTCGCGAGCGAAGGCGGACGAGCTGATACATCGGCTGCGCGCCCTCCTCGAGCCCTCGAGCACGGCTCCGGCGAAGGCGGCCGCCCGATGAGAGCTGACGACACCACCCTCCCCCTCCTGCACGGTCACCGCATCCCGCGAATCGGGGTGGGCACGTGGCCACTCACGGGAGACGAGTGCGCAACGATGGTCGAGAAGGCGGTCGGCTACGGTTACCGCCTGTTCGATACGGCGTACAAGTACGCGAATGAGGAGGCCGTCGGTGCCGGTCTGCGTGCATCGGGCATCCCTCGTGACGAGGTCTTCATCACGAGCAAGTTCAACAAGGAGGACCACAGCGTCGAGGGAGTGCAGCGCGCGTACGACCGATCGCTGAAGACCCTTCGCGTCGACTACCTCGATCTGTTCCTGATCCATTGGCCGGTTCCGGCCCTCGACCGATACGTCGAAGCGTGGAAGGGTCTGGTGAGACTGCTCGAAGAGGGACGAGTGAAGGCGATCGGCGTCTCCAACTTCAAGTCTCACCACCTTCAGCGCGTCGTCGACGCGACCGGTGTCGTCCCCGACGTCGATCAGATCCAGCTCAGCGTCGACATCGCCCGTGTCGAACAGCGCAGCTTCCAGCGCGCTCACGGCATCCTGACCGAGGCGTGGAGCCCGCTCGGACGCGGAGGAGCCCTGCTGTCCGATCCCGCGGTGACCGCGATCGCGTCGAAGTATGACAAGTCGCCCGCACAGGTCCTACTGCGCTGGCACATCGAGGAAGGGATCGTTCCCGTCCCGCGCGCCGGCGATGAGAAGCATCTCGCGCAGAACATCGACGTCTTCGATTTCACGCTCAGCTCGGAGGATATGGCGACGCTGAGTGGGCTGGATCAAGGCGAAGAAGCCGCCCGCGACCCGGACGATCCGGCCAACGGGCACTGAGGCCCACGGCGGCGGGTCGGTCGCTCCCGCAGCCACGCTCATCAGCGGCGTGTTCGCGTGCGCAGCGCATCCATGGGCGCTACGACGACCCGGGCCGGTTCACCCCAACAGTTCGGCGAGGCGGATCGCGGCGTCCTGCAGTGACCGCGCTAGGGACTTGACCTTGCCCGGCGGTAACCGCTGCACGGGCGCGGAGGCGTTGATCGCCAGTCGCAGTCCCGACGAGACGTGGACCGGGACCGCGACGCTCGCCACGCCGTCCTCGCTTTCCTGCCGATTCACGGCATAACCGTCCAGTCGTGTCCGAACCAGTTCGGCGACGAGTTCGTCTCGGGAACGTATGGAGTTCGGTGTGACGATCTCGAGCTGCTCGTCCGGGTACAGCCGGAAGAGCTGCTCGTCGCTCAGCTCGGCAAGCAGCGCCTTGCCGGTCGAGGTGCAATGCGCCGGCAGGGTCTTGCCCAGTCTCGAAACCACGCGCACGGCCACATCGGGCTCGGCAACGGCGAGGAATCGGACATGGTTGCCCTCGAGCGTGCCCAGGTGGCAGGTCTCACCGAGGGCGGCGCTGAGGTCCTCGAGGATCGGCTGCGCCAGTCTCGGGACATCCATCCTGCGCAGCACCGAGAAGGCCACCGTCGTCAGCGCCGGGCCAGGGCCGTAAGCCTTGGTCACCGGGTTCTGCCGCACGAAGCCGCGCCATGCCAGCATCGCGAGAAGTCGGTGCGCGGTCGAGGTCGCCACCCCGAGGAGGGCACCGGCGTCCGTGAGCCGCAGCTCGTGCTCCTCACCCAGCAGCAGGATCAGCTTCAGCGCGTTGTCGACCGACTCGATCGGATACTGGGGTGGATCGCCCGGCGACCCGAGCTGTCGATTCTGCACGGCAGAAAGCTTACTTGCAACGTGGGCGCGCTCCTCCTGCACCGCGCGCTCCGATGCCGACCCGACAGGCGGGAGGATCGTCTCCGCGGTGCCACTGCAGCCCGTGCCACCCCACGCCGCCCGCGTGGCTCCCTGTGACGGCCCCGACGGCCCAGGCGCTCTACGGTCGGAGCAGGACCTTCAGGCTGCTGGACGCGTCGCGGGACTGCTCGAAGGCGGCGGCGGCATCGTCGAAGGCGAACTCGTGGGTCGCCAGCGGCGACAGATCGATCCCCTGGGCGTCGGACGCCTGACGATCGACTCGAGGACGGCCTCGTACTCGCGATGAGCGATGGCGAACGACTGCGGGTGCCACAACTGATAGATGTGTAAGCAGCGTTCCGGGTAGGAGTCCACTACCCGCCCCAACGGGATGTCTGCACGCGCGACGCAGCAGCGGAGGAACGCGTGGTGCGCCACCAGCCAGGCGTCCATGTCACCGACTGCCAGCGCCGCATCCATTAGCGTCCCGTACTCGCGCGAAGCGCCGATCTCGGAGCGCAGCATCCGTCCACCGTCCGGCGCGCGCCTAAGGACTCCAGCTGAAGCCGGACACCGTAGAGCTGGTCGACCTCTTCTACGTCCGGGTGATACACCGTCGCTCGGCGATGGTATCGGCCTCGTTTGAGCCTTTCTTCCCGCAGCAAGCGAAACGCCTCGTGCAAATGACCTCCCCGTCGATCCAGGTCTTTCAACTTTCCATCCTGCGTGAGGCGGCAGTGGCGGTGACACTCCACTGCTCGGAAGAGCACTATTTCGCGCTATTGATCCGGACCCCGATGGTCGGAAGCTGTTCAGTGCCGCGTCATCGGCGCAATACGCTGGGAGACGGGGCTTCCTCTGCCCCGGGAGGACACCATGCAACCAGATAACCTCACGGTCACGGCTCGGGTGGCGCGCACAGCCGTCCCCGGGCGGCTGGACGATCTCACCGAGTGGGCGCATGGTTTCACCGGCCGGGCCCAGTCGTTCCCCGGCTACCGGGAGTCGAAGGTCCGAGTCTCGGAACGGCACCGGCGCCAGGTTGTCGTCGAGATCACGTTCGCTTCCCCCCATGACCTCATCCGGTGGGAGGACAGTAAGGAGCGGCAGGCGCACCTGCAACAGGCCGTGCCGCTCACGATCGGGCAGGCCCGTCCACTGACTCCGGACGCCCTCACCGGTGCAATCCCGACGGCCGGTCCCGCGCGCCCGCGGTGGTGGACGGCGATTTTAGTGTGGATCGCGCTGGTACCGCCTGCCATGTTCAACGCCTACTTCATCGCTCCGCTCCTGACCGGCCTGCCGCCGTACCTCCAGATCCTATGTACGACGCCACTGACCGTCGCGTGCGTCATCTGGGTGATGTTGCCTCTATTGCACGCGCTCGAGGAGAGCATCCGCCACTGGCTCGCGTGGCGGCGCGGGCGCTGAGCGTCTGCCCCATTAGGCGCTGTCGCGGCGGGCAAAGCCCTCTCCGCTCCCTCTTGTCAATCTTGCCTACCTTGGTGAGGGGCATGTCGTCGACGGCGATCAGCCGCTCGGGGTGCTTATGCTTAGCCACCCCGGCGGACTCCATGGCGGCGCGGATCCGTTCGAGCCCGAGCGGGCCGCCCTCCTTGAGACTCACGTAGACGCATACCCGCTCGCTGAACACGGGGTCGAGCATCGCGACGGCGGCCGCTAGATCGAAGCTGTCATAGCGGTAGACGAGGTCCTCCACCTCTTCGCACGAAATCTTCTCGCTGCCTCGGTTGATCATGTCGAGATGTAGCCATCCTCGGTGAAGGACCGCGCGTTCGTCTCAGGTGCGCGGTAGCATCCGCGCGGGGTGTAGCGGATCGGTTTCCTGCTCGAGCATAGATCGACGGCTCATCAGATGCCTCCAGAGTTCTTTTCGTCGGTTATGTCGGTGTGGTGATCAGCGGCGGCGCTGGCGCTTGCCGCCCCAGAACGCGCGGACTGCCATGGTGATCGCTTCGTCTTTGGTGAGGCGATCACCACGGGCCGCGGCTTCGTCGCGTGCCTGGTTGATGTACTCGAAGACGTCCGGAGGTAGTCGGAAGGTCGCGGGGTGTTTTTCGATGCGCTGGACATTGTACGGGCCGCGCTTCTTGCCGGTGCGGGGCGACGTGTCACACCCCAATCAGGGCGGCTTCGACGTCGTCATCGGCAACCCACCCTACGTCAACCGGCGCGAGCTCAGCTACCGCATCACCGGCTTCGAGACAGACAACGTCGACGACATCTACGCCTCCTGCTGCGAGCGCTCGGCGCAGATCACGCGCCCGGATGGCCGGCTCAGCCTGATCGTTCCCATCCGCAGCCAGTTCGCCGATCGCGACGAGTCACTGCGGAAGTTCTACGAGCGGCGGTTCGATGCGATCTGGGTGAGCACCTTCCAGGAACGCCCGGCTGCCCTGTTCCAGGTGAAGGTGCGCAGCACGATCATCACCGCCGCCGGGTATGGCAGCGTCTCCGAGCTGCACACGACGCTCACCCACAGCTGGATCGAGGCGTTCCGTCCGCATCTGATGGCGACACTGCGGTATTCGCTTCGGCCCGCCGGCTCGCGGACCCCGAACTGGATGCGCGCCAGCAGCGACGCGATGTTCGAGCTGATCGACACGCTGCTTGCGAAGGGCACGATCTCCTCGACGCCGCTTGTCCGTGTGAGCGACTACTCCGTCGGTTTCAAGAAGACCGCCACGTACTTCCTGAGCACGTACACGGTGCCGCCGGTCACCTACGACAAGACCACGCACGCCACGGTGCCCCTCAACGAGGGGAAGCTGTTCGTTCAGAACCGGAAGGACCAGCTCGCGGCCAGCGCGATCGCGGCGTCGCGGCTGGCGTTCCTGTGGTGGACGTTCACGGGCGACTGCTTCAACGTCACCAAGGGCACGATGTCGCAGATCCCATTCTCCCCGCACGCTTACGGGCAGGACACGTTCGATGCTCTGGTGGAGCTCGGCGAGAGGATCGAGGAGGCGCTGCCGGCCGTGCGCTCCTGGGATCTCAACTCCGGGAAGTACGTGGGCGGGTACGCGATCCCCGAACTGCGTCATCTCACCGGTCAGGCCGACGAGATCATGCTGGAGGCGATCGGCCGCATCGATCTGCTGCCGGAGATCCAGTACGCCCACGCCCGGATGTACAAGAGCACCGGGATTTCCGCGACGACACTGCGAAAGTTGCCGTTCGAGGTCGAGGTGTGACGCGCGACATCCGCACGGGTCCTTTGCCCTCGAGCGACTGCGATCGTTCGTCCGGGTCAGGATCCTCTGAGTGATGGATATGACAGGTAGGCGCTACCGGATGAGTTGACCCATCTCCCAGTCGCCGAGAGGGATCGTCCGACAAGTTCTGTCAGCGGTCCAAGCGGGACGGTGGCGGTCAGGTTGATCATCGCCGCACAGCATAGAACGCGTTCTCGAACTCGATGGGCGGGACGACACACCGACAGCGGTGGGGTGCCTACCCTTCTCAGGCGGAGTCACGGAGCGAGGTGACAAGCTCCGCGGGGAGGGCAAAGACCTTCTCGAGCAACGGGAGAAGGTCCCGGACTGCCTCGAGGTGCTGCTCTTCGGTCAGATCGTCGATCGCCGGAGGCTCGTCGCCAGTCCAGCCGATCGCTTCCGCCACGATCGTCAGGGACCAGGAGTCCCACCTGAGCCGCCCCTCGGATCGCAGCTGCTCCCGGAACTGACCGAGCACGCCCACGGGCTGAAACGCATTGCGATCGCGCGCGAGCTCGTCGCGAACGTACAACATCGCCGTTTCGAAACCGAGCAGGAACGTGTGCACTCGCTCGAACGTGACGGGCTGCCCGATATACATTCCGGATCGCTTCACGAATGCCTCGGCGATCGAGTAGACCGGCAACTCGGCCGGCCCGTTAGTTTCACTCATCTCGACTTCCCTGCCAGCAGCTCAGGAGACGGTCATTACCCGCGGCGCCGTTTGCGGCCCCAGTAGGCGCGAAGCGCAACGGTGACGATCTCGTCCTTGGTGAGGCGGTCGCCGCGGCTGGCTGCATCCTGCTTGGCCCAGTCCATCAGTTCAAGCGCGTCGTCGGGGAGACGGATCGAGACGGGCTTCTTCTGGACGTAGACGACGTTGTAGGGCCCCCGCTTCTTCTTCGCCGGCGGTGGCGTCTCCGCCTCGGCCGACTCAGGAGGCGTCGCGCTCGCCGCTGCCGGCTTCTGGCTTGCGCGAGGTGCGCGTGCGGGTGCTTCGGACGTCGCTGCCTGGTCGACGTCGCTGGTGACTTCCTCAGCGGGGGGCGCGGCCTTGCGTGCGCGGGGCTTCGCTGCAGCTGTGGGCTTCTTCGGGGCGGCCATGGTCACTGACCACCTCCTCGGTTTCCACGGCGGCGAGCGCGGCGCTCCTCGATGCGCCGCTTCTCTTCCATGCTGATGAGCTCCGCCGGCGACAGCGAGCGGGGGCGGCGAGTGCGGCCGCGCTCGGCCTGCCTCTGGTACTCGGTCGTCTTGGCCGTGCTGACGACGTTGAGGGTGACGCCGGTGATGGTGTCGCGGCTGGTGTCGAGGTTCACGTATCGGTTCTTCGACTCTTCGCGGAACCAGCCGAGGGCGTCGCCGCCGTTCTCGTGGATGCGCTTGAGCATCGTCGAGGCGTTGTACGAGTTGACCTCCATCACGCGGCCGTTGGAGAAGGTCAGGTGGGCGGTGATCTGCTTCTGCTTGTCGTGGGACTGGCCCTTGGCGGCGTTGCGGACCTGCTTGATCAGTTCGGCGTTCGCCTGCTCGCGGCCCTTCGCGGTGCGGCCCTTGGGGATGCGCATCTCGATGTACCGGTCGCCCCCGGTGGCGTATGCCACGTCGACGCGCAGCCGACCACCCTGGCGACCCTCAACGTAGGTGCCGCTGAGGTCTTCGGGGATGACGGGCTTGGCGCCGGCCTTGCCTCGCACGGGGGCGATCGAGCCGTCCTTGCGCCGGCGCCGCGGCGGGACGTGGGTGAGGCGTCCGGTGTCAGCGAGCTCCTGGAGCGCCTGGCGGTAGAGGGCGCCGCTGGTTTCGCCGTTGAGGATCTTGCGGACCATTCGAGGCGAGCGGTGCAGCTCCTCGGCGATCTCGGCCGTGCTGATGCCCTTGCGCCGCAGATCGCGGATGAGGTCTTGGGCGGTGCGCTGCTGGTCAGCCATCAGCCCTTCTCCTCTGCCTGCTCGAGCGCCTTGGCGATGCCGGCCCGCTCGGCACGTGCTTTCAGCGCGTCACGCTGCCGCAGCGTCTCCGGCGTGATGAAGGATCCGTTGAGGTAGCCCTGCAGGCGCAGGCGCCCGGTCTTGCCGTCGTCGCCGCCGCCGATGAACCGGTCCGGCAGGGACCACGCCGGCAGCTTGGTCGTGTAGATCGCATCACCCTGGATGCCGATGAGCGTCGAGGGGTCGACCGTGAGAGCACCGGAGGTGTAGCCGCCGAGGGAGCTGGGGCCGTGGAGGACGCGAGCGCGTGCGCGACCCCAGACCTGGGCGGCGAGCTCCGGGTGGTAGAAGCTTCGGGTGCGGTCGTTCGGGCGCGACGGGATGCGATAGATCCAGAGGTTGCCCTGTCGCAGCATCTTGGCCCTGTACTCGGGCGGGACGTCATCGGGCGACGCGGCGACGCGGGTCTCGTCGCGGCCCGCGGCGGCGAATGCACCGATCGAGTGCAGCATGATGTTCCGCAGCGCGGCGAGCACAGCGCGGCGCAGGTCCGGGTGCATCTCGTCCTGCAGCTGGACTCGCTCGCGGGCGCGCGTCATGCGCTCGGTGAAGGTGTCTAGAGGCTTGGCCTTGCGGAACACCACGGCCTCGTGAGGGCGGATCTCCCACCCGTGCTTGAGGGCGACGTGGATCTCGCTGCCGTCGGCCCAGGTGTCGTGCACCGCTCCGGGCCGGTTCGGATAGAACCAGCCTTCGCGAACGTCCAGGTGCTTCACACCGAGCAGGCCAACGTGGTTCCAGCCCTGAGGGACGCGGAACCGCACGTGGAAGCGGGCGCGCGCGTAGGGGTCTTGCTCGAGCAGCTCGTACGCGGCGGCCTGGTTCAGCCGGATCGCGGGGCCGATACCGAGCTCGCGCCCGACGCCGGCGAACATGAACCGGCCGTCGACGTAGGCGAACTCGCTGATCTTCTTCGTCTTGGCCGGGTCGATCAGCGGGACGCAGTCCTCGTGCTTGGCGAACGACTCCCCCGCGACCAGGTGGTCGTAGTGGTGCAGGCCCGAGGTGAAGTGGATCTCCTGGGCGATGTCGTCTTCGACCGGCACGGGGTTGATGTTCTTCGGCAGCGACAGCGCCCACAGGTTCGTTCCGGTGGCGGCAGGGCTGTTGAACAGGCGCGCGTTCTCGTCGGCGTGGCGAATGATCGACGCGGTGACGTTCCAGGCCAGACGAGCCTGGGCAGGGGTCAGCGGCCCGTCGCCGAACCACTCCTCCGCGGTGCGGACTTCGATCTTGAAGCCGGTGACCGCGTGCTCGAACCGACCGGTGGGCGGGCCGTTGTTGACCCAGTGGGCTCCGGGCTTCCAGTTCGGGGTCTGGACGTACAGCCAGTGCCGCACGCCAGGCGCAGGCTCGGGGCGCTTCCCGGTCAGCATGATGCGGTTAGCGCCGTACGAGGCAGCCGTGTCGAGCAGGTCCGTCAGGTTGGGGTTCTTGCGGCGCTCGCCGATGACGGGGCGAACGGGCGTGCCGGCGTCGGTGACGCCTTGCCCGGTGGTCTGGTCGACCCAGATCGTGGGCACGTCCTTCGGCGTCCACGGCTTGGGTCGGTAGTTCAGCTCGTCCATCTCACCCCCTCATTCGTCAGGTTATATTAGTCAAGAGTGCTTGAAAATTGCAATCAGATTTCGCAGTCGACGGGCGCTCCATGAAGGTCTGGCGGGGTCGCTAGGACGCGAGGCGGCCGCCGTAAGAGCGCCCGCGTCCGTGGTAGGACTTCTGCGCCTTCCGCAGCCCTTCCTCGGTCATCCCCAGCAGGAGGGCGATCTCTCGCTGGGTCAGCTCGGCCGCGCGCGCCTCGTCGACGACTTTGCCGCGGCGTTCGCGCAGCTCGTCCGCTTGCGCGAGCTGCTGGCCGATGCGACGGAGCTCCTCACGGATGGCGTCCGCGTCCTTGTTAGCCATGCGCCCCAGCATCCCCAACCAAGTTGGGTCTGGTTGCCGCGGCGCGCCGTAACCGCGAAAGTGGTTATATTCATCCAGCTGAGAGGAGCGCTGATGACCGGACGGCACCTCACCACGGCGGACGTCGCCGAGAAGCTCGGCGTGTCCGTCGTCGCGGTCTACAAGATGCGCTCCATCAGCAACAAGCTGCGCAGAGCCGGCCAGGAGGGTCCTCTGCTCCCCGAGCCGGTTGCCATAGAAGGCAACTCCCCGCTCTACGACGAGGCCGCGATCGACGCATTCGCGCAGGAGCGCGCGCGCAGGGCGCCCTCGCAGCGCGGCCGCCGGCCGCGACTGATGCCGGGACTGGCGCGCGATGCGGCTTTCGCGGAGCGGTTGCGGGCGGCGATCGCGGACGGGGCGGGGGCGCCCGAGGTTCCCACGCAGGCGGCTCTGATCGACCTGCTCGGCTTGAACGTCGTCACGTTCGGTGAGCGGATGCGAGGGCGCACCCGCTGGACCGACGCCGAGCTCGAGGTGATCAGGCGCACCCTCGGTGTCGACACGACGGATGCGAACGAGGTCGTAGACCGCGCTCGCGCGGCCAAGCGTCAGGCGCGCGCGGCGAGATCCCACGCGGGTTCGTAGCGGCTTCACGACATGCTCCCGCTCTCGTCGCTGGCTTGCTGGGCAGCGCAGGTTGAGAGCGTGTCCACGAGCGCACCGCGGTCGGCTTCGTCGACCGCGAGGTGCCAGGTGTCGACGATCTCCGTGTAGCGGGCGACGTAGGTGCACACGTAGTCGGCGTTCGATGGCAGCCACAGGGCTGGCCCGTGGTCGTTCTTGGCCGCATTCGTGTTGCCATCGACGGCGACGATGTTGTCGAACGAGTTGGCGAACTGAATGCGCTGCTGCTCGGTCCACGCCCACGCGCCCCCGGCGTGCGCCGCCGAAAGGCTGACGATGTGGTCGATCTGGACGCCGGAGCTTCCCGGGGCTCCAGGGGCGGCGATCCGGTCGTGCTCGAACTCAATGCGTGTGCCCGTGTACGGATCGGGGTCGAGCACGCCGGAGAGCACCGTGCAACCGTCACGGACGACGTCCTGCAGCTGGACGGCGAGGAGATCGTCTCGCTGATCGCAGCCGTTTCCCTCGATGTCGATCCAGCGCTCGCCGAACGTGGCGCGGCGATACTCGGGAATCTCCTCGGTGGGATCGATCAGCGGCAGCTCCTGCGCGACTGCGGCGAGCGCGGTGTAGTCGTAGGTCGGGTCCGGGGCGGGTGCCTGCGGGCGCGTCCATGTGTCGATCCAGGAGGTGATGCCCAGCTGGTGGGCGCCGAAGCCGAGCGCGAGAGCTGCGACCGCGGCGAGGGCTGTGCTGGCGCGGCGGGTGCGTCGGTTCATCTGCGCTCCTTTGCCTGTGCGGTGTCGGCTTGGTCGAGCAGCAGTATGGTTCGGGCGATCTGGGTGCGTGCCTCGTCGATGACCTCGAGGGTTTCGTCGTCGGCGTCGAGCTCTGAGAGTGCGTGGCTCTGGCGGCGGAGCTGGTCGCCGAGGTGGAACATGCCGGCACTGAGGAGGACCTCGGCGAGCGCGGCCGCGCGGGCGCCTTGGTGGTCGGCGCTGACGGCGAGGTCGTCGATGATCTCGATGAGGGTTGCGCGGGATCCCATCGTTGGGTCTTCTCCTGGAGTGAGCTCGCGGAGCGCTTCACGGTTGAGCAGCGTCTGGAAGAGCCTGTGCATCCGTTGGGTGAGGGGGCGGCCGTCGCGGCGGGTGCAGTTGAGCGCGAACTCGCGGAAGCTCCATCGGACGGTGACGGGTGTGCCGGTCTGGATGGTCATGGCTTCCTGGAGGCGCACGGCGATGTCGGTCATCAGTGCTCCTCGGTTCGGCCCAGGTGGGGGATCTGCTTGAGGTGGGCGCCGCGGCCGTTGCCGAGCTGGGGGGAGATCGCGCAGCTGGGCAGGTGCAGTCTCGCGTTCGGCCCGTGGCCTGCTGCCGCGTGGGGTGTGGGCTGCCGCGTTGGCCGGGTGTGCCGGGCGCCTCGCTGAGTCAGCGGGAGGGGGTTGAAGCGCAGCGACAGGGCCCAGCGATGGCCGCCGAGCGCGCGGACGACCCGCAGCCACTCTCCCTCTTTGGTGGAGTCGATGGTGAAGGTGTTCGGCTGGTCAGACATCTGCGGCTTCTTTCGGTGCGAAGGGGCTGTTCTTGGCGTCGCGGAGCATCTGCCGGGTGATCGGCTCGGTCTCCTCGAGCGAGGCGAGCGAGAAGTAGTGGCGGCGGGCGCGGGCCGCTTCGGTGCAGGTGAGCAGCTGGCGGTTGCCGTGGTTCGGGCATCCTCCCTTGCTGCGGCATCCGGCCAGGTAGCCGGCGGTGGTGCCGTGCAGGGCGGCTTCGAGGATGTCGAGCGTCTTGCTCATCAGGCGGCCTGCCGGAGTCCGAGGTCGTCACGGTCGCGGTCGATGGTGCGGACGTCGACGCCGAGCAGGTCGCTGAGCTGGGTGAGGCTGAGTCCGCGTTCGGTCCCGCGTCGGGTGGCTTCGAGGCGCTCGTCTCGGGTGAGGCGGACGTTCTGGCCGGCGAGAGCGAGCTCGATCGCGATCTCGTCGAGCAGGGGTTCCTGCCCGGCTGTGGGCGGTGCCGGGTCGGTGTCGATGTCGTCCCAGGCCAGCGGCGGCAGCCAGCCGTGCCGGCGTGCGACCGTGAGTGCGTAGGAGCGGCCGACCCGCTGCGCTCGGGTGTGGGTGGGGGGCTGCTGGTCCCAGAGCTCGTCGTAGAGCGCGGCGATGTCGTCGTGGACACGGATGTCCACGTAGGCGCCTTCGAGTGCCTTGTTGACCTTCCAGCGCGGGTAGCCGAGTCGGCGTGCGATCTCGTGGTGGTTCCATCCGATCGCGGCCAGAGCCTGGAGGCGCCGGCGGGTGCCGCGGCCGTTGACTCGGCCCTGCGCGGCGAGAGTGCTGCTGTCGGGGGTGACTGCGAGGAGTTTGCGGGCGGTGGCGCCGGTGACGAACCGTGCCGTCTCGCTGTTGAGCAGGCGACGGACCGTGGCGCCGCCGACGCCGGCGCTGATGGCGATCCGTTCGGGGATCATCCCGGTGTCGACCAGTGCCTGCAGGTGCTGCCGGATCGGCTCGATGGGTTGGTGCGCGTCCTGGTATCGCCCGTAGGCCAGGAGACGGTAGCGGTCGCGGCGGCGGCGCGCGTTGCCGTCCATGCAGGCGCGGCACCCGCAGAGGTGGACGACGTAGCAGGTGGAGGTCAGCCCGTGCTTGTGGTCCGGCGGGCAGGTGTGGGTCCGCATCTTCTCCTCCTCACAGATGGTTATATTCCCGAATATAACCCGTTCCCGAGGGTTTGGAACCCCCTCACTGCTAAGGGGTGGCCCCAGAGGCTCGAAGTCGACAATCTGAACGAGCTACAACGTTTGTTGCGGTTTCTCGCTACACTGTGCGCATGGCAGGATCAACTTTCGCTCGTCTGGGCGAGCTCGCGTCACAGCGTTGGGGCCTGGTGACCACCGCCCAGGCGCTCGAGGCTGGCGTGGCGCGCCCGACCCTGACGCGCCTCGCCAACAGCGGCGCGCTCATCCGCGTCGCGCGCGGCGTCTACCGCCTCGCCGGCGCGCCAGAGCACGAGCAGGAGGCGATCCTCGCGACCTGGCTCGCCCTCGGCGGCGCCGACCGTCCCCGCACAGACACCGGCGTCCCGCCCGTCGTCGCCGCAGGCCAGACGGCCGCGCAGCTGCATGGCATCGGCGACTGGTTCCCCGGGCCACTCGAGTTCGTCGTTCCCACCCGCCGCGGTACCCGCCTGGACGGGGTGCGGCTCCGCACCCGCGAGCTCGCGCCCACCGAGGTGGTCTCCGTCGACGGGATGCCGACCATGAGCGTCGAGCGCACGATCGCCGACCTGATCGAGCAGTGGGTCGACCGCTCCCTCGTCGCCGATGCGCTCGCCGACGCCGCGGACGCGGGAAAGCTGCTCTCCCCCGCCCGCCTGACCGAGTATCTGGAGCCGCTGGCCAAGCCCAACAAGTACCCCTCGGGTGCCGCGCTCGCGGCTGATCTGCTCGCTCTTGCGGGCGTCGACGCGGTGGTGCCGGCCGATGCCTGAGCCCGACGGCTACAAAGACTGGACGGGGCTTGCGCAGGCGATCAAGGCGGCCGCGACGAAGGCAGCCGGTGACGGCGCGAGCGCGCTGGATGTGAATGCGCAGATCGTGCAGGCACAGCACGATCGTTTCCTCAGCCGGGTCTTTGCGGAGGGGGAAGAGTCCGAGTGGCTGCTCAAGGGCGGCACGGCGATGCTCGCCCGGGTGCCGAAGTCACGGTCGACGAAAGACCTGGATCTGGCCTCGACCGGCGCCGCCGATCTGGATGCCGCGCAGCAGGCGCTCGAGCAGGCAGCCGCGCGTGATCTCGGCGACCATGTGCGGTTCCAGCTCACCCGTGCCCGTGCGACCGGGCGAGGAGAGAACCAGCCGGGTGTCGCGACCCGGCGCCTGGTGTTCACATGTCTGGACGCGAACACCGGCCGGAGGATCTCCGACATCCCCATCGACGTGGTCGTCGGCCCTCCCCCGGTCGGCCGCGTCGAGACGATCGAGCCGTCGACGCGGCTGCAGCTGGGGCGGCCGGTCCCGTCGCACCCCTACCGGCTGTTCCCGATCTCCGATCAGGTCGCGGAGAAGGTCACTGCGACGATGAGCACCTACAACGGCCGCCCCAGCAGCCGCGCGAAAGACCTGGTGGACATCGTCACCATTGCACGCACGCAGCGCGTCGACCTGCGCGAGCTGCAGATGGCCATCGACGCGAAGCGTGCACTGTCAAAGCTCGACTCGTTCACTACGTTCACGGTCCCGGACGGTTGGGACGGTCCCTACCGGGTGCTCGCGGCCGGCACGCCCTCAGCCGGCGGGATCACCGATCTGGGTGAGGCCGTGGCTCTCGCGCGTCAGCTGATCGATCCCGCGCTCGCCGACGCGCCCGTGCAACCGGGGACGGTCTGGGTCCCTGGCTCAGGCTGGACACAGAACCCTCCGCCGCCGGAGCCGGGCGGCAGCGGATCCCCTTCGGGGGAGGTCCACGTGCGCGCGCACGTGCGCTCCGGTTATCCCGTCACGGAGCACTGGCGCGCAGCGCGCGGCTCAGCCCAGGAGTGACCGCGTCAGTGCGCCGCGTCGTACGCCTCGAGGATGGACGCGGGAACCCTGCCGCGATCGCTGACCTGGTGTCCGTTCTGACTGGCCCATTCACGCACCGTGTTGAGATCGGCCCGTCCGCCCCGCGACGTCCTCGCCGGACGCCGGGTGGCTGCGCCGATGCGGCGCGCGCTCTTGGCCCAGGCCTCGAACTCGAGATCGATCTCGAGTTGCTTTCCGTCGATCGCGAAGGTCGCGGGATCGAGCCGCTCGCCAGGTCGCGCACACCACCGCGAAGGGCGGCGTCATCGCGATGACGAAGTCGCTCGCTGCGGAGGGCGCCCGCTACGGCGTCCGCGCGAACTCGATCTCGCCTGGCTTCGTCAGCACCCCGGCGACGGACAAGGCGGTGGATGCGGAGGGCAAGGCCTGGCAGGTCGGCAACGCGCTCATTCAACGCCCCGGCACGGGCGAGGACATCGCGTACATGCCGCTCTACCTGGCCTCCGACGAGTCCTCTTGGGTGACCGGACAGAACTACAGCGTCGACGGCGGCGCGACCGCCGGGTGGCGGAACGACAGCGAGACGGACCGACTGGCCGCGAAGAACGGCTGACACGCGGGTCGCGGCGCGACCGGTGACGGACGTGAGGCACGGTGTCAGCTGACACCGTGCCTCCCGTCCGTCGTGGCCACCTCGTCTAAATCGCGAGGTACCCGCCGTCGACGGCGAACTGCGCGCCGGTCGCGAAGGCGGCCGCGTCGGAACCGAGCCACGCGACCATCTCGGCGATGTCGTGCGGCGTGCCGAGTCGGCCGATCGGGTGCTTCGTCAGCAGCGCGTCCTTGAAGCCGGGGTAGGTCTCCTCCAGCGCGTCTATCATTGGCGTCTGGATCACCCCGGGCAGCACTGCGTTCACGCGGATGCCTTTGTCGGAGTACTCCACCGCGGCGGCTCGGGTGAGGCCGATGACGCCGTGCTTCGACGTGACGTAGGCGGACTGGTGGGCGATGGCGACCTGCCCGAGGGACGAGGCGGTGTTGATGATGGATCCGCCGCCCTGCGCCAGCATCTGCGGGATCTCGGCCTGCACGCCGGTTCAATATTCCGCACAGAGGAAGTTGGCCCCACGGCGTTACTGCAGTCAATCGTTCTGTTGCGCAAGCCCCCGCAGGTAAGCACGTGCGTCGTCGAGGCTGACGACATCGCCGTACTTCGCGTCGATGTCAAAGAGGCTGGCCAGGTGCGGAAGGGCTGCCCGGTCGCCGACTGCCTCTTCGACGACGATGGTGTGGAAGCCGTAGGAGCAGGCGTCAACCGCCGAGGCGCGCACGCACCCACTGGTGGTGCAGCCGACGATGATGATGGTGTCGACACCCCGTGAGATCAAGCGTGCGGCGAGATCAGTTCCGAAGAAGCAGGATGCGTACTTCTTCACCAGGGTCATCTCGTGGGGCAGCTGGCCCAGCCTGCTGTCGACCTCCACCCATTCGCTGCCCTCCACCAACAGGTGGTTGGACGGGATCTTCTTGATCCAGAGCCCCGCCTCCTGCAATTCGGTGTCGTACGCGACCGTCGAGAAGAAGATGGGGATCTCGAGTTCACGGGCGGGGACGAGTAAGGCATTGGTGGCGGCCAGCTGTGACTCCAGTTCGCCTGACAGGGGCGAACGGCTGTCCGTGAATCCGGTGATCAAGTCGACGATCAGCAGCGCCGGCTTCTCGCCGTAGCCGATCCGGCCGCCCAATCCCTTGGCCTTGAACTCGTCGCGCAGCCGTGCGTACTCATCGATCAGCTCCGTATTCGTCACGAATCGGCTCTCCTGTTCCCCGTCGACTGATAGTGCGCCGCGATGGCATCGCTCGTCGTCACCCAGACACCATCGTGAGACGTGATGTGCTCGAGGGCCCGATCAAGGTAGCGGTGGCGGAACGGCTGGCCGACGATGAACGGGTGCAACGGCAGCGACATGACGCGACCCGAGTGCTCGGAGTCTGAATAGAGCTGATCGAACTGGTCGATCACCGCTTCCAGGAACTGCGGGCCGGTATAGCTCTTACTCACGAACATCGTCACATCGTTGAGTTCTATCGTGTAGGGAACGCTGAACATCCCGTCGACGTTCAGCGGATACGGCTGATCGTCGTTCGTCCAGTCCAGGACGTAGTCATACCCCAGCTCCCGAAGGATCCGCGGCGTCTCGAACGTCTCTGTGAGCGCCGGGCCAAGCCAGCCCCGCGGCCGTACTCCGGTGGCGGAGGCGATTGTATCCGTCACGTCTTGAAGGTAGGCGCGCTCCGTGTCAGCACCCATTCCAGCTTGGAAGGTGGAATTGTCGCGGCCATGCGCGAGCCACGCCCAGCCGCGTTGCCGGCCTGCCTCGAGAATCTGGGGGTAGTGCCGACAAACGTCGGAGTTGAGAAGCACACTTGCGGGCACTCCATGTCGGTCGAGGCTCTCGATCATCCGCCACAGGCCTACCCGCGGACCGTAATCGCGCCAGCCGTAATTGAGTGGATCCGGCTGCAGCATCGCGGTACCGCCGAAGATGCTCGTGGAGGGCTTGTCGATCTGATAGTGCTCGATGTTCAGCCCGACATAGAACGCCACTCGGGCCCCATTCGGCCACGAAATCGTCGGTCGCTCCGTGATCGGGCTGTAATCGAAGCGGAAAGTGTCAAGGCGGGTGAGACAGATTCCGTCAGGCGGTCTGTATGAGGGCCTCCTGTGAGGGCTGGTTGATCCAGGCGGCCTCGGGCAGCTTGGGCGCCTGGGGTCGGCGGTGGCCGAAGCGCTCGGGACGGGCGGCGTAGGCCGCGTCCAGGGTGGCCTGGCGCTGGGCGCGGACCTGCCCGGCGGTGCCGAAGTGGACGCTGGCGGGGGTGTGCAGCCCGATCCCGCAGTGGCGGTGCTCGTGGTTGTAGTAGGCGAAGAACTGCTCGGCGAACGCGCCGGCGTCGGCCAGGGACCCGAAGCGCTCGGGGAAGACCGGGGCGTACTTCAGCGTCTTGAACGCCGCCTCGCTGTAAGGGTTGTCGTTCGACACGTGCGGGCGGGAGTGCGACCTGGCCACCCCGAGGTCGACGAGCAGCTGAGCGACCGGTTTGGAGGTCATCGAGGTCCCGCGGTCGGCGTGGATCGCCTCCGGCACGCCATGGATGCCCATGGCGTGCTCGAGCAGGTTCTTGGCGATCTCGGCGTCCTCGCGGGCCGCGATGGTCCAGCCCACGACGAACCTGGAGAAGATGTCGAGCACGACGTACAGGTCGTAGTACACGCCCCGCTCCGGCCCCTTGAGCTTTGTGATGTCCCAACTCCACACCTGCCCCGGCGCCGTCGCGACGAGCTCGGGCCGGGTCCGGGGCGGGTGGCTCGCCTGCCGGCGCCGTTCCCCGGCCATGTCGTGCTCGCGCAGGATCCGGTGCATCGTGGACATCGAGCACAGGTAGGTGCCCTCGTCCAGCAGCGTGGCCCAGACCTGGGCGACCGACTTGTCCGCGAACCGCTGGCTGGTCAACACGGCCAGCACGTGGGCCCGCTCGGCGGCGGACAGCTTGTTCGCCGGTGCCGGCCGCGGTGTCCGTGGACGTGGCGGTGGCGGGTTCTTGGCCCGGTAGTGACTGGCGCGGGAGCGACCCAGCAGCGCGCACGCAGCCGCGGTGCCGACGTGCTCGGCCAGCCCGTCGACGGCCGGGTTGATCACCGCGGCGACCGCGGCGGCTTGTCCGCGCTCTCGGAGAGCGTCTCCAAGAGCGCGTGTGCTTTTCCCATCAGGTCCAGCGCCGCCCTGGTCTTGGCCAGCTCGGCCTCGGCCTTCTCCGCCCGGGCCCGTAGCGCCTGCAGCTCCCGCTCGCGCCGGTCCCGCGGCTTGCTGCCCAGCCCGGACAGCGAGCCGGCGGCCGCGGCCTTGCGCCACTCGATGATGTGGGAGGTGTACAGGCCCTCCCGGCGCAGGATCTCCCCACGCCCAGAGCGGTCCGCGGCGTCGTACTCGGCCAGGATCGCCGCTTTGAACTCGGCGGTGAACGTCCGCCTCTTGGGCCGGTCAGCACGAGGAGCCATAGCCCCATCATCGGTGCCGACGTCAGCAACCGTCATCGTCATCTCAGTATTGGTCCGTTCTCGCCCCGTGCAGTGCGAAGGTCAGCAGTGCTGGTGTCTCACCCCATCCTGACGCACAGGGGGCGGCTGGACGATCTCACCGAGTGGGCGCATGGTTTCACCGGCCGGGCCCAGTCGTTCCCCGGCTACCGGGCCTGGAGTCCCGCGGGGTGGTGGTCTTTCGGGCCCGCGGCGTCGTGACCGCGACGGGGTGAGCCATCGTGCGATGGTCAGTGAGAACGACCAAGAACTCACACAGAAAGACGACACCGCACGATGGCTCTTGACCAGTCTGCCCTCCTCGAGCTGCTCGGGGAACTGAAGCTCACCGGCACCACCGACCGCATCCGAGCCGCGACCGAGCGGCTCTACCAGGAGCTGATCGACGCGGAGACAGCCGCATTCATCGGCGCCGCCCCCTACGAGCGCACGAGCGAGCGCACGACTACCCGCAACGGTTCCCGGCCGCGGGTGCTGTCGACCACGGCTGGGGATCTGGAGTTGCGGATCCCGAAGTTGCGGCAGGGGTCGTTCTTCCCGTCGCTGCTGGAGCGGCGCCGCCGGGTCGACCAAGCCTTGTTCGCGGTCGTGATGGAGGCCTACCTCCACGGCGTCTCAACCCGGAAGGTCGATGACCTCGTCAAAGCGCTCGGCGCTGACACTGGCATCTCGAAGTCCGAGGTGTCCCGCATCTGCCAAGGGCTCGACGCCGAGGTCGCATCGTTCCGCGACCGCTCGCTGTCTGACATCGCCTACCCCTACGTGTTCCTCGACGCGACCTACTGCAAGGTCCGCATCGACCACCGTGTCGTGTCCCAGGCGGTCGTCGTCGCGATCGGCGTCGCCGCTGACGGGCGGCGGGTCGTGCTGGGCTTCGATGTCGGAGACAGCGAGACCGAGGAGTTCTGGAAGCAGTTCCTGCGCTCGTTGAAGACACGAGGTCTGGGCGGGGTGAAGCTGGTGATCTCCGACGCCCACGCCGGACTGAAGAAGGCCGCAGCGACCGTGTTGCAGGGCGCCGCCTGGCAGCGCTGCCGCGTCCACTTCATGCGCAACGTCCTGACCGCCCTCCCGAAGGGCCGGCAGGAGATGGTCGCCAGCGTGATCCGCACGATCTTCGCCCAACCCGACGCCGAGCACATCGATGCCCAGTTCGACGAAGTCGTGCGCATGATCGAGCGCGTCCACCCCAAGACCGCCGTGATGCTCACCGACGCCCGTGACGACATCCTCGCGTTCAAAGCGTTCCCCGCCCGGCATTGGCGACAGATCTGGTCCACGAACCCGCTGGAACGCCTCAATCGGGAGATCAAGCGCCGCACCGACGTCGTTGGCGTGTTCCCGAACAACGCCGCCCTGCTCCGCCTGGCCGGCTCCGTCCTCGTCGAGCAACACGACGAATGGGAAGCCGCCGACCGCCGCTACTTCTCCGAAGCCTCCATGACCGAGCTCACCGCGACCACCCCCACCATCGACGAGGCGGTGATACTCCCCGAGATCACCGCCGCCTAAACTAACGACAGCTGATCATCGCAACGAAGCGAAAGACCACCACTCAAACGGACGCGGCCAAGACGATCGGCAAGGCGGGTGTCGCCGAGATGCTCGGTTTAGTCGTAGAAACGCCGACCGCCCGGGCCTGGCTCATCCAATACCTGCAAACCTCGCCCAACTACGCGCACAACGGCGATCAGCAGATGAGTCGTTCCGCGCAGCGGCTTCTCCGACTCGCCCGCGCACAAGGGCACGATGTTGTCGTGCCGGCCTGCACACACTGTGATCGAGATCTGCTGCTCGGAGCCAATCACCCCGACGGCTCACGATGTTGTCACGGGTGCTATACCAAGGCGACACCGAAGATCTGCGGCCGATGCCACCTCCCTAAGATCATTCGACGCAGACTCGAAGACGGCTCGGCCGTGTGCGGGACGTGCTGGAGGAAGGATCCCGCCAACTACCGGCTCTGCACGATCTGCGATCGGATGCAGCCAGCGCACAAGCGAGTCGACGGCCATAGCGTCTGCGAGAACTGCGCGGATGGACGCATCGGGCGATGTGTCCACTGCCACAAGACCACGACCATCGCCGTCTCCTTCCTCGGAGGAGACACCTGCGAGTCGTGCTACCGGCACGCCAAGTCCACGAAGAAGAAGTGCCCCACCTGCTACACGAGTGCTCTGCTCGTCGCGGTGGACGAAGCCGGCAACCTGGTTTGCAGCACATGCGCCGGAACCCCACCCCGATACGCATGCCCACGTTGTGGCAACGAAGAGCCACGGTACGGCCGCATCTGCCATCGCTGCCACGCAACCGACTGCGTCAATGACCTCTTTGCCGAAGGAACCGCGCGAACGCGCTCGCTCCTCGCACCCCTGCAAGTGCGGCTACTCGATCACCCTGAACCCCAATCGATGGCGAAGTGGACCAAGCGAAGCCGCACCGCAGCCCTGCTCCGGAAGATGCTGCGTGAGGAGATCCCGATCAGCCACACTGCACTCGATGATCATCCAGCCTTCCAGCCTGCCAACCTACTCCGGCACTCGCTTACAGACGTCGGCATCCTCAAGCCGCGCGATGAAGGTGGAGTCCGGTTCGAGCGATGGCTCGACGCCTTCCTCAGCGACCGGCCCGACTCTGTCGCGCGACACCTCACACCGTTCTGCCGATGGGAAGTCACCGCACGCACCCGCCAGCTCATCAGGCAAAAGGGGATCACGGACGGGTCCTACATGCGGGCGCGACTGATCTGCCGCACAGCAGAGAGATTCCTCAACCACCTCGACCAGAACGGCATCGATCTCGGGACAGCGCCGCAGAGCGTCGTCGAGCAGTACCTCGACGACAACCCAAAGGAAGCCTCCTCCCTGCGAAACTTTCTCCGCTGGGCCGCGCGGACGGGCCGCGCAAGACGGCTCCGACCCATCAAGCATCCCAGCGGTCTCAAAGCGACCAGCTACCCACCAGACGAACACAAGAAGTGGCTCCAGAGACTGAGCACCGACGAGTCGCTGCCGCTGATCACGCGGATCACAGGTCTCATCAGCGGCCTCTACGGTCGACCCGCTTCCCACGTATTGCGCCTCACGCGCGCGGACATCATCGATGATGGCAACACCCTTCAACTTCGGCTTGGACAGACTCCAATCACCCTGCCACCGCCACTCCCAGAGCTCATTCGAAGCCAGATCGACGCGCCCCGACGATGGGATACCGATTCCGATTGGCTCTTTCCCTCCAAGCTCAGGGCGGGTGCGCATGTCGACTACGACCGTCCCGTGACCAGCCTCGAAGCGCTCGGCTGCAGCATTGTCGCGCTCCGAGGCTCCGCAATGCTCAACCTCGCCAGCACCATGCCGATCGGTCCTCTCTGTGACCTCACAGGCGTGGCGCCAAGCGTCGCCCGACGATGGCAAATCGCAGCCGCAGCACCATACGCAAAGTACCCCGCGATGCGACAACCTGCGCGACCGTGACAAAGCGGTGAGCAGTTCCCGGAAGCGTTGCACCAACAATCGATCCGAGTCGCCCGCCGACGATGGCACCGACGAGAAGACACCCGCCCGGACAAGGTCAAGGGCTCGCACGCATTCGGGCGGCTTGGCCGGTGAGCGCAACACCCGACTTACCCGGCATACCCTTGCCCTCGAAGCGATCTAGACGCGTGTTGGCGAAGCAGAACAGTCCCATAGTGTGCCGCGTCGGGCTGACTATGGGCCATCGAGCTGATCGTGGAAGCGAGTCCTGCTCGTGCCGCGGGTTGGTCCATCGCCTGGAGGAGCGCCACCGACGCCGTTGCGCCACTGCTACTGCTGGTCGATGCGGCTTCCTCATTCAGCCGCTCGACCAGCACGAGTGCCTCGGGCACCGTGGCAGCGACTCGTGCGAGGTGTCGTGCGAGGATCTGCGCTCGTGCTCGCGTCGTCTGGCCGCCGGGCTTGATGTACTTGCGTCCTTCGGTGAGCGTGGTTCGTGCTTGTTTGGCTGCCGGCGACATGCCGCTGCTGTGCTCGCTGAGGTACTTGGTCGCGAGGTTGGAGAGGTTCTTTCTGCTGAGTTCGTGCAGCGACTCCAGCGCGATTGCGCTTTCGCGCTCGGCCTGCGATAGCGCTAGATCCATAAGGTCGGCGAGTGATCGGGGCAACTCTGGAGCAGTTTCCGCGAACTGCGCCATCGCGCTCGTCAGCAGCGCGCGTCTCACGGCGGGGAACTCAGCGCCGAGATTGTCGAGATAGAGCTCACCAGCGAGTCCGGCACCGAGGGCGGTCAATGGAGTTTCTGCTGTGGTGGTGTCGTACTCGGTCACGATCTGTATGACTTCGTCTGTGAGGTGCTCGCGCCGCTTGAGAAGTCTTCCCGCGGCGAGGAGCCAGGTGTTTCGCCAGTGGCTAGACGGAATGAGCGTCTTCAGTCCGCCGAGCACGGTTGCGTCGTCGCCGTCCGTGAGGGCTCGCGCTGCCATGTACTCCTGCAGGGATCTGACCTCGAACTCATACTTGGCCGGCCTGCGTGAGACGAGCATGACGACCCGTTCGGTGGAGAGCCGAAGGAGTTTGTCCGCAATCGTCTCCGACTCAGTCTCATCGAATCCGGCCATGGTGAGACGCCTGCGGAGGATTCGACCGATTTCCGTCTTCGTCAGTACGGCGTCGGATTTGCCAGGTTGTTCGGTGCGTGCCTGCAGTTTGATGCCGGCTTGTTCGTGCAGGTGATCGATGTGTTGGCGGAGTGTCTTGAGTTCGGCGAACGCCTCGCTCTTGGCGAGCTCCCGCTCGTACACCACCTTGTAGTAGCGATCGAAGAGCTCGAACCGGTCGCTGGGAAGGTCAACGGCCTCCTCTGCAAGGGCGGTCATGATCGTCACCTGCAGGGGTGTCGTCATCAGTCTCTGCGTGACTCGTTCGTGAACAGCGGTGATGAGCCGCTCGGTGACCTGCGCGGCGAGGTCTGGGTCTTCCGACGTTCGGACGGCTGTGAGCGCTTCGGAGTAGCTCAGCGCTTCGCCTTCCGTGAACTCGAGCAACTCCAACTGTTCACACGGTAGAGCGTCGCCGAACTCTCCGCGGTACCCCTGCGGGCGAGTGGTGGCGACGACAAGAACGTCGGCGCGTTGAGCGCTGAGTTCGCTCACGAAGCTGCTGATGGCATCGATCAGCCTGCTGCGCACTTTCGCATCTGGAACCTCGTCGAGGCCGTCAAGGATGAGGCAGGCCGGCCAGCTGCTCATCCATTCCAGCAGGGCGCTCGGGTCGGTCGGGTTTCCCTCCACGAGGATTGAGTCAGCGATGTACTTGAGGAGCGAGAAGGCGCCTTCGTCTCGAGCGACCGACGTTCCTGCCTTGGCCAGCTCGACGACGATGGGCCAGCGTCGGCGCTTCGGGGCTGGGATCCCGGCGGTGGTGAGACGGTCGCGCAAGCCGTCGAAAGCGTGCTTCGCGTTGGCGCCGTATCGGGTTATGTCGGTGTCGCGGAGGAACGCTACCCGGTAAGCATGTGCAATCACCTGCGCGATGGTGCTCTTTCCTTGGCCCGGTCCTCCGATCAGGACCACACCTTGCGGGCCGGAGCCCCCAGAGCTGGACAATGCGCGATTGCCGATCGCGAGCGTTACGCGTGCAGCCATGCGTCGGCCTTCGGCCTCGTTGGCGGGCCCCGCGCGCCATACGCACGGGAGATCGATTGCAATGTCCGCCAGTCGGACCTTTGAGGTGTCGCTGTAGCCGGCGTCGCCGGTGCGAACCCATTGTCGGGTGATGAGTTCCGCGACAGCGTGACCCGCCAGCCTGTCGGCTTCAAGTGCGGTCCTCTTGGGCAGCAGAGACTCGAGTTGCACGAGGAAGTCGCCGGTCACGATCAGTTCGAGGTACCGCTGTCGTATCGAGGTGTGCTTGTCGAGCATCGTGCGGATCTCCGCGTAATCCCAGACGAACCAGCCGTCCAAACCCAGCTCGGCGGCCGAGTTGCTCATCAGAAGCTCAAACTGGTCCTTCCCTCCGCTGCCCTCCGTGCCGGAGAGCGCCACGTTCGTGGCGAAGAGGAGGTACTTCGGTGTCTTCTTGCCGAGACGCTTCTTGCCGAGCCAGCCGCGGATCTCGCCGCGCACCTCCTCGATGAACCACTTCCAGTCGGCGGTAGCTGTGGTTGGCTTCTCGTGGTGCTTCACCTGGATGACGCCGTATCCATTCCAAGAGCTCGCGCTGCCCACAGGGAAAGTGACCCGACCTTCAAAGGTTGCGTCGCGTTGACCATCCTTACCGGACCCAAACGGGCGTACACCATTGCCCAGCTCGGCCTTTGCGAGAGCTTGAAGCATGTGCTCGAACTGCTGCCAGCCCATGCGATTGAGGTCGTAGTGGCCCATCTGCTCCCTCTCTCCGGGCTGCCGCGTAGATACCGTACGAGTCCGCGACTGATCTCTCCGGAGATCATGATGCTGAGGTTACGAGACCACGATTCGCGCCTACGGCAGTCTCTCAGTGAAGGCTCTCCGCTGGTGGTTCCCGGGACGGTGCGTCGTGACGGTAGGGATGCCGCCCTCCGCTTCGGGTGTGCGGCAGTACGTATACGATCTGACAGACCGGCGGCTGATTGTGGGATCTCATGACCAACTGTCATGCGTGAACCCGCTGACCTGAACCCCTTGCTCGACCGGATCGACGCTGGCACCGATTTGTCTCATGAGAGCCGTCACAAACTGGCCCGATTTTGATCGGGCTGCCGTTCAATCCCACAGCATCGCTTTCCCTTGACACGGCTCCGCGGTTCCGCCGGCACATGACTGCTGCTCGCGATCAACACGATTCGTCACGGCGGGGCCACTGGCGGTCCAGCGCGCCGAGGAGGTCCTCGAGCGCGATCAGCAGTTCGTTGTATCCCATCTGGTAAAACAGGGCATCGGAGTTCGAGGTCTCGCTGGCGTCAAAGTCCGCGACGAGTTGACGGGCCTCACGGATCGTGACATCGAGCCACGGCTCGACGTCCGGCAGGTTGCGGATCCAGGCGTCGATGACGGTGAAGGGGATGGGCGCGTACCCGTGGGCGTCGACGCCGACGTGGAACTGGTGGCCGATGGGGCCGTGATCGCGTGCGTGGGTGTGGCCATGCAGGAGCGGGATCCCGTCGTCCCAGCGCGGCCGGTGCGTGGTGTGCCGGTCCGACTCTTGGGAGTCGCCCTTGTAGGGGTAGTGGGAGGCGAGGATCCGGTACCCGCGCCGGGTCCCTTCGATGACCTCCGGCAGGATGGTCCACCCGGCCGCCTCGTAGAGCGGCGCGAACCTTTCGATCGCCTTCCTCGACTGCGTCGCGGGCGACACCCGGTCATGGTTTCCGGGTACCAGGTATCGGCAACCGTTCAGCTGCGCGGTGAGGCCGATCGATTCTTCGATCGGTCCGAGTGCGACATCCCCGAGATGCAGCACCACATCGGTCGGGCTGACGACCTCATTCCAACTGCGGACGAGTTCGGTGTTCATGTCGTCGACGGTGGTGAACGGGCGTTCCGCGAGCTCGCTGATCCGCGCGTGGTCGAAGTGGGTGTCCGCAGTGACGTAGTCGACCTGGTCGAAGTCGAACCACGGATACTCACTCATGGCAGGCCTCTCGCAGGTGATGGATGCTCTTGCAGAATCTAGCGATGTCTAGCGTTTCGATAGACCCGGATAGATATCGCTAGAGTTCGTCGAGATCGATCCCGAACTTCCGAGCGAGGTCGGCCAGCGGGATGTCCTCACTGTCGGTGGGCCGTTCCCGGACGATGCGGGCGATCTCCTCGTTCTCGGCTGCGTCCGCCGCTTCCGCGATCATTGCCAGTTCCTCAATCAAGGCATCAACGGGTCTCCCGACGTCGGCCGCGCGGCGCCGGATCTCTGCGGCGGCGTGGGCGAGGGTGTACATACGCTCCCACGGGTAGTCGCCGTGCCGGGCGACGGCGACGGTGTCGCGGGTGTAGCTGCGCTCATCGCCGGGGACGAGCCACCGTTCGGCGCCGTCCGAGGTGAGGAAGAAGTCGACGTAGCAGTTCCCACACGGCATCCGGTATACCCCCGGCTCGGTGGGAGCAGACTCGGCGCTGCGCGCGATCATGCCGCGGATGACCTCCTCCCAGTCGACATCGCCATCATCGTGCGTCACCGGTGCCCCTTCCAAGCAGAACAGAGAAGTGTCCTACGGAAACGCGACCGACGCAAGCCCGCCTACACGGTGCAGTCCGCGGGCACATGGCGCAACAATGAGCGTGGCGAGATTCTTCGAGCTCGTCGGGCGCAAGCAAGACACAAGCAAGGAAAGAACTGATGAGCACTCCGTTTCGGGAGCTGGAAGTCGCATCGCTCGCGGCCATGACGACAGACGAGCGCGCACGGTTCGACGCCGCGCTCGAAGAGGAAGAGGCACGGCGCGCGATGGCAGAGATGGTCTATCAGGCGCGCACGGCCGCGGGTCTCAGCCAGGCGGCACTCGCAGATCGAGTCGGCTCGAAGCAGTCCGTCATCTCCGCCATCGAGAACGGATCTCAGCAGCCCACCCTCTCCACACTTCGACGAATCGCGCGCGCCGTCGACCGCCAACTCACCATCGAACTTGCCTCCGCTGACCGACCGGCGCGCCCTGGGGCGAGCGATCACTGTCCGTGATCGCGCGAGGGCGAGCCTTTACGCCCGATCGACAGGAAGGTGTGCGGGAGTCGGACAGCGATAGCAGTGTTCCAGCGTGAATAGCGACCCGACCGCGATCAGCTGGCGGCCGTCCGTAACGCCTCGCGTGAGGATGCCGGTGCGACAAGTCGACAATCCGCTCGTCCTGCTCGATCCGGGCCAGTAGCAACTCCACCAGCGTCGACGTTCCGGTCATGGCGACCTCCTCGAGAGAGACCTGCCGGGATCGCGCACCCCCAGACTTCGGCGTCGGAGTCGGAGGCCTGCTGCATGATGGGCATCGCCAACGATCCGTCCCGCACATAGGGGAGCCCCTCGCACCACAACCCACTATCTGGCGACACGCCGCTCGACCAAGCGGCACATGTACCCGGCAAACAATGCAGTTCTTATGCTAGCCTTGTCGGCGGAGGTGACTGATGGCGGATGCGGCGATCTCGATGATCACCCTGCTGCGTGAGGCGAAGGGCTGGAACCAGACCGAGCTGGCGCGAGAGGCGGGGGTCTCGCAGGCTGTCATCTCCCGCCTGGAGACCGGGGCGCTGGAGCTCACCCCGGATCGCCGGGACGCGCTCGTGAAGGCGCTGGACTGCCCGCCGGAGATCCTCGAGGAGCAGCCCACCGTCCCGGGCCTAGCGATCAGCTGCCTGCACCACCGCCGCCGGGCGAGCACGATGACGGTTCGCACGATGCGACGCATCGAAGCGCTCACGCACCTGACCAGGCTCACGATGGAGGGCCTGCTCACCGGGATCGCGCCGCAGCCGCAACGCACCCTGGTCCGTGACCCGATCGACCTGGACGGCGATCCCCGCGAGGTCGCTCGCCGGCTCCGGGAACGCTGGGACCTCGGCGACGGGCCGATCCGCAACCTCGTCGGCATCGTCGAGTCCGCCGGCATCATCGTGATCGAACGCCCCCTCTCGACCCCCGGGCAGGACGCCGTCTCCACCTGGCCCGGCGACCAGTCCCGGTTCCCGATGATGCTGGTAACCAAGGGCCTCGCCCCCGACCGGCTCCGGTTCACGGTCGCGCACGAGCTCGGGCACCTGCTGATGCACGACATCCCCGGCCCTGAGCAGGAGGACCAGGCCAACAAGTTCGCCGGCGAGCTGCTCGCGCCCGCCGACAGCATCCGCCCCGACCTGGCAGGGCTGCGCACCGGAGAGTTCCGGCGGCTGCTGACCCTGAAGGAGAAGTGGGGCATGTCGATCGGCGCGCTGATCCGCCGCGCCTACGACCTGGAGATCATCACCGACCGGCAATACCGCGAGTTCAACATGCGCCTCGGCCAGATGGGCTGGCGCAACAGCGAACCCGGCGACGTCGCCGTCGAGACCCCGTCCACCCTCACCCAGATCATCAACGCCCACAAGAACATCCGCCACCAGAGCGTCGCCGATATCGCACGGCTGGCGGGCATGACCGAAGACGGCTTCCGCCGTCACTACCTCGGGGAGAACCCTCAACCCGAGAACCTCGTTCCGATCACGTTGGGAGCCGCAACATGACCGACCTCGCCCCGCCCTCCGGTCACCATCCCGCCCCGGTTCCCGCCGGGACGGGCATCGACAGCGCCATCCTCATCCACGCACCGCAGTCCAAGGTCGACCGCATCGCCGCGTTCAGCCGCAACGCGGGCATCACCGCCCTCTACACCGTCGCCGGCGGCAACAAGACCGCCGCCGCCGACAAGCTGCTCACCACCCACCGCTCCATCGCCGGCCCCGAATCGCGCATCCTGTTCGACGCGAACCGCTACTCCGGCAAGAACCGCGCCACCGGCGACGCACCGCTCAGCCTCGAATGGGTCACCTGGCAACTCGACCACGGCGCGCCGGTCGCGCTCACCGACACCGGCTACATCAGCCTCGAGAACATCGCCCAGGTCGACCTCGCGCTCGGCCGCGGCGCAGACATCGCGAGCCAGGCTTCCGGGACTGTGATGACGATGCTGCCCATCGAGTCCCTCATCCTGAAGAACTCCGCCGACCAGCTGCGCACCGCGATCGACCGCGCCGGCGTCCCCGTCGCCCTCGCCCTGGGCCACAGCACCGACCCGTTCGGCGCCGTCGACACCGTCCGCGGCCTGCTGCACGTGCTCGGCTCACAGGTGAGCATCGCGCTGCTGCGCACCGACCTCTCCGCCGTCGCCGCGGTCGCCGCCGGCGCCCGGTTCGGCGCGGTCGGCACCAGCAGCACCCTCCGCCACATCTGGCCCTCCAAGGGCGGCGGCCGCAGCCCCGGCACCTCCGTGCTGGTCCCGCGGCTGATGTCCTACCACCTGCTCGAGCGGCTCCCGCTGGTCGCCGCGCAGGTCCCCGCCGACTACTTCTGGTGCGACTGCAACATCTGCGAAGGCGGCGCGGTCTTCGACCACGTCACCGAGCACACCGCACCCGAACACAGCATCGGCTCGATCGCCACGTTCGCGGCGAACCTGCTCTCCGGAACCCGCGAGGAGAACCTCAAGTCGTTCCGCGAGAAGGCGATGAACGCCCAGACCCTGCACTCCGAGATCCAGGTCGAGATGGAAGACGTCCGCTGGGCGCCTGCCCGCTCACTCGACTCCTGGGTGAAGGCCCTCGACGGCCGGTAACGCGCACGGCAGCGCATCCGACCGGATCGCCCACTCGAACAACCGCTCCTCATACACCCGACGCCACAACGGGCTCAACGCCGAGCCCGCCCGCACGCCGGCATCGCCGCCCACATGCACCTCGACGCTCGACTCGTCACACACCACCAGCGCCGTCCCCTGCGCGTCGAACTCCTCCGCGACCAGCGGCGACCGGCGCGGGAACACGGGAAACATCCCGATCGTCCTCGCCAGTGACCGCAGCGGCCGCAACGCCCGCCTCGTCGGCGTCGGCGCGCCCACCCCGACCATCGCCGCGACCCGCAGCACCGTCGGGCACCCCGCATCCAGCAGGTCACGCACGGCATCCGTCGACACCGCCGGGCCATCCATCCGGGTCAGCCGCAACGACAGCGCGCGCCGGTCCCAGACGACCACCGGATACACGTTCGCGTCCAGGAACGTCGTCAACGGCAACACCGCCGCGCCCGGCAGCAGCGTCGTAGTCGCGTGAGCGGCCGCGGCATCCCGCAGCCCGGGCTCACCCCACGCGCGATCGGCAGCAGTCCGACGAGGGGTCTGCAGCACGATCGAGATGCTCATGCTGCCCCCTCCAGCTCAAATTGCAGACGAGACCCGGCTAGGACCTCCACAACGGCGTCAGCCCGCGGCCGAGCATAGATCGCACCGCCCACACCAACCCCGAGAGTCTGCATCACCCACGGCGGAGTCACAAGCTGGCCCACCTTCGACACCATCTGAGCACCCTCCTCACCCTCCTCCGCGCGACGCACACACACCACCCCCTCGGCCACCTCGAACCGCACCCGACCCGGCACCTCGATCCCCGCCGACACCAGCACGCGCCGCGGGATAGACAACTGCCGACGCGCCCCGATCATCCGCGGCCCATGCACCAACAACCCACTCATGCCTTAACTTTAAGATGACTTTCGATCGACGTCCACCGGCCCCGCCGATTCGGTGGCACGCTGAGACGATGAGCAGCCCCAGCCAGCCGCCATCCAACGCCGACAGCGTCGCTGGCTTCGACCGCACCATCCCGCTCGCTGTCGAGGCCCTCGAGCACCGGGCGCGTGACGTCGAGAGCGTTGCTGGCGCCGGCGACGAGGCTGCGGTAGTCAAGGCATACGCGGCCGCTCGGTTCTTCATCGTCCAGATCGACGTCGACATGCGCGTGCTGCTGCGCGCCATGGCCGCAGACCCCGCTGCGCGGGTCACGACCGAGAAGCTCCTCGCCCTCGTCCTGCGCGAGAGCATCGAAGGCGTCTACAGGGTCCTGGGAGACCTGCAACGCACTGCACGCACGCAGACCGGTCGGTTCGCTGACTTCATCGACATCGAGGGGCTCACCGCGGGGCAGAACACCTACAAGGCAAGCGTCCGGGACATAGCCGATGACCGCTCCTTCAAAGAGACGCTCGTGAAGATCCGCAACGAGGTCGCCGCACACATGTTCAGCGACGACGTCGGCATCGAATCAGGGGCCGCCTGGGTCGTCTCTCGCTCCGTCATGCCCAAGACCGACGACGCCATGTTTGAGAGCCTGATCTTCAGCCGCTCGATCCAAGTCCTCCACGCGCTCCACACCCTCGATGAGGCACTCGCTAATATCCGCCGGATGTGATCGAAGCGGTCGCAAGTCAGCTGGGGAGCTCCAACGCGCCAGACTCGATGCGCGCCTGCCACGTATCGAGGACGAACTCCGCGATTGTCACGGTTGCGTTCAGAGCGAGACGGGCATGGCGAGCAAGCGCTGCGCTGCGAGACGATTGCCCATGTCCGATTCCGAGCTCGTTGCGCAGCTCGGCAAGTGAGCTCACAGTCGTCACGAGCGTTCGGAGGATCTGCTGAGAGGTCTGGCTGGCGCGAGCCGACTCGGGGACGGCTTCCGCATTCAGAGCTAGCAGCTCGGCGACCTTGCGATACAGGCGCGGCACGTCGTCGTTGCCGCCGTAACTCACGCCACTGCGGTCCAGGATGATCTTGAACAGGCTCTCGAGCAGGTTCTTGCACGAGGAGATCGCCGCCGCCGGGTCAGCCACCAGCCCGGCCCGGATCCGAGTGAGATGCTCCTGAAGCACCGCAGGATCCGTGAGCGGCCGCTCGCTCAGACGCAACTCGGGCGCTGAGCCGTGAAACGCGTCGAGTCGCCGCCAGCCATAGACAGCGTGCCCGCTAATCCAATCGGAGGCATACAGTTCATACCCGTCGCGGGCCAGCGCCTCGTTGAAGCCCTTGAGGAGCGCCGCGACCTCCGATTCGTCGGAACGAACGAGGGGATGCAAGATCTCGGCGAGGAACGCGAGAACTACATCGTCATCACCATGCGCGAGGTTGAACCGACTGTCCGAGAAGACCCAGTCGTCGTCCCAGTCGTAGTTGTTCACGCGGTGCTGCCAGATGTCTCCATGCGCATCGCGATACCGCGTATCCGCGCTCGGCAAGCTGCTCAGATCGTAGAGGCGCCCAAGGAAGTCCGGCTCCTGGAGACGGCCCGACCAACCCAACCCTGACAGCGCGATCGAATCGAACAGCTTTCGACGCGTGATGGCAGAGATGCGATTGCGAGATGCCGGCATGCCACCGATGCTATGCACTCCGCAAGCCCGGCCTCGAGACGGTCGGGCCGCGCCCTCAAGCTCACTGCGATTGAGCACTGCACCAGACGACCAGGCCCGAACTTCATGGCAAGTTCAATGTCCCATTGGGCGGCCATGGCACTTGCTCGGAGCGGTGCCGTGCCGCTCTAAGCGTCGTCGATACCCATCGCGCGTCGGGTGGCGGCGTCCAGATCTGCCTGCTCCTGTGGCATCTTCTGGAGCATGGCCTCTACCGTCCGCTGGGAGTAGCCCTGAGCGTCTACGGATTCGCCGTCCTTCGTGAATATGAATCGCTTGCCATCGTGACGACGAACGAACGCCGTAATCACCTTCGCCAGACCGTGCAGGCCGCCGGCGCTGCCGGCAGCTATGCCGAGCACCTTGACTACTTCGATCCAATCAGTCGGATCATAGGAATGCTCCATGGCTGTGTTGTGGTCGATACCGTGCTCGTCGAGAAGCTTCAGGATCTCGTCGCTGTGCTCCGACGGGAAACGCAGCTGCAGGCTGTCGTCGCCGAGATGTCCTAGCGTGACCAGTATGGGTACGACTTCCTTGTCAGTGCTCATGGAGCAAGTGTTCCAGACCGTGAACGCTGTTCGAGCGGTGGTCTCAGTCGCGCACGAACGCTCCGCCCAGGGGCACCGACGAATTAGGGGGAACGATGGCGATCAAGAAGCGCTCGGATACGCAGTTGCGCGCTGAAACTCCGGAGAAGCTGTTCCCGCTACTGCGGAAGACGGGGGAAAACTCAGACACGCTATGGCCGCAGCAGGTCGATCTGCTGCGCGAGTATGCCGAGAAGCGCGTGGGTGCCCGGGATCTTGCGATCGAACTGCCGACTGGTACGGGGAAGACGTTGACCGGCCTTCTTATCGCGGACTGGCGGCGCCGCGAGGGTAAGGGGCGCGCCATCTTCGTCTGCCCAACCAAGCAGCTCGTGCGTCAAGTCGTAGCGGCAGCGGAGAAGGAAGGTATCGACGTCGTCGATCTCTCGGGGTCTTGGAAGCAGTGGGATCCGTCGGCTCAAAGCAAGTACGAGCGTGCGAAGGCTACGGCCGTGGTCCCCTACAGCTCGATCTTCAACACGTCTCCGAAGCTGATTGAGGCAGACATCATCGTGTTCGACGACGCGCACGCGGGCGAGCAGTACGTGTCAAAGGCGTACACCGTCGAAATACCACGCCACCTCTACGGGTCGATTTGGAGCGAGGCGCTGGAAGCGGTCGCACCGATGCTCCCCCAGGAGCGGTATCAGCAGCTCATCGGGAACACCCCCGGCGCAGGAACCCGTGAACTTGTTGACGGTCTCGTCCTCGCCCAACGCGACGACGCACTGCCGGGACTTGCACGTGCTCTCGGCGCCTTCGCGCGCGTTGACCGCTCCGATCGGTTCGCAGCAGCACAGAAATTCGCCTTCGACGCAATAGGAGGCCACCTCGCTGCCTGCACGCTCTACGTCTCCTGGTCGAAGATCGAAGCACGACCCGTCACCCCGCCAACATTCGAGAACTCGCTGTTCGCCTCGGCAACGCAACGGGTCTACCTCTCGGCGACGCTCGGAACCTCTGGCGAGTTGGAGCGCGCCTTCGGAAGGCCATCCGTCGCACGCTTGCACCGCCCCGAGGGAGCACCAACCCCCACCTCCGGACGTCGCTTCCTCGTATTCCCGCACTTGGTTCCTAATGCGGATCCAGACAAGCTCACCAAAGAACTCATCAAGTCGGTCGGGAAGTCCATCGTCATCACCCCGAGCGAGAAGGAGGCGGAGAACGCCAGCACAACGATCGTGCCCAAGAACTGGACTGTGTTCCGAAAAAGCGACGTCGAGGATTCGCTCGACGACTTTGCCGCGTCGACCAAGTCGGTCGCTTTGCTCGCCAACCGCTACGACGGCATCGATCTCCCCGGCAAGGCCTGCCGATCAGTAACGATGGCTGGATATCCCGGCGTCACCAACCTCCAGGAGCGGTTCTACGCTTCCCGTGCGCGCGCGGCCGCCGTCTCAGCCGAACGGGTACGGAGCCGCGTGGTTCAGGGCATCGGACGGTGCACCCGCGGCCCAAGGGACTGGGCACTCGTCATCGTCGCCGATAAAGAGACCACCACCTACCTTTCCCGCGAAGAAATGCGCGCAACACTGTCGCCTGACTTGCAGTCCGAAATCGAGTTCGGTCTGGACCAGTCCGATACGTCGCTCGACGACGTTCGAGAGAACGTCGCGATGTTCCTCGAGCAGGGCAAGCAGTGGCGAAGTGACCCAGAGGAAGAGCTCGCGCGAATCAGGGCTGCTGCCGTGCAGCATGAGCCCGCGGAGGCACCCGGACTCGCGGAGGCGGCGAAGCACGAGGTTGAAGCGATGGAGAGAATGTGGAACGCGGATTGGAAGGCGGCCAGCGAAAAGCTGCACCTCGCGGCGACCGCGTTGACCTCGTATCCAGCGGTGCGGGGCTACCAAGCCACGCTGCTGTTCCGAGCCGCGGTCACCATCGATAAGGCCGCCCGCGATGCAAACGACGAAGAATTGGCCGTCAGGGCGGACGCGCTTGCCGCGCAGGCGGTCGATGCCGCCAAGCCCGCTACGTGGATGGCAGCGTTCCTTCCGTTCCAAGGCCGGCAAGCTCTCGCCCCGAGCGCACAGCTTCTGAGTGCAGCATCACGGCTCAGCACCTATATAGACGGGGTGGGAAGTCCCGCGAAGCTCAAGACCGCGTTCGAGAACATGCTCGATGGCCTCTCGCAGATCGACCACAAGGCCTACGAACCCGCGCTCACACAGCTCGGGCTGTTCCTAGGGGCGCACGCGTTCAAGCCGAAGGGGAACTCGCGGACCGATTCTGCTTGGTGCTGGGACGAGACACAGTGGATCAGCGTCGAGGCGAAGAGCGAACACAAGATCGACGGCGTTATTGGTGTGACCGACACCCTGCAGGTGAACGGGCACCTCGCACTTGTGGCGGAAGACAGAGCGGTCGCGGTCCCCGAGATTAGCGCAGCGGTTATGGTCACCCCGCGCACGCTCGTCCATAAGGACGCGATCGCAGTTGCCGGCGGAGACAGCTACCGCGTGACACCCGACGACATCCGCGCACTCGCGACAGATACCGAGCGGCTCTGGGAAGGTCTGCAGCTACTGCGGAACATCAAAGTGGCGAGCGAACGTACCGATGGAGTTGTGAAGTTGCTCGATCAGCACCGGTTACGGCCGGAAGACGTTCTCGACAGGCTTACTGTCACACGTATCGGGGAGGTCTGACGGCAGCCATCCAGCCCGACACCCGCCGCGTCCTCATCGTGACCGAAGCACTCCACGACCCAGCTCCCACCGATGTTGACACGCTACGAAACGACCCCGCAAGAGCGCTCAAGCAGCACTGGCAGCCCGCCACCGGTTGCATCTCACAGGTGAGTGTCGACATACCGCCCGAGGATGTAGAAGTTCGACCAAGCTGAGTCGCCCGGGGCGCCGCTCTCAGTCACGCTGACGACATCGATTCCCTCGCGGTTTAGGGCGTGTTGATCAAGTCATCTGCCCTTGTCTCGGTGAGCCTTGAACGGTGATGCGACACGAGATCTCTGACGAGGCGTGGGCCGTGATGGAGCCGTTGATGCCGACGGTTACGGGCCGGTCGAGGCCGTGGACGAATCATCGGCTCGCTGTCGAGGGAATGGCGTGGAAGTACCGCACCGGCGCTCCCTGGCGGGACGTGCCGGAGCAGTATGGGAAGTGGAACTCCATTTACAAGCGGTTCAGCCGATGGGCCGCGGACGGCACCTGGGAGAAGCTGCTCGCGGAGGTCCAGAGGCAGGCAGATGCCGCCGGGAAGATTGACTGGGTGGTCTCGATCGACTCCACGATCGCGCGTGTGCATCAGCACGGCGCGACCCTGAAGCGGGACACAGGGGGCTCTACCGAATGACAGGAATCCGTGGGTCGAGCCGCCGGATCACGGGATCGGACGCTCTCGCGGCGGACTGACAACCAAGCTGCACATGGTCTGCGATGGCCGTGGCCGGCCGTTGGGCATGCTGATCACCGGCGGCAACGTCAACGACACCACGATGATGACCGCGGTCCTCGAAGACATTCGCGTGCCCCGCGCCGGTAAGGGTAGGCCCCGAACCCGCCCGGACCGGGTACTTGCCGACAAGGGCTACCCTTCGAAGGCGAACCGCGCCTGGCTTCGCAGCCGCGGGATCGCTGCGACCATCCCGGAGCGTGACGACCAGATCGCGCACCGCCGGAAGCGGCCGGGTCGGCCGATCGACTTCGGCGACCAGCAGCAAGCTCGCTACAAGGGGCGCAACGTGGTTGAGCGGTGCTTCAACCGGCTCAAGCAGTGGCGCGGGATCGCGATGCGCTCTGACAAACTCGCCCGCAACTACCGCGCCGCGATCTGTCTCGCCGGAACTTTAATCTGGGTCAAGACCGGCGCGCGCTGAGCGGACTTGGGTGAGCCGCTTACACCTTCGTGGAGCGGGCGTGAAGTTGAGCGACGAACTCCTCGGCGGCGGCGAGTTGGATTCTGAGACGGTCGCGCCGCTCGAGCGCCTCCTGCCGGACACTCTCAAACCGAGCATCAAGTTCCGGATCGCGCGGGTTGGCGTTGACCAGATTGATGAGGTCGAGCAGCTCACGCATCTGGTCGAGGCTGTAGCCGAGGGGTTTCATCCGGCGGATCAGCATCACCCGTGCCTCGTCGTCGGCGGTGTAGAGGCGGAACCCGCCATCGGTGCGTCCGGACGGAGTGACGAGACCGATCTCGTCGTAATGGCGGAGGGTGCGCAGTGACAGACCAGTGCGCTCGGCCAGTTCACCGATGTGCATCGCCGCGTCAGTCATGATCCCCGATTTCCTTCAACCCTCACGTTACGTTAGAGTCTCGTTGTTCGCTCGCACCCTGTCGTGCAGCATCCATCCTCTCCCGAATCTCTGAGACTTCCCGGCGCAACGGAGCGCCTTCCTGCGGGCTTACATCCCCGCCGACCACGAAGGAGCACCGTGACCGCCGTCGTGCCCACGCAAGATCCCGCCGCCCGCTACCGGATCGAACCGACCGTTCTGCAAGCGCTGCGCAGCCCCCGCATTCTCACCCGCGAAGTCCTCGCCGGACTGGTCGTCGCGATCGCGCTGATCCCCGAAGCGATCGCGTTCTCGATCATCGCCGGGGTCGACCCCCGGGTGGGGCTGTTCTCGTCGTTCGTGATGGCGGTCGCCATCGCATTCCTCGGCGGCCGGCCCGCGATGATCACCGCCGCAACCGGCGCCATCGCGCTGGTCATCGCCCCTGTTGCCCGCGAGTACGGGATGGACTACTTCATCGCCACCGTGATCCTCGGTGGGCTCATCCAGATCGTGCTGGCACTTCTCGGGGTGGCGAAGCTAATGCGGTTCATACCCCGCAGCGTCATGGTCGGGTTCGTCAACGCCCTCGCCATCCTCATCTTCATCTCGCAGATCCCGCAGCTGCTCGGGGTGCCCTGGATGGTCTACCCGCTCGTGGTCGCGGGCCTGCTCATCATGTATCTGATGCCGCTGCTGACCCGTGTCGTCCCGGCACCGCTGGTCGCGATCGTTCTGCTCACTGCCGCCGCTGTCGTGTTCGGTATCAGCGTCCCCACCGTCGGCGATCAGGGCCAACTCCCGCAGAGCCTGCCCGAACTGTTCATCCCGAACGTTCCGCTCACCCTGGACACCCTCGGCATCATCTTCCCGTTCGCCGCCGCGATGGCCATCGTCGGGCTCCTCGAATCCCTCATGACCGCGAAACTGGTCGATGACATCACCGACACCCACTCCCGAAAGACCCGCGAAGCGTGGGCTCAGGGGGCGGCGAACATCCTCTCCGGCGCGTTCGGTGGCATGGGCGGCTGCGCGATGATCGGGCAGACGATGATCAACGTGAAGGCATCCGGAGCCCGCACCCGCATCTCCACCTTCCTCGCCGGCGTGTTCCTCCTCGTCTTGGTGCTTGTGCTCGGCGACATCGTCGCCGTCATCCCCATGGCCGCCCTCGTCGCCGTGATGATCGTCGTCTCCGTCGCCACGTTCGACTGGCACAGCATCCGCCCCACCACCCTCAAGCGCATGCCGCTCAGCGAAACCCTCGTCATGGTCGTCACCGTCGGCATCACCGTGTGGACCCACAACCTCGCCATCGGCGTCGGCGTCGGCGTCATCGCCGCGATGATCCTCTTCGCCCGCCGCGTCGCGCACTTCACCACCGTCACCCGCGAGATCACCGACCAAGACGGCCAGCCCACCGCCCGTTACACCGTCGACGGAGAACTGTTCTTCGCCTCCAGCAACGACCTCACCACGCAGTTCGAATACACCCACGACCCCGACCGCGTTGTCGTCGACCTGACCCGCTCCCACGTCTGGGACGCATCCACCGTCGCCGCGCTCGACGCCATCCACACCAAATACGAACACCTCGGCAAGACCGTCACCTTCACCGGCATGAACGACGCCACCGCCCGATTCCACGGCCGCCTCACTGGCGGACTCGGCAACGCGCACTAACTGGACTCCAGCGACCCCGGCACTAAATCAACACGCCCTAGGGAGTTCACGGCGGATTGAGGATCGTGTGCGTCGGTAACGGCTGGATGCCCGCTGAACCGCCAGCTTCCGGCATCCTTCATTGAGTGCCTGTCGAACCGGCCGTACACCAGCACGTTCCGGACCGCCTCGCTCAACTGCTCCTTCTCGAGGGCTTCGTGCTCGCCATCTATGTATGCGATCGAGTCCGCATCGTGTCGTGAAGGCTCGCGCTCGTCGGGGAGCCAAGTGTCGGTGATCGCAAACGCAATCCCAGGACCAACAGCCAGCTGAATCGAGATCTCATCCCGATCATCGCGGTAGCCCGAGACTGGCCAGACTGCAGAGCGCCCCGCGGCCATGAAGTCGTGCGCTGCTGTCTGAAAGGTCGAGGCCAACTGATCAGAGATGGCTATAACGATCGAGCCGTAGTGCAGGTGCTTCATGTGTGCACCATATCGGCGCACGGCGACCCGCTTGGCTCGTGGGTCGGCTCGGTAGCCTGGCTCAACAAGCAAGTGCAACCAGAATCGAGCTTCATCTTGATGAGCGACGAACTCATTCGAATCGCGCTGACCTGGCCAGTGAGCACAATCGACGGAGAGCCTTCACTGACAAGCGGCATGCTCGTCGTGCTCCGAGAACCCGGAGGCGACTTCCTCCTGAGCGTCAGTGCTGGGGATGAGAACTTTCCAGACTGCGATGAGATCCAGTTCCCGTTGTCCGCAGAACATGCGCGGCTCGTCCAACGAGCTCTCGCCGGGGAACAACTAGGCGACATCGAGGACTGACTCTGTCAGTCGTAGCTCTTGTTGCTACAGCGAGTGCCGTCGGCGTTGAAATTCTCTCTCGCAGCGGTGATGACGCGGAACCCTGGACACGTCTCGAGTTAACGGCCAGCCCTGACGCGGCATCGGTCTACCCGTCGTACCGTTCCTGCACGGTTCTCACGATTGCGCGTCGAAGCCTTGCTGAATCCGGCTACACCGCAAGTGAGAACTGATGAATAGTGCTCCCTGCAAGAAGGTACTTGCACCAGACGCCTTCCCGCTCGGCAGCAGCACCCAGCGCCGGCGCATACCGATCACGCTGCCTCGCACCGCGTACCCCAAGTCGGCCACCGACATTCTGCAGGGCTGACCGCCTCCCGCTGGCCCGCTCAGAACCGGTGTTGACGCATTGTCCGCCCACCCCTTAGAGTAGTGAATGTCACATTCACTACTTGTCCACTTTGAGGGAGGACTCCATGCCCACCAAGACCCGCCGTTCCAGCACCACCCGGCGCACCCCGGAAGAGCGCCGCGCGCAAGCCGAAGCGCTACACGCCCAGCTCACCGCCCAGGTCACCACACTCGCCGAGAGCGAGAACTGGAAGGCCTGGCTGCGGTTCGCCCGCATTGTCCGGCGCCGCTCATTCTCCAACCAGATGCTCATCCTCGCGCAGGGCGGCACCTACTGCCTCGGCTACCGCCAGTGGGAGAGCCTCGGCCGACACGTCGTCAAGGGCGCGAAGTCGATCAAGATCTTCGGCTACTCCACCAAGCGCATCGTCGAGGTCGACGAGACCACCGGCGAGGAGTCCACCAGCAGCCGGGTGATCTACCCCGTACTCTCCGTCTTCGACGTCACCGACACCGAGGGAGAGCCGCTTCCCGAGCAGCCCGCCGTCTACCTCGAGGGAGACGACGTCGCCGGGCTGTTCGACCAGCTCGCCGTCTACATCACCGGCCAGGGGTGGAACGTCGCGCTCGAGGACATCGAGCAGGACGGACTCAACGGGTACACCGATGGCCTCACCCGACAGATCCGCGTCGACGCGAAGATGGCGCCGGCCATGCGAGTCAAGACCCTCCTGCACGAGATCGGCCACGCACTCCTGCACTTCGACGAGGGCAGCACGCGCGAGCACCGCGGCGTGATCGAGACCGAGGCCGAGTCGGTCGCCTACTGCGCCGGTGGACTCCTCGGACTCGACACCAGCGCGTGGTCGATCGGTTACGTCGCGGGATGGGCCGGCGGCGACGTCGACCTCATCCGCAGCGTCGCCGGCAACGTCCTCCGCGCCGTCAACGCGATCGCCGACGCCATGCTCGGCGAGGAGAGCCAGGAAACGGCCGCGTAGCCGGATCCGGGGACGGGCCCGCCCATGCCCGTCCCCGGATCACCCCTGTCCGCGAACACCCCCAACCGCGGCCTATACCCCTAGACGCACTCACCCGGAGGAACCATGGATCTCGCCCTCAGCACCGCGCGCGACTTCGCTCCCCTGCTGCTGGGCAGTGGTGGTCTCGTCGGCATCCTCGTCACCCTCGACACCATCCGGCGCGCCGAGCGCACCGTGCGGCGCACCCTCAAACTCCTCGCCAGCCTCGCCATCAGTGCAGCCGCGCTCGTCGCGGCCGTCGTCCTCGGCGCCATCCTCTTCCTCTGAACGGACCACCATGACCCGCCGCACCACCCGCACCGCATCCGCCGCCGGCGCCCTGGTCGTCGCACTGCTCGCCGGCGCGATCGCCCTCACCACGCAGGCCGCCAGCAGCAGTCCCGCTGCGACGATCGAGACCCCACCCCCCGCATCCGCCGCACCGCCGGCAACGCCATCGGCTGACCTCACGGCAGAAGCCACCGCGAGCCTCGAGCAGCTCGAGCAGCTGGACATCGCCGAGGCTGACAATCAGGACACCTATCAGCGCGACGCCTTCGGGCAACGCTGGGCCGACATCGACCGCAACGGCTGCGACCAGCGCAACGATGCGCTCGCGGCCGCGCTCGAGGACATCACCACCAAGCCCGGCACCCACGACTGCGTCGTCCTCACCGGAACGCTGCACGACCCGTACACCGGGCTCACGATCACCTTCCAGCGCGGACAGGGCACCAGCGAGCTCGTGCAGATCGACCACATCGTGCCCCTCGCCTGGGTATGGCGCCAGGGCGCCGACGAATGGGACGAGACGCAGCGCGAACACTTCGCCAACGACCCGCTCAACCTGCAGGCCACGGACGGCAGCGCCAATCAGTCCAAGAGCGACCGCGGGCCCGCCGAGTGGATGCCCCCGGCCGCGGACTACGGATGCGTCTACGCATCCCGCTTCGTCGACGTCCTCGCCGCGTACCAGCTGACGGTCAATCCGGCCGACTACACCGCCCTCCGCGCGCAGCTCACCAGCTGCGCCGCTTGACCCACACACCGAGAGGACCAGACACCGATGAGCACGCTCAACAACATCGTCATCACCGACGACACCGGCACCCGATACAACGACCTCTTCACCGACATCCCGCTCGACAGCTACGAGATCACCCGCTCCTCAGTCGGATTCCATTCCGTCGACGCGATCGTGCCGGCAGACCCCTACTCGCCCCGCGCCTCCGAAGAGGGCCCGCTCGGCGCGCTGCTCCTTCGCTGGGCGCAGGCGCACGTCGCCGGCCGCAACTACATCATCAGCTGGCAATACATCGACGCGCACGACGTCCATACCGTCGCTGTCGCCGACACCGCCACCCGCGAGCTGCACTTCGTCAATCTGTTCGGCCACGTCATCGCCGGCCGACGTAGCTATCGTCTCCGCGAGCTCGCCGACGCGCTCGACCTCCTGATCGACGCCACCTTCGACTGAGGAGCCGGCGATGCTATCCGACGAGGTCGCCAAGAGGATCGTCCACGGCAGCCCCGAGGGCTACGACCTCGGATGCCAGACCCGCGCCGGATGCGCCAACCACCACCACCCCACACTCATGACGTGCTTCGCCGCCGCCATAGCCGTCCGGGACGACTGGCTCCTCGCCAAGCTGCCCCGCAACGAACCCATCCCCAAGTCCGCTCGACGACTGCGTCGCCCATCCCCCGCCGCACGGAAGGAAGTCCCATGACCGACCCCGAGCTCGCCCCGTGGCCCGCGCTGCACATCGGAGACCGCACCCTCATCAGGGAACGCGGCACTGCACGAGAGCTCACGGTCGACGTCGTCACCCTCCTCGAACCGATCGAGGGTGAGGGAGCAGGTTTCGTCGACGACCGCGGCCGCGTCATCCGTCACCACTTCTACGACGCCCGCCCCATCGCTCCTGACGCCGACCTTGCCGACCCGCGCGACGTCGACGCGCGCTTTGCCCAACTGACCGCCGAGCTCCTGAACATGAGGACACGATGACCACGCCGTTGACCACCGCCGAGATCCGCCTGCTGCACCAGGCGCTCGAGCTTGCCGCCGGCTACGCGAACAACGAGCGAGACGAAGCCGCGATCCTCGAGCTCAGCGCCCGCATCCGCCGGGCACAGAAGACCATCCCGGCCGCACCGGACGCGCACACCACGATCCTCGCGACGATCGACGCCATCAAGCGCGCCGGCCGGCACGAACAGCTCACCCCGCAGCTGCTCGACAGAGTCGCGGACGAGCTCCTGCAATCCCCCCCGCTCTGACCGCCCCGCGCGGTACACTAAGGCGCGGCACCCGGCTGTTGAGCAGGTTCCCTCCCGCCCCTCGGGGCGATGGCTCCTCCTCAGTTGGATCGTTGGTGAATGTGACAATTTCCACGCTCCGGCCGGGTGCCGTTTCTCTTGCCCCGGCGGCACGCGATCATCGACGATTACTAACCGGAGGGCCGGTCGCCCTCACATACTCAGACCAGGTGCACTCAACCGCGAGACGCATCGCATCGTCCGGGAAGTAGCCGATCAACACTCGCCGATCGGGATCTCGATCAAACGTCACCGACCGCAACAGCCTGCGGCCGCGGATCTCGACATGGCGGATAATCGCGATCCGCTTACTGTGATCGAACACGTACCAGATCCCCGGCTCCGGTGACGCCTGCAGCTGAGACATCGGAGACCAGTGCTGCACCACAACAGCGAACCTTATGCTGACGCACTGACAACCGCGCGCTGAGCCGCTGCCGTCAGCTCGTCAACGGCGCGCCGGATCCGTAGGCATCGTGGTCATACCGTTGTAGCGCAGCAACGACCTTGGCGCTCGTGATCTCATAGCGGGCGACAGCCGCCGCGGCACCCCGGAACAGCGCAGCGTTGGGATACACGCGGCCGCACACCGGGCACACCGCGAACTCGTTCGGATCGGACGAACCCGCCGCATCGAAGGTAAGGCACCCGTGACGATCGGCACTTCGCCAATCCTGGGTAGCCGAATCATTGCCGCAAGCGCAGACCTGATTTTCGCCGTCCTCATCAACCGTCGCGATCCCGTCGACGGGGACGGTCGGGTACGGCCAGTTCACGACGCCGCGCTCACGGCTCTCGCCTTACGGGGACGCTTCTTCGGCATCGCGAGCTCATTCGCTGTAGTGAGCTTCGCGAAGCTGGCGAACAGCGCTCGCAACCGGTCAGCTTCCGTTGCTGCTCCACGCAGCCCCAGAGTCTTGTCGACAGCAGCGTCGAGTTCGCGGTGGGCACGGAGCAGCTCGGGCGACATCGCCAGGGGGTTGTAGTGGTCTGCGAGCGAGCGTTCTGGGCGTAGCGCTCTCGCATCCAGAACGGCTCGGCCGCCGGCGATGATCGCGGCACGCTGTGAATCGGTGATGGCAGGCAGCGGGAAGGTGTTCCACGTCAGGGTGCTCGAGAAGCGCAGACGAGACTCGAGGCGGCCTCCGATGGTGCGCTGCCAGGTGATGAATGCCGAAGACGAGATCACTGCGAACGCGAGGCCGTCCGGGTCATCTGCTTTGAAGTTGGCGTCACCGCAGATCACATCCGGGGTGAACAGGGCTGTCGGGAAGAACTTGCGGGTCTCGCTCGCATGCCGCGGCACGCAGACATAGGGCGTGTCGGGCTGCGACCTTTGACCGAATAGGTGCGGCGTTTCCGCCATCTGCCGAGTGGACTCGGCCCTCGATGCTGCGCGGAACTGGCGCACGGCATCCAGCCGCCGGCGGAGTATCGGTGAGCGGGCAATGTCGCTGGGGTCCAGATCGACGAGCCACAGACACCACCGGGGCTCGTTGTGGATGAGCTGCCGGGCGCCGACGAACGGTCGGACGTACTTCGCGGCGATCGGATCCGCCATGACCTCCGCGTAGTCGCCTGGCTCGATCAGGAGGTTGCCGTCGTCACGAGCCATGTTCCCGAACACCATTGGAGGAAGCGCCGAGGCCAGTGGGCTTCGGCGCTGATCGACCAGGACAATCGGGCCGTCCACCAGGTAGCCGTTGAGCTGATCCACCACGGGGATCTCGACGGGCTCGCCTTTGAGGTTTCCGGAGTAGTCAAACAGCCGCGCCCTCTTCCTCGACGGCCGGTCGAATCCGATCACCGAACAATGCACTGCCGCGGCACCGGGCGCCTCACTGGACCAGGCGAATGTCCGATGTGCGAACTTGACTCGCCACCCTGCGGCGAACACAGGGCCGAAGAGCGCCGGCACAGGCTCCCCCTGCGCGATCGAGTTCGTCGAGACGAAGGCGAACTCGCCCCGGTAGCCGGGACGGCCGAGCAACTCGAGCGCCTTCGCATACCAGCCGGTGACGTAGTCCAGCCGCCCAATGTCGTCCCGCCGCCACACGTCGCGCAGTTCCTGCGCTTGCTCTGACGAGCGGGTGGCGTGGCCGAGGAAGGGTGGGTTTCCCATGATGTACAGGTGCTCGGTCGGTCCTAGGACGGTTGCCCAATCGACGCGCAGCGCGTTGCCGACGACGATGCTCTTGATCTTGTCCAGTGGCAGCGGATCGGGCGCAGATCCTAGCGCCAGCTCCATCGCCTGGTTCGCCTGGTGCTCCACCAGGTGCAGTGCCGTCGCTGCGATCTGGGCAGGCCATTCCTCGAGCTCAATCCCGTGGAAGCTCGATAGCCGCACGGCCAGGTGCTCCTCGGTGAAGAACATCGTGCGGGCCGTCTCGCCGGACAACTCCTGGATCCGCAGCAGAACCTCAAGATCGAGTGCTCGCATCTGCCGGTAACCGACCACCAGAAAGTTGCCGCAGCCGCACGCTGGATCCAGGAACCGCATCAGCCCCATGTCGGCACGCAACTTCTTGAGCTTGGCGGTGTCGTGATATCCGTCCGTGAACCGCTGCCGCAGTTCATCGAGGAACATCGGGCCGATGACCTTCATGATGTTGGTCTCGGTTGTGTAGTGTTCACCGAGCTCACGCCGAGCTGCCTTGTCTTTGACAGCCTGGAAGAGGCTGCCGAAGATGGCCGGCGAGATCGCAGACCAGTTGAACATCGCCGCCGAGATCAGCCGGTCACGCATGCCGGCATCGAACGACGGGATCGACACCGATTCCTCAAAGACCCCGCCGTTGACGTAGGGGAACCGCGAGATTAGCTCGTCGAGGTTCGACTGCCGACGAGACGGCTCGCGCCCCATGACCTGGTACAACAACGACAGCTGAGGCCCGAGGTCGGAACCATCCGTCGCGGTGCGGGTCTCGAGGAACTCGAGGAACAGATCGCGATCCCACACTCCGGCGTCATCAGCGTAGAGGGCGAACAAGGTGCGCACCAGGAACACCGACGCCTCGTGATCGTCGTACCCAGACCCCTCGAGAGCCTCGTAGAGGGACGCCATCAGCTTCGCCGCTTTGATTGACGCCGACTCCTGCGCCTTCGATCCGAAGGTGCGCTCACCGTACCCGGCGAGGAACGCCAGCGCGTCGGCACGATCCCGCATCTGGGTCAGGGTGAACTCCTGCACGCCCTCGCTCTCAGCGTGAAGGTCGAGCAGGCGGAACCGGCGGAAGTCGCTCGTGATGACCCACCGAGGAACCTCCGGGTCGGGAAGGTCGTCGATGTAGTCGAGCGCCTGCTGCTCGGCCGCAACGAGATCTTTGCCGGCCGACTTCATCTCGATAAGTGCGAGACCAGGGATCAGCGCGTCGATGTATCCGCGCGAGCCGGTCGATGAGCGCTTGACGCGCTTCTCGTAGAACGCCGCGCGGGTCTGGGTGATCCCGTACACGCCGAGCAGATCCCGAACGAAAGATTGCGCTTGCTGTCGCTCGTCGCCGGGCTCATCCTGCCAATCGCGGGTGAATTGCGCAGCGCGGGCTCGGATCTCATTCATCGACAGTGACTTCGGCACGATCCCAACGGTATCCGCCCAGGCCCCTCTCGCCTCATACCACCCACCCTGCCCACGGCGTGGCTGGGGATGCTGCGGCGGCATCATCATCATCATGCATTGACATGGGTGACTACCGGCCCTAGGGTAGTGAATGTCACATTCACCACCTACCGAGGGGGTCTCATCATGCGCGCGTTTCCCGTGAACCGCGACACCATCGACCTGCTGGTCACCGCCGCCTACATTTCCACGCCCGCCTACCGCAGCAACACTCCGCGCGAGCTCGCGGAGAACGCCGACCGGATGGGTCAGAGCCTCTGGGACGAGAACTACGCGAGCGTCAGCTACGCGATCAAGCAGCACATCGCCGCACCGCGCTACGAATGGCAGCCGGTCGCCGAGATCGTCCCCATGGCCGATGACGAGCAGGCGTTGCAGATCGAGCGCAGCCGTCTCTTACTCGCCGAAGTCTCCTGCCACCACCCCGGATGGGATCAGTCCCCTGCGCGTGACCTCGTCGAACGCCTCGGCGACGCGATCGCACGTCGGTTCGCCCACCGGACGCTCGTCGACTCCCCCGACCACCTGGGCGTGAAGGAGTACGAGGGCCTGCACCGCGCCGCGGAGGTCTGGGAACGGGAGATCGGGTTCCGTCACCCGCTCGCCCACGACGCGGCCGCGCGGGAAGGGAGCCGGCCATGACGCTCACGATCATCCACGCTGCCGCGGAAGGCACCCTCATCGAAGGGACCAGCCGGGGCGACGGCACGGCCGATGCTCTCAAGGCCAACGGCTGGCGGTGGAGCCGGGCGCTCGGATCCTGGTACATCCCCCACTCCCGCGACCGCGAACCGAAGACCGCGATCATCAACCGCACCGCCGAGCAGCTCACCTCTGCCGGGTTCGTTGTCGAGATTTCGATCGACTATGAACGCCGGGCTGCGGCCGTCGTCGAGGCTGACCTGGTCGACCGCAGGGACGACCGCGCTGCCGCACTGTCGGAGCGCGCCGCTCGGCGCCAACAGGACGCCACAGAGGAGGCGGAGCGCGCAGCACGCGCGCTGCGACGTCTCCCTGAAGGTGGCGAGCCCATCAAGGTCGGACACCACTCGGAGGCCGGCCACCGCCGAGCGATCGCGAAGGCGGACGCGGCGATCCGCCGCTCGATCGACGCCGACGCGGAGGCACGGCGCGCCCAGGTGCGTGCCGACATCGCGGCCGCGTCGAACGATGCGCGGTACGCGCCGATCACTGTGGCGAACCGGATCGAGAAGCTCCGTGCAGACCTTGCCGGGATCCGTCGACGTCTCGACGGTTCCCGACGCACCCTCCCCGGCGGGTATGTCGAGGTCACGGTCGCAGCGACCGGCGCCTACGCCGAGCGGCTCGAGCGGGAGCTGGCCGCGACCGATGATCAGCTCATCTACTGGCAGGAGGTCCGGGCCGAGCAGATCGCGACCGGTGTCGCCACCGACCACAGCAGGGACACCATCGACGTCGGGGACCAGATCAAGTACTTCGGTAGCTGGTGCACCGTCACGCGCACAAACCCGAAGAGCGTCACGATCGTCGACGCCTACGGCCACCGTGGCACCGTCCCGTACACGCATATCCGCGAGCACCGTGCCGGCCAGAGCGGGGCGAGCTCATGACCATCGCCGCCCGTCCCCGCACGATCCCGGAGCCCACGACTCGTTGGCTCCGCCGGCTCGCGATCGCGCTGCTGTACATCGCGGCCGCGGTCCTCGCTGGGTGGCTCGGGATCCTCGCCGCGCCGATCCTTGATCGCATCATCATCACCGCTGTAGCGGTGATCCTCGTCCCCCTCACCATCGCGCTCGTGATCGACTTCTTCCGCAATCCTGATTGAGCGTCCGATGCCCGCCTACAAGGTTCAGTGGCAGCAGCGCGTTGACGTCACCGCCACCGTCACTGTGGAGCTCGACGAGCTCGCAGCATGGGCCTGCGAGCATCTCGGGCTGCGCACGCTCGACGTCGGCACGCCGACGGATGCAGCGCCGGTCGGGGTTCGGCGGATGCTCGAGCTGAACAGGCCTCTCCGGGAGGAGCTGCTGCAGCGGTGGGCAGCGGCGCACATGCCGCACAGATGATGTCCCACTCGGACGAGCAGAGCAGAGGCCCCGCCGGCGAAGAGCTGCCGGCGGGGCCTCTGCTGTCAGTCACGCGAGCCGCTGCGCGAGCTCGTCGATCTTGTCGGGACGGAAGCCCGACCAGTGATCCTCATCCGTGATGACGACCGGCGCCTGCAGATAGCCGAGCGACTTGACCTGCTCGAGCGCCGCGGCGTCCTCGCTGAGGTCGACGACGTCGTAGTCGATGCCCTTCGCATCCAGTGCGCGATACGTCGCGGTGCACTGCACGCACGATGGCTTCGTGAACAGCGTGATCGACTTGTCGCCGTTCGTCAGTGTGGTTGTCATGGGTGATCTCTCCTCCTTTCTGGGTCTCGTTTGCTGAGCATGGCGGACAGCTCAGACACGGGCAGCCGCGCGGCGCTTGAGCCACACGATGAGCGCGATCGCACCGATCAGGATCGCGAGAATGACGAGGATCTGCCCCCAGCCGAGCCCAACGCCGTCGACGACAGCGATCGCCACGGCATCGCCCTGCTCGAGCAAGTGGTACTGCAGCATCCACGCGCGCAGCGGATCGAGGAACATCCCCAGCGACACGGCGCCGCTAGCCAGGACGAGCACGGCGATCAGCAGCAGCGAGATCCAGTCGTCTTCCGACACGCTCTGGTTCGACATCCGGCTCATCCCTTCTCTCGGGGCCAGGTGGCCCGCAGCGTCATGGCGGCCACGATCACGCAGCCTCGGGTCGGCGGTAGCTGACCACCGAGTTGTCGAAGACCGTCAGCAACCCGTCCTCGCCGTTGTCGAGGTCGCGGTACTCGATCGCGAGGTACTCGTCGTCGACGACATCGGGCTCCACACCCTCGATCACGGCCCACAGGCCCAAGGCCGAGTCGACGAGCAGGAGATCTCCGACCTCGAGCTCCACCGCGGGCCCCTCGAGCGATTCGCCGTACCCGTCGCCGTCCGCGGCCGCGTCGACGTCAGGTGTCTCGTCGTCGACATCGGGGACGAACCTGACTCGCTCGCGCGGGTCCAGCGGAGTGACGTTCGCGGGGCGGAGGGGTTCGTGCTTGCTCGTCGACGAGGCCGCGGGATCCCACGGGACGATCTCGGCCGAAGCCCACTGGAAGTAGTCGGGCTCGATCTCCTCGCCCTCGCCATCGTCGGTGAGCTCCGCTTCCGGGTCGCGCACCATCATCCGCTCGTAGTCCGCGACCTCGGGGCGCAGCGCCGCCAGGTGATCCCAGTCGCCCTTGTCGGTGGAGTCGAGCTTCGCTGGATCCGGCGTGTAGAACGCCTGGATCTCAACGGGGAGGGACTCGGCGTTCAGGGTGACGCCACGGCCGCGCTTGTTGCGCGGGATCGCGACACCGACCGCGAAGCTGTCCCACATCATGTTGGCGCCCTGCGGAGAGAGACGGCCGAAGCTGACGCGGGCGCCGAAGTTGTCTCGCATCTCACCGCCGAGGAACTCGACGTCGGGACGCTGCAGGCCCAGCAGGATGTGGATCTTCGCGGATCGCGCCAGGCGGGCGAGGTCGGAGAGCAGATCGAGGACGGGAGCCTGCGCTGGCGCCCCCTTGGGCTTGACCGTCTTGTACCACCGCTGCACGCGCGCCTTGAACGTCGCGTACTCGTCGATGATCAGGGCGAGCGGGTCGAAGTCCTCGAGACGGGCCGTGCCGTTCTCGAGCTGCGAGTACCGCTCCTCCATGAGCTCGTGCGCGGCATGCAGCATCCGCACCTGGTGCTCCACGCGCGCGCCGACGAGCTCGACGTTGGGCCAGTCCCGGAACCCGGCGAACTCGATCCTCTTCCCATCGAGTACCCACACCCGCCAGTGCGCGTGCGCCAGGTGGGTGAGCACCGTGTGCTGAAAGCTGGTCTTGCCCGATCCGGTGCCACCGATGACGAGGCAGTGCGGAGAGACCGCCGGATGCCACGACTGGATCTGGCCGTCCTCGTCGGGGCCGATCGGGATCCTGAACGCCTTGTAGGCGGCATGGGTGAGCGCGGCTGCGGGCTCCACTTCGTGCAGGACCATGTCTGGCATCGTCGGCCGGACCTCGAACGTGATCTTGTCGCCTTCGAGATCCCAGTGCGCCCGCCACCGGCCGGGAAGCATCGAAGAGACCACCTTCTCGACCTGAGAGCGTCGGGCGGCGATGGCCATCTTCGGCCCCACGTTGTGCTTGACCTCGATCTTCGAGACCGATCCGTCCTCGGCGCTCTTCACAGAGACGTTCGCGCTCGGGTCGATGACCAGCTTGACGACCTCGATCGCGCGCTGCTGCTCGCGGGAGATCGGATCGCTGGCTGGGGCGAGCTCGACGACGAGCACGCAGCGCCTCGAGTTGTGCTTGCGCACCCGGTACTCCGCTCCGAGCCGGCGGGCCAGGCCGGCGAGGATCTGATCGACGAAGCGAGGATCGGTGTCGTCGACGTGTGAGGCGTATCGGATCTTGATGCGCTCCGGGAGTCCCACCCATCCGCGGGTCCACTTCACCGGCTCGACGAGCGCGCGCGTCGGCTGCGCCGCGCCGAGCAGTGGAAGCACCGCCTCGATCGCCGGGTCCATCCGACCCTCACGCTGGAAGGTGCGCACACCGGACACGACGGCGGCGGCGGCGAGCAGCACCGCGACGACCCACAGCAGCGGAACCAGATCGGTGAACGGCCGCACCGCGTTCAGCCCCGTCACTGCCGTCGCCAGAGCGATGCACAGCAGCGCCGGGATGATCCCGGTCAGCTGACGTCGGGGAAGAACACCCAACGCCACCGCTGCCGGTGCGGGCGGTCGTGCCGGCGGACGTGATGCCACACGAGTTGCCATTCGAGCCTCCTGAGCGGGCCGAGTACTTCACGACCCTCTTGCGAGGTATAGGCCGGCGATCGGCTCCTTCGCGGACATCGCGGATTCTCCGCGTGCCCTGACGCACTCGTGATGTCCCCTACGCCAGAGTGAGCCCGAGGAGATCGAGACGGTGGACTGGAAACGGGTATTGCGCCACATCGCGGCGCGCATGAGCGCAATACCTCCGCTACACCCGCGCTTGACACGGGTGATAGGATCAAGCCCGATTGGCGTTCTGCCGCAGGCACGGTTGTCGAATCGAGCTTGACCCCCTCCCCCTGGGAAATATTTCCAGCAGCAACCCTCGCGCAGGTATGGCGCAATATCGCGGCGCATATCGGCGGCATACTGCGGCGCATACTCCCTGCAACACCCCGGAGCTCGCCGGGGTGAGGTCAGTCGTCGGTGGCGTCGGGCGGGGTCTGCGCCTGCCGCCGGCGCTCCCATTCGCCGCGGAGCCACTCGCCTTGACGTTGCGCTGCGGCACGACTGATGCCCCGTGCCTTGGCCGGCGCCGGCGGGAACGGGACGCCTTCGTTGTAGAGCTGCTCGAGATGGCTCGCTTCGCGCTCGAAGGCGACCTCGACGAGACCGGCCAACGCTGGGGCGCCCTCCGGCTTATCCTTCGTCGCCCACCACGCAGCCTTGAGCCGCGCATGCAGGGCAACCGGCAGGTAGTAGGTCTGGTGGCGGTACCCGGAAGCCCCCTTGGGGTTGACCCCCTGGGCGCGGGTGGGCGCGGCTTGGAACGGGACGCCCTCGTTGTAGAGCTGCTCGAGACGGTCGGCCTCGTGGCCGATCGCGACCTCGACGAGACCGGCCAACGCCGGCGCGCCCTCCGGTTCGTCTCTCGTCGCCCACCACGCAGCCTTGAGCCGCGAGTGCAGGGCAACCGGGAGGAAGTACGCGATTGAGCGGTAGCCGGTGGCCGAGACTGACCCTGCGGGTCGGTCGGCGTCGCCAGTGGCGCTGACATCTGTTGAGGGCACGAGTCACCGTCTGAATGGGGGAGGCTTCGGCCCCGTTTCGGGCCGGGGCTGATCCCCACACTACAGGCCGGTTTCCAGGTCGTCAGTAGGGCGCAAACCGTGATATCGCGCGGGTTTCCAGGGGGCTAGAGGCGCCGGCAGGTGCCGTCTGTGGGGCAGATCTCGATGCCGTAGAGGCGGAGGAACTCTTCGGGGTCCACGAAGCCGGCGTACTGGGCGGGAGCACCCAGAGCAGGTGCTTCCCGCAGCGCGGCGACGGCCGCGTTGGTCGTCCCGTTCTTGTTGATGCGCAAGTCCAGGTGGCATCCTCCGCTGGGCGGCACGTTCCCGACCGCACCGATCTGCTGGCCGGCAGTGACGGTGTCCCCGACGTCGACGAGGCGCTCGCTCTTGTACATGTGCAGGTAGGAGACCACGAACCCATCGGGGTGTTTGATTGACAGCCACAGCGAGCTGCTGAGGGTCACCGTGCCAGGCAGGATCGCGTAGACGGGGTCGCCGCACGGGTTCGGCCAGTGCTGCAGGTCGATCGCAACATGCCACGAGGAGGCGCCAGGGACCGAGATGTCGCGGGGACCGTAGCCGGACGTCATCTGGTAGCCCGGAGAGAGCGGGAATGCGGCCTGCCCGACGACGGTGCTGCTGTCGCAGCTGACCGACCCGCCGACCGCGGTGATGATCTGCTGAGCGGCGGGCTCCCACTTGTCGTAGGCGGTCGGGTACGCGGAGACCTGCACGGTCTGCGCAGCCTCTCCCAGCCCCATCTCCTCCCAGCCGGGGATGTCGAGCAGTCCTCGAGGAGATCCGCCGTTGGGGCCCTCCTCGCCGCCGAAGAACGCCTTGGCGGCGTAGACGGGGTCCATGAGATCCTCGACGGTGCCCCAGCCCGACACGCGCTGCTGGAAGTAGTTGACCGAGTCGTGGTCGCTGCCAACCGCGTCGTGGGGGTAGTCGAGAGATTCGGGCACCGAGGAGTTGGCATACATTTTCAGGCCGGACTCCTGCAGCGCGGTCATGATCGCGATCTGCTGTCCTCGCGCGGACACACCCAGGGATCGAGCGACCGCGAGGATGGTGGCCGCGTGGCTGAGCTCGGTCGCACCGAGGGTGCGGGTCGATCCTCCGGTGGTCTGGACCTCGAGCTTGTCGGTTGTCAGCGAACCCGCTGTGCACTGCGACGACCCGCCGCCGGAGGCGCCGGCGATCGCCATCATCAGGAACATCGTGTAGCCGGCGAAGATCACCACCGGCACCAGCACGAGCGCGATCACCCAGAGGATGACCTTGCGCGAGCCGCCTCCGTCCCCGTCGTCTCCACCGCTGGCGGCGCCTGCGACGTCAGCGGTGCGCTCGAGCACTCCCGATGCGGACATGCGGACTACTTCTGCGCGATCGCGAGCCGGGCACGCATCTCACCGCTGCGCGGGGATCGAGGGGCGCGCGGTGGCAGCGACGTGATGTCGACGACCCCGGAGGAGGAGGGGCGCCGTTCGATGTGCCCCATGCCCGAAGAGTCCACGACGATGCGGCGCGGGCCGTCCGGGGTGCGCGTCGACGTCGGCGCCGGGTCGACGACCATCGGAACCACCTTCGGGTCACCGGCAGCTCGTGGCGTGCTGCTACCGGCGGACGCGGCCGCGGAGACCGCCTTGGATGCCCCCTTGGTCGCCACCCGGCCACCGACCTCGAGCGCCGCGGCGCCGGCGGCGCCGGCAAGACCGCCAGCTGCGGCGCCCTTACCGATTCGCGCGGCCGTGAACACCAGATCCGCCGTCTTCGATGCCTTGGCGGCGGCACCCGCCGCTGATCCGCCCCCAGGGCCCTTCTGCGGCGACGGGAGCGCCGGACGGCCCGACGAGCCGCCGGATGGCGAAGAGGGCGGCATAGGCGTCGCGGGCGGGCGTGTGGCGGTCATTGTGCCGATGTCCTGCGCGGCCGCAGCGCCGAAGTTGATGGAGCGCGCGTCGACCGTGTTGTCAGGGCGGCGCAGAGCCGCGGCCGCGATCGTCGACACGGCGCCCATCGCCGCGACGGTCTTGACCCCGTCGCGCTGCGTCGGGCCACCCTTGCCGATGCCGTACCGCGAGAGCTGCTCGGCGATCGACTGGCCTGTCTTCTTCGCGATCCGGCGCGCCCGGATGATCAGGAACAGCAGCACGATCATCACCAGCGTTGCGAAGGTCATCTGCGCGACGAGCGGGATCCCCAGGCTGCTGAGCCCGGTGATTGCTGCGACGGTCAGCTTGAGAACGGCAGCCATGACGACCGCCATGAAGACGATCGCGACCAGGCCCATGAAGGTGTCGGCGAGGGACTTCCAAAGCGGGTATCGGTTGACCGGGAGGATCCCGATGTAGACGTTCCACATGGTCTTGATCGCGGAGATCAGGAAGCCGAGCACCGTGACCAGGAACAGCACGGCGAATGCCATCGGGAGGATGAACAGGGTCAACGCGCCGGGGGTCATCGTGACAGCCGTGAGCACCTGGCCGAAGTTGGGGTTCTGGTTGAACGTCTTCGCTTCCTCGTCGCAGCCGCCGACCGCGTCGCGGACCTCGTTGCCGCCGGTCTGGATAGGCGCCGAGCTGGTCATCGTGTCGGTGAAGGTCGTGGCGCACTGCCCCTCGAGGGCGTGGCCGAACGCGATCGTCTGCGCAGGGATCTTCACGAAGATGTCGACCAGCTGCGATGTGACCGCAGCGGACAGCAGGTTCTCGGAGTCGAGCTCCGTGCTGTTGATGTCGTCGGTGACGACGACGGCGGCGATCTGACCGCCGTACTCCTGGGCGGTGTCGAAGGCGCCGCCGGCGGCGGTGAGCGAGGCGATCGGGTTGGCGAGCAGCCCGGTTGCCAGCACTGCGCAGCACGCCGAGATGAACAGCTCCGCCCACCCGGTGGAGTGCCGGCCGAGCATGATCGCCAGGCCTGCGACTCCGCCGGCGATCGTCAGCGCGAACGGGATCCACGCGATCTCGCCGAGGAAGTCCTGCAGGAGGTCGGCCAGCGCACCGAACGGTGCCGCGACGATGTCGACCCACTCGAAGGAGAGCAGCCAGTCGCAGAACCAGATCATCCACGACACCAGACCCAGATGCCCGGTCCAGATCGGGTCGATCCACATGGAGATGAAGAACTTCCCCATCGTGAACACGTCGCCGCGGTCAAGCGGGAGCACCGTGTAGTTGGTCAGGGGGACGCCGTCGCTGTCGGTGATGTCGCCGCCGAGCATGAACGGGGACGAGCCGCCACCGTCAGCGGCGAAGGCCCAGTACGTGTTGCCGAACAGGACCAGGAACAGGTCGATCAGGATCACGGCGAAGACCTTGCTACACCGGGGGTGATCATGCACCCAGAACCGGATCCGCCAGAACGCGCCGCCCAGGGTCTCGAAGGTGTGCCGGTAGAACCCGATCATGGCGTCACCAGAGACGGAGTCGACAGCACCGCTTCGCGTCGGTCGGGGCGCTCGGGGAGCGTCTTGCGGAACTTTCCGATCCGGCCGCGCTGGTCACGGACCAGGCCCTCACCGCGCCGCTCAGGGGCGACCTTGCCGTCCGGGCCGAGCGGCGACAGATCCTCGGTGACCACCTGGACCATCGCCGGGTCTGCAGGCTCGCCGGTCAACCACTCGATCGCGCGGCGCGCCAGATCCTTGTCGGTCTGACGCATCACGTAGCGGGTCTTGAGCAGGCCGCGCGTCTGGGTCTCACCGAAGTCGGCGGGATCGTGGGAGCCAAGGGCGAAGAACGCGCGGTGCTTGCGGCCATCGCGGATGCCGATGCGCAGGTCGCGCTCACCCTCGGGTGACTGGGTGATGTGGTGGCATTCGTCGAAGTAGGCGCCGGCGAGCTCGCCGGGGTTCATGAAGCAGACCTCGCGGGAGATCCCCATGAGCATCGCGTACATCGCGCGGCCGTAGATCTTTTCCAGGGGCATCTCCTCGAACAGGTGCGCGTGCTCGAGCTCGGTCTTGTCCGGCAGCGACAGCCCATGGGTGAGGAAGACCAGGGCACGCGATTTCAGGTCGACAGCGGTCAGCCCGTCGTTGAAGAGGACCTCGCCGATGTCCTTCGACGCGACCAGGTTGATCAGGCCCGACAGCTCATCGCTCTCCGCGGAGGAGATCGTCTTGAGATGTGCCCGCAGGCGACCGAGGCTGGTGATGTCGTGCGCGGCGACGTACTCCGGCTCGAGGAGGCGGGACAGGGCAACGCCTCGGGAGTCGCGAGCCCGGATGCCGAGCATCACCGCGAAGAGCGACTGCACCATGCGTGCGCCGACGAGAGGGCCGAACACCCGCAGCGGGTCCAGCGAGTACTCCGGGGTCATCAGGTCGACGATCGTCGTGGTGTCCGGCCGGAGGCTCTGCGCGAAGACCGCGTACTCCTTGGCCTCTGTGCGGTCGATCGCGACGACGCGGCCGTTGCGGTCGACCGTGTCGCCCATGTCTCCCTTGAGCAGCACACTCTTGCCGGCGCCGAGCTCGGCGACCACGCCGAAGCTGGCGCTGGTGTCGGCCTGGATACTGCCGTCCGCGTCGCGGAGGATCGGGGTGTGGCGTGCGGTGCTGATGTTCTCGCCGAAGCGGGCGCCCTTCTCGTCTCCGAGCTCGTTGCTGGAAAGCGGCACTCCGGTCGCGAACTCCCGGCCGGTCGTGATCTGGGTGAGCTCACGGACGATGCGCCCGGTGGGCGTGCCGGGGATCATCGCCCACCAAAGCTCCTCCTGACCGCCCAGGGGCGCCTCGAGGAGGAAGTCGGCGCGCTTGTACTCGTCTGCCACGAATCGGCCCTTGGCCTTCGCGAGATCGGCGGTATCTGCCCCCACAGCGAACAGCACCGTCGCCTGAACCTCGACCTCCTTGTCGGAGCGGTTGAGGGAGGCGTGGTACGCGGCCAGCGTCTCTGCGATCTCGCCGAGGTCGGATCCGCCGCCGGTGATCGTCGCGGTGCCCTCCTGATGCTTGTACTGCTCCTCGATGGCGGTTTCGGCCTTCTTGTTGCGACGCTTGACCTCGTCGGCGCCGGTGACGGTGAAACGGATCCCCCAGTCGACGTCGAGGGGGAACTGGTCGACGTGTGAGATCCACTCGACGCCGGGCGAGACCCAGCCGGCCTTGGGCGCGGCGACCATGGCCTGCACCACCTGGTAGGACGACGTCTCGTCCGCGTAGGGGCTGTGCACCTTGAGGTAGCGGCGCTTGAACGGGAGGAACTGCTGCCCGGACTTGGGGGCGATGTCACTCTGCCCGCCCTCGTCGAGCCAAGGGTTTGGCATCGCGGAGGGCATCTGGAAGTGCGCGAGCTCGTCGGCGCCGAATCCGTCCTCCGTACCCTCGGCAGGCGGGACAGGGGCGGCGAGGTCTGCGGAGAGGCCGCGCTGCTGCGAGTGAAGGGCGATCCAGATCTGCTCGGCGGGCGTTGCGCGGGTCGGCTGGAACGCGGCGGGGATGCGGACCTCGATCTCCTTGGCCATCCGCGCAGCAGCGGCGATCTCGGAGTCGGTAGGCAGCTGACGGGGAAGAGCCAGCGTGTCACGCAGCTTGGTGTCGGCGGCGCGCAGTGCCGACATCGCGCGCGCCTTCATCGAACCGGCCGCGAGCGGGACCGAGAACCAGAACGCGCGCGTTCCGAGCGGGATCTGCTCGAGCGCGTCCAGGGTCAGCTCGACCTCGCGCGCCCAGTCGGGGCACTCGTCGATGCGAACCCCATCCAGCATCCGCTCCACGATCGACACCGGGTCCAGGTCAGCGCACAGCCCCAGCAGCAGCCCCTCGCCCCGGTGGGCCTGGAAAAGCGCCTGGTGGTGCGCCTTGACGAGCTGCTTTGCGGCCGCGGTGGCGTAGGCATACGGGAGCGGCTGCAGCCGCCACGTCGCCCAGACCACGCCCGAGCGGGTCCACATCAGGTTGCTCGTCATCGCTGTTGCCGGAATCTGCATCGTCGTCTCGTTTCTCAGTCGGTCGGCGTGGCCAGCAGCAGATCGCGACCGCCGCTGAGGGGGACCGTGATCGGCGTGCCGCCGAGGATGGGGAGGAGGGATGAGTAGCTCATGGTCAGTTGCCTCCTCGGGCTTGCTGCAGCAGGCGCTCGACGCCGCTGACCGCGTGTGCGGGTGCGTGCGCCGGCAGCGGCGTCGAGCGCGGCTGCAGGACCGGCTGCGCCACGACGGGCGCTTCCGGTGCGGGTGCGGTGTTCTCGCTATCCGGGCGGGCGAGCGTGGCTCCGACCGGCTCGGCGATCGTTGTTCCGCCGCCTGCGAAGTGGGGCGGGCGAACCCGCATGGTCACTCCGCGGTAGCGGCCGGCTGCGGGGCGGGTCATCGCGGACATGCCGCTAGTGATGATGCTCAGCAGGTTCCGGCGTGTGGCCGGGATCCTTCCGGCTCCCCACGCTGCTCCCCAGGACACGAAGGCAGCGACGGGAATGTCGACGATCGGAGAGCCAGTCCCCCACACGCTCTGCGTCATCAGCGCGACGACCAGGACGATCGCCAGGACGACGCCCTGCGTCAGCGTGTAGGGGCCCCCAGGGATCTTCGTGCCGTCGTGGAGACGGCCGATGAACTTTGGGAACCGGCGGCTGCGCGTGTAGAAGCGCGCAACCTCTCTCTCTTCGTCGCGATCGGCCACGTTCGCCCCTTACGCGACCAGCCGGTAGACCGTGTCGCCGGCCGCGGTGGTGGTCTCGTTGAGCACCAGGACGTCCGCCGGAGCTGCGATCTGGTGGATCGTCACTCCGATGGCGTCGACGGTCTCGGTCTGGATGAGGCCCATGACCCACTCGCCACCGCCGGCGGCGAGGAACATGGCCAGGCCGCACGCGATGCCGGTGATGATGGTCGTCGCCATGGCGAACCGCACCTTGGCGGCGACGACGAAGAAGATCACTGCTGCTGCGAGAAACACGACCGCCCGGAAAGCAGTCGTCGCATCAGCGGTGATCCCGTTGATCCAATCGAACATGGTTGGTGTTCCTTCCTTAGTTGCCGTTACCGGACGGTGTCGGCGTGGGGGTTGTCGATCCCTTGTCGGAGACCGCTTGCGGTGCAAGATCAATGGCGCTGACCTCCCAGCGGGAGGCACGCGCGGTGAGGGTGAGCGTGTACGTCGAGGTCACTTGCTGGTCCAGCGGGCTCAGCAGTGAGACGGTCGCGAGCACCTTGAGGGTGTCGCCATCGCTCGGGGACTCCGTGGGCGTCAGGTCCGACCGCAGCTCCTCGACGTTGACCATCACGTAGGGGGCGGGCGAGATCGCCACGAAGGATGTGTCCGGGGCGCTGTATCGGGACAGGTCGCCCGAGCCGGCAAGGTACGCGCCGAGGAACGCCGACACCGTCTCCGCAGACGGGTCAGAGGATCCGATGGTCTGCTTGTAGACCAGCGACGTTGTCTCGCCCTGGACGGGAGCGGAGATCTGGGCCGGGAGACCGACTGCCCGCACCGTGTCTCCGTTGACCGCGATCGCCACCTGGAAGTAGCGGCGCGGCCAGCTCGTCGTGCTGGTGTCGTCGGAGTCCGTCACCGACAGCTCCTTGATGTTCGCCGCGACGACGACGTTGACGAAGTCCGAGCCGTCGACGGGTGTGATGGAGACCACGGACAGGTCGCGGTACTCCCAGGCCGTGACCGACAGCTGCCGCAGCGCCGCCAGGTCGACGTAGGTAGCCAGGTCACCCGGCGCGTCCTTCGTCGCGCTCAGCCACGAGGAGACGAATCCCTCCGCGTAACCGCCGGCAGCCTGCTGCTGCGTGCTCAGCCCCGCTGCCTGCGCCTCGGGCGCTGCGGCGACGACGGGCGCCGGACGTGCGGCCGCGGCGAAGAGCGCGATGGGCCCACACGCGATCGCGGCGAACAGGAGTGCGGACAGCACCTTGCCGCCCAGCTGCCGACCATGGGTCCAGCTGCTCCCCTGTGCCGGGACGGTCTTCGTCTCCTTGGCTGGCTTCGACGTCTTCTCGCGGCGCGCCATTATGCAGCTCCTCCCACTCGCAGCTGCGCCACCCGCAGAGCTGCCGGCACCGCTGCCGAGAGCTCCTCAACCGCCTTCACCACGCGGCCATGCGTGGAGGGGTCGAAGGGTGCGTCGAGGGTGCTCGCCACCGCTTCCTCGAACCCCTGGCGCGCACGGATCGCGCGTGCAGCGTCGGGCTTGAATCCTTCCCACATGGCGTCGTCGGCGCTGTCTGCGGTGCTGCTCTCGCTCACGTTTCTGTCCCTTCCGCGGAGTCCTGATGCCTCCCGACCAACGGGGGCATATCTGTATAGGCCGGGTTTTCGGCCCTTCGCGGACATCGCGGATCGAAGAAATCTTGCGTGGATATTGCGCCCATGCAGCGAGACATGGAAACCACCCCTGAACGGGCATTTACAGCATCGGATCGCGACTCAGACCCACCGAAGCCAGCATCCGCCGGTCGGGCACTCTCCTGCCCGCCCGGAACTTTCCAGGATCTGAACCAGGGGTGCTGAGGAACGTGGCCCTTCGTCAACCGACGTCACGACGAAGGGCCATTTCTCATGACTGCTTGGGCGAAGACATCACCTCTTGCCGACCAGCTGTTCGACGAGTGGAACAGCTTCCACTCCCACACCACTCACCACTTCGGAACGCTCGGCGAGCTGACCGGCGATGAGGCCGTGAACCTCATCCGGCAGCCGCAAGCTCCCGAACAGCGCGACGCGCTCTTGCTCGAGCTGCTCACCCTCGAGCACGCCGGCGATACCTTCGCCGGCCGCGTCCTGCTCAAGTCGTTCATGCCGCTCGCGCTGCGGCTGCCGAGCAGCTGCAGCAGCATGCGCAGCCTGTGGCAGCACTCCCCCGCCGACGCCCGCACTGCGACGATCGGCGTGCTCTGGGAGGTCATTCACACCTACCCGCTCGAGCGCGTCCACTCCGTCTCCGGAAACATCCGTCTCGAGACGATCAAGAACCTCGGAGTCTGGTTCGGCAGCGAGCACAGCGTCGACGCGATGCCGATCGAGGACGAGCTGCTCGAGAAGATCGCAGGCCCCGACGAGAGCGACGACGTCTTCCGGGATCTGGTGACGATCCTCACCTGGGCGATCGACTCCGGCACCCTCCGCCGCGACGAGGTCCAGCTGCTTGCACGCATCGAGCTCGCAGAGGGTGACCCCGGTGTGGCGCGTGAGGAAGCAGCGGCCGAGCTCGGCGTCAGCCGGGAGACGCTCAACCGCCGAGTGTGCCGAATCCGCACCAAGCTCATGCAGGCCGTCAGTGGCGACATGGAGGCCAAGGTCTCCTACGCCCCGCGCCGCAGCTGAGCCAACCCGCCATCCAGGGGCAAGCGCAGTCGACGAGTCGAGCGCGCCCCACAGGCCGGAGCACACTAACCGCTCCGCCCCCCCAGACAGACAGGGCCTCTGGATGGCCCCCAGGGGCCCTGTCTTCCCCTCCGCCTCACTCGGAGCCCTCCTCATGGCCGAAATCGCCTCAGCAGGCCGCACAGGCCCGCTTACGCCCGCATCCATCGTTTGGATGCCCCGCCACGACTCCCCTACCAGCCCTCGCGACACGCGCACTCCACCATCGCCAGCGCGGCGCCACACACGCGCTACCCCGCCGCGATGCTCTGCGCTGTACCCACGCAGCAACGTCGCGATAGCCTCCCGCCACTCCCCCGCCAGATCACCGCATCACTCGCGCGATACGCTGAGCAACCCCCGCGCCACACCCGCGCTAGTCATCCGCAATAACACTCGCAATACTCGCGCTAGCTCATCGCCCTACCCGCGCATGATGTTGCGCTCTAACATGCGCACTACTAGCGCGAGTCGGTCGCCTGTACTGCTCTTTGATTGCGCATTGCTTGTGCCTGTACGTCGCGACTTTGGCGCGTTACATGTCGCAGATAGAGCGCAAGTACACGCGCACTGCATGCGCCGTCATTGCTCCAATACAGCGCGTCTAGTGCACGGCGCTAGCGCGGTTGCATCGCAACCTCTAGCGCATGCGCCGCGCACGACACGCGCGATTGTTGTTGCATATAGGCGTGAATGTGACGCTATACTGACGCCCATGAACCCGCCACAGTTGCCCCATACCCGCGCCACACATCCGCACATCGCGCGCTCGACTGGCGCGACCGCTGTCAACACCCTCGTCCGTGGAGGCCGATCGTGAGAATCATCGGCGTCTGCAACCAGAAGGGCGGGGTGGGCAAGACCACCACCGTCATGAACCTCGCGGCCGCGCTGTCCCGCGCCAACAATGTGCTCGTGGTCGACGTCGACCCGCAGCAGTCCGCAGCACGCTGGGCCGAGCGAGCGGGGGATGACCTTCCGTTCGACTTCGCAGCCGACGTCGATCCCAACAACATCATGGGATTGCGTGACCTCGACGGCTACGACATCGTCCTCGTCGACACGCCTGGCAGCCATGAGAACACCGGCGTCCTCACCGCAGTCCTGCAGGTCGCCGACTTCATCGTCCTGCCGCTGGAAGCCGCCACCATGGCGATCGAATCGGTCGCGGACACCTTGGTCGAGCACATCATCCCGACCGGGGTGCCCTACCGACTCCTGCTGAACAAGATCGACACCCGCCGCGGCGGTCGGCGACTCGAGGACTGGGAAGAGCAGCTCGACACCGTCGAGTTCATCGAGGGGCAGATCGGACTCCCGCGTTTCCAGCGTCACATTCGTCTGTCCGCGAGCGTCGAGGACGCTCCCTTCGACGGCAAGGTCGTCACGCAGTACACCGATTCCCGCAAGAACCAAGCAGCGATCTCCGACTACACCAGTGTCGCGTTGGAGCTCACGTCGCTGTGGGCCAACCAGATGAAGGAGGCCTGACATGGCTCGTCAGGATCTCGGAAAACTCACCCGCCGCACCGCGCCGACGCCGGCTCCCGCAGAACCCGTGGAGCCCCCCGTCGACCAGGCTCCGCCCCCGGAGCCCGCCCCTGCAGCGGCGGTCGAACCCGCGGCCGCTCCTGCGAAGAAGCAGGCGCCGCGCAAGCAGCCGACTCGCACGACCCGCACGGAGGACGAAGACGGGGGAGAGAGGGAGGAGCGGGAGACCGCGACCAAGGGCGTCCCCGTCCACCTTCCGGTCCCACTGAACGACCGCCTGCAGGCGTACATGGCCAAGACGCGCAAGAGCCACCAGACGGTCCTCCTGGACGCCGTCTCGGCTACCTATAAGCGTCTTCCTGAACTGATCCGCCAAGCCACCGCCGGCGGAGAAGAGACTGACGAGGACTGGACGGATCTGTTCAACAGGCAGAAGCGTCCCGCCCCCGTCTCCGACGCGGGGCCCCGCGTCAAGCACACCGTGCGCGTTGCCCCGTCGTACCGCGCGATCCTCGATCGCGTCACCGCTGAACTCGATGCTCCCTCCCGGAACTTCGTCATCATCACCGCCTACGAGGCATTCCTTCCGCCTCTCGACTAGACGGTGCGGTGTCCAGCTACAGCAGAAGACCAGCTGTCGCTACAGCGGTATATGAGACACTCACCGAACTGCTTAGACACCTACCCCACATCCGCCCCACGATGAAGGATTGACCTCCAATGACCACCACCACTGACCGCAAGAGCAAGCGCACGAAAGAGACCACCGAGCCGGGCGAGCAGAAGCAAGGACTCACTCCTGCAGTCCTGCAGCCGACGAAGTCTCGCCGGCGCCCCGCGATCATCGCCCTCGGCATCGCGCTTGTCCTCCTCGGCGGAATCGGCGTGTGGTGGGTCACCACGAACCTCACCCGCACCGTCAGCGTCATGGCGACCAGCGTCGACGTCTCGCGCGGGGAGACGATCACCACGGACGACCTCACGACCATCCAGCTCGCCGGCGGGCAGCAGGTCGACGCGGTCTCCGCCGCGGATGCCGCCGACCTCGTCGGAACCACCGCGCTGGTCGACCTGCCCGCCGGCACCCTCATCACGTCGGCCAACACCGGCGACACCCTCGCGGTGCCGGCCGGCTCCTCGATCGTGGGCGTCACGCTCACCCAGGCACAGATGCCCGGCTACCAGCTCGCAGCAGGCGACAAGGTCCGTGTCGTCGAGACCCCCGTCACTCAGGGCGACCCGCCCGTCGAGACCCCCAAGAGCTTCAACGCCACGGTGTTCACCGCCACCTACGACACTGAGACCCAGGTGTGGGTTGTCGACCTGGTCGTGCCGAACCGTGAAGCACCCGACATCGCCGCTCGTGCCGCCACCGGCCGCGTCGCGCTGGTCATCGACTCGACGGGGGAGTGACCCCGCATGGCGATCATCTTCCTTGCCAGCGCGTCCGGCGCTCCCGGCGTGACCACCGCCGCCGGCGCCCTGGCCCTCAACTGGTCCAAGCCCGTGATCCTCGTCGAGGCCGACACCACCAAGACCAGCAGCATCATCCCCGGACTCATCCGCGGGCAGGTCTACCACAGCACCGGACTGACCGAAGCGGCCGTCGCCGACCAGTACGGCGCTCTGACCCCTGACAAGCTCTGGGAACAGACCGTCGAGCTCAGCCCCCGCTCAGTGCTCATCCCCGGCTTCAAGAGTCTGCAGGGCGCCGCCGGCGCGGGCCCCCACTTCTGGCGGGCACTGCTCGACGCGCTGCGCCCCTACGAGTCCGCCGGGTACGACATCCTCGTCGACGGCGGGCGCCTCCACGTCAACGACCCTCGACTCCCGCTGCTGCGCGAGGCGGACAGCATCACCCTGTTCACCGATCGCACGCTGCCCTCCGTGGCAGCCGTGCTCGCACACTGGCGCTCCCTCGACGAGAACCGCAACACCGTCCCCGAGTGGCTGCTGAACACGCTCAACGAGATCGGGCACGCCAGCTACGTCGATCTCCTCGTCACCGAACGCCCCACCACGCAGGAGACCTGGCCTCTCAAGACCGTCACCAAGCAGATCGGCATGAACCTGCTGGGCACCATCCCCTGGGATCCGAAGGGCGCCGCCATCTACTCGGTCGGCGCACCCACCCTCGGCGCCCAGCGCACCCCCTACGCGCGGGCCATCGGCGCGCTGCTGCTCAGCTACAGCGATGTCCTCAACACCCGCACTTACACGACCACCGACTGGGAGGGACAGCAGTGAGCGACCCCACGCCCGACCCCGCAGACCTGGGAAACATCCCGTTCTTCACCGCGCCGGCACCGGCCACCCCGCAGGCGCCGACGACCGCACCGGCCGACACGGGCCTGCGCAACCTGGGCCACGCCGCCGCGCACCTGACCCGCGCGGCACAGCGGAACGCCCCGGCCGAGGCAGTCCCCACGGCACCCGCAGCTCCGATCGTGCCGGCACCGCCCACCATCCCCGAGCGGCCGGCACCCGAGGTCACCCCGCCAACCACCCTCGACGCCCGCAGCGATCTGCCCTGGGCCGACATCGCCGCCATTCGCGACGAGGTCTCCCGTGAGCTCGCCGCAGTGTTCAGCGAGTCCATGGACATCACCGCCGAGCAGCGCGAACAGACAGCGCAGGACCACATCGTTGACCGGGTCCGAGCTCGCGTCGACGACCAGACCCGCCGCCCCGGCGAGGGGCGCTGGCCGGCCCCGATGCAGACCGCCATCCGGCAGGCCGTCTTCGACCAGCTGTTCCGCCTGGGTCGGCTGCAGCCGCTCGTCGACGAGCCCGACGTTGAGAACATCCACATCAACGGGTTCGACGACGTCTGGATCTCCTACGCGGACGGCCGCGTGGTCAAGTACCAGTACCCGATCGCCGAGAACGACCGTGAGCTCGAGCGAGAGATCAACCTGCTCGCCGCCCGCTCGGGGGAGGGCGGCCGATCGTTCACGAGCGCCCGGCCGCGACTGCACATGGACCTGCCCGGCGGGGCGCGTCTGGCAGCGATCGCCGAACCCGTCGCCACCCGACCGACGATCGTCATCCGTATCCACCGCCTCGTCGACGTCACCCTCGACCAGCTCGTGGAGCGCGGCACCATCACCCGCCAGGCGGCAGCCTTCCTCCGCGCGGCCGTCATCGCCGGGGTCTCCGTCGTCACCAGCGGCTTCCCCGGCGCAGGCAAGACCACACTGCTGCGCGCACTCGCCGACTGCATCCCGGCCGAAGAGAAGATCGTCACGATCGAGATGGAGCGTGAGCTCTACCTTCACAAGATCAACGACCGCCACCCGCGAGTGGTCTCACTCGAGGCGAAGCCGGGGGAGGGGGAGCGTGGCGCCGATGGTCGGCTGCCCGGTGAGATCACCCCCGAAGACCTGGTCTACGACACCCTCCGACTGGACACCCAGCGCTTCATCGTCGGCGAGGTCCGTGGCCCTGAGATCTACGCCATGATGCAGGCCATGCAGTCCGGTGTCGGGTCGCTGTCCACCCTGCACGCCGCCAGCGCAGACGACTCGATCGACCGCATGTCGGCGCTGATGCTGTCCCGCGGCAACAACACGACCCCCGTGTACGCCTACCGGATGATCGAGCAGAACATCAAGATCGTGGTGCAGATCTCGAAGATCATCGACCCCGCGACCGGCAAGCCCCGCCGCGTCGTCACCGAGATCGCCGAGATCCTGCCCGGCGAGGAGCAGAACAACTCCCGCCCCGTGGCCTCTCAGGTGTTCCGCTTCGACCGATCCAGCGGCAGCCTCATCACCGCTGACATGCCATCGCCGCGGCTCCTCGAGGAGCTCAAGTTCTACGGCTTCGACCCCGCGAACCTGGGAGTGTGAGATGACTACCGCAACCCTCGCCCTGTGCATCATCGTCGCGGTCGCCGGCGCGATCCTGGTCATCCTCGGCGCCGCCCACAAGCCCAGCACCAGCGGACTTCCCACGCGCAGCGCGCTTCGCGGGAAGGCGACACGCGACTTCACCCGCACGCAGCAGATCCAGCTCGTCGGCGGCGCCGCGGTCGGTCTGGTGTTCGCGCTGATCACCGGATGGTGGCTGCTCGTGATCGCCGTGCCCGTCGCCGCTGTCGGCCTGCCATGGCTGCTGCAGAAGGGCCCCGAGGAGAACACGATCGCCAAGCTCGACGCCCTCGAGTCCTGGACCCGCAGCCTCGCCGGCCTCACCGTCTCCGGCGCCGGCCTCGAACGCACCATCGCCGCATCGCTGAGCAGCTGCCCCGAAGCGATCCGCCCGCAGGTCACGCAGCTCGTCGCGCGCATCAACGCCCGGTGGACCACCACCGCGGCGCTGCAGGCGTTTGCCGACGACCTCAACGATGAGACCGCGGACGTGCTCGTGATGCACCTTCTCCGCAAGGCCGAGCTCCGCGGATCCGGCCTCGCCGCCTCGCTCGAGGATCTCGCCAAGAGCATCTTCGAGCGGGTCAAGATGCGCCGCCAGATCGAAGCCGACCGCGCCACCCCGCGCAACGAGGCACGGTTCGTCGTCTACTTCACCGTCGCGCTGCTCGTACTCCTGGTCCTCGCCCAGCAGTACTCCGCCCCCTACGGCACCCCGATCGGTCAACTCCTGTTCGCCGCATATCTCGTCAGCTACGCCCTCGTATTGCTGTGGATGCGACGCATCAGCCGCGGCGTGCCGGCACCCCGTCTGCTCGTTGCCACCGAGAAAGCTGGTGAGAAGTGAACCTCGCACTGATCGTCCTCCCTGGCCTCGTCCTGGGGCTCGGCTTCGCGCTGGTCATCGCCGCACTGGTGCCCACCCAGCCCAGCCTCTCCGCAGCGCTCGATCGGATCGGCACCACCACCGTCGCCGCCGACCCCGCCTACGCCGCCACCCTCGAGAACCGGGTGGGCTCAGCCGTCCTCCGTCGCGTCGGCGACAGCCCCTCTCTCAAGATCCCCACCCGCGATCTGCGCCTGATCGGCATGAGCGTTAACCGGTTCCTGTACCAGAAGGTGCTCTCCGCCGGCCTCGGCCTCATCGCCCCCATCGCGATCGGACTGATCTTCCAAGTCCTCGGCCTGACCGCGTTCTACATCCCCGCGCTGTTCGGCATCCCCCTCGCCATCGGCGGCTGGTACCTGCCCAACCTGCTCGTCCGCGACCAGGCCGAAGCCGCCCGCAAGGAGTTCTCCCGCTCGGTCGCCGTCTACATGGAGCTCGTCGGATCCGAACGCATCAGCGGCGCCCCTCCCGGCAAAGCCCTCGAGTCCGCCGCCCAGGTCGGACGCAACTGGGCATTCGTCCGAATCCGCCAAACCCTCACCGAAGCCCGCTACGCCGGCACCGCACCCTGGGACGCGCTCGAGCAGCTCTCCCTCGAGATCAACGTCCCCGACCTGGGTGAAATCGCCAAGGTGATCAGGCTCTCGGGGGAGCAAGGAGCGTCGGTATATGAGACACTCAGGGCACGGGGGCAGAACCTCCGGGACCGACTTCTGAATGATGAAGTGACGGAGGCGAACAAAGCGACCAACAAGATGACCATCCCGATGACCCTCACCGGCGTCCTCTTCATGCTTCTGCTCGGAACTCCCTTCGTGCTCAACGCATTCTTCTGAGACGTTGGAAGTCGATTGTCCGCGAAGGCCCCAAACCGAGGCCTATACCTAATAGACCAAGCACCACCCACCCAGAGAGAGAAAGGAACCAGGATCCTATGTCGACCCTGAGCCGAGAGTTCCTGTCCCGCATGCGCGGGCGGGCAGCTCGCTTCACCGAAGAGCCCGAACGTGGCTCCATCACCCTCGAGCAGGTCATCTGGACCGCCGGCATCGCGCTCGCCGCCGTGGCCGTCGTGGCGATCATCGTCACCGCGATCAACGCCTACGCCGGCCAGATCCCCACCGGCTGAAAGAGCCACCCGCAGATGGTCCGCACCTCCAACACCGGTCACCGGCAGCGCCTCAGAGAAGCGCTCGCCGGTGATCGGGGTGCGGCCACGCTGCAGAACACGATCATCGCCCCGGTGCTGCTGCTCGTCCTCGCGGTCTTCCTGCACCTGGGCATCATCCTCCACGCCAACAACCTCGCCCACGCCGCCGCCACCAGCGCCTACAACGCCGCCCGCGCCTACAACGCCAGCGGCACAGACGGCTCCACCGCCGGCCTCGCAGTCCTCAACCAGTCCGGCTCACCGATCAGCGGCGCATCCGTCGCGGTCGACCGCGGCGCCAACACCGTGACCGTAACCGTCACCGGCACCGCCCCCTCCTTCGTCCCCGGACTGACCACCAACATCGACGTCACCGTGACCGGCCCCACCGAAAGGTGGGTGAACTGACCATGCGCGCCATCCGAACCCTCATCGCCAAGCTCCGCGACGAACGCGGCTCCGCCGGCCTCGAGATCGCCATCCTCGCCCCGGCGCTCGCCGCGGTGCTCGTGCTGCTCGCAGCTTCCGGACGTCTCGCGCTGGCCGGCAACGCCGTCGAGTCCGCAGCGTCGGCCGCGGCCCGCGAAGCATCGCTCGCGCGCACCACGGCCCAGGCGCAGGAAGCAGCCGAAGACATGGCGCGGATCTCGATGGAACAGTCCGGCGTCAACTGCACCACACTCTCCGTCAACATCGACGCCTCCGGCCTGAGCGCCCCGATCGGCACCACCGGCCGAGTCAGCGCGACCGTCTCCTGCACCGTCGCACTCAGCGACGCCGCCATGATCGGCCTGCCCGGCACCCGCGTCCTCACAGGCACCGCCGCCTCTCCCGTCGACGCCTACAGGGAGCGGCGATGAACACCATGGTCCAGAGGCTCCGAGCCAAGTTCCGCGACGACAAGGGCGTCGCGACGATCTACTTCGTCATCATGACCGTCGCGTTCCTCGCGATCGTCGGACTCGTCGTCGACGGCGCCGGCAAGGTGCAAGCCAACCAGCAGGCCTACACCACCGCCGCCAGCGCCGCCCGCGCCGCAGCGAACGCCGTCAGCGGCCAAGCGATCAGCGACGGCACCACCGCGATCGACAGCAGCCGAGCCGTCAGCGCCGCCAACGGCTACCTCGCCGCCGCCGGCGTCGGCGGAAGCGTCGCCGTCAGCGGCGACCGCATCACCGTCACCGTAGACACCGACTACTCGGCCACCTTCCTCCCCGTGCCGTTCCCCGTCCAAGCCACAGCCACCGCAGAGCTGATCACCCAATAGGAGCCCCCACCATGAGCATCAAGCGCCTCGCCGTCGCCGGCATCATCGCCGCCGCACTGACGCTGACCGCATGCACGGGCACCGGCAACCCGACCCCCACCGGCAGCCCCACCAACACCCCGACCCCCACGCCGACTGTCGCGCCTATCACCGGCGAAGCACCCGCCGACGAGGATGAGGCGATCACCAAGGCACAGCAGACGATCACGCTCCTCCTCGATGTGTGGGAGCAGGTCGACGCCACAGGTGGAAACAGCCCCGAGCTCTTCGACATCGTCGCCACCGGCCGCATGCTGAGCCGGGTTCAGGAAGACGCTTCACGGACCGCCAACGGGCCGATCCTGAACGAGGACGGAGAGAGCATCGAAGGCCAGGCCACCGTTGAAGGTCGCATCGAGTTCGAGCCGACCACGGCCTACGGCCAGGAATACGAGGGCATCGCCAATGGCCTCGTCATCGTCCCCGGTTGCCAGGATGCCTCCGGGCGCATCACCACGACAGCTGATGGCAAGCCTGCAATGCAGAACCCGACCCCGCGCAACGAAGTTGAGTTCCACGTCATCTACGACGCCGAGACCAAGACCTGGCTCGTCAACGATCGAATCGACTTGGGGACCACATGCTGAGACGAGGAATCGCAGCGCTCGCCGCCGTTATCGCCCTCATCGCGGCCTCTCTCGTCGCCGCCCTGCCCGCGCAGGGCGCCAACGGCGTCTACTGCGATGCGGACAACAGGTGCTACCTCACGATCTCGATGCCTTCGGATCCGGCGCCGAACCCGGACAGCAACGGGTGGACCCCTGGCGCACCGACCTGCTACTACGAGAACTCGCAGTCTGGCCTTCTGCAGCTGGGCTGGACGGATGATCAGATCCGCGTTTTCGATGGCGGCACCTACCAGCGCTTCTACGCGATCATCGACTGCGGTGGCTCGACCTCGTACTGGTCGAACACCCGGCAGTGCTACGTCTTCATGAAGGACGGCGTATGGCCGGCCCGCCCGCCGGGCTACTCGCAGGAGGCCGGCTACTACGGCTGCATCATGTTCAACCCGTCGCCGGGTGGATCGCCTGGTCTGGGCACGGAGAGCAACTTCTGGAGCGAGACGGTCCCGCCTGGGCTGCGTGTGCTCACTCCGGGTGCCGCGGCTCAGCAGCTCATCTCCACGTTCGCCCTGCGCGGCATCGACATCGGCATGGCTCCCGAGGTCAACCCCGAATGGGGTCACCGTCGCGGCTACGTCGGGGTTCCGATCTGGCTCTGGGTCAACAACCCCGAACCGCTGACCTGGGGCCCCTACACGGAGACCGCGACGCTGGGTGGGCAGACGATCACGGCGACAGCTCAGGCCACGTCCGTTCGCTGGCAAATGGGCGACGGTGCGTCGACGACCTGCGGCAACACTGGCACTCCGTACAACGTCGGCTACGGCATGACGACGTCGCCGACCTGCGGTTACCAGTACACGTCGACATCGAGCCGGAACCCCGGCGATCGCTTCACGGTCACGGCCACGACGAACTGGACCGTGACGTGGACCTCTCTCGCCGGCCCTGGCGGCACCGTCAACCTGACCACCAACAGCGCAGTCGACCTCGAGGTCAACGAGCTGCAGACCGTCATCGTCCCCTGACCCCCAAGGAGGCATCATGAACCGCATCGGAAAGGGCCTCGGGTCGCTGATACTGCTCGCCGTGCTCCTGGTCGGTATCCCCGCCGGGCTCGTGTTCTTCGCCGGCAACCCGCTGCCGTCGTGGGACGAGCTCGTGGCCGGGTTCACGATGCGCGACTACACCGGATCCTTCCTGATCGGGACGATCATGCCGATCGTCGCGTGGATCGCGTGGGCGACCTTCGCTGTCGGCTTCCTCGCCGAGCTGCCCGCGCAGCTGCGCGGTGTGCCGCGGCCTCGGATCCCCGGCCTCGGCGTCCAGCAGAAGGTCATGGGCGGTCTGCTCGCCGCAGTCATCGCGCTGTTCTCGCCTGCGGCCGCGTTCGCGTCAGAGGTACCCACGCAGCCTTCGGTGTCCATGAGCGCCTCCGTCGTCTCGGTCGCGACCACCGAGGCTGCGGCTGAGGAGGCCCCTGTCGTCGAGGCAGGCCCGCAGTACGTGGTGACGGGTACGGACACACTCGCCCGGATCGCGGAGAACACGCTGGGCGACCGCAGCCGCGCTGCGGAGATCTCCGCGCTCAACCTCGGCGTGCAGCAGGCCGATGGGGGAGCGCTGACCGCGTCGGGATGGCTGCAGGAGGGATGGGTGCTCACCCTGCCGGCAGACGCCGTCGTGCCGGCCGCAGCGGATGCCGCGGCCGCGCCTGCCAGTGCCGAAGCGGAGACGGTCACCGAGATCACCTACGAGCAGCGTGACATCGTCTCCGGCGACACCCTGTGGGACATCGCGGCCGAGGAACTCGGCGACGGTGCCCGCTACCCCGAGATCTTCGAGGCCTCGAAGGACATCGCTCAGCCTGGCGGCGGCACCATCACCGACCCGAACTGGATCTACCCCGGCCAGCAGGTCAACATCCCCGTGGCCACCGTCGTCCCCATCGCTCCGACCGACGACGCGGCGGGCACCACCGGCAGCACTGGCTCGATCGACACGGACGAGGGCGCTGCCGGCGCCGTCGACGTCGACGTCGACGAGGGTGCGGGTGCCGCGGGTGCTGGCGGCGGCGCTGACGAAGGCGCTGGCGCGTCGGGTGCGGATGCCGCGGCCGAGGACGAGGCCACGAGCGGTCTGGGGTTCACCACGGATGCCACCCAGGCGCCCGCCGACGAGGCGCCCGCCGACGAGGCTGCAGCTCCGGCCGCGGCCGTCGACGTCGACGAGGACGACACGAGCGGCATCGAGGACTACTTCCAGGTCGCCACCATCGGAGGCATCGGCGCCACACTCGCCGCCGGCCTCCTCACCCTCCTCGGGTGGCGGCGTCTCAAGCAGCGCCGCGACCGCAAGCCCCGCCAGCGGATCGCGATGCCCGACGAGACCGTGTCCTCCGTGGAGCTCGAGCTGCGCGCCGTGGAGAACCCGCTGGGTGCCGAGGCGGTCGACACAGCCCTGCGCCACCTGGCCGTGTGGGCGCAGGAAACCGGCAGCCGGCTCCCCGCGCTGTACGCCCTCCGCCTCGATGAGAGCTCGGTCGCCGTCTACCTCGACGAGCCGACCGACCTTCCGGCACCGTTCACCCAATACGACCCCGAAGACAAGCTCGCCTGGATGGTCGCGCTGACCGACCTCGAGCCTCTCGACACGGTCCCGTCCGCGCCGTACCCGGCGCTGGTCATGCTCGGCCACGACGACAACAACGGGCACATCTTCGTCGACCTCGAGCGGATCGGTGCGCTCAACGTCACCGGCGCCACCGGAGAGCTGCGCCAGGGCGTGCTCACCGCCATCGCGATCGAGCTCGCCGCGAACACCTGGTCTGAGGACGTCCAGGTCACCCTCGTCGGCGTCGGCGATCGCCTCCCGCTCGCGCTCGGCAGCGGCCGCGTGCGTCACGTCGAGGACACCGACACTCTGCTGCGCAACCTGCACGGACAGGCCGCGGCGGTCGAGGCTGCTCTCGATGAGCTCGGCGTCGACGGGCTCGAGCAGGCACGCACTACCGGAGCGGATGCGGAGGCCTGGGCGCCGGAGATCATCATCCTCGGCGACAACCCGGACGAAGCCACCCGTGAAGCCATCAGCGAGCTGGTCACCCGGATCCCGCGTGTGGGCATCGCAGCTGTCAGCGCCGGCCACCTGACAGGCAGCTGGAACCTGGCACTCACCGAGGACCGCCGAGCCCAGCTCGAGATCCCCGGCACCGGCGTCGCCATCCCGATCACCCCGCAGCTGGTCGGCGCGCGCGAGTACAACGAGATCCTCGCGCTGTTTGACGTCGCCACAGAGGGCGCCGCTACCGGCGTCGCGCTCGACGACGAACTCGAGCTCGACGAGATCCCCGCCGCCGCAGTCGAAGCCGACGAGGTCGAAGCCGAGCAGCTCCCGCTCGTCGACGAGCCCGACGTCGAAATCTCCGAGCCCATCGCCGACGAGACGGAGGCGGAGATCTCCGAGGCGGACGAGGCAGCACCCTCCGCCGTCGACGAGGAGCCGGCGGAGACCGTCACGGTCAACCTGGTCGACGAGGAGGCCGCGGCCGAGCACGACGAGCCGCTCGCGGCGATCACACCGCTGCACCGTGGGCCGTACCTGCAGCTGCTCGGACCCGTCGAGGTTCGCGGCGCGCGCGGAGAGGCGCCGGTGAACCCGAACACCGCCGCGCAGTGGCGATCAGCAATCCGCAAGGGGACCGAGCTGGTCGCGTTCTTGTCGGTGAACCCGAACGCCACCGCCGAGCAGGTACACGCCGTGTTCTGGCCCGGCCAGATCGCCTCGGGCAAGAAGGCAAACGACGACCGCAACGGGCTGACCTCCAAGACCCGCCGCTGGCTCGGACAGAACGATGACGGCGAGCTCTATGTGCCGCTCGTGACGACGGGGGAGTACCGGCTGCACGAGGACGTCCGCTCCGACTGGCAGGACTTCCTCGGTCTCATCGGTGACGAGATCTCCGACACCCCCACCGACCGGCTGCTCGCTGCGCTCGAGCTCGTCAAGGGACAGCCCATCAGCGGCGTCCCCGACAAGCGCTACGTGTTCGCCGACCGGCTGCGCAACGAGATGATCGCGACCATCGGCGACGTCGCCCATGAGGTAGCCACCCGCAGCCTGTCCACCGGCAAGGTCCGCCACGCACGCCTCGCCTCCGCGATCGGCCGGATGGTCGACCCCGTCAACGAGGTCTTCTGGCGCGACGGGCTGCGCGCCGAGCACCAGGCCGGCGACCACGCCGGCGTCGAGCGGCTGATCACCCAGCTCGAGCAGAGCCTTGCCGCCGTCGACGAGGACTACGAGCCCGAACCCGAGACGCAGAAGCTCATCACGCAGCTGCGCCAGCGGCACGCGATGGCCAGCTGATCATGACCACGACCCGCGAGGCTCCCCAGAGCGTGCGTGCGCGACGATACCCGGCGTTGCGGTACCCGCTCGCAGCTCTGGGGGGCTTCGCGCTCTCAGCGGCCCTCACAGCGCCTCTGAGCCCCGATCTGCGTCTCACGGTGGGCGGTTGGGCCATGATCGCCGTCTACGCCGCCTACGGAGCGTTCCTGACGCGCACAGACCTGCAGGAGCGTCGCCTGCCTGACACGCTCACCCTCACCCTCGCCGCGATCCTCACCGGCGCCGTCCTAGCCCTCGCTCTCACCGCCGGCGCCGGCACCGAAGCGATCGCCGCGATCAGCGGCGCGATCGGGCTCGCCATTCTGCTGGCCGCGATCGGACTGGCCGGGCAGGTCGGATTCGGGGACGTCAAGCTCGCCCTCAGCGTCGGACTGCTCACCGGCTGGCACACCTGGTACCTCCCGTTCGTGGCGATCGCGCTCGCGTACGTCCTCGCGTTCCCGCACGCGATCACCGCGGCGATCCTCAAGAGCCGCGGACGCGACACCCACGACCTCCCCTTCGGGCCATATCTGCTCGCTGCCGGCGCGGTCGTCGCGATCGCCGCGATCGTTCCCTCGTGATCTGTCTGGACAGATGCACCGCGACCGCAGAGGCCGCCTCAAGCCCACACTCATGAACCCGAAAGGGCAGCTTGTGAAAACACGGACCCGCACCTGGCGCCTCACACTGTCTGCGGTGGCCGCGGCACTCATAACCGTCAGCTCTCTCCTCGTTGCAACACCGGCGCAAGCTGCAGGCTCGTTCTCTCTGAACAATGGCCATTTCTTCGTCGCTCCGCCGGTCGTCTACCCAGGGCTGATCGCACCCGTCAGCGCGGGCCTGGGTAACAACTCGAACGCCAGCGCAGCCACCGTCACCATCACCTTCGGCATAGTGTGCAACTCCCCGGGTCGGCCAGTGGCGGAAAGCTCAGCGCAGACCATCGTCATCCCGCCGGATCCATCGCGCCCTGCGGGAGGAAGCCAGCTAACTCGGGTAGCAGCTACGGTCGCCGTCCCCACCGCCTGCACCAAACCGACCGGGCCAATTCCGCTCTCGCAGGACGGCTACTTCTGGGTCAAGATGACCCAGGCCGGGATGCCGGACCAAATGAAGATGGTTCCGATCTGGGTCGGCAAGCCGTTCACCGCAGCCAACTTCCGCGAGAACCTAGTCACCCTCACCAAGCAGAACGATCCCGACTATCAGGCCCACCATCAGCTGCCGCAGATGTATCGCGCCACGTTCGAGCAAGCAGGCCTCGCGATCGACGATCCGCGATACGGGCTCTGGTGGTGCTCGAAGGCAGGGGTTCCCACCAACCACTCGAGCCAAGCAGCGAACTACAACGCGAAATGGGAGCAGTTCTTCGCGACCACAGCGAGCCCGTCCCAAGACGAGATATTGGCCTACATGAAGTCACTCGTCGGCTTGTACGTCTACACATGCTGAACTCGGTCCTCATTCAGGCCCCTTCACGCCGGGGCTACGCCTGGGTCAACGTCAAGTCCTCGCCCCGCCTGAGCTCCGTCGATAGATCGGAGATGTTTCGCGCGCTCCAATGGGGACGGCTTGACGAGCTTCCGGTGGAACCCCGGTTCGCTCGCCAGAACAAGGGTCGGAAGTTCGGCGACCTCCTCTGGACGACTGGCCCCACGAAGATCGCCAGTGACCGATTCGTGGCCGTCCTCGAAGAATCGCGCGCCACGGGGTACTCGACGTTCCCGGTGGAGATCGAGAACCCGCCTGGCATCGTCCTGCCGCGGTATCACGGACTGGTGGTGTTCGGGCGCCCCGGTGATGATTGCTTCTCCATCATGCCGGCGGAACAGCATTGGAAGTTCGGCATAACCGGAGCCCTCCTGCGCGACCTGCGAACTGCGGGAGCCGACGACTTCGAGATCTTGGATGAATCCTCAGTCGCCGCGGCTCCCTTGCCCCGTTGACCTCCCCAGGACGAGTGAATGTCAGGCGAGTACTACAGCCCCGAAGGGGAGTACCTACGGCGCGTGCTGGATCGCCGGCGCGCGCGGCGCGAGGTCGCGGCCGCGGGCTGGTGGTCGCGTCGACGAGCGATCGGCCAGCTCCGCGAGCTCGAGCAGAGCGATGGCCTCGAGGAGGTTGCACAGCTGTGGGCGCGCGAGCTGCTGCGCACCGAGATCGCGAACGCCTGGGCCCGAACCTCCCGACACTCCAACGAGTGGCATCCGCGACTGCTCGAGCATCTTCCCGACCTCGCTGAGGAGGCCGCGGCCGAGGCGGTTCTGCAGGCCGGCGATGACGAGTTGCTCCACCCGTTACTCACCGCCGCGGCCGCGGAGCAGATCGCGCGCGAGAACGTCGACCGGGTCAGGCTCGTGGCCGACGACCCCACGATCTACCTGCTGCACACCACGACACCCGAAGGGGGCCCGATGGTCGTGCTGCAGCACGCCGCGAGCGGGCTGCGCGGCCGCTTCGCCGTCGATCCTGTCGACGGCTTCGGCGACGTGTTCTCCAAGCCCTACGACATCCCGTCGATCAACCCCAACAACCCGCACGACGACGGCAACCGATGGGAGCTGTACGCGGGTCTCGGCATCGGCCGACGCCTGTACCTCGCCGCGGGCGAGCTCCACCCGCACATCCGATGGCGCGCCGGCATCCAGAGCCCCTACGCGGCGCCGCTGCGCACCAGGCTGCACAACGCCGATCCGTACCACTGGGCAGGGCACTGCGCCTGGTGCAACGAGCGACGGATCATCTGGCGTGAAGCCGAGCCGGCAGAGTTCAGCGAGCACCCGATCACTCCGGCGCCGGCAGCGATCGAACCCCGTCTCATCGAGGTCACGACGAGCTCGAGGTAGGGGTCACCCTCCATGGATGCTCGCGCCGACGAAGACCGGGGGAGCGGGCACCATTCGCAACACGTCCTCGCGGCCGCACACCACGCACACCAGCACGCCGGGGCGATCGCGCATCACTACGCCGCAGCAGTGCGGCTGAACGCCGATCGCCAATCCGTCGTCGACCATTCCGCGACGCTACGCCTCCGGCCCGATCGCGCGGGCCATCTCTCCACAGATGACCTTTCCTGGGTCTAAGTTTTGTGGCACAATACCTGTATGGGGATCGAGTGGCCGAAGTCAGCTGACAAGCACGACATTCCCCACGCCGATGCGCTCTACGCCATGCAGAACGCGATCTACACGAGCACCAAGGTCAAGATCAACGAGGGCGACTCCCGCAACCAGCGTCGCGTCTTCGTCGGCCCGCAACACGCGCAGACCGATCGGCTGATCGAAGTGCTCATTGAACTCAAGCCCGGCGGCAACTTCGTCGTCTACCACGTCATGCCGCTGGGCGCCTACTACCGCCGACAGATGGAGGAGGAGAACGGATGACCCTCAGCAAGAAGGACCAGGAGCGCTACGCCACCCTCGCCGCGCTCGAGGAACAGCCCACCGGCACGTCGACGCCGGGGGAGAGCGCCCACGGCGCCGACGCCGCAGCCATCGGGCAGCAGATGCTCCTCGACGCCCTCGGAAGCACGCAGGCCGTCGCGCGAGCGGTCGGTGGACGGCCCCGCGTGGGAGGGACGGCAGCAGGCGCCGGCTCCTCCCCGACGATCCGCACCCGCGTCACCCCGACCCGCAAGCGCGAGGTCGACCAGCTGCGCGCCCAACTGGGGATGAAGAGCGACTCCGACGTCGTCCGGGCAGCACTCGACGAGTACGTGCAACGGCATCTGCAGGCCAGCGCATGAGCCGCCGGGGACCGCTCGAGGCCGAGCTGTACGAGCAGTTCATCGACCAAGGCCTGGACGGGATGAGCGCTGAGATCATGTCATCCGAGATCGCGGCCGACTCTGGCGAGCGGGTCTCGGAGTACGAGCGCGTCGATGTCGGAGACACCGACTAAGGTCCGCGCCATGCGTGTCATTGGGACCATCCGCAGCACCGCCACCGAGCGGATCACCGTCGAGGCGAGCAGCTACCAGGAGGCGCGCGAGCTGCTTGAGACACAGATCCCCGAAGGCCACGAGCTCATCGCCATCCGCACAGACACAGACGCCGACACCTGACCATGGACACACTCGCCACCGACCCGATCCCTGCAGCTCACGCGCGAAGCGCCTGGGCCGCAGGGATCGAGCCCCTGCGCGAAGCATTCCCCCTCCACGCCGACAGGCTCATCCGCGCGATCGCCTACTCACACATCGAGCCCCTCCCCACCCCGATCTTCATCGTCGGCGGAACACCATCGACAAGAGACACCCTTGCCGATGCGCTCGCCGAGCTCGCCGGTGAAGTCGAACGACCACGCATCGACCCACTCACGTTCGCCGGGATCCGCCGTGCCGTAGTCCCCAACAAGCCACTCGTCCTCAACAGCGCCCCCCACGTCAGCCCCCGCTCTCCCCTTAGCGGGCTCGACGAGATCGAGGTAGAGAGCTTCATCTCGTTCTCAACCCCACTCAGCAAAGCATCCGCCCTGATCGTCGCCAGCTCTCAGACAATCCAGCCACTCAGCGCGAATCGCTCCATCACGATCGAGCTGCCCCAGAGACCGCGCAGCGTTCAACCGCTACGCGCCATGGCGAGCGAACCTGCAGCCGCCGGCCGACGCATCATCGCGAGCTACCTGCAACAGAGCACACGCCACCTGGACCTCAACGAGCACGCGATCAACATCGCCCGCCATCCCGACTACGACAAGCCCCGCCGCCTCGGCGCAGCGTTCTACCTCGGCGACACGATCCTGCGCTCCCTCGGGCTCGACACCCCAGCTGCCCCGGCGACCTCATGGCTCAGCCCAGACGACCAGATCGTCTGGGCTCTGCGCGATGCCGTCAGGTATCTCCTCGCAAACGGCGGAGAACTCGCCGACAACGCCAGCGACAGCAAGGAATGGGTGATCGGCCGTGCCGATCGCGACTACCTGTACATCCGGCCAACCGAGGCGCTGCCATTCATCCGAGCCGCCCACGGCGACCCGAATCTCAGTATCAAAGCAATCACCGCGGCGCTGCGGCGCCTGTACCTGATCACATCCAAGACCGGGACTGTGAGCGTGCGGATCGGTGGGGAACCGACCCGCGTCTGGAAGATCCCCACCGACCGCGAGCTCTAACGCGACACGCCGAACAGCAGGGCGGGATCTCTCCCCGACGGGGCCAAAGAGCCCCTCTCGAAGCGACGCCGTCGATATCCCCACGGATCCCGTGCGAACGTAGACGTAACGGGAACCTGCCCCGCCACGCGCATCGGTACACTTTTGAGGTGTACCAACGAATAAGCCATTGATCTGGGGTTTTGCTTCTCGCGGTACACCTGTGATCTGGCAAGGTGTACCAGCAATTTTTGACTCTTGACCAGGCTATTTTCCGTCTCCGGTACACCTGGTACACCTTTTCAGCGCAAGCCCTCACACATGCGCGCCCGCGCGAGGCGAGAAAGGTGTACCAACGGCGATGTCGAACTTTTTCCGGGAACCGATGTCCGCGAAGGGTCCGAGGTTGGGCCTATACCTGACATGGGCGAGAAGACACGGCGGCGGGACACTTCGCGGCAATCCGTGATTCTGATTCAGGATCGTGCTAGAACGGGGACATGCCAGCGACAGCTAACAAGCCGGGACGCCGCAACTACGGCCCTCGTGCGACGAGCACCGTGCGGTACCCGCAGGCGTATCAACCGATTCTTGAGCGCCTCGCCGAGGAAGCAGGAATCCCTCTCAGCAGCTGGCTCGCGCTGGCTGTTTCCAAGCAGGCCGGCCTCGAGATCCCTGACTACGTCCAGGACGAGCTCAAGAAGGCCGAGCATGAGCGTGCTATCCGTGCGACAGAACAGGAGCTTGAGTTGCCACGATCGGCATAAACGACTCGACCCCCTCTGGTCTGCAAACCATCGGGGGTCTTGAGTGCTTTTGGGTCACAGCCTCCTGCAAGAGGCTGATCAGATTTCTGATGCTGCATCAGAGTTCGTCAGTTAGGACGTTCATGATTATAGCCGCGATATTGCGGATGTCTAGCGTTGGTGTGGCCGTCGTGTCGCACCCGCTGGGCGATGCAGCGTGCACCCGAGGGGGTGTGCTGCAGCGATGACGCTTGAGTACACCGGCACGGCGACGGCTACGAACTCCATGGACCGCGTTCTCGAGGCGCTCGAGCGCGGTGGGTGGAAGCCTCGCCGCAACGGGAGCCAGCACATGGCGCTGTGCCCCGTGCACGGTGACGCGATGCCGTCGCTGAGCATCCGTTACGACCGGGCCGGCGGCAAGGTGATGATGCACTGCTTCGGCTGCGGTGATGCCTTCGACCTCCGTGACGTGTGCGGCGCGATCGGCCTGACCGTCAGTGACCTGTTCGACGCGCCACTGCCCGCCGACCGCCGCACCAGTCAGCGCACCCCGAGGGCGAAGCGGCCTTCGCTGCCCCCGCGGCTGACGCAGGATGAGCTCGCCCCCAAGACCCCGGACCTGACGGGCGCGACGTGGCGCCAGGTGAAGGTCTACGAGTACGTCGACGACAACGGCGTCGTCCTGCAGCGGGTCCACCGCGAAGAGACCACCCTGGACGGGCAGCGGCACAAGCGGTTCACCCAGAGCTACCGTGGCGCCAATGGCCGATGGGTCAAGCGCAAGCCGGAAGGCTTCGCCCCCCTGCTCTACAACCTCGCCGCGATCCGCGCAGCGGTCGCCGCCGGCGGGGATGTGTGGCTGCTCGAGGGGGAGAAGGACGCCGACAGCGCGATCGCCGAGGGCCTGGCCGCGACCACCAATGCCGGCGGCGCTACGGCTTTCCCCGCCGAGCTGCTCGAGCACTTCCGGGGCGCCTCGGTCAACCTGGTCGTCGACAACGATCCCGCCGGCGCACAGCGTGCTGCGGGTGTCGGTGCGCAGCTGGCCGAGCTCGGCATCCCGGCGCGGATCTTCCTGCCCAACCTCGACGATCGCAAGTCGGACTTCACAGACCACATGGACGCTGGTGGGACGGTCGCGACGCTCGTCGAGATCACCGTCGACGACGCCCGTGCGATCGTCGCCGCGGCCGAGGCCGACAAGCTCGTGCACGGGCGCACCGGCGTTGCGGTGTGCCTCAAGGAAGCGACCGCGCAGCTCGAGCAGAGCCAGCAGGACCGGGCGACTTCCGAGCAGCACGCCGAGGCGTGGGCGCGGGAGTCCCTCAACCGCCTCGAGCGGATCAAAGCGATCGACCCTGTCCTGACCCCGGAGCAGCTCGGCGATCGCGGCCGCACCGCCCTGCAGGAGTACGCGGCCGCGGTCGCCGAGGGTGCGCGGATCTCCCGTGACACCTACATCGTCGCGGGCCTCGACGTGCCCCAGGCGGTCGCTTCGTCGATCGTCGCGATCCGTCCCGACGTCGAGGAGCAGCCGCCGGCTGAGACCGTCGAGATCACCCCTGCCGCACCCCGCACGCAGACCGGCAGCGGAGGCGGCAACGGGGGAGTGTTCTTCGGGAACGACAACCCCGAGGACCAGCCCGAGAAGCGCCCGTTCATCCAGGGCAACCACTACGACGTCGTCGAGGGGCAGACCGTGCTCATCAAGCACACCCCTGGCGACGAGGACGACAAGTACTTCCGAGTCATGCGCGGGTGGGCGGAGGTTCAGACCGTCGCCATCGAGGACGACGGCACCGACAATGAGATCGCCCGACCCCCGCACCTGTACGTGATCAAGTTCTCCCGGTGGGTTCCGAACGACCGCGGCTACCCGACCCGCGACCCGGACACGGGCCAGTTCAAGACCGAGTCGGTCACCCTGAAGTACACCGAAGACCAGATCCGCGACGGGTCATGGTCAAAGGCGATGCCCTGGCCGGGGTTCCTCGAGTCGAACAGCCGCCGCGGCGCGGATCAGGCGTGGGATGCGATGAACGCGATCAAACCGCCGCGGAACAACAGCATCGTCCACACCACGGTCGGATGGCGCACCGCCGAAACCGGCGACTACTTCGTACACGCCGCAGGCGCGATCGCCAAGGGCGGCGCGGTCGACGTCGACGTGGACGTGGCAAAGACCTCCGACATCTATGCAATGCCCGCCCCCACCACAGACCGCGACGCGCTGCGTCAGGCATGGATCGACGGCACCGTGGCGCTGCGCGAATCTGAGCTCCCGGCCCGCGTGATCGCCCCCCTGCTCGGCCACTCCTGGACCGCCCCGGTCCTGCCCGGCCCGATCCTGCTGCACCTGGTGGGCGGGTTCGCGTCCTACAAGACCTCCCACAGCCGTCTGGCCGTGCAGTACTTCGCACCGAACCTCACCCACAACACCAAGGGCCTGATCTCCGGCGCTGCCGGCGGATCCACCGCGATCGGCCTGCAGCGCACCCTCTCCGCGATCAGCAACGTCCCGGTGATTGTCGATGACTTCGCCCCGGACGGCAACGCCAGCGACGCGATCCGCCGCATCAGCACCCTCGGCCGCACCGTGTTCAACGGCATCGGACGCATCCGCGGCAAGCAGCGCGGCGGCGCCGAGGCCGACCGTCCGATCCTTGCCAGCATCATCACGTCCGGCGAGTTGTCCGCCCAGGGCTCCGCCGACTCCCGCATCGTCAACCTGCCGTTGGACCCCGCCACTCTCAAGAACGGCGGTGAGATCTTCGGGCGCCTCGAGTCCCGCCGTGCCCGCCACGCCCGCGCCCTCATCGGCTCCTCACTCGTGCAGTGGACCGCGGCGCGGCGGCAGCAGCTCGTCGACGACTTCACCGAGGCCGAGGAGGACAGCGAGCACCGCCTGTGCACGCAGGCCTACTGGCGTAAGACCATCCCCAGCCAGAACGGGCACGCTGGCCTCCACGACCGCCTCGTGCAATCCGCTGTGGTCCTGGATCGCGGCATCGTGATCATGCTGATGATGCTCCGCGACCTCGACGTCATCACCGCCGAAGAGGCCAAGGACTTCTACGCCTGGGCGCGTGCCGGCATCGCCGAGGCGATCAGCCTGCAGGACTCGTCCGCATCCGACCCCGCCGAGCAGCTGATGGAGTATCTGCGCGAGGCGATCGCCAACGGCAACGCCCACCTGGCCGGCATGGATGGTGCAGTCCCCGAAGACGCGAGCTCGCTGGGATGGACCGACCATTCCACCGGCATGCACCCGCAGTGGCGCCCCAACGGCCAGCGGGTCGGCATCATCCGCGACCAGCGCCTCTACCTGTTCCCGACCACCGCAGTCGCCGTCGCCCGCCAGATGTCGCAGCGCGCCGACGAAGCATTCAGCGACACCAAGACCTCGCTGTCCTCGTCGATGCTCTCCCACGGGTGGCTCCTCGTCGACGGCGCCGGCAAGCGCAGCGTCGTCCGTCGCACCGGACGCTCGATGCAGCACCGCGTGTGGGACATTCCGCTGTCAGCCCTCACCGGCAGCAACCCCGATGAGCCCTCCGGTGGACCCACCAGCGGAGACGGGGGAGCAGGCCCGGACGACTCGCCCGTGGACTTCCCGGCGCTGTTCGACGCCTCGACCGTCGACGAAGCGCCCACGCCCACTCAGCCGGCGGAGCAGACCCCGCAGTCGGCGCCGCCGGCCCCGGCCGAGCCCGAGCCCGAGCCCGAGCCCGAGCCCGAGCAGCCTGCAGCTGCAGATTCCCCCGTCCCGACCGCGCCCGCACGTCCGAGCACCACGACGTCGGCCGAGGACTTCCGTGCACCGCTGGGCGTGCTCCACACGGACGGGCTCTGGCTGTCCACGGGTGAGCTGATCACCATCCGCGGTCAGCTCGAGCACGCCGGCCAGCTCGCGCAGCTGGCCACGGACCTGAACCTGGGCACCCGCATCAACCAGGGCACGAACGGTGCACGCAAGACCGAGCGCGGCCAGATCTACCTCACGATGGAAGCCGCCCTCGCGCTTGGCCTCCCGCTGGACACCCTGCCCGAATCCACCGACTCCGACTACGGCAAGCTGCTGCGCGAGGCCACCAAGGGGCACCCGTTCATCACCCTGGCGACCGAGGCCGGATTCTCGCTCAGCGGTGACGGCTCCATGACCGGCAGCATCGACGTGTGGCGCGAGGACAACCGCGGCATCGGTGCGCACATCGCGCTCCTGCCCGCCCAGGACTTCCGCTTCATCAGCACGATCCTCGACGGCGACCCGGACCCGGCCACGATCGCCCGCCGCCTGGGCAAGTTCACCGCGGCGCTCAAGTTCCCTTACCGCAGCAGCGCTGGCACTACCGGCACCAAGCTCATGCGCGCACTGCTGCCCCGCGACAAGCACGACGAGATCTACTACCCGCAGGACCGGCCTGCGCCCGTCAAGGACCAGATGATGGCCGAGGGCGACTTCAACTGGCAGCGCAAGCTCTTCGGCGACGAGATCGAGCAGAAGTGGGCGCATGGGTTCGACCGGGGCGGTTCCTACCTCGCCGCTGCAAGCACCGAGGTCGGCGTCGGCGCGCCCACCCACTACGACGGGCCGCTGCAGTTCACCAAGGCCACGAACAAGCCCGGCTACTGGCTGATCACCGCCCCCGAACCGGGCAGCTGGCTCATGCCCGACATCTTCGCCGCGCAGGGCATCGTCCGCGAAGGGTTCGCCGGCTCTCAGATCTGGGTCAGCACACCCACCCTCGAGCTCGCGAGCGAAATGGGCCTCGAGCTCGAGATCCACGAAGCCTGGCTGTGGGATCGCAAGGCCAAGGTCTTCGAGGCCTGGTACAAGCGCATCCGCGACGCCCGCACCACCCTCGACACCACCGACGTCGACGACCAGGCCGCCCGCGACCTGCTCAAGATCGTCTACGCCGCCGCGATCGGCATGCTCGACTACCGCGGCGACCACGACACCCTCGCCGTGTGGGCCCCGCACCGCCACGACATGATCGTCGCCAAGTCCCGCGCCAACATCATCCGCCGCGTCCTCGCCAACGCCGAGCGCACCGGCCGGTGGCCCGTCGCGATCGAGAAGGACACCGTCGTCTACACCAGCGACCACATCGACCCGCTCGAGGCCTGGCCGGGAGACCCCTCCTGGTTCGGCCGCGGCCTGGGGCAGTACAAGTACGAAGGATCCGACCCGCTCGCGCATCACGCCGAGTTCCTCAACGGTGACGGCTCCTACAAGGGCAAGAAGTACCTCGAGGAGCTGATCTGATGGCACTGAGCAAGGTCGCCCAAGCCCGCCAGATGAAAGCGATGTTCGAGGGCCTCACCGGGCAGAAGATCCCCGACTACACCGCCGAGCACCCCGACACCCGCGCCATGCTCCGGTTCCTCTTCCCTGGCAAGAGCGACCGCTTCCCGATCGCGACCGGCCTCGCCGCCAAGAAGCTCGGTGTCTCCCAGGGCACCGTCCAGCGCTGGATCCGCGGCGCGCAGAACCCGCGTGCCGTGATCACCAAGGAGATCACCAAGCGCGTCCGCCAGTCCGTGACCACCCAGCGCGGCCGCGGGCAGCTCGCCAAGCGCGTACAGGCGCAGCTCCCCACCCGGCAGCGCACCATCCGCATCAACGCCCTGCAGGGCCCCTCCTCCGACCCCAACGACAAGAAGTACGTCGCCGAGCGGTTCAGCAACCTCGACATGTCCCCGTTCGAGCAGCAGCAGCTCTACGACGCATGGGTGCAGGGCGGCGACGCCGGCGCAACCGACTACCTCACCGGCATCTACGACACCCGCTACGTCGACGGCTGGCAGTTCCACGGCATCAAGGGCGTCGAGTGGCGCTGATACCGCCGGCCTCCGCGAGACGAACCACCCCTCCCACTGCGTAGCTCCCACCCGCGCCGTTGCTCGAATCCGTCGACCGGCGCGATACGCTCTATGTAGTGAATGTCACGCTTTTATCAGGCGTGACCGGACTGACGATCAGAGAGAGGACCAGCCGATGGCAGCCACCATGCCCGAGCTCGTCGACTACGCCTACATCGCCGAGAAGCTCAACGTCTCTCAGCAGACCGTGCGCGTCTACGCCACCGGCACCAAGCAGCGCAAAGAAGGGTTCCCCAAGTCCGCGCTCCCCGAGGGCGCACGCTCGCCGCTGTTCCACAAGAAGGACGCCGACGCCTTCATCAAGCGGCGCCTCGAGGAGACCGCCGGCAACACCGAGCAGGAGGAAGCCGCGAAGCAGGCCTACGCCGAGCTCGGCCGCGAGATCAACCTGCGCAGCCGCGAGCAGCTGCAGAGCGCCCTCTTCGACGAGCTCGGCCTGCCGAAGACAGAAAACCTCTCCGTCTCCACCCCGGCGCTCAAGAAGCTGTACGACGAGACCGGCTCAGCCTTCGTCGGGCACGTTCTCCGGTTCCGCGGAAAGTAGGCCGCAGCGACAGCACGGGCACCCGCGCGTCGTTGACCACGACTGCCGCCGTCGCCTATGCTGTGAATGTCACATTCACTAGGTAGGAGGTTGGTCATGGACGTCTCGTCGACCTACACCGACCCTGCCCCGCTCTGGTTCACCCCCGAAAGCGCCAACGTCGAAGCACTCGAGAAGGCCTGGGGAGCCCGCAAGCTCGGCCAAGTCATGGGCGCCGCCCTCGGCAGCTTCAACCGACTCGGCCACGTCGACGCTGGCACCGCCTCCGAGACATTCGGCGTCTCCGAGGGCACCATCCGCCGATGGATCCGTGACGGCGTCCCACCGCGCCGGATCGGACACGTCATCAGCCTCGTCCGCCCCCCACAGGGCGCCTTCGAGCAGGAGCGGAAAGATCTCGTCTACGCCCGCAGCGCAGTGACCAAGATCTCATCCGACCCCAAGAACGCCGTCGCGCTGTGGGGATACAAGGGGTACCTCGAGCAGTGGGATCTCGCAGTCATCAAGATCAAGGACATGCCGGTCCTCACCGTCCGCATGGCCCGCACCGACCGCGATCGCGCCGCCGACAAGCGCCTCACCGCCGGCGGCAAGCTCGTGGAGATCTCGACCTTCCCGAGCTACTGGGCCGCGGTCGTCGCCCGCAGCGAGCTCCTCGAAGACGTCTACCCCTACCGGGTCCAGCTGCGTAACACCAAGCTCGCCAGCGGCGCCGGCAAAGCCTTCCTCGACGAAGCCCCCCGAAAGCCGCTGCGCTCCTACCGGAAGCAGGCACGCACAACCGTCCGCAAGACCACCGCGGCTGAGGCCAGGGGGTGACCGCCGGATGCTCGCACAGATCCCCATCGACCTCCCCGACGATCACGAGCTGCTCGCCGTCGCCACGATCGCGCTCGACGCGGCAGGGGAGTACAGCCTGAGCATCCACAACATCGTCGACGCCTCGATCAGGATGACTCCCACACAGCAGGCCAACGCGCTGCGGATCCTCGCTACCGGCGCCGAAGCCGAAGCGGTCGGCAGAGAGGACATCCCATGAGCGAACGGATGCTCGTCGCGCTCGCGGGCCTCGTCGCGCTCGCGGGTCTCGCCGCGGGCGGCGCGATCTTCGCCCCGCTCACCGGGATGCCCTGGGCTGATGCTCTCCTCGCTCCCGGCATCTTCCTCGCCGCGATGGCCATGATCATCGGTGTGTGGTTCCTCGTCCTGCACATCATGTGGCGCGCGGACCCAATCTGGGAAGCTGGCGGCGCGATCGCCATCGACGACAGTCACAACCTCACCCTCTCCGCGAAGAGGTTCCTCCGACCCGCCGAGCCGGTCACCACCGTCAATCTCGACCAGGCCACCGTTGCGACCTGGTACATCAGCCCGTTCAGCAGATCCGGCACGCTCAGGATCCAGCTGTGGGACCACGATCCGCAGATCACCTTCGGGATCTTCGGTCTCACGCCCCAGGCCGGCGCGGAGCCGCTCGTCGAGATCTCCACCCGCATCCTCGACGCCTCACCCACCGCCACGGCGCTGCAGTACTACCTCGAGCACCGCATCGACGCCGGCACCCTGGACTGCAACTTCACCCCTCACAACTTCCAGCCCATCCCCGAGCTCCTGCCTCCCCTTGAGCCAGGCGTCACGTTCAGCGCAGACGGCCGCGAGATCCGCTACCGCAGGCCCGACCCCGACCCCGACGAGACATCATGAACGGCCTGCATGTCGCCGAGGGCGTAGACCTCCCGCTCGAGCTCATCACCAGCTCCAACGGCATCCTGGCCAAGAAGGGTGCAGGCAAGACCAGCGCAGCCGTCGTGCTGCTCGAGGAGATGCACCAGGTGGGCGTGCCCGTCATCGTCGTCGACCCCAAGGGCGACTGGTACGGCATCCGCACGTCGGTAGACGGGGATCGGCCAGGATTGCCGATCCCTGTGCTCGGCGGGCGTCACGGTGACGTCCCGCTCGACTCCACCGCCGGCGAGCTCGTCGCGGACCTGCTCGTCGACCAGAAGCTCTCCGCCATCCTCGACGTCAGCGAGTTCACCAAAGCCGAGCTGCGGCGCTTCCTCAGAGCGTTCGGCGATCGCTTCTACCGCCGTGCCGATCGCACCCCCACACATTTCTTCCTCGAGGAGTGCCACGAGTACCTGCCGCAGCAGGTCCGCGGTGAGAACGCTGCGCTCGTCGAGACCTGGCAGCGCATCGTCAAGCAGGGCCGATTCAAGGGCCTCGGGATCACGATGGCCTCCCAGCGCAGCGCAGCGGTCAACAAGGACGTCCTCACCCAGATCGACAACCTGTTCGTGCTGCGCACCACCGCACCGCAGGACCGCGACGCGATCAAGGCGTGGATCGACGTGCACGCCGACTCCAAGAGCATCCTCGCCGACCTGCCCACGCTGCAGACCGGCGAATGCTGGCTCTGGCAGCCCGAGCGCGGCGAGCCTCTCAAGTTCCGCTTCCGCATGCGCCACACCTTCGACGCCGGCACCACACCGCGTATCGGCGAGATCGCGTCCTCGCCCACCCGAACCACGCTCGCCGACGTCGACCTCGACGCGATCGCCGCGGCGATCACCCCCCAGCGAGAGACCAGCAGCGACGACGCCGCACACCTGCGCGCCGAGAACATCAGACTGCGCCGTGAGCTCGCAGCCGCGACGTCGGCGCCGCCGCGCGAGAGGATCGTCGAGATCCCCGTCCCCGCCCCCGTCGACGCCGCCACGATCGACGCCCTCCGCCGCGCGATCGCCGACCTCTCGGCCGCGGTCGACCAGCTCGCCGCCGATCCTCCCGCCGGCCCCACGCCGCGCGCTGTGCGCGCGGTTCCCCCAACCACGAAGCCAAAGACATCTCCGGCCGAAGAACCGGCCTCGACGAACGGCACCAAGGCAGACGCGCCAGCGCTGCGCAGCGGCGCGCAGCGGATGATCCTCGCCCTCGGCCGCATGGCACCGCTACGCCTCACCAAGAGCCAGTGGGGGACCGTCGCCCGCCTCAAGACCACCGGCGGAACCTGGTCTACCTACCTCTCCGACATCCGCCGCGCCGGCTTCCTCGACGAGAACACAGCCGGCTACACCCTCACCGACGCCGGCTTCGACTACCTCGGCGGTCGCCCCGACCCCCTCACCCCACGCGAGCTCCAAGACCACTACCGCTCCGTCCTCCGCCGCGGCGCAGCCGCGATGCTCGACGCGCTGATCAACGCCTACCCCGACAGCCTCAGCAGGGAAGACCTCGGCGCCGCGGCCGACATCGCCACGACCGGCGGCACCTTCTCCACCTACCTCTCCGACCTCACCCGCAACGGTCTCGCCCGCAAGACCGACACCGGCCTGGTCGCCACCGACATCCTCATGAACGGTGCCGAGCTCGAGCACGCGACATCCTCGCCAGGTGTCTGAGACCGGAGATACGCTGCAACGATGTGCGGGCGCTTCGCGATGGACTCACGGGTGAACGAAGAGATCACCGATTTCGTCACGCGCACCGGCCGCAAGCCCGAGGACTGGCGCGCCGACTGGGAAGCCAACTACAACATCGCACCGACACAGCGGATCCCCATGCTCATCGACTCCGCGAAAACCGGCGAGCTCCGCTTCGAGCAGGCGCACTGGTCCCTCGTGCCGGCATGGAGCGACACCCTCAAGCTCAAGTACCCGACGTTCAACGCCCGCGCCGAGACGCTGACCAGCAAGAGCACCTGGCGTAAGCCGCTGCAGACCCAACGAGCGATCATCCTCGCTCGCGGATTCTACGAGTGGACGGGGGAGAAGGGCTCCAAGCAGCCCTGGTTCATCCACGACCCGCACAGCGAGCTCCTCGGCCTCGCCGGTCTCTACTCCTGGTGGCCCGACCGCACCAAGCCTGACGACGACCCCGACCGCTGGGTGCTCACCGCGACCATCGTCACATCGGATGCCGTGCAGACCCTCGCTGGCATCCACGATCGCAACCCCGTCATCCTCCCCGAGCACATGTGGCTGCACTGGCTCGATCCGTCCCTCGTCGGCGACCAGGGCCTCGTCGACGAGGCCGTGCACGCCGGCGTCGCCGAGGCATCCGGCCTCGAGTTCGACGCCGTCGCCCCGTTCGGCATCCGTGCCAACGGTCCCGAGCTCCTCGAGCCCCTGCCGCAGTAAGCCCCATGACATCCGCACCGACCTACTGGCACGGCGGCTGCCCAGGACTCGAGATCGGCACTCGACTGCTCAGCCCACGCGACGCCGCGGCCGCCGGCCTGCGGATCCCGTACACACCCCGAGAGCGCCCCGAGCTCGGCATCGTCTCACGCACCGACCGCGTCTACTTCTCCACCAACCAGGACTTCGCCCGCGCCTTCGCATTCCAGACCGAGATCACCACACCCTCCGGCACGCTCACATCCCGCGGCACCCTCTACGCCGTCGCCCCCACCGGCCCGGTCGACGAAGATCCCGACTTCGCCGGCCACAACGTCTCCTGGCGCGCGCCCGGCGCCATCATCACCGAGATCGTCGAGACCAACGTCCTCATGCGCACCCGAGACGCCACCCGCGCCATCGGCAGCTACGCCAGCTGGGACGACGGCAGGCCGATGTACCTCGAGGACGGCCGACTCTGCGTCACCTGGCAGATGGAGAGCCACGGCATCACCCAGGCCACCGTCGACGAGATCGTGCGCCCGTGGACTCCCGTCGAAACCGCACTCGAGCGCATCCACGCGGCCACCACCCGCAACCGCCACACCCGCTGACGCGGGGGAGCAGCCGACCGCGATCCGAGGCGTCGGCCGAGCGCAGCGAGCCGGCGCCGGGCCCTGCCACGACAAACAGCACCCACGACCGCGGCCGGCTCGCCGGCTGCCCGAGGCCAGCGGCGCAGCCGCTTGCCCTCCCGGAAAG
>NZ_JBFLUM010000047.1:0-12737 GCF_050470785.1 Microbacterium sp. NRRL B-14842 | reverse complement strand
CTATGTGGTGGCCAGGAGGTCACGTACTCGTTCGTCGTGACCAACAGCGGCAACGTCACGCTGACGGATGTCGTGGTGAACGAGGGGGCGTTCTCGGGGACGGGGACGCTGTCGGCGATCGACTGCCCGGCAGGCACCGCATCGATGGCCCCCGGGGCGCAGCTCGTCTGCACCGCGTCGTACGTGCTGACGCAGGCGGACATCGACGCCGGTCAGGTGACGAACTCCGCCACGGCGACCGGCGTCCCGCCCGGGGATCTGCAGCCTCCCGTGTCGCCGCCGTCGGAGACCGCGCGTCCCGGCGCTTCCCGCCCCCGGCCTGAACATCGTGAAGTCCGCGACCCCCGGCCGTGATGACCACCGTGGGGGAGATTCTGGAGTACTCCTTCGTCGTGACCAACACGGGCAACGTGACGCTGGCGGACCGTGGTGGTGGACGACACGGACTTCTCCGGAGAGGGCGAGCTGTCGGCGGTCACATGCCCGGATGAAGCGGCCCGCATCATCCCGGGGCAGACGGTGACATGCACCGCGACGTACACGACCACTCAGGCGGACGTGGACTCCGGACGGCTGACGAACACCGCGACGGCCACGGCGACACCGCCCACGGGCACGCCGCCGGTGTCACCGCCGTCGACCGTGGAGGTGCCGTTCGACGGGACCAACTCCCTCGCGATCGAGAAGCGGGCGACGACCGTCGACGTCAACGCGAACCGGATCATCGACCTCGGCGATCGCGTGGAGTGGACGATCATCGTTACCAACACCGGGGCACAGACGGTTTCCGACATCGCCGTGTCGGACCCCGACGGCCGGTGCGGTCACCTGCCCGGCGACGAGCCTCGCCTCCGGGGAGCAGATGACATGCACGGTGCCCCCCGCACACCATCGACGCCGCGGACGTGCGTCGCGGCGAGGTGCGAAACGTCGCGACGGTGACGGGGAACACGCCGGACGGGCCGATCGATCCGCCGACCTCGCAGACGATCACCCGAGTGGTCCCCACCCCCGCCGACCGGTCTCGCGGTCACGGGCGGCACGCTGATGGCCGGAGGGCTGCTCCTCGGGGGAGTGATGGTCCTCGCCGGGCTGGGTCTCGGCCTCACCCGGGTGCGCCGGCGAGAGGAAGAGCAGGAGCAGCGCTGACCGAGAAGTGGTCCGTGGCGGGTGCGAATCACCCGCCACGGACGGTCGGGGTCGAAGGAGGAGCCCATGATGTACGCACGCCACCGCAGGATCGCCCGTCTCACGGCGCCGCTCCTGATCTCCGTGTTCCTGCTCAGCGCCTGCTCCGCGGCCGAGGAGGAGCCGACCCCCACCCCGACCGCCGCGGACGGGAGCGCCGCAGATCCCCGGTGAAGAAGAAGGGGTCGTCGGAGCGACGAGCGTACCGGAGGACGTGCCGGACGCTCCGGAGGTGCGCGCCGGCACTCAGATCACGACCTGCACCACGGAGGACGACGGCGGGACGGCGGAAGGCGTGGTCGGCAATCCCACGGACGAGGATGCGACGTACGTCGTGACCGTGTTCTTCACCACCGACGCGGCCACGGTCGTCGGGTCCGGTCAGGCGACGGTGGAGGTCCCCCGCCGGGGAGGAAGCCGACTGGTCCCTCACCGCGGACTTCGTGCCGCCGAGCGATCTTCGCTGCGCGCTGCGCGGGGCCGGCGCCGCGTCCTGAACCGACCGCCGTCGACGGGCGCCGCTACGGCGCGGGGGACGTAGCGCGCGAGCGGGTCGAAGGGAGGCTGCGAGGAGAGGTGCGCGACGGCGGCAGCGCCCCACCGCGCAGGCCGTCTGCAGGGCCGACTTGCGCTGGCAGTCCGCTCTGCAGGGCGAGCACGAGCGCGGCGCAGAAGGCGTCTCCCGCCCCCACGGTGTTGACGGCGCGGGTGGGCACGCCGTTCGCCCGTGCGATCTCCTCGCCGCCGCGGAACAGGGCAGCCCCCTCGGCGCCGTAGGTCACGGCGACGAGGGCGGCATCGGCCAGCTCCGGCATCAGCTCGCGCTCGGTCTCGTTCACGATGAACAGATCCACCCGCTGGAGCAGCGCGTCGGGAAGGGGCTGTGCGGGGGCGGCGTTGACCGGCGACGAACCCCTCGGCGCGGGCGACGACGCTCTCGACGACGGACCATCGCGATCTCCAGTTGCAGCAGGACGGCCTCGTCCGGCCCGACGGCGACGCCCTCGAGGGAGACGAGCTCGTTCGCGCCGGGGCACACCGCGATCTGGTTCTCGGCGTCGGCACCCACGACGATGAGGGCCGTCCCGGTGGGCGCGGCGACCGTGCGCAGGTCCGCGGTGTCGACGCCGGCGTGGCCGAGCTCATCGCGCATCCAGGCGCCGTCGGCGTCGGCCCCGACGGCCCCCCACCCATCCGGACCCGACCGCCCAGCTTGGCCGCCGCGACGGCCTGGTTGGCAACCCTTGCCGCCGAGATCGCGCGAGAGCCGGCCCCCGGCGACGGTCTCGCCGGCGGTCGGCAGCCGATCGACGAAGGCGGTGAGGTCGACATTGGCGCTCCCGACGACGACGAGGGAAGGGGCGAGGACAGCGTCCGGCTTGACGTTCATGAGAAAGAGTGTAAACGTTTACGCACACCCGATTGCAAAGGAGCACCCCATGCCCGTCCCCGTCCTCCTCGACTGCGACCCCCGGCCACGACGACGTCTTCGCCATCTGGCTGGCGGCGGGAGACGAGCGCATCGACCCTCCGCGGCGTCACGACCGTCGGTGGCAACGGCTACCTGGAACACACCACCAGGAACGCGCAGATCGCCCTCACGGTCGCGGGCGTGACCGGCGTCCCCGTGGCTGCGGGAGCCGACAAGCCGCTCCGCCGCGAGCTCACCCCGGGGGCCTGGATCCACGGGGACAACGCCCTCGGCGGACCCGTCCTCCCCGAGCCCACGGTCCCGCTCGACCCGCGGCACGCCGTCGACTTCCTCGCGGAGACCCTGAAGGCCTCCGCGGAGGCCGATCACGGTGATCCCCACGGGCCCGCTGACGAACATCGCCCTGCTCCTCCTCCAGCAGCACCCGGAGGCGGCCCGCAACATCAAGGAGATCATCTGGATGGGCGGATCGACCGGACGCGGCAACGTCGGCGCCTATCCCCGAGTTCAAACGCCTGGGCCGACCCCGAGGCCCGCGGCGGTCGTGTTCGCCTCCGGTCTGCCGCTCACCATGGTCGGCCTCAAACATCTCCCACCAGGCGCTCATCACCGAAGAGGTCGTGCAGCGGATCGCGGCGGTCGGCAACCGCACGGCGGCGTTCGGCGTGGAACTGCTGCGCTTCTTCTCCGCGTCGTACGACAAGGCCGAGGGGATGCCGGAGGGACCGCTGCACGACCCCATCACCGTCGCCATCGCGATCGATCGTGCCGTCGCCACGGTGCAGCGCTGCCATGTCGACATCGAGACGGCCGGCGAGTTCACGGCAGGGGCGACGTGTGTCGACCTCCACGACATGCTCGGCAAGGAGCCGAACGCCGACGTCGCGCTGACCCTCGACGTGCCGGCCTTCTGGAACCTGGTGACGGATGCCGTCGCAGCACTCGCCTGAGGGTCACGCGCCCGGCGCGGGAGACGTCGACTCGGCCACGCGCAGGGTCGGGGCCACGCGGCGCAGGGCGTACGGGGCGTCCGGATCCTCCTCCGCTGCACGAGAGCCTCCACCGCCTCCGCGGCGAGCTCGTCGAACGGCTGGACCACGGTCGTCAGACGCGGCTCGCACACCTCCGCCAGCATGGTGCCGTCGAATCCCGTGATGAGGATGTCGTCGGGGACGCGGAGGCCGGCGCGCTTCAGCGCGGCGACGGCACCGGCGGCGACGAGGTCGTCGCCCGCGACAATGGCGTCCGGGAGCGGACCGCGCGCTCGCAGCTCCGTGACGGCGGACTCGCCGAAGGCGAGCAGGTATTCGCCGAACACGTTCTCCTCGACCGGCAGCGACCGCGCGCGGACGATCGCCTCGAACGCGGCGCGGCGCTCGCGGCCGACCGACGTGACGTCGTTGCCCGACACGAGGACGATGCGAGAGGCGCCGCGGGAGACCAGATGGTCGACGGCGAGCCCGATGCCATGATCGTTGTCCACCCCCACGAAGTCGGCATCCAGGTCCAGCACCCTCCGGTCCACCTGGACCAGGGGAAGGCGCTGGGCGGTATCGGCGACGGCGTCGAACGACAGCTCCGCATCGGACGGGACCACGAAGACCCCCTCGACGCGGCGCTCGACGAGCATGCGCAGGCGCGCGCGCTCGCGGTCGACCTCGCCGTGCGAGTCCGCGATGACGAGGTCGAATCCCCGCCGCTGCAGATGGTCCTCGAGGCGATGGACGAGCTCACCGTAGAACGGGTTGCTGATCACCGGGACGACCACGCCGATGGTCGCGCCGGTGCCTTCGCGCAGACCGCGGCCGATGAGGTTGACCCGATACCCGAGCTGCTCGGCCACCCGGGCCACATGCTCGGCGGTGGCTCCGGAGACGCGCTCCTTGCCGTTCAGCGCGCGGGACACCGTGGCGATCGACACCCCGGCCGCGGCTGCCACATCGTGCAGCGTCACCGACGGCTTCCTCATCCGCACCTCGACTCCCGTCGGGCGCCGACACCGGCGCCTCGACTCCCAAGATAAGCCGCGCGTAAAGGATTACGCATTCCGGCGCCCCCCGCACCGACACGAAGAAGTGAGAACGACATGCACACCACCGCCCTCCGGCCCCGGACGGCCGTCGCCCCGCTGATGGTCGCCCTCCTCGCGGCCTGCCTCGCGTTCCAGCTCAACGCGAGCATGCTCAGCCCCGCTCTGGTCACGATGGAGCGCGAGCTCGACGCGACGGCATCGGAGATCGCGGCGACCCAGACGGTGTTCTTCACCGCCGCCGCCCTCTTCACCCTGTTCCTCCCGCGGCTGGGCGACCTCATCGGACGGCGGCGCGTGCTCGTCGGCATGCTCGTGGTGATGGCGGTCGGCTGCGTGGTCGCGGCGCTCGCGACGAACGTCCCGATGCTCTTCGTCGGCCGCCTCATCCAGGGCGTCTCCGGTCCCGTCGTACCGCTGTGCCTGATCATGCTGCGCGCGGCCGTCGCGGACCCGAAGATGTACGGCACGCTGCTCGGCGTCGTCACGGCCGTCAACGGCGGGATCGCGGGCGGCGACGCGCTGCTCGGCGGCTACCTCGCCACGAACCACGGGTTCGCCTCGATCTTCTGGACCATGGCCGGTGTCGCGGTGGCTGCGGCGCTCGTCGTGCGCCTTCTCGCCCCGGAGACGATGGCGGAGGACCGTCCGCGCATGGACTGGTGGGGGTCGCTGCTCCTGGTCGTCTCCGTCGGGTCGATGCTCGTCGCCCTGAACGAGCTCGGGAAGCTCGCCGAGGCGGACGTGCTCCTGGTGATCGTGCTGGCTGTCTTGGCCGTGGTGTCGTTCCTCGCCTTCTGGAAGCTGGAGGGCGCGCTGCGGGACCCGCTGGTCTCGCCCGCTCAGCTGAAGCAGCGCTCCACCTGGGCGCTCTGCGCGACCTCGTTGCTGACCCTCTCCGGCATCTTCGCGGTGATGAACGGCGTGGTCCCCGCTCTGGCGCAGGACACCGGCATGGGTCTGTCCATGAGCGCCGAGGAGGTGTCGTTCTGGATCCTGATGCCGTACGCGCTCGCCGGCCTGCTGATGGGACCGCTGACCGGACGGCTCGCGGCGACCGTGGGCTACCGCGCGATGCTCCGGGTGGGACTGATCGGCACGATCGTCGTGCTCGTGCTGATGGTGGCGAACGTCGGGACGTCCTCCCGGGTCACCCTGCTGCTGCTCTCGGTCGCGGCCGGCGTCACGTACGCCGGCATCGGCAACATCATGCTGAACGGCCTCGGCGTCGTGCTGTCGCCGAAGGAGCGGCCGGGATCGCTCCCCGGGTTGAACACCGGCGCGATCAACCTCGGGGCGGGACTGAGCTTCGTCGTGATCTACGCGGCCCAGACCTCGTTCGGCGGCAGCGGGGATGCGGCGGGCGGCTACGTCGCCGCGCTCCTCACCGGCGCCGTCGTGCTCGCCGGCGCGCTGACCTTCTCCCTCTTCATCCCGAAGCCCGTCCACGCCGAGCTGACCCGCTGAGGCGGCTCAGCTGAAGAGGATGAGCACGTAGACGGCGAAGGTCGCCAGGTGCGCGGCCCCGTGCATCGCGGTGACCCGCTTCGCCGCGAACGTCGTCACCGACAGCAGCAGGGTGACGGCGAGCATGAGGAGGTTGGCCGGCGACTCGGCGAGCACCACCTGCTGCCCGGTGAGCATGCCGATCAGGAGGACCGCCGGAATGGTCAGGCCGACCGTCGACACGAGCGCCCCGTGGCAGAGGTTGTTCACGCGCTGGGCCTCGCCGTTCAGGGCCGCGCGGATCGAGGTGATCGACTCCGGGAGGAACACGATGCCGGCGATCAGCAGCCCCGCCAGGGCGACGGGAGCGCCGAGCCGGCCGAGACCGTCGTCGAGCAGGGCCGCCATGTCGTGCGAGAGCAGCACGATGGGGACGACGGTGATGACGAGGAGGACGAGGCGGGTCAGCACCTCGACGCGGTGGGCCGCGAGCACCGCGCGGATGGGGGTCCGCGGTGCCGCGTTCGCCGCCGTGTGGGCTGGCCGCAGCCTCTCGTCCACCTCGGTGAAGTCATCGGCCTGCGCACCCATCTGCCGGAACAGGAAGAACGCGTACAGGACGAGTGTGAGCACGATGATCGGGATCTCCTGGCCGACCGTGTACGCACCGCCGTGGCCGATGAGCCCCGGAAGTCCGAACGCCAGAGCGACGAGGACCACGAGCATCGACAGGTACGCGGATGTGCCGGTGCGGTTGTGCGCCATACCCCGATGGCGGAGTCCGCCGAGGAGGAGGGCCAGGCCGATGACGAGGTTGAGGATGATCATGGAGACGGCCATGACCGAGTCGCGCGCGATGGTGGCGTGCTCGCCCGGCCCGAGCATGACCGCCGAGATGAGGATCACCTCGATGAGCACGATCGACAGGGTCAGCACCAGGGATCCGTAGGGATCGCCCAGCCGGTGGGCGAGGGCCTCGGCCTGCTTCACGACGCCGAACGCGCACACGAGGATCACGGCGACGATCGCGAGGAGGGCGACGACCAGGAGTGGTCCCGGCACGGGAGGCGCGAGCAACGGGTGCAGGGCGAGCAGGGCGACGACCGCGCCCCAGCCCAGGGCCACACGCAGCAGGTCGGTGCGGGTGATGAACGACCGGATCATGACGGACTCCTTCATGAGTCAGTCGTCGTGTGCGGGTACTGCTCCCTCGTCCGCTGCTCCGGGTGCCGGAGACACCCTCAGGATACCCGCGCTCCCGGAACAGCGGCTGAGCAGTGCAGGTCTCAGCTCTGGGGGGCGTCGTTCCAGGACCAGATGTCGTCGCCGCGCAGGACGGCGTCGGCTCCGCCGTCGCAGTAGATCGTCTGACCCGCCATGTGGGTGTTGACCGGGCTGGTGAGCCAGACGAGGAGCTCGGCGATGGAGGACGCCGGCTGGTGGTAGTTCAGGGGCATCGGCACGGCGGCGTCCACCATGGCCAGACCTTCGGGCGAGTCGAGCAGGCCCGCGGTCATCGCCGTGATGACGGTGCCGGGGGCGACGGCGTTCAGCGGGATGCCCGCTCCCGCCCACGCCGGGGTGATGCTCTCGCGACGGACCCACCGCGACAGGGCGCGCTTGCTGGACGAGTAGTTGAGGAACCCGGCCTCGGGTGTCGCGGCCAGGCGGTCGCCGATCTCGATCGCGCGCGCCTCGTCGTCGGCGAGGGCCGCGTCGACGAGCTCGGGCGACACCGGCTGCAGCGAGGCCATCGACGACACCACGGCGGCGCGCGGCGCATCGGCCAGGCTCAGCGTGGGCTGCAGCGCGGTCAGGAACTCGGTCACGCCGAAGAAGTTGATGGACATCGTCTTCGAGATCGGAGCCGAGATGCCGGCGCAGGCGATGACGGCGTCGATCCCGTCGTCGGCCGCCTCGACCACGGCGCTCGCCGCGGCCAGACGCCCCTCGTGGGTGGACAGATCTCCGTCGACCTCGACGCCGGCGAGGTCGACGCCGATGACGGTGTGGCCCTGAGAGCGGAGCAGCTCGGCGGTGGCGGCGCCGATGCCGGATGCGGATCCGGTGACGACATAGGTGCGGGTCATGGGGTTTCCTCCTTGATGGACACGACCGGCGGCGTGCCGGACAGTGCGGTGACGAAGCGGCCGAGCTGGCGGCGGAATCCGTCGATCTCGTCCGGTGACCAGCCTGCGACCGCATCGCCGACCATGCGATGGCCGGCCTCGACCAGGCGCGCATAGGCCGTCCGGCCCGCGTCCGTCAGGCGCACCTCGACCGTGCGTCCCGAGCGCACGGGGTCGACGACGCCCTGCGTCGCCATGCGGGCGACGAGCTTCGACGTGGTCGGCCGCGACAGTGTCGCGTGTGCGGCCAGGTCGCCGAAGCCCATCGTGCCTCCGTTCATCCCGAGCAGGTAGAGCGCGCGGATGGCGGACGGATCGAGGGCGACGTCGACGGCTTCCGCGACCTGACGTTGCAGATCGCTCTCACTCCATTCCGACACCACGCGGACGAGGGCCAGGTGGATGCCGGCGACGTCTTCGCCGGTGGTCATGTGTCCAGAGTACGCCTCAAAGTTGCCTCAGGCAACAGTTGTGATGTATCCCGCGCTCGCGGTGTCCTCCGCGAGGGTGAAGAAATGCCGATCGCCTGCCCGCCGCGCACAGCCGCCACCGGCGCTGCTGCCCGTCGGCATAATCGAGCACGATCCACGCGGGTGGAGGTGTGCCCTGCGGACCGAGGACGAATGAGCACGCCCCGAGGCCGGGGGAGGCGAGTTCGGCGACGAAGCGGTCGTCGCCGGGTGCGAAGGGTGCGGTCTCGTGGAGCTCTGCCGGCTGCAGGCGGAGGACGGTGTCGGAGTGCTCCCGGACGTCGGAGCGGAGTCGACGCCTCATGCGACACCGCCTCGGCGTGCCGCCCACTCGCGGGTGTCGCGGACGCCCTGCGCATCGAGGTAGGCGCGGATCACGTCCTGGGTCAGGCGGGTCTGCGCCTCCGTGCCCATCGCCGCCTGCATGACGCCGATCGCGGGCGCGGGCTTCCCGTCCACCCGCTCGAGCGCCTCCCAGACGATGTCCTCGCGGCCGCCGCGACCCAAGGAATGCGGCATCGAGGTGAACCCCGTGCGGCGATGGTCGGTGGGTCGTGTCTCTGGCATGGGGATTCCTCTCTCGGGGCGGATGGGCAGGCTCGCGCCGAGGGACGTGTGTCCCTCGCGCTGCGCACGTCGGACCGCGGGGGGTGCTCTCCCCGACTCCGGCGCACGGGCTGCGGCGGCGCGCCTCCGCAGGCGGCCCTCTGAGTGGCGTGCGGAGCGGTCTGCCTGACCGGTTGCTGTCCTCCGACCGTACCACGTTATTTTGAGTCATTCAAAAGAAGTGAGAGACGATCACGGTTCCGTACAGGGTTGCAGAGCGATTCGCTCAGGCGTTTTTCTCCCGTTCAGCGGGAAATTTGACTTCCCTGTGCTTCCGGGTATGGTCGGGGGTTACGCCAGCCAGTCACAAAGGGGAAGCGCCATGTCAGGAAAGTCCACACCGGTCGCGCCGGAAAGAAGGCGCCGCAGCTCTCTCTCAAGGAGAAGCGGGCGGCGAAGCGCGCGAAGAACGCCCGGACGAGTTCCTCAAGCCTCGCAAGGGCGCGAAGAGCTGAGGACTCCGGCCCGGCGGGTGCGGCGCTCGATCGTGGCACCCGCCGGTACCCGGGCGATGGGCTACCGGGGTGCCGCCGCTGTGTCAACGGGCCTGTCCTGAGCGCCGATCCGACGCACGCTGGAGTCTCCGTCACGAGAGGAGCGCGTCATGTCGAACCCGGAAGCCTTCATGTACCCGGATGAGCCGCTGCAGCCGGAGGAGCCTCTGCGACCCGAGGAGGAGGACGTCGTCGAGTCCGATGAGGAGCCTTCGCGAGAAGGCATCGCGGCACACCTCGCCGAGCGCGGAGGCGACGATCCGGACGCTCTTCAGGACGTGCCGGCCGGCGGGGCCGGAGCCGACGCCGGCGCGGGGAACGCGGCCCGCGTGGACCCTGCGTCGAAGAATCCACCGGAGCCCGCCTACGAGTCGACCCACAGCAAGGAGCCCGGCGTCGGTCCGCGGCATGAAGAGGGCTGAGCGACCGATCAGCGGAAGACCCGACTGATCCGCTCTCGACCTGCACGAGGTGGATGAACACGAGCCCGCGCAGGAGGGGCGCGAAGGGCGACCGTAGCGCTCGCCGGATCGGCCCGCGTGGCCTGGTCTCCCATGTCAGCGTCGCCCGGAGCTGAGTGCCGCCCGCCGCCGGTTCGAGCGCGAGGATGAGGAGGCGCGGGTTCGCGCTCGGGGCGTCGGGATGCTCGAATCGCCAGGCCACGTGTGTGGGATCCTCCGGCGCCGAACGGGTCACCCGGAGGCGATGGAATGCCGGCTTGCGCCGGAGTGGTCGTCCGTCGGGGGCCGTCGTGGGGGCGAACGCCTCCCAGGGACCGTCCTCGGGTCCCGGGAGGATGGTGGCGACGCTCTGATCCCAATCCGGGAGACGGTCGGCGGTCGAGAGCAGTGTCCAGACATCCGTCATGGCCGCCGGGATGAACATCGAGCGTGACCCGGAGATCCCGGAGATCTCCCGCCGTCGCTGCAGCGGGCGGGCTGCGGCTTCGACCTCATCCAGTTGCACCGTGATGTCGTCCGCCGTCACGGCGAGCCGGTCGAGGATGGCGGTGATCAGGCCGCTGGCTCCTCGAGAAGGGCGCGGAGCACGGCGGCCGAGTCGCCCTGTCGGCCGCCCCCTGTGGCGGCGCGGAGCACCGCGAGGGCGCGGTCCGTCCAGTCGTAGCCCTCGGTCTCGTGGAAGACGATGCGACCGGGGGCCGATCGAAGGAGCGTCCACGCCCACGGCCTGGAGCTGTCCGGCGTGCTGCGCCTCGACCGCCGTCCGGGTGGCGTCGAGATCGACGCCCGCACGCCGCAGGACCTGTCCGCCGGTGTCGGCATCGAGCGTGAGCGCGAGCAGCAGGTAATCGATGTCGGCATCGCGGACACCCAGGCGTGACGCCTCCTCCATCGCCGCGAGCGAGAGGGTGTGCATGGTCGCAGCGGCCTGCGTGAACCGGCTCATGCGTTCCGCCGCGGAACCGGGATCGTCGGATCGATGCGACGACTGTGCTTCTTGTGCACGGCCTGCCGCGTGACCCCGAGGGCGTCGGCGACGGCCTGCCAGCTCATCCCGGCGCGGAGCGCGGCCTCCACCTGGCGCAGTTCGAGAGCGTCGGCGAGCGTCCGCAACGAGGCCACTGCGCGAAGCCCGGCACGGGGATCGGTCGTGTCCGCGGCGGCGCGGGCGATGTCGAGGGACTCCATGATGTCAACCTAGGTTGCTGGCAGCGATGCTGTCAACCCGGGTTGCTTCTAGAGCCCCTCGACGATCCGTCAGGCGGCGGAGGGGTGCAGCACGACCTTGATGCAGCCGTCCTTCTTCTCCTGGAACGTCCGGTACAGGTCCGGGGCGTCTTCCAGGGCCGCGTGGTGCGTCGTCAGATCCATCACGCCGAGCGGGTCGGACGGGTCCTCCACAAGCGGGAGGATGTCGTCGATCCAGTTCTTCACGTTGCACTGTCCCATGCGCATGCTGATCTGCTTGTCGAACAGGGTCTTCATCGGCAGGATGTCGGCGTCGCCCGCGTACACACCGCTCAGCGAGACCGTGCCCCCACGACGGACGGCGTCGATCGAGGCGTACACGGCGGCGAGACGATCGATCCCGGCCTTGTCGAGCATCTGCCGTGCCGCGGGATCGGGCAGCAGTCCGACCGCCTTCTGCAGGAACTCCACGCCGCTGTTGCCGTGTGCCTCCAGGCCCACCGCGTCCACGACCGCGTCGGCACCACGACCCTCGGTGGCATCGCGGATCTCCTCGACGGCCGTGTCCGTGAGGTCGAGCGTCTCGATGCCGTGCCGCTCCGCCATCGCGCGCCGCTCCGCCACCGGCTCGACCGCGATGACGCGGTGGCCGCGGTGCCGGGCGATCCGGCTGACGAACTGCCCGACGGGGCCGAGTCCCATCACCGCGAGCGTCCCGCCTTCGGGAAGCTGCGCGTACTCCACGCCCTGCCATGCGGTCGGCAGGATGTCGCTGAGGAAGAGGTAGCGCTCATCCGGCAGGTCCGGCCCGACCGGGATGTGGTTGTAGTCGGCCAGCGGCACGCGGAGGTACTCGGCCTGCCCGCCGGGGACCTGGCCGTAGAGCTTGGTGTAGCCGAAGAGTGCCGCGCCGCTGCCGTACTTGCGCACCTGGGTCGTCTCGCACTGCGACTGCAGCCCGCGGAGGCAGAAGAAGCACGCCCCGCAGGAGATGTTGAACGGGATCACGACGCGGTCGCCGGGCTTCAGCTTCGTGACGTTCGCGCCGACCTCCACCACGACGCCCATGGGCTCGTGCCCGAGGATGTCCCCGCGGTCGAGGAACGGGCCCAGCAGTTCGTAGAGGTGCAGGTCGGATCCGCAGATGGCCGACGAGGTGATCCGGACGATGGCGTCCGCCGGCTGCTGGATGACCGGGTCGGCGACCTCCTCCACCGTCACGTTCCGCTTGCCCTGCCAGGTGAGTGCCTTCATCATGTCCTCCACGTCTCGATGTCCGTCGTCCCTACACGCT
>NZ_JBFLUM010000046.1:0-21854 GCF_050470785.1 Microbacterium sp. NRRL B-14842 | reverse complement strand
GCTGTTCGCTGGCACTGGCTGCTGGGCACGATCTTCCTGGTGACGGCGATCCGCTGTGGATCCGCGGCTACCTGTTCGAGAAGCGCTACGGCGCCCTCACGCGGCGCAGCCAGGACCAGGCCGGCGACCTCGCCACGAGCGTCGAGGAGAGCGTGCACGGCATCCGGGTGCTCAAGGCGTTCGGACGGGGCACGCACGCCCTCCGCCGCTTCAGCCGTCAGGCCGAGACGCTGCGCGAGACCGAGATGAGCAAGGCCCGAGCCATCGCCTCGATCTGGTTCTGGCTCGACCTCATGCCGCAGATCGCCTTCGGCCTGAGCCTGATGTCCGGCATCTGGCTCATCTCGCAGGACGCGATCACCTCGGCGGAGCTCTTCGCCTTCTTCGCGATGGCCGTCGTGCTGCGCTGGCCGATCGAGTCGATCGGCTTCCTCTTCTCGTTCATGCTGGACGCGCGCACGGCGACGGACCGCGTGTTCGACATCTTCTCGGAGACGAACACCATCACCGACCCCGCGAACCCCGTGCACATCGAGAACCGCGCGGCGAGCTCGCGTTCGAGAACGCGCACTTCCGCTACCAGGACGCGGCCCCCGACGAGCGGGACCTGCTCGACGGCATCGACCTCGTGCTCCGACCGGGGGAGACCATGGCGCTGGTCGGGCTCACCGGCAGCGGCAAGACCACGTTGACGACCCTGCCGACGCGGCTCTACGACGTGACGGGAGGGCGGGGTCACGCTCGACGGCGTCGACGTGCGCGACCTCACCCTCGCCGAGCTGCGCGAGCACATCGCGATGGCGTTCGAGGACGCGACGCTCTTCTCCGCCTCGGTCCGCGAGAACGTCCCTGCTCGGGGCGCGCCGACCTCGACGTGCACAGCCCCGAAGCCGAGCGGCGTCCTGCGCGAGGCGCTCGACGTCGCGCAGGCCGCCTTCGTCGACACGCTCCCCGAGGGCGTCGAGACGGTCATCGGCGAAGAGGGACTGAGCCTGTCCGGCGGACAGCGCCAGCGGCTCGCCCTCGCCCGAGCGGTGGCCGCCACGCCGCGGGTGCTCGTCCTGGACGACCCGCTGTCGGCGCTGGGACGTCGACACCGAGGCCCTCGTCGAGGAGGCGCTGCGGCACGTGCTCGCCGACACCACGGCGATGATCGTCGCACACCGTCGTCCACCGTGGCCCTCGCCGATCGCGTGGCGCTGCTGGGAGGACGGCCGGATCACCGCGGTCGGCACGCACACCGAGCTGCTGAAGACGAGCCGGCACTACCGGCACGTCATCTCCAGCTTGGAGGCCGAGGAGGCGGCCCGCACCGGCGCCATCCCGATCATCCGCGACGAGCAGTCGGAGATCCACGACACCGTGCAGGACGGCATCCGCCAGGAGGCCGACGATGAGGCGCCGGAAGCGCCTCCCGATTCGCAGGAGAGGAGGTGCAGCGATGAGCTCCCTCACCGGAACCCAGGACGAGGACCGCTCCCGCCTCACCACGGAGGAGAGCAGGGGCGATCCGCCGTCGCTCGCTGCGGCTGCTCGGCTCGCTCGTGCGCCCGCTCAAGCCGCAGATCGTGCTCGCCGCCACGTTGCTCGTCATCTCGACGGCGCTGCAGGTGGCCGGGCCGATCCTCATCAGCATCGGCCTCGACCGCGCGCTGCCGGCGGTGCTCGACGATGCCGACTGGATGCCCACCTTCGTCGTCGGCGGATCTATCTTCTCGCCGGCGCTCTGGCCGCCGTGCTCATTGCCTGGTACGTCATCATCGCGGCCAAGCTGACCCAGGCCGTCCTGCTGGACCTGCGCAAGCGCATCTTCCTGCACACCCAGCGCCTGAGCCTGGAGTCCACGAGTCGTACACGTCCGGGCGGATCATCTCGCGCCAGACGAGCGACCTGGACTCCATCAAGGAACTCCTCGACGGCGGTCTGAACGAGCTCGTCTCCGGCGTGCTCTTCGGTGTCTTCACGTTCATCGCCCTGTGCGTGTGGGACTGGCAGTCCGGCCTGATCCTCGCGATCGGCGGCGTACCGCTGTTCTTCCTCATGCGCTGGTTCTACTCGCGCTCCCAGCTCGTGTACCGCGAGTCCCGGGTGATCAGCGCGAAGGTGATCGTGCAGTTCGTGGAGACCATGACGGGCATCCGCGCGGTCAAGGCCTTCCGAAGGAGCCGCGCAACGACGAGGCCTTCCAGGGCGTGGCCGGCGAGTACCGGGACGTGAACCGCCGCTCGATGCTGCTGTTCGGCACGTTCGAGCCGGGGCTCATGGGCGTCGCGGCGCTCGTCTGGCGTGGTCGTGCTGTGGGGCGGCATCCGGGTCTCGGAGGGGGCCCTGACGGTCGGCGTGCTGCTGTCCGCCGTCCTCTACGTGCGCAACTTCTTCGCTCCGATGCAGGAGATCGCGATGTTCCTCAACTCCTACCAGTCCGCCACCGCGGCGCTGGAGAAGGTGTCGGGCGTCCTGGAGGGGTGCCGACGGTGCCGGACCCCGAGAAGCCGGTGACCTCTGGGAGTCCCGGGGGCACATCCGCTTCGACGAGGTCACGTTCGCGTACAACGAGGACAAGACGATCCTGCCGAACTTCTCGCTCGACATCCCCGCCGGGCAGACGATCGCGCTGGTCGGGACGACGGGGGCGGGCAAGTCCACGCTGGCCAAGCTCATCTCCCGGTTCTACGACCCGTCCGCGGGGACGGTGACCCTCGACGGCGTCGATCTGCGGTCGCTGCACCCGAAGGACCTCCGCCGCGCGATCGTCATGGTCACGCAGAGGCGTACCTGTTCAGCGGGACCGTCGCCGACAACATCGCGCTCTGGCGCCCGGATGCGACTCTGGACGAGATCCGCGAGGCGGCGCGGGGCGGTGGGCGCCGACGCGTTCATCTCGGCGCTGCCGGACGGGTACGACACCGACGTGAACAAGCGCGGTGGTCGTGTCTCGGCAGGGCAGCGACAGCTCATCCGTTCGCCCGCGCCTTCCTCGCCGACCCGGCGGTGCTGATCCTCGACGAGGCGACGGCCTCGTTGGACATCCCGTCCGAGCGGCTGTTCCAGGACGCGCTGCAGACGCTGCTGGCCGACGGACGGCGATCATCATCGCGCACCGGCTGTCGACGGTGGCGATCGCTGACCGTGTGCTCGTGATGGAGCACGGCCGGATCATCGAGGACGACACCCCCGCCGCCCTCATCGGCGGCACCGGAAGTTCGCCCAGCTGCACGCGGCCTGGCAGGAGACGCTCGTCTGACGTCCTGACGCGACAGTGGCCCCGGCATCCGTACGGATGCGGGGCTTCCTCGTCCGGGCGCGGGTGCGCCGGGATCGGTAGCATCGAGGGATGGACCCCTTCCTCCTCGTCGCGGAGTGGTGGTGGCTCGTGCCGACCGCCGCCGCTGGGGTGACCGCGGGCGCGATCGGCGTCCGTCGGCGCAACACCCGCAGCGGCCGCCGGCTGGAGTACGACGCGGCCCGGCACGGAACCTCCGCGAGGCCCAGCAGCGCGCGGTGGTGCGACGGACGGCCCTGAAGGTGGCACGGGCCGACCTCGCCCGGGTCTCCGCCGAGCGGGCCGCGCAGCGGGCGAGCGCGGAGCAGGTGTCCGGCGCCCGACGCATGCTCAAGGAGCGTGAGCGCGACGCCAGGGCCGCGGCGGCCGACGTCCGCGCCGGCGGGTCAGGGTGAACGCCGCTCGCGCCGCGATCCCCGCCGGCTCCGCGCCGCGGCCGCTGGAGCGCTGTATGCGGAGCACGACGCGGGTGACGGCGCGTGGATGCGGTATGAGACAGACCCGCGTTGCAGATCACCTATCCCGAGATGACGGACGTGAAGCGTCCGGAGACGGCCGCCTACCTGCGGGCCGCCGGTGCCGCGGTCGAGGCGCGTCGGCAGACGACGGGCCGGTGACCGCCGCCGAGTACGCGGCGTACCGCGACGCTGTCGCGGAGCTGGAGCGGGCGTTCGAGGCCGCCGAGCACGCGGCGAAGGTCCAGACGGGCGAGGCACCTCCCACCGCGGCCTGGCAGGACGCCGCGCAGGACATGCTGCACCGCTCCGCGGAGGGCCATCGACGCGCGCAGCAGGTGCTGCCGCCTCAGCGCTCGCCGCGTGGAACAGTCGCCGGGGCAAGGGCACGCCTCCGGACGGCACGGTCAGCGCTGAGGAGGATCGAGGTCGAGCCGTCCGGCGGGATCCGAGGGCGACGGAGTCTCGATGGGGGAGGGGATTCGAGACCCCGCCGCCGGTCTCAGGAGGGGACGCGGATCTCGGCGATGACCTCGCCGTAGGCCGTCTCCCCGACGGGGGTGAAGCCGACGCGACGGAAGAAGGCCTCCGGGCCGTCCTCGCCCGCTTCGTAGATCACGTTGACGTGGTCGACGCCGCGGGGTGCGCGCTTCGTCGATGAGGTTCTCGACGGCGAAGCGGCCGATGCCGCGACCCTGGTCGTCCGCGTCGACGTTGAGCGCCACAGCACGGAGCGAAGTGCTCCTCCGGGGCCTCGTCGTCGAAGTTGGCGCTGACGAAGCCCACGACCTCGTTGCGGTCCAGGATCACCCGCTGCCAGGAGGTCTGCGGGTTGATGACGGTGGCCGCGATGCCGTACGAGACGGGCGCGAGGAACTGCTCCTGTCCGGGCTTGAGCGACAGGTTGTTCACGGCGACGATCGTCGCGGCGGAGAGTTCGACCATGCGCAGTTCGGACATGCCCCCAGGCTAGCCCCTCCGCTCACCGCATTCATCACTCGGGCGGACTTTCACGGACCGGTCACGTGCCGGACCCCGTCGCCGGGAGCGCCGCTTCGGGGCGAGGGCCGCTCAGGTATCTTGGTATCGAGACAAATAGCCCTCGTGAACGGAGAACCTCCCGGTGACCGACGACGCCATCATCTACACCTACACCGACGAGGCACCGGCGCTGGCCACCGCCTCGTTCCTGCCGATCATCCAGGCCTACACGGGCCAGGCGGGCATCGAATTCGAGACGCGGGACATCTCTCTGGCCGGCCGCATCCTCGCCGCCTTCCCCCAGAAGCTCACCCCGGAGCAGCAGGTCGGCGACGCGCTGGCCGAACTCGGCGGCCTCGCCACGCTCCCCGAGGCGAACATCATCAAGCTGCCGAACATCTCCGCGTCGATCCCGCAGCTCAAGGCCGCCATCGCGGAACTGCAGCAGCAGGGCTACGACGTCCCCGACTTCCCGGACGAGCCCTCGTCGCTGGAGGAGAAGGACGTCCGCGCCCGCTACGACCGCATCAAGGGCTCCGCAGTGAACCCGGTGCTGCGCGAGGGCAACAGCGACCGCCGCGCGCCGCTCGCGGTGAAGAACTACGCCAAGAAGCACCCGCACCGCAACAAGCCGTTCGCCGAGGGCTCGAAGACCCGCGTCGCGACCCTCGGCCACGACGACTTCAAGCACAACGAGCGCTCGTGGGTCGCCGCTCACGACGACGTCCTCTCCTTCCGCCACACGGCGAAGGACGGCACCGTCACGGTCCTCAAGGAAGGACTCAAGGTCCTCCCGCGCGAGATCATCGACGCGACGTTCCTCTCCGCGAAGGAGCTGGACGCCTTCCTCGCGGACACCCTCGCGGAGGCCAAGGCCGACGACGTACTCTACTCGGTGCACCTCAAGGCGACGATGATGAAGGTCAGCGACCCGATCATCTTCGGCCACGTGGTGAAGGCGTTCTTCAAGGATGTCTTCGACCAGTACGGCACGCAGCTCGCCGAGGCCGGACTGAGCGCGAACGACGGCCTCGGCTCCATCCTCGCGGGCCTGGCGAACGTCACCGGTGGCGAGGAGATCGCTGCGGCGTTCGACAAGGCCATCGCCGAGGGGCCGCGTCTGTCGTACGTGAACTCCGACAAGGGGATCACCAACCTCCACGTGCCGAGCGATGTCATCGTCGACGCGTCCATGCCGGCGCTCGTCCGCAACGGCGGCAAGCTCTGGGGCAAGGACGGCGAGGAGGCCGACACGATCGCGGTCATCCCCGACTCGTCCTACGCGAGCGTCTACCAGGCGGTGATCGACGATGTGATCGCGAACGGCCCGCTCGACCCGGCCACCATCGGCACCGTGCCGAACGTGGGTCTCATGGCGCAGGCGGCCGAGGAATACGGCAGCCACGACAAGACGTTCGAGATCGCGGCGGACGGCATCGTCCAGGTGCTGGACAGCGAAGGCACCGTCCTCATCGAGCACGAGGTCGGCAAGGGCGACATCTGGCGCGCGACGCAGACCAAGCACATCCCGGTCATGGACTGGGTCAAGCTCGCCGTCGGCCGTGCCCGTGCGACCGGCGTGCCCGCGGTGTTCTGGCTCGACGCGAACCGCTCGCACGATGCCCAGATCATCGCGAAGGTGCACCAGGGCCTCGCCACGCTCGACACCAAGGGCCTGACGATCACGATCCTCGCGCCGGAGGAGGCGACGCGGTACACGCTGGCGCGCATGCGTCACGGTCTCGACACCATCTCGGTGACGGGCAACGTGCTGCGCGACTACCTCACCGACCTGTTCCCGATCCTCGAGGTCGGCACGAGCGCCAAGATGCTCTCGATCGTGCCGCTGCTCGCCGGCGGCGGACTGTTCGAGACGGGTGCCGGTGGCTCCGCTCCGAAGCACGTGCAGCAGCTGGTCGAGCAGAACTACCTGCGCTGGGACTCTCTGGGCGAGTTCTTCGCGCTGGCCGCCTCGCTCGAGCACTTCGCCGACCGCACGGGCAACGAGAAGGCCCGCGTGCTCGCCGAGACGCTGGACGCCGCGACCGGTACCTTCCTCGAGGAGGACCGCTCGCCGGGCCGCGCGCTCGGCACGATCGACAACCGCGGCAGCCACTTCTACCTGGGGCTGTACTGGGCGCAGGAGCTGGCGAAGCAGACGAAGGACCCGGAGCTCGCCGCGGCCTTCGCCCCGGTGGCCGAGAAGCTCGCAGCGAACGAGGAGGCCATCGTCTCCGAGCTCAACGCGGTGCAGGGCAAGCCCGTGGAGATCGGCGGGTACTACCGCCCGGACGAGAAGCTCGTAGCGGCGGTCATGCGCCCGTCCACGACGCTCAACGAGATCGTCGACGCCCTGCGCTGAGACGACGGAAGGGGGCGGATGCTGCGGCATCCGCCCCCTTCTCGCTGTCCGCCCTCCGCCAGGCCCGAGCACGACTGCGGAGCGCGACCGCGACACCCTGGGAGAGGGGACGCCTCGGCGGCGTGTCGTTCCGCGTCTCCGAAGCTGTGCTCGGCACGCGAACCGGATCAGTTGTAGACGGAGACCTCGAGGCCGACGGGGGACCAGTCGTAGACGTACTTGGCGAGGTCGATCGGCAGGTTCACGCAGCCGTGGCTCATCCGGTTGCCGAAGTTGTTGTGCCAGTAGGTGCCGTGGAAGCCGATGTTCGGGGCGAACCATGTGATCCAGGGCACGTCCTCGGTGCAGTACGGCGCGCCCTCGTAGCAGCCCATGTCCTGCATCGACGTGTGCGCGAAGACCTTGAAGTTGCCGGTCGGCGTCGGCGTACCGGGCAGGCCCGTCGAGACCGCCCAGGACTGCACGACCTTGTCGTTCTCGAAGAGGTAGGCGCGCTGCGTGCTGAGGTTGATCTCCGCACGGCGGAACAGGTTCGTGGTCTCGAACGGCGTCTCGGTCACGGAGAGCGCGAAGGTGCCGTCGCCCGCGGCGAGCTGCGTCGCGAAGTCGTCGGCGATGCCGTCGGTGTCTCCCAGGGCGCGTCCGGTGGCGCCCTCCTTCTCGGCGCGCAGCACATTCCCCGCGGAGTCGACGATGTTGGTCGCGTTCACGGGCGCGCGGTCCACGGCGGCGGGCAGCGTGTCGACGGTGGTCTGGATCGCCGCCGGATCCGCCTCGATGCGGAGCTGGCCGTCTTCGTCGACCACGGTCAGCCAGGACGCGGCGACCGCGGGGGAGACCGGGACGGTGCGCTCCTTGCCGACGTAGAAGCCGATGGTGGACAGCATGGTGTTGAGGGTGGTGGCGGTCGCCGTCGCGTCGTCGTCGGACACGGCGGGCAGGGCTTCGACAGGGTCGCCCGGGTACTCGAAGGTCGTGCGTCCGTCGCCGACAGCCTCGACGAAAGCAGCGTTCAGATCGGCCACGTCGACACCGGTGCCGGGAACGGACGGAGTGACGGTGTAGGTGCCCTTCGCGGCGTCGAAGACCACGGCGGCGTCGACCGGGTCGACGAAGCTCCCGGGGACGGCCGCCCGGAGCGCGGCGGATGCGGTCTCCTGGTCGAGGACGATGTCCGCGGGCACGGGGTCGCCCATCCAGGCGCCGAGATTCCACATCGGATGCGCCGAGAACGCGGCATCGGCGAGGGCCGTGGCGTCGGCGGTCGCCCCCAGGTCGGCGCCGGTGAGCACGGCGTCGTCGCCGTCGCCCGTGAGGGTGACCTCGGTCTGGGCGAGGTGCGAGCTGATCGTCTCGGCGGCGGCACCGGGAGTCATCCAGCCCACCGGGATGCCCGCGACGGTGGTGCCGGGGGCGATGAGGATCATCGAGGCGGCGCCGGCGCCGAGCGCGACCACGCCGAGGCCGAGACCGATCCACAGGCCGAGGCGGCGTTTCTTCGGGGCCGGCTCGACGGGAGCCCAGGCCAGGGGCTGCTCGCCGGTCTGCGGCGGGGCCGTGTCGGTCGCCGCCTCCGGCGTCAGGACACTCGTCGGTGTCGCATCGTCGGGCTGTGCCCCCGTCGCAGTGCCCGGCGTGGAAATCAGATCGGTCACGAACTACACCCCCCGCAGTCTCGACGTGTCCTGTCGTCCATGGTACGGGATGGCTGGTAACGGGGAGGCAACGGTCCTGATAAGGTGCCTCCCCGTTCGCCAGGGGTGTCGGGGGTCAGTCGATGACGGCGAGCCCGTCGATCTCGACGAGCATCTCCTCGCGGGGAAGACCGGTGAAGACGGTGGTGCGCGAGGGCAGCACGCCGCTGGTCGTGTGGGCCTCGACGAACGCGCCGTAGGCCTCGTTCATGATCGGGAAGTCCTCGCGCGTGGTGAGGTACACGCGCAGCATCACGACATCGTCGAACGTGGCGCCGGAGGCCTCCACGATGGCCTTGACGTTCTCGAGCGTGCGGGTGGTCTGCGCCGCGACGTCGCCCGGGTACAGGTACTCGTTGGTCTGCGGGTCGACGGGGCCCTGGCCGGAGACCTGGACGATCGGGCCCTTGCGGACGCCCTGGGAGAACGTGTGCGCGGGAGCGGGGGCGGCGTCGGTGGAAACTCGTGTCTTCGCGGTCATGCCGCCAGCCTAGTAGCCTTGTTAGATGCCTCTACAAATTCCGGATCCCGTCCTCGGCGCCTGGGCGAAGGGGTTCCCGGCGCACGCCGCGGGCCTGCGTCTGTCGGAGGTGGCTGGTGCGGGGCTGCGCCTCTCGGACCTCGGCACGCCGGTGCTCACGGTGCATGCCGACGCGATCGCGCACAACGAGGACACGGTGTTCGGCTGGGCCGCGCGCGAGGGCGTCCGCCTCGCCCCGCACGGCAAGACCACCATGGCGCCCGCGCTGTGGCAGCGCTTGCTGGACGCCGGGGCCTGGGGGATCTCCGTGGCGACGCCGTGGCAGGCCCGCGTCGCCGTCGACGCCGGTGTCCCGACGGTGCTCATCGCCAACGGGGGTGACCGACGGCGCTGCGGCCCGTGAGCTCGGGGCGCTGCTCGCGGCCGACGAAGGCCTGCGGATCCTGTGCGGGGCGGACTCCCTCGCCGGCGTGGCGATCCTCGCCGACGCCCTCGCGGACGCCCCGCGTCCGCTGGACGTGCTCGTGGAGCTCGGCGGTGCGCAGGGGCGCACGGTGTGCGCGGACCGTGGCGGAGGGCGAGCGCATCGCCGCGGCGATCATGGCCGCCCCCGGTCTCCGCCTCGCCGGAGTGACGGGCTACGAAGGCCCCTTCGGCCCCGATCGCTCCGCGGCGTCAGTCGCCGCGGTGGACGGCTTCCTGGCCACCCTCGTCGAGCTGCATCGCCGACTGGAGTACCCCGACGGCGTCCGCCCCGTGCTCAGCGCGGGCGGCAGCTCCTTCCCCGATCGCGCCGCCGCGGTCCTCGGCGCCGCGGGAGCGGACGCCGAGGTCGTGCTGCGCTCCGGTGCCTTCCAGATCCACGACGACGGCTTCTACTCCCGCATGTCGCCGTTCGGTCCGCTCACGGACACCGCCCCGCTGCGCTCCGCGATGCACGCGTGGTCGCGGGTGGTCTCGCAGCCCGAACCCGGCCTCGCCCTGCTCGACGCCGGGCGGCGGGACGTGCCGTTCGACATCGACCTCCCGGCGCCGCAGTCGGTCGCCGGCACCGTGACGGCCCTGAACGACCAGCACGCCTTCCTCCGACCCGCCGACGGGGCGACCGTCGCGGTCGGCGAGGTCGTGCGCCTCGGCCTCTCGCACCCGTGCACCGCGTTCGACAAATGGCGCGTCGTCGCCGTGATCGACGACCCCGACGCCGCGGACCCGCGGGTGATCGGGGCGGTGGCGACATGCTTCTGAGCGCGGAGAAGGCGGCGGCGGGCCTCGTGCGCGTCTACCGGCGGGCGACCGTCGTCGACGGCACCGGCGCCCCGCGCTTCGTCGCGGACGTCGCGGTGGAGGGGGCCAGGGTCGTCGCCGTCATCCGCGACGGCGACGGGACGACGCTGGAGCTGCCGGACGACGCGGTCGAGGTCGACGCGTCCGGCCTCGTCCTGGCGCCTGGTTTCATCGACATGCACGCGCACAGCGACCTCGCGGTGCTCCAGGGCGCCGCGCACGACGCCAAGATCCGTCAGGGGGTCACGACAGAGGTGCTCGGCCAGGACGGCCTGGGCTACGCGCCGCTGGACGAGGCGACCGCCGCCGTCGTCCCCGCCCAGATCGCGGGCTGGAACGGGCGGCCGGCGGAGGTCCCGTGGCGGTCGATGGACGATTTCCTGGAGGCGATCGACGTCGCCGCGGTGGCCAACGCCGCGGTGCTGGTGCCGCAGGGCAACCTCCGGATGATGGTGGTCGGGCACGATGACCGTCGGGCGACTCCCGCCGAGATCGTGGCGATGGCCGACCTCCTCGGCCAGGCCCTGGATGCCGGGGCCTTCGGCATGTCGAGCGGCCTGACCTACACCCCGGGGATGTACGCCGACGTCGCCGAGCTGGAGGCGCTCTGCCGAGTGGTCGCGGAGCGCGGCGGCTACTGGGCGCCGCACACCCGCAGCTACGGACGGGCGGCGCTGGATGCGTATCGCGAGGCGATCGAGATCGGCCGCCGTACCGGGTGTCCCGTCCATCTCACACACGCGACCATGAACTTCGCGCCGAACCGCGGGCGTGCCGCGGAGCTGCTGGCGCTCGTCGACGAGGCGACGGCCGACGGCGTCGACGTGACGCTGGACACCTACCCGTACCTCCCGGGGGCGACCACTCTCGCGGCGCTCCTGCCGAGCAGGCTGGCGGCGACCGGCGACCTGCTGGGCGTCCTGGCCGGCCTGGATGCGGAGGGGCGCGAGGCCGTCCGCGTCGAGCTGGAGGAGATCGGCTGCGACGGGTTCCACGGCGAGGTGGCGGACTGGTCGGTGATCCAGATCTCGGGGACGGGCACCCCCGCTCTGGCCGGCCTCGTCGGCCGCACGATCGCCGCCATCGCGGCGGAGACCGGGCAGCGCGCCGTGGACGTCGTGATCGACACGATCCTCGCCGATGCGGGCGCCACCGGCGTGCTCATGCACATCGGCGACGAGGACAACGTCCGCGCCATCATGCGGCACCCGCGGCACTCCGGAGGCAGCGACGGCATCCTCATCGGTGCCCGGCCGCACCCGCGCGGCCGCGGCACATTCCCTCGCTACCTCGGTCACTACGTCAGGGACCTGGGGGTGCTGAGCCTCGAGGAGGCCGTCCACCATCTCTCCGGCAACCCGGCCGCCCGCCTGGGCCTCGACCGCGGTGACGCGCCGCGCGGTGTGCTCCGCGAGGGCGCCACCGCCGACCTGGTGCTGTTCGACCCGGAGACGATCGCGGCCGGAGCCACGTTCGACGACCCGCACGGTGCGCCGCAGGGTGTGCGCGAGGTTCTCGTCGGCGGCGTGCCGGTCGTCATCGACGGCGACCCCACCGGTGCGGTCGCCGGCCGCGCGTTGCGGATGCCCCCCTCGGCGGCGCGCGCGACGGTGCCGCACGTCGTCGCAGAGATCGACTCCCTGGCTCCGGGCCTCCGATGGACCCCGTCGACCCCGATCGAGGCGGCACCGGAGCTGGCCGCGGCCGTCGCACGACTCGGCGGCGGGGGAGCGGACGACACGCTGCCCGCCATCCGCCTCGTGATCGATCCGGAGCTGGGCGCCGCGGCATCCGCGGCAGGGCGCCATGGCCCCGAGGCCTTCCGCGTGACCGCGACGGCCTCGGGGATCGAGATCGCGGGGGCGACGCCGGAGGGGGTCTTCCGCGGCGCGACCACGCTCCGTCAGCTCCGCGACCCGGACCACGACCCCGCTCTCCCCGCGACGATCCCGGCAGGGCGCTGGGAGGGCTCTCCCGCCTACGCCTGGCGTGGAGCGATGCTCGACGTGGCGCGCCACTTCCGCCCCCGTGGAGGACGTACGTCGTCTCATCGACCTGCTCGCCGATCACCACCTCAGCATCCTGCACCTGCACCTGACGGACGATCAGGGCTGGCGCTTCGAGGTGCCGCGGTATCCGCGCCTGACCGAGGTCGGTGCGCGGCGCGAGGCCACGCAACGCGGCCACGGCCCTGAGGCCACGGTCGAGCCCGGCGTGCACGAGGGCTTCTACACGACCGCCGAGCTGCGCGACCTCGTGCGGTATGCGGCCGACCGCTTCGTCACTCTCGTGCCCGAGGTGGAGCTGCCGGGACACATCCAGGCCGCGCTCGCCGCGTACCCGGAGCTGGGCAACCTCGACGTCGGGACGCCGCCCACCGGGCCGTGGGAGCGTTTCGGCGTGAACGCGCGCACCCTCGCGCCGACCGAGGAGGCGCTGGCCTTCGGCCGTGCCGCCATCGATGCGCTGTGCGACGTGTTCCCGTCCGCATGGATCGGGATCGGCGGCGACGAGGTGCCGGTGACCGAGTGGGCGGAGAGCGCGGCCGCCGCCGCGCGGATGCGGGAGCTCGGGCTGGCCACCGCGCACGACGTCCAGCCCTGGTTCACGGCGCACTTCGTCGCGCACGTCCGCCGCAGGGGACGGACGGCACTCGCCTGGGACGAGGTGCTGGAGGGCGAGGTCCCGGAGGGCGTGCGCATCCTCGCCTGGCGCGGGCCGGTCGCCATGCGCGAGGCGCTGCGGCGGGGGATCCCCGTTGTCGGGTGCCCGGATCTCGAGGTGTACCTCGACTACCCGCAGTCCGAATCGGCCGAGGAGCCCATCCGCGTCGGGCCCCCGCTGACCATCGAGCGCGCGTACTCGTTCGAGGTCGTCGACGGCGCGGTCGGCGGGCAGGCGAACATCTGGACGGAGCACCTGCCGAGCAGGGACCGGGTCGACTTCGCGATGTTCCCGCGCCTCGCCGCGATCGCGGAGCGGTTGTGGGACGGGGGAGAGCCGCGCCCTTCGCGGACTTCGCCCGGCGGCTGCCCACGCATCTGCGGCGCCTCGCCGCGGTGGGCGTGCGGTATCGTCCGCTGGACGGGCCGTTCGCCCGAGCAGCGGCGACCGGGGGTTCCCGGCAAACCCATGACCGTCGAGACCCGGGAGGGGATCGTCGCCGGGCTCGTCGAGCGGCTGCTCCGGATGGCGGCGGACGACGAACCGCCGCGGTCGGCATGATGTCACGTTTCGGTAACCCTGCCCGCGGAATCGCGCGGAACAGTTGCACAAATCCTGTTCGTAAGGTCTACTAACAAACATGTCCGTTTCGGATGATCAGCGCCCCGCGGCGACGACAGACTTCGTCGCCGCGAACGCGCACGCCTTCGGCCCCGCGCGGCATCTCCGCTCGCGCACCAAGGTGCTCCCCGAGCACGCCCGCGGACACAACCGCGCGCTCGTGCTGCAGACGCTGTATCACTCGGGGGCGATGAGTCGCGCTGACCTCTCCCGCGAGACCGGCCTCACACGCGTCACGATCTCGGATCTGGTCGCGGAGTTCATCGCCGACGGCATCGTCGTCGAGATCGGCGTGCGCGAGGCCGTCGGCCCCGGCAAGCCGCCCATCCTCATCGACATCGATCGGGTGGGGCATCAGATCATCGGGCTCGACCTCTCCGGTCCGACCGCCTTCGAGGGCGCCGTCCTCAGCCTGGACGGCGACGTGCTGGAGCGGCGGCAGGTGCCGCGTCCGGAGACGCCGGACGGCGATGCCGCGTATGAGGCTCTCCGCGGCCTCGCGCAGACCCTCGTCGAGATCGCCACGCAGCCGGTGCTCGGCGTCGGCATCGGCACCCCGGGTGTCGTGCGCCCAGACGGCCTCGTCCTCAGCTCGCCCAACCTCGGCTGGACGGACTTCCCGCTGGAGGCGAAGCTCAGCGCCGACCTCGACCTGCCGGTGCTCGCACGGAACGACGCCAATGCCGCGGTCCTCGCCGAGTACACGTTCGGCGAGGCGGAGGCCGACTTCATGCTGATCAAGATCGGTCGAGGCGTGGGTGCTGGGCTGATCACCGGGAGCCAGCCGCTCCTCGGCAGCCGTTTCGCCGCCGGGGAGATCGGTCACGTCGTCGTCGGCACGGACGGCGGCCCTCGCTGCGCCTGCGGCAAGATCGGCTGCCTGGAGGCATGGCTGAGCGTGAGTCGCATGCAGGAGGCGCTCGACGCCGACCCGGCCGCCCGCGAGGAGATCCTCCGCGACTCCGGGACCCGCATGGCGATCGCGATCGCCCCGATCGTCGCCGCCCTGGACCTGTCCGAGGTCGTGCTCTCCGGGCCCGCCGAGCTGCTGGACGGCACGCTCATCGACGCGGCCGTCGAGACGCTGCACGCGCGGACGCTCGAGGGCGTCTTCGAGGACGTCATGGTGCGGCTCACCCGTCAGGACGACATCGTGCTCCGCGGTGCCGCCGTCATGGTCCTCTCCGGGCAGCTGGGGGTGTCGTGACATCCGCGACCATGATCGGGAACGGCATCCGATGATCGTCCCCGCCTCCGCCGACCGCGCCGGTCGGCCCCTTCGCGTGGGTCTGGACGTCGGCGGCACGAAGATCGACGCCGTCGCCGTCGATCCGGCAGGGACGATCCTCGCCCGCCTCCGCCGCCCGACCGGGTGGGGAGAGGACGCCGTCGTCGACAGCATCGTGTCGACCGTCGCCGCCCTTGCCGAGGAGAGCGGACTGCCGCTGTCCGCGGTCGGATCCGCCGGCATCGGCATCCCCGGCCTCGTGGATGCGGAGACCGGCCGCGTGCTGCACGCCGTGAATCTCGGGGTGGAGTCGCTCGACCTCGCGGCGCGCGCCGAGCACGCACTCGGCGTTCCGTTCCGGGTGGAGAACGACGTGAAGGCCGCCGCGCTCGGCGCCGCGGTCCTGAGCGACGTCGCCGGCTCCATGGCCTATCTGAACCTCGGCACCGGCGTCGCCGCCGGCATCGTGGTGGACGGCCGCATCTGGCGCGGCGCCCGCGGGACCGCCGGCGAGGTCGGACACCTCTCCGTCGATCCCCGCGGCCGGCTGTGCGGGTGCGGGCAGCGCGGCTGCGTGGAGACCTTCTGCGGCGGTGGGGCGCTGGCCAAGGCGTGGGGACGTCCCGGTGCGCTGCCCGTCAAGGACATCGTCGAGGCGGCCGACGCGGGCGATCCGCACGCCCAGGCCCTGCAGGCGGACCTCTTCTTCGGGGCCGCGGCGGCCGTACGCGTGCTCGTGCTGTCGGCCGACGTCGAGACCGTGGTCATCGGCGGGGGACTCACCGCTCTCGGCGGCCGGCTGGCGGCGGGGGGTCCGTGCCGCGCTGCACGCCGGTGCCGAGGCGTCCACCGTTCCTGAAGTCCCTGCGGCTGGATGAGAGAATCGAACTGCTCCCCGCGGGTTCCCCCGCCGCCGCTTTCGGCGCCGCTCTGGTGGGCGCATCCATTTCTGAGAAGGAGATCGTTCCGCATGGCTGAGGTCGTCATCGTCGAGAATGCCGAGGCCGCCGGCGCCCTGGTCGCCACCGAGATCGTCGAGCTCATCGACAGCCGTCGGGACGCCGTCCTGGGGCTCGCGACCGGATCGACGCCGCTGCCGGTCTATCAGGCTCTCCGCAGCCGCCTCGCGGGACGCGACGTGTCGCAGGTGCGCGGCTTCGCGCTCGACGAGTACGTCGGCATCGACCCGTCCCACCCGGAGAGCTACCGCTCCGTGATCACCCGTGAGGTGGTGGAGCCGCTCGGCCTCGACCCGGAGCGCATCCACGTGCCGAACGGCGCGCAGGCCACCATCCAGCACGCCGGTGAGGACTACGACGCGGCCATCGCGGCGGCCGGCGGCGTCGACCTGCAGATCCTCGGCATCGGCACGGACGGCCACATCGGGTTCAACGAGCCCGGGTCCTCTTTCGCGTCCCGGACGCGGGTGAAGACCCTCACCGAGCAGACGCGTGAGGACAACGCCCGTTTCTTCGACTCTATCGGCGACGTGCCGATGCATTGCATCACGCAGGGCCTCGGCACCATCCTCGAGGCCCGCCACCTCGTGCTGCTGGCATTCGGCGCCGGCAAGGCGGAGGCGGTGGCCGGCGCGGTCGAGGGGCCGCTCACGGCGCTGCTGCCCGGATCGGCCATCCAGTTGCACCCGCACGCCACTGTCGTCGTCGACGAAGCCGCCGCGTCGAAGCTGCAGCTCGCGGACTACTACCGCTACACGTTCGCGAACAAGCCTCCTGGCAGGGCATCTGACCCGGACGGGCTAGCGCGCTGCGGCGGGCCAGGCGAGCGGCAGCAGGTGCTCGACGCTCAGCGGGGCCAGCGGAAGCGTCGCGACGTCCGCCGGGGTGATCCAGCGCAGTTCGGCGAGCTCGGCCTGCACCCGGACCCCGTCGGGATCGATCGAGGCCGAGAACGCGTCGGCCACGACGCGGTGCCCCGGCTCGTTGGCGGCCGCCGACACGAAGCGCCCCAGCGGCCGGAGGTCGGTCTCCGCGAGCTCGAGACCGAGCTCCTCGTGCAGCTCCCGGATGAGGGTCTCGGCGGGGGACTCGCCCGCTTCCGGCTTCCCTCCCGGCTGCATGAAGCGCGTCGTGCCGTGCTTGCGGACGACCAGGACGCGGCCCCTCCGCATCGACGATCACGGCCGCGCTCACGTGGATGTCAGGCATCGGGGGAGAAGACCTTTCCGGGGTTGAGGATGCCGAGCGGATCGAACACGGCCGCGATGTCGCGCTGAAGGCGCCACTGGTCCTCGCCGAGTTCGTCGGCCAGCCATCGTCTCTTGAGGACGCCGATGCCGTGCTCGCCGGTGAGGGTTCCGCCCAGCCGGATCGCGGCGCGGAAGAGCTCATCGGCCGCCTCCCACACCCGGGCCGGGGTCTCCGGGCCCTCGAAGATGAAGTTCGGATGCAGATTGCCGTCGCCCCGCGTGTGCGACCGTCGGGATCACCATGTCGAACTCCCGCTCGATCCGTGCGATCTCGTCGAACATCGCCGGCATGGCGCTCCGCGGCACGGAGGACGTCCTCGATGAGGGTGGTCCCGAGCGACGCCATCGCGGCGTGCATGGATCGCCGGACCGCGAGCAGCCGATCGCCCTCGACGGGGTCGTGCGAGACCACGGGGACGCCCTCGTGGGCGCTCAGGATCGCGGCGATGGCCTCCGCCTCCGCGCGGGCGGCGGGGCCGTCGGTCTGGATCGTCAGCTGCGCGGCCCCCGGCGTCGGTGCCGGGAGCCCGAGGAGGGCATGGACGGCGGTGAGACTGGCGGCATCCATGAGCTCCATGATCGCCGGCTGGATTCCCGCAGCGGTCACGGCGGCAGAACCCGCGGCCGCGGCTCGCACGCCGGGGAAGGTCGCGGTCACCGTGCAGGTCTCGCCCGGCACCAGTCTGCGCAGCTTGAGCGTCGCCCCGACGACGACGCCGAGCGTTCCCTCCGATCCCACCACGAGAGCGGTGAGGTCGAGCCCGGTCACGCCCTTCACGCTGCGGTGGCCGAGGTGCAGCAGGCGACCGTCCGCGAGGGACGAGGTCGACGCCGAGGACCGCATCCCGCACGACACCGTACTTCGCGCAGAGGAGTCCGCCGGCTCCGGTCGCGATGTTGCCACCCACCGTCGAGATGTCGCGGCTGGCGGGGTCAGGGGCCCACCAGAGGCCGTGCGCGGCCAGGTGCGCGTTGAGGTCGGCGTTGAGGATCCCGGGTTCGACCACGGCGAGGAGGTCGTCCGGTCGCACCTCGAGGACGGCGTCCATCCGGCGGAGGGAGAGGACGATCTCGCCGTCGCCCGCATTCGCGGCGCCGGCGAGCCCCGTCCCGGCGCCGCGCACGACGACGGGAGTGCGCGTGGCGGTGGCGATCCGCATCGTCTGCTGCACGTCGTCCACGCTCTCGGCATGGACGACGGCCAGCGGGAGGCCCACCGCGGCATGACCGGAACGGTCGGACCTGGCGTCCTGCCTCGTCTGCTCGCTGACGTCCACGCGCGCCCCGAGGGCGTCGCGGAGCAGCGAGACGACGCTCACGACCGTGCGCTCATGCCAGGGCGCGGCGTCCGCTGAGGACGCCCGCGACGACGGCGACCAGGGCGAAGGCGGTGCCGATCAGGGCCTGGCCCATGGACCACCAGGCGATGGTCACGCCCACGTAGATGAACAGTTCGACGACCGCCCGGAGGAAGGGATGCACGCGAAGAACCGGCCGCGGCGAGAGGAAGAGCGCCCACAGCAGCAGGGTGACCACGGGGGCGCCGACGCCGATGACGATGCTCCACGGCAGGTCCCAGCTGGCGAACCCCCACAGGGCGAGCGAGGCGATCGCCACGATGAGGACGACGACGCGCACGATGTCGAGGGCCGTGATGGCCGGACGGTCGACGCCGGCGACGGGGGCGGAATCCGGGGTCATGCGTCCCAGTCTATTCCGCGACCGGAGCGTCCTCGGTCGGAGCCGGGGCCTCCGTGGCCGGGGCCTCCTCAGCCGGTGCGGCCGGTGCAGCGTCGGCGGCCGGCGCAGCTTCGGGGGCCGGCGCAGCTTCGGCGGCCGGCGCGGGCTCCGCCGGCGCGGGCTCCACGGGTGCGGGAGCTGCCTCGACCTCGTCGGCGGGTGTCGCGGTGTCCTCAGAGGCGGCGGGCGCCGGGGCCTCGACCGGAGCGGTCACCGGCTCGGCCTCGTCGATGACGACCGCCGTCTGCTCGACAGGCGCAGCCGCCGCAGCGCGCTGATCGGCCGCCGCGTCCTCGGGCTGCAAGGCGTAGAGCGTGGTGACGGCCGACGGGGCGTCCGCGCCGGAGGGGAGGACGTAGCGGAAGGTCACGGGCACGAGACTGGCTTGCCAGAACTGTTCCCACGACGGGCGGAGCTCGATGGTGCCCGTGCCGTCGTCGCCGAGGACGACCCTGCCTCCCTCCTCGCCGCCGAGGAGGGCCTGCACGATGGTGCCCGGCGCACCCGCGACCGGCACGACGTAGTGCCAGTTGAACTTGTCATCAAGCCAGAAAGCAGCGGTGCTCCATGTGGGCGGGTCAGTCGGGATTGTGGGCTCGCTGGGCTCGCTGGGCTCCCCGGGAGGCTTCGGCGAAGTGTCGGGGTTCTCGGGGACGACAGGCGGCTGCGTGGCCTCGGGAAGCGCCGCGGGGACATCCGGGACGGCGGGTGCCGTGTCGGGCCCGGCCTCTGAGGAGACGGCGGCGCCGTCTCCTCCTCGGCAGGAGGTGCAGGCGTCTCGTCGTTCTCCGGCGTCTCGATCACCACGGGCTCGTCGAGGTTCAGCGAGGAGTCCGGGGCGATGTCGGTCGCGATCGACGACGGGTCGGTGTCCGAGCGCGTGGGCAGGGAGGTCGCCGGGTTCGCGCCCGCGAGTCCGGGGACGATGGCCGCTGCGGCGACCACTCCGGCCACCACGAGGGCTGCCGACCCGGCGCCGACGACGGCGCCCATGCCCGTGAAGACGCCGCCCGTGCTCGCGCCCGAGCCGGCGCCGCCGGCCGAGCCCGCTCCTGAGCCGGCTGCGCCCGCGCCGGAGGTGGCCGCCGCGGCCTGGCCGATGCCGCCGTCACCGACGAACACCGCGCCCGGGATGGTGGGACGACATCCCCGCCACGGCCAGGACCGGGCGCACCGCCCTGCAGGGCGGCGAGGTACCCGGAGGCACCGGTGGCGCCGAGGACGAGCGGGGAGCAGGACGAGTGCGAGGCGCTTGGACACATCCTTCGCCTCGGCCGCGACGATCATGCAGCGGGGCGCACTCGTCGAGGTGCAGCTCCAGTCGTCGGTGGTCGCGGGTGGCGAGGTTGCCGCGCGAGTAGGCGCCGAGGTGCTCGATCGTCCACTGGCACTCGGAGCCGGGACTGGCGCTGCGCAGGTGCGCCTGGATCCACGCCTCGCGCAGCCCCTCGCGGGCACGGAAGGCGAGCTGCGACACCGCACCGGCCTTCATCCCGAGGAGCGGAGCCACCTCCTGCGGCTTCATCTGCTCGATCTCGGTGTACCAGAGCACTTCTTGCCACCGCGACGGGAGGCTGCGGAAGGCCTGCGCGGTGAGGCTGCGGTCGAGGGCCTCGTTCGTGGCGTGCTCGGTGCTGTCCGGATCGGCCACCGTGTCGAGCTCGTCGATCGCGGTCTCGCGACGTGCTCGTCCCCACGCCGCGGCGGTGTTGCGGATGCTGGTGAAGAGGTAGGCGCGGAACGAGCCGTTGGGACCGCCGCCCTTGAGGATCGCCTGGTAGATGCGGGTGTAGGACTCCTGCACCAGGTCGTCCGGGTCGATCGAGGAGGTCACCGAGCGTGCGACCGCCATTCCGGACGGGTAGTGCCGCCTCCAGAGTTCCCCGAACGCCCCCTAGTCGCCGGAGCGGACGCGGAGGATCAGGTCGGCATCGCCGATGGTGTCGTCTGGTGTGGTGTTCTCTCGGTGCACGGTCATCCATCTGGTCCCGGGGCACACAACCGTCCCCAGGAGGAGAGACGCGGGAAGGCGTCTTTCATTACGCGGTCAGACCATTCTCTCGCGAAATGGGTGCCGTGGCCACCCCCGGGACGGACTCCGAGCAGATGCTCGGGGACGCTTCCGCGGCCCCGGCGATGACGCCCGGCGAGAACTTTCTGAACTTTTTTCCGAGAACCGCGTAATGAACCGAGCCGGCCCTCGTCTCATCCCGTAGAGACAGCCGAAATGGACTCCACCGGGGGGCGGAGTTCCGGCGGCTGGTGCGGGGGGGTACTGCACCAGTGGGCGGGTCGGGATCCTCGGGGGAGGAGCTCCCGGCCCCGCCCGCTCGAACGGAGGGAAAGGGCCGCCGATCTGGGGAGAACGGCGGCCCTCCACTCTCACCTTGCGAGACGCACGTCACTGATCTGGGAGTCCGGTGACATCGTCTCGTCCGATCGACCGGAGACCGCAGCGCTGCGCGTCGCGCGGAGCGCTGTCTTCCTAGGCGGGCAGCGCCGGTCCCGTCCAGACCCGCGCGACGCGCAGCCCCGCGTCCAGCAGCACGGCATCGCCGAGCAGGCCGGGACGCAGCGCGCCGAGGTTGCGCCTCGCGTCCGATCGCGCGGGCCGGGGTCTCCGTGAGCGCCCGCACGACCTCCGCAAGAGCGACGCCCGCTGCAGGCCCGCTGCAGCGCGACGTCCTGGGTCAAGGTGGAGCCGGCGATCGAGCCGGTGTCGTCGGCGCGGGCCACGCCGTTCTCGACGGTCACCTTCACCGCACCCAGGTCGTATCTGCCGTCGGCGCTTCCTGCGGCCGCCATGGCGTCGGTGATGAGCGCCACGCGGTGCGGGGCCGCGTCGAACACGA
>NZ_JBFLUM010000045.1:0-18530 GCF_050470785.1 Microbacterium sp. NRRL B-14842 | reverse complement strand
GAGCTCGGCCGCCTCCATCTGCTCGATCGGCACGGCCTTGATCGCGGCGGAGAGGATGACCATCGCGAAGCCGGTCTGGGTCCAGATGAACACGATGAGCAGCATGAGCGTGTTGAGGATGGGCTTGATGGCCAGCCACTGCACCGGGTCGCCGCCGAAAGCGGTGACGATGGCGTTGAGGAGACCGATCTGGTCGCCCTGGCGGGCGTCGTACATGAACTTCCAGATGATGCCCCGCGCCGACGAAGGAGATCGCCACCGGCATGAACACGAGCACCTTCAGGAACTTCTCACCGCGCGCACGGTCGATGAAGACGGCGTACGCGAGACCGATGACCACCGAGATCACCGGAGCGAGCAGCGCCCAGATGATGGTGTTGATCACCGACGACGTGCCGACCGGGTTGGTGAAGACCCAGATGTAGTTCTCGAGTCCGACGAACTGGTTTGCCCGACTTGTCGAAGAAGGACTTGAAGATCGTCGAGATCGCCGGGTAGATGAGGCCCAGCAGCAGCATGATCGCCGCGGGAGCCATGAACAGCACGAGCTGGAACAGGTAACCGGCTCCCTGTCGGGCGCGGAAGTCGGCGAAGAAGAGGAGCGCACCGACGAGCAGTGCGATCGCGACGACGTACACCACGGCGTTCGCGTAGGACGAAGCAGCAGCAGGGCGAGCACCGGGATGACGAGGCAGGCGACCAGCCGCATGATGGAGTAGCCGCGACCGGGGCGGGGCGCGAACTCGATCAGCACGAGGATGATCGCCACGACCACGCCGAACACGAGCAGCACGGCGGGGATCTGCACCAACGGATTCAGACCGCCCAGCCACAGGAAGAAGCTGTTGAGCGAGAACCCGATCGTGATCCGCGAGGACTCCTCGGTCGGGGCGGTGAAGACGAGGAGGAGAGCGAGGGCGGCGACGACGACGAAGCCGATCGCGAGGACCGTCCGCGTGGCCTTCCTCCCCTTCTCGTCGGTGCCATGCGTCGTCGGCGGCGCGTCAGCCTCGACGGGTTTCTCGATGGTCGCGTGCGACATGAACGTCCCCTTCTGGATCGTGCTGGGTTCCCGCGCAGTACGGATCGGTGGAGCGGGGCCCGGGCTGTGCAGCCCGGCCCCGCTCTGCCTACGAAGATCGCGTCGAGGCGATCAGTTCTCGTAGCCGGCCTGGATGTCGGAGAGCACCGTCTCGGTGTCCTTGCCGTCGATCCAGTCGACCATCCCCTTCCAGAACGAGCCCGAGCCGACGGTCGACGGCATCAGGTCGGAAGCGTCGAACCGGAAGGTCGTCGCGTCGTCCTGCATGATGGTCATCGCCTCCTGGAGGAACTCGCTCGAAGCGAGGCTCGGGTCGGCGTTCTTGTTGGCGGAGATGACGCCGCCGAGCTCGACACGCGCGTCGGCGAACTCGGGCGATGCCATGAACTCGAGCACCTTCTGGGTGGCCTCGTCGTCCGAGAACGCCGCGACGAACTCGCCGCCGCCCTCGACCTGGAGCTCGCCCGCGGTCTCGCCCGGCATGATGAACGCGTAGACGTCGCCGTCCGGCGCGACCTCGGGGACGTTGCCGTCCGCGGTCTCCGTGTCGAGGAAGTTCGCCGACAGGAACGAGGCCTGGTGGGTCAGTGCGCAGTCGCCCTTGGCCACCGCGTTGGCGACGTCACCGAAGGCGGTCGAGTTGATGCTCTTGACGTCGCCGTAGCCGGCGTTGACGTACTCCGGGTTGAGCAGGATCTCACCGACGGCGTCGAAGGCCTGCTTGATCTCGGGGTCGGTGAACTTCACGTCGCCGGCCACCCAGTCGTCATAGACCTCGGGGCCCGACTGGCGCAGGACGAGGTCCTCGATCCAGTCCGTTCCCGGCCAGCCGGATGCCGCCTCGGAGGAGAAGCCCGCGCACCAGGCCGACCGCCGGTCTTCTCGACGATCGTGTCGGTGAGGGCGATCATGTCGTCCCAGGTCTCCGGGACCTCGACGCCCCACTCGGCGAACTGCTTCGGCGAGTACCAGACGTAGCCCTTGAGGTTCGCCAGCATCGGCGCCGCGTAGAAGGTGTCGTCGAACGTGCCGTACTTCTTCCAGTCCTCGGACCAGTTCTCGTCGACGGCGGACTCGACGGCCTCGGGGGCCGGCATGACCTTGCCCGTGTCGACGAGGGTCTTGAGCAGACCGGGCTGCGGGACGATCGCGATGTCCGGGGCGTCTCCACCCGTCACCTTGGTGACGATGTTGCCCTCGAAGCCCTTGTCGCCGGTGTACTCGACCTTGATACCGGTTGTCCTTCGTGAACTGCTCGAAGGACGCGTTCAGGTCGTCGGCCTCGACGCCCGTGATGCCGCGGAGATCCGGACGGTGTCCTTGGTCTCTCCGCCCTCGTCGCCCCCGCCCTCGGCGCAGCCGGCGAGCGCGAGAGACGCGACGCCGACGAGTGCGATGGGGGCGAGCAGGCGGTATCGCTGTGACAAAGCCATGTACTTCTCCTCTTCAGGTGGATCTTCAGTCCGCCCAAGGAGAGCAATCGCCGCAACCATTGGGGAACCGATTCCAGGCCAACCTACTCGGGTTCCTTCGCGCCGTACAACTGGGGAAGGTTACAAGATCACAACCCTTTGACATCCGAGCGGACGACAAGGTGGGAGCGCTCCCAGTCCGGCGCGCCTGGAACCGGTTCCTCCCCCGGTGCGGAACGGCTACGATGGCTCCCGGCGAGTGCCCGATCGCTCGCCGTCGTGGAACCGGGTCGAGGAGGACACGATGAGCACGATCGCCGACGTCGCGATGCGCGCCGGTGTCTCCAAAGCGACCGCGAGCCGTGCGCTCAGCGGCCGCGGCTATGTCTCGGAGGAGACCAGGCAGCGGGTGGAGAGGCGGCGCAGGACCTCGCGTACGTCGCGCACATCCTCCGCCACGAGCCTGGCCACGGGGCGTACCGGCACCATCGGCCTGGTGATGCCGCCGGTCGATCGGTGGTTCTTCGCCGAGCTGCTGGCGGGCGTGCAGGAATCGCTGCTCGCGCTCGACTACGACCTCTCGCTCTACGGCGTCCCCGAGCGCTCGGAGACCAGGGAGCGGCTGTTCGAGAGCGTGCTGCCCGGCCGGAGGTTCGACGGCATCATCGCCGTCGGCATCCAGCCCCAGCGCCCGCGAGCTGGAACGGCTGCACCATACGGGGCGACCGCTCGTGAGCGTGGGCCCCTACAGCGCGGGAGCGAGCGCCGTGTCGATCGACGACGCGGCCGCCGCCCGGATCGCCACCGAACACCTCATCGACCTCGGGCACACCGACATCGCGTTCGTGGGCGGTGCCACGGATGACACCGACCTCAGCTACGGTGACGCCCGCCGCCTGGCCGGCTACCGGGAGGCGCTGCACGCGGCGGGACTCACGCCGCGGGCGCGGGTCGCCGGTTCGGCTCCCACGATGCCGGGCGGCTACGCGGCGGCGGCGGGACTCCTCGGCGACCGGCGGCACCGTCCGACGGCCATCGTCGGCGTGTGCGACGAAGCGGCCATCGCGCCGTCATCGCGGCTCGCCGCCTGGGCATCGCGGTGCCGACCGAACTCAGCGTCGTGGGATCGACGACCACGAGCATGCGGAGATGTTCGCCCTCACCACGATCGGACAGTCGCCGCGGGATCAGGGACGGGAAGCCGTGCGCCTGCTGATGCGGCGGATGAGCGAGCCGGATGCTCCGGTCGAGCGCGTCGAAGCCGCCTCGGCGCTCGTCGTCCGCAGCTCGACCGCGGCGCCGCGCTGACCCCCGCGGACGCACGAAGGCCCCGGGCGGAACCCGGGGCCTTCGCAGAAGCGCTGGTGCGCTGGAATTACTTGAGGGTGACGGTCGCGCCAGCCTCTTCCAGAGCAGCCTTGGCCTTCTCGGCCGTCTCCTTGTTGGCGCCCTCGAGGACGGCCTTCGGAGCACCGTCGACGACGGCCTTGGCCTCGCCGAGGCCGAGCGAGGTGAGCTCGCGGACAGCCTTGATGACCTGGATCTTCTTGTCGCCAGCAGCCTCGAGGATGACGTCCGAAGGAGTCCTTCTCCTCCTCGGCCGCGGCCTCGCCTGCGCCGCCAGCGGCACCGGCGACGGCGACGGGGGCAGCAGCGGTGACCTCGAACTTCTCCTCGAACGCCTTCACGAACTCGTTGAGCTCGATGAGGGTCAGGCCGGCGAACTGCTCGAGCAGCTCCTCGGTGGAAAGCTTCGCCATGATGTATCTCCTAGATAGATGGGGTTTGTAGACGAGATCGCCGGTCGCTTACGCGGGCCTCGGCGGTCTCCAGCTTTTCGCGAAGCGCGTCGATGGTGGCCGCAGCCTTGCCATCGTCGCCTTCATCATGCCCGCGGCCTTCGCCAGCAGAACCTCGCGCTCTCGAGCGAGGCGTACGTGTTGACCTCGTCGGCGGTGAGGGCCTTGCCCCTCGAAGATGCCCGACTTGATCACGAGAAGCGGGTTGGCCTTGGCGAAGTCACGCAGAGCCTTGGCGGTGGCGACGAAGTCACCGTGCACGAACGCGACAGCCGACGGCCCCTTGAGGTCGTCGTCAGCGCGGAGATGCCGCCTTGTTGGCGGCGATCTTGGTCAGCGTGTTCTTCACCACGGCGTACTCAGCGTCCTGACGGATGCTGTTGCGCAGCTGCTTGAGCTGGGCAACCGTCAGACCGCGGTACTCGGTCAGCAGGACGGCGTTCGAGTTCTCGAATGACTTCGTGAGCTCGTTGACCGATGCATCCTTCTGCGCCATGTCACTCCTTGGTGTGTACGAGGCGCCGCACGGTGGTGGGGCGCCGGCCTCCGACCCCCTGCAAAAGAGAAGAGCTCCGGCGCAAGCGCACGGAGCTCGGAAGTTCGTGACACCTGCGCGGGCCCCTGCGATGCAGAGCTTCGATCCTGTGCACTCACGCGCACACGATGACCAGCGGTCTTCGGTTATGACCACTGTACCCCACGCTCCCTCTCCCCCCAAATCCCCCTCCTCCTCCGTCGACCCACCCCTTTCGGTGTGCACCCCGGCCCCCTTACGCCTGCACGCAACGGGCCGGAGCGCACGGAAGGGGGTGGGTCAGCGACTCAGCGGGCGAAGAGGCCGAGGGCACGGAAGTGCGCGTCGGCCGCGGCGAGCGAGGCGACGTCCGCGCTCGTCACCCGGACCACCCGCCAGCCGGTGGTCCCGCGCACCAGTCCTCGCGGATCTTCTCGTCGAGCACGACCTGTGACACGGGCCGGCCGCCGCGGAGGCCCTCGTCCAGGTACTTGTCCCGGCCGTCGCACTCCACGAAGGTGCGGGACTGGTCGACGGCGATGTCCATCCAGAACCGACCGCCGCGCGGTCCGTCCACCGGCACCTGCAGACGCGGGCCTGCCGAAGCCGAGCTGATGGAGCCGGTACCAGCGTCACGCTCTCCAGCGGAAGCTGCGCGCGCCCGTCGGCCAGGACCACGATCCGACGGGCCTGCACGATGCCCGCGGAGCCGGGGACGACGCACTCGATCCGCGAGGTCCGTCAGGAGAGCCTGCGCCGCGGTGTCGTCGAACTCCCACGGGTCGCCGCCGACCAGAGCGAGGGCGGCATCCGCGACGGCGAGAGCCGCCTCCGGAGCGGCCGTGCGGGCGAGGTCGACGACCGTCCGGGCGAGGGAGGTGCAGCGGATGCCGTCGCGCTCCACGATGTCGCCGGCGGCAAACCGCGCCCCTCGTGCCGCAGGATCCCCGAGGTGCTGTGGCGACGGTCGGGGGGCGCCGTCACATGGACCCTCGTCGGCCGCACCCGGTACAGCGGCAGACCCCACAGCACCGCAGCCGAGGCGTGCGAGAACACGGGCCGCGTCCCCGAGGCCGCGAGGTCGGCGGCCACCACCTCCGCACGGTGCCGGGACTCCGGGCGAGATCGCTCCAGTCCCGTTGCGCGAGGTACCACCCGCGACGCACATGATGCAGCTGCCGCCCTTCCACCGCGGCGTGGAGCGTCCGAGACCCCACCCCTCCTCCTCCAGCCGCCGACGACCGAGGAGCATCGCCCGGATCTCGTCCACACTCACCTGTCTCATCCCCCGACTCTCCCTCCTCCTCTCGCCGATCCCCCGCCTTCCCGCAGTTCCCCACACCCTTTCTCTCCCTCCCGGCGCCCCTGTGCAGGAAGGACACCCCTCGTCTCGACCCACCCCTTTGCGTTCGAGCCACCCCCTTACGCCTGCACGCAGGGGGCCGGGACGCACGCAAGGGGGTGGCTCGGCGGGAGGGCGGGAGGGGCGGCGTGTACGGCGGGAACGGGGGTGGGGGAGAGTTAGAGTCTTCTGGTGACCCCGGAACTCCAAGCTCGCATCGTCGCGGACTTCGCGCGACCGCGTGGCGTGGATGAGGCACGGTCCCGGGGCATCACGGCCACCGACGTCGCCGGACTCACCAGCGAACGCTCGATCGCCCGTGCCGCCGACGCCAAGCTCGGCGGGGGGCCGCGGTTCGGCGGCAACGCCTACACGGACCACGGTCGACGCCGCGAGCCCGAGATCGCCGCCTGGGTCGCCGCGACGCACGGCATCTTCCCCTCCTCCGCGTTGTTCCGCGCCGAGGTCGAGCACCGCCACCTGGCCACCCCGATGGCATCTCGGTGGACGCGGACGGTCGCGTCAGCCTCGCGGAGATCAAGACCACCAACAAGGCCTTCCGCGGCATCCCGCGCACGTACCTGCGCCAGGTCTGGTGGCAGCAGCACGTGCTGGGCGCCGAGCGCACCCTGTTCGTCTGGGAGGAGCACGTCGACTTCTCCCCCATCCACGACGAGCCCCGCTGCGTGTGGATCGACCGGGACGACCGCGAGATCGCCAAACTCGTCGGTCTCGCGACCGACCTCATCGACGAGCTGTACCGTCGCACAACGGGACGCGCGGTGCCGACGCGCTCCGTCGCCCCGGTCGACAGTCGCCGCGAGCAGCTCCGCGAGCGCGACGCCTTCCGCGCCCTCGCCCTCGCCGACTGAGCGAACGCCGAGGGCCTCGGGACGACCCGCCCCGTCAGGGGTCGCGAGCGAGTACGCGACGTGCTTCTCCCGCGACCTCGGCCGCGATCGTGTCCAGCAGCGCGGAGCGCAGGTTCCACTGCTGCCAGTACAGGGCAACGCGCAGGGTCGGACCGCCGAGCGCGACGAGCCCGGGGACCTCCTGCAGTCGCGGCACCATCCCCCAGCCCAGGCCGAGGCCGACCGCGAGCGCGTAGTCGTGCGACGCCGGGACGTAGTGTCAGCGGAACGCCCGCCGCCGGCACTCCCCCGCGCCGCCAGCCACTCATGCTGCAGGGTGTCCCGGCGGTCGAAGTCGACGAACGGCGCGTGCGCCAGCGCGGCGGGCGTCCACGCCGTCAGGGAACCATCGACGGGCATAGGCAGGCTCGGCCATGGCGCGGTACTCGAGCACGCCGAGGGGCGTGACCGTGCACCCCGCGACCGCCGTGGCCTCGCTCGTCACCGCGGCCATGACCGTTCCCGATTCGAGCAGTCGGGCGGTGAAGTTCTGATCGTCGCGGTTGCAGGTCCAGGTCGATGTCGTGCGCGGCCGAGAGGCGCGCCATCGGCGGGAGGAACCAGGTCGCCAGGGAATCCGCGTTGACGGCGAGAGGCACCGTGATGCGGTGTCCCCCACCGCCCTCCTCGATGCCGACCCCGGCGAGCGCATCCTGCTCCAGGAGCGCGATCTGCCGCGCGAGCGCACGACGGACTCCCCGGCCTCGGTGAGGCGGACCGGCTTGCTGCGCACGAGGAGGATCCGCCCGAGCTGCTCCTCGAGCGCCTTGAGCCGCTGACTGACCGCGGACGGGGTGACGCGCAGGCGGCGGGAGGCGGCGTCGAGGGTCCCCTCGTCCGGCGACGGCGGCGAGCGTGGCGGCGAGCTCCGGGTCGATCCTCACATCAGCCATGCTAATGGTGAGAAAGGAATCTTCGCTGCACCTCATGGCCAGCATCCCTAGGCTCGATGCATGCTCACCGTTCTCGCCGGCCTCGGCCTCGGCCTGTCGCTCATCGTCGCGATCGGCGCGCAGAACGTGTTCGTGCTGCGACAGGGCATCCGGCGCGAGCACGTCCTCGCCGTCGTGATCGTCTGCGCCCTCTCCGACGCCGTGCTGATCATCGCCGGCGTCGCCGGGCTCGGCTTCGTGCTGTCCGCCGCTCCCTGGCTCGTCGTCGTTGCCCGCTGGGCAGGGGCGCTGTTCTCCTCGGCTACGGGCTGCTCGCGGCGCGACGGGCCTGGCGTGGCGGGCGAGGAGCTGGTGGTCGACGGGGGCGACGCTCCGGTCCTCGAGGCGTCCGGTGGCACCGGGACCCTCACCCGCACCCGCCTCGCCCCGGTGATCCTCACGACACTGGCGTTGACCTGGCTGAACCCGCACGTGTACCTCGACACGGTGCTGATGCTCGGCTCGATCGCCGCGACGCACGGCGACGAGCGATGGCTGTTCGCGGCAGGGGCGGTCATCGCGAGCCTCCTCTGGTTCACCGCCCTCGGCTTCGGTGCCCGCTACCTCGGACGGTGGCTGCGCACCCCGCGCTCCTGGCGTTTCCTCGACGCGGTGATCGCGGTCGTGATGATCACGTTGGCGGTGAGCCTGGTGCTCCCGGTGGCTGGACGCCTAGCCACTCACCGCCGCGTCGATCTGCGCCACCCGCGCCCGGACGAGGGCCCGGACAGCATCCTCCGGCAGCGGGTGCTCCGGCTGGAACCGGATCGTCCCCTTGTCGACGCTGATATCGGGATGACCGTCGAGGAGGCCCGCCACGGCAGCGACCGCCTCGGGGCTGAACGGGTAGACGCCGATGTGCTTCTTCGCACGCATCACCGAGAGCAGAGGCTTTCCGGCGAGCACGAGCGCCGGCATCCCATACCCCTTGCCCTGCTCCGCATCCGGCACCTCCTCCTCCGTGGCGATCGCGTACACGCGATCGATCACTGCGCGGTCCGCCGCGTCGAGGTCGGTCAGGTAGTCGTCGATGGTGCCCACGCACCGCATCCTGCCACCGATCGCCCTCGGGGTCGAGGGCTCAGGCGCCGTCGAGCGGACGGAGGATGCGCGTGAGGAACCGTTGCGTGCGCTCATGCTGCGGGGCGCTGAACAGCTGAGCAGGCGGCCCCTGCTCCACGACGACGCCGCCGTCCAGGAAGAGCACGTGATCTGCGGCTTCGCGGGCGAAGCTCAGCTCGTGGGTGACGACGGCCATCGTCCATCCCTCATCGGCGAGCTCCTTGATGACGAGCAGCACCTCGCCGACCAGCTCCGGATCGAGGGCGCTCGTCGGCTCGTCGAACAGCAGCAGGTCCGGTTGCAGGGCCAGCGCCCGCACGATGCCGACCCGCTGCTGCTGCCCTCCGGAGAGCTGATGCGGCCGCGCGTCCGCCTTGTCGGCGAGGCCGATCCGGGCGAGCAGCGCCTGGGCCTCGGCGACGACCTCGGTCTTCGGACGGCCCTGCACCCGCCACGGCCCTTCGATGACGTTTCTCCAGCACGGTCAGGTGCGGGAACAGGTTGTGGTGAGTGGAACACCATCGCCGACCGGTCACGCAGCGCCAGCCGCTGCTGCTTCTCCACGCGCGGTTTCGGGCGCACCTCCGGTGCGAAGTCGATCTCCGGCCCCCCGGCCATCACGATGGTCCCCGCGTCCGGCGTCTCCAACCCGTTCAGGGCGCGCAGGACGGTCGACTTGCCCGAGCCGCTGGGCCCGATGAGCACCACGGACCTCGCCCCGATGCAATGTGAGGTCGAAGCCGCGGAGCACCTCGGTGGTGCCGAAACTCTTGTGCAGCCCGCGTGCGGTGAGCAGCGGTTCGGCCGTGGGGTCAGTGCGCGACACGACTGTCGAGCCTCCTCTCCAGGGCGCTCTGCCCGAAGGAGAGCACCAGGCAGATCACCCAGTAGACCAGCGCTGCGGCCAGGTACAGCACCATGAACTCGAGCGTGGTGGAGGCGATCTGCTGCGCCACCTTGAACAGCTCCGTCACGAGGATCAGCGAGGTGAGGGAGGTGTCCTTCACGAGCGAGATGAACGTGTTGGACAACGGCGGCACCGAGACCCGGGCGGCCTGCGGCAGGATGATGCGGGTCAGCGTGCGGGTGCGGTTCATGCCGACCGTGTACGCGGCCTCCCACTGCCCCTTCGGCACCGAGAGGATCGCCGCCCGCACGACCTCGGCGCCGTAGCCGCCGACGTTGAGCGAGAGCGCGATGATGGCGCTCGGCCACGGATCGAGGGTCACCCCGACGGACGGCAGGCCGTAGAAGATCACGAAGAGCTGCACGAGCATCGGCGTGCCGCGGATCACCGAGATGTAGAACCGCGCGATGCCGGACACCACCGGGTGCACCGAGATCCGCATCAGCGCCATGCCGATCGCGATCACGAGCCCCAGGACGAACGACACCAGGGCGAGCGGGATCGTCGCCGTCAGCCCCGCCCAGGCGATCGGCCCGAGCGAGGAAAAGAAGAGCTCCCAGGGATTCTGCATCGCCTACTGCGAGACGTCCTCGCCGAAGTACTTCTCGCTGATCTCGGCCAGTGTGCCGTCGGCACGGAGCGTGTCGAGCGCCTCGTCGACCGCATCGACGAGCGCCTCCTTGTCCTTCGTGAACACGAAGGCCTGCTCGCCGGCGTCGTCGGTCTCCGCGGCGATCTTCAGGCCGGTCGGGCTGTTGGTCGTCTCGTAGTCGAGGAAGGTCAGCTTGTCGTTGACGGTGGCGTCCACCCGGCCCTGGCGGAGGAGCTCCACGGCCTGCGCCCAGCCCTCGACGCCCTCGACCTTGGCGCCGGACTCGGTGGCCAGCTCGTACCAGTTGCTCGTGAGGGACTGCGCCGTGGTCTTGCCCTCGAGGTCGTCGAACGACGAGATGGAATCGTCGTCCTCCTTGACCACGATCACGCCGGGCGACACCGTGTACGGGGTGCTGAAGAGGTACTTGGCCTCGCGTTCGTCGTTGATCGACACCTGGTTCGCGATCACGTCGAAGCGGGCCCGCGTCGAGCCCCGCGAAGATCGCGTCCCACTGGGTCTCCTGGAACTCGACCTTCAGACCGAGCTCGTCGGCGACGGCCTGGATGATCTCGACGTCGTAGCCGGTGAGGTCGCCGGAGCCGCCGTCGCCGTGGAAGCTGAACGGACGGTAGGTGCCCTCGGTCGCGACCGTCAGCGTGCCGTCCCTTCACCAGGCCGAAGTCGGAGCCCGCGGCGCTCTCGCCGTCCGTGCTCGCGGGCGTGCTCGAACCGCTGCACGCGGTCAGGGCGGCGGCGGCGACGACGAGTGCGGTGACGGCGATGAGACGACGGGACATGGACCCTCCTGGGGTGAGAAGCGCGGGTGCGAGTTTACGCGACGACCGCGGAACTCCCCCACAGTACGCGTCGCTCCGGGCGTTCCCCGCATCGGATGACGCCGGATGTCGCGGGCGGCCCAGGAACGCGGAACGCCCCCGGGCGGACCCGGGGGCGTTCGGTGCGACAGGTGCGAACCCGTCGACGCGTCAGATGGCGTTGACGTCCAGCGGGATGCCGGGGCCGAACGTGGTCGACACCGCACCCTTCTGGATGTAACGGCCCTTGGCGCTGGACGGCTTGAGGCGGACGATCTCCTCGAGAGCGGCGTCGATGTTCTCGTTCAGCTGCTCGGCCGAGAACGAGGCCTTGCCGATGACGAAGTGCACGTTGGCGTGCTTGTCGACGCGGAACTCGATCTTTCCGCCCTTGATCTCCTCGACGGCCTTGGCCGGGTTCGGGGGTCACGGTGCCGGTCTTCGGGTTCGGCATCAGACCACGGGGACCGAGCACCTTGCCGAGACGGCCGACCTGGCCCATGAGCTCCGGGGTCGAGACCGCGGAGTCGAAGTTGGTCCAGCCGTCGGCGACCTTCTGGATGAGCTCGCGCCGCCGACCTCATCGGCGCCGGCAGCGATCGCCGCCTCGGCCGCGGGGCCGGTGGCGAACACGATGACGCGGGCGGTCTTACCGTGCCGTGGGGCAGGATGACGGTGCCGCGCACCATCTGGTCCGCCTTGCGCGGGTCGACGGCGAGCTTCAGCGCGACCTCGACGGTCGAGTCGAACTTCGCCGAACCGGTCTCCTTCGCGAGCGCGACGGCCTCGGACGGCGTGTAGAAACGGTCTGCCTCGATCTTCTCGGCGGCAGCCTTGTAAGCCTTGGACTTGGTAGCCATGATTATTCTCCTCAGCCCTCGACCGTGATGCCCATGGAACGGGCGGTGCCGGCGATGATCTCGAGGCGGCCTCGATGTCGTTCGCGTTCAGGTCGGCCTGCTTCTGCTCGGCGATCTGACGGACCTGATCCTTGGTGATCTTGCCGACCTTGACGGTGTGCGGGGTGCCGAAGCCTTCTGCACGCCGGCGGCCTTCTTGATGAGCTCCGCCGCGGGCGGGGTCTTCAGGACGAAGGTGAAGCTGCGGTCCTCGTAGACGGTGATCTCGACGGGGATGACGTTGCCACGCTGCGACTCGGTCGCGGCGTTGTACGCCTTGCAGAACTCCATGATGTTGACGCCATGCTGACCGAGCGCGGGGCCGATCGGCGGCGCCGGGTTGGCGGCACCGGCGTTTGATCTGAAGCTTGATCAGGCCGGTCACCTTCTTCTTCGGTGCCATTCTCTTTCCTTTCCTCGAGGCGGATGCGAGCATCCGCTTCTCCCACGGCTCCGGCCTTTCCGGCCGTGGTCGTCTGCGCGCCCTTCGACAAGCTCAGGGACCCCAGCGGGCTTTCGCACAAACCACGTAAGTCTACCTGATCACTCCCCTACTCGCGAGCCGCCCCTTGCGTGCGAGCCGGCCCCGTGCGTGCGTCCGCAAAGGGGCGGGAGACACGGAACGGGGTGGGTCGGGGAAGAGAAGACGGCCGCCCCGGAAGGGACGGCCGTTCTCGTGCACTTCGGCGGGCTCAGTGACCCGCGGTCAGATCATCTTGGTGACCTGGTCGAACGACAGCTCGACCGGGGTCTCGCGCTCGAAGAGGGAGACGAGGACCGTGAGCTTGCCGCTCTCCGGCTTGATCTCGCTGATCGAACCGGGAAGACCCGCGAACGAGCCCTCCTTGATCGTGATGGTCTCGCCGACCTCGAAGTCGACCTCGGCGGGAAGCGGACGGGCGACGGCGACGCCGCCCTTGGCCGCGATGTTCTTGGCGGTCGGGACGTCCTTGACCTCGACGAGGGACTTCAGCATGTTGAAGGCCTCTTCGAAGCGCAGCGGCGTCGGGTTGTGGGCGTTGCCCACGAAGCCGGTGACGCCGGGGTGTGCCGCACGACCGACCAGGTGTCCTCCGTGAGCTCCATGCGCACCAGCACGTAGCCGGGGATGCGCACGCGGGTGACCATCTTGCGCTGCCGTTCTTGATCTCGACGACGTCCTCCATCGGGACCTCGACCTGGTAGATCTCGTCCTCGACCTCGAGCGTCGACTTGCGCTGCTCGATGTTCGCCTTGACCTTGCGCTCGAAGCCGGCGTACGAGTGGATGACGTACCACTTGCCGGGGAGCATGCGCAGGTCCATGCGGAAGGCCTCGTACGGGTCTTCCTCGGAAGCCGACTCGTCCTCGTCGGACTCGGCGGCCGGACGGTCGTCCTCGCCGTTGACGTCGGGCCCCTCGTAGGGGGTGACCTCGTCGGCGGCCTCGGCCTCCTGCTCCGCGACCTCTTCGGCCACGGAATCGTTGAGGACCTCGGCGGCGGCTTCGGACTCCGCGGCTTCGTCCAGGTTCAGAGCGTCGTTCACGATGGCGTCCGCCTCCGGGTCGTCGATGTCGATGTCGATGTCTTCCGTCTCCTGCTCGCCGTCCTCGTCCTCGACGTGGACCGCGACGTGCTCGGCAGAGGTGACCGAGAGCTCCTCGGCGGCGAGCACGTTGCCCTCCTGGGCCTCGTCCTCCTCGCTGGACTGCTCTGCGGCGGTCGCCCAGTCGGCGTCGTCGGAATATCGTTCAGACACGTTGCTTCTTCTCCATAGCTGCGGCCGATGCCGCGGGGGTCATCAGCCAGGGATTCCGAACACGTAGTGCGTCAGGAGCCCGAAGACGTAGTCGAGACCGTAGACGATGCCCATGACGATCAGGACGAAGACGAGCACCACACCCGTGAACTTGAAAAGCTCCTTGCGGGTCGGGGTGACGACCTTGCGCAGTTCGGCGATGACCTGGCGGATGAACAGGGCGATGCCCCGAAGAACCGGGAGAAGGGGTTGCCCTTCTTCTGGCGCGTGGCGCCGGCCGCGACGACGTCGCCGCCGCGGTTCGTCCTGATCCATCCTGAATGTACCTTTCGTGTGTCAGCGTGCGCTGACGCGCAGGGCGGACAGGAATCGAACCTGCAACCTGCGGTTTTGGAGACCGCTGCTCTGCCAATTGAGCTACCGCCCTAGAGACCCGGAGGTCTCGGGGATGCCCTCCCCACCCTGCCACCGGCCGATGTCGAAGACGCCAGGCACGGCGAAAGAATGCAGAGAACAACTGCTCACCAAGCATACGGCATCGATCCCGTGGTGCCGAACAGGAAGCGGAACCCGCGTTGTTGCTAGGCTCGGCGGGCGGACGAAGCAGGAAGGGACGCATGTGAGTGGGGATGTGCAGCAGTTCCAGGTGGATCTGCGCGGAGTCGTCGACCTGCTCAGCAGGCACATCTACTCCAGTCCCCGGGTCTATCTGCGGGAACTGCTCCAGAACGCGCGGGACGCGATCGCGGCGCGCCGCGAGGTCGACGGGGGCGGAGGCCGCATCCGCATCACGCCGCTCACCGCACAGACGGGCGAGTTCGTACTCCGCGATGACGGGGTGGGGCTGACCGCGGCCGAGGTCGCCGATCTCCTCGCGACCGTCGGGCGCAGCTCCAAGCGGGACATCTTCGACCTCCCCCGGAGCGACTTCCTCGGCCAGTTCGGCATCGGGCTGCTGAGCTGCTTCATGGTCGCCGACACCATCGTCATCCGCTCCCGCAGCGCCAGAGGCGGCTCCGCGGTGGAGTGGACGGGCAGCGCCGACGGCACCTTCCGGGTCGCGGAGATCGATGACGACCTGCCGATCGGCACCAGCGTGCACCTCGTGCCGCGCTTCGACGCCGACGAGCTGCTGCGACCGGCCGCCGTGCACGAGCTCGCGACCACGTTCGGCGAGTTCCTGCCCGTGCGGGTGACCATCGATGCGACCGGCGGGGACATCGACGTGACCCGCGAGGCGCCCTTCCTCGACCCCGCCGCCGACGTCCGAAGCGGCCGTGCAGTACGGCCGCGACCTGCTCGGTGCGGCGCCGCTGGACGTGATCCCGCTGACCGAGCCGGCGACCGGGACGCAGGGCCTGGCATACGTCCTGCCCTTCGCTCCTCCGCCCGGCGCCCGGCAGGCGACCCGCATGTATCTGGGCCGCATGCTGCTGTCGGAACGCGTCGACGACGTGCTGCCCGACTGGGCGTTCTTCGTGCGCGCCGTCATCGACTCCACCGGCCTCGCACCGACCGCGAGCCGCGAATCCCTCGTCGAGGACACGGCGCTGGAGCACGTCCGCGAACAGCTCGGCGCCGGGATCCGCCGCTGGGTGCTCGAACTCGGACTGCGTGAACCGCATCGCCTCGCCCAGTTCGTCGCCGTGCACGAGGTCGGCCTCAAGTCCCTGGTGCGACACGACGAGGAGCTCGCGCGCTTCATCACCCGCTGGCTCACGGTGGAGACCACGCACGGCACGCTGCGGATCGGCGAGCTCGTGGAGCGGTACCGCACGTGCGCTACGCCCAGACGGTCGACGAGTTCCGCCAGGTGGCCGGGATCTCGCCGTCCGACGAGGTCCTCGTCAACGGCGGCTACCTCTACGACGCCGACCTGATCCGGCTGCTCCCCGACCTCTACCCGCAGGTCACGGTCGAGAAGGTCGACGTGACCGGGGAGCTCGATCGCCTCGACCCGCCGCCGCTGGACGACCGGGACATCGCGATGGCGCTGGAGTCCCGCGCCGGCGCCGTCCTGCAGTCCTCGGACTGCGCCGTGGTCGTCCGGGCGATCGACCGCCCGGAGCTGACCGGACTGTACGTGGCGGACCCCGAGGTGCTGCGGACGATCGACCGCGGGCGCACCAAGGGCATCGCGAGCACGCTCTGGGGCGGGGTGCTCGACCGCATCGACCAGACGCTCTCCTCGTCGCGGGACGACGACCTCACGGCGCGACTGTGCCTGAACTGGTCGAACCGCGTCGTCCGAGCCCTCGTCCGCGTCGAGGACGACGGCCGTCTTCGCACGCACCGTCCAGCTGCTCTACATCCAGGCGCTTCTCGCGGGGCACCACCCCCTCTCGGACGCCGATCGGGCGCTCATGACCAGCGCCCTCTCCGACCTCGTCTCACTCTCCGCCGGTATCGAGGGGGACACTCTCCCCTTCGACGCGCGCTGACACCCCCGACTACCCGAAGGGCCCTCCATGGCACGTCCGAAGAAGCGCTTCCAGCAGCTCATCGAGGAGATCGATCGCACCCCGTGGGGCCCGGCGGAGCAGGCCCTCGTGGCGGAGGCGGTCGCGCTGGCCATCGAGATCGGCGACGAACGGCTGGAATACGAAGCCCGGATGCGGCAGACCGCGTCGGCGAACATGGTCGGCGCCACCGACGTCATGCTGAACTCCTTCGCCTGGTGCCTCGCGCATCACGACGCCGACCCGCAGCGGTTCCCCGCCGACCTCGACAACGGCGGCGCCGACCTGATGTGGCAGTTCAAGTGGATGGCGTCCTCGCTGCGCTCCTCCCCCGCCTTCTCGCAGGAGCAGATCGCCGCGGTGCTCGACGACATGGAGTCGCACTACCGTGCCGCAGGACTCGGCCTCAGCGGCGTGCTGACCGCCCGCTTCGAGGACGCCTGGGACGCCGGCCGGTTCGACGCCGCCGAAGCCCTCCGCGTGCAGCTCGAGGCCACGCCGCGCGACGAGCACAGCCACTGCGACGCGTGCAGCCGCAGCCAGTTCGCGGGATTCTTCGCGGAGACCGATCGCGACGCCGACGCCATCCGGCTCGTCGAGGAGATGATCGAGGGCGGTTTCTCCTGCGGCGAGGAGCCGGAGCACGCGCTCTCCCGCGTCCTCCTCCCGTACCTCCGCGCCGGACGCACGGAAGATGCGAAGACCGCGCACCTGCGCAGCTACCGACTGGCCAAGGACAACCCCGACAACCTGCGCATCGTGGCGAACAACATCGTGTTCGCCGCGATCACCGGCAACGAGGCGCGGGCGCTGGCCCTGATCGAGAAGCACGTCGCGTGGCTCGCCCACGACGGCCTCAACGTCGACGCGCACTTCGCCGCCCTCACGGCGTTCGCGGTCGCTCTCGACCGCGTCACCGCCGCCGGCCACGGCGACACCCCGGTCCGGGGTGCCGACGCCCCTGCACTCGTGCCGCTGCTCGGGGCCCACGACGGCCCGTGGAGCGCCGCCGACCTCGCCGCGGCCGCCTGGTCGACGGCCGAGCGCATCGGGGCGCAGTTCGACGAGCGGGACGGCACCGACGGCCACGCCCGCAGGCCTCGCCCGGATGCGCGCTCTCGCCGACGAGCGCTACGACCTCCCGATCCGCTCCGATGCGTTCGTCGCCCCGACCCCGGCCACCACTCCGGCGGATCCGGAGGCCTGGTACGAGCGGGCGATGCAGCTCGCGCAGTTCGGCGCCGAGCAGGAGACCCTCGCCGCGCTCCCGCACGCCCTGGAGGTCGACGACCCCGCCCAGCGCGCGCAGCTCCTGTCGATGCACCTCGGCATCCTCGTCGCGCTCGATCGCGTGGACGAGGCCGAGCGCCTCCTCCCCGAGCGGATCGCCGGCCTGCGGGCCGCAGGGAACGACGCGCAGGCCGACCTCGAGGAGCGTCTGAAGCTCGCGACCTTCGGGCTGCACACCGACGAGACCATGGCGGCGCTCGAAGAGGAGTTGGCCGCGGCCGACCGTCTGCCGGCCTGGTCGCGCGGCGACCTGGCCATCAGCCGCGCGTCGCTGCACCTCAGGGCCGAGGAGCCGGACGCGGCCCTCGACCTCGCCGAGCTCGCGGCCCGCTCGTTCGCGGAGGCGGAGGACACCCGGCTGTCCAACACGACCACCCTCGTGGCGATCGGCGCCGTGCTGAGCAAGGGCGACCTCGACGCCGGCCGCACGCTCCTCGACCGCTTCCTCGCCAGGACGACCTGTCCGCCGGTCATCGGGCCCACGCGCTGCAGACTCGGGCCCGCGTGCGGGGTGGCACGGGCGCGTACCAGGATGGGGCGACGGACGCCGACGAGGTGTGCCGGCTGCTCGCCGAGCTCGGCGCCACGCGGGCTCTCGCCGACGCCCATGTGCTCGCGGGCGCGCTCTGGGAGGACGCAGAGGAGCCCGAGAAGGCCGTCGCCCGCTACCGTCTGGCTGCTCGGCTGCAGGATGACGGCGATCGCACCGGCGTGGACTTCGGTTGGCCAGGGCGATGCTCCGCGCGGGAGACGCCGAGGAGGCCGCGGAGCTCTTCGGCGACGTGCTCCAGCGTGAGGAGGACGCCGAGACG
>NZ_JBFLUM010000044.1:0-18246 GCF_050470785.1 Microbacterium sp. NRRL B-14842 | reverse complement strand
GCGGGATCTCGATGTGCACGGGTCGGGGGCGGCCGGTTCGGAAGAGGTGGAACGCGTCGTGCACGGCCTGCACCGCCTCCGCCGCGGACGACACCCGCCGCGACCACTCGGCGATCGCACCGACCATGGCCGTGGAGTCCTTCGTCTCGTGCAACGTGCCGACGTCGGCGAACTCCGCCCCGAGCGGCACGCCCGGGGACAGGACGATGAGTGGTCGCGACTCGCAGAACGCGGTGCCGATGGCGCTCATCGCGTTCTGCAGGCCGGGACCGGAGGTGGTGATCACCACACCGGGAAGGTCGGTCTGCTGGGACCAGCCGTCGGCGCCGTACCCCGATCCCTGCTCATGGCGGTTCGTCACGGCGCGGATGCCGAGGTCGGCGAGGGGGCGGTAGAACTCCAGGTTGTGCGTGCCGGGGATGCCGAAGATCGCAGTGACCCCGTAGCCGCGGATGGTCTCCAGGACCGCGCGGCCCGCGGTGTCGGCGTACCGGTCGTCTCCGCTGATGTCGGTGCTCATCGTGTCATCCTCACATCGCGTGGCGACGGACGCCGTCGACCCAGGTCTCACGGACCTCGATCGCGGCGATCTCCTCGGCAGGCACCGCGAGCGGGTCGCCCGAGAGCACCGCGAAGTCGGCGTACTTGCCCGGCTCCAGCGAGCCGAGGTCGTCCTCCCGTCCGATCGACACCGCGCCCTCGATCGTGTGCGCTCGGAGCGCCGCGATCGCGGAGATGCGCAGGTCGTCCGGGCCGAGCTGGTGTCCGCGACGAGTGACCCGGGTGACCGCGGTCTGGATCGCCTCAGGGGGATGGGCTCGGCGACCGGGGCATCCGAGGAGATCGTCATGGGCACGCCGGCGCGCTCGAACTCCCCGAGGGGGTTGAAGCGCTCGCCGGGGGTGCCGATGGCCTCCTCCACACCCTCGCCCCAGTTGAAGTAGTGCTGGGTCTGGTTGACGGGACGGATGCCGGCGACCGCCATCCGCTCGATCTGTGCGGGCGTGGGCAGGCCGCAGTGCTCGATGCGGTGCCGGGCGTCGGCGTCCGGACGCTCCGCAAGGGCCGCCTCGACCGCCGACACGACCATCTCGATCGCGGTGGGCGACTGGGCGTGCGTCGCGGTCTGCAGCCCGGCCGCATGCGCCTTGCGGATGAGCTCCGCGTAGTCGGCGGGCTCGTGGTAGAGCTGGCCGGTGCGGCAGGGGTCGCCGACGTAGCCGTCCGGGAAGTACGCGGTCCAGCCGCCGAGGGTGCCGTCGGCGTAGAACTTGATGCCGGCGAAGCTCAGGTGCGCGTTGCCGAACTGCCCGACCAGCCCCATCTCCAGCGCCTCGTCGAGCAGGTGCGACAGCAGATACATCGACACCCGAAGCTCGAGCCGCCCGGCCTCGGCCAGCCGCAGGTACATGTCGAACTCGCGCCGCGTGACCTGGCAGTCGCCGATCGAGGTGACGCCGCCCGCGAGGAACCGCTGCGTCGCCGCGTCGAGCTGCCGCAGGTGCTCCTCCGGCTCGTCCGCGAGGTGGAAGTTCGGGCCGTGATGGCCGATCTTCACCCCGTGTACGCCGGTGAGGATGTTGCACGCCGCATCCGAGAGTTCACCCGTCAGCTCACCATCGGCGTCGCGGAAGAACTCGCCGCCGTCCGGGTTCGGGGTGTCCCGGTCGACGCCGTTGAGGTCGAGCGTGTACGAGTTCACCACGCCGCCGTGACCGGAGGCGTTCATGAGGTACACCTCGCGGTCGGCGGCCACCTCGTCGAGCTCGAAGCGGGTGGGATGCCGCTTCTCGGCGAGGTTGCGCTGCTCGTAGCCGTAGCCGCGAACCGGGCGTCCGGCGGGGAGGTCGGCGGCCGCGGCCTTCAGCAGGGCCACGATCTCCGGGATGCTCCCCGCCTTCTCGGGGCCGCAGTCCACCCACGTCATCATCTGCCCGAACATCAGCGGATGCGCGTGTGCGTCCACGAAGCCGGGGACGACGACCGCCTCCCCCAGGTCGACGCGCTCCGGGGTGAGGCCCGCCCGCGCCGCCACGTCCTCGCACGCCGCCGCCGTGCCGAGGGCGACGATGCGCCCCCGGTCGGTCAGCATCGCGGTCGCCGTCGTGTCGGAGGCGTCCGCCGTGTGGATCGCCCGCGCGGTGATGAGGGCGGGAGCGGCCTGGGCCGAGCGGTCGAAGGGAGTGAGCTTTCTCATGGGGAGCCTGTTCGCGGTGGTGTCGTACGGGGAAGGGGCCGGTCAGGGCAGGCGGTTCGCCGTGGTGTCGGTTCGGGCGGTGAACGAGGCCGTGACCGGAGCCTCGTCGGAGTGCTGCGGCGCGAGGCGCGTGCAGATCCCGGCGATGACCGCCATGCCCACGAACATCGCGATGACCGACCAGACGCTCCCGGTCCAGGCGATGAGCTGGGTGGCGAACCAGGGCGAGAACCCGGCCCAGATCGCAGCTCCGACACCGTAGGCCAGCGCGATCGACGTGTAGCGGGCCTGCGGACGGAACATCTGCGCGAGGATCGCCGCGATCGGCGCGTAGGTCGCGCTCATCGCGATGCGCACCAGCGAGGCGAAGAGGAAGATCAACGGCTCCACGCGTCCGGGCATCAGCAGCAGGAAGGGCGCGAAGGTCAGCACGGAGGTGATGAGACCGATGTACATGACGTTCTTGCGGCCCCACTTGTCGCCGAGCCAGGCGACCGGCAGCGTCACCACGAACTCCACGAACGAGGCCAGGGTCATCGCGTCGAGGATGACCTGCTCGCTGATCGCGATGGGCTCGCCGGTCGCGTAGGCGGTGGCGAAGGTGGTGGCCAGGTAGTAGCCGCCGGTGGAGATGGGCAGGATGCCGATGCCGAGGAGGATCGGCTTCCAGTTGACACGGAGGGCGAAGGCCAGCGGCATGGACTGCTTGCGACCCTCGATCTTCTCCTCGAAGACCGGCGACTCCTCGACGCGATACCGGACCCAGAGGCCGACGGCGATCAGCACGATGGACAGCAGGAACGGGATGCGCCAGCCGCCGTCGATGATGAACGTGTCGCCGCCGCGGGCCATGATCGCGAAGATGCCGGAGGCGAGGAGGGCACCGGCCGGGTTGCCGAGCTGGGTGAAGCCGCCGTAGAAGGTCTTCGACTTCTCGGGAGCGTGCTCGACGCTCATGAGCACCGCGCCGCCCCATTCGCCGCCGACCGCGAGGCCCTGGATGGCGCGGAGCAGGATGAGGAGGATGGGCGCGAGGATGCCGATGTTCTCGTACGTCGGGAGGCAGCCGACGAGGACGGTCGCCGCGCCCATCAGCAGCAGCGTGATGACGAGCGAGACACGCCGGCCGAGCTTGTCGCCGATGTGCCCGAAGACGATGCCGCCGAGGGGGCGGACGAGGAAGGCGACCGCGAACGTCGCGAAGGCCGCGGCGGTCTCGGCCAGGGGGTCGTCACTCGGGAAGAACAGCGGGCCGAAGACGAGGGCGGCGGCCGTGGCGTAGACGTAGAAGTCGTACCACTCGATGGTGGTGCCGACGAAGGCGGCGATGCCGGCGCGGCTGTGCGCGGCTGTGGACGCCGCTTCGGGGGGTGGGGGTAGTGGTCATGGACCCGCTCCTTCGCGGATGGTGTCGGATAGCGAAGGATGCTACGGACGTGGAGCACCGTGAGCAAGGGCAGAACTCCAGCCGTACGCGTCATTCACTGGAGGTCTGTCGACAGTACCGCGCACAGCGGGCCTTCCTCTCTGCCTCGACGCGCTCTACGCTGAGGTTCTGCACGGACGACCGTGCACTGCGGGGAAATCGACGGAATCGGATCGGACATGGACTTCGACGCGGAACTCATCCGGGCGCTGCAGGAGGACGGCCGCGCCAGCATCCTCTCCCTCGCCGAGCGCGTCGGCCAGTCCCGCGCCATCGTGGCGGCACGCCTGCGCACCCTGCTCGGCGACCGCACGGTGCGAGTGGTCGCGGCCGTCGACCCGGTGTTCCTCGGCCAGCACGTCCTCGCACACGTGTCGATCCGGACCGACGGCGCCGTCGAGGTGGTCGCCGAGCACTTGCGCGACATGTCCGAGACCGTGCTGGTGTCGGCGGTCGGCGGCGCGCACGACATCGTCACGGAGGTGCGGGTGGGGTCGATGTCGGAGCTCCACGACCTGCTCGCGCGCATCCGCGGGAGCGCCGGGGTGCTCGACATCAACACCATCATCTACTCGACCGTGATCAAGGGGTTCTTCGTCTCGGAGTACCACGGCGGGGTGACGCTCGACGGGATCGACGAGGCTCTCATCGAACTCCTGCAGACCGACGGACGGATGAGCTTCCGCGCGCTCGGCGAGCAGGTGCGACTCTCCCCCAGTGCTGTCGCCACCCGGGTGCAGCGCCTCATCGACGCCGGGGTCATCAAGATCAGCGCCGTGGAGGCCCGCGGGCTCGCGCATCGACAGCTCTCGATGGGCGTGGGCATGACGCTCGGAGACGACGACGAGGCCGTGATCGACGAACTGCGGCGGGGGCGCGGCGTCGACTTCGCCGCGCGGACGCTCGGTCGGTTCGACGCCGTCGCGACCCTCGTCGAGCCCTCCGCCGGAGCCCTGTACGCAAGTCTCGAGCGGCTGCGCGCCCTCCCCGGCGTGACCCGGATCGAGGCGTGGCTGCACCTCGCGGTGCTCAAGGAGGACTACGCCCGCACCCTCCGCCCCCTCCGGACGGACTGAGCTCCTCCCGTCCCAACCCGTCCCGACCCGTCCCGGTCCCCATCCTCATACGTCTCGCTCCGTCCGGTCCCGCCCGTCCCGGGATCGAAAGCGTTCCTCCCCGTCGCGCTCGCGGCACGTTTTCGCACTCCCGTCGGGAGAGGTCCTCGGCGGGAGATGGATTCCGAACCTGGGGGGCGGGTTTTCGGAGCGTTAGTGAGCCGGAACGAGGCGCGGGGGCGGCGGGGGCGGTGGGGGGTGGGGGGGTGGGGCGTCAAGGGGATGGGAAAAGTGGAGGGCACGGCGGAGGATGGCGGCATGGCGGATGAGGAGACCGGAAGCGTCGACGGGGCCGGACCGGAGCGCGCGGCGGACGGGCATCACATCGTCGTGAACGGCCGGCGGTGGCGCGCCACCGATCCGTCGATCCCCGAGAACCTGCGACAGGAGCTCGTGGACGAGCTGATGGCCGCGCGGCGCGCGGTCAAGAACGCGGAGCCCGACGCCCGCGGTCGCGTGCAGGATGCGAAGACCGCCCTCGGCGAGCGGGGGGCGCCGTGGTGGGAGGAGCCCTCCGCAGCCCAGGCGGAGGAGCGGATCGCCGCGACGATGCGCGCCCTCACCAGGAAGCGCACCGACTCGTCGATCTGCCCGAGCGACGTCGCCCGCGCGGTCGGCGGCGAGGCATGGCGCGACCGGATGCCCGACGTCCGCCGTGTCGCGGCGGACCTCGCCTCCCGCGACGTGGTGGTCGTCACGCAGAAGGGTGAACCGGTCCGGATCGCCGACGCCCGCGGACCCGTGCGGATCCGTCGCGGTCCCGCCCTCTGACCCCGCCTCGCGCTCGGGGCCGGTGACGGCGCGCCGTCACCGGCCGTTCACCGTCCGCGGCCAGACTTCGAGCATGACCTCACCCGATCCCGCCGCGGGCGCCCCCGAGCCCGTGGCGACAGCGAACAGCGGCGCCGTTGCCGTCGTCGGACTCGAACTGCGCGGAGACACCCCCGCACCCCGCAAACAGGTGTACTCCTGGGCGCTGTGGGATTGGGCGACGCAGCCGTTCAACACCGTCATCCTCACGTTCGTCTTCACCGCGCTGTACCTCGTCAGCGCCTCATTCCTGCCGCCGGAGGTCGCCGCCCTCGACCCGAGCGACCCGGTCCGCGTCGCCGCGGAGGCTGACCTCGCCTCCGGTCTCGGACTGGGTTCGACGATCGCCGCCCTCGGCATCCTCCTGCTCGCCCCCGTCCTCGGTCAGCGCGCGGATGCGGCCGGACGACAGAAGCTCTGGCTGGGCATCGGCACCGGCGCCCTCATCCTCTGCATGCTGGGGCTGTGGTTCGTGGAGCCGCAGCCGGCCCTGTTCTGGCTCGGCGTCGCGCTGATCTCCGCCGGCTCCGTGTTCGGCGAGATCGCCGCGGTGAACTCCAACGCCATGCTCATCGGCATCGCGAACCCGAAGAACGTCGGCCGCATCTCCGGACTCGGCTGGGGCTTCGGCTACCTCGGCGGGATCATCGCCCTCGTCATCGTCGTCCTGCTGGACACCTTCGACTGGTTCGGGATGTCCACCGACAACGGCCTCGCGTACCGGCTCATCGCGGTGGGGTGCGCGGTCTGGGCGATCGTCTTCAGCATCCCGATCTTCCTCAACGTGCCGGAGCCGTCCCTCGGGCGGCCGGAGCGCAAGGTCGGGTTCTTCCGTTCGTACGCCGTGCTCGTGCAGGACGTGATCGGCCTCTACCGCGACCCGCAAACCCGGTCGACGTTCTGGTACCTGCTCGCCAGCGCCGTGTTCCGCGACGGTCTCGGCGGCGTCTTCGCGTTCGGCGCCATCATCGGCACCGCGGTGTTCCGGTTCGGCACCCAGGACATCATCGTCTTCGGCATCGCCGCGAACCTCGTCGCCGGTGTCTCGACCATCATCGCGGGACGCCTCGACGACCGCCTCGGCCCCAAGCGGATCATCCTCGGCTCGATCGGGTCGATGATCGTCGCCGGACTCGCGGTGTTCCTGCTGCGCGACGCCGGGTCCCTCGTGTTCTGGATCGGCGGCCTCGTCCTCTGCGCCTTCGTGGGACCGGCGCAGGCAGCGGCACGGTCCTTCCTCGCCCGCGTCACACCGGCCGGACGGGAAGGCGAGATCTTCGGCCTCTACGCCACGACGGGCAGGGCGGCGAGCTGGATGGCCTCGGCCGCCTGGACCGTGCTGATCGTCGCCACGAGCCAGACCGCCTACGGCATCCTCGGCATCGTCATCGTGCTCATCATCGGGTTCCTCCTCCTGCTGCCCGTGAAGGCACCGCGCTGAGTCCGCTCCGTGCACGACTTCGGACCTCGGAGCCGACACGCCGGCCGTCGGGCCCTGACGGCGGCGAGTCGCGGCGGGGCTCCGAAGCTGTGCCCGGCGAAAGAGCGGGGCCGGCGGGAGTAGCCTGACCCGGTGACCGTCGTCCTCGCCTTCCTCGCCAACATCCTCGTCGCGATCGCGAAGACGGTCGCCGCCGTCATCACCTCGTCCGCGTCGATGGTCGCGGAGGCCGCGCACTCCTGGGCCGACGCGGGGAACGAGATCTTCCTGCTCATCGCCGACCGGCGCGGCGCGAAGACCAAGGACGCCCGGCATCCGCTCGGCTACGGCCGCAACGCGTTCGTCTGGTCTCTCATCGCCGCGTTCGGCATCTTCACCGCCGGTTCGATCGTGTCGATCATGCACGGGATCCAGGAGCTGTCCGACACCGGCCCCGTGGAGAGCCCGGTCGTCGCCTATGTCGTGCTGGGCATCGCCTTCGTGCTGGAGGGGGCGTCGTTCACGCAGGCGATGGTCCGCTCCCGTCGGCTGGCCAAGGAACGCGGGTCCTCCACGTGGGACTTCGTGCTCGAGACGAGCGACACCACGCTCCGGGCGGTGTTCTTCGAGGACTCCGCCGCCCTCATCGGCCTCGTGCTGGCGGGCGGATCGATCCTCCTGCACCAGCTCACCGGCGTCGCCGCGTGGGATGCGATCGGGTCGATCCTCGTCGGGATCCTGCTCGGCGTCGTCGCCGTGATTCTGATCGGGCGGAACATCGCGTTCCTCGTGGGCACGTCGGTGTCCCCCGCACTGCGCTCGCGGGTGGGCACGGCCCTCCTCGGCATGGACGAGATCGAGCGGGTCACCTACCTGCACATCGAGTACGTGGGGCCGAATCGCCTGTTCCTCGTCGCCGAGGTCGACCTCGCGGGCGATGCGCGCGAGCACGACGTGGCCCGGCGGCTGCGGGAGGTGGAGCGGCGGATCGAGGCCCACGATGCTGTCGAGACCGTCGTGCTGTCGCTCTCGGTGGACGACGAGACCTCGCTGGATTTCGCTCGGGTGTGAGGCCGGTCAGGCGCGCCAGTTGTCGGCGAGCTTGGTGAGCAGCCGCGCGAGCTCGGTGCGCTCCTCCTCGGTGAAGGACTCCAGCGCGCGGCCGAGCATCTCGCGGCGTTCCCCCCGCATCCCGCGGGCGAGCCGCCGGCCCTCCTCGGTCAACGCGATGCGGGTGCGGCGGGCGTCGTCCGGATCGGCCTCGCGCCGCACGAACCCGGCCTGCACGCCCTGCTGCACGAGCCGGGACGCCCGCGGCTGATCCACGCCGATCGCCTGCCCGAGCGCGCTCACGCTCAGGGGCTCCGGCGCGGCGGCGAGCGCCTCGAGCATGCGGAGACGGGCCGGTCCGCCGAGGCGGCCGCCGTCGGCCATCCAGGGCGGCATCCCCGGGTGACCACGATGGTGAGCGAAGTGCTCGTGCGGGTCGCCGTGAGGGCCGTGACCGTGTGCACCGTGCGGCCCGCCGTGCTCGCGACCGCCGGGTCCGGGGCGGCGTCCGCGCAGTCGGGAGAGCGCCTGCGCGATCGCTTCGGCGGCGTCGGGGGACGCGGGGTCGATCGGATCGGTGGCCATGCCCCGATTTTACATGCAGCTTGACATGCGTCTCCCATCCATGTCACACTGCATGCACATGCACACTGACATTGATATGTCGGATGACATCCGTCATCGGTGCACCACAGACCATGAAGGATCACCATGAACACCACGACAGACAACACCTCTGACAACAGCTCCCGTCCGTTCGGCTACTGGCTCAAGGCCGTGGATCGCCTGATGGCCCAGGAATTCGCCACCGCCTTCGCCGCGGAGGGCGCGACCCGTCGCGACTGGCGGTTGCTGAACGTCGTCGACGGCTCGGCGCCCTCGCGCCGCCCGCTGAACCCGCACAAGCTGCACGACCTCGTCGACCGCGGCTGGGTCGAAGCGGACGGCGACGGGTGGACACTCACCGAGGAAGGCCGCGCGGCGAAGGAACGTCTCGGCGCCGCCGTCGACAGCATCCGCGCGAAGGTCGCCGGCGCCGTCTCCGACGAGGAGATGGCGACGACCCTCGCTGCACTCGAGAAGATCGCTCGCGCCTTCGACTGGGACGAGGAGACTCCTCTCCCCCGGAAGCGGCGTCCCGGGTTCGGCTTCGGCCCCCGGCACGGATTCGGCCGCCGGCACGGGCACGGGCACGGCTTCGGACCCGGACACGGCTTCGGACCCGGGGACTTCGAGCCCCGGCACGGCTTCGGTGCCGGACACGGCTTCGGACACGGGGACTTCGAGCCCCGGCACGGCTTCGACCGTCACGATGGCGAGGAGGACGGCGGGTACCGCGGACGCGGTCACCACGACGGTCACGCACACCGCGATCACGGTCACGCGCATCGCGGCCACGGCCACGGCCACGGCCATCGGGCGCAGCGGATGGCGGAGCGCGCATTCGAGCGCGGCTTCGACGCCGGATTCCGCCACGGCCACGCCGCCTGACCGTCCCCCTCAAGCGCCTCACCCGACTCCCGGGTGAGGCGCTTTGCGCTTCGCGAAACCGGAACCGGGATCACTTCCGCACCTTCGGGCGCCCCCGCGGCACTTTCCCAATCCCCCACCCGCACCCCAGTGCGACCCGAGGTGAGGACGCGGGCGAAGCGCCCTGAGCCGAGACGGGATCAGAGTCGCGCCTCCCAAGCCGTTCCGGGGCACATTCTCGATCCCACACCTCGGCGACGCGAGCACCCACTCTCCGAACGAGATCAGAATCGCCCCTCCCGAACAGCTCAGCGGCACGTTCTCGATCCCGCCCGGTGATCCAGGCAAGCGGCGCGGAGGGAGCGGGGACGAGGCGCCCGGTGCATGCGCAAGGGCCCGAGGTGACAAGTACAGGGAAGGCACGTGCGTGGATCAGGAACGGCCCCCCCCGTCGCGCCTCGCGGCCCATTTCTCACCCCGCACGCAAGACGGCAGGGCCCCGACCGTCGAACGGGGATCAGAAACGCCCCTTCCGGCGGATCTCGGGGCCCGATTCTCATCCCGCACGCGAAGGGGGCAGACCCGGCCGTCGGACGGGAGCAGAAGGGGGCCTTCGAAGCGGGATTGCGGGGCGTTCGTGATCCCGTAGGGGGAATGGGGCCCCGGCCGCGGGATGGGGCTAGAGGGCGAGGAGAGCGAGGGCGGTGTCGGGGGCACCGGCGTCACGGAGGCGTGCGCGCATGGCGGCCACCGCGAGCCCGTACGGCTTGTCGCTCCGCAGGAGGAGCGACCGCGCGTTGGCCTGCTCATTGAGGGCGACGAGCTCGAAGGCCAGGACCTCGACGTCGGCCGCGTCGACCTCGCCCTCCGCCGCGGCAAACCGCAGCTGCGCCTCGATGTACCCGTACCAGTCGACGAGGGCTGCCTGCACGGCATCGCTCACGGGGCCGGGCTTGGAGTCGACGTCCGCCGCAGTCGCCGCGAAGAAGCAGCCGCCCGTGAAGACGCGGTCCTTCGAGTAGACCAAGGCATTGTGGAGGAGCGCGGCCAGGCGATGCGCTCCTCTCGGCTGGGCGCGGGCAGGCTCGATGATCCGCGCGACGAAGATGTTCCGAGCGGCGGCGACCGTCGCGAGCTGCAGGCCCTCCTTGCTCTGGAACAGCGTCGCGATGCTGCTCTTGCTCGACCCCGAGGCCGCGGCGAGGCGCCCGATCGTCACGCCGTCCAACCCCTCGACGGAGGCGAGGTCGGTCGCACTCTCCAGCACGATGCGGCGGGAGGCATCGCCCCGCGCCCGCCGACCGTCCTGCATCACCGTGTCCGTCATAGCCCTAGTATACGAACGATCGTTCGCCTACTATACGGATGATCGTTCGTATAGTTCGGTGAAGGAGCCCCCATGCCGTCCGCGTCCACCCTCCTCGTCCGCACCCTCCCCGCTGTGGGACGTGTCACTCCCCGCCTCGCCGGCGACCTCGCATACCGGCTGTTCTTCTCCACCCGCCCGCGGATGGCCGTGCGTGCCGCCGACGCCGCGACCCATGAGGCCGCCCGCCGCGGGAGCATCCTCGTGCGCGACATCCCCGTCACGACCTACACGTGGGGCGGGGGTCCGCCCACCGTGCTGCTTCTGCACGGCTGGCGTGGCCGCGCCTCGCAGTTCGCGCCACTCGTGCGGGAGCTCGTCGCTGAGGGGCTCCGGGTCGTCGCCTTCGACGCTCCGGCCCACGGCTCCTCCGGCGGGCGGAGGACCGACATCCGCGACTGGGTCGAGGCCGCGCAGGAGCTGGAACACACCCACGGCCCCTTCTCCGCCCTCATCGGCCACTCCTTCGGGGGTCTCGCGGCACTGACCGTCGCCCGGACGTCCGGCCGGTCCCCGCCGTCGCCGTCGTCGCCGGTGCCGCGGCTCCGAGGCTTTCCTCGCCCAGTTCGCGCACGACCTCCGCCTCGACCCCGCCACCGCGGAACGGCTCCGCACCCGCTTCCACCGCCGACTCGGCCTCGATTCCGCCTCCGCCGCCGAGCGATACGATGCGGCCAGCGGATCCTCTGCCCGCCGACACCGCGCTGCTCCTCGTGCACGATCGGGGCGACCGCCGGATGACCGACCAGGACACCCTCAGGCTGCACGCCGCCCACCGCGGCCGCTCCCGCCTCGTCCGCACCGTGGGTCTCGGCCATACGAAAGTGCTGTCGGCGGACCCGACCCTCGATGCGGTGGTCGCCCTCGTGACCGGAGGGCTCGACGCCGTCGATGCACTCGGCACCGCGACGGGACGGGCAGCCACCGACGCCGCAGCGGCAGACCGGGCCGCCGCCCTCCGCAGCGCTACACCCGAATCGGCAGGAAGCCCGCGTCCGGGCCGGCCGCCGCGAACGGCAGCCCGACAGTGGTGATCAGCACCACGAGCGTCACCACGGCCGCCGCGAGCAGCAGGAACAGCACGACGAAGACCACGACGGCGAGCACCCGGTAGCTCCCGGTGTCGGCGACCTCCGGCGCGATCGATCGCTGCGCCCAGTCGTCGGCGGCCGCCGCGGGCTGCTCACCCTGGAGGATCGCGGGCGTCGGACGGGATCGTTCCGAGCGACGGGTCGGGGCCGGAAGCACATCGTCTGCAGCGTCCGGCGTCGCCAGCAGCCCCTCCGGAATCGGCGTCTCCGGTGGCGGGGGCGGGATCACGTCATCGGCGGACGGGATCACCGCATCGGCGGGAGCGATCTCCGGTCCCGCCGCGTCCGGCGGCACTGCCTCGTACGGCGCCCCAGGCTCGTCGGGGGTGGTCCCGCTCGCGTCGCTCATGTCAGCCTCCGACGGCTCCGATGTCGGTCACACCCACGTCCGTGCGGTGGAAGTTCTGGAAGGAGCGGGACGCCGTCGGTCCGCGCTGGCCCTGGTAGCGGTTGCCGTAGGACCGGAGCCGTACGGGTTCTCCGCCGGCGACGTGAGCCGGAAGAAGCAGAGCTGCCCGATCTTCATGCCGGGCCACAGCTTGATCGGCAGCGTCGCCACGTTCGCGAGCTCCAGGGTCACGTGCCCGGAGAGAAACCCGGGTCGATGAAGCCGGCGGTCGAGTGGGTGATGAGCCCGAGGCGACCGAGCGACGACTTCCTTCCAGCCGCGCGGCGATGTCGTCCGGCAGGGTGACCTGCTCGAACGTGGCCCCCAGCGCGAACTCGCCGGGGTGCAGGATGAAGGGCTCGTCCGGGTCGACCTCGATCAGCCGTGTGAGCTCGGGCTGATCGACCGAGGGATCGATGAACGGGTACTTGTGATTGTCGAAGAGGCGGAAGTAGCGGTCCAGCGCACATCGATGCTCGACGGCTGGATCATCTCCGGCGCATGCGGTTCCAGGCCGACGCGGCCGGAGGCGAGTTCTGCTCTGATATCGCGATCGCTGAGAAGCACGGCACAAGCCTAGTCACGAGCGACCCGCGCTTTGGCCATCCGGCCCGCGACAGGTAGGCTTGCTCCACCTGCTCTCGGGCGGGTGCGGGCTGTAGTTCAATGGTAGAACTTCTGCTTCCCAAGCAGACAGCGCGGGTTCGATTCCCGTCAGCCCCTCCACATCTCTGATCCTCGCCTCGACGCGACCGGTTCGGCGTCCCCCTCGCTGACCGGCCGGCATCCATCGAAAGAGGGAGACTTCCCTCCATCGTCTTGACGATGTCGCCGCACGACGCTCCTGGTGGAGTGACAGGTATGGCACATTCTCGCGCTCTTCGGCGCTTTCCCGAGTGGATGACCTCCCGTGGCGGCGCATGGATCATGCTCGGCGTGGTCCTCCTGATCATGACGGCTCTCTTCGGCCTGTTCGGGTCGGCGAAGGCCCCGGCCGGCAACGAGCAGGCCCCCGCGGGATCGGAGTCGGCGCGAGCGAGCGCCCTGCTGGCCGAGTTCCCGAACGCGGATCGCCAGTCCGTGATCGTGGTCGCGTCGCGCAACGACGGCGCGACGCTCTCGGCACAGGACGTCGACGCCCTCGAAAGTCTCCTCCCGGTGCTCGGCACGCACGCGGACGCGGATCCGACCGGGCCTCTCGTGAGCGAGGACGAGAAGGCCGCAGTTCTGGTGACGCCGATCGCGGTCGGTCAGACGAGCACCGACACCGCCGCCGTGATCTCGGCGCTCCGCGCCGACATCGACGAGCACGCCCCGGATGGGATGACCCTGCTCGTGACCGGGGGCCCGGCGTTCGGCGCCGATATCGCCGCCTCCTTCGAAGGGGCCGACTTCACCCTGCTGCTCGTGACCATCCTGATCGTCGCGGTACTCCTCATCGTCACGTACCGGTCACCGGTGCTGTGGCTGCTGCCGCTCGCCGCCGTCGGCCTGGCCGACGGACTCGCCGGCCGCCTGACCGCGGCTGCCGGTTCCGCGTGGGACCTGCAGTTCGACGCCGGGATCATCAGCGTCCTCGTCTTCGGCGCCGGGACCAACTACGCCCTCCTCCTGATCTCGAGGTACCGGGAAGAGCTCGCCACCACCACAAGCCATCGCCGGGCGCTCAGCACCGCGTGGCGGCGGACCGCTCCGGCGATCCTCGCCTCGAACCTCACCGTCGTCCTCGCACTCTTGACGCTCGTCCTCGCGGTGATCCCCGGCACGCACGGGCTCGGCGTCTCCTCCGCGATCGGCCTGCTGGTCGCCCTGGCGTCCGTCCTCTTCCTGCTGCCTCCCCTGCTGGCGGTGTGCGGACGGAACGTGTTCTGGCCGTTCGTCCCTCGTCCCGGAGCTGCCGCACGGCGCGGCGGGGTGTGGCGGACGATCGCGACGCGCGTCGTGAGCCGGCGGTCGGGAGCCTCCTCGGGGGTGCGGCCCTGCTGGCCGTGATGACGGTCGGCCTCGTCGGGACGACCGTCGGGCTCGACCAGGTCGACAAGTTCCGGGTCCCGTCCGAGTCCGCGACGGGTCTCGAGGTGCTCTCGAACCACTTCCCGGCGGGAGAGGCGCAGCCGATCCTCATCGTCACGGACAGCGGCGAAGCCGAAGCCGTCCTCACTGCGGCGCGCGACGTGGAGGGCATCGTCCGCGCCACTCCTGTCGGGAGGACGGATGATGAGAGGCTCACGAAGATCCTGGTGACCAGCGAGTATGCGCCCAGCACCGAGAGAGGCCTCGCCCAGATCACCGGACTCCGCGATGCCGTGCACGCTGTCCCGGGGGCCGGGGCGGGTCGTCGGCGGTGCGGTGGCGACGGATCTCGACGCCCGTGCCGGGAACCTCGCGGACCTCGGCGTCGTGGTGCCTCTCGTCCTGGCGGTGAGCTTCCTGGTGCTCGTGTTCCTGCTGCGGTCGTTCGTCGCCCCGCTGCTGCTGCTCGCCGTCAATGTGGCGAGCGCCGTATGCCGCCATCGGCGCCGGGGCCTGGCTCAGTCGCGTGCTGTTCGGACAGCACGCGCTCGATCTCCCGGTTGCCGCTGCTGGCCTTCCTGTTCCTGGTCGCCCTCGGCATCGACTACACGATCTTCCTCGTCCACCGTGCGCGGACCGAAGCGGCGCTGCGGGGCACGCGGGTGGGCATGGTGGAAGCGGTCGCCCACACCGGCGGCGTCATCACGAGCGCCGGGCATCGTCCTCGCCGCCGTGTTCGCAGGGCTCGGCGTCCTGCCACTGGTGACCCTCGGACAGCTCGGGCTGATCGTCGGCGTGGGCGTGATCGTCGACACCCTGGTGGTCAGGACCGTGATCGTCCCGGCACTCTTCGCGCTCGTCGGCGACCGCATCTGGTGGCCGGGGCGACCTGCCTCCGGACGCGTCGCTGACGCGAGGTGATCACGGTGGAGACCGGTGCACCCGCTCAGGCCACCGGACGATACCGCTGCATGACGGCACCGGAGCGGAACTCCCGCCGCTCCACGAGTTCGAGCCGAAGACACTCGTGCACGCGTCGAGCAGCCGAGGGCCGTGCCCCGCGACGACCGGATGCACCACGAACACGTACTCGTCGATCAACCCGAGGTCCGCGAGTTTCGCGGGCAGGGTCACTCCACCGACCGACAGGCCCGCCCCCGGCTCATCCTTCAGCTGCCGCAACCGCCTCCGAGAGATCGCCGCGCACGAGGTCCGCGTTCCAGTCGACGGCATCGAGCGTCGCCGAGACCACGTGCTTCGGCATGCCATCGATGACCTCGGCGAAGGGTGTCTCCCACTCCTCCATCCAGTCCGGCCAGACCCCGGATTCCGGACGGCGCCACGCGGCCCGCATCATGTCGTACGTCACCCGTCCGTAGAGCAGGGCGTCGGCGCGCTCCAGCTCCGAGGTCCAGAAGCGCATCGACTCCTCATCCGGCGGGAGCCCCGCCTCGTGATGGCAGCAGCCGTCGAGTGTCACGTTGATCGCGTACCGCAGCGGCCTCATCGGAGCTCTCCGACCGGGATCGGCACCGTCAGCACGTTGCCGGGTGGCGCCAGCGGGCACGCCCACGCCGGGTCGTAGGCGCACGACGGGTTGTACGCGAAATTGAAGTCGAGCACGATCGTGCCGCGGCGTGGGTCGGCCCCGAGGTCGGCACCCTTGATCGTGTCGATGAGGTAGCGCCCGCCGCCGTACGTCCCCCCGCTCTGCCCGGCGGAGGCATCCCGCACCGGCACGAACAGACCGCCGCCGTAGGAGGCGAGCCGCCACACGTCGAGAGACCCGACGTCAGGGATCTCCACGACGCCGACGCGCTCGAACGGCACGACGCCATCCGTCCCCGTCGCGAACTCGAACGTGGCCGGATCCGTGTCGAGGATCGGGAGCTCGAACCGCCAGGAAGGGTCGTACGAGGCGATCGGCAGCCCCTCGAACAGCGCCCTGTCCTGCGAGAGGAGGGGCGTCGCCGGGTGCCGCAGCAGCAGCTCGTCGCGCTCGATCCGCCACAGCTCGTGCGCCTCCTCCGGGGAGTCGGCCCGCCGCACCGCTTCGTACAGGGCGAACACCCGCCGCCGCCAGTCGACGACCTCGACAGCCGTCTGCGCATTCGTCATGCGCCCACGGTACGCCGGACGACGGACGCCCGGAATGCCTCAGCTCCGGTCGATCATCTCCGTGTACCCGTCCTCGTACGTCGGGTACGCGAGGTCCCGAGAACGAACGCAAGAGCGTGCCGTCGTAGACGAAGCCGCTCGGCGCACTGCCGTCGTCGGGCGGTACCGGCAGACCGAGGCGGTCGGCGAGAAGGTCATGACGTCTCCCAGAGGAGCGGGCGCCCGGTCGACGGCGTGCACGAGCGCCGGGGGCTCCGGCGTCCGCAGCAGCAGGTCGAGAGCGCGCACCAGGTCGGTCTCGTGGATCCGGTTCGTGCGGCGGACGGTGGGCCACCGGAGCCCCCTCCCTGACCTTCCGGAGGAGGAACTCACGCCCGGGACCGTAGATGCCCGCGGGGCGCACGACCACCGCGTCGAAGAGCTCGACGGCCGCGCGCTCTCCGTCGCGCAGACCGCGGCCGCGATCCGTGGTGGGCACCGGCTCGACCCGCTCGGTCACCGGCTCGGCGCCACCGGCGCCGTCGAACACCCCGGTCGACGAGACGAAGAGCGTCCGCGCGGGCGGGGACGGCAACGCCGCCGCGAGGTGCGAGAGCGCCGTGCGGTACGACGACACGTCCGGCCCGGGTGGCAGCGTCACCACCATCGCGTCGACCTCGGGCAGCGGACCCGTGAGCGGGGCGGCGAGGTCGGCGGTGAGCGCCTGCACACCGTCCGGGACCGCTCCGACACTGCGGCGGAGGGCCACGACGGCGCCTCCGTCCCGCGAGGAGCAGCGGGGCGAGCCGGGCGCCGAGTTTCCCGAAGCCGACGAGGAGGGTGCGGCGCGGCGGAGACGGAGTGGTCATCTCCTCCACCCTCGCACATCGGTGCCGGGTGACGGACGTAGGCTTGATCGGTGACGGAATCGCAGGGACGGGTGTGGACGGGGGTCCTCCGCGTCGGCCCGCACCGCGGCGATCACCGGGTGGCCCTGCGCGCCGCGGTGAGCGTCGCCGTGCCACTGGTCGTCCTGTGGGCGGTCGGCCGGCTCGACCTCAGCATCTATGCGAGCTTCGGCGCCTTCGCCGCGCTCTACGGTCGGCACGACGTCTTCCGCGACCGGATCCGCATGCAGGCGAGTGCCGGAGGCGTACTGCTCCTCGCGATGCTGATCGGCACGGCGCTGTCGGTCCTCGCCGCCCCCGCCGTGCTGAGCATCGTCGTCGTCGCACTCGTCGCTGCGGCGTGACGCTCCTCGCCTACGTCCTGCAGTGGCACCCGCCCGGTCCACTGTTCACGGTCTTCGCGACCGGCGCGTGCGCGACCATCCCTGCCACCGGCGCCTCCTTCGGCGCGGTCCTGCTCGTCGGCGGGGCGAGCGTGCTCTTCGGCCTCGCGCTCACCGCCCTCGTCGCCGTGGTCACCCGGAGCACGGCGGAGGCGCCGCCGCGACGGCGCCCGTCCGTGGGCCCGGTCGCCGCCGAGATGGCCGCCTCGGTCGCCGTCGCGATCGTCGGTGCCGGAGTCGTGGGCCTGCTCCTCGGCGGCACTCACTGGTACTGGGCGGCGGTCGGCGCGGTGGCGGCGGTCAGCGGCGCGCAGCTCAACGCCCGCGTGATCCGCGGCATCCAGCGCCTCGTCGGCACGCTGCTCGGCGTGCTGGTGGCCGCCGGGATCCTCGCTCTCGACATGCCGCCTCTCGCCGTGATCGCCGTCGTCGTGGTCCTGCAGGGGACGGCGGAACTGTTCATCGGCCGCAACTACGGCATCGCGATGGTGTTCGTCACCCCGCTGGCCCTC
>NZ_JBFLUM010000043.1:0-18393 GCF_050470785.1 Microbacterium sp. NRRL B-14842 | reverse complement strand
ATCGTCAACAAGCTGGCCGAGGAGTACCCCAAGGTCGAGACGGCCGCCACGCTGGACCGCATCAAGGACGCCGGTTTCTACTGGGCGACCCGTTCGGGTGTGACCGTCGCGCTGAGCGACATCCTCACCCCGCCGAACAAGGCGGAGATCGTCGCGGGCTACGAGAAGCAGGCCGCGAAGGTCCAGTCCCAGTACGAGAAGGGCCTCACGACCGACGCCGAGCGTCGTCAGGAGCTCATCAAGATCTGGACCGAGGCGACCGACGAGGTGCAGGCCGCGATGAAGGCGCACTTCCCGGAGGACAACACCATCAACCGCATGGTGTCCTCCGGCGCCCGTGGTAACTGGCTGCAGATCCGGAACATCGCCGGTATGCGTGGTCTGGTGAACAACCCCAAGGGTGAGATCATCCCGCGTCCGATCATCTCCTCGTACGCGAGGGTCTGTCGGTGGCGGAGTACTTCATCGCGACGCACGGTACCCGTAAGGGTCTGGCCGACACCGCTCTACGTACCGCCGACTCGGGTTACCTGACCCGTCGTCTGGTGGACGTCTCGCAGGACGTCATCATCCGCGAAGAGGACTGCGGCACGTCGAAGGGCCTCGAGCTCCCGATCGCCGCTCCGAACTCGCAGGGTGAGCTGGTGCGCGACGCGAACGTCGAGAACTCGGTGTTCGCCCGCACGCTGGCCTCCGACGTGGTGAGCGAGTCGGGCGAGGTTCTCGCTTCGGCCGGCGACGACGTGGGCGACGTGCTCATCGACAAGCTCGTCGGACTCGGTGTCGAGACCATCAAGGTCCGTTCGGTCCTGACGTGCGACTCCGCCGTCGGTGTGTGCGCGCAGTGCTACGGCCGTTCGCTCGCGACCGGCAAGACCGTCGACATCGGCGAGGCCGTCGGCATCATCGCGGCCCAGTCGATCGGTGAGCCCGGTACCCAGCTGACGATGCGTACCTTCCACACCGGTGGTTCGGCGTCGGCGGATGACATCACGCAGGGTCTGCCCCGTGTGCAGGAGCTGTTCGAGGCGCGTACCCCCAAGGGTGCATCGCCGATCGCGGAGGCCGACGGCCGCATCACGATCGACGAGACCGAGAAGGCCAAGAAGGTCATCCTGACGCCCGACAACGGCGACGAGCCCGTCGTCTACCCGGTGCTGAAGCGTGCCACCCTCCTCGTCGAGGACGGCCAGCACGTCTCGGTCGGTCAGCCCCTGCAGGTCGGCACGCTCGACCCCAAGGAGGTCATGCGCGTCATGGGTGCCCGCGAGGTGCAGAAGTACCTCGTCGGCGGCGTCCAGGGCGTCTACCGCTCGCAGGGTGTGCCGATCCACGACAAGCACATCGAGGTCATCGTCCGTCAGATGCTCCGCAAGGTCACCGTCGTCGATCACGCCGACACGACCCTGCTGCCGGGTGAGATGGTCGACCTGAAGCGCTACCAGCAGATCAACCGCGAGGCCGTGGCCGAGGGCAAGCGCCCCGCGTCCGGTCGCCCGGAGCTGATGGGTATCACGAAGGCGTCGCTCGCGACCGAGTCGTGGCTGTCCGCTGCGTCCTTCCAGGAGACGACCCGCGTGCTCACGCAGGCCGCCATGGAGGGCAAGCGCGACCCGCTGGTCGGTCTCAAGGAGAACGTCATCATCGGAAAGCTCATCCCCGCCGGAACCGGTCTCTCGAAGTACCGCGACGTCACGGTCGAGGCCACCGAGGAAGCCAAGAGCGAGCGCTACCCGAACCGGATCTTCGCATCCGACGGTGCGTACGCGGACGGCGACTTCGGCTACGTCGACTTCGACGCGTTCTCGACGGACGACATCACCCCCGGTACCTACAACTGAGGTGTGAGTGAGTGAACGAAGGCCCCGGGGTTCTCCCCGGGGCCTTCGTCGTCCCTCGGTCCGTTCGGGTGTGCACAACTCAGGAGATACCGGGACGGCAGGCCGCCCGTCGGCTGCTCGTGACGGCATGGAGGCCCAGGTCTCCTGAGTTATGCACACGGTTCGGCGCTGCTTCGGGGCGCGGGCGCCGCGGTAGGGTCGGCGAGTGAGCACTGAGACTTCCCCCGGCGGCGTGGCCGTCGTCATCGGAGACGCCCTGATCGACGAGATCCGGGATGACAGCGGCGTCCGTGAGTTCGTCGGCGGAGCGGCCCTGAACGTGGCGGTCGGGCTGCGCCGGCTCGGCATCCCCACGACCCTCATCGCGATGGTGGGGGAGGATGTCGCGGGCGCGCACATCCGCGAGTACCTGGCCGATCACGGCGTGCGGCTGATCGCGAGCGCGGCACCGCACGGGTCGTCGCGGGCCGTCGTGACCCGGGCTGCGAACGGTGAGCCGAGCTACGTCTTCAATCGCGCGGCCCAGGAGCGGACCATCCGGTACTCGGACGAGGCGAGGGGCCGCCATCGGCGACGCGGACATCGTCGCCGTGAGCTGCTTCCCCTTCGATGCCCCCGAGGAGGTCGACGCCCTCGCGGCCGCAGTGGAGGACGCGCGGCTGGCGATCGACCCGAACCCGCGCACCGGCATGCTGTCCGACCGCGAGGAGTTCGTCCGCGGCTTCGAGCGGCTGGCTTCGAGGGCCGAGCTGGTGAAGGTCGGTGCCGGACGACGCTGCCGTGCTCTACGACGGCGACCTCGACGCCCTGCGCGCGCGGCTCCGGAGCCTCGGAGTCACCGCTGTGCTCGCGACGGCCGGGGCAGACGGCGCGGTGCTCGAGTCGGACGGCGGGTCGGTCTCGGCTCCCATCTCGGCGCTCCCTGGTCGCGTGGTCGACACCGTGGGGGCTGGGGATGCGACTCTCGCCGCCGTCGCCGCCGGGCTGGTGGACGGCGGCCCGAAGGCGGCCGAGGAGTGGACGGCCCTGCTCACGCGCGCGATGGACGTGGCCGCCGCGACCTGCCGCGCCGAGGGCGGGCTGCTGCGCACACCGGAGTCGCTGGCCGTCGCCGACCGCGGCGTGTACGGGAGCTGACGCCTCGATTTCTCGCGCCCGCATCCGGCAGGTATGATGGTTCTTCGTGCCCCCGGTTGGCTGTTCAAGTCGGACGGGTGCGCTCTGGCGAGTTACCCAAGTGGCCAAAGGGATCTGACTGTAAATCAGCCGTCTTCGACTTCGGGGGTTCGAATCCCTCACTCGCCACCACGGAAGCCCCGCTCGCGGGGGCTTCTCGCGTTCCCGGCCTCACCTCCGCGCCGAGTTCCTAGACTGGAGCGATGCGACCTCTCACCGAAGCCGACGTCCGGGCCTCGTTCGTGAACGCGGACGCCGACGAGCTGCGCGTCATGGAGATGCCGCACGACTTCCTCCTCGTGGACTGGGACTACCTCGACTTCTTCGCCTGGCGCGACCCGAGTGCCGGCAAGCGCGGCTACGTCCTGATCCCGCACGAGGGGCGCGTGGTCGGCGTGGTGCTGCGGGCGTCGGAACCAGGGCGCGGGCGCTCCGGCATGTGTAACATCTGCCACACGATGCAGCCGGGCAACCAGGTGGCGTTGTTCGCCGCCCGGCGCACGGGGGAGGCGGGGGAGCGCGGCGACTCGGTCGGCACCTACATCTGCGCCGACCTGTCCTGCCACGAGAACGTGCGCCTGGCGCATCCGCTCGCGCCGAACGAGATCCGGGCGGCGGGGCAGGTCGACTTCCGACTCGACGGCACCCGGCGGCGGATGGAGCGGTTCGTCGCTCGCGTCTGGGACGGCTCCTGAGCGCGACTAGCCTGGAGGCATCCGCCTGTGCTCGAAGGAGAAGCCATGAGTGATGCCATCCTGTTCGCCGTCGACGAGGGGATGGCGCGGTTGACGCTCAACCGTCCGACCCCGCCTCAACGCCTTCAACGCCGATCTGGCGTACGCCTGGCAGGATGCGACCGTCGAGGCGACATCGCGGGACGACGTGCAGGCCATCCTCATCGACGCGGCGGGGCCGGCGTTCTGCGCGGGCGGCGACGTGATCGACATGGCGACGACCATGGGGTCGTCCGGGACGGAGATCACCGCGCTCGCGGAGGTCATCAACACCGGGATCCGCGCGCTCACGGAGTCGAGCGTGCCCGTGGTCGCCGCCGCGCACGGGACGACGGCCGGCGGTGGACTCGGCATCCTGCTCGCCACGGACTACGCGGTGGTGGGCTCGCGGTCGCAGCTCGGGAGCCTGTACGCGAACATCGGCCTCACGCCCGACCTCTCCGTGTCCGCGCAGCTCGCGCGGGCCGTCGGCCAGCGTCGCGCCCTCCAGCTGGTGCTGCAGGACCGGCTGCTCAGCGCCGCGGAGGCCCTCGACTGGGGGCTGGTGGCCGAGGTCGTGGAGGGCGAGGACGGCAGGGCGGAAGCCGATCGGGTCCGTGCGCGGGCCGAGGAGGTCGCGCGGTTCTGGCTCGCCGGGGCCGCCGACGCGTACGGACAGGCGAAGCGGCTGGTGCGGTCGCAGCCGGAGCGCACGTTCGCCGAGCAGTTGAGCGAGGAGGCCCGGTCCATCGGCGCCGCCCTGGAGACCCCGGACGCGCAGGCGCGGGTCGCGGCGTTCGCTGCGGCATCCGCGAAGAAGGCCGGCTGACCCCTCCTCCCCAGAGCGCGGTCGCGTCCCGATCTTCCGCGCGCCTGAGGGAAGCCGGAACAAGCGGGCCTGCGCGTGGCAGGATGAAGGCATCGCCGCTCGACGAGAGGATCCCCATGTCCCATCCGGACACCGCCCGGCTGCAGCCGCAGGGTGACAAGAAGAACATGTCGCTGCTCATCAGGGGGTCGCTGTGGGTCGCCATCGGCGCCCTCATCGCCGCCGCCTTGGTCTGCGTCGTGTGGGTCCTGGTCGGTGATCAGAACGGCCTCATCGGTCGTGCCTTCCTCACGATCCTCCTGCTCGCCGCCTTCGCCGGAATCGCCATCCTCGAGGCGGGCCTCGCCCCGAACCGGCCGGACTGGCTCCAGCTCGCCAGCATGGTCACCTGGGTCGTCGCGCTCCTCGTCGGCCTCGTGAAGATCTGGCTTCCGGAAGACGGCCTCTATTTCGGCGCGGAGCGGTTCTTCCAGCTGCTGCTCGTGATCGGCATCCTTCAGCTCGCACTGCTCCACGTGCGGTTGTTCACACCGTGCCGCGCAGCGCCACGTCACGACCTTCACGAAGGTGATCCACATCGTGACGATCGTCTTCCTCGGTGCCCTCGTCGCGCTGCTGGTGTTCTTCCTCGCGTTCCCGAACACCTTCGACTACACCGAGCTGTACTGGCGCATCGTCGTCGCCCTCACGATCCTCGTCGCCGTCGGCACCACGCTGATTCCGCTGCTGAACGCCCTGTTCGCGCCGAAGAAGGCTCCCGCCGCCCGTCCCGTCGCTTCCGCCCCGTCCTGGCCGACCTACGCCGATGGGATCACGCCGCTCCCGGTCCTCCCGGACGGCAGCCCGGACTGGAACGCCTACTACACGGGGTACCCCTCGACGGCCCCCTCCGGCACTGGGTCAGGCGCCCGCCACGGCGTTCCCCGTGACGACGCCGCCCCTCGCGCCGACGACTCCGGCCCTTCCCGACTTCGGCGCTCCTCCCGCTCCGGGACCCGTGCCGCCCGCGCCTGACCGACCCGCTCCGCCGCAGCCGGCGCCTCCGCAGCCGGCCCCGCCGCAGCCCGCGTCGCCCGCCCAGGGCGAGCCCCCGGCCTTCCCGCCGCCGCCGCCCGCCCCTTCGCACCCGGCGCCGTGATCGACGCTCTCGAGCTCAGCGCCCTGGCGGCCGAGATCGCCGAGGAGGCGGGAGCTCTCGCCCGGACCCGTCGACGGGAGGGCGTACGCCTCGCCGCGACAAAGTCGACGCTCGCCGACATCGTCACGGACGCCGACCGCGAAGTCGAGGAGCTGATCCGCGAGCGCCTGCGCGCGGCGCGACCGACGGACGGCTTCCTCGGTGAGGAGTCGGGCGCGGCCACCGGCGACAGCGGGATCACCTGGGTGGTCGACCCCATCGACGGCACGGTGAACTACGCCTACGGCATCCCCGCGTACAACGTGAGCATCGCAGCCGTCAGCGGTCCGCCGGAGCCGGACGAGTGGGAGGCGCTGGCCGCGGCCGTGCACGCACCCGCCGTGGGGGAGACCTTCACGGCTGCTCGCGGCCACGGGGCCTGGTCGGACGGCGTCCGGCTCGCGGTCACCGAGGTGACCGACGCCGGCGCGCTCCTGGCGACCGGATTCGGCTACGACCCGACGACCCACGACGGCGATCTCGCGACGGTCCGGCGGGTGATGCCGATCGCCCGTGACCTCCGTCGTATGGGGTCCGCGGCCCTGGATCTGGCCTATGTGGCGGCCGGCCGACTGGACGGATATTTCGAGCGCGGGCTCAAGCCGTGGGACCATGCCGCGGGCGCGCTGCTCGTCCAGGAGGCGGGTGGCCGGGTCAGCCGGATCGATCGGGAATCGCCGCGGCCTTTCCTGATCGCGGGCGGCGTGACCCTGCACGACCGACTCCGCGCTATCCTCGATGAGGAAAAACCCTGACCGATCCATGGCATTCACAGGTCGATCGGGGTAGTGTTTACCCGATCGTTACTTTCACCACCCGAAGGTGAGAGTTGTCATTGCGCCCCCGAGCATCACGAACGACCGAGAGATTAGCTTTGCCCTTCGAGAACCCCCAGGCTGCCGCTGCGCCCCACGCGCCGGTCCAGCCGCCCTCGCACTGCGGCCTCCGAGGCCTCGGCGAGCGGGTCGACGGCACCCCTCGCTGACGCGGAGACCGTGATCGCCCTCGCTGCTGTCATCCCGCTCTCCCGTCGCGCCGCGCGTCAGCGTCAGGCCGACGTTCCTCCGGTGCCCGCCGCGCCGGAGGAGCCCTTCATTGCGGCGGCTCCCGCGCCTGCCATCGCCGATGTCCCCGCGGTGCCCGTCGTCGCGGAGATCGTCGAGAAGGCCGAGGACACGGTTCCGGTCGAGGACATCGCCCCGGCGTCGGAGCCCTTCGTCGCCGAAGCCGACGCCGAGGGTGACGCCTTCGAGCGCGCCTCCCGCGCCTTCCGCACCACCGGCTCCATCCCCGACGTCGTCGGCGTCCCGCCGTTCGGCCTTCGCCCCGAATGCCGCATCGCAGACCGCGCCGAAGATCGACACAGCAGGCCCTCGCGGCCGTCGGTCCTCGCCGCACGCGCAGCATCCGCAAGGCCCTCACTGCCGGTGCCCACCGTCGGAGCAATGGGCCTCGCCGGCCTCCTGGCCGTGTCCATGACGCTTCCTGCGGAGGCGGTCGCCGCCGCCCAGGGCGGCTCCCTCGCCTCGACCTCCCTCGTCACCGCGGCGGCTGCTGACGCAGCAGGCTCGGCGGACGACGAGATCCAGGCCTTCGTCGCGCCGTCCGGTGTGCAGAACGAGCCCCTCTCGCGGGCCGACAACTTCAGCACCGTCTCGCTCGTCGAGGTCGCCGCGGAGCAGGGCATCAACTACTCCGGCGAGATCTTCACGAACGACCGGATGCCGCCATCCAGTGGCCGTTCCTCGTCGGCGTCGGCATGAGCTACGGCTACGGCATGCGCAGCGGCCGCCTCCACGAGGGCATCGACTTCGTGCCGGGCAACGGCGCGCCCATCCAGGCCATCGCCGACGGCACCGTCCGCATCGCGACCGAGCAGGGTGCCGCCTACGGTGTCACGGTCTACATCGACCACGTCATCGACGGCTCCGTCATCACGAGCCACTACTCGCACATGCAGTACGGCTCGCTGCAGGTCAAGGCGGGCGACAAGGTCAAGGTGTGGCGACATCGTGGGCAAGACCGGCAACACCGGCCGCTCCTACGGCGCGCACCTGCACTTCGAGCTCATCGTGAACGGGACGACCATCGACCCGATGCCGTGGCTCAAGAAGAACGCCGGACGCACGTCTCTCACCTCGGAGGAGTGACCGTCTCGATTTCATGAGGACGCCACAGTGATGGTATTCTCGTGTGGTTGCCCCGCGAGGGGCAGCACGCCCCGATAGCTCAGTGGCAGAGCACTTCCATGGTAAGGAAGGGGTCCGTCAGTTCAATCCTGACTCGGGGCTCGGAGTTCGCATCTGCGATGCGGATGCCGTGCGGCAGGGTAAGCTCAGTTGGTGAGAGCGCACGACTCATAATCGTGAGGTCGCGGGTTCAAGCCCCGCTCCTGCTACAGAATGAAACCCCCGGAACATTCCGGGGGTTTTGTCGTCTCCGACCTCAGTGCCGGGATACCGTCCTCACCCTGCGCGGAGCGTCCTAGAGTGTGTGACACGTCGGCCTCCCAGCCGGCCACCGAGATGGCGGGCATCGAGGGACGAGGTCTGCCGTGTCTGCGCCCGATCGCCGTGCGAGCATCGTGTTCCGGGACGCCGGCGCGCCCTGGAGGAAGCCGTCGCGGACGGGCGCGGTCATTCCCTCGGGCTCGAAACGCTCGCGCCGCACGAGTCCTGGGACCTGCTGGTCGCCGAAGGGTACGGGCGCGCGTTGCTGACCGGCGCCCTCGCCGGGGCACTCGCCGGGCTGCTGCGACACGGCGTGACCGTCGCCGACGTGCTGAGCTGTCCTGCGGTCCCTCTCGGGGGTCGAGCTCGGGACGAGATCCCTCCGGCTCGTCATGGGGTGGCTCGCGGACGGCGTGGCCGAGATGGACGATGCCGTCGTGTCGCGGACGATGGTGGCCGGTGTCGCCGACGATCTCATCGGTGCCTCCGACGCGGCCCTGGCCGTCGGCGATGCGCACCGGGTCGCCGTGCTGGTCTTCGCGATCGCGGCCGTCGGCACGCACGCCGTCTGGCGTGCGGTGTGATCCGGGCGGTCAGCGCTGCGGGGCGAAGGTGTCGGGTGCGGAAGCCCCGACCCGACCACGGATGAAGATCATCAGCACGAGACCCGCGACGATCACGACGATGTTGCCGAGCCCCGCGACCGCGGTGAGCCCGCCCTCGGCGGGGTGCATGGTCTGCAGGAAGATACTCGGATCGGTGCTGGCGTGCAGGAGGATCGGGGCGATGATCGTCCCGGTGACCCGGAGCGCGAGGTACATGCAGATGCCGAACGCGAACGTGTACACGAGCTGGAACAGCGTCGGGAGCAGATCCTGCCCCGTCAGGAGATTCCCCGCATGCAGAGCGGCGAAGATCGCCGCGGAGACCACCGCGACGACCAGTTCGCGTGCGCCGGCGTCCCGCATCATCTTCACGACGAGGCCGCGCGTGAGCACCTCTTCCGCGAAGCCGATGGCGAGTCCCGCGAGCAGCCAGGTCGCGACAAACATCACGTCCGACGCTGCCGTCCTCGATCGTGAGGAAACGGAGGACGTTGAACAGCAGGACCGCGATGATCGCGATCCACATCCACCCCGCTCCCCGGATGGGCTGGGGCCCCGAACACGGGTCGCCACCACCCGAGCGAGGCGATGAACGCGACCAGCAGGAGGCCCCCGACGAGGATCGGCAGGACGTCGTAGACGAGGACGCCGGCTGCACTCGCCGGATCGTCGACCTGCGCGGCCAGCGGGAGGAGGGCCAGCGAGAGCAGCTGATAGAGCCCGTAGTACACGGCCGCGAGCAGGAGGGCGCGCCACCAGCCTCCGCGATCCCAGAAGCGCTGCCAGGCGGAACGGTGCGGTGCGGCGTCGATCACGGGTGCTCCTCGGGAAGGAGGGAGAGGGGGCGAACAGCTCCAGTCTGGTGGCTCCGCCCCCGGCGAGTGGGCGTGCGGCGGCGACACGCCGTGTCAACCCCCTCGGCCGCGTCGGCGCCCCCGCGCAGACTGGCCGTCCGGATCCCCAACATCAGGAGGCGCCATGTCCGACACGTCGAACAGCCAGGACAACCAGGAGGAGATCGAGGCCATCGGCGTCGACCCCGACTTCGTCACCACCGATCACGACCCCGAGCCTGACGACCTTCCCGCGACGGGCGGTGGGGAGGACGACGACGACGTCGACGTCGCCGACCTCCCCTAGCGCGGGCTACCTGCCCGTGGACGCCGAGCCGGTCTCTTCCGCTCGGCGTCCGTGCGTGCGGCACCGACCCGCCCGGCCGTGCGGAGCTCGGCCTCGAGGCGCTCGGCCTCCTCGCCGCTGATCGCCTCGCCGCGCGCGACGAGACCCGCCTGATCCGACAGCGGGATCTGCTTGAGGAACAGCGACAGGATGAGCGCGAGCGCGATGAAGGGCACGAGGTACCAGAACACCGGGGCGAGGGCGTCCGCATATGCCGTGACGATGCCGTCGCGGACCTCGTCCGGCAGGCTGTTCAGCGTGGCGGGGTCGATCGTGGACGCGGCCTCGGAGGCGGCCTCGGGGGACGCCCCGGCGCCGGCGAACACGCCGAGCAGGTTCTCCGTGAGACGCGTGGTGAAGATCGTGCCGAACACCGCCCGTCCCCAGCGAGGCGCCGACCTCGCGGAAGTAGTTGTTCGTGCTCGTGGCGGTGCCGATCTCGCCCGCCGGGACGGCGTTCTGCACGACGAGCACGACGACCTGCATGATGAGGCCGAGCCCGGCGCCGAAGACGAACAGGAATGCGCAGATCAACCAGATCGGCGTCTCCGCCGACAGCGTGGTCATGGCGACCATCGCGATACCGGTGATGATCGTGCGAGGATCGGATAGATCTTGTACTTCCCGGTCTTCGAGATCGCGAGGCCGGAGAAGATCGAGGTCCCCATGAGGCCGACCATCATCGGGATCATCAGCAGCCCGGAGGCGGCGGCGGAGGTGCCGGACGACATCTGCAGGAACGTCGGGACGAAGCCGATCGCGGCGAACATGCCGATGCCGAGGACGAGGCCGATCGCCGTGGCGTTCACGAAGATCGGGTTGCGGAAGAGGCTGAGCGGGGATGATCGGGTCCTGCACCCGGGACTCGGTGATGACGAACGCCGTCGCCGACACCACGAGCCCGGCGCCCCAGGCCCAGGTCGCGAGCGAGTCCCAGCCGAACGCGGCGTCGCCGCCGAAGTCGGTGAAGAAGATGAGGCAGGTCGTCGCCGCCGACAGGAAGAGCACGCCGAGGATGTCGATCGGCTTCTCCGCCTTCTTGCTGGGGAGCTTCAGAGCCACGAGGGGCGATGAGGAACGCGGCGATGCCGACCGGGATGTTGATGTAGAACGCCCACTGCCAGGTCATGTGGTCGACGAAGAAACCGCCGAGGAGCGGTCCGGCGACGGCGGAGAGGCCGAACACCGCGCCGAGCGGACCCATGTACTTGCCGCGCTCGTTGGCGGGCACGATGTCGGCGATGATCGCCTGCGACAGGATCATGAGCCCGCCGCCGCCGAGACCCTGGAGGGCACGGAAGACGACGAACATCCAGAAGTCCGTCGCGAACGCGCAGCCCACCGAGGCCAGTGTGAACAGGGCGATGGCGACGAGGAAGAGTGACCGTCGTCCCAGCACGTCGCCGAACTTGCCGTAGATGGGCATGACGATGGTGGTGGCGAGCAGGTAGGCGGTGGTGATCCAGACCTGATGGTCGACGCCGCCGAGCTGGCCGACGATCGTGGGCATCGCCGTCGACACGATGGTCTGGTCGAGGCTCGCGAGCAGCATGGCCCGCGATCAGGGCGCTGAAGATGATCCAGATGCGGCGCTTCGTGAGGAGGAAGGGCGCATCCGCGGTGACGGTGGCGGACATCAGTGGGCTTTCTGTGAAGGGGAGTAGAGGTCGCGCGCGAGGCGCAGTCGGCGGGCGATGAGGTCGGCGAACGGCTCGGTGGAGTGGTGGTGCAGCAGCTGCTCCATGCAGAGGCGGACGAGCGCGCCGACGGAGTGGACGAGCACTTCGGCGCGGAGCTCCGCGTCGGGTGGCACCGCCGATGCGGCGCGCGACGAGGGCGATGGTCGCGCCGCTCGTGCTTCTCCTGCTGCTCGAACGCCGCGCGCAGCAGTCGCGGCTCCTGCTCGATGACGGCGAACAGCTCGGCGGCGTGCTCGATCGGATCGAAGAGGGCGAAGCGCTCGACGGTGAGCTGCACGAAGTCGTCCAGGAGATCGCCGTCGCGCTCGAGGAAGACCGCTTCGAGCTCCTCCTGGCGGGAGTCGATCACGGCGAACCCGAAGACGGCGTTCTCCTTGCTCTCGAAGTAGTTGAAGAACGTGCGCCGGGAGACTCCGGCGTCGGCGCACAGCTCTTCGACCGTGAAGCCGGCGAAGCCCCGCTCGGCCGTCAGGCGGCGTGCGGCCTGGGTGAGTGCCCGCGTGGTCTGCCGCTTGCGTTGCTCCCTCGTGGATTCTGCACTGTTCTCCATAGAGTGCAACTTTGCACTCTGAACCTTGGAGTGCACTGAAAGTCGCCGCCGAGGAAGGCCCGGAGATTCGTTCCGAGAAGTTTGTGACATTCTGTGCTCCCCGACCGTCTTAGTGGTGTCGTGAGAACACGGCCCGCGCGGAAACCGCGTGGACACACGGATGAAGGAGCTCGAGATGGCGAACGTGACTGGGGGCACCCAGCCCAAGGCTCAGGTCGTCCCGGCGTCGCAGGGGGCGGCGGGGAAGACGACGATCGAGGATGCGGTGGTCGCGAAGATCGCCGGCATCGCGGCGCGGGAGGTCGACGGCGTCTACGCGCTCGGCGGTGGCGCCGCGCGCATGATGGGTGCGATCCGCGACGCCCTCAACACGACCGACCTCGCGCAGGGGATCAGCGTCGAGGTCGGCGAGACGCAGGTGGCCGTCGACGTGACGATCGTGGCGGAGTACCCGGTGTCCCTGCAGAAGGTGGCCGACCAGGTGCGGGCCGCGATCCACCGGGCCATGGTGGAGCTGGTGGGCATGGACGTCGCCGAGGTCAACGTGACCGTCAACGACGTGCACATCCCCTCGGAGGACGACGACGAGGCTCCGGAGGCGCGGGTCCAGTGAACGCCTCGGTGATCGGCGGAGCTGCGGCGACGGTGCTCGCGCTGACCTGGATCGTCTGGGGGTTCTGGGCGTTCCTGCTCGTCACCCTCGCGATGCTCGTCGGCGCCGTCGTCGGCCGCATCGTCGACGGTCGCCTGGACGTGCGGGCGCTCGCCGACGTGGTGCGCGGGCGGCGATCGTCCTCATGAGCGTGGCACAGACGGACGGGCCGACGACCGTGGCGGGGGCCACGGTCGTCGAAGCCCGCGCGTTGCACCGGCTCGCTCTGGGGATCGTCCGCGATGCCGCTCGGGTCGGTACCGACGACGTGAGCGTTCAGCTGGCGGACCGTCGCGGCGACCTGCGGGTGTTCGTGGAGGTTCCGGTCGTGCTGAGCCGTCAGGGCACCGATCCCGTGAGTGCACGGGCGGACGCCGTCCGCGACGCCGTCGTACAGGGGATGCGCGACCTGGCACAGCGCGTCACGTGGGAGCGGTGGACGTGCGCTTCGCCGGCGTCCCGACGCGAGACGGAGAGGAGAGTGGCATGACGACGAACACCGCGACACCCCGGCGGCTCCTCCGCCGAGAGGCGAGGGCGACGCGTCGGGGCCCTGCGATCGCGCTCGCCGTGGTGCTGACCCTGGTCCTCGCCGTGTTGCTGGTCGGGGTGGCGGTGTGGGCCCTCGACGAGGGGTTCCGCACGCAGGCCGCCGCCTGGTTCGCGCCCGTCCCGGCGCTCCTGCAGATGCCGTCGGCCGTGATCGCGGTCGGGGTCGTGCTTCTCCTCCTGGCGTTGCTCCTCTTCGCGCTCGCTGTGCTTCCGGGCCGGCGTGCGCGCCGCACACGTCTCGACACGCGGGCAGCGCTCGTGATCGACGACGGTGTGCTCGCCGACGCCATCGCGGACGGGGTCGCGCGCCGGATCGGGGTGCCGCGCGGGCAGGTGGGCGTGACCGTGGCCCGACGCGCGGCGATGATCCGGGTCACTCCGACGAGTGGGGTGCCGGTGGATGCGGCTGCCGCCGAGGAGGCAGCGGCCCGAATGCTGGACGAGGTCGGCTTCCGGCTCTCGCCGCGCGTGCAGGTGGAACGGGAAGGAGTGATCGCATGACGTCGGCAGGGACGGCGGCGAACCGCGCGGTCCTCCTCGGGGGAGCGGCAGTGCTTCTGAGCGGGGGCGTCGTCCTCCTCGCCGGGGGGCTGCGGGGCACGGGCATGCTCCCGCCACCCTTCGAGGAGGTGCTCGCGCAGGCGGACGGCCTCGTGGCGTGGTCGGGGGCATGGGGCCTCGACATCCCCGGTGCGGGCTTCGTGCCGCTGTGGGCGATCGTGGGGATCGCCGCTGCGGCACTGCTCGTGGTCCTGCTCGTGGCTTTCCTGTTCACCCCGCCGGCCGCGGCGGGAGCACACCGTCCTCCGCCTCGTCGGCGGAGGAGGAACGACCACCGTCGACCGGAGCGTGGCGGAGGAGCTGCTCGCGGCGCCGCTCGCCGATCGGGCGGACGTGCTCGCGGCCCGGCTGACGAGCCGGAGAGTCGGGCGAGGGATCGCTCTCGGCCTCGTGGTGACCCCGCGCCCCGGTGCGGCTCTGGGCGGGCTGCTCGCGGCCGTCGATGACGTGGTGCAGGAGTGGGACGCCCTCACCGGTACCCCGCATGCCGCTCGTCGTGCACGTCGCCGACCGCGGGTGGCGGGAACTCTTCCGGTCGCGGCAGCGGATGCGTCGTTCGCTCGCGACGGGACGAACCGCGGCGCCGGAGGGCCGAACGCCGCACGGACATCGACCCCGACCGTCGGGGTCGTGTGAGGAAAGGAGACGCCATGAGCGCGGAGAACAAGATCAAGGCCGCAGCCGAGAAGGTGGCGGGCAAGGCCAAGGAGGTCGTCGGCGACGTCACCGACAACGACAAGCTCGTCGCCGAGGGCAAGGCCGAGCAGGCCAAGGGCGATGTCAGGAGCGCGGCCGAGGATGTCAAGGACACGTTCACCAAGTGACGGAGGGGGAGGAGACGCCCGTGCGGGCGTCTCCTCCGCCTGCGCGCATCGGGTCGTCACGATCCGACGCGGCGGCGGCTCCGAACGCCTGGGGAACCGTGAACGAGGGGTGGGGGAATGGCAGCCGACCGCTGGGGTGAGGCGCTGGAGCAGGCTGGGGACCGCATCGTCGCCGGCCGTGCGATGGATGGGGACGTCGCCGCATTCGCGGTGCTCGTGCGCAGGTACACGCCGATGATGAGGGCCTACACGCACAGGATGCTGAACGCATCGGCGGAGGTCGACGACATCGTGCAGGATGCGTTCGTGACCGCGTGGCAGCGGTTCGGTGAGCTGGAGGACCCCGCCAAGGTGAAGAGCTGGCTCATGCGGATCGTGAGTCGCAAGGCGGTGGACCGGCTGCGGCAGACGCGGCCGGCCCTCGACGTGGACGAGATCGACCGGCCCGCGCCGCCGCAGGCGTCGCCCGCCGCGGTCGTCGAAGCGCGAGCGGGTGTCGCGGCCCTCGGTGCCGCTCTGCGCGAGCTCCCCGAGGCCCAGCGCGAGTGCTGGGTGCTGCGGGAGCTGGGCGGCTACAGCTACGACGAGATCGCCGAGGAGCTCGGCATCCCCGTCAGCACGGTGCGCGGACTGCTGTCCCGCGCGCGACGATTCCTGATCACACGGATGGAGGCGTGGCGATGACCGATCACCACGAGGACGACCAGCTGCGCCGCCTCGGTCTCGAGCCCGCCGACCTGGACGGGCACACGATCGAGGACCTCAGCGATTACCTGGACGCCGGACGCACCCCGCGGAACCCCGCGATCGAGGAGTCTCCGGGATGCCAGCTCGCGCTCGACGCCCTGGAGAGGCTGCGCGGCCTCGGCAGCGAGCTGATGGATGACGACGCGGCCTCTGCCGCGCCGGTGGACGAGAGCTGGGTGGACCGGATCCTCAGCGGCATCGCGATGGATGCCCAGGCAGGACGCCGTATCCCGTTCGCCTCCGACGATCCGGCCGTGGAGCTGGCGATCACCGAGGGTGCCGTGCGCGGACTGGTCCGTGCCGCGGAGGAGGCCGTCCCCGGGGTTCTGGTCGGCCGGTGCCGACTGGACGGCGACGTGACCGAGCCCGGAGCGCCCGTGCGGGTGATGATCGACGCGAGCGTGCGCCTCGGGCGACCCTCTCCGCAGCGTCGCCGACCGGCTGCGCGCCGAGGTGGATGTCCGGCTGCGTCGTCACACCGAGCTGCAGGTCATGGCGATCGACGTCGCGATCACCGACGTCAGGGAGGGGGCATGATGGCCGACGCCGAGCTGACGAAGGAGGAGCGCGCGGATCTCGCTATCCGGATCGAGGCCGCCCTGCGCGCCTGCTCGGGTGTGCGCGGTGTGTACCGCTCCGGATCGCTCGTCTCGAACCTCGTGCGTGGCGGGGGCGTCCCGCACTGGGGCGTCGAGCGCGGTGCCGACCCGATCGTGTCCGTCACCGCGGCACCGGAGGGCGTGGCGGTCGAGGCCGCGATCGGGGTCGACGGGCGGGTGAGCAGCGTCGCGACGCTGCGGCACGCCCGCGACACCGTGGATGCCGTGCTGCACGCGGACGGCCTGCGGCGCGACAGGCCTCACGCTGACCGTCGCCTACGTGCAGAGCGCCGGGGGAGCCGGTGCCGGGGGAGCGCCGCCGCCCGTGACGGCGGCCGGCGGCGCTCCGCACCTCACACCAGGGCGCGGAGGCCTTCGACGAGCGGTGTCGTCGGGCGGCCGATGAGGCGGCGGAGCGTGCCGTCGGTGTCTGCCAGTGCGCCGTCGCGGGATACCGGCGTCGAGGGCGACGACGAAGCCGGCGGTGCCCTCATCGAGCCCGGCGGCGCGCAGCGCGGCGAGCTGCTCGTCCGCGGAGAGCGGGAGGAAGGTGACCTCGCGGCCGTGACCTCGGTCATCGCGGCGGCAAGGTCGGCGTAGGTCCACGCGACGTCTCCGCCGAGCTCGTAGACGGCGCCGATGTGTCCATCCTCCGTGGCCACGGCCGCGGCGGCCTCGGCGTAGTCCTTCCGGCTGGCGGAGGCGACGCGGCCGTCTCCGGTGCCGGCGCTGAGGGTGCCGGTCTCGGCGGCGCGGGCGAGGTCCGCGGCGTAGTTCTCGGTGTACCAGTTGTTGCGGAGGATCACCGCGGGGAGGCCTGCGGCCGCGATGAGCTCCTCGGTGGCCTTGTGCTCGGGAGCCAGGACGAGGGTGCTCGTGGTGGCCTTCGGCGCGCTCGTGTAGATGAACTTCGACACGCCGGCGTCCTTCGCGGCGTCGATCACCGCCCGATGCCTGCGCGACGCGCTGGCCCACCTCGGAGCCCGAGACGAGCACGACGGTGTCCACGCCGTCGAGCGCCGCGGCGACCGATTCCGGGTCGGTGTAGTCGAGACGGACGACGGGCACGCCGAGGTCGGCACCCTTGGCGAGGTCGCGGGCGCCGGCGCGGATCGCCTGCGGCTCGACACCGCGCTCCAGGAGGGCGGCGACGATGAGGCGGCCGAGGTGACCGGTCGAACCGGTGACGAGGATGGTCATGGGAGTCCTTTCGTAGCTGACTCCCCGGACAACCCCGAAAGCCGTCGTGAGCATTCCTTTCAGCAGGTACCCACTTTTCGGTAAGGTACCACATGACGGCGAGTTTTGCGCAGATCCCGCGATTCGCAGCCGGCCCTCTTCGATCAGGGGTGCGGCACGCGCGTCGTCCTGGACCACATCATGAGCAAGTGGGGCGTTCTGGTTCTCTCATGTCTCTCCGACGGCACCCACCGCTGGGGAGAGCTGCGCCGACAGGTGGACGGCATCAGCGAGAAGATGCTCGCCTCCACCCTGCGCACGCTCACCGACGACGGCCTGGTGCACCGGGAATCGCTGCCGACGGTGCCGCCGCACGTCGAGTACAGCCTCACGACCGCTGGGGCGCGACCTGATGGAGCGGATGCTGCCCCTGATGGAGTGGGTGGCGGCGCACGCCGACGGAATGCTCGCTCGCGACTGACCCACGGAATCCTCGCATATCCCCACACGACGCGTGGAATCCGTCGCCGAAACAAAAGGATTGACGGGATACCGCGGCCCGCCGTACTGTTCTGAGCATGGCAACGACGCCCATCCACCTTGAACGACCCGACGGCAAGGGCCTGGCTGCAGGCACCCTCGGCCTGTGGGGATCCACCGTCATCGGTCTGGCCTCCACGGCCCCCGTCTACTCGCTCGTCGCGACGCTCGCTTCGTCGTGCTCGCGGTGGGAGCCCAAGCACCGATCGCCTTCATCATCGCCTTCGTGCCGATGCTGCTGATCGCCTTCGCCTACCGGGAGCTCAACAACGCCGTCCCCGACTGCGGCACCACCTTCACCTGGGGCACCAAGGCCTTCGGCCCCTGGGTGGATGGATGGGCGGCTGGGGCGTCGCGGTCGCCGGCATGGTCGTGCTCGCGAACCATGGCGCAGATCGCCTCCGTCTACTTCTGGTCGCTGATCGGACAGGACCTCGAGAACAACGACTGGCGGGTCGTCGTCGTGGCCTCGTGCTCTTCATCGCCGCCATGACCTGGGTGAGCTGGCGCGGCGTGGAG
>NZ_JBFLUM010000042.1:0-16929 GCF_050470785.1 Microbacterium sp. NRRL B-14842 | reverse complement strand
GATCAGCGGCAACCGGATCGTCGACATCCTCGACGACTGGGAGCGTCGGGTCGCGGGCTGGCAGCCGGATGTCGTCACCCTCATGGTCGGCACCAACGACGCCTCGGACGGCGGGGCCCCGACCGGTGATCTCGCCGGACGACTACGCCGCCTCCCTGCATGACTTCGTGAGCCGGGTGCGCGAAATCGGCGCCATCCCGGTGCTCCAGACGCCGCCCGCCATCGACGTCCGCAACGCGCCGGAGCGGGGCGCGGATCGCCGACTTCGCCGAGGCCGTCCGTCGGGTCGCGTCCGCGGAGGACGTGATCCTCGTCGACCAGTACGCGCACTTCGCGGAGCTGGGCGGTGGCGGGATGCCGTGGGGCCTCATGAACGACCCCTTCCACCCCAGCGCCGCCGGACACGCCGCTCTCGCCCTGGAGCTCGCCCGCGTCCTCGGCATCGCGCCGGAGGGACCGCGCGCCCGCACAGCCGCCCTCCTGGAAGGCATGGTCGGCACGGCTCGCGTCTTCGGCTGAGAGGCGCGGATTCACCCGGCCAGGGTGACCGCTCTGGACGGCGGTGACGGCGCGACGCTAGGTTGAGCGCATTCACACTCGACAGTGAGGTGGGGGCATGTCGCACGTCGTCGCAACCGGGGCCGGCAAGGCCATGATGGAACGTCGGAACGATCCGACGCACGAGTACATCCTGAAGCTCACCGGGCAAGGAGCGGCCTCGGGTCCTCTTCGTCGGCACCGCGACCGGCGATGACACCGCCTACATCGTGAGCTTCTACTCCACGTACGACTCCGACAGATGCGCGCCGCACCACCTGCCGCTGTTCCATCGCGCCGTCGACGACCTGGCCGGGTTCGTGAAGGGCTTCGACGTCATCCACGTCGGCGGCGGGAACACCCGCCAACATGCTCGACGTCTGGAAGCGTCAGGGCCTCGACGAGATCATGCGCGAGATGTGGGGAGGACCCCTCGTCGAACGTCGTGTTCACGGGAGGCAGCGCGGGCGGCATCTGCTGGTTCGAGGGCGGCACGACCGACAGCTACGGACCCACGCTGCAGGTGCTCCCCGAGGGCCTCGGGTTCCTGCACGGCAGCTTCTGTCCGCACTACGACGCCGAGGACCAGCGACGGCCGCTCTTCCACGCCTCCCTGCTCAGCGGCGAGCTCTCCACCGGGTATGCGGTGGGCAACCTGCAGTCGTTGCACTTCGAGAACAGCGAGTTCGTCACGGCGGTCAGCCCGGTCGAGAACGCGTTGGCGCTGAAGGTCGAGGCGGCCGACGGGAATATCGTCGAGACCGAGCTGCCGGTGCAGGTCCTCACCGGGGCGGCGCCGATCGTGAAGGGGCCGTCGTCGTGAACGACAGCGTCTGGATCCTCGTCGCCGAGCTCATCGTCGTCGTCCTGGCGATCTTCATGGGCACCCGCACGAGCGGGATCGGCCTGGGCGTGTGGGGGCCTCGTCGGCGTCGCGGTGCTCGTGTTCGTGTTCGGGGAGGCCCCCGGCAACGCCCCCGTCGACGCGGTGTTCATCGTCATCACGGTCATCACCGCGGCCTCGACCATGCAGGCCGCCGGCGGCATCGACTGGATGGTGTCGGTGGCCGCGAAGGTCATCCGCAAACGCCCGAAGTCCGTCGTCTTCCTCGCGCCGGCCATGTCGTTCCTCTTCACGGTCGGCGCGGGACCGGCAACATCTTCTACCCGCTGCTGCCCGTGATCTACGACGTCTCCTACCAGCAGAAGATCCGGCCGGAGCGGGCGCTGTCGGTCTCGGCCGTCGCCTCGCAGGTCGGCATCCTGTGCTCGCCGGTCTCCGCGGCCACCGCATCGATGGTCGTGCTGCTCGCGCCGCAGGGCGTCGACCTCGGCGGCCTGCTCCTCATCATGTGGCCGGCTCGATCGCGGGCCTGCTCGTCGCCGCCCTGGTCATGATGCGTCACGGCAAGGACCTCGAGGACGACCCGGAGTACCAGAAGCGCCTGGCGGAGGGGCAGATCAAGCCGCCCACCGTCGACGCGCACGAGAACAAGCTCCCGCCGACCGCCGTGCTCTCGGCCTCGCTGTTCCTCGCGGGCGTCGCGGTGATCGTCTTCTTCGGCCTGTTCGAGAACCTCCGTCCGGTCATCGGCACCGATGACGACGGCGACCCGCTCCGCCTGAGCGTCACGGTGATCATCGAGGTCGTCATGGGCATCATCGCCGCGCTGATCTTCGTGTTCTGCAAGGTCAAGGCCGCCGACGTGCCGAAGCAGTCCACGTTCCCCGCGGGCATCGTCGGGGCCATCGCCCTGTTCGGCATCGCCTGGCTCGCCAACACGTTCGTCGCCGCGAACCAGACCCTCATCGTCGACGGCTGGGCTCGGTCGTCTCCGGATCGTCCGCCTTCCTCGGCGCTCTGCTGTTCGCGCTGGCGCTCTTCGCTGTCGCCATGCTCACGACCAGCCAATCGAGCGCCACGAACGCGATCGTCCCGATCGGCATCACGATCGGTCTGCCCGCCTCCCTGCTGGTGGGGCTGTGGCCGGCGGCGATGGGCATCTACACGCTGCCCGCCAACGGCAGCCAGGTGGCGACGGGTCGCGTTCGACCAGACCGGAACGACGAAGATGGGCAAGTTCGTCATCGACCACTCGTTCCAGCTGCCGAACCTCGTCTACGTCGGCACGGCGATCGTCGTCGGGGTGGCGCTGTCGTTCCTGTTCACGTGACATGACCGACGTCGTCGACCGGTCGGCGCTGCGGCAGTTCCTCCTGGGACTGGCTCAGGGCATGAATGCATCGGCGGAGTCCGTCGACCGCATCCGGGACACGATCGCCGAGGTGGCCACGGCATCGGGGGGAGACGGCGCCGACTTCGTCGTCCTGCCGACGATCATCATCGTGGAGACGGGGGACGCGGAGGAGCAGCGGGTCGCGTTCCGGTCGGCCACGAACGCCTCGTTCCGCTTCGACCAGATCGCCGCGCTGTACGACCTCATCGCGCAGGCGAAGACCGGCGCCGTGGACCCGCTGGACGGCATCCGGCGGCTCAACGAGATCGGCGCGATGCGCCCGCGGCTCGGCTGGTTCACCCGCACGCTCGGGCATGCCATCCTCACGACCGGCCTCGCGCTCCTGCTCGCGCCGACCTGGCAGGGCGCGCTCGTCGCCTTCGTGCTCGGGTTCGGGATCGGCCTGCTCAAGCTCGTGCGCTCCCCCACACTGCAGCTGGTCATGCCCATCGCCGCGGCCTTCGTGTGCGCCGCCGCGGTGTTCCTGCTCGCGGAGGTGATCGAGATCGGCGACCCGATCCGGCTGCTGATCGCGCCGCTGGTGACCTTCCTCCCCGGCGGCGTGCTCACCACGGCGACGGTCGAGCTCGCAGCCGGGCAGATGATCTCCGGTGCGTCCCGCCTCATCTACGGGTTCGTGCAGCTCGCCCTCCTCGCCTTCGGCATCCTCGCCGCGGGCGCGGTGGTGGGCGTCTCGAGCGACTCGTACGAGGCGCTCGACGCCTCCTCGTCCTTACCTGCCCTGGTGGGTGCCGCTGCTGGGCATCCTCGTGTTCGCACTCGGCAACTACCTGCACTTCTCCTCCCCGCCGTCCACATTCGGGTGGGTGCTGCTCGCCCTGGTCGTCGCCTACCTCGGCCAATGGGCGGGAACGGAGTTCATCGACCCGGCGGTCGGCGGCTTCGTCGGCGCGGTCGCCGTCACGCCGGTCGTGTTCTGGATCGCCGTGGCTGCGCCACGGGGCCCCGTCGCAGCTCACGTTCCTCCCCGCGTTCTGGCTGCTGGTGCCGGGAGCGGCGGGGCTGGTGGGACTCACCGAGGCGGTGGCGACCGACAACGGTCTCGCCGACTTCACCGCCGCCCTCGTCTCCGTCATGTCGATCGCCCTGGTGTGCTCATCGGCACGGCGCTCTACCGCGTCGTGCACCACGGCGCGGAGGAGTTCGTCCAGTTCGCCGTCGCCCCCGCCGCCCGCGGAGGACGAAGAGCCCGCGCCGACGCTCTGGCACCGCCTGTCTGCCCCGCTGCGCCGCCTGCGCCGCCGCGATCGCTAGCGGTACACCTCGCGACGGTGGCCGGCGTGCACGACGACGACCGTCAGGATCCCGTCCTCGATCCGGTAGAGCACCCCGTAGTCCCCCCGTCCGCACCCGCCACTCCGGTCGGCGGTGAGCTTGCGTGCCGCGGGGGGCCGCGGGTCTTCGGAGAGGAGCTCGATGACGGCCTGGATACGTCGCCTCGCCTCAGGAGGGAGCTTGCGGATCGCCCGCACGGCGACAGGCAGGACCTGGACGTCGTAGGTCACGGCACGAGCCCGAGGTCCCGCTTCACCTCCTCCCACGGGATCGGCGTCTCGGCCAGTCGCGCGGTCTCCTCCCAAGCGGCATCGACCGCGCGGATGTCGGCCAGTTCCTCCGCGTCCTTCGAGGAGTCGCTTCAGCAGGCTGGCATCGACGACAGCCGCCACCGGGAGGTTTCGTCGGGTGAGATAGACGGGCTCCTTGCGCGCCTCGTCGATGATGGACGCCAGCCGCCCCCGGGCTTCCGTGATCGCGATCTCGCTCATGAGTCCATAGTAGTGCGAAACGTACAGAACAGCGCGGAAAGGACAGGTCGCAGAAAGGCGACGGGGGCCCGCGCCGCGGAGGCGACGCGGGACCCGGTGTCGATCAGAGCGTGGCGAGGATCTCCTTCATCTCCGCGATCTCCGCGGGTCTGCGCGTCGACGATGTCCTGCGCGAGGGCGACCGCGTCGGCGTTCTCGCCGTCCGCGACCTCCGTCTCGGCCATCTCGACCGCGCCCTCGTGGTGGGCGATCATCTGCTCCAGGAACAGCCGGGACGCCTCCGGGCCCGCGGCGGCTTCGAGCGCGGCGAGGTCGTCGTCGCTCATCATGCCGTCACCGTGGTCCATCTCGGCGGGGTCACCCGCCTCGGCACCCCAGTCGTCGAGCCATCCCTGCAGCTGCTCGATCTCCGGGCCCTGAGCGGCCGTGATGCGTTCGGCGAGGTCGGTCACCCGTGGGTCGACGTCATCCTTCGCGAGCACGATGTCCGACATCTCGACGGCCTGCTCGTGATGGACGATCATCATGGACGCGAACATCGCATCGGCCTCGTTCGCTCCGGCCAGCGGGGCGTCCGAGGTGGAGTGATCCATACCGGAGTGGTCAGCTGGTCCTGCAGGTGCGGCCGAGGCGCATCCCGCGAGGGCGAGGGTTCCGACCAGCACGAGGGCGGCGGCGGCAGCGGTTCGATTCTTCATTTCTCTCTCATCTCTGTCTGTCGGAAGGGCGTCCGCGGTCGCGGAGCCCGGGCGCTCACCAGCGCCGATCAGGTCCGACTGATGCAGAGGTCGTGGAGTGAGGGGGGACGGAGAGGGGCGGCGGCGGTTCCCGCGCGCACGCGGAGGGCGCGCAGCAGGGGAGCGATCACGGCCGCGCGGGTGGGGGCGCAGCACCAGGAGCAGTCCGCCGAGGAGCGCGAGGACGCAGGCCGCGCCGCCATCCCCCGCGGAGTCGTCGGGGACGACGGCCGCCTCGGCGACGGACACCGCATGCGCCGCCGACGCCGAGGGGTGCCCGGGCACCGGTGCCGCGTGGCCCGCCATCGCGTGCGCTCCGGGGGTGCCGTGCGTGTCGAGCGCGTGCATGCCGAGGAGCCCGAGCACGACGCCGCCCACGAGGGAGGACGACGAGCAGCGCCCTCTGGAGCACGCGACGACCGGCCATGGGTTCACTATACCCGGTGGGGGTATAGTGAACCCAGTCAGTGGGCGACGCCCGCGCGACGCAGCAGCCGGCGGACGGCGAGGACGACTCCCGCCACAGCGAGCTCCCCGAGCACCCGGCCGAGCAGCGTGGCGATGAGCACCGGCGGGACGAGGTGCTCCGGGGAGAACACCGGGAGGGCCACGAGGAAGAGCACCACCCCGGTCACGGCGCCGGCGAGCAGGACACGACCCGGGCGGACCGCGGCGTCGCGCCGGAACGGCAGCGCGAGGTCGAGGACCGCGCCGCCGAGGACGAGCGGCACCACCCCGAGCAGCCCGATCGGGGACACCGCGAGCGTCAGCACCCCGGTCACGAAGGCGGCCAGCGTCGCCATGCCAGGGACCCGGGTGACGACGCGGGCGAGGAAGGGCAGTGCGGTGTGCACGGCCGCGACCAGGGCATACGCGGGAGGGGAGGCAGCGGCCAGCACGCTCGTGACCGGGACGACAGCCAGGAAGACGAGGGCCTGAACCGCGCCGAGGGCTGCGCTCACGAGCAGGGCGCTGGTCGGCACACGGCGGGACACGGGCGATATCGGATCACTCACTCCTCCGAGCCTAGAACTCCCGGCGCCCCCCGCTCCGCAGCGTCCTGCACCGTGCGGGTTTGGATATCGTAGGGGTGGGGATGCGTACCTGGGGAGGGACGATGCCGGCTTTCGGCGCGCAAGGGGGACACGAGGTTTCCGCGGGTTTCCGCGCACGTGATCGGGCGTCCGCGGCTGAACGCGGTGCTGGACGCGGGAGCTCCGCTCACGCTGCTGGCGCGGCGCCGCGGGCTCCGGGAAGACCACCGCCCTGGTCGGCTGGGCCTTCACCTGCTCCGCCCGGGTCGTGTGGCTCACGGTCACACCGGCCCTGGCGACGAGCCCGGCACTGGCATCTGCGCTGCTGCGGGTGCTGCGCGGCACGGACACGGACACGGGCGCAGGCAGCACCGATCCGGCCACCGGGGACGGCTGGCCCGCCGTCGGGCACTACCTGTGCGATCACGAGGAGCCTGTCGTCATCGTCCTGGACGACGCCGCCGCGCTCGACCGGGATGCGGTCTTCGACCTCTGCCGCACGGTCGCCGTCCCGTCGCACGTCCGCCTGATCGTCGCCACGAATCGCCCCAGTCCCTTCGACAGCGACGGCATCGGCCTCGTGATCGACACCGCGCTGATCTCTCCGGAAGACCTCGCGTTCGACACCGACGAGATCCGCCGCGCTCTCGACGTGGACGAGGACACCGCCGTCGCCGTGCGGGCGGCCACCGAGGGATTCGCGGCGGTCGTGCGTGCCGTCGCTCTCCGCGGCCGTGCCCCCGACGGCACGACGATCGTGGAGGTCGCGACGGCGGCGGTCGACGACTACCTCCGCAGCCGCATGGAGGAGGGCACGTTCGGCGCCGGCGTCCTGGAGGGTCTTATCCGGATCAGCATCACGGACACGGTCGACCTGCCGTTGGCGCAGGCCCTCAGCAGCGATCCGGACATCGGCACGGCCCTCGACGAGGCCGAGGCGTTCGGCTTCGGCCGATGGTCGACGGACTCCGGGCGCCGGACCTTCACGATCGCCGCGCCGGCCCGCACCCTGCTGCGTCACGACCTCCTGCGGCGGTTCCCCGCCGAGATCCGCGTGCTCCGACGCCTCGCGATCGAGGGCGCCCTGCGCCGCGGCGCCCCCTTCGAAGGACTGCGCCTCGCGATGGAGGAGGACGACCTCCACCTCGCGGCCCACGTCATCATGTCCGGGTGGAGCCACCTCCTGGACCACGACGGTCGCCGGGTCGTGGCGCTGCTGGGCGACCTGCCTCTCGCCCGGCTGAAGCAGGAGCCGCTGGTGGCCATGCTCCTGGGCATCTGCCTCAATGCCAACCGGCTCCGGCGGGTGCGCGGACTGCAGCTGCTGCGGATGGCGATCTCCGCCGCGAACGCCCGTCGGAACACGCTCTCGCCGACGGAGCGCCTGTTCATCTGGACTGCCGAGAGTGCGGCGCTGCGCGTGATCGGGATGCCCGACAGGGCGGGGCAGGTGGCCGCCCGCGCGCTGGCTCTGTTCACCGAGACACCCGAGTCCCAGTGGGAGCAGTACGCGATGGAGATGCCGCTGCTCTGCACGCACCTCGGCATCTCGCTCTACTACGGCGGCCGTCGGGAACAGGCCGTGCGCCTGTTCGACGAGGCCGCCGCCCTCGCGGCGTCGCAGGGCAGCGGGAAGGCGTTCCACGCCGTCAGCCTCCTCGGCGGGATCCACGCCCTCAACGGCGATCTGCCGGAGGCCCGGCACTATGTCGAGATCATCCGCGACGGCTCGTGGGATCCCGCGCAGCTGGACGGCTACCGCGGCACGTTCTACCGCGTCGCCGAGGCGATGCTGGCGGTCGAGGACGGCGACCTCGCCGCAGCCAAGCACCACGCGCGCGCCTTCCTCCCGCACCGGGCGACGAGCGAGCACTGGACGACGATGGCGACGGTCGAAGCCTGGATCGCGCTGCATGAGGGCGATGCCGCGGGCGGACTGGAGCGACTGGAGTCGTTCGCCCGACTGCGCGGACGCGAGGCCGGCTCTCCGCCGGCCCGCCAGGCGCTGAGCCGCCCGCGGATCCTGCTCCACCTCGCCCTCGGCGACATCCGCGCCGCGCGCGGCATCAAGCAGCGCGACGCCGGGGCGGACCGCTTCGGCACCCTTCTGGAACGGGCCAGGGTCGCCCTGATCGACGGTCGCGCGCCCGAGGCGGCGCGGCTCCTCTCTCACACGCGCCTCGAGCCGACGACCTCACGCGAGCGCGCGGAGGCCGCGGCGGTGCAGAGTGCCGCCCTCCACCGGGTCAGTCCCGCCGCCGCGCAGGCCGTGACCGCGGCGCTGAACGCCCAGCTCGCCGACCGCGGACTGCGCACCCCGCTGGCGCTGCTCAGCGCCGAGGATTTCGCCGCCGTCCGCGCCGACCTCGCTCCGATCGGCGGCGCGCCGCTGCCCGACCGATCCGCGTTGCCGTCGTTCGCCGCCCGCCCGAGGCTGTCCTCGCGGGAGCAGGTGGTGCTGCACGCGCTCACCACCGGGGCGCCGCTGCCCGAGATCGCCGCGGAGCTCCAGGTCTCGCCGAACACCCTGAAGACGCAGCTCCGCAGCATCTACCGCAAGCTCGACGCGGCCAACCGTACGGAGGCGCTCGAACAGGCCGCCCGGCACGGCCTCCTCCGCGGATGACGAGAGCCCCGCCCGTCGCAGACGACGGGCGGGGCTCTCCGGCGGAACCGCTAGCTCTGCAGGCGGCGTCGGCGCACCAGCAGCAGCACGGCACCGCCGATCAGGAGGGCGATCGCGAGCCCGAGGACCCACGGCGCCAGCTGTCCACCCGTGAGGGCGAGCGGCGTCAGCACCGGGTTCTCGGTCGTGCTCGTCGGGGGCGTGATCGTCTCCCCGCCGGGAGGCGTGGCCGACGCCGTGGCCGCGTTCCGCAGCGTCGCTCCCGCCGCGTCGGCGTGCACGGTCACCGCATAGGTGATCACGACGCGCTCCCCTTCCGCGAGGCTGCCGGTCCAGCGCAGCGTCGTGCCGTCGATCGTCGGCGCGGCCACCGCACGGTCACCCACCGTGGCGGTCGCCGAGCCGCGGAGGTCGGCGTGCCGCAGCACTCCGGCCAGGTCGTCCGTGACGACGACCTCGTCCAGACCCGTCTCGCCGGTGTTGGTGCCGGTGAGGGTGTAGGTCACGACGCTGCCCGTCGCGACGGCGGAGCCGGATGCGGGGTCGGACGTCTTGACGAACGCGAAGCCCGGGGTGCCGACGGGGTTCTCCGTCGTCACCGGCGGCGGGGTCAGCTCGGCGCCACCCGGAGGCGTCGCCGTGCCCTCGACGGTGTTCGCGATGATCACGCCGCCGGCGTCGCCGTGCACGGTCACCGAGTAGGTGATCGTGACGCGCTCGCCGACCGCGAGGTCACCGGTCCAGGTGAGCTCATCTCCCGCGACGACGGGTGTCGCGGCGGTGCCGTCGCTCAGGGTCGCCGTCGCGTCGCCGTTGTAGGCGGCGTGGGCGAGCACACCCGAGAGGTCGTCGACGATGCGGACCGGAGCCAGCGCCGTCTCCCCCGTGTTCACAGCCGGTCACCGTGTAGGTGACGACGCTGCCCGGGTCGACACGCGTGCCGGAGGCGGGGTCGGCGAACTTGTGCAGCTCGAAGCCCGGCTCGTTCACGGGGTTCTCGGTCGTCGCCGGCGGCGTCTCGATGGGCGGCACGCCACCGGGCGGGGTCGCCGAGCCGGAGGCCGAGTTCTCGATCACGGACCCGCCGGCATCCGCCCGCACAGTCACCGAGTAGGTGATCGTGACGGTCTCGCCGACCTGCAGCGCACCCGTCCACGACAGCCCCTCCTCGGCCACCGTCGGCGCGGTGGTCACCGTGCCGCCGATCGTCGCGGTCGCATCGTCGTTGTACTCGGCGTGCGCCAGGACACCGGAGAGGTCATCGGTGATGGTGACAGGGTCGAGAGCCGTCTCCCCCGTGTTCACGCCGGTCACCGTGTAGGTGAGGACACTGCCCGGGTCGACCGCCGTGCCCGCAGCCGGGTCGACGCTCTTCGAGACCGAGAATCCGGGCTCGTTGACCGGGTTGGTCGTGACACCGGGCGGCGGCGTGATCGTGGATCCTCCGGGCGGGGTCGCCGTCGCGGACGCCGCGTTCTCGATCACGGTGCCGACGCCGTCGGCGCTCACGGTCACGGAGTAGGTGACGGTCACGGTCTGGCCGACCGCGAGCGCCCCCGTCCACGACAGCTCGGTGCCGTCCAGGGTCGCGGGAGCCGCAGCGGCACCCGCGATGCTCGCCACGGCGTCCGCGTTGAACGTCGCGTACGGCAGCACGCCGGACAGGTCGTCGGTGATCGTCACCGGGTCGAGCGCCGTCTGGCCCGTGTTGACCGCGGTCAGCGTGTAGGTGAGCACGTCACCGGGGTCGACAGCGGTACCGGCGGCGGGGTCGACGGTCTTGGCGAACGCGAAGCCGGGCTCGTTCACGGGGTGCTCCGTGCTTGACGGCGGCGGCGTGATCGGCGTGCCGGGAGTCGTGGGGCTCTCGGGGTCGCTCGGGTCGGCGGGGATGAGCGGGGTCGCCTCTCCCGTCGCCGTGTTCGCGATGGTCTCGCCGCCGGCGGTGGCGTCGACGGTCACCGAGTAGGTGATCACGACGTCCTGGCCGGGGCGCAGCACGCCGTTCCACGACAGGGCGCCGTCGGCCACGCGGACATCGCCGCGGGTCGCGGACACGTCGTCGTTGTACGCCGCGTGGGCCAGCGCCGCGCGCAGGTCGTCGCCGATCTCGACGGGGTCGAGGACGGTGTCGCCCGTGTTGCGGCCGGTCACGGTGTAGGTGATCACGGTGCCGGGGTCGACGCGCGTGCCCGTCGCCGGGTCGGCCGTCTTGGTGACGGTGAACCCGGGGGTCGCGACGGGGTGCTCCGTCGTCGCCGGCGGGGTCTCGACCGGGGTGCCCGGCGTCGTCGGACTCTCCGGGTCGGTCGGGTCGGTCGGGATCAGCGGGGTGCCCTCACCGGACACCGTGTTGCGGAGCAGCACGCCCGTCGCCTCCTCGTCCACCGTCACCGTGTAGGTGATGTCGACGCGGTCGCCGGGAGCGAGCGTCCCGGTCCAGGTGAGGGTGGTGCCGGAGAGCGTGACGGATCCGGACGAGGCCTTCGCGTCGCCGCCGTACTCCGCGTTCGCGAGGACGGCCGAGAGGTCGTCGACGATCGTCGCGGGGTCGAGGACCGTGTTGCCGGTGTTGACGCCCGAGACCGTGTAGGTGATCGTGTCACCCGCGCGGACGGCGGTGCCGGAGGCCGGGTCGGCCGACTTCGTGACCTCGAAGCCCGTGTCGACGACGGGGTGCTCCGTCTCCGCCGCCGGCGGGACGATCGGGGTCCCCGGCGTCTTCGCCCCGGAGGGGTCGGCGGGGTCGGTCGGGATCTGCGGCGTGGCCGATCCGGTGACGACGTTGTGCAGCAGGGCCTTCTCGACACCCGCGTCCACCGTCACGGTGTAGCGGATCGTGACCGATTCCCCGCGCGGGATAGCGCCGGTCCAGGTGAGGGTGGCGTCGGCGACCCGCACGGAGCCGCGGTCGGCCGTGACGTCGTCGTTGTAGCCGGCGGAGCCGAGCACGCCCGACAGGTCGTCGACGATCTCCGCGGGATCGAGGTCGGTGTCGCCCGTATTGGTGCCGGTGATCGTGTAGGTGATCGTGTCACCGGCGGACACGGCCGTGCCGGAGGCGGGGTCGGCCGACTTCGAGATCGTGAAGCCGGAGCCGATCACGGGGTGCTCGGTGGTGACCGTCGGCGGGACGATGAGGTCACCCGGAACCTGCGGCCCGGTCGGGTCGCCCGGGTTCGGGGTGGTGGGAGTGCCCGATCCGGTCACGCTGTTGCGCAGGATCTCGCCGGAGGTGTCGTCGCCCACGGTCACCGAGTACGTGATCGTCACGGTCTGTCCGGGCTGAAGCGTTCCGGTCCAGGCGAGGGCGTTCCCGTCAGGGTCGCGCCGCCCGTGGTGACGGTGGTGCCGCCGACCGTGGTCGTGATGTCGTCCGTTGAAGGCGGCGCTCGCGAGCACGCCGGAGAGATCGTCGGTGACGGTCGCCGGGTTCAGGACGGTCGCCCCGGTGTTCGTGCCCGTGACGGTGTACTCGATGGTCTGGCCCGGCTCCACCACGGTGCCCGCGGCGGGATCGGAGGTCTTCGCGACCTCGAAGCCGGCGACGGGGTGCTCGGTGGTGACGGCTGGAGGGGTGATCGGAGGCAGACCCCCGGGCGGCGTGCCGGATGCGGTGACGCGGTTGGCGATGCGCTCGCCCTCCACGCCCTCGTCGACGACGACGGAGTACGTGATCGTGAGTACCTGCCCGGCTCGAGGGCACCGGTCCAGGCGAGGTCGTCGCCCCGTGACGGTGGCGGCGCCGGACGACACCGGGTCGCCGTCGATCGCCGTGGCCACGTCGCCCTGGTACTCGGCGTTGGCGAGCACACTCGACAGGTCGTCGGTCACGGTGACCGGGTCGAGGCGGGTGTTGCCGGTGTTCTCGGCCTGCACCGTGTAGGTCAGTCGCTGGCCGGCCTGCACGGCGGTGCCGTCGGCGGGGTCGGAGGTCTTGCGGAGCGCGAGGTCCGGCGCGAGGCGGACGTTCGTGTAGGTGCACGTGACGTCCGGTGCCGAGCGGGCCGGACGGCTGGGTGACCTGTCCGTCGGCGGTGACGGCCACCGGGGTGGTCGAGCCGTCGGCGTTCACCTGCAGGCAGACGAGGGAGGCGTCGTACTTCGTGAGGTCGGTCGAGCCCGCCGCCGACTCGGACAGCCGGAAGGTGTCCCCCCTGGTTGGTGAACACGGGGCCGACGTAGTCCGGCTGCAGACCGGAGCGGTCGCCACGGGTGACGGCGTCGGTCTGCGCGACCTGGTAGCCGACCGGCGACTGCACGCGGAGCCCGAACTGGTCGGTCCCGGCGTGACGGCCTTCGGGGAGATCCTTCTTCAGCGTCAGCGTGTTCGGGAACGTGCAGCTCGCCATGTCGGTGGGCGAGAAGGACCCGAGCGAGGTGGTGTTGACGGTCTGTCCGCGGGGCAGATCGACCTCGACGATGTACGGGTTGGTCCCCCCCACCGAGACGAAGATGTGGCCGAGGTTCCCGAACGCGATGCCGTTGCCCTGCACGCCCGCGCCCATGTCGTGCACCTGCTTGGCATCGATCGTGGCCGTGCTGGGCTGGAGCGTTGCGGGCAGGTCGGCGGAGTAGATGTATCGGTCGGCGACCAGCACGAGCTGACCGGAGGCACTGAAGGCCATGTCGCCGTTGGCCCCGAAGGCGCTGCTGCCGGTAGTCGGGCGCAGCTTGCCTACCTGCACGTAGGTCTGCGGCGTGACGCTCTCGTTCCACGCATAAAGGTTGATGGCGCCATCGAGCGTGCCGCTGGCGAAGTAGTACACGCCCGTGACGGGATGCACGGCCCCTCGGAGGACAGAGGAGTCTGTGCGGCTGGTTCCCAGCGTGAACGGCGTTCGGGTCGTCGTTCCCCTCGCCCCGACGGTCGTGCTTGGCCAGCACCTTGTCCGTGCCGACGTTGGTCACCGTGTACGCGTACGTTCCGTCCGCCGACAGGCCGAGCCCGTTGTCGGAGTGGCCGAGGCCGATGCTCGTGGCGCCGAGGGTGCCGCCCTGCTCGTTCACGGCGAACTCGCGCACCTCGGTGGCGCTCTGCACGTACACCGCTCCCGGCGTGCAGAGGAACGGCTCTGCCGCGGCGGCAGGCGCGGCGGTCAGCGTCCCGCCGACGACGATCATCGACGACGCGACGAGCGCCGTGCTCACGGCACCGCCGATCAGCCTCTTCGTCCGGCCCCGCCAGCGGCTGTGCCGCTCCGGCGGAAGGCCATCGGACGTGCGGTCCTTGCGGGCAACACGGAATCCCATGACTGCTCTCCCCATTCATCGCGTTCCGGCACGCATCCGCGCACACGGAAGCCCCCGCCCCCTCAGGCGACCGCCGAGCACCCTTTCGGGCAGGGTGGACTCGGTCCGGGCCTCCGCCAGCCTGCCCGGCTGCCGCGGAGGCCCCCGACCGAACCGGGGGAATTCACCCCTCCTTTTCACCCCGGGACGGCACGCCGGAGGGCGCACCGGGATCCCGATGCGCCCTCCGGTGGTCGCGGGCCTACTCGCGAGAGCCGATCTCCTCGATCGGGCGGCGGCGCAGCGCGGCCCCTGTCGCGACCCCGCAGCGCGACGAGGGCGAGCGCGCCCATGCCGCCGACGATCGCGAGGGAGCCGAGCACGGGCATCGCCGGGAGCGGCTGCCCGGAGATGCCGTAGCTCATCCCATCAGGGCGGGATCGCCACCAGCACGCCGAAGACCATCGCGAGGGCGGCGATCAGGATCGCCTCGGTGCGCATCGTGGCGCGCACCTGTCCCCGGGAGGCGCCGATGAGCTGCAGCAGGGCGAACTCCCGGGACCGCTCCCCCGTCGCCATGACGAGCGTGTTCACGACGGCGATCGCGATGTACCCGAGGATGACCAGCAGACCGATGAGGCTCACCCATCCCTGCTGCGACACGGCCCCGGTCATGCTGGGCTTCTGACCCGAGCCGGGGGCCACCTGCAGACCGTCGGCGGCGAAGGCGTCGGCCGGCGCGTCACCGTCCACCGACAGGAGGGCGAACGAGTCGAGCGCTGCGGAGGTGTGCGCGCGGACGTGGTCGACCGCCATGGTGAGATCGCCGAACCCGAGACCGCGCTCGTAGATGCCGACCACGGTCGCCTCCAGCGGCGCCCCGTCGCCGAGGACGCCCGTCACCGGGTCGCCGACGTCGAGGCCGAGCGTGTGCGCCGCATCGGCGCTGACCGCGACGGTCGCACCGCCGTCGAGGGCGGTGAGGGACCCCTCCTGCACCCGCAGGTCGAGCAGGCCGTCCGCGGTCGTCGGGTCCACGCCCTGGAGCACGTACTCCGTGCGCTCGATCTGACCTTCGATGTCGAGCGAGTCGAGCACCGCGGTGCTGACGACCACGCCGGTCGCTGCCGTCACCCCCGGCTCGTCGCGCAGCGCGCCGACGGCGTCGGGGGAGAGCCCGGCCGGAGCGGCCACACGCAGGTCGGCGGTGACCCCGGCCCGGGCCTGGGTCGCGGCCTCGTCCGCGACGATCGCCGGCCCGCCGATCTGCACGAGACCCAACCCGATGCCGAGGGCGATCGGGAGGATCGCGGCCGCCATCCGCCGACTGCCCGCGGTGGTGTGGGCGGCGGCGAGGAAGCCCGCGGCCGACGAACGACGCAGCACCGGCCCGACGAGGCGCACGCACAGGGCGACGAGCCACGGTCCCAGGAGCGCGAGCGCCACGATGAGCATGATCGCGGCTCCGGCGGAGGCGCCGACCGCTGCGTCGCCGCGGAGCATCAGCGGGACGGTCGAGACCGAGACGCCGGCGGCGGCGAACACGATGCCGGTGATGATGCGGGGCAGGCCGATCGGGCCCTGGCCCGTCGAGGACTCGCGCAGCGCCTCGATCGGATCGAGGCGGGCGGGGCGCCGGGCCGCGATGCGCGCCGCTCCCCAGGCCGCTCCGAGCACCAGCACCAGTGCGCTCAACGCCGGGAACGGGCTCAGCGCGAGGGCGAAGTCGCCGGGGATGACTCCTCCGGCCACGAACGCCGACTGCAGTGCGGAGGACAGCAGGTACCCCGGGGCGATCCCGAGCAGCGCGGCGACGACGGCGACCGCGAGCGTCTCCCGCGCGATGAGGGCGTGCACCTGCGACGGGGTCGCCCCCACCGCGCGGAGCAGGGCATACTCGCGGCGACGCGCCTGGACCGACAGCGACAGCGTCCCCGCGACGATGAACAGGGCGACGAGGATGCAGGTGCCCACGAACGCGCTGCCGATCGCGATGAGCAGGGTGCGCGCCGCCGCCGAGTCGAGGAACTCCACGTCTCCTCTGGCGTCTCCGGTCCGGGCGACCAGATCCGGGAACGCCTCGCGGATCGCGACCGCCGTGCGCTCGGGGTCCCCGTCGACGAACACGCCGAGCGCCTGCGGGGCCCCCGTCGTGCGGGTCGAGGTCGCGGATGCGCTCGTCCGTCAGGAACACCGACACCGCGCGCTCCGGCAGGCTCTCCGCCGAGACCACACCGACGACCGTGTACGTCGCCGCGATGCCGCCGTGGGCGAGCGCAAGGGAGTCGCCCACGGCGTGCCCGGCTCCGGAGACCACCACGACCTCGTCGTCGGCGGCGGGCTCCCGCCCCTCCGCGAGCGTGAAGCCGGTGAGTGCCGTCGCGGACCAGGGGTGCGCCTCGACCACGGCAGGGGCCGTCCCGCCGGGCACCGACAGAGGCACGGTCACGTCGGCGACCACGGCCTCGACGCCCGGAAGCGCAGCGATCTCGCGCGCGGCGTCGGCGGGGGACGGGAGCGCGCTCACGCAGCGGCACCGGCAGGTCCTCCGGCACGTCGACCTGCTGCACCGCCCCGACGACCACCTCGGCCGCCGTGTAGCGCTGCGGGGCGAGGCCGCCGCGGATGCCGGACTCGACGAGCACGCCGAGTCCGGTGACGAGCGCACTCGCGACGAAGATGGCGACGAAGACCCCGGCGAGACTGCGCCGATGATGACGGAGGTCGGCGCGGATGATC
>NZ_JBFLUM010000041.1:0-19086 GCF_050470785.1 Microbacterium sp. NRRL B-14842 | reverse complement strand
GCTGTGGTGCTGTGGACGGCTCGACAGCGGATCGGTCGAGCAGCCTTTCAGGGTATCAGGTGCGCAGCCAACGCCGGATCGCGAAGCCGGCCGAGAGCGCCGCGAGCACGACGCCGATCCCGACGAGGACCGGCACCACGAGGATCGCGTCCTGCATGGTCACCCACGTCGTGATGAACGGCACCCGTCCGCGGAGATAGCCGTTCACGCCGAAGTGCATGCCGGCGACGACCGCCGCGCTCGCGAGAGCCGAGCCCAGCAACGCGGCGAAGACGCCCTCCAGCACGAACGGCGTCTGGATGAAGCGGTTCGAGGCGCCGACCAGGCGCATGATCCCGATCTCCTTCCGCCGCGCATAGGCGGACAAGCGGATGGTGGTGGCGATCAGAAGCGTCGCGGCGATGAGCATGAGGACGGCGATGCCGACGGCGATGTAGGTCGCCACGGTGAGCGCGGAGAACAGCGGTTCGAGGTATTGGAGCTGGTCCTGGACCTGTTCCACTCCGGCTTGGCCGTTGAACGCCTCGGCGAGGACCTGCGACTGGCCCGGGTCCTTCATCGTGACGAAGAAGACCTCGAACGCCTGATCGGGCGAGAGCACGCTGGCCTGCTCCTCCCCGACCTGCTCGACGAGCTTGGCGTAGGTCTCCTCCTTCGTGTCGAAGGTCATGGAGCTGATGAGCGGCGACAACGCGTCGCCCTCGAGCTGGGCGCGCACGGCGGCGACCTGCTCCTCGCTCGCCGCGCCGTCGACGCAGGTGTCCGACTCCGACACCGCGGAGCACATGTAGACGGCCACCTGGGCGCGCTCGGCCCAGTAGCCGCGCATGACGCCGATCTGGGACTGCATGAGGATCGCGGCGCCGACGAACGTCAGCGACACGAAGGTGACGAGCACGACGGAGATGACCATCGAGATGTTGCGCCGCAGGCCGACGAGGGCCTCGGTCAGGATCAGGCCGATTCTCATGAGGTCGGGCCCACTTCCTCGTCGTCCTGGTCGGACAGCCCGAGGCGGTCGGCGACGCCGAGCTCGGCGACGTCCACCTCCGGGATCACGATCGGATGCGTGCGCGGACCGGCGGGCGCGAGACGCTCGGCAGCGGGCTGCGGCGCGGCCGGCGGCTGCACGACGTCCGGTGGTTCGACCACGCCGGGCTCCCGTGAGGGCTCCGGCGGCTCGACCACCTGCGGAGCGGGTTCGGCGGCGGGCTTGGTGACCGCGGGAGACGCGGCGGCGGCACGGCGCTGGGCGTCCAGCTCCTCCGCCAGGGCTGCGCGGACCACGGAGAGGTCGGCGGTCTGGCGCTGCACCTCCTGCACGGCCGTGAGGGCTGCGGCGGCCGCGGCACCGCGGACCTCCTCCGGCACCAGGCGCGGGATGTTCGAGGTGTCGCCGTATCCGCCGTGCACCTCGTCGCGGACCATCTCGCCGTCACGGAGCTCGATCACGCGGCGGCGCATCTGGTCGACGAACCCGGCCTCGTGGGTCGCCATGAGCACTGTCGTGCCACCCGCGTTGATCCGGGCGAGCAGCTGCATGATGTCGACGGAGGTCGCCGGGTCGAGGTTTCCGGTGGGCTCGTCGGCGAGCAGCACCTGAGGACGGTTGACGAGCGCCCTGGCGATCGCGACGCGCTGCTGCTCGCCGCCGGAGAGCTCGTGCGGCATGCGCTTCTCCTTGCCGTCGAGCCCGACGAGGGCGAGCGCCTCGGGAACCGCCTGCTGGATGAAGCCCCGGGACGAGCCGGTGACCTGCAGCGTGAAGGCGACGTTCTGATGGACGGTCTTGGACGGGAGCAGGCGGAAGTCCTGGAACACCGAGCCGATGTGCCGACGGAAGTAGGGCACCTTACGGTTCGCCAGAGCCCTCAGGTCGCGGCCGAGGACGGCGACACGGCCCGTCGTCGGCACGTCCTCGCGGAGGATGAGGCGCAGACAGGAGGACTTGCCGGACCCGGAGGCGCCGACCAGGAAGACGAACTCCCCGCGCTGCACCTCGAAGTCGACACCGGACAGGGCGGGCTTCGACGTCCCGCGGTAGCGTTTCGTGACGTTCTCGAACCGAATCATGGCGATTCGAGCCTAAGCGCGGCACGGGCGTCGCCCCGGCACGACACCCCGCCGCGCGGCACGCCGTGCCGCTCTTCCTCCTCCCCCGTCGGCCCACCGAGGTCCGCGCCCGCTGCTATACATGGAGTGTCGATTCGCGTCCACCACGCGAGCGCACACACGGAGGGGACCCCCATGACGACACCTGCCGGCTGGTACGACGACGGTTCCGGGCGCCTGCGCTGGTGGGACGGCCAGCAGTGGACCGAACACTTCGCGCCGGAGACCACCGCGACGCCCGAGGACACCACCGCTGCGGCGGCTGAGGACGCGGGCGCGGACAGCACTTCCGCGGAGAGCGCCTCCGCGGCGACTTCCGACGGCGCTCCCCCGGCGGAGGAACCGACCGCCGCAGCGGAGCCCTCCACACCCGAACCCGTCGCCGCCGAACGGGAGATCGCTCCGGACGAGCCCGCGACCGACTTCATCGTCGCTCCCGAGCCCGCGCAGGACTGGACGGCGCCCGCCAGCGGCGCGCACGACCTCCCCGGCGCGGCACCGATCGTCCCTCCGGCCGGTACCGACGGCGGCACGGCGGCCTATCCCCCCGCGGCACCGTTCTCCCCCGACCAGAAGCCGTATCAGGGCCAGGGCGGATACCCGGCGCAGGGTGCGTACCCGGGCTCGCAGAGTGGCGGCGGCTACCCGGGACAGGTACCGGGCGGACAGGGCGCGTACCCCGGACAGGGCGCGTACCCCGGACAGGCCGCCTATCCGGGCCAGGCACCGGCCACCGACGGCCCGAAGAAGATGTCGGTGCTCGGCCTCGTCGGTCTCGGGATCGCCGCGCTCGGCCTCATCCTCGCGTTCATCCCCCTGACGCTCCCGTTCGCCTGGTTCCTCCTGGCGGCCGGGTTCATCGTCTCGCTCATCTCCCTGTTCCTGAAGGGCACCAAGTGGCCGGGGATCACCGGCCTCGGGGTGTCGGTGCTCGGCGGCATCGTCGCGATCGTCGTGAGCATCTTCTTCGTGCTGGCCGTCGCGAACACCGTGCGCCCGGTCACGCTTCCCGACTACGACGACGGCACGAGCCAGAGCCCGGCGCCGGAGACCGACGACACCGGCGACGCGGGTACGGGTGAGGTCGCCGAGGGCACGCTGGGCGAGCCGGTCGCCGTGCCGCAGCTCGAGGGCACGGCCGAGGTCACCATCCGTTCCGCCACGTTCGGACCGACCAACGGCACGGACTTCGAGGCCGCCAACGGCGGCTATCTGTTGATCGACGTGGCCTGGGAGACGCTCGACGGGACGACCTACGTCAACCCGCTCTACTTCTCCGTCGAGACGGCCGACGGCGTCGAGGGCGACTACGACATCTTCGGCGACGCGACGCTCGAGTCCACGGAGCAGAACGCCGGGACGACGGCGGAGGGCACCGTCTCGTTCGACGTCGCCGAAAGCCCGTCCTACGTGATCGTCATCACGGACGAGATGCTGCAGGAGGTCGCCCGCGTGACCGTCGAGGCGTCGGCACGCTGATCCTTCCGCACCACACGACGAAGGCCCCGGGAGCTCCCGGGGCCTTCGTCGTGTGGGTCAGTCCTCGTCTTTGCGCTTGCGCCAGCGGATGCCCGCCGAGATGAAGTCGTCGAGGTCGCCGTCGAACACGGCGGCGGGGTTGCCGGACTCCTGGCCCGTGCGGAGGTCCTTGACGAGCTGCTGGCCGTAGAGGAAGTAGGAGCGCATCTGGTCGCCCCAGCTCGCGGTGATGTTGCCGGCGAGCTCCTTCTTCTTGGCGGCCTCCTGCTCCTTCTGCAGCAGCAGGAGACGGTTCTGCAGCACCCGCATGGCCGCGGCGCGGTTCTGGATCTGCGACTTCTCGTTCTGCATCGACACGACGATGCCGGTCGGGAGGTGGGTGATGCGCACGGCGGAGTCGGTCGTGTTGACGGACTGTCCACCGGGGCCGGAGGAGCGGAAGACGTCGACCCGGATGTCGTTCTCGGGGATGTCGACCTCGGTCGCCTCCTCCATGAGCGGGATGACCTCGACGGCGGCGAAAGACGTCTGGCGCTTGTCCGCGGATCCGAACGGGCTGATGCGCGCGAGGCGGTGCGTGCCGGCCTCGACCGAGATCGTGCCGAAGGCGTAGGGCGCGTCGATCTCGAAGGTCGCCGACTTGATACCGGCGCCCTCCGCGTACGAGGTGTCCATCACCTTGACGGGGTACTTGTGACGCTCCGCCCAGCGCAGGTACATGCGCATGAGCATCTCGGCGAAGTCGGTGGCGTCGTCGCCGCCGGCGCCAGAGCGGATGGTGACGATCGCGCTGCGCTCGTCGTACTCGCCGTCGAGCAGCGTCTGCACCTCGAGCTGGTTGATGAGGTCGGTGAGCGTCTGCAGCTCCTTGCGCGCCTCGATCGCCGACTCCTCGTCGCCCATCTCGTTCGCCAGGTCGACGAGCACCTCGAGGTCGTCGAGGCGCTGGGCGATGCCGGTGATGCGGGCGAGCTCCGACTGGCGGTGGCTCAGGGCGCTGGTGACCTTCTGGGCGTTCTCGGTGTCGTCCCAGAGGTCGGGCGCGCCGGCCTCCTCGCTGAGACGCGCGATGTCCTCGCGGAGACGGTTGACATCGACGACCTCGCTGATGTCGCCGAAGGTGTGCCTGAGCGCCTGGATTTCGGCGGAGAGATCTAGTTCGAGCATGACACCTCAGCCTAACGTGCCGCCCGCGCGCGCGGGGACGGGCGTGTCCGGCCCTTCGCGCCGACCGGAGTAGCGTGAGGGACGTGAGCAGCGCATCCACGGTCCTCCGCCAGTTCGGGCCGATGGTGTACCTGCCGACCGTCCTCTTCTCCCTCGGCGAAGGTGCGGTCATCCCGCTCATCCCGGTCATCGCTGCGTCGATGGGTGCCGACGTCGCCTTCGCGGCCCTCGTCGCCTCGGCGCTCGTGGTCGGCCAGCTCTGCGGCAACCTCCCGGCCGGGTGGGCCGTGGGGCGCATCGGCGAGCGGTTCACGATGGTCATCGCGGGCGTCATCGCCATCCTCGCCGCCGTCGGCATGGTCTTCGCGCCGTCACTCGGGGTCCTCGCGGCGTCGGTGTTCCTCCTCGGCCTGTGCGCAGCCGCCTTCGGGCTGGCCCGGCACGCGTTCATGACCACGCGGGTGCCGCTGGCGTTCCGCGCCCGCTCGCTCTCCCTGCTGGGCGGCAGCTTCCGCCTGGGCATCTTCATCGGCCCGTTCGTCTCCGCCGGCCTCCTGCAGCACTTCGGCACGGAGGCTGCCGCGATCTGGTTCTTCCTCGCCTGCCTCGTGGTGATGGTCGTGCTCGTGCTCTTCGGACCGGATCCGGAGAAGACCGTCGCCCCGCTGCGGACCACCGTCCGGTTCGCGGAGGACAGCGGCGAGGCCGTGAGCGGGTCGATCCCGACCATCGAGCGGGTCGGGATCTTCCAGACGATGTGGCGGCAGCGCGGAGTGCTCGGTCGGCTCGGACTCGCCGCGGCCTCGCTCTCGGCGGTGCGGTCGGCACGGCAGGTCGTCCTCCCGCTGTGGGGACTCTCGCTGGGCCTCGACGCTTCGACCATCGCCCTCGTCGTCGGCGTCTCCGGAGCCATCGACTTCGCCCTCTTCTACGCCAGCGGCCAGGTGATGGACCGCTTCGGCCGGCTCTGGGCGGCGATGCCCGCGATGGTGTTGATGGGTGCCGGGTTCCTCGCCCTGTCGGTCACGCACGACGTCGACTCCGCGGTGCTCTGGTTCGGTATGTTCGCCGCGGTCCTCGGCGTCGGCAACGGGCTGTCCAGCGGCATCCTCCTCACCCTCGGAGCGGATGTCGCCCCGAAGCACGACCCCGCCGCGTTCCTCGGGTCGTGGCGCACGCTGACCGATGCCGGTGGCGCGGTCGCCCCGCTCCTCGTCTCGGGCATCACCGCGGTCGCCTCCCTGTCGTTCGCGGCCGGGGCCATGGGTCTGATCGGACTCGTCGGCGCCGCCGGGTTCCTCCGCTGGATCCCCCGGTTCGTCCCCCGGACGCCGCCGAGCACGCCGGACCCGTCCGAGGACTGAGCGCCCGGTCGCTAGCGCAGCGCCGTGCGGCTCGTCGCCGTCGCCTGCAGCGGCACCCCCTCGGGCACGAACGGCGAGAGCAGCGGCGGATGCCAGATCGCCGCGACGGTGACGCGCGCGCTCACGCCGTCCGGGGTGCCCGCGTCGACGACGGTCGCCTCGAGCCCCGCGTCACGGACGAGCGGCATCGCCTGCTCGGCCACCCCCGCGTCGGTGAGCGTCGCACGCGGCACCTCCCCCTCCACCTGCAGCGTGAAGCCGTCCGCCCCGGCGAGCGCGGCCGCATCCGCGAGCCCGTCCAGGCGCTTCTGGGTGAGGTAGAGGTCGGTGGCGCAGACACACACGAACAGCACGGCGAGCGCGAGGATCAGGTAGCCGAGGACGAGGAGCAGCACGCTCCCCTCGTCGTCGCCCCTTCCGTCCTTGTCCCCGTCGCGCCTGCGCCGGCTCATCCGCCGCTCCAGCGTCGCGAGACCTTCTGCACCGACACGGCTTCCACAGGGACGGACGTCGCCTGGTCGAGTCCGAGCACTCCCGGCACGAGCGGCAGCGGCACGCGCGTCGAGACCGTGACGACCACCGTCGCTCCCGCCGCCGGACAGGCCGATGCCCGGGGGCGACACGACACCGCGACGTCGACCGCTCCGCGATCGATGCCGTACTCCGCGACGATCCCGTCCAGCACCTGCTCCCCGCGGACTGCGGCCCCTGCGACGTCAGGTGTCGAGGCGATGGCACGTGCGGCCTGCCGCGCCGCGGCCTCGACGCCGAGCGACTGCTCCTGCACCGAACCCACAGCGATCACGAGGTACAGCAGCGGCACGAGCAGGATCACCCCGACCGTGATGAACTCCAGCGAGCTCGATCCTGCGTCATCGCGCATCGAACGACTCCGCCGGTGCGGAGGCTTCGACCTGCAGGGCTGCAGGGACACCGATGAGGCCGACCACCGGGAGGGTCGTCCGGACCCGGACCTCCACGGTCTCCTGTCCCTCCCGCCGCGTCGAGGCGACCGTGATGTCGTCGGCGTAGGAGGGGCCGATCGCGCGACGGATGACCTCGCGCGCCCGTTCCTCCCCCTCCTTGGCGGTCGTGTCGGCGAGCGCCGCGTAGTACGCGCCTTCGACGGCCGCATCGTGGACGACGTTGCGCACGTAGATCGCGAACGCCAGCTGCAGCACAGCGAGGGTCAGCGCGGTGAGCAGGGTGCCGACGAGCACGAACTCCACCGGGTTCGATCCGCGGTCATCCGTCATCCCCGCAGACGCACGCATGTCAGAGCCCCGAGACCCGCTGGATGGCCTGCTCGAAGAGGGAGGTGAGCGCAGGCCCGGCGACCGCCCAGATGAGCACGACGAGGCCCGCGGTCATCAGGGTGACGAGGACCCAGCCGGGGACATCTCCCCGTTCGTCGTCGTGGAAGGCACGGAGCATCGAGCGCGCACGAGAGATCATGCGGCCAGTGTGCATCGAAGACCTGCCGCGGCGCGGACATTATCCACAGGGCCGTGCGGGTGGGTGACGTCCCCTGGGGTGGTGTAGTTCTCGGTGCTGGGTGTCACGTCGAGGACGTGGTGAGCCATCGTGCGATGGTCAGTGAGAACCGACTAAAGCTACTCACAGAAAGACACAACGCACGATGGCTCTAGACCAGTCTGCCCTCCTCGAGCTCCTCGGGGAACTGAAACTCACCGACGTCACCGACCGGATCCGGACAGCGACCGAGACGCTCTATCAGGAGCTGATCGACGCGGAAGCGGCCGCGTTCATCGGCGCCGCCCCGTTCGAGCGCACCCCGGACCGGGTCACGCAACGCAACGGCACCCGCCCGCGGACGCTGACAACCACGGCCGGGGAACTGGAGCTGCGGATCCCGAAGCTGCGGCAAGGTTCGTTCTTCCCGTCGCTGCTGGAGCGGCGCCGACGGGTCGATCAGGCCCTGTTCGCGGTCGTGATGGAGGCCTACGTCCACGGCGTCTCGACACGCAAGGTCGACGATCTCGTCAAAGCGCTCGGCGCGGACACCGGGATCAGCAAGTCTGAAGTCTCCCGGATCTGCGCGAACCTGGACGAGGACGTCGCCGCGTTCCGGGACCGGCCCCTCGCCGACCAGGCCTACCCGTATGTGTTCCTCGACGCGACCTACTGCAAAGCCCGTGTCGGGCGCCGGGTCGTCTCCCAAGCCGTGGTCGTCGCCGTCGGGGTCGCGCAGGATGGGCGCCGTGAGGTGCTCGGGTTCGAGGTCGGGGAGACCGAGTCGCAACCGTTCTGGACGACTTTCCTCCGCTCGCTGAAAGCCCGTGGGCTCGGCGGGGTGAAGCTGGTGATCTCCGACGCGCACACCGGGCTGGTCGCCGCGATCCAGACCGTGTTCCAAGGCGCCAGCTGGCAGCGCTGCCGGGTTCATTTCATGCGGAATGTGCTCACCGCGGTCCCCAAGACCGCTGGCCCGATGGTCGCGTCGATCATCCGCACGATCTTCGCCCAGCCCGACACGGAGCACGTGTTCGCGCAGTTCCACGAAGTCGTGCGCATGCTGACCCGGTCGCATCCGAAAGTCGCCGGCATGCTCGAGGACGCGCAAGACGAGCTCCTCGCGTTCTGCCAGTTCCCGTTCCAGCACTGGCGTCAGATCTGGTCCACGAACCCCCTCGAACGGGTCAACAAGGAGATCAAACGCCGCACCGACGTCGTCGGAACCTTCCCGAACCCTGCCGCGCTGCTCCGCCTCGCCGGGCACGTTCTCATCGAGCAGCACGACGAATGGGACGGCGCCGACCGCCGCTACTTCAGCGAACACTCCATGGCCCTGCTCCTCACCGAACCCGAGGAGGTGGCCATCCCGGAACTGACCGCGGCATAATCAAAAACAGCTGACCCGCACGGTGTTGAGAAACTCCACCACACAGCGGGACGTCACCTGCGGGTGACCCGCGCCCTCACGCGGCGACACCAGTTCGAGGCGGTCTTTGTCCGAGCCGGAGCCGGCTTGCCAGATCGTGCCAGAAGTCACCGAGCGCACCCGTGTTGTTCGCGTGCATCTCGCGCCATGCCGAAGCTCGCCTAGCCACGGAGGCGCCACACGTCCACGCCCGGACGCGATGACGTGCTCGCCGACAGATCCTCATGGACTGCCACATAGTGGCTCATCTTGTGTCTTTTGTCTTGTGTCCCCCAAAAAGGGACAGACACCTCATCGCTCCGAGGTTACTGTGACGCTGGCCCGCAGGTGCGAGCCATATAGCGATGATGGGGGTTCGGAGATGTGGGGATGGCGTGCAGGGATGGCGTTGGTTGCTATCGTCGCGATGCTGGGAACAGGCGTCGCGCCGGCAGCGGCTAAAGCACCCGACGAGTCCGAGCGGACGACGATCACTACATTCGGCTTCGTGCCGACAGACAGCGCTGGCACGGCCGCGCAAACCGACGTAGAAGCCCAGATCGCCGAGGTGGAATCCCTCGAGGCCTCGGACACTCCATTGGCTGCCCCTTACGACTCGAGCAAGATGCCGAGTGGGTCAGCAAAAGACCGCGCAGCGATGGCCGCGGGTGACACGGCCTATCGGATCGTCTCGACGTGGACCGATAACATTGCAAAGCCGGTCGTTGCTCGCGCGGGCAACGGAACCACGTGGGGTCTCACCAAGGTTCAGAACAAGCATCATGTCAACCTCAACATGATCAAGAAGACCACAAAGTTCCCGAGGCCGACCGGCGGCCGCGTCACTCAAGGCACCTCCATCATTTACTTGACGGACGCGATCGAATGGGAGTGCTGGATCGGTTCCTGCAAGCCGAAGCGCTCGATGACAGTGAAAGTGGTGATCGAGAACGCCCGCATGAGCGACGGCAAGCAAAAGGGACTTATCACGGCATACTGTATGGGCGTCACGGTGTGCCCCCAGTGGGTCATTAACGTTGCGGGATGAAGGGCAGCATTACGCATGGGTAGCGACGTGAATGCAGAGACCTTTCTCTCAGCGGTCCGCGAAGAATGGGATAAGGCGCACGGGACGATCGTGGTGCCGGCGGAACTCGAGTTGACGCATCTGGAAGCCGACGGCGAGTCGTTGACGCTGCACGTTACAGACTCCGCCGGGTCGCGCTTCGGTTGGCGTACGCCACTTCCGGCCCATATGCGCAGTAAGAACAAGACACCAGGAGAAACGGGTACACCGCAGCATTGGGCGCTCTGGGAAGTCCTCATTCCCCTGGTAGAAGAGCTCGAGACGAACGCTGCAACTCGGTTACCGCCCGACATCGACGGTGTGAGGTGGATCTCGAGGTAAGGCCGCTCATGCCGAGACGGTACATCCGGGCGGAGTGCGTCACTGCCTATCGGAACCGCCGGAACGCAATAGGCTCCCGCCTATGGAGCCCAACCCCCTGCTGCCGTCGATTCCGGTGCTGATCGCGATCGTCGTCGGCGTGGTGATCCTCGTCGCCGTCATCGTCATCGTCATCGGCGCGCGGAGGGCGAAGCGGCGAGGCCCTGTACTCCCGTCACGCGAATCGCACAACCCCGGGTCCGGTCGTCCGGACGAGGGATAGCCTGTCACGCATGCGCCCTGGACCTGACGATGAGATGCGGGCCAGAGTCGAGATCGACGGGCTCACCTATCCCCTGCCCCGCGGCACCGATGTCGCCGCCCTCCGAGAGAGGATCGAGGCCGCCGCGCGCGCTGAACCCACCTTCGTCTCGTTCGCCACGTCGGACGGCCTGGCGAGCGTGCTCGTCCACCCGACCTCGCGGGTTTTCCTCTTCCAGGTCAAGGCCTCCGACGAGGGGAGCCTCGCCTCAGACCTCGGCGGACTGCCGGATTGGGACGTCTGAGCGCCGCGGAGAGCCGCCGTGGGATCAGGAGGTGAACTCGTCGATGACGAGCTCACCGCGGGCGTTCAGCCGCTCCATCATGTGACTGACCCGGGCCGGATCGATCGCCGGCGGCGGCTCGGCGTCGAACTCGAGCACCAGCGGGATCGCCGGGTGCATCCACGCGGACAGTCGGCCAGGGCTCTTCTTCCCCGACGGCCACGTCATCATGAAGCTCTCCTGGCGCCGGAGCTTCGTGGAGATCACGATCTTCAGATGCGCCAGCACGGTGTCGTCGACCTCGATCGGCGGACGAGAGCTGTTGTACTCGAGACTTCCCATAGACAAAAGGTAAGCCCCCACGGCCTCCCCCGACGACCACTCATCCGATGCCGAGCCGCAGGATGAACAGGCCAGGGTAGATCGCGAACACGACGGACAACGGGAGGATGAGGAACACCAACGGGCACAGTATTAGGTAGTAACCTTTTCCCATGACACTTATCCCCGCGGCAAGCTACGCGCGCATCAGCGAGAAGGTCAGCACCCGTGACAAGGTGGCCGACCAGCACGCACAGAACGAGCAGCACGCCGCCACTCGTGGCTACCGCATCGTCGCGCGCTACACCGACGACGGCATCAGCGCGCTGGGGCACAAGGAGCGCCCTGACTTCGAGCGGATGCTTGCCGATGCTGAGACCGGTGCCCCTTGGCGTGTCATCGTGGCCACTGAGGAAGAGCGCCTAGCACGCAACGTCGAAGAGAAGCTAGAGCTGCACGCCGCGTGCGAGGTTGCCGGGGTGGTGTGGGACACCGCGCGTGATGGCTATGTCGACCCGGCTACCGACTCGGGCGAGTTCATGTCCACGGTACGCGCAGCAATGGGCCGCATCGAGTCCAAGCGCAAGGCACGCCGTCAGTTAGCGGCGTCCGATGCCCGCGCTGCTGATGGGCTGCCGACCGCACGCCCTGGCTATGGCTACCGACGAGAGGACAGGCACGATGTGATCGTGGAGGCTGAGGCCGTGGTCATCCGTGAGGCTGCGCGCCGGGTGCTGGCTGGGGACTCGCTGCGGGGCATCGCTACCGACTTCAATGCGCGTGGCATCCCCTCCCCTGCTGGTGCGCCTTGGCAGGGCATCACACTGCGGCAGCTCATCCGCCGCCCGTCACTCGCGGGCCTCCGCACCCACCGGGGCAAGGTGGTCGGCACGTTCAACCCCGAGTTGCACCCAGCGATACTCGACGAGGACACGCACGCACGGCTTGAAGCGCTGCTCACCGACCCGAACCGCGCGCAGGGCACGGGCGGGCGCACTCCCGTTCACCTGCTGTCAGGGCTGGCCGTGTGTGGCCGCTGCGGTGACACGCTGGGCGGGCGCATGAAGCGGATACCGGGGTGGACGCCGAAGCCAGGGCAGAAGTCCAAGCCGGTCAAGGCCGCGTACGCCTGCGGCACCTGTCACAAGGTGCGCCGCATCCAGGAGCCGGTGGACGAGTTCGTGACTGAAGTCATCCTGCGCCGCCTTGAGCAGCCGGATGCAGCGCAGCTATTCAGCCAGGGCGACACGGGTGCTGCGCAGAAGGCGCGGGACGCCATAGAGGCCATTGACGCCCGCCTAGCCACGGCTGCCGATCAGTTCGCGGACGGCGTGCTCACCGGCGACCAGCTTCGCCGCATCACCGAACGCCTGCGGGCCGACCGCACCGCGCATGAGCGCACCGTGGCCGAGTCGATGCCTGCTCGGGTGCCGGTGGACGTGGCGGGGCCGCTGGCTCGACAGACGTGGGCGGGGCTGCACATTGACAATCGGCGCGCGATCATCGACGCGCTGGCCGTGGTGGTGATCGAGCCGCAGGGCAGCGGCAGGGCATTCGACCCCGACCTAGTGCGGATCGTGTGGCGCAACTGGGGCCGACGCGAGCGGCTCTGAGCGCTCTCTGAGCGGTCTAGCGGTAGCTCGCAGCCCCACACCCCTACTCCAGGCACCCCGCGCGCCTCAGAGCCAAACACGCCGCAGGGGGCGAATTGCATCGCTCGCTGCTCGGCGGGGCATAATAGCAAACATGCAATCCACTATCAAGGTGGTCTGCCGGGGCACCAAGCGCCACGGGAGCCACCCCTCGCGCATCGTCGCTCAGTACCGCTGGTCTGAGTCGGACGACGTGTGGGAGCGGGTTGACCGGTATGGGGAGGACCATCACTGGTTCATCCAGGCCGAAACGGATGGCACGCTCGTCGGCTACCCCACGCCGCATTTCAAGTGCGCGTGTGGCCGTGATGAGCAGCCCCGTCACGAGGACCTGCAGAACCGTCTCACGCGGGCGCAGGCTGCGGGCGAACTAGCCCTGTAGGCTCAACACATACAACTGAATAGCCGCTGGTGATCGGCGGGATACAAAAGCAAGGTCACATTCCAACTCCTCACCGGGAGTCAGTTAGTCAGCCAAGCGCTGACCTGACTCCGTGGGGAGTTTTCCGTTGTCTAGCTCCAATTCTCCAAATCGCGCCAAGGCGCAGTCCGACATCATGGTCGGGCGTCGCCTCAAGGATCCTGAGCGAGAGGCCAAGGGTCGCAGTGGCCTTGCCGAAGCCAAGATCGCTGATGCAATCGAGCGCGCGCTAGCCGTAGCGCCGCCACTGACCCTGCCCAGGTCAAGCGCCTGACAGGTCTGCTGCGGGGTGCGAAATGAGCACCGCAGTCCCGGTCGACTACCCCGGCAAGAAGCTCCTGACCGAAGCTGAGCAGAACTCGGTGCTGCGCAACGGCCCGTCGCTCGAATGGTTCAAGCCGTGGCTGCGCGAGACCGCCCTGCGCTTCCCTGACATGGCCAAGGGCGGGTACGGGTACGCCCACCTGTCCGGTGGCAGCGAGGGGCCAGCCTTCCAAATCGACGTGCGCACCTTCCACACTCGTGAAGACCTGCAATGGGCCCTGGACACCCTGCACGGCCTACGTGCGCGGTGCGATGACAAGTGCGACGCCCTGTTCTACTGGACGCCTGACACGGTCGCCTCTGCCCGGTGGTGGCGTCATGAACCGCATGCTGCGCGCCGCGCTCGAACTCGCCGAGGCCGGATGGGCGGTGCTGCCGCTCGACGGCAAGAAGCCTGTCACGCCTCACGGCCACCTTGACGCCACCATCGACCGCGCACCATCCGCCGCATGTGGGCTGACCATGACTACAACATCGGCGCTCCGGTTCCCCGCAGCCTGATTGTGCTCGACGTTGATCCCCGCAACGGGGGCAACCTGCAAGACCTCGAGTTGCGCGCCGGGGTGGAGCTTCCGCCCACGCTGGAAGTGGTCAGCGGCAGGCGCGACGGCGGGCGTCACCTGTACTACATGCGTCCGTTCGTGCAGCCGTACAGGGGCAGCGTGCCGCGTGGCATCGACGTCAAGATCAACGGCTACATGGTGATGCCGCCCAGCATCCACCCGGACTCGGGCAGCCCCTACCGATGGGTGACGCGCGATGTGGCCACGCTCCCCCGCGAGGTCATCAAATTGATGCTGCCGCGCAGGGGTTCAAAGCCCAAGACTCCCACGACCGCGAGTCCGGTGGCGCTCGCGTCATTCGTTCGCGGCCTGCAGTCGGGCGAGCGCCACGACGGCCTGTTCTGGGCTGCCAGCCGTGCGCATGAGGCCGGGGTTGGCGACCGCGGGCTGGAACTACTCATCGACGCCGCAGAGGACAACGGCTTCAGCCGCAGTGAGGCCGAGCGCGTTGTGCTGTCGGCCCGGAAGGAGCAGCACGCATGACCCCCCGCAAGAAGACCAGCACCCCACGGGTGCCGGAAGCAGACCTGCTGTCGGAAGAAGAGGCCGAGCAGCTTGCAGCTCCGCCCAAGCCCCGTTCGGTAGCCGACCTACTCAAGCAGGACTTCCCATCCTGGACTGGATCGTGCCCGACGTAATCCCCGACGGTGTCACCTGTTGGTGGCCGCACCCAAGATCGGCAAGAGCCTGCTGTCGCTCATGCTGGCCATTGCCTGCGCGCGTGGCGGGAAGGCGTTCGGTTCGATCAGGGTCGCGGCGCGCCCGGTGCTGCTGCTCGACCTGGAATCGGGTGATCGCCGGCTGGCCAAGCGGTTGACCGACTTCGGCCTGACGTCGGTGCCCTCCACGTTCGAGTTCCACACTGACCCCGACACAGCCCTTGCCGTGATGCGGGAGTTCATGGAGCGGCACAAGGGACAGTCACCCCTGGCCATCCTCGACACCCTGTCCGAAGTGATGGGGCCGAAGCCGCGTGACCTGGCTCCGATGCTGCACGAGAAGCGCACCTTGCAGCCCATCCAGAAGCTGTGCGCCGACGACCCGGGCGCGTCCGTGTTGATCGTGCATCACAACCGCAAGGACAAGACCGGGGACAGCGTCGACTCATCGTCGGGCACGCACGGGCTCACGGGCGCCGTGGACGGCATCTTCGTGATGGACAGGCCCGACCGGCAGAAGCCCGAGGCAACGCTCATCCGTAACAGCCGTGACGTCGAGGATGCCCGGTTCGGCATGACGCTCAAAGGCGTCGTGTGGACGTTCGACGGTCGCAGCGCAGGGAAGGCGCGGCTAGCTGCACAGGAACGTCAGGTGCGGGAGCGGGTCGAGCCGGCAGGGCAAGGTCGGCCACAAGATGCTCGAACTCCTGAAGGAGCACGGGCCGTTGACGCCCGCTGAAGCCTACGAGCTCTACGACGGTGACGCCAAGCTGCAAACCGTCCGTAACGCGCTGGTGCGCCTGTCGGCGCGTGACCTCGCATCCAAAGACGACAGCGGGCGGTACATGGCCATATATACCCCTGAGTTGGGTGAGTTTAGTGAGTTGGATAGCAACTCAGGCAACTCAGCCAACCCAGGGGGTTATGTACACCCCCGCAGGGCCACGGGCACGCGTCGCACGTCATCGACCACCCGGAAGGCAGGTAAGCGCCATGAGTGAAGCCACCATCACCATCGCGTTGACGATGAAGTGCTCTTCCGCCTTCGCGAAGGATGCCGCCCACTCGTGTACCCCGACATGATTTCGCGCGTCTCCTATGACACCGGCATGAACGTGCTTCACGCGGGCACTGTCTGGGCCATTGGCGAACTCGAGGGCGTCATGGCCCTCGAACTGGATGACAGCACCATCGTCGCTGCCGATGATATCGACCCGGATTCGGTCGTCGTCAACCCGACAGCGGGCATGCGGGAGGCGGTCGAGGAATGAAAAACCTTCACGGCTGTGCGGCGGTTCAGAACAGGACGCAGGAGGAGGGCCATGAGCACTGATGACGCATGGGCCGACTGAACGCCGCGTTGGAGGACTACGCGCCACCTTGCAGCGGCCTGCACCTGTTCGTCGCAGATTCTCGAACCGACGACCAGCGGGACGAGTGCTCCGTCATCTGCGGGCGCTGTCCCATCCGTGACCTCTGCCACCACTACGCCGTCGCGTCGAGGGTTGACGCCGGTTACTGGGCTGGCATCGACCGGGCCTCACGCGGCAGGGGTCGCCCGCGCACATCAACCACCGACGCCGGGGCGGTATCCACGGCACCCATCACACAGAAGGAAGAAACACCATGAGCAAGTCAACCGCCAAGTCCGTCGAGCAGATCCTTCCACCGCCCTGAACGGTTTCAAGGATCAGGGCCGCGCAGGTGAAGGACGCGCACCGCACCGCCCGCAAGGCGATCCAAGATGATCCCATGACCAGCGACCTCGCAAAGAAGGAGCACCTGGCCGCGCTGGACAAGGACACCCGCGCCAAGCTCGACGGCATCAAGGCCGAGCAGGACACGTTCGTCAAGAACCTGCGCGACCAGGTCGAGAAGGAGTTCCGTGGGCACCGGCCGACCGACGCCAACTCGATCATGCTGCGCCGTGATGCCAGTGACCGCGCCCGCAAGATCATCGAGCAGCAGGAGGCGGTGGACATGCTGAACGACGCCATTGCTAACGATGACGCCGAGATGGCCCACGCCATCGGCATCCGTGCCAGCAACACGGGCATGAGCGGTGTGGTCGAGACCTGGCGGGCGGCGTTCCCGGAGACGGCTGAGCGGCTGCGGCGTTGGCCTACGTCGAGGCGAACACCAGCGGCGGCGCATACAACCTGTCCAACCAGATGACGTACGCGGCGCCGAACGTCTGACGCATGACCGGGTGAGGGATTTCAACTCCTTTGCCCTCACCCGCTGGGCGGTGCATCGCCCAGCACCCAGAGGCCCCCTTGGCACATGCTGGGGGGCCTCTGGCGTACCCACAGCACCGGCACTCTGTCATCACATTGCCCATCAATAGGAACCAATCTTGAGCAAATTGTGCATGAGGGGACCCTTCAGTGTTACGGTTCATGTATCGAACAAATGTGCGAATCAGCTAAGGAGTCCACCATGTTCACTCGCACCATCCGCGCCACTGGCGAAAAGCTGACCGTCGCTCACCCCGAAGAGATCGGCCTCGACCCCGAGGGCGGCAAGTGGGTCACCTTCTGCGAAGAGCACAAGACGCACGTCTACGCGGCGACCCAGTCGGCTGCCTACTACACGCACGGCATCGACTTCTGTGACGGCTGCCGGGAGGGTTCGCCCGCACCCATCACCAAGGCCACACCTGTCAAGAAGGCCACCACGGCGCGCAAGGGCAACCGCTGACCATGACCACCATGATCGGCTACCTGCGGGTGTCAACTGAGGAGCAGGCCAGCAGCGGCCTCGGGCTTGACGCGCAGCGCGACACCATCCAGCGGTACGCCGACGCGCACGGGTGGGACATGGTCTGGTACGTGGATGAGGGCCTCAGTGCCAAGTCGCTTGATCGCCCGCAGCTACAGGCCGCGCTCACCCGGCTGCACGTCCCGCCCAAGCGCCGTGACGTTGACGGCATCGTGGTAGCCAAGCTCGACCGCCTCAGCCGCAGCGTGCATGACTTCTCGGGCATCCTCAAGCGGGCCGCTGCGCGCAAGTGGCCGTCGTGGCTATCGACCTCGGCGTGGACACCAGCACCCCCACGGGCAAGCTCGTCGCCAACGTGATGATGTCGGTAGCCGAGTGGGAACGCGAGGTCATCGGGGAGCGCACCAGCGCCGCAATGCAGGCGGCGAAGCGGGCCGGGAAGCACATGGGCCGGGTGTCCGTGCTGCCGGAGGCCACGGGGGCGCGCCTGCTGGCCCTGCGCGCTGCTCACACGCTGGCAGCCACCGCCGATACCCTCAACGCCGAGGGGCTCACCACCGCCACGGGCAAGCCCTGGACGGGTAACGCCGTGGCCAAGGTGCAGCAGCGCCTCAGTGCCGCTTAGCGATGCACTAGTCCAAAGGCTCCAGGCGCGGGTTCGAGGTCGGCGGCAATTCCCACCCGTGGCGCTCGTGAATCTGCTTGATGAGGTCTCTCGCGTGTGATTCCAGCTTGGCGAGGGCTGTCGCGTCGTACCCCGTGCCCGAACCGTCGCACGTTCTGACTGAGCGCCTGCGTCCAACTCATAAGCGGGTCAAGGTTCCGGAGCCGCTGCTCCACACTGTCGCCGGGCTGCGCTGCATCCATGACCTGACGAGCAATGGTCGCCCCCAGGGCACGCTCCGCCTCTAGCCAGGTGTCGAGGCCTGCCCAGTCGGTGTACTCGTCCGCCAGGTCGATCATCGCAATGCGTAGGTTCGCGAGGCGCTCCCCCACCGGCTCGGTGTCGGATCGAACGCGACGAGCCGTTGTATCGCCTCCTGAAGGGCCGACCAAAGCGCGGTCGTGACCGCCTTACGGGATTCCGAAGGGCCTCCTTGGAACGCTGGTTGGACAAACGGTTCCGATCACAGAGACGAGAACAGCGACGATGGAGACAATAAGCGCGGCGACATCCATGAGTTGATGTTGTCAGGTTGCCAGCGTCTTTAGTCGAGGAGCCTGCATCATCGTCTCGGAGTAGGTAGCGATTCAGGACAGTCGAGCGTGGTGGCGAGCGTCCGGATGAACTCGCCGACTGCATCAGGGGCTGGCAGGTCGATCCGGAGTCGGATGCTTCGGCCTTCGGTCCGGTACCGTTGACGATTGCCGCTCCGCCGAGCTCATCGAGAAGCGGGCTGATAGCGCCTGCTGCATCGGCCGGCAGATGTCCGACGCCGCGTCCGTTGGAGGTGACGGCGACCCCGGCGGGGGCTCGTCCGTGTGCGGCA
>NZ_JBFLUM010000040.1:0-14968 GCF_050470785.1 Microbacterium sp. NRRL B-14842 | reverse complement strand
AGACGTAAAACTCGCGCACTCGGATGTCCCGCGCCGACCGATTCGCGCGCGCGGTTCCGCGGCTTGTACCCTGGAGTCATCCCCCGAACACCCCGGCAACCTCGCGCGCGCCGGCGACCTCGGCGCGCGCTCACACATGCAAGGACGCAGATGAACGATTCCGCGGCACACCGCGACGAATGGACGGCGAGCGAAGAGCTGGCGGAGCGGATGATCCCGCTCATCGGGGCTCTCAAGCGCGAGCGCGACGTGGTCACCTCGCTGCACGGCCACCGCCTGCTCGGCCCTCTCGGCCACCGGCCTCGTCGAGGGTGCACGAGCGCGTGGCCCAGCTCGGCCACGAGCGCCTCGAGGTCGAGGACAGCCTGGCGGTGCTCGAAGGCATCCACGCTCTCGCCCCCGGCGCCTCGTCGATCGACGTGGCCCGCCTCGTGGAGGGGCATGCGGAGAGCGGCCGCCCGCTGGAGGAGTACCTGGCCGAGACCCTGGCCCCGGCCGTCGGCGCGGTCCCGGCGCCGCCGACCGACGTGGTGCTCTACGGCTTCGGGCGCATCGGCCGGCTGCTGGCCCGCATCCTCATCGCGCACACCGGCGGCGGGAGCGGACTCCGGCTCCGCGCCATCGTCGTGCGCCGCGGCTCCGAGAACGACCTCGTCAAGCGCGCGTCGCTGCTGCTGCGCGACTCGGTGCACGGCCGCTTCGCGGGCTCGGTCACGGTGGATGAAGAGGCCGAGCAGATCATCGCGAACGGCACGCGCATCCAGGTCATCTACTCCGACGACCCGGCGGCGGTCGACTACACCGCCTACGGCATCGATGACGCGATCGTCGTCGACAACACGGGCCGCTGGCGCGACGAGGCCGGACTCTCCCAGCACCTCCGTGCGAAGGGCGTCGCCCGCGTGCTGCTGACCGCCCCCGGTAAGGGCCCGCTGAAGAACATCGTGCAGGGCATCAATGACGACACGATCACCGACGAGGACCGCATCGTCTCCGCGGCGTCGTGCACGACCAACGCCATCACCCCGGTGCTCGCCGCGATCGACGAGGCCTTCGGTGTGGTGAAAGGCCACGTCGAGACCGTGCACTCGTTCACGAACGACCAGAACCTCATCGACAACTTCCACAAGGGCGACCGTCGCGGCCGCTCCGCCGTGCTGAACATGGTGATCACCGAGACCGGCGCGGCGAAGGCCGTGGCCAAGGCCCTGCCCCAGCTCGAGGGACGGCTCACGGGCAGCGCGATCCGCGTCCCCACGCCGGATGTCTCGCTCGCGGTCCTGCACCTCACGCTGGAGCGCCCCGCCACCAAGGATCAGGTCAACGACTACCTGCGTCGTGTCTCGCTGCACTCGAAGCTCCGTCAGCAGATTGACTACGTGGAGAGCCCCGAGGTGGTCTCGACGGACTTCGTCGGCTCGCACCGCGCCGGCATCGTCGACGGTCTGGCCACGATCGCCGACGAGGACACCCTCATCCTCTACGTCTGGTACGACAACGAGTTCGGATACTCCTGCCAGGTCATCCGGGTGCTGGAGACCATGGCGGGTTCGCACCCCGTCGTCCTCCCCACCCGCCGCGAAGTCACCCTCTGACCTCTCCCGTCGACCCACCCCCTTCCGCTCGACCCGGCCCCTGCGTCCGCACGCACGGGCCGGGGCACGCGAAAGGGGGTGGGGTCGCGGCATGATGAGGGGCATGAAGACCTCACAGTGGCGGGAGGAGCGGCTGCGGTGGCAGGGGCTGACGGCGCCGGAGGCGGGACGTGGCGGGGGCGGCGGCGCGGCTGCTCGCGGTGCAGAGCCAGGACTTCACGGCCGGACGGTGGGCGCTGGCTGTGCGGACGAAGGGCGACGTACGCCTCCGCGACGTCGATGCCGCGTTCGACCGCGGGGACCTCGTCCGGGGCCTGGACCATGCGGGGGACGCTCCACACGATCCCCGCGCGGGATCTCGGGTGGGTGCTGGAGGTCACGGCCGCGCGACAGCAGCAGCAGGCGGCCTCCCGACAGCGGCAGCTCGGCATCGACGACGCCATGATCGACGCGGTCGTCCGGGAGCTCACGCCGCGGCTCCGTGACGGCGGCCTCACCCGGAGCGAGATCTTCGCGGTGCTCGAGGGCATCGGCATCGACCCCTCGGGGCAGCGCGGCATCCACCTGCTGTTCGCGATGACAGTCTCCGGCGTGCTCGTGCAGGGGCCGGTCGTGCCGCGGGAGGGCATCACGCGGGAGCAGCGGTTCGTGCTCGCGGCGGACCACATCCGCGACCACGCCCGCCCGGACGACCCGCTGGCCGAGCTGTTCGTCCGCTATGTCGAGGGGCACGGGCCCGCCGGGGTCGCGGACTTCGCGTGGTGGTCGGGGCTGACGCTCGGGCGGTCCCGGGAGGCGGCGGAGCGGGCGGCACCCCGGGTGACCGAGGTCGAGGAGGGGGTCTTCGTCGGGAGCACCCCGCCCCGGCGCGCGGCGGGCCGGCCGTCCGTGTTCGCCCTCGGTGCCTTCGACGAGTACTACATCTCTTATGCCGACCGCACCGTCGTGTGCGCTCCGGAATACCTCGCCGCCGTCGGGCCGGGGAAGAACGGGATGGTCCGGGCGACCGTGGTGGAGCACGGCCGCGTGATCGGCTGCTGGACCCACGCCGCCGCCGCGCACACCACCCCTCCGACTCTCTTCGAGCCCCCCGAGGACCCCGCCGCCGTCACCGCCGCACTCGCCCGCTTCGCGGCCTTCATCGCCTGAGCCCCTCGTCGACCCACCCCTTTCCGTGCCTCCCGGCCCCCTACGGCAGCGCGTAACGGGCCGGGGTGGACGCAAGGGGGTGGGTCGGCGGGTCACTCACTCGCGTGGCGGCCGAGGAAGTTGTAGACCTCGTTGTCGTCCACGCCGGGGAACATGCCGCGGGGGAGCGGCGAGAACATGTGGGTGTGCACGCGGGCGCTCGGCCACGCCCGTCCCTTCCAGCGCTCCGTGAGCTCGGCCGACGGGCGGCGGCAGCACGCCTCGTCGGGGCAGGTCGACACCGCCCTGTCGTTCGTCTCGCGTCCCCGCCACCACCGGGCGTCGTCGAACGGCACGCCGACCGTGACGGAGAACTCGCCCTCGCTCGACGACCCGGTCTGCGTGGAGCACCAGAACGTGCCGGACGGGGTGTCCGTGTACTGGTGGTGCTCGACGGTGCGGTTCTGCTCCGTGAAGGCGGAGCGGGCCTGGAACTTCCGGCACACGCGCTGCCCCTCCACCGCTCCCGTCACGTCCATCGGCAGGGGCAGGTCGTCGTTCTCGTAGACGCGAGTGATGGCTCCGGTCGAGTCGACGCGCAGGAAGTGCAGCGACATGCCGAGGTGCTGCGTGAGCAGGTTCGTCATGCGCATGCCGGCCGCTTCGTGCGTCACGCCGAACCCGTCGCGGAAGTCCTCCACCGCGAGGTTGCGGTCCTTCTTCGCCTGCTGCAGGAAGGCCACCGCGGCGGTCTCCGGCATCAGGCAGCACGCGGCGAAGTAGTTGATCTCCAACCGCTGCTGCAGGAAGTCGGCGTAGTCCGTCGGCGGGGTGTGCCCGAGCAGTCGATGCGCCATGGCCTGCAGTGCCATCGACCGCAGGCCGTGTCCACCGGGGATCGAGGCGGGGGGCAGGTAGATGCGGCCGTTCTCGAGATCGGTGACCGAGCGCGTCGAGTGCGGCAGATCGTTGACGTAGATGAGTTCGAAGCCGAGCTTCTCGGCCATGATGCTCACGGTGCGGTGGGTCAGAGCGCCCTGCGAATGGCCGGCGGCCTTGAGCTGCTTCTCCGCGAGCTTCTCGATGTCCGGGAGGTAGTTGTTCTGCGCGCGCATCCGCAGTCGCAGCTCCGTGTTGGCGCGGCGGGCCTCCTCCGGGGTGGCGATGGCCTCGCGCTCGCGGCGCTGCAGCTCGCGGTGGAGGCCGAGGATGGACTCGATGGTCTCGTCGCTCATGCCCTTCGTGACGCGGACCGGGGAGACACCGAGCTGACGGAACACCGGGCTCTCCTGGGCCCGCTCCAGCTCGATCTCCAGAGCGGCACGCCGGTTCGGCGGCTCGCCGGAGATGAGGTCGGTCACTTCGGTGCCGGTGGCCTGGGCGATCGCCTGGAGGAGGGAGAGCTTGGGCTCGCGCTTGCCGTTCTCGATGAGGCTGAGCTGGGAGCCGGCGACGCCGACGAGGGCGCCGAGCTCGTCGAGGGTGTACCCCTTCTCCAGGCGGCGGTGCCGGATGCGGTGGCCGAGGGTCGTGAGGTGGATGCCGGAGGACGCCATTGTTTGAGTCTAGCGAAAGAACAGCGATTCTTATCGTTCGGTTTGGCCGAAAGTCCGCGTCAAGGGCGAAGAAGATGGAAGCAACGCCCCACACTTCGAAGGAGCAGTCATGGCCATGGCCGAAGTCCTCACCCCTCGCACGTCCCCTGTCGCCCCGACGCGCACGTTCGGCACCGCCCCTTCCTACGACACCCCCGCAATGGCCGAGCTCGCCGCCTGGGTGGAAGAGATCCGCGCGCTCACGCAGCCGGACGCCGTGCACTGGGTGGACGGCTCGCGCGCCGAGAACGACTGGCTGCTGCGCGGACTCGTCGACGAGGGCAAGCTCATCAAGCTGAACCCCGAGTGGCGCCCCGGCTCGTACCTGGCGCGCTCGCACCCCAGCGACGTCGCCCGCACCGAAGCCCGCACCTTCATCGCCTCGGAGCGCGAGGAGGACGCCGGGCCCACCAACAACTGGGCCGACCCGGAAGAGATGCACGCGAAGATGGACGAGATCTTCGAGGGCTCGATGCGCGGCCGCACGATGTACGTCGTGCCGTTCTCGATGGGTCGCGTCGGCGGACCCCTGTCGCACATCGGCGTGCAGATCACCGACAGCGCCTACGCCGTCGCATCGATCGGCATCATGACCCGCGTGGGCGACGAGGTCACCCGCCAGATCGCCGAGGGCGCGCCGTGGGTCAAGACGGTGCACTCCGTCGGTGCTCCGCTGGAGGCCGGCGAACCGGACGTCGAGTGGCCCTGCAACGACGACAAGTACATCGTGCACTTCCCGGAGACGCTCGAGGTCTACTCGTACGGCTCGGGCTACGGTGGCAACGCCATCCTGGCGAAGAAGTGCTTCGCGCTGCGCATCGCCTCGGTGATCGCGCGTGATGAGGGCTGGCTCGCCGAGCACATGCTCCTCATCCGCGTGATCGACCCGCAGGGCAAGGCCTACCACGTGGCTGCGGCCTTCCCTTCGGCCTGCGGCAAGACGAACCTCGCGATGCTCCGCCCGACGATCCCGGGCTGGAAGGTCGAGACCCTCGGCGACGACATCGCCTGGATCCGTCCCGGCGAGGACGGCCGCCTGTGGGCCATCAACCCCGAGGCCGGCTTCTTCGGCGTCGCGCCCGGAACGGGTGAGTCGACCAACGTCACCGCGGTCGAGACGCTGTGGGGCAACACGATCTTCACCAACGTCGCGCTCCGCCCCGACGGCGACGTGTGGTGGGAGGGCCTGACCGACGAGGCGCCCGCGAACCTCATCGACTGGGAGGGCAACGACTGGACGCCCGACTCCGGTCGTCCCGCGGCGCACCCCCAACTCGCGCTTCACGGTGTCGGCGGCTCAGTGCCCGCAGATCTCCGAGGACTGGGAGGAGGCCGTGCCGCTCGACGTCATCCTCTTCGGCGGACGCCGCGCGAGCAACGTGCCGCTCGTAGTCGAGGCCACCGACTGGACGCACGGCGTCTTCCTCGGCTCGAACATCTCCTCCGAGCGCACGGCGGCGGCCGAGGGCACGGTCGGCGAGCTGCGCCGCGACCCGTTCGCGATGCTGCCGTTCTGCGGCTACAACATGGCCGACTACTTCGGTCACTGGCTCAAGGTCGGCCGGGGCCTGCGCTTCGACCGCGCGCCGCGCATCTTCCAGGTGAACTGGTTCCGTCGCGGAGCGGACGGCCGGTTCCTCTGGCCCGGGTTCGGCGACAACTCCCGCGTCGTCGACTGGATCATCCGCCGCGTGGCCGGTGACGTGCCGGCGGTGGACAGCCCCATCGGACGCCTGCCGCGCGTGGAGGACCTCAACCTCGACGGGCTCGACATCCCTGCGGAAGACCTCGACGAGCTCTTCTCCGTCGACCCCGAGGCGTGGAAGGCCGAGGCCGACCTCACGGAGGAGTTCTACGACACCTTCGGCGACCGGGTGCCCGCGGCCCTCCGCACGGAGCTCGCGTCGCTGCGCTACCGCCTCGCGAAGGCGTAGCCCCCAGACCGGTGCCGGTTCGGGGGAGCCGGCACCCTCGGCCTCCGGGTCGAGCCCTACCCGCGAAGGCGGGGCATCAGAGACGAACCCATGGCTGAGTGGTCTCCGACGCCCCGCCTTCGTGGCACCCACTCCCCAGACCCCGGTTTCGCGTCGAGACCCCGCCCCGCATTCGTGCGGAAGGCGGGGTCTCGGCAGAAAGCCGGGGTCTCGGCGGTGTACAGGGGGGACAGGGAGCTAGGCGAGGAGCTGGTGGCGGGCGAGGTCGCGGTAGAGCGGGGTCGACTCCACGAGCTCGGCGTGGGTGCCCTGTCCCACGACCACGCCGTCCTGCAGCACGACGATGAGGTCGCTGTCGACGACGGTGGACAGACGATGGGCGATCACGACGAGCGTGCGGTCTGTGGCGACCGCATCGATGGCCTCGCGCATGCGCTGCTCGTTCACAGCCGTCGAGCGAGGAGGTCGACTCGTCCAGCAGCAGGATCGGGGCGTCGGTGAGGAGCGCCCTGGCGATCGCGAGTCGCTGCCGCTCGCCGCCGGAGAGCATCACGCCGTCCTCGCCGACGGGAGCGTCGACGCCGAGCGGGTTCCGTTGGAGCACGTCGCCGAGGTTCACGGCGCGGAGCACGCGGGCGCAGTCCTCGTCCGTGGCCGTCGGTGACGCGAGCCGCAGGTTCTCGGCGAGGGTGCCGGCCAGCGTCGGGGCGTCCTGCTCGACGTAGCCGAAGTGGGCGCGGAGCTCGTCCCGCGGATAGGTGCGCGTGTCGTGCCCCTTCAACCGGATGGATCCGCCTGTCGGGTCGTAGAAGCGCTCGATGAGGGAGAGGATCGTGCTCTTCCCCGCTCCGCTCGGACCGACCAGCGCCACGCGTGCCCCACGAGGGACCGCGAACGACACCCCGCGGAGCACCTCGTGGTCCTGGGGGTCGGGTGCGGCCTCGGTCTGCTCCAGGTGCGCATCGGCGAGCAGGGTCTGCGCCTCCCTCGCGGCGGCACGGCGGGCGGCGACGACGTTCTCCGGGTAGCGGAAGCGCACGTCGCGGAACTCCAGAGCGGGGGCGTCCGGAGCCGGTTCCTCCTCGCGGGGCAGCGCCGCGGCGGTGGCCGCGTCGTCCTGGGTCTCGGTGGGCAGGTCGAGCACCTCCTGGATGCGGCCGAGCGCGCCGAGGGCCTGGTTGACGGAGGTGATCGCGCCGAACGTCGAGGCGAGGGGCATCACCAGCAGGAAGAGGAACATCACGAACGAGATGAGGGCCGCGATCGAGATGGCTCCGGCCGCGACGCGGAAGCCGCCCACGCCGAGCACGACGAGCAGGGAGAGCTGAAGGGCGATGCCGGCGACGGGCACCACGAGCGAGGAGATCTTCGCGATGCGCACGCCGATGCCGTACGCCTCGGAGGCCCGCTCCGTCACCGCCGCGGTCTCGCGTTCGGTCGCACCGGAGGCGCGGATGGTGCGGATGGAGCCGACGGCCCGCTCCACGCCCGAGGCCAGCTCGCCGACCTTCTCCTGCTGGGCCGTGGACGCCGTCCGGATCCGGCCGCTGAGGGCGACGACGACCACGACGGAGACGCCGATGACCAGGACGATGAGCAGGAGCAGAACGGGGTCGATGAGCAGCATCGCGATGAGCGCGCCCGCGAAGAGCACGACGTTGCCGACGGCGTCGGCGAGCCCCTGCGTGAGGACGGCGTAGAGGAGCGTGGTGTCGGTGCCGACGCGGGAGACGAGATCGCCGGTGCGCCGTGCGTCGAACTCGGACGTCGGCAGGTGCAGGATGCGGGCGATGAGCTTGCGGCGGCTGGAGTAGACGACCGCGGTGCCGGTGCGCTGCAGCAGATAGTGCTGGAACCCGGAGATGATCGACGACACGATCACGAAACCGACGAGCAGCCACACGAGGACGCCGATCGTGCCGTCGGATTGCACGGCCTCGATGACCTGTCCGACGAGGAGGGGCTGCACGAGCGAGGTCGCGGCGCCGAACACGCTGAGGACGGCGACGACGACGAGGGTGCGCTTGTGCTCGAAGAGGAAGGGGGAGGAGCTGGCGGAAGGTGGCGCGCGGCACGTCGGCCGGTGCGCCCCGTCCGCGTCGGCGTGCTGTCGCCGTGCGGGACATGGGGGACCTCGATCTGGAGATGGTACTTCGACCGTACTCGGGGCGCGGTCATTTCCTATGGGGTGGCTGTATGGGCTCAGGTGCGACCGAAACGGCGATGTGCCGCCTGCTTGGTGACGCCGAGGGCGCTCGCGATCGCCTGCCACGAGTAGCCGCTCGTGCGAGCGCGACGGACCTGGGCCTCTTCGGCGCGCGCGAGCTCCTTGCGTAGCGCCGCCAGGCGGTGGAGCTCGGCGAGGGGTTCGCCGCCCTCGGCCGCGGCGATGGTGGTGGGGTGAGACATGGAGACCTCCTTCGCGTCAATGTTCGTTGACGCTTGGGACGGTGTCAAGAAGTGTTGACGTGCGCGTTGTCCACAGGGGCGCCCTTGTCCGCATGTGTGGCGCATGCGATGCTGACAGGATGGCTCGCATGCTGCAAGTGAGGAATCTGCCCGACGACGTGCATGCCCGGCTCAAGGAGCGTGCCGCGGCGGAGCGCATGAGCCTGTCGGACTACGTAGCGCGCGAGTTGGAAGACCTCGTCCGCTACCGCAGCAATGCCGAGATCCTCGAGGCGTCGCGGTCCCGGGCGCGCGCGGCCGGTATCTCCCTGACGCGCGAGAGCATCCTCGCCGCCCGCGATCGTGAACGGGACGAGCGCGAGGGAGAGGACCAGACGTGAGCAGGACGGCCGACGCGGTCGTGCTCGATGCCTCGGCCGCGATCGAGGCGCTGCTCGGCGAGGAGGTCTGGACGCACGGCGAGGGGTTCCATGCGCACGCGGGCCTCGACATCGAGGTCCTCTCCGTGCTCCGACGCCTCACGATGCGGAATTCGGTGCCGGCGCATGCTGCTCGTGAGGCCCTCGAGGCGTTCGCGGCGCTGCAGATCACCCGCCATCCGCTGCGTCGGCTCATCCCGCGGATCTGGTCGCTGCGCGAGGACGTCTCCGCGTACGACGCCGGTTATGTCGCGCTCGCGGAGGCCCTCGACGTCCCACTGCTCACGGCCGATCGCCGGCTGGCGAAGACGGCGACCCGGTACTGCGATGTCGTGGTGCTGTGAGCGTCTGACCAGGAAGACGAGAACGGCTGCACCCCCGAGGGAGTGCAGCCGTTCCGTTCGGTCGGTTCTAGAGCTCGACGGCGGAGGCGAGACCGAGGTCGTCCTCGTAGTCGTGGTCCTTCGTCTCGGGAGTGAAGATGAGCGCGATGAACGTCAGCACCGCCATCGACGACAGGTACAGTCCCACGAGCCAGGGCTCGCCGCCGACCGCCGCCCACAGGGCCACCGCGATGAACGGCGCCACGGCCGCACCGAGGATCGATGACACGTTGTACGCGATCGCCGAACCGGAGTAACGCACGTTCGTCGGGAACAGCTCCGGCAGGAGCGCCCCCATCGGCCCGAACGTCGTGCCCATGAGCATGAAGCCGAACACGAGGAAAGCCTGGGTGAGGGCCCCGGTGAACTTCGGGTCGGCCTGCGGCAGCAGGAAGAGGTTGAACGACAGACCGAAGACGACGATGAGTCCCGTGACCCACAGGAGCAGCTTGCGGCGCCCGATGGCGTCGGCGATCGGTCCGGACAGCAACGTGAAGATGCCGAAGAACACGACGCCGATGATCTGCATGAGTACGAAGTCGGTGTAGCCGAAGCCGAGGCCCGGGTAGAATTGCGCCGCGAACACACTCGGGTCGAAGTCCTTGCCGGTCGCCTCGGCCGCAGCGCGGGCGGCGGCCGACGCGGTCTCGAGGTCGGCGGCCTTCGTGCCGTAGGTGAGCGTGAAGTTCGTCATCAGGTAGAACAGCACGTACGTCGCCAGCATGATGAACGTGCCGAGGATGAGCTGCTTCCAGTGGTGCCGGAACACGGTCGCGAGCGGGAGCTTGCGGATCGCGCCGGTCTTCTCCGCCTTCTTGAACGTGTCCCGACTCGACGAGGCGGAGCCGCACCCACAGACCGATGATGACCATGACGGCGGAGAACAGGAACGGCACGCGCCAGCCCCAGGAGAGGAAGGCCTCCGACTTCAGCGCCGAGTCCTCCGGGTGCGGGAGGGCGAAGTTGATGGCGAGGAAGATGCCGTTCGCGATGATGAAGCCGAGCGGCGCCCCGAGCTGCGGGAACGAGCCGTACCAGGCACGCTTGCCTTCGGGGCGTTCTCGGTGGCCACGAGCGCGGCGCCCGACCACTCGCCGCCCAGCGCGAAGCCCTGGGCGAGACGGAGGATGAGCAGGAGCAGCGGGGCGACCCAGCCGATCTGCTGGAACGTGGGCAGGAGACCGATCACGAACGTCGCGATGCCCATGGTGAGGAGCGACGCGACGAGGGTCGCCTTGCGTCCGAACTTGTCGCCGAAGTGCCCGAAGACGACGGCGCCGATCGGGCGGGCGACCATGGCCGCGCCGAAGACGGCGAACGACGACAGCAGCGACGCGGTGTCGTTCGTGCTCGGGAAGAAGAGTGTGGGGAAGACGAGCACGGCTGCCGTCGCATAGACGTAGAAGTCGTAGAACTCGATGGTGGTGCCGACGAGGCTCGCGGTGATGACGCGCGAGCGGGGGTTCGCGGGGGTGGTGGCGGTGCTCAAGGGGTCTCCGATCCTCCGCCGGTATACCGACGGACTCGGGCGAGTCTACGCCTTCCTGGGAGTTCCCTGGACGTTGATGACGGACCGGGTCGAGGGCGTCGGTGCCCGCGCGTAGAGTCGGGGGAGACCGGCCGGAGGGGGATCATGACGACACGGATGCTGCTCCTCGCCGATACGCACGTCCCGAAGCGGGCGAAGCGGCTGCCGGACGCGGTGCTGCAGGCCATCGACGAGGCCGACGTCGTCGTGCACGCGGGGGACTGGGTCGATCTCCCCACCGTCGAGCTGCTCCAGTCCCGCGCGCGCGTGCTCCACGGTGTGCACGGCAACAACGACGGCCCCGAGATCCGCCGGGTGCTGCCGGAGATCGCGCGGTTCACCGTGGAGGACACCGCCGTCGCCGTCATCCACGAGACGGGCGCCGCGACCGGGCGGGAGAAGCGGATGGATCTCGCCTTCCCCGATGTCGACGTGCTGATCTTCGGACACTCGCACATCCCCTGGGACACCGTCACGCCGAACGGTCTGCGGCTGCTCAACCCGGGCTCTCCGACCGACCGGCGTCGACAGCCCGTGCACACGATGATGCGCGTCGTGGTCGACGGGCGCGATGTCGAGGCGACCCTCGTGCCGCTCCCATGACGGACGATGGCCCCGGCGAACCGCTCGCCTACCGCGCACCGATGCGCTCTCGCGACGATGCCGTCGCGCCGGGAGTCGCGGTCGAGCGTGCGCTCGCCGAGGGCGTCTGCGGCATGGGTGGGCGGCTCGACAGCACGCCCGGCTCTCTGACTGCGGCGCTCGCCGCCGTCGACGCCCGCCATGGAGAGCGGGCCGCGCGGCGGCTGGAGCGCTTCGCGGCGCTTCCGACGGGAACCCTCGTCTGGACCAGGGACGTCGACGGACTCTTCTGGCTCGGGCGGCTGACGGGACCGTGGCGCTACGACGACGATCCGGCCGCGGTGGCGGCAGACCTCGTGCACGTGCGCGCCTGCACCTGGTCGTCGAGCCCGGTGGCGGCTTCCGACGTCCCGCCGGGCGTCACCGCCACGTTCGCCCGCGGGGGACGCAACGGCCAGCGCATCCGTACGGATGGGGCCGGGGAGCAGTCATCCGCGCTCTGGGAGCGCAGCCGGCGCTGATCCGCGCGTCAGCGCCAGATCGCGGCGATGGCGGCGTTCACGGCCGTGAGGATGCCCACGAGCCAGAAGATCGCGGGCGGCACGACCTGGTCGCGCTTCTGGCGCGCCGTGCCGATGCCGAGCAGGGCGCCGATCACGAGGAGGATGACGAGCTTCGTGCCGATCTTGGCGTAGTTCATCTCGACGCCCTCCGGGAGGCCCCACGGGGCGGAGAGGGCGAGGCCGGCGACCGCGGCGATCGTCATGCCGATGGTCATCAGACGCGTGAACACCCGCTTGCCGCCGAACGCCTGCGCCGCCCAGGCCCCGAAGAGCAGGGCGAAGCCGATGAGGTGGACGAAGAGCACGATGTGGCGCAGGGTCTCCATGCCCTCACCGTACGAGAGCGCGGCATTCCGCGCCACCAAGGCACGCCTGACCTCGCGCCCGCGATCGGGCGCGAGGCGGAGGGAATCAGCCGCGGAGCTCGCGGATCACGAGGGCGGTGCGCAGCGCCGCGTCCGCGGCCTCCGCGCCCTTGTCCTCCTTCGAGCCCTCCAGGCCTGCGCGGTCCAGTCCCTGCTTCTCGTCGTCGAGCGTGAGCAGCCCGAACCCGACCGGCTTGCCGGCATCGAGGGAGACACGGGTGAGGCCGTCGGTCGCCGCGGCCGAGACGTACTCGAAGTGCGGCGTGCCGCCGCGGATGATGACCCCGAGGGCGACCACCGCGTCCGCACCGCCCGCGAAGGCGGCCTGCGCGGCCACGGCGAGCTCGAACGAGCCGGGCACCCGCACCAGGCGATGCGTCGCTCCGGCCTCGTCGAGCACCCGCTGGGCGCCGGCGATCAGGCCGTTCGAGATCACCTCGTGCCAGGTGCCGGCGATCACGACGACCTCCAGCCCTCGCCCCGTCGATGTTCCCCGTCTTGGGTGCTCCGGCGCCGCTCATTCCTCGTCCTTTCCTGCCGCGAGGGCCTCGGCGAGCTCTGCTTCGCCGATGATGTGGCCCATGCGGTCGCGCTTGGTCTCCAGGTACTGGTGGTTGTTCGGACCCACGCCCACGATCAGGCGGCACCTGCTCGACGACGTCGAGGCCGAGCTCACGCAGCTTGTTCACCTTGTCGGTGTTGTTGGTGAGCAAACGGACCCTTCGAGACCCCCAGATCGGTGAGGATCCCGGCCGCTGCCGCGTAGTCGCGGGCGTCCGCCGGGAGGCCCAGTGCCAGGTTCGCATCGACGGTGTCCAGGCCGTCCTCCTGCAGGCTGTAGGCGCGCAGCTTGTTGATGAGACCGATGCCCCGGCCCTCGTGTCCCCCGCATGTAGATGACGATGCCGCCTTCGCGGTCGATGGCGTCCAGCGCGGCATCCAGCTGCGGGCCGCACTCGCACTTCTGGGACCCGAACGCCTCGCCGGTCAGGCACTCCGAGTGCACGCGCACGAGGGCGGTCTCGGTCGGCTCGCCCGATACGACCGCGATGTGGTCGGTGCCGGTGACGCGGTCCTTGTAGGCCAGGAAGCGGAACGTGCCGTGGTCGGTGGGCACGGGTGGCGTCAGCACGGAGGCTCACCCGGCGACCGCGCTGGGCGGCCGGGGTCGCCCCCTCCGGGTCGATCTCGTTGAGGTGTGCGATGAGCTGCTCGATCGTGATGACCGGCACGCCGTCGCGGGCGCCGAGTTCGAGGAGCCCGGGAAGCCGCATCATGCTGCCGTCTTCGGCGACGACCTCCGCGATCGCGCCGACGGGCCGGAGGCCGGCGAGCTTCATGAGCTCGACCGCGGGCCTCGGTGTGACCGCTGCGCTCGCGCACGCCGCCGTCCACGGCCCGGAGCGGGAGCACATGGCCGGGGCGGATGATGCTCGTCGCCGTCGAGTCGGGGTTCGCCAGCACGTTGAGGGTGCGGGCGCGGGTCGCTGGCGCTGATCCCGGTCGTCACCCCTTCCGCGGCGTCGACGCTGACGGTGTAGGCGGTGGAGCGCGCGTCTTCGCTGGCCGCGACCATCGGCGGGAGGTTGAGGCTGTCCGCGAGGTCGGTGGGCATCGGCGCGCAGATGAACCCGGAGGACCAGCGCACGGTCCAGGCGACCCACTCGGGTGTGGCGAGTTCGGCGGAGAGGACGACGTCGCCCTCGTTCTCCCGATTCTCGTCGTCGGCCACGAGCACGGGGCGTCCTGCGCGCAGCGCCTCCAGGGCTTCGGGGATGGTTGCCAGGCTCATCGCGAGCCCCCTTCCGGTGCGGCGCGGAATGCGAGCAGTCGCTCGACGTGCCGCGCGAGGATGTCGGTCTCGAGGTTCACGCGGTCGCCGACCGCGCGGGTGCCGAGGGTGGTCGCCGCCAGGGTCTCCGGGATGAGCGACACCTCGAACCAGTGCCCGCCCCGGTGCCCGAGCCCTCCTGGGTCCCTGAGCCCTCCCGGGTTCCTGAGCCCCTCCGGGGTCCCTGAGCCTGTCGAAGGGGTCGAAGGGGTCGGAGGGCTCACTGCGCTCACCGTCAGCGAGGTGCCGTCGACGGAGATGGAGCCCTTGTCGACGACGAGCGGCGCGAGGTCGTCGGGAAGGCTGATGCGCAGGACGCTCCACTGCGCGCCGGGGCGCACCTCGAGCACGGTGCCGGTGCCGTCGACGTGGCCCTGCACGATGTGCCCGCCGAGCCGCGCCCCCACGGGCATCGCCTTCTCGATGTTGACCCTGGTGCCGACGGTCGCCGCGCCGAGGGCCGCGACGTCGAGCGTCTGCTTCATGACGTCGGCGTCGAAGGTCTCGGCGGTGGAGCCGACGACGGTCAGGCAGACGCCGGAGACCGCGATCGACTCGCCGTGCACGGCGTCGGCAGCGGCCTTCGGGGCGCGCACCGTGAGGCGCCAGCCGTCGCCCGACTCCGCGATGGCGGTG
>NZ_JBFLUM010000039.1:0-15390 GCF_050470785.1 Microbacterium sp. NRRL B-14842 | reverse complement strand
GAGCGGACCTGTCCGCCGAGATACGTTCCGTCTGCGCGGAGACGGACCGACAGGTAGGCGCCGAAGCGCGTCTCCTCCTCGGCCCCGAAGACGCCCCCTCCCGCGAAGTTGCCCAGGCTGTACGCGATGAGCCGGCCACGGTAGAACTCCGCACCCCGACGACGTGCGGACCGTGCCCGACCACCAGATCGGCCCCGGCGTCGACGGCCGCATGCGCGAACGCCTGCGGATCACCCGGTTCTCCCCGAAGCTGTGCTCGGTCCCGCCGGTGACCGCGTCGGCCTCTGGTCCCTCGGCGCCCATGTGCGCGTGGACGACGACGAGATCGGCCTGTTCCGCCGCCGCGCGCACCACCTGACCGACGTGACGGAGGTCGGTGACCCGGTTGAACCCCCCGTAGGCGCGAACCCGACCAGGGCCACGGTGGTCTCCCCCACCCTCGTCACGACGACCTCGTTCCGGTCGCCGACCGCGTCCATGCCCTCTGCGCGGAGGATCGTCCTCGTCTCGTCGACGCCCTCCGGCCGAAGTCGTGACTGTGGTTGTTCGCCTGATTGAGCACGTCGAATCCACGCAGCGCCTCCACGGCATCCGGCTCGCTGCGGAACGCGAGGCAGTGGTCGCTCCCGCCGCACTTGTCGACGCCGGTGTCCGCCGCGATCACCTGCTCGAGGTTGCCGGTGACGATGTCTTCGGTGAACCACGGGCGCACGGCGTCGAAGGTCGATCGTCCGCGATCCACCGGGATCCCGCGCGACGCGTCGTACAGCAGGATGTCGCGACGGCGCCGATGCTGACCTCGCCCTCGTTGGTCGCGGCGCGGTCGGCGATCGCGGCGGGGCGGGCGGGGACCGCCGCCGCGGCGCTGACGGCGAGGCCGACCCCCACCAAGGTCAGCACCGCGACCGGTGTCCGCCAGGGGACTCTCCGAGGCGCGCCGTCGACCGCGGCCCGCCGACGAGGCAGATCCCACAGCCAGGCGAGTCCATCGCGAGCGGTGAGGCGATCGAGGCCGATGCACGCGGCGACCAGACCCGCCGTGAGCACGACCGGGAGCAGGACGGCCGCGAGCAGCTGCACGGCTTGCCCCGCGTCGGACAGGACCCCCACGAGCGCGGCGTCGGCGAGCGCGAGCAGCGGCATGTGCAGGAGGTAGATGGGCAGGCTCCGGACGCCGAGCGCTTGCAGGCCCCGCCCGGCCAGCGGGAGGCCCGCGAGGATCGGGGCGACGGCGAGTCCCATCGCCACCCCGAGGACGGACACCGCCGGCCACACCCGGGAACGGTCTCCGTACCCGTCACGCGCATGACGGCGTAGGCGGCGAGGTACCCGAGGATCAGGGCCCCGGCGAGTGCTGGTCGCGGACGAGCGGTGAAGCGACGGATGCGCGGTGCGAGGTACGCACCTCCGAGGAAGAAGAAGAGGTTGTAGAGGAGCGATCCGCGGTTGCTCACCACATCGACCAGCCCGGCGGCCACCGCCACCGAGAGGACTCCGGAACCCGCCAGCAGGACGCCGCGCGGCAGTCGCTGCAATCCCTTCGCGACGACGAAGTACAGCGCGAGGGCGTAGAGGTACCAGGTGTTCGGCGGGCTGATCGTCACCCCCTCCACGAACGCGGAGACACTCCTCGGTACGAACGTCGGGAAGTCGGGAACGCCCACATCGCGGCGGCATGGATGAGGCTCCAGAGGAGATAGAGGTAGAGGAAGCGGCCCACGCGCGGACGGAGCACGGCCGCCCACGGTCGAGCCAACGCTGCGGAGGCGAAGTATCCGGACAGGAACAGGAACAGCGGCATGAGGAACGGCCAGATGAGGTCGCTCGCGAGACCCCAGGCTCCGGGAAGGGGATGCCGAGCCGCCAGTCGACCTGCAGGTAGGTCTTCAGCACGACGTGCCAGAACACCACGAGGACGATCAGCAGCCCCTTCGCGGCATCGCCCAGGGCGCGCGCGATGTCGTCGCTGCGGTCATGACACCAGCCCACCCCACCGGATGTTGCGAGAGCGTATGCGAATCCGGCGACAGTCCTGCAACATCCCCGTCCGTACGGTCCTTCGCATGACACGCATCAGATACCTCGTCGCCGCCGTGCTCGCCTCGCTCCTGGTCCTCGCGGGCACGACGCCCGCGCTCGCGATCAGCGACGGCAGCGACGCGACGGAGTCCTACCCCTTCATGGGCGCCTACAAGCCCGGCTACCCGGAGACGCCGGGCCGGGAGGCAACGGCTGCGGCGTCACCCTGATCGACGCGAACTGGGGCCTCACCGCCGCGCACTGCCGCAAGAACAACCTCGTCAGCACGGGAACGCCGAAGGGATGGACGGTCCAATTCGGTTCCGCCGACGTGACGGAAGGCGGTGAGGTCGCCACGGTGAGCCGGTTCTTCCGCCTCCCCGAGGGTACCGAGCCCGTGATCGGTGAAGACCTCATGCTGTTGCGCTTCGACGAGCCGGTGTCGCAGACGCCGATCCCTCTCGCGTCGGCGCGGCCGAAGGTCGGCACGGCGGTGCGTTTTCTCGGTTGGGGTAATGACGCGAGTCCGGGCGAACAATCCCACTATCCGACGATGCTGAAGGAGTTCGACGCGCGAGTCCTCGACAACGCCGACTGCCCCACCATCGAACGAGTCAGCGAGATGTGCGCCGGCGACGGCGACGGCAAGACCGGAAACGCAGACTCCGGGGGGCCGCTGCTCGTCCGTGTGAACGGAGGGTGGGCCCTCGCCGGCATACTCACCGGCAGCGAGGACCAGAACCCGGAGGTCAGCGGCCTCTTCACCGACGTGACCGCGCACGCCGACTGGATCCGGACCGTCATGTCGACGTACGAGTCGATTCCCGATGACGTCGTGCCCCATGACCCCCTCGCCGGCTACCCGGGCGTCGGGCCCTGCGCGTCCTCCATCGTCAGAGCCGCGGCGTCGACGGACGAGGACCATGCCCTCCTCCTCACCAACGGGCACTGCACCCCGGCCGTGGATCCGTCTCGAGACATCCCGCAGCCTGGAGCATTCGAGCTTGACCGATCATCGGACTCCTCGGTCCCGTTCAAGGACGAGAACGGGTACCTCCTGACCACATCGAGAACGGAGCGGCTGCTGTTCGCCACCATGACCGGCACCGATCTCGCGCTCTATCGGCTCGACGCCTCCTACGCCGACCTCGAATCGCAGGGCGTCACCGTCCTGGACATCGCCGCCGCGCCGCCGAAGATCGGAGACGTGGTCACCCTGCAGGCGGATGAGGGCTCCACCTGCACCGTCGAGACGATCGTCCCCACCCTGCGCGAAGGCGAGTATGAGCTCTATGACTCGCTGCGACTGGCGAAGGACGAGGACTGCGAGACCTACCACGGCACCTCCGGGGCAGCCCTCGTCGCCGCCGACGGGAAGACCATCGTCGGGGTGAACAGTTCGAGCAACACCGACGGGGAGAAGTGCACGGAGGACAACCCGTGCGAGGTGGGGGCGGACGGGAAGATCAGCGTCCACACCGATCAGGCCTATGCCCGTCAGGTCACCGTGCTGAACGACTGCATCGCGGCCGGTTCGGTGTTCGACGCGGACGCTCCCGGGTGCACCCTCGCCGCCTCTGCCCGTGGCGAGGAGCCGCTGAACGTCCCGCTCCTCGTCGGCGGTGCGGTGTTCGGCCTCGGCATCGTGGCGTTGGCGTGGGCGCTCGTCGCGCAGCGTCGACGGAGGCATCACCTCATCGACCAGACGATGGAATCAGGCAGCACCCCTGCCGCCTGACCCGCGTCCAGACGCAGAAACGCCCCCTGTCCCGGAGGACAGGGGGCGTTCTGTTCGACAGGCAGGGCCCGTCGGGTGCCTTACTTGGCGGCGACGACCTGCAGCGTGATGACGGCAGTGACGTCCTCGTGCAGACGCACGGTCGCCTCGTGCTCACCGGTCGCCTTGATGGGCGAGGTGATGTGCACCTTGCGCTTGTCGATCGAGCGAGGCCCGCAGCCGTGACGGCCTCTGCGACGTCGGCGGTCTTCACCGAGCCGAACAGACGGCCTTCCTTGCCGGCCTTCACCGCGAGGCGCACCTTGGTGCCCTCGAGGGTGTTCTTCAGGGCCACAGCCTCGTCGCGGTCGTGGATCGCGCGTGCCTGACGCGCGGCCTGGATCGATGCGACCTGCTTTCGCCACCGCGGGTCCACGCCGTAGCGAAGCCCTGCGGGATGAGGAAGTTGCGGGCGTACCCGTTCTTGACCTCGACCACGTCACCGGCGCTACCGAGCCCGGCGACCTCGTTCGTGAGAATCAGCTTTGCCATCTCGATACCCTTACCGGCCGGCGCCAGCGTAGGGCAGGAGCGCCATTTCGCGCGCGTTCTTGATCGCCGTGGCGATCAGACGCTGCTCCTGCACCGAGACACCGGTGATACGACGGGCGCGGATCTTGCCGCGCTCCGAGACGAACTTGCGAAGGGTGGCGACATCCTTGTAATCGATGACACCGACCCGGATGGACTTCGCGGGAGCGGTGGGCTTGCCACCCTTCCGCGGCTTGCGGCGGTCGCCGCTCGACTTTCCAGCCATAGTTTTTCCTTAGTGATGAGCGGGGTGCGGCCCTTCGACAAGCTCAGGGACCCACCCGTGAAGAAGTGTTTTCAGAAGGGGGTGTCGTCGCCGAAGCTGCCCGGAGTGCTCCAGGCGTCGGCGCTGGTCGACGAGCCGGGCGTGGACCACGGCTCCTCCGACACCTGCTGCTGCTGCGCGGGACGGACTGTCCCCCGCCGCCACCGCCCGAGGCCGCACGGGTGACCTGCGCGGTCGCGTACCGCAGCGAGGGCCGATCTCGTCGACCCTCCAGCTCGATCGCGGTGCGCTGGTTGCCCTCGCGGTCCTGGTAGGAACGCTGGCGCAGACGACCTGCGCGATCACGCGCATGCCCTTGGTGAGCGAGCCCGCCACGTGCTCGGCGAACTCACGCCACACCGAGGCGCGGAGGAACAGCGCTTCGCCGTCCTTCACTCGTTCGCGGCACGGTCGAAGTTGCGAGGCGTCGATGCGATGGTGAAGTTCGCCACCGGCAGCCCGTTCTGCGTGTAGCGCAGCTCGGGGTCGGCGGTGAGGTTGCCCACCACGGTGATGACGGTTTCGCCGGCCATGAGACTTAGGCCTTCGCAGCCTTGGCGGCCTTGCGGGCAGCCTTCTCTTCGGAGCGCTTGGCCTCGGAAGCGATCTCGCCTGAGCCTCTTCAGCGCGGAGCACCTTGGTGCGCATGATCTGCTCGTTCAGCTTGAGCTGACGTCGAGCTCCTGCGTGGCGGCGCTGGTCGCGGTGAAGTTGACGACGGCGTAGATGCCCTCGGTCTTCTTCTGGATCTCGTAGGCGAGACGGCGCTTGCCCCAGATGTCGACGTTCTCGATAGAGCCACCATCGTTGGTGATGACCTTCAGGAACTTGTCGAGCGTCGGGGCGACCTGGCGCTCGTCGATCTCGGGGGTCAGAATGACCATGAGTTCGTACTGGTGCGTCACTTACCCACCTCCTTCGGACTAGAACGGCTCTCGGGGCTTTCCCGGGAGCAGGAGGGTGTGTGCACGTGCCCGCCCGTGGAATCCCGAATGGACGCCGCAAGGCAGACAACCTCGACAGTCTAGCGGAGTTTCTCGGAACCGCCTCCCGCACATCCGCTCGGTCCTTGGCATGCTGGAGGGCGTGCCTGGTGACGGTCATCGGCACATGACCTGGAGGGGGGCGCCATGCGCGTCAACAAGTGGGGGGTCGGCGTCGTGCTCGCCGCCGCCGTCATGCTCACCGGATGCTCGGCGGGAGCGTCGGACAAGCCGGCCGAGTCGAAGCCGAGCGGGGCCGCGTCGCAGGAGGCGAAGCGCCGTCCACCGACTGCCCCGAGCTCGCCGACGGCGCCACCGTCGACGGCTCTGCCCTCGGCGCCTGCATCGCCGAGGCCATGACCGACACTGCCGGCTACGCCGCCAAGACCGTCGTGATGGGCATGGAGTCCACCACGCGCTTCAACCCGTCCGAGAAGCGCTGGAGTCGCTCTCCCCGATGGGCTCGATCGTCGCGATCGGCGACGACGTCTGGGTGAAGTCGCCGTCGAGCGACTGGCAGACCGCCGACCCGTCGTCGAGCGACCCGATCATCGCGGGCCTCAGCACCACCGCGAAGGACGTCACCGCGATGGACCCCGCCGAGACGGCGAAGGCCATCACGGGTGACTTCACCGTGACCGGCACCGGCGAGCGCCTCGGCCAGAAGGTCTACCTCGTCAGCGGCACCGTCGAGCAGGCGGGCACGCCCGTCGAGGTCGTGTTCGAGGTCACCGAGGACTACGTCAACCTCGCCTCGACCAGCTCCGCGACCGTCCAGGGGCAGTCGGTCGACGTCGCGCTCGAGATCACCGAGTGGGACGTGAAGCAGGACATCGTCGCGCCGCTCTGATCGCACGAGACACGCGAAGGGCCGGGGTGCATGCTCCGGCCCTTCGCCGTCACCAGGACCGGTGGCGGAGGAACGAGCGGAGGCCGTTGATGCACCTCAGATATGACCCCGAAGCGGATGCTGCGTACCTCCCGGTCGGACGTGAGCTCCACGCGGGCGAATCCGCCGCGCAGGTACCGGAGATACGCAACCCGCACGGCGCCGGGGAGATCATCCTCGATTTCGACGCCGACGGGCACCTTCTCGGCGTCGAGATCCTTCAGGCGTCGAAGCTCCTCCGGGCCGAAGACCTCGATCGGGCTCAGCGCATCTCCGACGACTCTCCCTGACGGAGCATCGGGTCCGCCCCGCCGTGCCCGGCGTCAGTAGGCGACGGGAGGCACCTCGGCCCAGACCGCGCGGTCGTCGGCGGAGGGGGCATCGGGGATGCGGCCGGTGCCGTCGGGCTCCGGGATCGCGGCGAGCAGCGCCTGCGTGTAGGGGTGCCGCGGCGCCGCCCAGAGCTCAGCGGTCGGCCCTGATTCGAGCACCCTCCCGCCGAACATCACGAACGTGCGGTCGGCGATGCGGCGCACGACGGCGAGGTCGTGGGAGATGAAGAGCATCCCGGCGCCGGACTCGGCCACGAGGTCGCGCATGAGCCCCGCGACACTCGTCTGGGTGGACGCGTCGAGGGCGGAGATCGGCTCATCGGCGACGAGCAGCGAGGGCCGCGCGGCGAGCGCTCGGGCGATCGCGATGCGCTGCTTCTGGCCGCCGGAGAACTGATGCGGGAAGCGGGTGCGCACCTCAGCGGGCAGTCCGACCCGCTCCAGCCACTCCTCCACGGTGGAACCGGCGGCACCGCGCGCGCGGGCGGTCGCGATGCCGTCGGAGATCTGGTCGCCGATCCGCCGGCGCGGATTCAGCGAGGTCGCCGGGTCCTGGAAGACCATCTGGATGCCCGTGAGCGCCGTGTCACGACGACGGATCCCCAGCGGCGCGACGGGGGCTCCGCGGAACGACACCGTCCCGCCGGCGGTCTTCTCGATGCCGACGACAGCGCGGGCCAGGCTCGACTTGCCGCTGCCGGACTCGCCCACGAGGGCGACCGTCTCTCCCGCCGCGACACTCAGCGAGACGCCGTTCACACGCGATCACGGGCGGGGTGCCCGGATACCGCACCACCACGTCGCGCGCGTCGAGGACGCTGACCTCACTCATCCGCGGCCTCCTCCGGGCTCTCATCGATGCGCGACCCCGGCAGGGCCGCGAGCAGCATGCGCGTGTACTCGTGCTGCGGGGCGCGGAACAGCGTCTCCCGGTCGGCGAGCTCCACGATGCGACCGTCCTTCATGACGGCGACCGTGTCGGCGATCGCGCTCATCACGCCCAGGTCGTGAGTCACGAGCAGGACGGCGAGGTTCCGCTCGATCGCGAGGTCGCGCAGCAGCTTCAGGATGCCGGCCTGCACCGTCACGTCGAGGGCGGTCGTCGGCTCGTCCGCGAGCAGCACCTCCGGATCGCACGCGAGGGCGCACGCGATCGCGATGCGCTGCCGCTGCCCGCCGGAGAACTGGTGCGGATACCGCTTCAACGCCTCGGCCGGATTTGGCACCTGCACGGTCTGGAGCAGCTCCACCGCCCGCTCGCGCGCAGCGGCGCCCTTGAGCCCGAGATGCACGCGCATGTGATCGGTGAGCTGCCGACCGACCGGAAGCTGCGGGTGCAGCGAGGCCGACGGATCCTGGAAGACCATCGCGATGCGCTTCCCGCGGATGCGGTTGAGCCCCCCGGCGGTTGCGACCGACGAGCTCCTCCCCCGCGAGCAGGATCGAGCCGCCGGTCTTCGCCTGTCGCGGCAGCAGGCCGAGCACGGCGAGGGAGGTGAGCGTCTTGCCGGAGCCGGACTCCCCCGCGAGGCCGTGGATGCGCCCCGGTTCGAGTTCCAGGGACACGCCCTTGACCAGCGGACGGCCGATGTCGATCGTGAGGTCGCGGATGCTCAGCGTCGCCGTGCTGTGCGCGGTCATGCGGGCACCCCCGTCGCGGAAGCCGTGTGCTCCGCCTGCTTCTCGTGGGCGATCTCGGCGGTCGGGTCGAGCACGTCGCGCATCGCGTCTCCGAGGAAGTTGAACGCGAGCACCACCGTGAGGATCGCGAGACCGGGGAAGACTCCGAGCCACCAGGCGTCGAAGTTCTGCATCGCACCGGAGATCATCGACCCCCACTCGGCCGTCGGCGGCTGCGCCCCCAGGCCGAGGAAGGAGAGGCCGGAGAGCAGCAGGATCGCCGCCCCGATGTCGAGTGTCGCGAGCACCAGGACCGGGCCGGCGATGTTCGGGAGGATGTCGACGAACAGGGTGCGCACCGGCGAGTGTCCGAGCAGGCGGCCCGCGATCACGTAGTTCTGTCCGCGGAGACCGAGCACGATGCTGCGGGTGACGCGGGCGTACTGCGGCCACGAGACCACGATCGCGGCGATGACGGCGTTGAACAGCGAGGGGCCGAGCGAGGCCGCGACCACCATCGCGAGGATCACGGTCGGGAACGCCATGAACAGGTCCGTGATGCGCATGAGCGTCTCGTCGACGGCGCGCCCGAAGTACCCGGCGACCGCGCCGACGAGGGTGCCGATGATGAGGGCGGCGATCACGAGCATGAGCGCGAGCGGCAGACTCACCGTCGCGCCGGTCATCAATCGGGAGAAGATGTCGCGGCCGTTGCCGTCGGTGCCGAGGATCGTGTCGATGCCCGGCGCCTGCAGACGGGGCAGCACCTGCGCGTTCGGCGGGTAGGGCACCCACCACTGCGCGGTGAAGGCGACGATGATCCACGCACCGGCGATGACGGTGCCGATGATGCCGAGCGGGGTGCGCCAGGCGCGCGGCCAGCGGAAGCGGAAGCGTCCGGCGGGGGTCGCTGCGGCGATGCGGCTCATGCGATCCTCACTCTCGGGTCGAGCACGCCGTAGAGCAGGTCCACGATGAAGTTGATGAGGAGGTAGATGACGCCGACCACGAGGCCCACGCCCATGATGCCGGGCAGGTCGAGGTTCGCGGCGGAGTTGTAGGCGTACGTGCCCAGCCCCGGCCAGGCGAACACCGACTCGACGAGCACCGTTCCGGAGAGCAGGGCTCCGAAGGCCACGCCGACCACGGTGAGGATCGGCAGCGAGGCGCCCCGCAGCACGTAGTCGAGGATGACGCGCATCGCCGGCAGGCCCTTGGCACGGGCTGCCCGCACGTAGTCGCTGCCGAGGACCTCGAGCACCGAGGTGCGGATGAAGCGGGTGAGCAGACCGATGGTCACGAGCGAGAGCACCATGACCGGCAGCGCGAGGTGCGCGAGGGCGTCGAAGAAGCCCACCGCGTCGCCGTTGAGGAGGTAGTCGACCGTGTAGAGCCCGGTCACACGGGGCGGCGGGGTGATCGACGGCGAGATGCGTCCGGAGCCCGGCGCGATGCGCAGCTCCAGGAAGAACACGTAGAAGCTGACCAGCGCGAGCCAGAAGGTCGGGACGCTGAGCCCGACGAGCGTGACGACGCGGATGACCTGGTCGGCGACGAGTCCGCGGCGGTAGGCGGCGAGCGTGCCGAGCACGACGCTGACCGCGAGGCTGACGATGATCGCGCTGATCGCGATCTCGATCGTCGCGGGCACGGCGGTGGCGAGGTCGCTGGTGACCGGGCGTCCGGTCACCAGCGACGTGCCGAGGTCCCCGCGGAGCAGGTTCCCCATATAGATGAAGTACTGCACGAACAGTGGCTGGTCGAGACCGTTCGCCGTGATGAACGCCTCGCGCGTCGCGGGGTTCTGCGACGCGCCCTCGCCGAGCGCGGCCGAGACCGGGTCTCCCGGCACCAGGTTGGTGAGCGCGAACGTGACGATGGTCACGCCCACCAACAGGAGCAGGGAGGTCCCGGCCCGCCGCAGCAGGTACCCGACGAGAGGCGAGCGGCGCCGCTGCGCCTGCCTCAGCACGGCCACTGTCGTCATGAGTCGTCCGATCAGCCGGCGGGCGTGATCTCGGCGATGTCCATCTCCCACACGGAGTTGTAGACGGCGCCGGACACGCTGGAGGCGGAGGAGATGTTGCGAACGGGGACGATCAGCGGCACGGAACGGGCCCTCGGCCTGCATGGGCCTCGGCGAACTCCGTGAAGGCCTCGGTGCGCTGCTCGGCGTCGGTCGCGGCGGCCGCACCGGCGGCGATGCCCGCGATCTCCGGGGTTCGCCTCGGCCGCCCAGCCGGCGCGGAGGCCGACCTTCAGACCGGGCGCGAAGGGCAGGAAGTTCGCGGAGTCGGCGTAGTCCGGACCCCAGACCAGAGGCCGAAGCCCTCAGTGCCTGTTGACGTACGCGTCGAGCTCGGTCGCGAACGGTGCAGGAGCGAGGTCGACGGCGATGCCGGCGTCCTCGAGCTGCGCCTGGATGCGCTCTGCGAGCGGCGTGAACTCCACGCCGCCGACCGGTAGTCGTTCGGGAACTGGAGCTTGAGGGTCTGACCGGTGTAGCCGGCCTCCTCCAGCGCGGCCTTCGCCTTGTCGAGGTCCCTGCTCCACGCCGCTGTCGAGGGCACCCTCGAACCCGGGCGGGATGACGCCGGTCGCCTGCACGGCACCCGCGCCCGCGAGCTCGAGCAGCGCGTCGTAGTCGAGCGCGTAGCGGATGGCCTCCGCGATCTTCACGTTCGCGAGGTCACCGCCGGCCTCGCCCTGGTTGAGCAGCAGGAAGATGGTCTGACCGGAAGGGACCGAGTCGACGCTGATGTCGTCGCCGAGGCCCGCGACCTGGTCGCCGTTGAGGTCCATCGCGACCATCGAGTCGCCGCCCTTGAGGTTGGCGAGCTGGGTCGCGCTCTCCGAGACGTTGCGCACGACGACGCGGCTGTAGGCCGACTCCTCGTCGCCGTTGTACTCGTCGTTGCGGGTGAGGACGACCTGCGAGCTGAGGTCGAGGGTGTCCAGCACGAAGGGGCCGGATCCGGCGGACTCGCCGTCGAGGAAGCCCTGGGCGCTGTCGGTGCCATCGGTGGTCCCCGCCGTTCTCCATGACGACGTCGGCGTTGACGATGCCGAGCGCCGGGTTCGCGAGGATCGCGGGAGCTGCAGCAGCGGGGTCTCCGAGGTGAACCGGATGGTCTTGTCGTCGACCTCCTCGATCGTGAGGCCGCCGAGCAGGAAGTTGGGCTTGGCGTCTGCCATGCCCTGGATGCGCTGCAGCGAGAACACGACGTCCTTCGCCTCGATGGGCGAGCCGTCGGAGAACACGCGGTCGCCGTCGAGCGTGAAGGTGAACTCCGTCGCCTCGTCGTTCTGCTCCCACGACGCCAGGCCAGGGACCGGGGTCGAGACGTCGGAGCCCTCGAAGTCGACAAGGGTCTCGTACAGCGCCTTCGCGATCATGTTGCCGGTCGGGTCGTAGGTGTGACCGGGGTCGGTCGTCTCGATCGAGAACGCGGTGTCGATGACGAGGGAGTCGGAGCCCTGGGACGACTCGGAGTTGTTCGCCGAGTTCCCTCCCGAGCAACCTGCGAGCGCCAGGAGCGCGACGGCTCCGAGCGCGATGACCGGCGTGATACGGCGTGACGACATCAGGGCCTCCAAGGGCGAGGAGTACATTCGGGTCCGGTCGCCACCGATGTGGACGACCGGGGATCAGATTCGCATCATATGCGACGATGTGTCCAGCAAGTGCGCGTCACACAGGCACGCATTGTCGAGAACCTCGGATGTGAGGAGCAATATGTCCAGCAAGGACGCGGATCCGTCGAAGCAATCTGGACGAAGTGCCGCCCCTTTGGATGAGACGGCGTACAGAATCCTCGATGTGCTGCGCGATAACGGTCGCGTCTCGATCGCCGCGCTGGCCGAGAAGGTCGGCATCTCGCGGGCCAGTGCGTACACGCGGGTCGAGTCGCTCGTGCACGACAACGTCATCACGGGGTTCAGCGCGCGCGTTGATCAGGCGAAGGCCGGGCTGTCGATCGGGGCGCTCGTCTTCGTCACGGTGATGCCGCAGGCCTGGGCCTCGTTCCGGGAGCGCATCATCGGAGATGCCGGACGTGGAATGGTGCGCGATCACGACCGGGAGCACGACGCGATGCTGCTCATCCGCGCCGTCGACGTGAGCGGCGTGCACGAGTTCTCGACGGGGGTCATCGCGCAGCTTCCGGAGGTGCGGACCGTGGTCAGCGTCGTCGTGCTCGACGAAGTGATCCGGCGGCCCTACCTGCTGCCCGGCGACCTGCCGGAGCGGCAGACCGAGGTCCCGTTGGGGATGACCCGGTGGACGCCGGCCTCCCCCGGTCGGGATGCGCTCCCGCCGCGCTGAGGTCAGGCGGCCGGGATCTCCTCGACGACACTGAGCTGCGGGAGTCCGTGCATCTCGTAGTGCTCGACCAGACGGATGCGGCCGTCGTCGGTGAGCTCCAACTCGCTCTCGCCGTCGCCGGTGACGACGGTGCCGTCGGCCTTGAGCACGTGGACGAACGAGACCCAGATCGTGTCGCCGGTACGCGTGCCCAACGAACTTCCCGAAGGTGACCGTGTCGCCCTCGTAGCCGCCCCAGATCGCGCCGTCGCGTTCGAAGTACTCGAAGACGCTGGGGGCGTCGGGGTCGACGGCGGAGGTCGTGGACGAGACCATGCGGAGCGTCGGCCGTCGAGGGAAGGGAGGGTCGCGGTGGCAGTCACCCCTCGATTATGAGGATCGCGGCCGCGGATCGTGTCGTCGGACACGGCCGGTACCGTGGTCGCATGGAGTGGATCGCAGACCCCGGCGTCGGCGCGTGGCTGCGCGAGACCCTCGACGAGGGTTTGGGCAGCATGCACGCGGTCGTCCCCCGCGGCTTCCCCGCGTACGCCCGGGTCTTCCATCCCGCCACCGTGCGGGAGAGTCCCACGGCAGCGGATTCCGAGGTACGCGTCAGCTGGGCGCAGACCGCCGCCGCCTTCGGCACGACGATGCACGCGGAGGCGCAGTGGCACCGGATCGTGCGGACTCCCGTCGACGCCGATTGGCGGACCCGCATCGCTCCGGACGGCCGCGAGTTCACGGCGCCGCTCGAGGGTGCGCTCGACAGCGACCTCGTGTCGATCCTGGCCGGGCACCTCGCCGCCCACACCGCGACCCCCGGACGACGGGGTCGTCGCGCTCTGGGACGGGTTCGGCGCCCTCGTCGGGTTCTTCGGCGACGGCCCGTCCCGCGCGTTCCTCACGTCAGCGACGACCCGAACCATCAGGCGATGCTCGACCGAGCATCCACGACCCGTTCAACAACGTCTTCCGGAAGCCACCTGGCAGGACGGCATCCTCTCGCGGGAGATCTCCGAAGGGCCGCGGCTGCAGCTCCCCGGGCGCGACTACGTGCTGTTCTCCGGCGGCGCCATGGGACTTCATCGATCCGGGCGTGGGTGCTCGGCGTGCCGTGGCGCGACCGGGTGGGCGAGGAGCACGGCTTCCCCGCCCTCCGCGCAGAGCCCGAACATCCTGTGGCCGAAGGATCGCACGTGGGTGATGGTCTCGGAGATCGACTACGACTCCACGATCGTCGCGGGCTCGCCCGACCTCGTCCGCGCGATCTGCACGGGCGAACGTCTGGAGGCGAAGGCGCTTCGCGTGGGCGCCGACCTCACCTGGGACGCCGACGAGGTCAACCGATGACGTCTCCGCAGGCGTCGGCGTCGTTCGACGCGCGTCCCCTCACCGATCCGGTCGACCCGGCCGCCGTCCGCGCCTTCACGGCGGAGCTCCGGTCCCGGCGGACGACCGGCATGGCGGTGTCGTCGATCATCGCCATCGTGGCCGTGGCGATCGCGGGTGTCGTGCTGCTCCCGATCCTCGCCTCCGTGGTGGTGGCGCTGGCAGCGGGCAGTGGGTCCCCGCCTCCGCGGCGATCCCGCTCGTCCTCCTGCTCCTGGTGGCGGCGGGGGTGGGCGTCCTCGTCTGGATGGGCGTCCCGCAACGCGCGCACCGCTCGGTACCGCCTGCAACCGTTTCGCGCAGGCCAACGGCATGACATACGAGCCGCGGGTCGACGATCCCCCGCTCCCCGGCATGATCTTCCACCTCGGCCGTTCGCGCCTGGCCACCGACCTCGTCCGCGGACCCACCCGCGGTTCGTGGAGTTCGGCAACTACCAGTACACGGTGCAGTCCGGGAAGAACTCGACGACGTATCGCTGGGGCTACGTCGCCGTGAAGCTGGATGTGCCCCTGCCGAACATCGTGCTCGACGCGAAGGGCAACAACGGCTTCGGCTCCAACCTGCCGGCATCGTTCCAGCGGGCGCAGCGTCTGTCGCTCGAGGGCGACCTTCGATCAGCACTTCACCCTCTACTGCCCCGAAGGCTACGAGCAGGACGCGCTCTACCTCTTCACGCCCGACATCATGGCGCGCTTCATCGACAACGCCGCGCAGCTCGACGTCGAGAATCGTCGACGACTGGCTGTTCCTCTACACGCCCCCGCCGGGCCTCCACACTCGATCCGGCGACGTGGGCCTGGCTGTTCGGGACGGTGGGCGCGTTGCTGACCAAGCTCGACCAGTGGGCGCGGTGGCGCGACGACCGCCTGGCTGCCGCGGCGACGCCCGGGGGCCACGCGCTCCCGTTCGCTCCGCCGGCGGGGATGATCACCCCGCACCGGGGGTCGCGCCGCAGGGTCGGCGCCTCAAGCGCACGGGCACGTGGGTCCCGATCCTCGTGGTGATCGGATTCGCGGTCTTCTGGATGCTCAGCCGCTGGAACTGACGACGGTCCGATGTGGGGGTGGGTGTCGTTCTGGGGAACCGACGCCCACCCCATCCCCCCTCGGGATCGAAAGGGAATTCGACGTTCCCTCCGCTTGACGGTTCGACCGTCCCGCCCGTGGTCAGCTGGGGACTGACGCTGCGTGGCGATACCCGGATGGTATACCGGCGGACGTTGCACCCGGTTGCGTTCCATGCGCGGGAATGCACTTTCCCGCGCGGCAGTCAGCGG
>NZ_JBFLUM010000038.1:0-17881 GCF_050470785.1 Microbacterium sp. NRRL B-14842 | reverse complement strand
AGGAAGCCGTAGAAGTTCGACGAGAGCCAGCTGAGCACGACCGTCAGCAGACCGGCGCCGGAGACACCGATGGCGATCCCCGCGAGCAGCCGCGGTCCCGGCCGCCGTGCCGCGATTGAGGCCGAGCACGAGCGCCGCCCCGTAGCCGATGAAGGTGAGGATGCCGATCCCCCCTCGATCAGTCCGATCATGCTGTAGGTCCGGTCCGACATGTAGACGAACGGCCGCGCGAGGATGAGGAACACGTCGATCGCCAGCGTCACCAGCGCGACGATGAAGGCGGCGCGCCCGAGGGAGTCGCCGGGAGTTTAGAGTGCGCGGCGCCGGCGGACCGTAGGGCGGGACGCCCTGCGCTGATCCGGGGGCGGATCCCGGCGCGGTCGGGTACGGCTGAGGGGTGGCGGTGGGGAAGGCCTGAGGGCAGCGGCGGTGGGGAACACGTGCCCGCCACCCGGCGTCGGCGCGTAGGGGGCCCCGGGGGCGGGGGCCTGGGCACCGGGGTACTGCGGCTCGGCCGGAAGCGGAGGAGGGGTCGGGGACTGCGGCCGGGTCGCCGGCACCGTCGCGCGAGGGGTGTGCGGGCTGCTGGGGGTCGCTCTGCCCCGAGCGTAGCCCTCCTCGCGGACGGCCGGGAGGTCAGCGGTAGACGTGGCCGGGGTCGGCCTGCGACAGGGCGTCCTGTCCGGTGACGCGGCTCCAGTCCGTGGGGGTGCGACGGTAGCCGTCGCGCCGCAGTTCGACGAACGTGGCGATGATCGCCCAGATGCTGAGGGCGAGGAGGAGGATGAGGAGTAGCATGGCAGAAAAGCTACGCTCGGTGTTATGCTGCCACGAGTGGCGGATCGGGCACTGTTCGTAGGAAAACTGCATTCCGGGAGATGTGATGAAGACCGTCGCGTGCGTGGAGCAGGACGGCTTCGCACCGTTCGAGTTCGGGGTCGCCTGCGAGGCGTTCGGTCTGGACCGGTCGTCCGACGGGGTGCCGAACTTCGACTTCCGCATCGTCGCCCACGGCCCGGGGTCGTGCGCTCCAAGATCGGCTTCTCCATCAACGTGGAGCATGATCTGTCCTTCGCCGCGGAGGCCGACCTCGTCGTGTTCTGCCCGGTGCCCCGGGAGACTTGGGGCGACATCGATCCGCTCCTCGTCGAGGGTCGCCCGCGAAGCGGTGGCGCGCGGAGCCTGGGTGATGAGCGTGTGCAGCGGCTCGTTCATCCTCGCGGCGGCCGGAGTGCTGGACGGGCGGCGCGCCACGACGCACTGGATGTACGCGCACACGATGCGGACATGTACCCCGACATCGACATCGATCCTGACGTGCTCTTCGTCCAGGACGGCCGCATCATCACCAGCGCGGGCACTGCCGCGGGCATCGACGCCTGCCTGCACCTGCTGCGACAGGAGCTCGGGGCGGAGATCACCAACCGGATCGCGCGTCGGATGGTCGTGCCGCCGCAGCGCGACGGGGGTCAGGCGCAGTTCATCGATCGGCCCATCCCGGTCGCACCCACGGACTCGCTCGCCGCGGTGGCCGACTGGGCGGTGGAGAACCTCCGTGACGAGTTGGACGGTCGACCAGCTCGCGGCGCGGGCGCTCATGTCGCCGCGGACCTTCGCGCGCCGCTTCAAAGCCGAGTACGGGGCGACCCCCGCCGCGTGGCTCGGGCGGCAGCGGATCATCCAGGCCCAGCGTCTCCTCGAGCGCACCGACCTTCCGCTCGAGCACATCGCGACCGACTGCGGCTTCGGTTCGCGGCCGTCCTGCGGCAGAACTTCGCCCGCGTGCTGGGCGTGACCCCCACCGCCTACCGCGCCCGCTTCTCCTGCGCCACCGCCCCCGCTGCCTGACCCTCGTCCCCTCGCGCTGCGCCCGCGCCGGACCCGTCCCGCGGGCCCGCAACGGCCCAGCCAACGTGCGGGATTGATAGCGCCGCTAGCGGACCGTGTCCGGGGCGTTTTTCCGTCCCCACGTCCGTCCCCGCGTCCGTCCCCGGTGCCTTGCGGATCAAGAACGCGCGGGGCGGGGGACCGTCCCCGGGGCCTTTTCCGTAGCGCTACCAGCCGCGTCCGTCCCGCGTCCGTTCTCCGCTGCCGTTCGGATCAAGAACGCGGCGGGCGTGGACCGTCCCCGGGGCCGTTTCCGTCCCGCCACCAGCCGCGTCCGTTCTCCGCTGCCGTTCGGGATCAAGAACGCGCTGGAGTGAGCCGCGTCCGGAGCGGCTTCCGTTCCGCTTCCGCGTCTGTCGAGCGGGATCAAGACTGCGCGCGCGGGGGTGGCATTCGGAGCTCTTTCCGTCCCGCTCCGTTGCGCCCCACTCCGGCCCGAGCCGCCGGGGCGGGCGTCGTGCACTCCGCAGTGGATCTCGTCGGTGCGGCCGGCAGGCTAGCTGCATCGACGCGGGATCAGAATGGCTCCGCGGAATGGCAGACCGGGTGCGTTTTTGATCCCCGCGCGAGAAGTGACGGGCGGGCGGGATCAGATGGCTCCGCAGAAGGGGCTGGGAGGTGCGTTTTGATCCCGCGCGGGACGCGGGGCGGGGTGGGACGGGATCGGGAAGCGAGGAGGGGTCAGTGCCAGTGGGCGGGGGGAGGGGAGGGTGACGTCGCGGACGTCGACCCCGGTGGGCGTGACCGTGGCGACCGCGTAGAGGAGGGACTGCGTCGGGTAGCCGTGCGGGCGGTTGTCGCGAATGATGGCGCGGTCGTCTTCCGGGGGCAGGGCGGCCGAAGCTCCGAGGAGCGCGGTCCACTCGGTCGCCCAGTCGGCGCTCGCCGCGGCGGGACCCAGCGCGCGGAACTCCGGGAGCCAGGCGGCGATGCGCGGGGTCTCCTCGTCGTCGAGGTCGTCGTGGGCGATCATGTGCGTCCCGGGCTCGATGGGTGTCTCCCGCAGCTCGGCACCGTCCCAGGAGAGCACCCGGGCGCCGTCCGGCCCCACTTCGAGCAGGTTGAAGCCGTGCATCGGCGGCGCACCCTGCGGGGAGCGACCGGTGACCGCGGCGAGCGGAAGGGTGCCGCGGGAGACCGCCGCGGTCGCGGAGAGGTCCTGCACATCGGCACGGTTGAGGAGCACGGCGAGGCGTCGTTCCACGGGGTTCACGGCGAGCCAGGCCCCACCGGCCCGCCGGTCACGGATGCCGATCACCCCCGGATACTCCTCGGGCCACCACTCGCCCAGGGCGTCCCACTCCCGAGCCGGGTCCTCGTCGCGGACGGCCAGCAGCCGCGCGGATCCCGCGACCTCGACATCGATCACCACCGTGCACACGCTTCCGAGTCTAGGGTCGGTCGAGGCGGGCGGGACCCGCGACGAATCCGTGCGCGATGACCCTAGCGTCCGGACCCTGGGGCAGAATCGAGGCGTGAACATCGTCGTCGGAGTCACGGGCGGCATCGCCGCGTACAAGACGGTGCACCTCGTGCGCCTGCTCACGAAGGCCGGTCATGATGTGACCGTGGTGCCCACCGAGGACGCGCTGCGCTTCGTGGGCCTGCCGACCTGGGAGGCCCTGAGTCGGCACCCGGTGACGACGAGCGTGCATGAGGACGTCGCCCGTGTGCGGCACGTCGCCCTGGGCCAGGGAGCGACCTCATCGTGATCGCCCCGGCGACGGCGAACTCGCTCGCGAAGATGGCCGCGGGGCTGGCCGACGACCTCCTCGGCACGACGCTGCTCGCGACCGAGGCGCCCGTGCTCGTCGCGCCCGCGATGCACGCGGAGATGTGGCGGAAACGCGGCCACGCAGGCGAACATGGCGACGCTCCGGGAACGCGGCGTGCACGTGGTCGGACCGGCCGACGGCGAGCTGGCCGGCGGTGACAGCGACCCGGTCGCATGGTCGAGCCGGAGGAGATCCTGGCGGCGGCCCAGGCGCTGCTGACACCGGGCGACCTGGCAGGCGTGCGGGTCGTCGTCTCGGCAGGCGGGACGCGGGAGCCCATCGATCCGGTGCGCTTCCTCGGCAACCGGAGCAGCGGGCGCCAGGGGTCGCGCTCGCGGCGGAGGCGGCGGCGCGCGGCGCGGAGGTGGCGCTCGTCGCGGCGAACGTCTCCGGGGACGTGCTCGCGGAGGCCCGCCACCCGCACGTCCGGATCGTCCGGGTCGGCACGGCCGCGGAGCTGTCCGCGGCGATGAAGGAGGAATCCGCGGCGGCCGACGTCGTGCTGATGGCGGCGGCCGTGGCCGACTATCGACCGGTCGAGGTCTCCGCGCGCAAGCTCACCAAGGACCGCGGCGGGGTCGGCACCATCGAGCTCGTCGAGAACGAGGACATCGTCGCCGCGCTCGTCGAGAAGCGAGGCGCGGGACAGCTCATCGTCGCGTTCGCGGCGGAGACGCCCGAGGATGAGGCGGAGATGCTCGCCCGCGCCCGCGGCAAGCAGGAGCGCAAGGGGGTCGACCTGCTGGTGGTGAACGAGGTCGGCTGGGAGCAGGGGTTCGAGCGCGGCGAGAACGCCGTTGCACATACTCGGGCCCGGCGGGGTCGTGGCGCGGACCGCGGCGGGGAGCAAGCGCGAGGTGGCGGCGGCCGTCTGGGACGAGGTCGCCCGCGAGAGGTGAGGGGCGGTGGAGTCGCGCACCGCCGAATGCTAAACTTGAGTCAACCAAACTCAACTTTCAGAAGGAGCATCTCCAGGAGGAGCGCATGACCACCCCGCAGACCGGATCCCCGAACCAGGAACAGCAGTCCGCCCTCGAGCAGTTCGGCATCAACCTGACCGACCGCGCCCGCGAGGGCAAGCTCGACCCCGTCATCGGACGGGACAGTGAGATCCGGCGTGTCAGCCAGGTGCTCACTCGTCGCACCAAGAACAACCCGGTGCTGATCGGCGAGCCCGGCGTCGGCAAGACGGCGGTGGTCGAAGGGCTCGCGCAGCGCATCGTCGCGGGCGACGTCGCGGAGTCCCTCAAGGACAAGGAGCTCGTCTCGCTCGACATCTCCGCCCTCGTCGCGGGCGCCATGTACCGCGGCCAGTTCGAGGAGCGCCTGAAGCAGGTCCTCAAGGAGATCACCGAGTCGGACGGCCAGGTCATCACGTTCATCGACGAGCTGCACGTGCTCATGGGTGCGGGCGGCGGCGAGGGCTCGGTCGCGGCGTCGAACATGCTCAAGCCGATGCTGGCCCGCGGCGAGCTGCGGCTCATCGGCGCCACCACGCTCAACGAGTACCGCGAGTTCATCGAGAAGGACGCCGCCCTCGAGCGCCGCTTCCAGCAGGTGTACGTCGGCGAACCGACCGTCGAGGACACGATCGCGATCCTCCGCGGGCTCAAGGGCCGCTACGAGGCGCACCACGGGGTGACCATCTCCGACAGCGCCCTCGTGGCCGCGGCGGTCGCTGTCCAACCGCTACCTGCCCGCGCGGCAGCTTCCGGACAAGGCCATCGACCTGATCGACGAGTCGATGTCGCGCCTGAAGATGGAGATCGACTCCTCTCCGGTCGAGATCGACCAGCTCAAGCGCCAGGTCGACCGGCTGAAGCTGGAGGAGCTCGCGCTCAAGCGGGAGAAGGACGCCGCGTCCAAGGAGCGTCTCGGCACCCTGCGCGAGAACCTCGTCGAACTCGAGAAGGGAGCTCGCCGGACTCGAAGCCCGGTGGGCGCGGGAACGGCAGGGTCTCAACCGCGTCGGTGAGCTGAAGAAGCAGCTCGACGACGCGATCACCCAGCGCGACCTCGCCATGCGCAACGCCGACTACACGAAGGCGTCGAAGCTCGAGTACGAGACGATCAAGCGCCTGGAGCGCGACATCGCGGAGGCGGAGCAGGCCGAGGCCACCGCCTCGAGCGAGCCGCGCATGGTGAACGAGCAGGTCACCGAGGAGGACATCGCGGCCGTAATCGCGGCCTGGACGGGCATCCCGGTCGGGCGGCTGCTGCAGGGGAGAGCGAGAAGCTGCTGCACCTGGAGAACGAGCTCGGCAAGCGCCTCATCGGCCAGAAGGATGCCGTCAAGGCGGTGTCCGACGCCGTGCGCCGCTCGCGCGCGGGCATCAGCGATCCCGGTCGTCCCACGGGCTCGTTCCTCTTCCTCGGACCGACCGGTGTCGGCAAGACCGAGCTGGCCAAGGCGCTCGCGCAGTTCCTCTTCGACGACGAGCACGCCATGGTGCGCATCGACATGTCGGAATACGGCGAGAAGCACTCGGTCTCCCGGCTCGTCGGCGCCCCTCCGGGTATGTCGGCTACGAGCAGGGCGGTCAGCTCACCGAGGCCGTGCGGCGTCGTCCCTACAGCGTGATCCTGCTCGACGAGGTCGAGAAGGCGCACCCCGAGGTGTTCGACGTGCTGCCTGCAGGTGCTCGACGACGGGCGGCTGACCGACGGGCAGGGGCGCACGGTCGACTTCTCGAACGTGATCCTCATCCTGACCTCCAACCTGGGCTCGCCGATCCTCATCGACCCCGTGCTCTCCGTGGAGGAGAAGCGGGAGCAGGTGATGGCGCTCGTGCGCCAGGCGTTCCGGCCCGAGTTCCTGAACCGTCTCGATGACATCGTGATGTTCCAGGCGCTCACCGAGGACGACCTCGCGCAGATCGTGGAGCTGTCGGTCGACCAGCTTCACGACCGGCTGCGCGAACCGTCGCCTCACGCTGGCGGTCACTCCTGGGGCGCGGTCGTGCTGGCCGAGCGCGGTTACGACCCGGTGTTCGGCGCCCGCCCGCTGCGTCGCCTCATCCAGACCGAGGTGCAGAACAAGCTCGCGACCGCCCTCCTCTCGGGTGGCGTGCACGACGGCGACACCGTCCGCGTGGACGTGGCGGCCGACGGTACGGGCCTCGTGCTCACGGCGACGACCCCCGAGCCGGAGGTCGAGGACGACGACGTGATCGAGGCGGAGCTGCTCGACGACTGATCCCGACCGGCACATAGCGAGAAGGCCCGGTATGCGCGACGCATACCGGGCCTTTCGTGTGTCGATGCTCAGGCGCTGAGGACGACCGTCTCCGCGATCGGACGACGCACGCGCGGGGCGACCTCGCGCTCCTGCAGCACCTCCGGCAGGGCCTCGATGTCGCCGAACTCGCCGACGGCGATGACGGTGGCGGGGGTGAAGCGCGCCTCCAGGTCGGCGAACTCGCGGACGACCTCGGGGTCGAAGCCGCTCATCTGGTGCACGACGAGGCCGTCGTGGTGGGCCTGCACGGAGAAGTGCGCCACGGCCTGGCCGAGGTCGTAGAACGCGTGGCTGATCGGCGTGCCGTCGGCGGTCGCGGTCTCGGCGATCGCGACGACGAGCACGGCCGCGTTGCCGGCCCAGGCCTGTTGAAGCCCATGAGCGCGTCGACGATCTGGGCGTGCAGGGCGGTGCCGCGGCGGGCGACGATGAAGCGCCACGGCTGGATGTTGTTGGCGGAGGGGCTCCAGCGGGCGGCCTCGAGCGCGGTGGCGAGCTTGGCCTCGTCGATCGGATGCTGCGCGTCGTACGCGCGGGGGCTCCAGCGGCCGGCGAGGACGTCGAGGACGGGGTGCTCGGTCGGGGCGGTGCGGTCGATGACGGGAGTGCTCACGGAAGTGCCTTTCGGACGGAGGGGATCGGACACCGTCGTCCGCGTACACGGGGGATGAACCGATGCATGTGCATGCATATTCCCGGAGGTCGGTTCGCGTCAATCCAGGAGGTTGCGGGAGGCGGCGTCGGCGAGCGCGGCGCGGACGGCGCGGATCGAGGGGGGCGTCCGCGGACACCCGCCGCGCGGAGGAGAAGATCTCCCGGCGCGGTTCCTGCGGGAGCGGGGCGAGGTCGACCGTCGGGGTGTCGCCCGCCCACACGAGCTCGGGGAGGAGCCCCACCGCGAGCCCGGCGTGGATGAGCCGGACGTGCGCGGTGAGGTCGGCGAGCTCGAAACGCACGTCCGGCTCGAACCCGGCGGTGCGACAGAGCTGCTCGGCCCACGCGCGGGACGCCGTGCCGGCAGGCTCGAGCACCCACGGCTCCGCGCGGGTGGCCCACAGGGCGGCGACGGGGTCGGCAGCTCCCGCAGCTCCGGGGCGCCGGGCGAGGGCGATGGCGTCGTGGGCGAGCACGACACGGTCGAGGTCGGCGTGGATGGGGCGTGTGCGCCCCGGATACTGCTCGGCGAGGATGAGGTCGTAGTCGCGGCTGGAGACGCCCACGAGGCCGGATTCCGGGTCGCGCTCGGTCACCTCGACGCGCAGGGCGGGGTGGCGCTCGCCGAGGGCCGCGAGGGCGCGGGGCAGCAAGGAGTGCGCGGTGGACTGGAACACCGCGAGGCGCACGGTGCCGGTCACCTCGGTGAGCGACTCGGCGACGGCGACCTGGGCGTGCTCGAGCTGATCGAGGATGCCGATGGCCTCGGCGACCAGCACGTTCCCCTGCGGCGTGAACTGCACCCCGCGACCGACCCGACGCAGCAGTGGCACTCCGACATCGCGCTCCAACGCGGCGAGCTGCTGGGACACGGAGCCTTGCTGTAGGACAGCGCGTCGGCCACCGCGGAGAGCGTGCCGCGGCGCGACAGTTCCACGAGCAGACGCAGGCGGTGGGCGTCCAGCACGACGGCTCCCAATCGTTCGGGATGAGTGAACAGAATCCACTCGAATCGGTTGATAGACGGAGCCTACCGAGCGGCTGGACAATGATCCAGCCGCACACGACACCGGGTGTGCGAGGCCGAGGAAGGTACCCCCGCCCCATGACCGTCATCGACGACACCACCCCCCCGCACCGAAGAGGTCGCCGCGCTCGTGCAGCGCTGGCTCGCCGAGAGCGAGACCCACCCGGTCGAGCCGGCCGCCCAGCGCCTCTCCGAGGTGCTCAAGGACCCGAACGGACTGGACTTCACCGTCGGCTTCGTCGACGGCGTCATGCGTCCGGAGGACCTGCGGGTCGCCGGCCGCAAGCTCGCCGAGCTGTCGGACATCACGCCCCACGCTGCTGCCCGGCTACCTCCGGGCCGCCATCAAGGCCGGCGGGTTCTGGGCGCCGAAGCTCCCGAACGTCGTCGTCCCGATCTCGCGGCGCGTGCTGCGGGCCATGGTCGGCCACCTCGTGCTCGACGCGACGCCGTCCAAGCTCGGCCCGGCCATCGCCAAGCTCCGCAAGACCGGCAACCGTCTGAACCTCAACCTCCTCGGCGAGGCCGTGCTCGGCGAGCGCGAGGCGGGCCGCCGACTGCAGGGCACGTACGACTTCCTCGCCCGCCCGGACGTCGACTACGTCTCGATCAAGGTCTCGAGCGTCGTCAGTCAGCTCTCCATGTGGTCGTTCGACGAGGCCGTCGCCGATGTCGTGGAGAAGCTCACCCCGCTGTACCGGCTCGCGGCGAAGGCCGAGGCGAAGGGGGCCCGCACCGGGACGCAGAAGTTCATCAACCTCGACATGGAGGAGTACCGCGACCTCGACCTGACGATCGCGGCCTTCACGAGCATCCTCGACCAGCCGGGCCTGGAGGACCTCGAGGCGGGCATCGTGCTGCAGGCGTATCTCCCCGACGCGCTCGGCGCCATGCAGCGGCTCCAGGAGTGGGCGGCCGCGCGCCGCGCCAAGGGCGGAGCGCCGATCAAGGTGCGCGTCGTCAAGGGCGCGAACCTCGCGATGGAGGAGGTCGACGCGAAGGTGCACGGCTGGCCGCTCGCGACCTACGGCGCCAAGCAGGACTCCGACACGAACTATAAGCGCGTGCTCGACTGGGCGATGACCCCCGAGCGGCTCGACGCCGTGCGTATCGGCGTCGCCGGTCACAACCTCTTCGACATCGCGTACACGTGGTTGCTGGCGAAGGCCCGTGGTGTGACCGGCCCTTCGACAGGCTCAGGGACCCAGGGGAGCGCGGCCTCAGGGACCCAGGGGCAGAAGGGCGCCCTCGTGGAGTACGAGATGCTGCTCGGCATGGCGACCGGGCAGGCCGAGGCCGTCCGCAAGGACGTCGGCCGTCTCCTGCTCTACACGCCGGTCGTGAACCCGGCGGAGTTCGACGTCGCCATCGCCTACCTCGTGCGGCGCCTCGAGGAGAACGCGAGCCCCGAGAACTTCATGTCGGCCGTGTTCGAGCTGGCCTCGAACCCGACCCTGCTCACCCGCGAGCGGGAGCGCTTCGAGCGCTCGCTCGCCGCGCTCGTCGCCGACCCGTCGGTGCCGGGCCCGAACCGCACGCAGGACCGCACGGCTCCGCGCCCCGCCGCCACGACGGACGGCTTCGCGAACGAGCCCGACACCGATCCCGCGCTCGCCGCGAACCGCGCGTGGGGCCGGGAGATCCTGCAGCGCTCGGTCTCCTCGACGCTCGGCCGGGACGCGATCGCCGCGGCCCGCATCGAGACCGACGCCGAGCTGGACGCCGTGTTCGCGGCCGCCACGTCCGCCGCAGAGAAATGGGCAGCGCTTCCCGCCGCCGAGCGCGCCGCCGTCCTGCACCGCGCGGGCGACGAGCTCGCCGCCCGCCGCGGCGAGCTGCTGGAGATCATGGCGCACGAAGCAGGCAAGACCATCGCCGAGGCCGACCCCGAGGTCAGCGAGGCGATCGACTTCGCGCACTACTACGCCGAGCGCGCGAAGGATCTCAAGGCCATCCCCGGCGCCGAGTTCGTGCCGTCGAAGGTGACCGTGGTCACGCCGCCGTGGAACTTCCCCGTGGCGATCCCCGCCGGCGGTGTGCTGGCCGGCCTCGCCTCCGGATCCGGCGTGATCATCAAGCCCGCCAAGCTCACCCAGCGGTGCGGCGCCGTGATGGTCGAGGCGCTGTGGGCCGCGGGCGTCCCGCGCGATCTGCTCGCCCTCGTCGACCTCGCCTCCCGCGACCTGGGCACCCGCCTGGTGGCGAGCCCCCAGGTCGACCGGGTCATCCTCACCGGGGCCTACGAGACCGCACAGCTGTTCCGCTCCTTCCGGGCCGACCTGCCGCTGCTCGCCGAGACCAGCGGCAAGAACGCGATCATCGTGACGCCGTCGGCCGACCTCGACCTCGCCGCCGCCGACGTCGCCCGCAGCGCGTTCGGCCACGCCGGTCAGAAGTGCTCGGCCGCGTCCCTGGCGATCCTCGTCGGGTCGGTGGCGGACTCGAAGCGCTTCGAGCGGCAGCTCGTGGACGCGGTCACCTCGATGCGCGTCGGGCTTCCCGACGACCCCGCCACGCAGATGGGGCCGATCATCGAGCCCGCGAACGGCAAGCTCCTCACCGCGCTCACCACTCTCGACAAGGGCGAGCGCTGGCTGGTCGAGCCCCGGAAGCTCGATGACGAGGGGAAGCAGTGGACACCGGGGGTGAAGACCGGCGTGCGCGAGGGCTCGTACTTCCACCTCACCGAGTTCTTCGGACCCGTGCTCGGCATCATGCACGCGAAGGACCTCGACGAGGCCATCCGGCTGCAGAACGCGGTCGACTACGGCCTCACCGCGGGGCTGCACTCGCTGGACTCCGCCGAGGTCGCGACCTGGCTGGACCGCGTCGAAGCGGGCAACCTGTACGTGAACCGAGGCATCACCGGCGCCATCGTGCAGCGCCAGCCCTTCGGCGGCTGGAAGCGCTCGGCCGTGGGCGCCGGGGCCAAGGCCGGCGGTCCGAACTACCTCTTCGGTCTGGGCGAGTGGCGTGCGGGCGAGCTGCCCGCCGCGGCTCCGGGGGCGGCGGTGACCCCCGCGGTGACCGGGCTGCTGGAGGCCGCCGCACCCGAGCTCGACCCGCTGGGCATCGAGTGGCTGCGCCGTGCCGCGGCCGCCGACGAGCGCGCGTGGACCGACGAGTTCGGCGCCGTGAGCGACAAGTCCGGACTCGGCGTCGAGCGCAACGTGTTCCGGTACCGTCCCGTGGCCGTCGACGTCCGCATCGCCGAGGACGCGCCGCTCGCCGAGGGGGTCCGGGTGCTCGCCGCTGCCCTGCGCAGCGGCAGCCCGTTCACCGTGTCGGCCGCGTCGCTGCCGTCCCGCGTGGAGAAGGCGCTCAAGACCCAGGGCGTGACCGTGAAGACCGAGTCCGATGCCGCGTGGACCAAGCGCTACGCAAAGGGGGCCCGGTCGTGGCAGCGGGTGCGGCTCGTGGGCGGCGACGCCGGCGCGCTGCACACGGCCCTCGACGGCAGCCCCGACGTCGCGGTCTGGTCGCACGCCGTGACCGGAGCGGGCCGGGTGGAGATGCTCCCGTTCCTGCACGAGCAGGCCGTGTCGATCACCAACCACCGCTTCGGCAACCCCACCACGCTCTCGGAGGGCATCCTCTGACGCCGAGACCCCGGCTACACGTCGAGACCCCCTGCTGCACGCGCGTGCAGCAGGGGGTCTCGGCGCGAAAGCGGGGTCTCGGGATCAGCCGCGCAGAGCCTCGGAGAGCTTCACCCGCGAGCCCATCCGGAGCAGGGAGTTCTCGTAGATCTTCGCGCCGACGACGATCGCCGCGACGCAGCTCGCCAGGAGGATCGCGAGGCTCAGCAGCGGCTCCCACCACTGCGCCTCACCGACGAAGAGACGCATCGGCATTCCGACCGGAGCCGAGAACGGCACGTACGACATGATCGTCAGCACCAACGGGTTGTCGTTGAACACGATCACCAGCACGTACGGCGCCATGATGAGCATCGTGATGGGGGTCGTCGTCGAGCCGATGTCCTCCTGACGGGAGACCATGGAGGCGGCCGCCGCGAACATCGCCGCGAGCAGGATGAACCCGAAGAGGAAGAACACCGCGAACCAGATGATGGGGGCGCCGAGGGTGGTCAGAACCTCGCGTTGACCCGTCACAATGAGGCCGATGGTGGCGACGGCCGCGAGGGCGAGGATCTGCCCCATCGCGAGCACCGTGTTGCCGATGACCTTGCCGGCGAGCAGGGTGCGCGCGGGGATCGCCGACAGCAGCACCTCGACCACCCTGGTCTGCTTCTCCTCGACCACGCTCTGGGCGATAGTGCCGCCGAACGTGGCCGCGGCCATCATGAAGACGAGCCCGAACGCGATCGCGATGAAGTAGCGCAGCAGCGGGTTGGTGGTCACCGGCTCGAGGATGACGACCTCGGGCGAGAGCGACAGCCCGGACACGAGCGACCCGGGGGCATCCTCCAGGGCGACGATCGTGTAGCCCGCGGCGTTGTCGCCCGCGAGCACCGCCGCATCGACGTCGCCCTCGCGGACCAGCTCCTCGGCCTCGGCGCGGGAGGCGACCTCGGTCACCTCGACGTCGGGCAGGGCGGACACGGCGCCCGCGGTCTTCGAGGTCACGGCCACCGGCATGGCGTCGTTGTTCTGGCTCGCGAAGCCGCCGAACAGCACGCCGGCGAGGGCGATGAGCAGCAGGATGCCGGTCGAGATCAGGAACGCCTTGCTGCGGAGCTTGGAGCCGATCTCCCGCTCGGCGACCAGCCAGATCCCGTTCCGTGCGGGGGTCGAGGCGTTCACTGGATGACCTCCTTGAAGATCTGGGCGAGGGAGGGGTGCTTGGGTGCGAAGCTCGCGACGTCGCCGCGCGCGACCGCCGACTGCAGCACACGCTGCGCGGTGTCGGGGCCGTCCGCGTCGAAGAGCGCGTAGCCGCCCTCGAAGTCGACGACCGTGACCCCGGGCTCGGTGCGCAGCCACCCGGCGTCCCCCGCGGAGACCAGCTCGTACCGATCGCGGGCTGTGCTCGGCGCGGAGGCCGTCCCGGGATCCGGCCGCCCGGATGGTGCCTCCGGCGAGGATGACGAGATCGTCGCAGAGACGCTCGACCACGTCGAGCTGGTGCGAGGAGAAGAGGATCGAGGCGCCGCGGGCCGCGCTGGCCTGCAGGACCCCGGCGACGACGTCAACCGCGAGGGGGTCCAGGCCGGAGAAGGGCTCGTCGAGGATCAGCACCTCGGGGTCGTGCACGAGCGACGCGGCGATCTGCGCGCGCTGCTGGTTGCCGAGCGACAGCGACTCGATCGTGTCGTCGAGGCGCTCGCCGAGCCCGAGCTCCGTGAGCAGCGCGGTCGCCCGCTCCGTCGCCTCCGGCTTGCTGAATCCGTGCAGGCGCGCGAGGTAGACGATCTGCTCCAGGACCTTCATCTTCGGATACAGGCCGCGCTCCTCGGGCATGTAGCCGAAGCGGCGGCGGTCGCTGGTGGTGAGGGGCGCCCCGTCGAGGTCGACCCGTCCGCCGTCCGACGACAGCAGGCCGAGGATGATGCGCATGGTCGTGGTCTTGCCGGCGCCGTTGCCGCCGACGAAGCCGGTGAGGCGGCCCGGCGCGACCGTGAACGACACGTCGTCCAGCACCCGGCGGCTGCCGTAGCTCTTGGTGATGCCGGAGAGTTCCAGCAGTCCGGTTGTCATGTCGTGGTGCTCCGTCCGAAGGTGATCCGCATGATCTTCACGCTATTGAGCGCGGGCGGGGCGGGGCATCCCCCGCAGGGGGGGACTGCGACGGATCAGCCGCGGGGCGGACGGCCGGCGTGCAGCACCGTGCGCACGAGCAGGCCGGCGACCAACGCCCAGAACGCCGCACTCACCCCGAGCACCGCGATGCCGGAGGCGGCGACGAGAAACGTGACGACCGCGGGGAGCCGCTCACCGGGGTCGTCGATCGCCTGCTGGACGGCCGCGCCGAAGGCGCCGAACAGCGCCAGCCCCGCGACCGCCGGGATCACCGCCGTCGGGGCGAGCACGACGAGCGTGGCGAAGGCGGCGGAGAACGCGCCCAGCACGAGGTAGGACGCTCCGGTCGAGACACCGGCGAGCCAGCGCCGGCTGGGGTCGGGGTCGGCGTCGGGGGACGCGGCGAGGGCCGCGCTGATGGCGGCGAGGTTGATCGCATGACCGCCCGCCGGAGCGCCGAGCGCCGTGCCGAGACCGGTCACGAGCATCGCCGGACGCCACGGGACCTCGTAGCCGAAGCTGCGCATGATCGCGATACCCGGCACGTTCTGCGACGCCATGGTCACGATGAACAGCGGCAGCGCGATGCCGACCAGGGCCCCGACCGTGAAGGCCGGCATCGTCAGCTCGAACCGCGGCAGGAGGACAGCCGGGTCGACCGGTGTGCCCGCAGTGACCAGCGTGACGGCGACCACCGCAGCCGCGGCGACGAATGCGAGCGGCACAGCCCACCGGTGAGCCAGACGGGCGAAGACCAGCCAGGTCAGCACGACCGGGAGCACACCCCACGGGTTCGCGACGATCCCGGTGATCGGCGCGAGGCAGAGCGGCAGCAGCACCCCTGCCAGCATGGGCCTGGGCGATCGGACGGCGGGATCCGGGCAATCAGAGCACCGAGTGCGGGCCAGAGCGCCGTGAGGAGGATGAGGGACGCCGTCACGAGGGAAGGCTCCGACGGGCGGCGGGCCAGCCGCCCTCGACGCTGCCGGTCGCCACGAGCAGGGCAGCACCGGGGGTGGACCACGCGGCCGTGATCGGCATCCGGTAGCGCCAGGCCAGCACGATGCAGGCGAGCCCCATCGCGAGGCTCACGGCGAGGGAGTCCGCTGGCCGCCTGCGCCGCCGACGCGCCCACGGCGTCGAGCCCCGTGAGCACCACCGCGAAGGAGCTCGTGAACCCGACCAGCGCCGTGACGATCCCGGCGACGATCGGACGGGTTACGGGGACGGCGGCGGGCATGGCTCCGAGAGTATCGCGGGGGAGCGGTCCGCCTCCGGTCAGGCCAGCCCCATCCGATGCGCGAGCACGACGGCCTGCACGCGGTCCCTGGCGCCGAGCTTCTGGAGGATGCGCGAGACATGGGTCTTCACGGTGGCCTCGCCGATGAACAGAGCCCGAGCGATCTCGGCGTTGCTGCGGGCGTCGGCGAGCAGGGTCAGCACCTCGGCCTCCCGCTCGGTTCAGCGGGCTCCGCGAGTACGGCCGTCGCGGGCGCTTTCGCCACCGCGCGGGCGGGGAGCGGCGCCGGCTTCCGGGGGTCGCTCCGGCGAAGCGGGTGAGGACGCGGCGGGTCACCTCGGGTGCCAGCATGCCGTCCCCGGCCGCGAGAGCGCGCACCGCGGAGATGAGATCCTCGGCGCCCGCGTTCTTGAGGAGGAATCCGCTCGCCGCCGGCTTCGAGCGCCTGATAGAGATAGTCGTCGCGGTCGAACGTCGTCACGATCGCGATCGCGGCGCCCACCGACGGGTCGGCGACGAGGCGGCGCGTCGCCTCGATCCCGTCCATATCGGGCATCTGCACGTCCATCGTGATGACGTCAGGGCGCAGCGCGGCGGCCTGCGCGACCGCCTCGGCTCCCGTCGAGGCCTCGCCCACGACGGCGATGTCGGGCTGGGTGTCGAGGATCGTGCGGAATCCCGCGCGGAGGAGGGCGTGGTCGTCGACGAGGAGCACCGGATCGGCGCGGTCATCGTGCGCCCTCCGGCACGGCCGTGCCGAGCGGCACCCGCGCCCGGACCCGCAGACCCCCGGCGACGCGCGGAGTGACACTCGACGGTGCCGCCGGAGGCCGCCGCGCGCTCGCGCATGCCCCGAGCTGTCCGAGACCGGGTCGCAGCTGGGCGATGGCGCGGGCCGGTGTTCACGGACCTCGACCTCCACGCCGTCGTCGTCGTAGCGCACGCGCACGTCCGCGGTCGCCCCCCGGTCCGGCGTGCCGACGGGCGTTGGTCAGCGATTCCTGTGCGATCCGGTACAGGTTCACGGCGACGAGCGAGGGAACGGGCACCGGATCGCCGATCACGGTGTACGCGGTGGGGAGACCCGCCTCGGTCGATGCCTGCGCGAGCGCCGCGATGTCGTCGAGGGGAGACGGTCGACGCGACTCGGTCGTATCGCCGCCGGGAGTGCGCAGCGTCTCCAGCAGCTGGCGCAGTTCCTGGATCGCGTCCCGCGCGGAGGACTCGATCCCGGAGAGGATGCGCGCCGACTGGCGGGATCGCTCTCGAGCACGAGGCGCGCGGCGCCCGCCTGCACGCCCATCACCGACACGTGGTGGGCGACGACGTCGTGCAGCTCCCTGGCGATCCGCACCCGATCGAGGGCCACTGCCTGCGGCGGCCGTGACCTCGCGCTCGCGCTCCAGTTCGCGGGTGCGCTCTTCCAGCACGGTGCGCTGCTCGGCTGCCGCCAGGAGCGTTCGCCGAAGTAATAGGCACCGCCGAAGTACAGGGCGTTGAGGAGGATCTGGATGAGCATGAACGCCACGTAGGGCGACATGGCCCCGGCGACGACGTCCGCCTTGTCGGCCTCGCTGATGGCGTCGCGGTACATGGTGATAGAGGAGCCACACGAACATGCCGACGATGATGGCGACGCGGACGACGAGGGCCTTCCGGCGATCGTTCATCCAGGCGCCGACCGTGTAGAGCGCGATGAACATCGCGATGTTGCCGACGTAGATCTCCGGCACCCGGATCGTCACAGCCGTGAAGTAGGCCAGCGACACCACGACGGCCACGGTGCCGGGCCCAGCGTCGGCGGAACCCGAGCGGCGCCGCCACGACGACGGCGTAGACGAGCGCGGTCCACAGCGGAGCCTGCTCGTCGCCGTAGACCTGGGCGATGGAGGAGAGCGCCGCGCTGAGGATCGCGCCGACGAAGAGGACGAGCGCGAGGAGGAGGTCGCCCGCGCTGGTCGCGCAGGGTCCGGCGTCCGGGTGAAGGCCATCCCTCCACCGTAGGGCGGGGGCTGTCGCGCGGCATCCCCCGTGCGACGGACGCGGGCGGTACGTCTGCCAGGATCAGGTGTGACCTCCTCGCCGCGCCCGCGCCTGGCACCGCTCTACCTCGCCGGGTTCACCACCGCGTTCGGCGCGCACGGCATCGGCCGCGGCCCTCGGCGCCGAGACCGAGGACATCGGCTGGACGCTGCTGGCGTTCGGTTTCACGCTCGCGCTGTACGACCTCGCCGAGGTGTTGCTGAAACCGCTCTTCGGTGCCCTCAGCGACCGGGTCGGCGTGCGGCCGGTGATCGTCGGCGGGCTGCTGGCCTTCACCGCGTTCTCGGTCGTCGGAGCTCTGGCCCCCGGCATGGT
>NZ_JBFLUM010000037.1:0-16673 GCF_050470785.1 Microbacterium sp. NRRL B-14842 | reverse complement strand
TGTGGTGCCGGCGCGTCTTCATCAGGCTCGCGACGGTGGCGACCGCGATCGTGGCGGCGATGAACAGCAGCGAGAACCAGATCGGGATCTCGGGCGCCCACAGCATCGGCTCGCCGCCGTTGATGAACGGCACCTCGTTGACGTGCAGGGCGTGCAGCACGAGCTTCACACCGATGAACGCGAGGATGACGGCGAGACCCTGAGCCAGGTAGACCAGGCGCTCGAGCAGGCCGCCGATGAGGAAGTACAGCTGACGCAGACCCATCAGAGCGAACGCGTTCGCGGTGAACACGATGTACGCCTCATCGGTGAGGCCGTAGATGGCGGGGATCGAGTCGACGGCGAAGACGAGGTCGATGAAACCGATCGCGATGATCGTCAGCAGCATCGGCGTGACGTAGCGCTTGCCCTTCTGGACGACCGTGAGCTTGTCGCCGTTGTACTCCTCGCTGACGGGGAGGTGGCGGCGGACGAAGGTCATGAAGCGACCGTTCGCAGGGTTGCTCTCGTGGCTGCTGAAGGCCTGGCGGTACGCGAGGAAGAGCAGCAGCGCGCCGAAGACGTAGAAGATCCAGGAGAAGTTCTCGATGAGGGTCGCGCCGACCGCGATGAAGATGCCGCGGAGGATCAGCGCGATCACGATGCCGATCATCAGCACCTTCTGCTGATAGATCTTCGGCACTGCGAAGCCCGTCATCACGATGAGGAACACGAAGAGGTTGTCGATCGACAGCGCCTTCTCGGTGAGGTAGCCGGCGAAGTACTCGCCGCCGTACGTCCAGCCGGACACCATGCCGATGCCCACGCCGAAGAGCAGCGCGAGGCTGATGTAGAAGATCGACCAGCGTGCGGACTCGCCGATGCTCGGCTCGTGCGGCTTGCGGACGTGCGCGAAGAACTCGTACACGAAGAACGCGATGGTGACCGCGATCGTGATGACCCAGATCAAGGGGGTGATTTCCAACGGGTACTCCAGACTCGGGCGTGACGGAACAGCGCCAAAGTCTTCCCCATCCCGCCGAGCGGGACCGGTGGGCCGGGATGCAGACGCATCCGTAATGACGACCCGACCGTGTCGGAGTACTCCCCTTGGATAATCCAGGGTACGAGACGGTGCCCGCGGGATTCTGTGGATCTGCCGAGAGCGCCCCTAGACTGGACGCGGCGACCGCCGGAGCGTGACGACCTCCGGCCTCCGGGCAGGCGGTCCCCGCGCGTCCGGCGTACCGACGAGAGGCCGGCTTCTCACCGGCGAAGGTGTGGTGGCACCGCGATCTGGCCCCCGCCCACACCTCCAGGGCTCCCACAACCTGGAGGAGAAATGAGATCACCCGACCCCGCCCGCACGCTCGCCGCGGAGCTCGCCGAGGCCGCCCCCGACCACCGCGTCACGCTGCTCGGCCATGTCCACCGCCGGAGGGAGCTCGCCACCGTCGCGTTCCTGATCATCCGCGACCGTTCCGGACTCGCACAGGTCGTCGTCCGCCCCGCGCAGGCTCCGGCCGGCGGGCTCCCTCCGGAGGAGACGGTCGTCCGCGTGACGGGGACCGTCGCCGCGAACCCGCAGGCCCCGGGCGGCGTCGAGATCGTCGACCCGCAGATCGAGAGCCTGTCGGAGCCGGCCGCACCGCCGGTCGTGGAACTGTGGCGTCCGACACTCGAAACGAGTCTGCCGACGCTGCTCGACCACGCCGCGGTGACCTGGCGCCATCCGGCACGCCGCGCGACCTGGCAGATCGCCGCGGCGAGCGTGCGCGCGTTCCGCCGGGTGCTCGACGCCGCGGACTTCACCGAGGTGCAGACCCCGAAGGTCGTCGACACCGTGACGGAGTCGGGAGCGAACGTGTTCCCGGTCGACTACTTCGGCAGGACCGGATATCTCGCGCAGAGTCCGCAGTTCTACAAGCAGCAGCTGGTGGGGGTGTTCGAGCGCGTCTATGAGGTGGGTCCCGTCTTCCGCGCCGAGCCGCACGACACCGTGCGGCACCTCTCGGAGTACGTGTCGCTGGACGTCGAGTTCGGGTTCATCCGCGACCACCGCGACGTCCTGCGCCTCCTCGGCCACGTGCTGCGCGGCATGCTCGACGGCATCCGCACCGACGCCGCGGAGGAACTCGCGCTGCTCGACGTGACGCTCCCCGTCATCCCCGAGGACATCCCCGTCGTGCACTTCCGGGATGCGCTGCGCCGGGTCGGTGCTCCGGCCGACGAGCCCGACCTCTCCCCCGCACACGAGCGGACGCTCGGGGCGTGGGCGAAGGAGGAGTTCGGCAGCGACGTGCTGGCCGTCGAGGGATACCCGATGCGCAAGCGCCCGTTCTACACGCATCCGCAGCCCGACGACACGGAGGGGAGCAACAGCTTCGACCTCCTGTTCCGCGGTCTGGAGCTCGTGACCGGCGGACAGCGGCTGCATCGGCACAGCGAGGTCATCGCGGCGATCGAAGCTCGGGGCGAGTCGCCCTCGGCGTACGCCGGCTACCTCGAGGCGTTCGCGCACGGGATGCCTCCGCACGGCGGCTTCGCGATCGGACTGGAGCGCTGGGTCGGCCGACTGGTCGAGGCGACCAACGTGCGTGAGGTGACGCTGTTCCCGCGCGACGTCCATCGCCTCACGCCGTAGCCCCGGGACGCGACGAGGGCGACCGCGGTGTGCGGTCGCCCTCGTTCGTCAGCGGCGGATCACTCCGTGATCTCGGCCAGCCCCGATTGCTCGGCCCGATCGATGATCGCGGGGAGCGTCTCGTCGAAGAAGCTCACCAGCACGGCCCGGGTCTTGACTGCGTCCCGTTCGGACGTCGCCTCGCGGATCGCGCCGACGAACTCCTCGACGGCGGACCAGTCCACGGCGTCCTTCGCATGCTGGGTGAAACGACGGATCTGCGGCCCGAGGCGCTCGATGGAGTTGGCGCGCGTGGCGTTGCCCTCGATCCGGGCGAAGCCCGTCGCCGCGCTGCGGAGCGCCGCCCCGAACGCGATGATGTCCCGCTCCTGCACCGACGCCGCCATGTCGTCGGCCAGCTCGACGAGGTAGGCCACATCGTCGTCCTGGATGACCGGCATGACGTGACGGACCGAGCCGATCCAGATGTCGCCGAACAGGTCGACCGCGTTCCGCACGCGCTCCAGATCGATCGGGGCCACGCGGGTGTACCGGTTCCGCTGCATCTCGACGAGGCCGTTGTCGGCCAGGCGGTCGAGGGCGTGACGGATCGGCGTCTTCGAGGTGCCGAGGCGTTCGGCGAGCTCGTAATCGCGCAAGCGCTCGCCGGGCTGGAGTTCGCCGCTGATGATCGCATCCTGCAGGCGCACGAAAGCCTCGTCGCTCATCGACCGGCGTTCGAGGGGGCCGCCAGAGAGTGTCACACTGCCTCCAGTGGGGGTCATGGAGAGTGAAGTTCTACGTCTCAAGCAATATATCTCAAATGCGCGGGCGGCCCGCTTCGGACGTCAGGCGGAGGGTGCGACCCGCACGAGCATCTTCCCCGTGTTGGCTCCGCGCATCATGTCGAGGAACGCGTCGACCGTGTTCTCGATGCCGTCGACGATGGTCTCGTCGTACGCGATCCGCCCTTCTGCGAACCAGCGGTCATCTTCTCGCTGAACTCCGGCGACAGGTGCAGGTAGTTCGCCAGAGTGAAGCCCTGGAGACGGAGACCGCGCGTGATGATGTTCGCCATGTTGTCGGGGCCGGGCACCGGCTCGGTGGTGTTGTAGCTCGTGATGGCGCCGCACAGCGCGATCCGACCGCCGTCGTTCATCACGTCGAGCGCGGCTTCGAGGTGGTCGCCGCCGACGTTGTCGAAGAACACGTCTACGCCCTCGGCGCGAGCCCGGCGAGCTGCTTGCGCACCGGGCCGTCCTTGTAGTTGAACGCCGCGTCGTAGCCGTACTTCTCGGTCAGCAGGGCGACCTTCTCGGCCGATCCCGCCGAGCCGATGACACGGCCGGCGCCGAGGAGCTTGGCGATCTGACCGACAGCCGTGCCGACGGCACCGGCGGCGCCGGAGACGAAGACGGTGTCGCCCGGGGCGAGTCCGGCGATCGCGGTGAGCCCGACGTACGCGGTGAGGCCGGTCATGCCGAGGATGTGCAGGCGCAGCGACAGCGGCATGCCGGGCACCTCGGGCACGGCCCGGAAGGTCGACGCGTCCGCCTGCACGACATCGCTCCAGCCGTGCTGGTGCAGCACAACGGTGCCGACGGGAGGTCGTCCGCCGCAGAGGCGACGACCCGGCCGATGGCGCCACCGGCGATGACTTCGTCGAGGGCGTAGGGGGCGACGTAGCTGCGGACGTCGTTCATCCGCCCGCGCATATAGGGGTCGACGGAGACGAACTCGTTCGCCACGCGCACCTCCCCCGGCGCCGGATCGCTCAGCTCCACCTCGACGGTGCGGAAGTCGTCGTGGGTCGGCCACCCCTCGGGGCGGCGGGCGAGCTGGATCTGGGTGCTGATGGCGTGGGACATTTCTCTCCTTCGTGAGGATCTGGGGGTGCTGCGGCCGGACTCAGACGAGGAGGCCGATGGCGAGCGCGATGACGCCGAGCGCCGGGATGACGCCCTGCTTCAGGGCGGCGGACGCCTTGTCGGGGCTCGACAGCAGCAGCACGAGGCTCGCGGCGACCATCGATCCGGCGCCGGTGAAGACGAGAGTCGCGCCGACGGCGGTCGCTCCCGTGGCGAAGAGGACGATGCCGAGGAGGACGGCGACCGCGAGGAACAGGTTGTAGAAGCCCTGGTTGAACGCGAGCTCCTTCTGTCGCGCGGCCTCCTCCGCCGTGCCCGTGCCGAACGTGCGGCGAGCGCGCGCGCTCATCCAGGCGAACGACTCGAGCCAGAAGATGTAGACGTGCACGAGTGCCGCGATGCCTGCGAGCACGAGTCCGGCGATGACCATGACAGTCCCCCTTCGACGCGGCGAGGCCGCGCATTCTGTATCGGTCGTTCCAATATATACTGGATCGAGCGATTCACAAAAGGGGCAGGAGCACGGCGAATGGGGCGCGCACAGACCTTCGACACCGCCGAGGCGGTCCGCGCGGCGCGCAGCGTGTTCTGGGAGCGCGGCTTCGAGAGCGCTCCCTTGCCGGAGCTCGAGCGCGCGACCGGCCTCAGTCGTTCCAGCATCTATCACGCCTTCGGTTCCAAGCGCGGACTCTTCGACGCCGCCGTCGAGAGCTATCTGGACGAGGTGATCCGCCCGCGCCTCGCCCCGTTGACGGGTGAGACCGTGGCGCCGGAGGCTCTGGAGACCTACCTCGGCGGACTGCGTACGGCACTGCTGACAGCCGGCAGCCTCCCGGCGACGAGCGGCTGCCTGCTGGTCAACACCGCCGCCGCCCCCATCGGCACCGACGACGCGGTCGCCCGGGTCGTGGCGTCCTATCGCGCGGAGCTCCGAGAGGCGTTCGCGCGCGGCGTCCAGGCCGCCCTCCCCGAGCTCGCGGGAACGGAAGTCGCGACCCTGGCGGACGCCTGTACGGGACTGGTGGTCTCCGCATTCGCCCTCGTCCGCGTCGCCCCCGACGCCGCGGCGAGTGCGATCGATGCGGCGCTCGCACTCCTCGCCGACCGGCGACGCCGCGCCTGAGGCCGCACGGAAACGGAGAACGCCTGGGAGGGCGATCCCTCCCAGGCGTTCGAGGCCGGCGTCAGGGGACGATGACGGCGCGTCCGCGGATGCTGTTCGACGCGAGGTCCTCGTACGCCTTCGGGCCGTCGTCGAGCGTGTAGCTCTCGGTCTGGACGTGGATCTTCCCGGCGCGGGCGAGGTCCAGCACCTCGATCAGTTCGGCGCGTGAGCCCCAGTAGGGAATGCGCACGGCGGCGTCGTAGGCGATCGAGCCGAACCCGAGCGTCATGCTGCCCCCGCCGATGCCCACGATGGTGATGTCGGCTTCGAGCGCGGCCACGCTCTGGGCCAGGGCGATCGTCGGGTTCGCGCCCACGAAGTCGAACACCGCGTTCGCGCCGAGACCGCCGGTGAGCTCGCGGATCTTCTCGGCGGCCGATGCATCGCTGATCAGCACGTGATCGGCGCCCACCTCGGTGGCGAGCTTCAGCTTCTCGTCGTTCACGTCGAGGGCGATGACCGTGGCCCCCGAGATGGCCTTGAGGATCTGGATGCCGACGTGGCCGAGACCGCCGGTGCCGATCACGACGGCGAACGTGCCGGCGCCGAGCTTCGGAAGCGAGTTCTTGATCGCGTGGTACGGGGTGAGGCCCGCGTCGGTCAGCGAGACGTTCTGCACGGGGTCGAGGTCAGCGAGCGGCACGAGGTGGCGCGCGTCGTCGACGATCATGTACTCGGCCATCGAGCCCTGGCTGCCCAGCCCCGGAGGACGGATGCCCTCGGCGGCGGCGTTCGTGCAGTAGTTCTCCTTGCCCATCGAGCAGTTGTGGCAGCGACCACAGCCCCACGGACCGTAGACGGCCACGGCATCCCCGACCTTGAGCGTCGAGTCGACGCCCTCGCCGATCTCGTGCACGATGCCAGCGCCTTCGTGCCCGAGCGTCAGCGGCAGCGGGTAACCCTGCTCGTGGTAGTCCTTCTCGGGGAGGCCCATGACGTAGTCGTCGGAGTGACAGACACCACCCGCGGTGATCTTGAGCAGGACCTGGCCGGGGCCGGGCTTCGGAATCGGGATGTCGACCACCACCGGGGCTTGCCGATCTCGACGTAGCGGAGAGCTTTCATGAGCATCTTCTTCCTGGCGTTCGAGAGGTCTGCCGCGCGGTGCGGAGGCGGGGGCTCTCGAAACCGTCCCTTCCAGTATCCGCCCGATCGGGGCCTTCCTCGTCTTCCGCAGGGCGGGAAGACACCGGCGGCCCCGGCAGCTTCTCAGCTCCTGGATTTTTCTCAGCCTGGTGAGCCGGCGTCGACGTCGCCATACTGTGCGGATGGATGCTGTTAACGAGTGGCTGCTGACCTGGGGCGACAACCTGTGGACATGGATCGTCCTTCCGATCGTCGTCCTCCTCGGGCTCTACTTCACGATTCGCTCGGGCGTCGTGCAGTTCCGTTTGATTCCGGAGATGTTCCGCACTCTGAAGGATCGAACGCCCCGCACGGAGAGCGGCGAGCCTCAATCGGTCTCCTCCTTTCAGGCATTCACCATCTCCGCCGCTTCACGAGTGGGCGTCGGCAACATCGCGGGAGTGGGAACCGCGATCGCGATCGGCGGTCCCGGCGCGGTCTTCTGGATGTGGCTGATGGCATTCATCGGTGGAGCGTCCGCGTTCATCGAGTCCTCGCTGGCACAGCTGTACAAGAGGCGCGATAGGGACGGGTTCATCGGCGGCCCCGCCTACTACATGCAACGCGGGCTCGGAGCGCGATGGATGGGCGTGCTTTTCGCCGTCATCCTCATCATCTGCTTCCCCATCGCTTTCAGCTCGTTGCAGGCGAACACCATCCAGGCGACGATCGCGGGCAGCCTCGGCGGAGAGTCTGCTGCCTGGCTGCCGTGGGTCACCGGCGGCGCACTCGCACTGCTCATGGGGCTCGTCATCTTCGGGGGCGTGCGCCGCATCGCCTCCGTCACCCAGACGCTGGTCCCGATCATGGCACTGCTGTATCTGCTTCTCGGCGTGGTGATCGTCGCGATGCACATCGAGCGCCTTCCCGGAGTCTTCGCCACGATCTTCCTCGAAGCCTTCGGCCCGAACGAGGTCGTCGGCGCAGCGCTCGGCTACATCATCCTCACCGGCGTCAAGAGGGGGATGTTCTCCAACGAAGCCGGGCTGGGGTCGGCCCCCAACGCAGGAGCGAGCGCGGCGGTGACACACCCGGTCAAACAAGGTCTCGTGCAGACGCTGGGCGTGTACTTCGACACCTTCCTCGTCTGCTCGATCACCGCGTTCATCATCCTGGTCTCGGTTCCAGACCTGGCCGGCGCCGAACGCGGCATCGGGCTGACGCAGGGCGCGGTCGTCAGCGCGCTGGGCACCTGGTCGAACATCCTCCTGATCGTCATCATCTTCCTGCTCGCGTTCAGCTCGATCCTCGGCAACTACTACTACGGGCAGACCAACGTGGAGTTCATCACCTCCTGCACCGGAGTCCTGCTCGGCTATCGTCTCTTCGCGATCGCCGCAGTGTTCGCTGGGGCCCTCGTCTCCGCCGATGTCGTGTGGAACTTCGCCGACGGCGCGATGGGATTCATGGCCCTCGTCAACCTCGTCGCGATCGCGCTGCTGTCCGGAATCGCCTTCAAGCTGTTGAAGGACTACACCCAGCAACGACGAGAAGGGCTGGACCCGGTCTTCACGAGGGCACGTCTTCCCGAGGTCAGCGGGATCGAGGTCTGGGAGGACGAGTTGTCGGTCACGGGGCCGATCGATCTCCCCGCGTCGCGTCGGCGATGACCACATCCATCGCCGCCTCAGACGCTCGGTCTGCGAGACCGACGGAACGGAGATGACCTGACTCTTGCCCCGGACTGAACGCTCGTTTAGCATGCTGACTATGCGTTCAGGAGCCGACGACCTCACCACCAGGGCGCGCATTCGCGACGCCGCGATCGTCCGGTTCAGCGAGCGCGGATTCGACGGCACGAGTCTGCGGCAGATCGCGCAGGATGCGGGCGTGAGCCCGGCGCTGATCCTGCACCACTTCGGAAGCAAGGAAGGACTGCGCGACGTGTGCGACGCGCACGTCGTGAGCACTTTCCTCGCCGAGCGAGACGGCATGACGGGTGCCGACGCCGCGCGCCTGATGCGGGAGGCATTGGACTCGTTAGAGGGTCGCAATGTCGCACTGGACTACCTCGCCCGGATGCTTCTCGACGACTCCGCCGCGTCCGACCATCTCTTCGACATGTTCCTCGCCAGCACCAGAGACATGCTGCGCGAACAGATCGCCGCGGGCACGATGCGCGAGCAGTCCGACCTGGAAGCCACTGCCGTGTATATGACCCTCTACGGCCTCGGTCCCGTCATCCTGCGGCGGCACCTCGCGCGCGCCTTCGGAGAGAGCACGCTGACGACATCGCTGCTGGAACGGTCGACCGTTCCCGTGCTGGAGCTCTACACACACGGGCTCTACGCCGACGACCATCTGCTCGTCGCCGCGAAGGAAGCGCTCGCCAGAAGCAGCGGGCCCTCCTCGGACAAGGGCGAGAACGACCCGAATCAGGACCCGGATCCTCCCCGCTGACGAGATCTCCGAACCTGGTCCCCTTCACCCTCCGAAAGGAGCAGGGCCATGACCCCTGCCATCGAACTCACTCACCTTCGCAAACAGTACGGTCGGCACACAGCGGTCGACTCCATCGATCTCCGCGTCGATCCCGGCACCGTGTTCGGGCTCATCGGCCCTAACGGCGCAGGAAAGACCACCACGCTGCGCATGATCCTCGACATCATCCGCCCCACGTCGGGCGCTATCCGGGTCCTGGGCGAAGACCCGCGCCGCGGCGGCCCGGCCCTCCGACGACGCATCGGCTTCATCCCCGGCGAGCTCCGACTCGACGACCGCACGACGGGACGCCGCATGCTCGACTTCTACACCGAGGTGTCCGGCCCGGTGAACCCCGGCACGATCGACCGCCTCGCGGGCCGACTCGACCTCGACCTGAGCCGGCCGGTGCGCGCCCTCTCGAAGGGCAACAAGCAGAAGCTCGGGATCGTCCAAGCCTTCATGCACGAACCGCCGTTGCTCGTGCTGGACGAGCCGACCAGCGGTCTCGACCCGCTCGTCCAGAGAGAGTTCCTCCACCTCGTCACCGAAGCCAGAGATCGCGGCCAGACCGTGCTGCTGAGCTCCCATGTGCTGAGCGAGATCCAGCAGACGGCCGACATCGTCGCCGTCCTCAGTCGAGGGAGGGTCGTGGCGGAGGGTGATGTGGCCTCACTCAGACTCGGCGCGATCCGGCGCGTACGCGTCGGTCTCGATACGACGGCAGCGACCCTGATCCGGGAGCAACTCGGTGCACTGCCGCAGATCTCCGAGCTCGACGTCCGCGGCGAGACGGACATCGTGCAGGTGAATGCCACCGTCGAAGGTGCCATCGACCCGCTGGTGAAGGTGCTGGCGCAGCACCACGTCCTCGACCTCGCGATCGAGGAACCAGACCTGGAGGAATCGGTCCTGCGGCTCTACGGTGACTCCTCGAGTCTCGAGGCGGGTGAGGGCGATGCGTGACGCGCTTCCCATCTTCCGGCGCGCTCTCCGCGAAACCTGGCGCGGAACGGTGGGCTGGACCATCGGCGTCGCGGCGGTGCTGTTCCTGTACCTGCCCCTGTTCCCGAGCATCGGCGGCAACGGGCAGATGCAGCAGATCATCGACAGCCTGCCCCCGGAGCTCGTCGGAGCACTCGGCTACGACCAGATCGGCACCGGGGCGGGCTACGCCCAGGGAACCTTCTACGGCCTCATCGGCTTCCTCCTCCTGACCATCGCAGGCACGTCCTGGGGAGCGGGCGCCATCGCCGGCGCGGAGGCGTCAGGGCGCCTCGAACTCGACCTGGCTCACGGTGTGGGACGGGTCGGATACGCGATCGCGTCCGCCTTCGCCATCCTCGCCCGGCTCGCGTGGCTGGGCGTGTTCGCGGGCGCTGTCGTCGCCCTGCTCAACGACTCGGCACAGCTCGACATCGATCCGATCCGCATCATCGACACCACCGTCGTCTTCGTCGGCCTCACGATGCTCTCGGGGAGTGCCGCGCTCCTGCTGGGCGCTCTCTTGGGTCGCACTTCCTGGGCTGTCGCAGGGGGCGCGGGAATCGCCGTCGCCGGGTACGCCTTCAACGCGATCGCGAACCAGGTGGAGAACGCCGAGTGGCTCCGGGCGATCTCACCGTACTCCTGGGCGTTCCACCAGGCTCCGCTCGCGGAGGGGTTCGATCCCCGCGGCACCGTGGCGCTCTGGGCGGTGAACGTCGCATTCGTCGCCGGAAGCGCCTGGGCGCTGCGACGCCGCGATGTGATCGGCTGAGGCGATGCGCGGACCATCGTCGCGGGGGGCCTGCCATTTGTGATCAAACCGTTGCATTCGTTACCTCGCCGTTATACAGTGATCGCACGGTGAATGTTTGCTGTGGCATCCACCGCATGTGATTGCAGGACACTCTTGGTGCAAGGGACAAGGGCCGGTCGGGAGCCTCTCCGACCGGCCCTTTACTGCGCCCGGTACTCTGTGAGGATGACCGATCGGAAGCTCGCGCTGGAGGCCTGGGAAAGCCTGTTCCGCGCGCAGCACGAACTGTTCACCGAGATGGCAGCCGACTTCGACACCGGCGACATCACGCAGGCCGAGTACGACGTGCTGCTCACCGTCACGCGCTCGCCGGAGATGACCGCCCGCCTGCGCGACATCACCGCCAACATGCTCATCAGCCAGCCGAGCGTCTCCCGCCTCGTCGACCGGATGGTGACGCGGGGACTGGTCGCGAAGTGCGCCGACCCGGACGACGGCCGCGGCGCCCTGATCCGCGCGACGGACGAGGGCGCCCGGGCCTTCCGAGCGCTCGCGACCGTGCACGGCCGGTCGATCGCCGACCGGATGTCACGCCTCGACGACGAGGAGCTGCGCCTGCTGCGCGACCTCGCGGAGAAACTCCGCACCCGCTGACCGCTCCCCTCCTCCGCAGGCAGGGCGGCGGGAGGAACGTCCACCGATACCGGCATGATGGCACCCGACGCGGTGGCGGGCGTCTCTTTTCTGGCAGGGTGGGTTGCGCACGCCCACATCGACCGTGGGCATATCGGACCGCCCCCTCGGGGGGAACCAGGGAGGTCATCCATGGAGATCGCCGGAATCATCGGCATCCTCACCATCGTCGGGATCGCGGTCGTCGCCGCGATCGTCGTCCTGCTGATCCTGCTGCTGTTCGCCCGCAGCTGGATCAAGGTGGCTCGCGCCGACGAAGCGCTCGTCATCTCCGGACGCAAGCAGAAGGTGCAGCGTGCCGTGATCGGCGCCGACGGCACGAGCAGCTCGGAGATGTCGGAATCGCCCGTCACGGTCATCGTGAACGGGAAGTCGCTCGTCAACCCGATCACCCAGCGCCACGAGATCATCTCCCTCCGCTCACGGCAGGTGTCGCTCAACGCCGAGGCCCAGTCGCTCGACAACGTGACGCTCAACGTCGACGGCGTCGCCATCGTCAAGATCGGCTCCGACCCGCTGCTGGTGCGCCGGGCCGCCGAGCGCTTCGCCTCCCAGGACAAGGCCATCGAGCAGTTCACCACCGAGCAGCTGGAGGGCGCCCTGCGCGGCATCGTCGCGACGCTCTCCGTCGTGGAGCTCATGCGGGAGCGCAAGAAGTTCTCCGACCAGATCGCCGCCGACGTCTCCCAGGAGCTCGCCGAACAGGGCCTCATCCTCGACTCCTTCCAGATCAAGGGCATCACCGACAAGGTCGGCTACATCCAGTCCCTCGGTGCGCCGGAGATCCAGGCGAAGCGTCAGGCCGCGGAGATCTCGCAGACCAACGCCGACCGCGCGATCAACCAGAAGAACATCGCCAACCAGGAGGCGAACCTCGTCGAGCAGACCGCTCTCGACACCAACACCGCCAACGCCAACGCCGGCATCGGCCGGGCCCGCGCCGAGGCGGAGCAGGCCGAGCAGCTCGCCCGCGCCCAGGCCGAGCAGGCCGTGCTGCAGCAGCAGGCCGAGAACAAGCAGGCGCAGCTCGACGCCGACGTCAAGCGCGTCGCGGACGCCCAGCGGTACGAGGCGGAGACCCGCGCGCAGGCCGAGCTCTACACGCGTGAGCGGGCGGCCGAGGCGGCGGCGATCGAGCAGGTCAAGCAGGCCGAGGCGCGCACCCGCATCGCCGAGCAGCAGGCGCAGGCCGACAAGGCGCGCGCCGACGGTGAGGCTGCCGCCGCGATCGCGAAGGCGACCGGTGACGCGGATGCTCTGCGCGCCCAGGCGGAGGCCGAAGCCGAGGCCCGTCGCCTCCGCGCCAACGCCGAGGCCGAGGCGATCCGCGCCGAGGGTGAGGCCCGTGCAGCCGCTGTCGAGGCCGAGGCCAAGGCCATCGCCTCCAACCAGGATGCCTTCCTCTCGCAGCGCGTGCTGGAAGTGCTGCCGTCGATCATGTCGGAGTTCGCGAAGGGCTACGCCGCCATCGGCAGCGTCTCGATCGTCGGCGGATCCGCCGAGGACGGCGCGTCGAACGTCGTCGGCGCCGACAGCGCGAAGGCCATGCGCTCGGTGTTCGACAGCGTGCACTCCGCCACAGGCCTCGACCTGGCCGGAATCATCCAGGGGCAGGCCGTCGGTCGCGGCTTCGGAGCCGGAGTCGCCGAAGCGTCCGCACCGACCCCGGCGCCGCGCACGCCCGCACCGACCACCCCGCCGCCCCCCGCTCCTCCGGCTCGCGACGCGGAGTAAGCAGCACAGGACAGCGGATGCCGCGACCGACTCGGTCGCGGCATCCGCTGTCTGTCGTCGGAGCACCGCTTCCGCCGGTTCACAACTCAGGAGATCGGCAGGCACGGACGCGGCGATCCGTCCCGCTGCTCCGAATCCCCCCGGATCTCCTGAGTTGCGAACGGCTCCGGGCGTCGATCAACCGGGCAGACTGGACGGGTGACCCGCGCTGCCTTCGACCTCGCCGCCATCGGTGCAGGCCTGTCGTTCGCGGGCGCCCTCGAGGAGCTCTCCGCTGCCCTCGACACGAGCGGCTCCGTGGTGGTGACCGCGCCGCCGGGCACGGGCAAGACCACCCTCGTACCGCCGCTCGTCGCCTCACGAACCACCGACCGCGTGATCGTCACCCAACCCCGCCGGGTCGCCGCGCGTGCCGCCGCCCGCCGACTCGCACACCTCGATGGCTCCCCGCTCGGATCCCGGGTGGGCTTCACCGTCCGCGGCGAGCGCACAGCCGGGCCGGATACGAGGGTCGAGTTCGTCACCGCCGGCGTGCTCCTGCGACGGTTGCTGGACGACCCGGGACTCGACGGCGTGAGTGCGGTCATCATCGATGAGGTGCACGAGCGTGCCCTCGAGACCGACCTCCTCGTCGGCCTGCTCTCGGAGGTGCGGGAGCTGCGGGATGACCTCGTCGTCGTCGCGATGTCCGCCACCCTCGACGCTGCCCGGCTCGCCGCCGTCATCGGCACCGCCGAGTCCCCCGCGCCGATCGTCGACCATGACGTCGCAGCCTTCCCCCTCACCGAGCGCTGGGCTCCGAGTCCCACGCCCCGCCTCGACGAACGGGGAGTCACCCGCGGCTTCCTCGACCACATCGCGAGTGTCTCCGCCTCCGCCGCCACCGAGCTGGTCCGCGAAGACCCCGAAGCCGACGTGCTCGTGTTCGCCCCGGGCGCTCGCGAGGTGTCGGAGATCGCCCGACGCGTCCGCACTCTGAACGGCGCCTTCGACGTGCGGGAGCTGCACGGCCAGACCCCGCCGGCGGAACAGGATGCCGTGATCCGCGGTCGTGCACCGGGGGGCGTGCCCCGCATCATCGTCGCCACCTCGCTCGCCGAGTCGTCGATCACGGTGCCGGGTGTGCGGATGGTCGTGGACAGCTGTCTGTTCCGGCAGCCGCAGCGCGACGCCGCCCGCGGCATGACGGGTCTGGTCACCACCGCCGCCTCCCGTTCCTCGTGCGTGCAGCGTGCCGGACGCGCGACGCGTCAGGGCCCCGGCATCGTCGTCCGGTGTGTGGACGAGCGCGCCTACGCGGCGGCTCCCGCGCGTCCGTCCCCGGAGATCGCGACGGCCGACCTCACCGGCGCCGCCCTCCTCCTCGCGTGCTGGGGTTGCCCCGGGCGGAGCAGGCCTGCGGTTGATCGAACCGCTGCGAGCCGACAGTCTCGCCGACGCCGTCGCGGTGCTTCGCGGTCTCGGAGCGATCGACGACGACGGGCGCGCCACGGCCGAGGGCCGCGTGCTGGCCCGCATCCCGACCGACCCCCGGCTGGCCAGGGCGCTGCGGGACGGCAGCCCCGTGGTGGGGAGCCGGCTCGCCGCCGAGGTCGTCGCGCTTCTGGGCGGTGATCAGCGCGTCCCGGATGCCGACGTCGCCCACGCTCTTGTCGCGTTGCGGGGCGGCGGGACTGCGGAGGCCCGTCGCTGGCGCGAGGACGCGCGTCGTCTGGAACGCCTCGCCGATCCGACGCCGGACACCCGCGCGGGTCTCGACGGCGTCGGTCTCGTGATCGCGCTGGCCTTCCCCGAACGTGTCGCCCACCGCGTCGAGCACACGGGATCGGGAGCCACGTTCCTGCTGGCCTCCGGCACGCGGGCCGGAGTGAGCGGTTCCCTCGCGTCCTCGGAATGGCTCGCCGTGGCCGATGTCGCCCGCGCTTCGTCCCGGGCGGCCGCCGGTTCCGGTGCGGTCATCCGCACGGCGGCGACCCTCACCGAGGAGCAGGCGGAGCGCGCGGCGGGCCCCCTGATGAGCGACCGCGTGGAGGCCGAGTTCGTCGGAGGTCGTGTGCAGGCCCGCCGCGAGCGCCGGATCGGTGCGATCCTGCGTTCCTCGGTGCCGGTGCGAGCGGCGGCATCGACAGGGCGGGATGCCGTGGCCCGGGCGGTCCGACGCGAGCGCCTCGGTATGTTCACCTGGTCCGACGGGGCGGAGGCCCTCCGCCGCAGACTCGCGCTGCTCCGACGTGAGCTCGGAGAGCCATGGCCCGATGTGTCGGACGCGGGGTTGATCGACGCCCTCGATGCCTGGATGGCGCCGGAGCTCGAGGCTCTCGCATCCGGCACCCCCGCGAGTCGGCTGGATCTGTCCTCGGCGCTGCGCCGTCTGCTGCCCTGGCCCGAGGCCGTGCACCTCGAGGCCCTCGTACCGGAGCGGCTCGAGGTCCCCAGCGGCTCCCGCGTCCGCATCACCTACCCGGAACCCGACGGGGATCCGACCGCACGCCCCGTCGTCGCGGTGAAGCTGCAGGAGTGCTTCGGGTGGGCGGCGACTCCCCGGCTGGTCGACGGTCGTGTTCCCGTCCTCTTCCATCTGCTGTCGCCCGCAGGCCGCCCGCTCGCCGTCACCGACGACCTCGCCTCGTTCTGGTCCGGCCCCTATGCCCAGGTGCGCGCCGAGATGCGCGGCCGCTACCCCCGGCACCCCTGGCCCGAGGACCCCTGGGCCGCCGTGCCGACGAAGCACACCAAGAACCGCGCCGCGCGCTGACCCAGGCCAGGACTCCGGCTCAGCGTGTACGCCGCCGCAGTGTGAGGGCGGCGAGCACCAGAGCGCCGACCGCGAAGGCCACGACGATGAGCAGCGGACCGAACACGTCCCACTCTTCGTCCCCCGCCGTGACGGCGTTGATCGTGTCGATCGCGTAGCTGAGCGGCAGCCAGTCGGAGATGGCGTACAGCACGTCGGGCATCTGGTCGCGCGGCATGAACAACCCGCCGAGGATGATCTGCGGGAACACCAGCAACGGCATGAACTGCACGGCCTGGAACTCGGTCTGGGCGAACGCGCTCGCCAGCAGGCCGAGGGCTGTGCCGAGCAGTGCGTCGACCACCGCGACGAGGCCCAGCTGCCACAGCGGTCCGTCGACGTCGAGCCCGCACACCCCGACCGCGAACGACACCGTGATCACCGCCTGCAGCACGGCCATCAGCCCGAAGGCGAGCGCGTACCCGAGGATGAAGTCGGCCTTCTCGAGCGGCGTGGTCATCAGCCGTTCGAGCGTGCCGGAACGGCGTTCGCGCAAGGTGGTGATCGACGTGATGAGGAACATCACGATG
>NZ_JBFLUM010000036.1:0-26525 GCF_050470785.1 Microbacterium sp. NRRL B-14842 | reverse complement strand
CAGCTGCACCCGCCGCGGCGAGCGCGGTCGGAGCATTGCTGGCGAGCTTCATCGGCATGCTCATCGCACCACAACCTGCACGTGCCCTCGGTCGCGGTGACGACGGCGGCGATCGTCCCGCTCGTCCCCCGGCGTCGCGGTCTTCCAGGGCCTGCTCGAGGTCGTGCACGCGGCGGGCACCTCCACCGGGATGCTGACCGTGGGCGGATCGCTCATCGACGCCGCCGTGATCGGCATCGCCCTCGCCTCCGGCGCCTCCCTCGGGCTCTACCTCGGAACGCCGGTGCGGGCGACTCTCGCCGGGGTGGCGAAGACCAGGGCGCGCGTGCGCCGCTGACCCGACGGCGTCATCCCGTCGAGGAGTCGGCGGCGAGGTCGAGCACCCACTCGTTGACCGTGAGCTCGGCCCCGCGGAAGTCCTCCGTGATCGTTCCCCGGCGAGTGAACCGCCGCGACGACACACGGCGTTCGACGCGGGGTTGTCGACCGCGGGGAACGCGAGCAGGAGCCGCCCGTCCCCCCACTCGACCACGGAGCACGTCGACGAGCAGAGCGAGAGCGCGGGCGGCCACCCGCCGGCCCTGCGCGGCAGGCAGCACGAACCAGCGTCTCCCACGCGGGCTCGTCCTGCCATGTGATCCGCCACGCGCCGATCGAGCCGAGAGGCTGCCCCTCGTCGTCGATGATCGCGACATCAGGGCCTCGCCGTCTGCGACGAGACGCAGGTACCTCTCGTGACGCGCCTGCACCTCCGCCGCGCTCTCCGGCCCGTTGAGGTGCACCGTCATCTCCGGGGTGTTCGCCGCCCGCAGGAGAGGGAGATCGTCGGCCGACCAGGGCCGGAGGCTCAGTGTGTCCACGCGCGCAGCCTTGCACGCCCCACCGACACCGGAGACGACGATGCGCCCGCCGCGGGCGGATCCACGGCGGGCGCATCAGTGGGCGGTCAGTGGCCGCCGAGGTCCCTGACCAGCTCGGCCTCGTCCTCCTTGGACAGCGAGGTCTGCACGACGGTGCCGTTGTACGGGGCGAGCGCCTCGGCGAACTTGTCCTCCGTGAGCTTGAGGGCGTAGATGACGACGGCCGACTTGCGGCCGTCACGGTGGCCTTGACCCGGTCGCGGACTCGGCGTCGATGCCGGTCTTGTCGAGACCGGAGAACAGGGCCCCGAGCAGGCCGCCGAACACCAGGCCGGCGACCGGGATGAAGAACAGGATGCCGATCAGCGCGCCGAACAGGGCACCAGACGCGACGCCCAGGCCGATCCTGCTCCCGGCGCCCGGGTACTCCACCTTCGTCTTGCCTTCCCCGTCGACCTTCCACGAGCGCGAGGCCCGCGAGCTCGACGACGAGGTCGGTCCTGCAGGGCCTGGACGCGGTTGTAGGCGCCCTCCGCGTCGCTCTCGGTGTCATAGGAGATGACGATCAGTTCAGCCATGGTTTCCTGCTTTCGGTTGCGGTCGGAGATGCTCTCCACGCGCGCAGAGGCACCGGTCTTCGCCACCGACCCTAGGCGCGCCCCTGGGGACACGACAGAGCGGCGAGCGATGTTCACCCTGGTGACTCCGCGCGGCGATGTCCGTGGCCTGGCCTACGGTCGCTGTCGTGCCCGAGTCCGTGCAGCAGTGGTGGGCGAGACGGCAGGTTCTCGCGCGGACTCGACGTGCCTTACGCGGTCGGGACGTACCGGGCGGCGTGGGCGGCTTACCCCGAGCTCATCCGGCAAGTACCACCCGGAGCTCAACCACGGCATCGTGCTCTCGCAGATCCCGCTGGCCGCCGATGTCCTGCTCTGCTGGGAGTGCGCCGTCGGGCACCTGTTCGCGGCGACGCCGACCGAGCAGCGCGAGCGTCCGGGGCGGGTCCGACGGCGCTCGTCCTGGTGTCCGGAGTGCGCGGCGCTGGCGCGGCCGCAGCCGGTGATCCTCGGAGAGGCGCGTGCGCTCCCCGCCCGTCCGAAGAAGCCGTCACCGGCGCTCTGCACCAAGACTCCTGCGCTGCCGACGGGAACCGCGTTCCTGAGCGCATGCGCTCCGAAGCCGGCCTCGGCGGCGGAGGGGAAGCTCCGGCAGGCACTGGCCGAACGGCTGGTGTTCCCCGACGAGCTCAACGCGATCAAGTCGGCGGCCCTTCTTCCGGCATACGGAGGTGTGGGCCAGACATCCTCAGCTCCCGCAGCTGCGCATCGCGGTCGAGTACGACCACGGTCGGCCGGCACGGGCTGGAGCACGTCGGCAAGCGGGAGGAGACGGACCGCCGGAAGGACCGCGCGGTCCGCGGCGCCGGATGGGAGGTCGTCCGGCTGCGCATGGGGAAGCTGGAGCCCTGGGCCCGTTCGACCTTCCTCTCGCCTCCGTGGGCACCGCCGGGATCACCCGGCTCATCGACCGGCTCCGCGACATCCGCGGCGCCCTGATGGTCGACGCCTATCTGCGCTGAACCGCTTATCCCCTGCTCGAGGATCGACGCAACCCCCGTGCCGGAGGGTGCCGACGACGACAAGATGTCCTCATGAACTCGTCTCCCTACGCCGGCCAGCAGCTCCTCACCTCTGACGACGTCGCGAGACGCCTCCTCACCCTCGCGGCCGCGATCGCCAGCGAGGGCGAGTCCGAAGCGGTGGAGATCCCGATCCTCCTGGACGGGGAGAAGGACTGGGCCGATCTGCTCGTGGGTGTCGGCAACGATGTGCTCGTGAGCCCCCACCACACCGCGGACCCCGAACCCGACTTCGCCGACGGAGGTCGACGAGCTGCGCGCGCATCGCCACTTCCCGAAGACCACGGCGATTCGTCATCGCGCGGAGACATCGACATCCCCGCACTCTCCGACTTCGACATGGGCACGGGTCTCTGACCGCACCGCCGTGCGCGCGTCCCGGCGACGCGGATCTGCCTGCCGCACCCCGTCGAGGAGGGCGATCCCGTGGTCGGCCGCCGCGATCAGCCCGGCGTCGTGCGTGACGCAGATCACGGTCGTTCCGCACTCGGCCTCCTCGCGCAGCACGGCCCGGATCCGCTGGACCGATTCCGCATCCAGAGCGGTCGTCGCTCGTCCAGCAGGAGACCGCCCCGCCTGCCGCCAGCCCCTGAGCCAGCAGCACCCGCTGCTGCTGGCCACCGGAGAGCTCCGCGAACGGACGACGCCTGAGAGCCTGCACGGCCGTGCGTTCATCGCCGCCTCGACCGCGTGGCGCGCACGCTGATCCCGCCGCCGGAAGGCGCCGAGGCCCCCCACGTACCCACCTCCACGACATCTCGCGCCGTGAGCGGCAGGCCGGGAGGCACCACGGCGCGCTGCGGCACGAAGGCGATCCGGCCCGTCACGCTCCGCTGCCCTCGCGTCGGTGAACGCACGCCGGCGACGACCTCGAGAAGGGTCGACTTCCGGCGCCGTTCGGGCCGGAGACGGCGACGACCTCTCCGACTCCGATCGACAGGGTGAGGTCGCGCAGCGCATCGCGCTCCCCGAACCGCACGGAGACACCGTCCAGGCACACGGAGGGGTCGGTGGTCGATGAGAGCGTCGTCATATCTCCAGTTTATGAATTTGATAATCATTCTCAACTACGCATAGGCTCGCGTTCCGTGACCTCCCCTCGTTCTCCGCCCTCCTCACCCCGTTCACGCTCGAGTTCTTCCAGCGCGGGCTCCTCGGCGGCGCGCTCGTCGCGGTCCTCTGCGGGGTCGTCGGCACCTGGGTCGTCGTCCGAGGGATGGCGTTCCTCGGTGAGGCACTGGCCCACGGGATGCTGCCCGGTGTCGCGCTGGCGACAGTGCTCGGGGCTCCCGTCCTCGTGGGCGGAGCGCTCAGCGCCGTCGCGATGAGCATCGGCATCGGCGCCCTGCAACGACGCGCCCGGCTCTCCTACGACACGAGCATCGGTCTGCTGTTCGTCGCGATGCTGGCTCTGGGCGTCATCATCATCTCCCACTCGGGGAGCTTCGCCACGGACGCGACGGCCATCCTGTTCGGCGACATCCTCGCCATCACCCGCGCCGATCTCCTCCTGCTCGCCGCAGCCGCGGCACTGGGAGTGATCGCCGCCACCCTCTGCCACCGACCGTTCGTCGCGCTGGCCCTCGACACCCGGATCGCGACGGTGCTCGGGCTCCGTCCGCGGTGGGCCCAGGCGGCCCTGGTCGGGCTGGTGACCCTCGCGGTCGTGGCGTCGTACCAGGCGGTCGGCTCGCTGCTCGTCGTCGGTCTGCTCCTCGCTCCGGCGGTCGCCGCCGCACAGTGGACGTCGCGGCTGCCCACGCGCATGGTCCTGGCCTCCGCGTTCGGGGTCGCCGCCGTCCTCGTCGGGCTCCTCGCGTCCTGGTACGCGGCCACCGCGGCCGGAGCGTCCGTCGCCGCCGCCGCGATCGCGCTCGCCGGCCTCTCCTGGGCGGTGCGGGCCGCCGTGCGCACACGGCATCCGTTCGCCGACCGGGCCGCCCATCCCGACCCTGCTCCCGCCTCCTGACCCGTCTCCGAAAGGTTCTCGTGCGCTCCCGCCTCCTGCCCCTCATCACTCTCGCCGCCCTCTCCCTCGCCCTCACCTCCTGCGCCGGTCCCGCGGCGCAGAGCCCGGCCGCGCCCTCGACTCCCGCGGACGGGCACGGCGCGATCGCCGGAGCGGAAGAGGTCGCCGAACCGCAGCTCGGCCTCACGACCGTCGACGACGCGGGTCGGGTGACCCACCTCGACCTCCTGGATGAGAGCGTCACCGACATCGGTGCGGTCGCCGCCCCCGAGGGCATGGCCACCGACGGCCGGTACCTCTTCGCGGACACCGGCGACGGCGTCGAGGTCGTCGACAGCGGCGTCTGGACGTGGGACCACGTCGACCATTTCCACTACTACCGGGCGGAGCCCGCGCTGCTCGGCACGGTCGAGGGCGACGGCACGGCAACGGTCGCGACGACGAACAGCTCGACCACCGGCGGCACGGGGATCTCCTTCTCCGGATCCGGTGACGCGGTCCTCCTCGACACGGAGGCCCTGTCGAAGGGGGAGATCCGTGAGCTGTTCCGCATCGAGCGCACTCCCCACGAGGGTCTGGTGGTACCGGTCGGGTCGTTCGCCCTCGTGACCGAGGACGATGGTGAGGCGGGCGGATCCGTCGTCGGCCACACGGCACACGGCGAGCGCACCGGGCTCCGGGAGAGCTGCGTCGCGCCGAGCGGCACGATCACGACCAGGGTCGGAGCGGTGATCGGCTGCGCCGACGGCGCCCTGCTGGCTCAGGTCGAGGACGGCGCCGTCGTCGTCGACCGCATCCCGTACCCGGAGGACGCGCCGGCCGGAGCCGTGACGTCCTTCCACAACCGTGAGGGGCGCCCCACGGTCGCCGGCCTCGCCGGGCCCACCGACATCCGCATCCTCGACACCCGGGCCCGGGCCTGGACCCTCCTCACCGCTCCGGCCCCACTCGTGCAGGTGACAGCCGTCGGCGATGAGGACGACACCCTGCTCGCCCTCGCGGAGGGACGGCCGTGTGCTCGTGCTCAGCGCGCTCGACGGGCGGTGCGAGCGGAGACGGCGCCGCTGGTGGCGGAGTCGGCGGCGGGGGGAGCCACCCCGGTCCTCATCGCCGACCAGCACCGTGCCTACCTCAGCGGCCCGGCGGAGCACCGGCTGTTCGAGATCGACTACGCCGACGGCGCCCGCGTCGCGAGGACCTTCGACACGACCGACGCCCCGGCCTTCGTCGCCGAGACGGGGCGCTGACATGCGCCTCCTCCGCGTTCTCACCGCCACGGCGCTCGCCGCGTGCGCCGCTGCCACCCTGACCTCCTGCGCCACCCCTGTGGACACGCGACCGGTGGTCGTCGTCTCGACGAACATCCTGGGCGACGTGGTCGGCGAGATCGTCGGCGGTCAGGCTCGCATCGTCACCCTCATGAAGCCGAACGCGGACCCGCACTCGTTCGAGATCTCGGCGCATGAGGCCGCCACGCTCCGGGACGCCGACCTCCTCGTCTCCAACGGGCTCGGGCTCGAGGAGGGCCTGCAGCAGCATCTCGACGCGGCCGTCGCCGCGGAGGTGCCGTCCTTCGTCGCCGGCGACGCGATCGAGGTGCTGGACTACCGCGACGGCGACGCCGCGGGAATGCCCGATGCGCACTTCTGGACCGACCCCGCGCGCATGATCGACGTCGTCGATGCCCTGGAGCCCGCCCTGGCCGCGCTCGACGGGATCGACGCCGACACCCTCGCCGCGGACGTCACCGACTACCGCGAGGAGCTCACGACGCTCGACGCCGAGATGACCGCCGCATTCGCCCGGATCCCGGACGAACGCCGCGCGCTCGTGACCAACCATCACGTCTTCGGCTACCTCGCCGACCGCTTCGATTTCGAGGTCGTCGGCGCCGTGATCCCGGGCGGAACCACGCTCGCTGCCCCCTCGGCCTCCGACCTCGCCGACCTCGTGGGCGCCGTGGAGGACACGGGCGTGCCCGCCGTCTTCGCGGAGTCCTCCTCCCCCGACCGCCTCGTCCAGGCGCTCGCCGAGGAGGCCGACGTCCACGTCGAGGTGATCGAGCTGTTCACCGAGTCGCTCACCGCGGAAGACGGCGGCGCCCCGGGCTACCTGACCATGATGCGCGTCAACACCGAGCGCATCGCCTCCGGTCTCACCCGTTGAGACCACCCTCACAAGAAAGAAGCACCGCATGAAGACACTCCCCCTGCGCCGGGCGCTGGCCGGGGCCGTCGCCCTCGGCGCCGCCGTGACGCTCGCCGCCTGCTCGACCAGCCCCGGGTCCGGCTCCGCCGGAAGCGATGCCCCGGAGTCGGACCCCGGCCCCCGGGTGGCCATCTCGTACGAGGGCGGCATCCTCGTCCTCGACGGGGAGACCCTCGACACCGTCGCCGACTTCGATTCGGAGCCGTTCACCCGCCTGAACCCGGCGGGCGACGGTCGCCACGTCATGGTGACGATGAGCGAGGGCTTCCAGGTACTCGACACCGGAGCCGGGTCGACCGATGACGCGGCGCTGACCGACACGGTGTTCGCGGCCGACACCCCCGGCCACGTGGTCCGTCACGGTGGCAAGACCATCCTCTACGCCGACGGCACGAGCGACACCACGATCTTCGACACCGCCGCCCTCGGCGACGACGGCCTCCCGGAAGTGGAGACCATCGACGGCGTCGAGGCGCACCACGGCGTCTCGGTGCTGCTGGAGGACGGCACGTTCCTCACCACGGTGGGCGATGCGGACGGTCGCAGCGGCATCGTGGTGCGCGATGCGGAGGGCACGGAGATCGCGGCGTCCGATCAGTGCCCCGGCGTCCACGGCGAAGGCACGGCGTCCGACGAGGTCGTCGTCTTCGGCTGCGAGGACGGCGCGCTCGTCTACAAGGACGGCGAGATCACCAAGCTCGCCGCCCCGGACCAGCCGTACGGCCGCATGGGCAACGCCTACGTGAGCGAGACGAGCCCGATCGTAGTGGGCGACTACAAGAACGATCCCGACGCCGAGGGGTACCTGCTCGACGCCGTCACGCTCATCGACACGGCGGCGATGACGTCCGAGGTCGTGTCCCTGCCGGAGGGAGCGGAGTACACCTTCCGCGACGTCGTGCGGGGGCCGGACGACCTGGCCTACATCCTCGGCGCCGACGGTGCCATCCATGTGCTCGACCCCGTGACCGGGGAGATCACCGACTCCTACCCCGTCATCGAGGCGTGGGAAGGGCCGGCCGAGTGGCAGGACCCGCACCCCGCCATCGTCGTCGCCGGTGACATCGCCTACGTGACCGAGCCCGCCGCGGACAGCGTGCACGCGGTGAACCTCACCACGGGCGAGGTGCTCGCGAGCACCGAGCTGGAGGTCACCCCGAACGAGATCGCGCCGGCGGCCGGCTGAGCCTCGGCGCTGCGGGTCCGTCCCGTTCCGGGGCGGACCCGCAGCATCGTGTCCCGTGCACGTTCCCGGCACGACCAGACGCGGAACCCTCAGGGCAGCAGGGTGAATCCCGACTCGTAGCTCGTGGCGCCGAGCGCGGCGAGGACGATCTGGAGGAACCCCATCGCCTCGAGCTCCCGAGCACGGGACAACGGACCGACGTCGACGGCGCGGAGCCCCGCATCCTCGATCAGCGACGCGACGGCGATCTTCGCCTCCGCGTAGTCACCGGCGAAGAGGACCGTCGTCCGCGTGGTGCCGTTGGTGCCGGTGACCAGGGTGTCGCCGAGGTTGACGTTGAACGCCTTGACGACCGCTGCCCCCTCGGGGAGCATCCGCGCGAGTTCCGCGGCACTCGACGAATCGGACGGGACGGTCAGTTCGTCGTAGGTCGTGAAGTCGATGGGGTTGCTGATATCGATCACGACCTTGTCGCGCAGGCGCTCGCGATAGTGGTCGAGGATGCTCGGGTACGCCGCAGAGGGGACTGCGAGCACCACCAGGTCACCCGTGAGGTCGTCGCCGAGCGCGGCATACGTGACGTCGGGGCGGTCGCCGGAGGAACTGGCGGTGCTCCGACGGACGATCTGGATACCCGCGCCGGCGCGCGCGGCGACGTCCGCGATCGCCGCGCTCATCCTCCCGCTGCCGATGATGCTGATCGAGGTCATGCGTACTGCTCCTTCCGGAAGCGGGCCAGCGCCCTCTCGGCGACCTTCCTCGCGTCGTAGTCGAAGACCGCGCTCCGGCGGAAGTCGCGCCCGACGCGCAGGTCGGTGTCGCGCTTCCGCCGGTCCGCGAACTCGTGCTGCGCGTCGAACATCCACCCCGCCCGCCGTGAGCCGTGCTGCAGGATCGCGGTCCGCTGCATGCGGACCGAGGTGTAGCGCCGGAACGCCTCCGGGATGTCGGCGACCGTGTCGGCGGCCTTCAGGAACACGGCGAGCGCCATGCTGTCCTCGATCGCCTGGTTCACGCCCTGGCCCTGGTGCGGCAGCATCGTGTGTGCGGCGTCGCCGAGCAGGGTCACCGCTCCGTGGGACCAGTTGCGGAGCGGCTCGTGGTCGAAGAGCCCCCACCAGAACGTCTTCTCGATCGCTCCCAGGAAGCGCTGGAGCCGGGTGTCCCACATCTCGCCGGCGAACTCGGCACGGAGCTCGCTCACGTCGGCGGGGCCCGACCAGGGGCCGTGGAGCGGGCGGTCGCTGGGCACCCCGGCGACGAAGTTGAACAGGGTGCGCTGTTGCAGCGGGTAGCACATGAAGTGCCGCTGATCCCCCATCCACACCTGGCTGATCCGCGGCCAGTCCGCGGGCAGGTGGGAGGCGTCGACGACGCCCCGGTAGACGATGTAGCCGGAGTACACGGGCTCCGGATCGGGCACGATGCTGCGGCGCACCACGGAGTGGATGCCGTCCGCCCCGATGACCGCGTCGAAGAGGTCGGTCACCCCGTTCTCGAAGGTGACGCGGACGCCGGACTCCTCCGTGCGCAGGGAGGCCAGGCGGTGCCCGAGGCGGATGCTCTCCCCGTCGACCTCGCGCGCCAGGACCTCGATGAGATCCGGGCGGTACATCCCGATGTTCCGGTACTGCTTCGCGGAGTCCTCCCACGCCGCGTCGGTGACGAGCGCCCCACTCGCATCCAGGTAGACGCCGTGCCCGTCGGGGGTCGCCCCGGCCCGTCGCACCTGGTCGAGCACACCGAGGGCGTCCAGCACGCGCTGCGCGTTCGGGGCGACGGTCACGCCTGCTCCCACCTCGCCGAGCGCCGTCGCCTGCTCGAACACGGTGACCTGGACACCGGCGATCCGGGTGAGGGCGATCGCGGCCGTGAGCCCGCCCATCCCCCCGCCGATCACGGCGATCCTCGTCCTGCTGTCTACCATTGCCTCTCCTTCATCGAATGACGCACGAACAGGCGTCCTCTCACTTCGCGGCCAGCGCGGGCGCAGCCGGGCGCGACCGGAACATCGTGGCTCCCGTGGCCTGCTCGGCCTCGTGGTCCGGTCCCAGCGGAATCCCCGATCGATCCCGCAGACACAGCGTCGCGATGCCGCCGAGGAGCGAGGCCACCAGGAGGTAGGCCGACACGGCCACGGTCGTACCGGTCCTGTCGAGCAGCAACTGGGCGATCATCGGTGCGAACGCACCACCCAGCACCGCGCCGATCGCGTAGGTGATCGAGACGCCCGAGAAGCGGATCGAGGCGGGGAAGATCTCCGAGTACCAGGCGGCCAGCGGTCCGTAGGTGAGGCCCAGTCCGGTCGAGATGAGGACGAGCGCGGTGTACAGCCCCGGCAGACCTCCGTGGTCGACGAGCCAGAACACGGGGAAGACGACGAGAGCCTGCAGGGCGAAACCGATCAGGAAGGTGCTCCGCCGCCCGATCACGTCGGAGAGGTACCCGGCGAGGAGCGTCGAGAAGAACCAGACGACGGCGGCCACCGACGCGGCGACGAGCACCGCCGTGGTGTCGAGGCTCTGCACGTTGATCGCATAGCTGTTGAGGAAGCCACCCGTCGTCATGTACCCGAGCGTGCCGTTGCCCGCGAACACGAGGGCGGCCAGGAGCACCAGATACCAGTGGCGCCGGAACAGGGTCACGATCGGCGCCTGGGACTGCCGTCCGCGGCGTGCGATCTCCGCGAAGACGGGGCTCTCCGACACGGAGCGCCGGATGACGAACCCGACGGCGATGAGCACGACGCTCACCAGGAACGGCACGCGCCAGCCCCACTCCAGGTACGCGGCACCCGGGGTGATGACGCCGGTCATGAGGGCCGTCACTCCGGAGGCGAGGAGGAAGCCGAGGGGCACCCCGAGCTGGGGCCACGACCCCGCGCGCCCTCGACGGTCGGCCGGGGCATGCTCGACGGCCATCAGCACCGCGCCTCCCCACTCACCGCCGGCCGAGAGACCCTGGAGGATCCGGAGCAGCAGGAGGAGGATCGGCGCGGCGATCCCGATCTGGGCGTACGTCGGCAACAGACCGATGAGGGTGGTGGCCGCTCCCATCAGCACGAGGGTGAGGACGAGCATCGTGCGCCGCCCCAGGACGTCGCCGAAGTGCCCGGCCAGGAAGGCGCCGAGCGGACGGAAGAGGAAGGAGATGCCGACCGTGGCGAAGGAGAGCAGCAGGCCGATCTCCTTGCCGGCGGGTTGGAAGAAGAGCTGTGCGAAGACGAGCCCGGCGCTCGTCGCGTAGATGAAGAAGTCGTACCACTCGATGGTCGTGCCGATGATCGTCGCGAAGGCGATGCGGCGCTGCGAGCTGGCGTTGCCTGATGCGGAAGAGGAGGTCATGGTCGTCCCTAACGTCGTTGTCCCCCTCGCGAGCGAGGGGATCGGGATGTGTCCCTCTCATCGTGAGGGCGGGGGACTCTGTACGTAAATCGCACTTCTTCGTGGTTATAGTTCAGGTGAGCGGAAGAAGAATCGAGGGGGGCCGTCATGTCCGACGTGAGCATGAGGCAGCTCGAGCTGTTCGCCGCCCTGCCCAACTTCCCGACCCTCAGCGCCGCGGCAGCTCATCTGCACATCTCGGAATCGGCGCTGTCCCAGGCGGTGACGAGCCTGGAGCGGGCGGTCGGCGCCCAGCTCTGCGTGCGACGGAAGGCACGCGGCCTCACTCTGACGCCGACCGGTCAGCAGTTCGCCAAGCAGGCCCGTCGGATCGTCGCGGATGCTCAGGAGCTCGTCCTCGACGCGCGCCGCGGCACCGAGCTGCGCGGCCCGGTCACGCTCGGGTGCTACGCCAGCTTCGCGACCAGCGTGGTTCCGGAGCTGCTCGAAGGCTTCCCGAAGCGCCATCCGGGCGTGCAGCTCGAGATCATGATCGGCACGAACGAGGAACTCCTCGCGGCACTCGACGCGGGAGACCTCGATGTGGCGCTCGTGTACAACGTGTCCCTGCCCGCCGGATACCGTCGTCGGCGGATCTATGCCACCGAGCTCGAGGTCCACCTGCCGCCCGCGCACCCGCTGGCCGATGCGGCGACCCTGGACCTGCCGGACCTCGCCGACGAGCCCTACATCCAGTACGACGCCAGCCCGGGGACGCGCAACGTCATCGATGCCTTCACCGCGCGCGGACTCGAGCCCCGGATCGAGGCCCGCGTCAGCCAGCTCGCCCTCGTCGAAGCCCTCGTGGGCCGAGGCCTGGGCTACGGCCTCCTCATGTCCCGCCCCAACACCCTACCCGTGAGCAGCGAGGGACGCCCGGTCGTGATCCGCCCCCTGGACCCCCCGGTGACGGTCTCCCACGTCGTGGGGATCTGGCCGGCGGACATGACCCTGACGTCGCGTGCCGATGCCCTCCTCGACTTCGCGGTGGAGAAGCTCGGCGACTACGGACGCGCGGACGTGCGGACACCTGTTCCCTGATCCGTTCCTCGCCGTCGGCGACGGCGGGTCGCGATCAGCACGGCCCCGAGGAGCACGAGCAGACCACCGGCGCCTGCCATCACGACCGTCGCCGGCGCGAGCCCTGTCGTGGCCAGGTCGGAGGCCGCCCCGCCTTCCGACCCGGTCGCCGGGCCGGGGCCTCCGTCCGTTCCGGGATCCGGGTTCTCCGGTTCCGGTTCGGGTTCGGGCTCGGGCCCCGGGTCGTAGACGTTCGTGACCGTGCACACGGTGTCCATCCCGGCCGTGACCTCGACGACGTCGCCCTCCAGCGCTCCCCCGGTGCACGCCCAGCCGTCGCTGCGGTAGTCCGCTGTGGGCGCCCCCGCGACCGCCCGCTCCGAGAGCCGGAACGCACCGGCGCCGAGCGGAGCGAGGGTCACTGCGGTCTCTCCGGACGCCCCCTCGATGCGCGGACGCGGGAACTGCCCGCCGCCGATGGCGCGCAGGGTCCAGTCCGTGGCGTCGGCGGGCCCGGTCGGCGCCCCGGGGCCGACCCCGACGATGGCCTTCCGAAGCGTCAGGGTTCCGCCGACGAACGTGTTGGTCGCGGTGCAGATCGCGTCCTCCCCGAACCCCAGCGTCGCCGTGGTCCCGTCCCAGGCGGTGCCCGTGCAGGACCACTCGCCCTCGTAGCCGCTCGGGCCGTCCTCGGAGAAGATGTAGTCGCCCGGCGGAAGCTGCATGTCGGTGACGAACTCCGAGCCGCTGGGACCGGAGAGAGCCGCATTGCCCGGACCGCGGGCCTTCAGCTCGAAGTCCGCAGGCACGGCTCGGCCGCGCTCGCCGTTCACCACCTGCTTGACCAGCGTGAGGCTGGGCGTGATCGATGCGTTGGTGAGGATGCACACCACGTCCTTGGACGGAGGAACCTGGACGACATCCCCGGACACGGACCCGCCCGAGCAGTTCCACCCGAGAGGGTCGTAGCCGGAAGGGCCTCCCGTCTCGCCGAGGGTCCACGCGCCGGGGGCGACCGCCGCCTGCGTGACAGCCGGGGAGTTGGCGGGCCCCGACACCGTGGCGGCGCCGTCGGTCGCGGTCAGCGTCCAGGCCGAGGGCAGGGCCGGCGTGCCGAAGGCGGAGGCGACCTGCTTGCGCAGCGTCAGGGTCGACTCGGTCCATCGATTCGTGACGGTGCAGATCACACTCTCCAACGGCACGACCTCCACGGTGTCGCCCGTGCCGACCGGAGTGCCCTCGTCATCGACGCACGACCAGCCCTCGCTCGTATAGGAGCCCGCCTCCGGAGCGGTACTGGCCTCCGACAGGGTGAAGGTCCCCGGTGCCACCGCCGCGAAGCTGACCTTGCCCGAGCCGGAGGCGCCGCTGATGACGGTGTCGGCCGATCTCGCGGTGAGCTCCCAGTCCTGCGCGGTGAGCGGGCCGCCGCCCGCGTTCACGACGTTCTTCACCAGGGTGAGCTGGCCGACCTCGAGGGTGTTCGTGACCGTGCATGTCACGTCCGCTCCGGCGCCGACCGTCACGGTGTCGGTCGCCAGGGCGCCGCCCGTGCACGACCACGGGCCGGCCGCATACCCGGCGGGGCCATCCGCCTCGGCGAGCGCGTAGTCGCCGACCGGCACCGGGACGCGGGAGACGGCAGCGGATCCGGAGGCACCGGTGACCGTTTCCGGTCCTGCAGCCGTCAGGGTCCAGTCGGACGGCGGTTGGTCGCTGCCCACCACGTTCTTGACGAGGGTGAGCCAGCCGCCCGCGAAGGTGTTGGTGATGCGGCAGGTGATGTCGGAGCTTTCGCGCACGAAGAGGAGGCCGCCGTCGATGCCGCCGTCGCTCGTGGCGTCGACGCAGGTCCACGCGCCTCCGCTGTATCCGGCAGGGCCGCTCTCGGCGAGCGTGTAGGCGCCGGGGTCGATGGAGGCGTGGTCGACGGCGTCCGAGCCGGAGGGACCGGAGATCCGCTCGGGTCCGCTCGCGCTCAGCACGAAGTCCGACGGGGCGGCCAACGGGTATCCGGTGGCCGCCGGGTCGACGACCTCCTTGACGAGCGTCAGGTGGGGCAGATCCCCGGTGTTCGTGATCTGACAGGTCACCGCACCGCCGAGCGTCATCTCGAACTGGTCTCCGGTCACGGGGACCTCGGTGACCTCTCCGGTCGTCAGATCCCGCCGCTCGCACGTCCATGGCCCCGGCACGTAGCTCCCCGGTCCGCCGAACTCGCTCAACGTGTAGACGCCGATCCGGGCGGGCTGGTTCTGCACTTCGGCCGAGCCTCCCACCCCCTCGATGGTCGACGGTCCCTGGGCCCGCAGCGTCCACTCCGACGGGGCCGCGCCGCCGCCCTGCACGTTCTTGACGAGCGTGAGTCTGCCCTGGATGGCGTTGTTCTGCACCGTGCACGTCATCGACTGGTTCGCGGTGATCGTGATCGTGCGTTCCGGCTCCGTCGTCATGTCGCCGTCGCAGTTCCAGGCGAAGAAGGCGTAACCGGCCACGCCGCCGGTCTCGAAGATGCGGTAGGTGCCCGGCGGGACGAGGCGCGACTGCATGCCGTTGAGGCCGTCGCCGGTGAAGGTCTCCCCCGTGGCCACGTTGACGGCGTGCATCGTCCACAGGGTCCGATCCCCCAGACTGGCCCCCGTGTCGAGGTTCTCGATCGCCTTGAAGAGCGAGAGCCGGGCAGTGGGCTCGGCCGCGACGGCGGGGAGTGCGCCGCCGAAACCGACCACGGCGGCCAGCAGCACGCCCAGAACGCCGAATCGGACTCTTCTCATGATCGAACGGCCCCGCCTCGGGTGCGGATCCCACCCGTCACCTCACCGTAGGGGCGAGGACCTCGTCAGGGCAAGGGTTGCCGACGGATGGGGAGGGGTGGGCTACGGTCGCCTCATGGCCGAGCCGTTCTTCACCATCGGGCACTCCACCCGCACGATCGATGAGTTCCTCGCGTTGGTGCAGGAGAGCCGTGTGGAGAGCGTCGTGGACGTGCGCCGCCTCCCCGGTTCGAAGCGGCATCCGCAGTTCGACCAGGACGCACTCGCGTCCTCCCTCCGCACCGCCGGGATCGCCTACCACCGTGCAGAGGGGCTGACGGGTCGCCGCCCCGTGAGCAGGGACGTTCCCTTCGAGACCAACGCGTGGTGGCAGAACCGCAGCTTCCACAACTACGCCGATCACGCCCTCTCCGCGGATTTCGGGCAGGCCCTGGACGAGCTCCGCGCCGAGGGCCACGAGCGGCGCGTCACGGTGATGTGCTCGGAGAGCGTGTGGTGGCGGTGCCATCGACGGATCATCGCCGACCACCTCCTCGCGCGGGACGAAGTCGTCCGCCACATCCTCGGTCCCGGGCACGTCGATCCGGCCGAGCTCAGCGCCGGCGCGGTCGTCCGCGCGGACGGGACGGTCACCTACCCGGCCGCATGACCGCACGCCGGCACAGCATCCCCCTCGTCTCGTCTTCGCGCAACCCCGTGCCGGAACACCTCTTCTCCTCATAGGACTGGATCGCGGGAGCAGTGCTCGCGCCGACGCCGAGGAGGAGCCATGTCGAAGGCAGCCACAGGACGAAGCGGATCCGCGTCCGCTCCATCGCCAGAGCACGACGAGAAGCCGGACAGCCCGACCGATCTGCAGAAGCGGTCGTGGAAGTACGTCCTGGTCAAGAGCGTCCGGGAGTTCTCCGCCGATCAGTGCATGGACGGCGCCGCGGCCCTCACGTACTACGCGGTGCTCTCGATCTTCCCCGCCATGATCGCCGTCTTCTCGCTGCTCGGCGTGTTCGGCCAGGGCGGGGCCGCCGCCGACGCCGTGCTCGGCATCATCGGCGACGTGGCACCGCCGGAGACCGCGGAAGCTCTCCGCGGTCCCATCGAGCAGATCTCCCAGGCTCCCGGCGCCGGCATCGCGCTCGTGACCGGGATCCTCCTCGCGCTGTGGTCGGCCTCGGGCTATGTCGGGGCGTTCAGCCGGGTGATGAACCGCATCTACGAGATCGAGGAGGGGCGGCCGTTCTGGAAGCTGCGCCCCATGCAGCTGCTCGTCACGCTCATCACCGTCGTCTCGCTGACCATCGTCGCCATCGTGCTCGTGCTCTCCGGAGATGTGGTGTCGGCGCTGGGCGACGCGATCGGCGCCGGCGAGGGCGTGCAGCTCGCGTGGAGCATCGCCAAGTGGCCGCTGCTGCTGTTCGTCGTCGTCTTCCTCGTCGCGATGCTCTACTACGCGACCCCGAACGCCAAGCAGCCCAAGTTCCGGTGGATCAGCATGGGTGCCCTCGTGGCGATCGTCGTGCTGGCCGTCGCCACCCTCGGCTTCGTGCTCTACGTCACCACCTTCTCCAACTACGAGCGCACCTACGGATCGATGGCGGGCGTCATCGTGTTCCTGCTGTGGCTGTGGATCGCGAACCTCGCCCTGCTGTTCGGCGCGGAGTTCGACGCGGAGCTGGAACGCGGCCGCCAGCTTCAGGCCGGGATCGCCGCCGAGCGCGACATCCAGCTCCCCGCACGCGACACCCGTCAGAGCGACAAGCGGGCGGAGAAGGAGCGGAAGGACATCGAGGAGGGACGGCGCATCCGCGTCGAGAACGACGACGACGGGTCGGAGCCGGAAGGCCGGACGACCAGAGGACGATGACCCGGTCGGGCTATGGTGAGAGCCATGCCCTTCGCGTCGCCTGTGCGGCGCGTTTTTCCTACCCCAGAGGAGCGAACGAAGCGATGTGCAGGCCTGGTCGTCGCGCGCCGATGCGCAGGATGAGCACCGGAAGACCACTTCTCCGCGAGATCGGGATCATCGGAGGGTGGCTCGCGATCGCGGCAGCGCTCGCCGGCTGCACGGCAATCCCCGCCGACGTCGACGGCACCCTCGACAAGGCCCGCGACGGCCAGATCCGGGTCGGGATCACGCACAACCCGCCGTGGACGGACACGACCGATCCGTCGGACCCGGCCGGGGTTGAAGTGCGCCTCGTGGAGGAGTTCGCCGAGACGCTGGACGCGACCGTCGTCTGGACCGTCGACAGCGAGGCGAACCTGGCCGAGCGGTTGCACGACCATGCCCTCGACCTGGCCGTCGGTGGGTTCACCGACGACACCCCCTGGGTCGAGAAGGCGGCGATGACCGTCCCATTCGACGACGCGACGACCGCGGGCGAGACGAAGAAGCACGTGATGCTCACCGTTCTGGGGGAGAACCGGTTCCTCACCACCCTGGAGACCTTCCTGCTCGAACGAGGAGACGCGCGATGAGGGCTCATCCCGACCTTCCGCCCGCGCAGCAGGACACCCTGCGTCGAGCGATCCGCTACGAGTGGTTCACGCTCGCGTTCCTCGCGGTGGCGATCACCGGCGTCTACCTCGTCATGGGCAGCTCGCAGGCGATGAAGGCCGCGTGGATCGAGGACCTGCTCTCCCTCGCCCCGCCGATCGCCTTCCTCGTCGCCGTCCGCATCATCGCGAAGCCGCCGACCGTCAAATACCCGTACGGGTTCTTCCGCTCCGTCGGTGTGGCCCACCTCGTCGCCGGCGTCGCCCTGTTCGCGATGGGCGCGTTCCTCCTGGTCGATTCCGTCATCGGGCTGGTGAGCGGCGACCGGCCTCCGATCGGGTCGGTCCAGGTGTTCGGACACGTGATCTGGTCGGGCTGGCTGATGATGGGCATGATGGCGCTGACCATTCCGCTGCCGATCTACTTCGGGCGTGTGAAGATGCGCCTGGCCAAGGATCTGCACAACAAGGTCCTCTATGCCGATGCGGACATGAACAAGGCCGACTGGATGACCGCGGCCGGCTCGATCGTCGGGGTCGGCGGGATCGGGCTCGGGCTGTGGTGGGCGGACGCCGCCGCCGCGACCTTCATCGCGGGGAGCATCCTCTGGGACGGGTGGCGCAACACCCGCGCGGCGATCACCGACCTCATGGACACCAGGGCGACGACCTTCGACGACGAGAAGCCGCACCCCGACTCCCACGCCGTGCTGGACCACCTCCGCGCCCTGCCCTGGGTCCGCGACGTCGCGGTGCGGACGAGGGATCAAGGCCAGTTCTTCCACGTCGAAGCGTTCATCGTGCCCGTCGACGATGCCCTGCCCTCCCTGGCCGACCTCGACCGCGCGCGCCAGGAGTGCCACGAGCTGGACTGGAAGCTCGTCGACGTCGTCCTCGTGCTCGTGCCCGAACTCGCCGACCATCTGACGCGGCGGGAGGACGAGGACGAGGCATCGTCAGCGCAGGTTCGCCCGTCGCCGCACCCGTAGCAGGGCACCCGCGAGCAGGAGACCGAGCCCGGCCACCGTCAGCGCGCCCGTCATCGGCGTCGGCCCGGAGGCGGCGAGCCCTTCGCCCTCACCGCCGCCTCCGCCGCCTTCCTCGCCGCCGCCGTTGCTCGGCGACTCGACGGGGTCGTAGGTGTTCGTCACGGTCACCGCCACCGGGGTGGTCGCAGCGGCGTCCACCGTCACGGTCGCCGGTTCGATGGTCTGCGCGGCGAGCGTGACCGCGTCGTTGGCGCCGTCCGCGGACTCGCTGACCGTGCAGGTCGCGCCATCCGGCAGCCCGGAGAAGACGACGGGGTCGGCGGCCGTCGCTCCGGCGGGGATCGTGGCGGAGACGACGACGCCGGGTGCCGGGGCGGGCGTGCAGGCCAGGTCGATCGTGATGGCGCCCTGAAGTCCCGCGCCGTCACCTGTGATGATCTTCTGCACGGTGATCTCGCCGGAGGCGTAGGGCGTCGCCCGGACCCCGGCGCGGACCGGGAGCGTCGTCGTCTGCGCGAGGACCAGCTTCTGCGCTGCGGGTCTGTCCGAGGACTCCGGGTCGTAGAGATAGACCGTGCCCTGCGTCAGGGGCACCTGCGCCGTGATCCGGAAGCCGTTCACGGGTGCCGCGGGTCCGGTCCAGCGCGCCCAGAGCTGCGCACCGGACGCGACGGCGGTGCCGACGGGAACGGGCTGGGTTCCGGCCTGATCGAGGAAGACCTCGACGCCCGCGGCGGCGTCGAGCGTGCCGCTGGCGGTGCCCGAGACGGTGAACGGTCCCACGATCGAGCCGTCTTCCGGGATCGTCGTCGTGCCGGGCTCGATGCCGAGCGTCGGCACCGACGGCTCCGGGAGACCTCCGCTGTCCAGCGCATCCTGGACGACAGCGGCCGTGGCGTTCCGGATGGTCGCGGTGGTGCCGGTGGCCAGGACGAATCCGTCACTGAAGTACCAGATCGCGCTCTGCACGGCCGCCACCTGCTGGGCGAGGGTGAGCCCGGAGATCGGGTTGCTCGTGTCGAACGGGAAGTAGTTGGTGAGGATGTAGTTGATGTAGTCGAGGTTGGGCACATTGGACTCGTCCCACTCGCCGATGTTGTAGCCCGCCCCGACGCCGGTCTCGGTACTGAAATCGATGCAGTACGCCGAAGCCGTCGCCCCCGAGACGGGATCGGCGATGGTGATCAGCTGGGGGCTCACGGCCTCCACCGAGGCCCCGGTCGCCGGATAGGGGCCGGGCGTGGGCCCCAGCGTCGTCAGCTCGCCGGTCACGTTCGTCGGGTACTGCGAGCCGGTGATGGTGACCTGCGTGAAGAAGCCGGCCCGCGGAAGCACCGGATCGGGATCCCACAGAGCCGATGCCGACGTGGCTCCGAAGAGCACCATCGCCGCGGCGATGGCCGTCGCCAGAAGAGCCCCTGCCGTGCGCGTACGCGATCGCGTCGTCTCGGTGTGCATGGTGTCCCTCGATCTCGCCGATGATCCGAGTGACGGGTTCCCCGACCTGCGACAGCCCGCCGTTGGTCACCGACGATAGGCACAAGCTCCTCCGGCGAAAAGGGGGTGAGCGATGTTCACCCGGGTGAGTCCGGGTGACCTGTCGCGCAAGCGAGCGCCTCCTCGCGCAGCGGAGCGCCCGCCGGGGGAGGGAGTTGGGTGGCAGGCGCTCCGTCGGCCGCAGCGCGACCGGCAAGGCCCCCCGAGTCGATCGGTGCAGCACGTTCAGGATGAACCATGCGTACGGCCCGCGCAACGGGTGTGTCCGTCAGTGTCCGTGCGCGAGCTGCTGGACGAGCACGACGATGCCGCCGAGCCCGACGAGGATCCCCAGGGCGATGAGCTGCTGCCATCCGCTCACTCCCGTCCGGCGGACGGCGACGTATCCGATGAGTCCGAGGATCGCGACGTAGACGATCGACGCGATGGTCAGCGCCGTCCGCAGCTCGATCCATCCGAGCACGGCGACGAGGAGGACGAGCAGTGGCATCGCCGCCGATCCCAGCGCTGTACCGGTGAGCCGCAGCACATCCCGCAGCTCGGACCCTCGGGGGAAGCTGCCGTGCGCCGCAAGATGGGCGACCAGATCGGCGGCGAAGCCCGCGAGGGCGATGGCGACGATGCCGACGAGCAGAGTCACCGTGGCCTGCAGGGCGCTGGTGTGCTCCACGTTGGAGTTCTGCACGAGCACGATGGCGAGGCCCGTGAAGGTGGCGTACACCCGCTCCTTAATTGCGGCGCGGTCGTGCTCGGGCCGAGCGGCATCGGAGTCCGGCGTGCTCATGGGCGGGATGCTATCAAGACAGCCCTGCAGACCGAAGCGCATCGTCGAGCACCTTCGCGGCGGTCGGGATCGTGGGCCGGCCGTCCTCGATCTCCCAGAGCGTGTTCTGGAGGAGCCGCGCGCTCGTCCAGCGGGCCGCGCATGCGCGGTCGAGGTGGAGCATGTCGGAGAGGATGTCGAACCGACGACGCACGATGCGTGCCGCATCGGCGGTACGCGGGTCCCGGCTCCATCCACTGTCCAGAGCCGGCCACAGATCGAAGCCCGCGTCGCCGATGAGCGGCTCGGGGTCGATCGCCAGCCACGGCTCGCGCTCCGCGCCGAGGACATTGCCGAAGTGCAGGTCCCAGTGCAGAAACCGGCTGCCGGGCATCGCAGCGACGTCCGCGACGAGGTGCAGCCACCGGTCGAATCGTCGTCGGTCCTCGCCCGACAGCAGCACCGCCGCTCCCGTCGCATCGTTCAGCATCTGCGACACCACCGCCTCCAGGCGCGGAAGACCTGGCGGCGGGTCGACGCGGTGCAGGCGTTCGAGAAGGGAACCGACGACGCGCGTGGCATCGTCGTCCTCCATCGCCTCGAGGCTGCGCTCGGCATCGAGACGTTCGAGGAGCATCGCGCCTTGATCGGGGGCACTCGCGAGGAGCCGGACGATGGCTCGCCCGTCCCACCGCCCCAGCCCGACGACCGCCGCGTCGAACTCCGGCCCCGGCTGCTGCACCTTCACCACGGCGATGAGACCGTCCGGCCGCCGGACCGGGACGACGATCCCCGCTTCTCCGGACCGGAGGGGCCCGTCCGGAGAGAGACTCCACCTGTCCAGGACCTCCGCGGCGCGCGCATGCAGCGCTTCCTCGTGCGCCACGTCAGTTCAGGCGCGCGGACAGCTCCGCCGTGATCCGCGAGACCTGGGTCCGCGCCTCCGCCAATCGCCCGACCTCCTCGTCGAGCCCGGACCGCATGGACGGCGAGGCGCCGTGTGCGCGAGCGAGCTGCAGGTTAGCGCGGAGGTTCAGGGAGGCACCCGAGAGGCCGGCCTCCAGGGCCTCCGTCGCGACGGCGAGGTCCACGGCGAGGTGCGGGTTGCCGTGCGACGCGAGGGTGCGCGCCTCCGCGACCAGGGTGATGCCGATGCGGCCGAGGCGCGCGACGGACGCAGCGGCGTCGAGGGCGGCGTTCCGCACCCTCTCCTCCCGTGCCGGGGCCTCCGGTGCCAGTGCGAGCGCGGCACCGAAGCCCGCCGACACCACGCCGTCCGCCTCGACGGCCTGCAGGAGCTCCGCGCGCACGGGGTCGAGGCGGCCGGTGCTCTCGGCGACGGCAGGATCCTCGCGGGTGTATCCGGCGACCATGCCCATCAGTGCCGCGGCCAGGCCGAGCATGACCCCCGACGCCGCACCTCCGCCAGGCGAACCGGTGGGCTGACTGAGCGCGTCGAGCCAGGCGTCCATCGGACGGGACGTCGGGATGTCTGCAGAATCCGTCATGCCGGTCAGACTATCCGTGGGAAGGATGCAGTATGACGGCGGATCAGCGAGCGGTCCTCCGTGATCGGGTGCCGCGTCTCCCACGACTCCGGATGCAAGCGTCTCTACGATGGACTCGTGCAGCTCGTCGACGCCCTCTCCGTCGTCGGCGAGGTGCTGTCCTGGATCGGCCTCGGCATCGGCGTGCCGCTCCTCATCGTGGCGATGCTGATCCACCTCGTCGAGGGGCAGTGGGTTCCGGTCGAGATCGCCGTGATCGATCGGGACGGCCGCCGCACCGCTCGCTGGTTCGCGGGCGGCGACTTCCACGAGAGACCGCTGCGCCGCAGCGAGCCCACGGCCACCACCGATGGATGGCTCGACGGGTTCCACAGCTCGAACGACCCGGCCCGCATCCGGATCGGTGAGCCGCCGCATCTGCGCCGGGTCCTGCGGACTGTCGGGGTCGTCTTCGCCGCGGTCGGTGCCGTCGGCCTGATGGTGTCGTTCCTCCCGCTGGTCCTCTGACGTCGCGCGCGGAAGCCTCACGCCGTCGACGGTCGCTGCGAGGATGACCGGCGGAACGATTCCAGCGCCGTGCGATACGTGGCGGCGTCGTTCCGTACCGCATCGGTGACCAGGAGGGCGCGAGGTCCGATCTGCCGGACGTACACCCCGCGGCACGGCAGCGTCACCACCTTCCCGAGGCCCCGACGCCAGGCGTCGGCGAGCGTTGCCACGTCCCCGTGTTCAGGGCTGTCCGCGAGTGTCGTGCGGTTCGTCGCGAGGTGCGCGTCGGAGCCACGCCGCTCCCATTCGCGGTACGCCGCGTCGTCGAAGACATCGTCTCCGAACTCATCCCGCGCCGTGGGGCCGACGAGCTGGCCGAGCAGCGTCTCCCGCTCATCCGGACCCATCGTCGGATCGAGGGCGCGGTCGAACAACGTCCGATCCGGCTCCGTCGCGGCGTGCGCGACAGCCTTGTCCCAGATCCGGGGCCAGACCTCCGCCCAGTGATCACGGGTCTGCGCTCCCACGGGCCGCTCCGCCTCCGCTGGCCGGTCGACCAGGAGCGGCGGGAGCGCGTCGTCGACGGGGACCAGCCCGTGCGCCTCCCGGACCCAGAGCAGTTCGAGCAGGGCGTGAGGGCGATCGTCGACGGTGATGATCATGTCGTGCGGCCACGGGTCCCCCGGTATCGGGGTCATCGATCGCATGCGCCCTCCGCTCCCCTCGTCGACTGACCGCCGCCGCGGAGCACCGGGCCGACGACCCCTCGCAACGCGCTGACGTCCTCGTCATGTTCGGTGTTCATCGGCCCCCCTCCCCCGGCTCGCCCCTCATCTTCGCATCCTCCGATCGCGAGGAGCCGTGGTCACCGAGAACGACGCTTTCGTCGCGCGATCAGGCTGTGGCTAGGATCGCCCCGTGAGCCAGATCATCCCGTCACCTCGTCGCCGAGCCTTCGGATGTGGGGTCGCGGCCACCGTCGTGGCGCTCGTCGGGATCCTGCCGACCGCGATCGTCTTCGTCCTGGCGGGGACGGCGGACCCGAACTACGGATGGCTGTTGTTCCTCACGCTGCCGCTCGCGGTCCTCTTCGGTGGCACCGCCCTCATCCTCGGCGTCATCGGGCTCGTCTTCGCCCGTGCCGACCGCGTCGGCTACGCGTGGCCGGTCGCGGGAACCGTGCTGGGGGCCGTGTCGGTCCTTCCCGCCGCCGCGTTCCTCATGGGTGGCTGAGCCGCCGCGAGCCGGGTGTCAACCAGCCCCAACAACCCTCGCCCTCACTGCTTCCTGAAAGAGAGCCCTCGTGCGCCGGAACCCGCCCGCCAACAGACTGATGCTCGCGATGGCTGTGGCCCTGGCGGCGTTCTTCGTCTGGGGGACACTCGTGCGTCCCCTGGTCGAGGGCGAGCCGCCTGTGGCGACATCGCTGGTATTCGCGACGGGGGTACTGCTCGCGGGTCTGATCATCTGGATCGTGCTCGGACGCATCCAACGACTGCAGCGCACCCAGCGGCGAGCACTGCGGGAGCGCGAGCCGCAGGCGCGAGCCTTCGGCTCCTACGCGCTCAACGGTGTTGCAGCCTACCTGTCACGTGCGATCCCCCTCCTCGCACTCGGCCCCGCCCCCCGCGGCCTGTTGACGGCGAGCCCCACGGGCGTCATCGACCCTTCGGGGTTCCGGGTGGTCCGCGGCGGGGACCGTCTCCTCACCGCATACAGCGTGCCGCGGGATCGGATCCAGGGCGTGACGAGAGGTGCCATCCAGGAGGGCGCCTTCCTCTACCCGACCCTCGAGATCGTGGTCTCGCAGGGAGCGGGACAGGCCACGATCCCGGTCCCGGTGACCAGGGACGACGCGCCGCTTCGCCGGGAGTCACCGGACGGCATGGACCGTTTGATCTCTGACGCGGCACGCATCTGGGGCGTTCCGGTGCTCGGCGACGGCGCCTGACGCGAGCGACTCCGCGACCGGAATCGACGCGCGAGCGCGGGCCGGTAGAGTACGGGAAACAGGGGGGAACATTTTGTCTGACGAGTCCATGGCGCAACGGCGCGACTACAACCCCGGACCGCGAGTGGGGATCACCTTCTCCACCTTCGACTTGCTGCACGCAGGGCACATCATGATGCTCGCCGAGGCGAAGCGGCAGTGCGACTACCTCATCGTCGGCCTGCAGATGGATCCGACCCTGGACCGCCCGGAGAAGAACGCGCCGACGCAGACGGTCGTGGAGCGCTACATCCAGCTTCGCGGCTGTCAGCACGTGGATGAGATCGTGCCGTACTCGACGGAGCAGGACCTCGAGGACATCCTTCGGTCCTTCAAGCTCGATGTGCGCATCGTCGGGGATGAGTACCGCGATCGGGACTTCACCGGCCGCGCGTACTGCGAGGAGAGTGGCATCGAGCTCTACTTCAACAGCCGAGACCATCGGTTCTCCAGCTCGGGCCTCCGGAGGATCGTCGCGGAGAAGGAAGCGGAGCGCGCCGCGGGTCACTGACCCGCGTTCTGCCTGTGGCGACCTCCGGTCATCGAACTCCGCGAAGAACAGGTGACGGATGCGCACATCGACAGCGTGGGGGTTGATCGCAGCGATGACCGCGGTCTCGCTCGTCGCCCTCGGCGTCGTCATGACCTACCGCTTCGCGACTCCGCTCGTCGATCCTGCCCCGCCGACGCCGGACTACGGGGTCCAAGCGCTCGTCGCCGGCGTGACGATGGCGGCAGTGGTGGTGGGTGGCCTCGGCGCGGGCGTGTACGCGACGAAACGCCAGGTCGCCCGAGGTCGCGTCGTCGGTTGGACGGCCGCCGCGATGCTCGCGGGCACCGTCCTGGGAGCGGTTCTGGCCTTCGTCCTGAGCGCACGCTGAGGTTCGGGCTCCCGCGATCTCTGCCGGAACACGAAGGATGCCCCTGCGTCTTATCTCACGCCCGCCTCACGAGATCACGGTGCCTGAACCCGCACGTCGCGAGCGACCCCATCAAGCTGCGCCGCCGCGTCGAGGAACCGCCGAACAGTGCGTCGCCCCGAACCTGGTGCGGCGCCACACGGCGTGGCGCCGCACCACGGACTCAGAAGTCCCAGTCGTCGTCTTCCGTGGCCTCGGCCTTGCCGATGCCGTAGCCCAGGTTCATCCAAGGTGAGCGAAGAGGACATCGACCTCGTGAAGATCCTCGCGGTCGCTGTTCGACCACTCACGACGGTCGAAGTCGTCGTCCGGGTCGGGCTCCCATACTTCATTCAACCGCTCCCGGACTCTCTCTTGCACGTCCACAAATTCGACCGGGAAAGACTCGAGTACGCTCTGCAAAGCGTGGAGCAATTCAAAATCCGAATCGTACCCGTCCCTGTCGGGATCATCGAGGGCCCATTCGATGCTCTCGACAAGCATGGCTTCGAGATGTGACTCCACCCCAGACTCGCATTCGCGCTCAAACTCGTGAGCCGCTGAGATGTCGTGCATCCCAATCTCATCATCGACCATACTCGGCGAACTTCCGTGGCGAGAATCTCCGCCTCACTCGCAGTCAGCAACGGCTCAAGCGCCCAGTACGCCCGAATACGCGCGTCAACATCTGACTCCTCACGCATGAAATCATGCGTGAGCTTCAGTATGTCGGTTGTCGCGCTAACCCGACCCCTGTGAGCATGATCATCCAGAACGCCCATGCCCATGGCAACGAGCCGTAGACCGTCTAGTCCTCGAGACCGCCTCAGAATCGGCACGAAGAACTCATCGACTGCT
>NZ_JBFLUM010000035.1:0-13640 GCF_050470785.1 Microbacterium sp. NRRL B-14842 | reverse complement strand
GATCTTCACGTAGAAGTCCTTCGCCCGGTCGACATCGCTGACCGGGACGAAGATGAGTTCGATCTTCCAGTCCATCACGCACTCCTCCTGCCGGCTCCGTCACCCGTCGGCCCTCACAGTACGCGGGGCCTCCGACACCGCCAGAGGAGTCAGAGCCAGCCCTTATCGGACGCGATCCGCACCGCCTGCGCCCGGTTCTCGGCACCGGTCTTGCCGATCGCGGCGGAGAGGTGGTTGCGCACGGTGCCCGCCGACAGGAACACCTCCGCCGCGATGGCCGCCGCGGATCGTCCGTCGGCGGCGAGCCGCAGCACCTGCCGCTCCCGGTCGCTCAGCGGGTTGGCTCCCTCGAACAGGCTCTCCTCGGCGAGTTTCGGATCGAGCACTCGGAGTCCGGCGTGCACGCGGCGCACGGCCGCGGCGAGCTCCTCGGCCGGGGTGTCCTTCACCACGAACCCGCTCGCCCCGGCGTCGAGCGCCGCGCGCAGGTATCCGGGTCGTGCGAACGTGGTCACCACGAGCACGCGCGTCTGCGGACTGACCGCGCGGATCCGCGTCGTCGCCTCGACGCCGTCCACCCTCGGCATCTGGATGTCCATCAGACACACGTCCGGCTGCAGCTCCTCCGCCAGGCGCAGCGCCTCCGCGCCGTCCGCTGCCAGGCCCTGCACCTGGAGATCCGGCTCCAGGTCGAGAAGGGCCCCGAGCGCCCCGCGCACGAGTGCCTGGTCGTCGGCGATGAGCAGCCGGATCGGAACCATCGGGGCCGCGGTCACCACGTCACCTCCACCAGCGTGCCCGCCGCCTCGCCCGGCCGCACGGCGAATCCGGCCGCCGCCGCCGCCGCGCGCTCCCGCATCCCCCGGATGCCGTTTGCCCTCGCGATGCCCGGTCCCGGACGCAGGCCCGACACCGTCGTCCTCCACGGTGAGCACGCCCGGAGCGATGCGCACACGGACGGCCGCGGCACCGGAGTGCCGCAGCGTGTTGGTCGTCGCCTCGCGAGGATCCAGCTCGCCGTGATCGCCTGGACCGGCGATGAGGGCGTCCGGGGGTCCCGTCCACGACGAGCGCGATGTCGGCGGCGCGCAGCGAGTCCTCGGTCGAGGCGAGCTGCTCGACGAGGGTCGTCGCCCGCGCACCGGCGACGGTCTGCCGCACTCCGGCGATGGCCTCCGCGGTCAGACGTTCGATGTCGGCGAGCTCGGCCTTGGCGCGCTCCGGTCGGAGTCCATCAGCCGCCGCACGAGCTGTGCCTTGAGTCCGACGACCGTCAGCGAGTGGCCGATGAGGTCGTGCACGTCGCGCGCCACGGCCTCCCGCCCCTCGCTGGTCGCCAGCTCCCTGCCAGCTGCTCCGCCTCCGCCGAGCGCACGATGAGCCAGGTCGAGACCGTGTTCACGACGCCGAGGAGGGCGACGATCGCGAGGACGGACAGGTAGGAGAGGTTGTCGGGGATGAGGAAGACGCAGCCGGCCGCCACCACGAGCGCGGCGATGGTCGTGATCCAGTGCCAGGCACGGGTCAGTCCGTACGAGGCGAACGACATGATGAACGGCAGGAAGCTCAGCGCCGACCCGCCCACCGCCGGGATCGTGATCAGCGCGCAGGCGATGAGCGCGGCGAACGTGAACCACTGTCGCCGCGAGGGGGGTGCGACCGAGGCCGCCTCCGCCGCGCATGCCGTGCATGAACCCCGTCACATAGAGGACGATGAACGCCACAAGCGCGCCACCCATCCCGTGACGACCCACGCCGGCGGAGCGGCGGAGGCGAGCAGCGCGAGGACCGGGTAGATCAGGAACACGAGCCAGACGACGGCCATCAGCCAGCCGAACCGTGCCCAGGGGTCCTTGCCCGTCCCGGATCGGGCGTCCGCCTCCCGGCCCTCCTGCATCGTCATCCGTCCAACCTACTGTCGCGCCGGGGGCGCTCACCGCCGTGACCGTGAGCGCCGCACGCCCATCGTCACCAGCACCGCGAAGACGACGAGCCAGACCCGCGACGTTGAGGAGCAGCATCCACAGCTCATCCGTCTGCCCCGTCGTCAGCACGCCCTCCGTGAGCGGCCACCGGCTCAGGGCGACGAAGCCGTACAAGGCGGTGAACCGGGCGATGTCGAGCATGACGCCGTCGAGCGGCATGAACACGTTGCCGAAGAAGGCGAAGAAGGTCATCGAGATGGACGCGAGCGCGGCGGCGGAGTCGGAGCCGAAGAACAGGCCGACCCCGAGCCCGTAGAGGCCGAACATGAGGCCGATGCCGAGGATGAGGGCGGCGGTCACGACCCAGCGCCAGGCGCCGTCCGCCTCCGCGCCGGTGAGCAGCCCGGCGACGAACACCGCGACGAGGGCGAGCGCCGCGAACGACACGGCGGTGAGCAGCTTCGTCAGGGCGTAGCCGGTGGTCGTCAGCGGCGTCATCGCGAGCTGCCTTCCCCACCCCTGTTGGGCCTCGGTGGCCGCGAGCGAGTGTGAGCGAGCTCATCGCCACCGCGGTGCCGTAGGCCGCCATCGAGACCATCACGTAGAAGGAGACGTTGCCGTTGCCGGCAGAAAGCGTGCCGTACCCCATGCCCGCACCGAAGAGCAGGTACATGGCCACGGGCATGGCGAGGGTGAAGGCGAGCGTGTAGGGGTTGCGCAGTTGGCGCAGCCCCTCGATGCGCAGCATGGTGGGCGAGACGGTCGTGGTCATGTCAGTCCTCCGTGAGGGCGGTGAAGGCGGTCTCGAGCGTGGGGGCGGTGATCTCCAGGTCGTGCGCTCCCCCGTCGAGCAGCAGGCGGGCGGCGGCGTCGGAGTCGGTGGCGCGGAGGCTGAGGCGGTCCCCGTCGATGCGCACGCCCGTCACGCCCTCCGCGGCGGTCAGCGCGGCGACCAGCGCGTCCGACACGGCGGGCACGGTGGCCGAGACCGTGCGCTCGCCCAGGCTCGCGCGGAGCAGGGCGGTGGGCGCGTCCGCGACGACGGTGCCCCGATGCATGACCACCGTGCGGCGGGCGAACTGCTCCGCCTCCTCCAGATAGTGCGTGGCGAACACGATCGTGCGCCCGGCGTCCGCGTCGGCACGCATCACGTCCCAGAAGGTGGCGCCGCGCGGTGACGTCCATACCGGCGGTCGGCTCATCGAGCACGAGGATGTCGGGATCGGAGATCATCGCGAGCGCGAACTTCACGCGCTGCTGCTCGCCGCCCGAGCACTTGGACACCCGGCGGCGCGCGAGACCGGCGAGGTCGGCACGGCGCATCACCTCCGGCACGCGTGCGAGGGCTTCCCGCCCGTAGAGCGAGGCGATCAGCCGCACGGTCTCGCCGACGGTGAGGTCGCCGAGCAGCCCCCCGGTCTGCAGCACGGCTCCGATGGCCCCGTTCGCGGTGGCCCGCTCCGGAGCCGCCCCGAGCACGCGCACGGTCCCGCTGCTGGGGGCGGTGAGCCCGAGGAGCATGTCGAGTGTGGTGGTCTTGCCCGCGCCGTTGGGGCCGAGCAGGGCGACCACCTCGCCGCGCCGGATGGAGAGGTCGACACCGTCGACGGCCGGCACGCGGCGCTCGCCGCTGCCGAAGTGCTTGCGCAGGTCGATCAGCTCCAGCGCCACGGGTCTGTCATCGACGGCGGGGGACGCGGAGGACGACGCGACGCGCGGTGCCGCCTCCTGCACGGATGTCTCGTTCATGCCTCCAGCCTCGCGCCGGAGCGCGCGGCCGTCCGGAGGGCGGTGTCATCTCCTCGGCATGACACGTGTCATGCCGAGGGTCAGCGCGCCGGCAGCAGCGCCCCGTCCAGGAACTTCGCCAGCTCGTCCACGCCGTCCAGCGGGAGGATCGCGGCGACGTACTGGTCCGGACGCACGACGATCACGACGCCGTCGCGGGACAGCTCCCGCGCCTCGAAGATGTCCGTCTCGCACCACTTGCTCGGGCCCGCGGCGTAGACCTTCTCCCAGTCGGTGAGTCCGAGCGGGCCGGTCTTCGGCTGGAAGAGCTCGGGCGTCGTCGTGACCTCGACCTCCTCGAAGGGCTGCTGGTACACGGCCTTCACGTCGAACACGGCGTCGGCGTCGGCGTCGGCCGGGGTGAACCGCGCGAACACGGGCGCCGCCTCCTCCGCCCACGCGGCGAGCGCCTCCCCGGTCCGGTCGCCGAAGGCGTAGACCCGCCAGCGGCCGTCGGCCTTCGCATGGTGCCCGAGGTGGACGACGTTGCCGTCCCCGACCCGCACGACCTCCGCCGACTTGAAGCGCTTGCCCAGCGGGTAGCCGACCGCGAGCTCCTGATGGGCGTCGGTGCCGGTGATCATGGAGGACGTGTACTGGGTCATGAAACCGGAGGGGAACTCGGCCGTCGCGAGGTAGTACGTGGCCAGCTCGTTCGGGTCGGAGATCTCCTCCGGCTTGCGGGCCATGAGGCTGGACCACTCGCGGTCGAAGTCGATGAGCTGCTGCGCGACGGGACGACGCTCGGCGCCGTACGTGGCGAGCAGCGCCTCGGGGGCACGGCCGCTCAGCACGGAACCGAGCTTCCAGCCGAGATTGAAGCCATCCTGCATCGACACGTTCATGCCCTGGCCGGCCTTGGCGCTGTGCGTGTGGCAGGCGTCGCCGGTGAGGAAGACCCGCGGGCTGCGATCGACGCCGGGGTCGACGTCGTCGAAGCCGTCCGTCACACGGTGGCCCACTTCGTAGACGCTGTGCCAGGCCACCTGCTTCACATCGAGCGTGTAGGGGTGGAGGATCGCGTTGGCGCGCCGGATGATCTCCTCGATGGGCGTCTGGCGCACGCGGTGGTCGTCGTCCGCGGCGACCTCGCCGAGATCGATGTACATGCGGCTGAGGTAGCCGCCCTCCCGCGGATGTGCAGGATGTTGCCGGCCTTGGAGTTGATCGCGCACTTGGTGCGCCAGTCCGGGAAGTCGGTGTTGACGAGCACGTCCATGACGCCCCAGGCGTGCGCGGCGCTCGCACCCACGTGCGTGCGTCCGATCGCCTGGCGCACCCCGCTCCGGGCTCCGTCGCAGCCCACCACGTACTTCGCCCGGACGATGCGCTCGTCCGCTTCCCCGACATGGCGGACGCGCACCTCGACCGGGTAGTCGCCCTCCTCGTGCACGGTGAGCCCGAGGAACTCGACGCCGTAGTCCGGCACGATCCGGCCGGGACCGTCGGCCGCCGCCTCGGCGAAGTAGTCGAGCACGCGCGCCTGGTTGACGATGAGGTGCGGGAACTCGCAGATGTCGTAGGCGTAGTCGGCGGTGCGGGTGGTCCGCACGATCTGATCGGGGTGCTCGGGATCGGGGCCCCAGAAGTTCATCCAGCCGATGTTGTAGGCCTCGGCGATGATGCGCTCGGCGAAGCCGAATGCCTGGAAGGTCTCCACGCTGCGGGGCTGGATGCCGTCGGCCTGCCCGAGGACGAGGCGGCCCTCGCGCTTCTCGATGATGCGGGTGGTGATGTCGGGGTACTGCGACATCTGTGCCGCGAGCAGCATGCCCGCGGGCCCGGAGCCGACGATGAGGACGTCGACCTCGTCGGGCAGGGCGGCGGGGCGGTCGATCCCGGTGCCGGCGGCGTCCTGCACGCGCGGGTCTCCGGACACATAGCCGTGGTGGTGGAACTGCATCGTCGTCGATTCCTTCCGGACGTCTTCGTCGGGTGTTGCGTCCAGGAACACGGTGTTCTATATTCGAACACAGTGTTCTACTATTGAACACAGCCTAGACCGGTGCCGCGCGCATCGCAAGGAGAGCCATGCCCGAGCGCCCCGCCGCCCCCGCGTCGCAGACGCTCAGTCGCGGCATCCGCATCCTCGAGGCGCTCGCCGACGCCCGCGGCGCGCTGACCATCGACGTCATCGCGGGGCGCCTCGACGTGCACCGGTCCATCGCCTACCGTCTCCTGCGCACGCTCGAGGATCACGGCCTCGTGACCCGCGATGCGAGCGGCGCCGTGAGCCTCGGCGCCCGCATGGCCGCTCTCGCCGCCGGCGTCGCCCACGACCTCCAGGCAGAGGCGTTGCCGGAGCTGACCGCCATCGCGAACGAGCTCGGCATGACCTGCTTCCTCGCCGTCCTCGATGGCGCCGAGTGCATCACCCTCGCCAGCGTCGAACCGCGGCACGCCGTCGCGAGCGTCGCCCAGCGCCCCGGCGCGCGGCACTCCGTCACGGTCGGCGCTCCCGGGAAGGCGATCCTCGCGCAGCTCGACCCGGCGGAGGTGCCCGTCGGCATCTCCCCCGCCCTGCGCGCCGACATCGACACCGCCGCCGCACGCGGCTATGCCACGAGCCACGACGAGGTCATCCCCACGGTGCAGTCCGTCGCCGTCCCGCTGCGTCTGCGCGGCCAGCGTCCTGCCGCGATCGCGGTCGTGCACGTGGCCACCGACCTGGACGACGGGGAGATCGCCGCGCGACTCCAGCGTTCCGCCGACCTCATCCGCTCAGCCCTCGAGGGCTGAGCCGGAACGCACGAGAGCGCACGCCCCCTCAGGGACGTGCGCTCTCGGATCGCCGGGTCAGACCTTCGCGAGCCCGCGGATCGGGCTGACGGACTGCTCCTCCTCGTGGTCCGGACCGAGCGGGATGCCCGACCGGTCGCGCAGCAGGAGCGTGGCGACGAGACCGAGGAGCGTCATGCCTGCGATGGTACCAGGTGACCGCCTCGGTGGAGCCGGTCTGATCGACGATGAACGTCGCGATGGTGGGCGCGAAGGCGCCACCGGCGATCGCGCCGATCGCGTAGGAGATGGAGACACCGGAGAACCGGATGCTCGCGGGGAACAGCTCGGTGTACAGCGCCGCCTGCGGCCCGTAGGTGAAGCCGAGGCCGATCGTGAGGATCGCGAGGCCCGCGAACAGCAGCCCCACCTCGCCGGTGTTGACGAGCGGGAACAGCGTGAACACGCCGACGAGCTGGAGCACCCAGCCGATGAGGTAGGTCGTGCGACGGCCGATGCGATCCGACACCCAGCCGGCCAGCAGCGTGGTCAGCAGCCAGGTCACGGCCGATCCGGTGACGGCCCACAGCACCGGCCCGCGCTCGAGCCCGATGGGTCCGTCGGGGTTCGTGGCGTAGCCCTGGATGTAGCCGCCGGTGGTCATGTAGCCCACGGCGTTGTTCCCGGCGAAGACGAGGGCTGCGATGATGACGAGCAGCAGGTGCTTGCGGAAGAGCTGCACGATCGGCATCTTCGCCTTCTCCTTGCGCTCGGCGAGCTCGGCGAACACCGGGCTCTCCTCCACGCGACGGCGGACGTAGTAGCCCACGAGGATCAGCACGACGCTGAGCAGGAACGGCACGCGCCAGCCCCAGGCGAGGAACTGGTCTCCCGGAGCGATCGCGGTCATCAGCGCCATGACGCCCGACGCCAGCAGCAGGCCGAGCGGCACGCCGATCTGCGGGGAGGCGCCGAAGATGCCGCGCTTCTTGCGCGGGGCGTGCTCGACGGCCATCAGCACCGCGCCGCCCCACTCGCCGCCGGCCGAGATGCCCTGCACGATGCGCAGCAGCACGAGGAGGATCGGCGCCATCACGCCGATGGTCTCGTAGGTGGGGAGCAGACCGATCAGGGCGGTCGCGGCGCCCATGAGGATCAGCGTCCACATCAGCACCGCCTTGCGGCCGAGCTTGTCGCCGTAGTGGCCCGCGAGGAACGCGCCGAGGGGCCGGAAGAGGAAGCTCACACCGACCGTGGCGAAGCCGACGAGAGCGCTGTTGGCGCCGAGCGGCGCGAAGAAGAGCTGTCCGAAGACGAGCCCGACCGCCGTGGCGTAGATGAAGAAGTCGTACCACTCGACGGTGGTCCCGACGACGGTGGCGAAGACGACACGACGCCGGTCGGCCGCCGTCGCGATGGTTCCGGTGGGTGTGAACCCATCCTGTGACTGCCCGCTCATGGGGTGTCTCCTTTGTGCTTGTGACCGCGTTGTCACGGCGCGCACGGACGTGAATCCGATCTGCTTGCCGAGGGGTGAGACGATGATATATGATTTCGGATACGACGCACAACGCGTCCTGACGAGCGCGAGGAGGCGCATCCGTGACGGACACAATCGCCCGCCCTGGAAGATCATCGCGATCCACCTGAGCTACGCCTCGCGGGCCGACCAGCGTGGTCGACGCCCCGCCCACCCCTCCTACTTCTTCAAGCCGGCCAGCTCGGTCGGCGCCTCCGGCGGCACCGTCGAGCGCCCCGCCGGCACCGAACTGCTCGCGTTCGAGGGGGAGATCGCACTGATCATCGGCGCCCCGGCCCGCCGGGTCGCCCTCGCCGACGCCTGGGATCACGTGCAGTGGGTGACCGCCTCGAACGACCTCGGCCTCTACGATCTGCGCGCGAACGACAAGGGCTCCAACGTCCGCTCCAAGGGCGGCGACGGGTACACCCCGCTCGGTCCCGAGCTGATCGACGCCCGCACGGTCGACCCGGCGGCCCTCCGCGTGCGCGCCTGGGTGAACGGCGAGCTCCGCCAGGACGACACCACCGCGGGCCTCATCTTCCCGCTGGCCCAGCTCGTCGCCGACCTCTCCCAGCACTTCACGCTGGAGACCGGCGACGTGATCCTCACCGGCACTCCCGCAGGATCCTCGGTCATCGTCCCCGGCGACGTGGTCGAGATCGAGGTCGACGCCCCGGACGCCCCCGGCGCTCCCACGTCGGGCCGCCTGATCACGACAGTCACGCAGGGCGATGTCCCCTTCGACGGCGACCTCGGTTCGCTCCCCGCCGTCGACGACCTCCAGCGCACCGAGGCCTGGGGCTCCCGCGAGGCCGCGGGCCTGCCCGCCGAGGACACCGCGCCCACGCTCACCCCCGAGCTCCGCGCCCAGCTTCTCGAAGCCCCCACCGCCGGCCTCTCGGCACAGCTGCGCAAGCGCGGACACCACTCCTGCTTCATCGACGGTGTCTCTGCGAACCTCCCGGACACGAAGATCGTCGGCACCGCGAAGACCCTGCGCTTCGTGCCGTTCCGCGAGGATCTCTTCCGGAGCCACGGAGGCGGGTACAACGCACAGAAGCGCGCGTTCGACGCCGTGGCCGAGGGCGAGATCATCGTCATCGAGGCCCGCGGCGACGCGACCACCGGCACGCTCGGCGACATCCTCGCCCTGCGCGCGCAGACCCGCGGTGCGGCGGGCGTGGTGACCGACGGCGGCGTCCGCGACTTCCAGGCCGTCGCCGAGATCGGACTGCCGGTCTTCTCCCAGGGCGCGCACCCGTCCGTACTCGGCCGCAAGCACGTGCCGTGGGACGTCGACGTGACGATCTCGTGCGGCGGTGCCACCGTGCAGCCCGGCGACATCATCGTCGGCGACAGCGACGGTGTGATCGTGATCCCGCCGGCTCTCGCCGCCGAGGTCGCCGCCGACGCCGTGGCCCAGGAGATCGAGGACGCCTGGATCGCCGAGCAGGTCGCCGCCGGACACCCGGTCGACGGCCTGTTCCCGATGAACGCCGAATGGCGCGCCCGCTACGAGCAGGCGACCGGCACCGGAGCGGAGCGGAAGTGAGCACGGTCGAGAGCGCCAGCAAGTCGGAGCAGGCGTACGCCTGGATCCGCGCGCGCATCTCGGCGCACACCTACGGTCCCGGCTACCGTCTGGTCCTCGGGCCGATCGCCGAGGAGCTGGGCATGAGCGTGGTCCCGGTGCGCGAGGCCATCCGCCGCCTGGAGGCCGAGGGGCTCGTGACCTTCGAGCGCAACGTCGGCGCCCGGGTGACCCTCGTGGACGAGGGCGAGTACGCGCACACCATGCAGACGCTCGGACTCGTCGAGGGTGCGGCGACCGCGCTGTCCGCTCCCCTGCTCGACGCGGACGCGCTCGCGCAGGCCGCGGAGGTCAACGAGCGCATGAGCCGCCTGCTCGACCACTTCGACCCCGCACACGTTCACCGAGCTCAACCGGCAGTTCCACTCCGTGCTGTTCGAGCCCTGCCCCAACCCGCACCTGCTCGACCTCGTGCACCGCGGCTGGGCCCGGCTGTCCGGCATCCGCGACTCGACCTTCGCCTACGTGCCCGGCCGCGCCCACCACTCGGTCGACGAGCACACCCAGATCCTCGAGCTCATCCGCGACGGCGCCGAGCCGCTGGAGATCGAGCTCGCCGCCCGCAACCACCGGTGGCGCACGAGGGACGCGTTCCTCGACGCCCTGCACACCCGTTCCGTCCCCGCCGAAGGAGAAGCATCATGACCGACTCCCGTATCCCCGCCGACCTGCCCGACCACATCCAGCACTACATCGACGGCGCCTTCGTCGACTCGATCGACGGCGACACGTTCGACGTGCTCGACCCGGTGACGAAACCAGACGTACACGACGGCAGCCGCCGGCAAGAAGGCCGACATCGAGCGGGCCGTCGCCGCCGCCAAGCGCGCCTTCGACGAAGGTCCCTGGCCGCGCATGCTCCCCCGCGAGCGCTCGCGCGTGCTGCACCGATCGCCGACATCGTGGAGTCGCGCGACGCCCGCCTTGCGGAGCTGGAGTCCTACGACTCCGGCCTACCGATCACGCAGGCCCTGGGCCAGGCCCGCCGCGCCGCCGAGAACTTCCGCTTCTTCGCCGACCTGATCGTCGCGCAGGCCGACGACGCCTTCAAGGTGCCCGGCAAGCAGATGAACTACGTCAACCGCAAGCCGATCGGTGTCGCGGGACTCATCACCCCCTGGAACACGCCGTTCATGCTGGAGTCGTGGAAGCTCGGGCCCGCGCTCGCGACCGGCAACACGGTCGTCCTCAAGCCGGCCGAGTTCACGCCCCTCTCCGCCTCGCTGTGGGCGGGCATCTTCGAGGAGGCGGGGCTCCCGCAGGGCGTCTTCAACCTCGTCAACGGCCTCGGTGAAGACGCCGGCGACGCCCTGGTGAAGCACCCCGACGTGCCGCTCATCTCCTTCACCGGCGAGAGCCGCACGGGACAGATCATCTTCGGCAACGCCGCCCCGTTCCTCAAGGGCCTGTCGATGGAGCTCGGCGGCAAGTCGCCCGCCGTGGTCTTCGCGGACGCCGACCTGGAGGCCGCCGTCGACGCCACGATCTTCGGCGTCTTCTCCCTCAACGGCGAGCGCTGCACCGCCGGGTCCCGCATCATCGTGGAGCGCTCGATCTACGACGAGTTCGTGGAGCGCTATGCCGCGCAGGCGCAGCGCGTCAAGGTCGGCTACCCGCACGACCCCGAGACCGAGGTCGGCGCGCTCGTGCACCCCGAGCACTACGACAAGGTGATGTCCTACGTCGAGATCGGCAAGACCGAGGGCCGCCTCGTCGCCGGCGGCGGTCGCCCCGAGGGCTTCGAGGAGGGGAACTTCGTCGCCCCGACGGTGTTCGCCGACGTGGCCCCCGACGCCCGCATCTTCCAGGAGGAGATCTTCGGCCCGGTCGTCGCGATCACCCCGTTCGACTCCGACGAGGAGGCGCTGGCGCTCGCGAACGACACGAAGTACGGCCTCGCGGCCTACATCTGGACGAACGACCTCAAGCGCGCCCACACGTTCGCGCAGTTCCGTCGAGGCCGGGATGGTGTGGCTGAACAGCAACAACGTCCGCGACCTGCGCACGCCCTTCGGCGGCGTGAAGGCGTCGGGCCTCGGCCACGAGGGCGGCTACCGCTCCATCGACTTCTACACCGACCAGCAGAGCGTGCACATCACGCTCGCCTCGACCCCGCACAACCCGACGTTCGGCAAGAACTGACGCCCCCGGACACAAGCAAGGACGCTGACATGACCGACAAGACCGCCAAGACCCTCACCTCCTCCGGCTACTACGTGAGCCAGGAGGCACCGATCCAGAGCGACAACCCCGTCGCGACGCCGAAGAGCACCCCGCCGGACATCCTGCGGTGCGCGTACATGGAGCTCGTCGTGACCGACCTGGCCGCCTCGCGCCAGTTCTACGTCGACATCCTGGGCCTGTACGTGACCGAGGAGGACGACGAGGCGATCTACCTGCGCTCGACCGAGGAGTTCATCCACCACAACCTCGTGCTGCGTCAGGGGCCGATCGCCGCGGTCGCCGCGTTCTCGTACCGGGTGCGCGCCGCGGAGGACCTCGACCGTGCCGTGGAGTTCTACACGGAGCTCGGCTGCGACGTCCGTCGGCAGGAGAACGGCTTCGTGAAGGGCATCGGCGACTCGGTGCGCGTCGTCGACCCGCTCGGCTTCCCGTACGAGTTCTTCTACGCCACCGAGCACGTGGAGCGCCTGTCCTGGCGGTACGACCTGCACACCCCCGGCGAGCTCGTGCGCCTCGACCACTTCAACCAGGTCACCCCTGACGTGCCGCGCGCGGTGCGCCACTACCAGGACCTCGGCTTCCGCGTGACCGAGGACATCCAGGACGACGAGGGCACCGTGTACGCCGCGTGGATGCGTCGCAAGCCCACCGTGCACGACACCGCGGCGACGGGCGGCGACGGTCCGCGCATGCACCACGTCGCCTTCGCCACGCACGAGAAGCACAACATCCTCGCGATCTGCGACAAGCTCGGGGCGCTGCGCCGCTCCGACGCCATCGAGCGCGGCCCCGGCCGGCACGGCGTCTCCAACGCGTTCTACCTCTACCTGCGCGACCCCGACGGCCACCCGCGTGGAGATCTACACGCAGGACTACTACACCGGTGACCCCGACAACCCTGTCGTCACCTGGGACGTGCACGACAACCAGCGCCGTGACTGGTGGGGTACCCCCGTCGTCCCCTCCTGGTACACCGACGCCTCGCTCGTGCTCGACCTCGACGGCAACCCGCAGCCGGTGATCGCCCGCACGGACTCCAGCGAGATGGCCGTGACGATCGGCGCCGACGGCTTCTCCTACACCCGCGCGGGCGAGGGCGAGACCTCGATGCCCGAGTACAAGCAGGGCGAGTACAAGCTCGGCCACCAGCTCTAGGGGTCCGGATGCTGTCTGAGGAGACGATCGCGCAGATCGCGGCGGAGCTCGCCGAGGCCGACCGCAACCCACGGGGTGATCCCGCGCATCACCGCGCGATACCCCGAGGCGACCGTGGAGGACTCGTACGCCATCCAGGGCGTGTGGCGGGACTCGCAGGTCGCGGCCGGACGTCGGCTCGTGGGCCGCAAGATCGGTCTGACGTCGAAGGCCATGCAGCAGGCGACGGGGATCACCGAACCCGACTACGGCGTCATGTTCGACGACACCGTGTACGAGTCCGGCGCGGAGATCCCCACCGATCACTTCTCCAACGTCCGCATCGAGGTCGAGCTCGCCTTCGTGCTCAAGGAGCCCCTGGAGGCCCCGACTGCACGCTGGACGACGCCCTCGCGCGATCGACTACGCCGTGCCGGCCCTCGAGGTGCTGAACTCGCACATCGAGCTCGAGGGCCGCACGATCGTCGACACCATCAGCGACAACGCCGCCTACGGGGCGATGGTGCTGGGGACGGTGCGCAAGCGCCCGGACGAGATCGACCTGCGGTGGGTCCCCGGCGTGCTCTCCCGCAACGGGGAGATCGAGGAGACCGGTGTCGCCGCAGGTGTGCTCGGCCACCCCGCCACCGGAGTCGCCTGGCTCGCGAACAAGTTCCATCAGCACGGCGCGCGTCTGGAGGCGGGCGAGATCATCCTGGCAGGATCGTTCACACGCCCGATGTGGGTGTCGCGCGGCGACGAGGTGCTGTGCGACTAC
>NZ_JBFLUM010000034.1:0-11969 GCF_050470785.1 Microbacterium sp. NRRL B-14842 | reverse complement strand
GCGATGCCCGCGGCCATCGCGTCTCCGGGGCCGCGGAAGTGCTGCACGACGTCGTCGAGGAGGATCTCGCCCTCGTCGGCCTGATACAGGCCGTAGAGCACGTTCATCAGCGTCGACTTGCCTGCACCGTTCTCGCCGAGAGAGCGTGGATCTGACCGGTTCGACCACGAGATCGATGTGGTCGTTCGCCACGAGGCTGCCGAATCGCTTGGTGATGCCGCGAAGTTCGAGCTTCATATCTGCACCTTATCCAGAAGAGTCACCGAGGAGAATCGTCGCCGCCCACAGTGCGGGGCGAGTGGCAGCCTGCGCCACTCGCCCCGTGCTGGGTACGGCTCCGACTCAGCGGGTGGGAGAGTTCTCGGACTCCACCGTGATGTCGCCGGAGATGATCTGCTCCTGGAGAGCGGACAGCTCGTCCGTGAGGCCTCGGGCAGGTCCGCCTCGAAGTCGCCGAAGCCGGAGAGCTTCACGCCCTCGTTCTCGAGCGTGCCGATGTAGGGCTCCGGATCGACTCGCCGGCGGCGGCCGCGAGCGTCGGCGTCGCGGACGGCCACGTCGATGGCCTTCATGATGGAGACGAGCGTGATGTCGGCGACGCTGGGGTCGGCGACGGCGAGGTCGCTGTCGACACCGAGCATCAGCGTGTCCTTGCCGCTGTCGTTGATCGCCGCTGCGGCCTCTGGTAGACCGGGCCGCGACGGGGAGGATGACGTCGACACCCTGGTCGAGCACGCCCTGGGCGGTCTGCTTGGCCGTGTCGTTGGCGTCGAAGCCGCCCGTGGAAGGAGCCCTTCTGGTGGCGGCGTCCCAACCGAAGACCTGGACGTCGCCGACTTGTCCTCGTTGTACTTCTCGACACCGAGCTGGTAGCCGTCCATGAAGACGGCGACCGACGGGATCTGCATGCCGCCGAAGGTGCCGACCTTGTTCACCGCCGGCCTCTGCGGACCAGGCGGCCGCGGCGTAGCCGCCGAGGTAGGCAGCCTGAGCGGTGACGAAGACGAGGGGCTTGATGTTCGGCGCGTCGGTGGTGCCGTCGAAGTCGTTGTCAGCCCAGTCGTCGATGATCGCGTAGTCGATCTCGGGGTTCGCGAGCGCGGACTCGACCGTGGCTGCGGACAGCTTGAAGCCGACCGAGACGATGAGCGAGCAGCCTTCGGAGACGGCGGTCTCGAGGTTCGGCGCGTAGTCGTTGTCGTTGGCGGACTCGAACTCCAGCGGCTTGATGCCGAGCTCGTCGCGGCGCTGTCCATGCCCTCCTTGGCCGACTGTTTGAACGACCTTGTCGTTCCAGCCGCCGGCGTCGGAGATGAGGCACGGCTTGAAGTCGGAGTCGACGGGGGCGGATCCGCCCTCGGACTCGTCGGTCGGCGCCTGACCGCAGCCGGCAAGAGCGAAGACGACACGGCGGCGACCGTCGCGCCGAGCAGCTTCTTGGTGGTGGAGATGGTCACGGATGCCTCCCTCAACGAACCCGCGGCCATCGCGGATCGATCAAAGTTACCTAGTGTTTCGACGTTCGTGCACGTCGGCCCCGGGCGGCCGGGCCAATGGTTACAAAGCTGAAATCAACCCTTGCCGATGAGCATGGAGCGCTTGCTCATCAGAGCACGTCGCCCTGGCCGTTGAGTTTGAGCGACTCCACCACGCCCTTCACCCGCTGCGCGTTCTCGACCGTTGTGACCAGGAGCGCGTCCGGGGTGTCGACCACGACGATGTCCTGCACCCCCACCAGGCTGATCACGCGGGTGGTCTGGCTGACGAGGATGCCGCTGGCCGCGTCGGTCAGCACCCGGGCGCGGGGCCGAGGACGGCGAGGTCGTTCTTGCGGCCGTCGTGATGAGCTTCGTCAGCGACGCGAAGTCCCCCACGTCGTCCCAGTCGAAGTGCCGGGGACCACGGCGAGACGCCCGCGCCGCGCCGCCGGCTCCGCGACGGCGTAGTCGATCGCGATCTTCTTCAGCCGTGGCCAGATGCGGTCGACGGCGGGCCGCGGAGCTCCCGGTCGTCCCAGGCCTCGGCGAGTTCGAGAAGACCGGCGTGCAGGGCGGGCTCGTTGGCCGCGAGCTCGTCCAGCAGGACGCTCGCCTTCGCGATGAACATGCCCGCGTTCACAGTAGGTGCGCTCGGCGAGGTAGGCCCTGGCCGTCTCCAGATCCGGCTTCTCGACGAGCTCTCGACGAGGGCCGCCTCCCTGGCGCGCTCCACGACCAGCTCCGGCCCCTCTTGATGTAGCCGAAGCCCGACCGCCGGCTCGGTCGGCGCGATGCCGATCGTGCAGATGTAGCCCTCCCTGGCGACCTCGACGGCGTCGCGGACGGCGAACTCGAAGACCCGCGTGCCCGGATGACGTGGTCCGCGCTGAACGAGCCGATGATCACGTCCGGGTTGCGCCGATGCAGCACGGCCGCGGCAGCCCGATCGCCGCCGCGGACTCGCGGGGCTCGGATTCCAGGAAGACGTTGAGGTCGGCGATGCCGGGCAGCTCCGCCTCCACCGCAGCTCGGTGGGCGCGGCCGGTGACCACCGCGATCCGGTCCGGTCCGGCGAGCGGCTCCAGCCGGTCCCACGTATCGCGCAGCAGCGAATGGCCGAGAGCCGGTGAGGTCGTGCAGGAACTTCGGGGCGTCCGCGCGGGACAGCGGCCACAGCCGACTGCCGATGCCACCGGCGGGGATGACCGCATAGAAGTCTTCGATCGGCTCGCTCATGCAGGCCAGCGTAGCGGCGGGTTCGACTTAGGCTCCCTTCGTCGCCCGCGGCGTCCGCACGGGAATAGGATGGACTCCGATCGGGCGTGCCTGACCCTCCTCCAGGCCAGATGTGGACGAAGCAGCGCACGCGACCGAAACACATCGATCCAGGGAGGACGACCGTGTCCACAAGCGCTCGCTTGACACCGTCGATTTCGAAACCACGTCCAAGACCCCCCGCGGCACCCCTCTACCTCGGGGTCGCGAAGGCATGTGGTCGTGGGTGCTTCACCGCATCACCGGAGTCGCCATCTTCTTCTTCCTGTTGGTGCACGTGCTCGACACGGCGCTGATCAGGGTGTCGCCGGAGGCGTACGACGCGGTCATCGGCACGTACAAGAACCCGGTCATGGCGATCGGCGAGGTCGTGCTCGTGGCGGGCATCGTGGTTCCACGCCATGAACGGCCTGCGCATCATCGCCGTCGACTTCTGGTCGAAGGGCGCCAAGTACCAGCGCCAGCTGTTCTGGGGCGTGCTGCTCGTGTGGGGCATCATCATGGCCGGCTTCGTGCCGCGTCACCTGATGCTCGCGTTCGCCGGCTTCGGAGGAGGACACTGATGAGCGCGCAGACCGTCGCCGCTCCCGCCCGCCGTCAGCGCGGCATCAACCTCGAGAAGTGGGGCTGGGTCTTCATGCGCGTCTCGGGCGTCGTGCTCGTCGTGCTGATCTTCGGCCACCTCTTCGTCAACCTCATGGTCGGCGAGGGCATCCACGCCCTCGACTTCGCCTTCATCGCCGGCAAGTTCGCCACGCCGTCTGGCTAGTGGTGGGACGTGCTGATGCTCTGGCTCGCCCTCATCCACGGCGCCAACGGCTATGCGCACGATCGTGAACGACTACGTGACCACCCCACCGCGCGCAAGGCGCTCGTCTGGGCCCTCGGCCTGGCCGCGGGCCTGCTCATCTCCTCGGCACCCTGGTCGTCTTCACGTTCGACCCGTGCCTGGGTGTGACCGAGTCGAGCACGCTGTGGGAGACTGCCAGGCGCAGGGCTAGAAAGAAGAGGCAAACGAGAAGTGACTACCCAGACGCAGGATTCCGTCGTCCGTGACGGCGTGCACTACCACCAGTTCGACATCGTCATCGTGGGCGCCGGCGGCGCCGGCATGCGGGCGGCCATCGAGGCGGCCCCGGCAGCGAAGACGGCCGTGATCTCCAAGCTGTACCCGACGCTGGTCGCACACCGGTGCCGCGCAGGGCGGCATGGCGGCGGGGCCCTCGCGAACGTCGAGGAGGACTCCTGGGAGTGGCACACCTTCGACACCGTCAAGGGCGGCGACTACCTCGTCGACCAGGACGCGGCGGAGATCCTCGCGAAGGAGGCCATCGACGCGGTCATCGACCTCGAGAACATGGGCCTCCCCTTCAACCGCACCCCTGAGGGCAAGATCGACCAGCGCCGCTTCGGCGGCCACACGGCCGAGCACGGCAAGACCCCGGTCCGCCGCGCGTGCTACGCCGCCGACCGCACCGGCCACATGATCCTGCAGACGCTGTTCCAGAACTGCGTCAAGCTCGGCATCAACTTCTTCAACGAGTTCTACGTGCTCGACCTCATCACCGTGAAGGACGCGGCGGGGGCGACGCAGGTCGCCGGCGTCGTCGCGTACGACCTCGCCACGGGCGAGCTGCACGTCTTCCAGTCCAAGGCCGTGATCTTCGCGACCGGCGGCTTCGGCAAGATCTTCAAGACGACCTCCAACGCGCACACGCTCACCGGCGACGGCGTGGGCATCGTCTGGCGCAAGGGCCTCCCCCTCGAGGACCTCGAGTTCTTCCAGTTCCACCCGACCGGTCTCGCCGGCCTCGGCATCCTCCTCACCGAGGGTGCGCGCGGTGAGGGCGCGATCCTCCGCAACGCCTCCGGTGAGCGGTTCATGGAGCGCTACGCCCCCACCATCAAGGACCTGGCGCCTCGTGACATCGTCGCGCGCTGCATGGTCCAGGAGGTCGCCGAGGGCCGCGGCGCCGGTCCCCACAAGGACTACGTGCTGCTGGACTGCACGCACCTGGGCGCCGAGGTGCTCGAGACCAAGCTCCCGGACATCACCGAGTTCGCCCGCACGTACCTGGGCGTCGATCCGGTCGTCGAGCCGGTGCCCGTCATGCCCACCGCGCACTACGCCATGGGTGGCATCCCCACGAACAACAACGGCGAGGTGCTCGCGGACAACGACACCGTCGTCCCCGGTCTCTACGCCGCCGGCGAGTGCGCCTGCGTCTCGGTGCACGGCGCCAACCGTCTCGGCACGAACTCGCTGCTCGACATCAACGTGTTCGGCAAGCGGTCGGGTCGCAACGCGGTGGAGTACGTCAAGACGGCGGACTTCGTCCCGCTTCCGGAGAACCCCGCGGCGTTCGTCTCCGACATGCTCGAGGGCCTGCGCAACAACCAGGGCACCGAGCGGATCGCCGTGCTGCGCAAGACGCTGCAGGACGAGATGGACAAGGGCGCGCAGGTGTTCCGCACGCACGAATCCCTCCAGCACGTCCTCGGCGTGATCGCCGAGCTCCGTGAGCGCTACAAGAACGTGCACGTCGACGACAAGGGCCACCGGTTCAACACCGACCTGCTCGAGGCGGTCGAGCTGGGCTTCCTGCTCGACATCGCCGAGGTCGTCGTCTACGCCGCACAGAACCGCGAGGAGAGCCGCGGCGGCCACATGCGCGACGACTTCCCGAAGCGCGACGACGAGAACTACATGAAGCACACCATGGCGTACCTCACGGGCGACCCGCACTCCTCCGACCCGAGCGACCACATCAAGCTCGACTGGAAGCCCGTCGTCTTCACCAAGAACGACAAGGGCGAGTTCAACTACCCGCCGATGGAGAGGAAGTACTGAGCATGTCCAACGCCCTCGCCGAGGCCCCGGCAGACACGACGGAAGAGACCGGGATCCAGTCCTTCATCGTCACCTTCAACATCCGTCGGTTCGACCCGGAGATCGACGCCGAGCCGCACTGGGTCGACTACGACGTGGAGCTCTACTCCACCGACCGCGTCCTCGACGCCCTGCACAAGATCAAGTGGGAGGTCGACGGCTCGCTCACCTTCCGGCGCTCCTGCGCCCACGGCATCTGCGGCTCCGACGCCATGCGCATCAACGGCCGCAACCGCCTGGCGTGCAAGACGCTGATCAAGGACCTCGACATCTCGAAGCCGATCTACGTCGAGGCCATCAAGGGCCTGCCGCTGGAGAAGGACCTCGTCGTCGACATGGAGCCGTTCTTCGCGTCGTACCGCGAGGTGCAGCCGTTCCTCGTCGCGAACTCCGTGCCGGAGAAGGGCAAGGAGCGCACGCAGTCCATCGCCGACCGCGAGATCTTCGACGACACCACCAAGTGCATCCTCTGCGCCGCGTGCACCTCGTCATGCCCGGTGTTCTGGACCGACGGACAGTACTTCGGCCCGGCGGCCATCGTCAACGCGCATCGCTTCATCTTCGACTCGCGTGACGACAACGCTGCGGTCCGCCTCGACATCCTCAACGACAAGGAAGGCGTCTGGCGCTGCCGCACGACCTTCAACTGCTCCGAGGCGTGCCCCCGCGGCATCGAGGTCACCAAGGCCATCGCCGAGGTCAAGCAGGCGGTCCTCCGCGGCCGTCCCTGACGCGCCGACACAGGCATTCACGCGAGAACAGGCGGTCCCGGACGGGGCCGCCTGTTCTCGCGTCTGTGCCTGTTCTCGCGGAAGGGCGTGATCGGTCTTGGGTAGGGTGGGGGCGTGTCCGAGCCCGGTTCGGCGACCGATGGTCGCCTCGATGCCGCGGTCGAGCGCGCGACCGCGCTGACGCGGCGGACCCTCGGTCTTTTCCCGGTGCGGGTGTGGCGTCACTTCCTGCAACACAACGGCTTCCTGCTCGCCGCCGGGGTGAGCTACCAGGCGCTGTTCGCCATCTTCGCCGCGGTCTACCTCGCGTTCGCCATCACAGGGCTCTGGCTCGGCGGCAGCGAGGAGGCCGTGAACGGGCTCATCGACATCATCAACAACTACATCCCGAACCTCATCCTCGACGAGGGCGGCGTCTTCACGCCCGCACAGGTGCAGGAGATCGCGTCGAACACCACCGGGTTCCTCGGAATCACCGGCCTCATCGCGCTCGGCACGGTCATCTGGACGGCGATCGGCTGGGTGACCTTCTCCCGGCGAGCCGTGCGGGACATCTTCGGCCTCGAGCCCGACCGCCGCAGCTACCTCCTCCTCAAAGCGCGCGACCTCCTCGCCGCCCTCATCTTCGGTGTCTCGCTGATCCTCGGCTCCGCCCTCAGCTCGGCCAGCGCCGCCGTGCTGAGCTGGGTGCTCTCGCTCCTCGGCTGGGACGCGGGATCGGACGGCCTCAACCTCGGCATCCGGATCGGCACGGTGCTCGTGTCGTTCGTCCTGCTGACGGGGGCGCTGGCGGCGATGGTGCGCTTCCTCACCGGCACCTCGCTGCACTGGAGCACCATCTGGCCGGGCGCCCTCCTCGGCGGCGCGGCCATGACGGTGCTGCAGTTCGGGGTCGGGTTCCTCCTGAGCTACACGCCGTCGAATCCCCTGCTGGCGACCTTCGCGATCTTCGTCGGGCTGCTGCTGTGGTTCCGGTGTGAACGGGGTGGTCATGCTCGTCGCCGCCTCCTGGATCGCCGTCGCCGCCCAGGACCGCGACCTCCCGCTCCTGCTGCCGACGGAGGCCGAGCGGCGGGTGGCGGAGCACGCCACCCTGCTCGCGGCGGCGCGGATCCGATTGCGCGACGCCCGAGCCGCGCAAGACGAGGCCCCGTGGTATCGGAGCTGGGCGGCCGGGCACGCCGTCCGCGAGGCGGAGGACGAGGTCGCGCGACTGGAGACCTCTGCTCCCCCGCCCGCGCCCCCGACCTCCCCTCTCGCGCAGCGCCTGCTCTCCGAGCTCGATCACCGTCAGAACCGCGATGTCGGCGGTGCTCGTTAGGCTGGAGGAATGCCTCACCTGCGTATCGCCTCGGTCAATGTCAACGGGATCCGGGCGGCCGCCCGCAACGGGATGAGCACGTGGCTGGACGCCGCGGACATCGACATCCTCACCCTTCAGGAGGTGCGCGGGCAGGACGAGCACATCGAGGCCGCCCTCCCCGGCTGGACCTTCGTCCACGACGAGGCCACGGCCAAGGGGCGCGCAGGCGTCGCGATCGCCAGCCGCCTCCCCGCGCTCGCCTCCCGGGCGGACTTCGGCCCGGAGGACTTCGACTCCAAGGGGCGCTGGATCGAGGCCGACTTCCTGATCGGCGACCGTCCGCTCACCGTCGTCAGCGCCTACGTGCACTCCGGCGAGGCCGACACCCCGAAGCAGGACGAGAAGTGGAAGTTCCTCGACGCGTTTCGAAGCGCGACTGGCGAGCCTGAACACCGACGGCGCCCTCGCCCTCGTCACCGGCGACCTCAACGTGGGGCACCGCGAGCTCGACATCAAGAACTGGGCGCGGCAACCGCACCAAGGCCGGCTTCCTGCCGCGTGAGCGCGCCTACTTCGATCGCTTCCTCGGTGAGGCCGGGACCCCGGTCACCGGCGTCGACGGCTCGGTCGGCACCGGCCTGGGCTGGGTGGACGTCGGCCGCCGCTTCCACGGCGAGGTGGACGGGCCGTACACCTGGTGGTCCATGCGCGGGAAGGCCTTCGACAACGACTCGGGATGGCGCATCGACTACCACCTGGCCACGCCCGCTCTCGCCGAGCGCGTCCAGGCGTACCACGTGGCGCGTGCGGCCGCGTACGACCAGCGCTGGAGCGACCACGCGCCGGTCGTCGTCGACTACACCTACTGACCCGGGGTCGGGCTGCTCCGAGGGCGACGGCTCCGACTCCCGATACCATCCGCGGTACTCCAAGACGGTGCCGAGCAGCGGGGTGTTCACGGCACGCATATCGATCGTGCGCCGGCGGTGCTCCGCGTCCCAGCCGTCGATCAGGTCCACGCGCACGCCGAGCGGACCGGGCAGCGCGAACCGCCGACCCGCACAGCCGCAGCGCGACTCGGACGGTGCGCATCCGCAGGAAGCCCTCCGCCGTCACGCTGCACTCCTCGATGAGCTCCACGCGGCCTCGGGCACCGAGGAGATTCCGGACCAGTCCCGGCCGCACGCTCACCGTGAGCCGGTCGACGATCCGCGCGGTCCGTCCGGGGAAACGGAACTCGCGGATGGAGTCGAGCGTCGCGCGGGCCGGTCTCTGTGCGCCCCGAGGCCGTGCGGAGCACGAACGGGACATCTCGTCCCGATGTCGGCACCAGAAGACCCGGCCCGACGATCGGACGCGCGAGACCGGCTTGCGCGACCGAAGCGGCTCCCCGCGACGGCGAACACCCCCTCCGCGTGCCCCGCCGCGACGGGGGAGCGCGATACTGCGCGAGGATCTCCGGGTGCAGACGCTCGGCGTCCGCGCCCAACGCGTCGAGGAACACCTGTCCTCGCGTCGGAGGCGCACCGCTCGTCATGACGTCAGCGTAAGGGATCGGCCGGCGCAGGGGTCCGCGGCGCGGACGCATAGGATTGACGGGTGAACAAGCCTCGTCTCTATTCCGGAATGCAGCCCTCCGGCCGACTCCCTCCAGATCGGCAACTACATCGCGCACTCCTGCAGTGGCGGGAGCTCCAGACCTCGTACGACGCGTTCTTCTCCGTCGTCGACCTGCACGCCCTCACCGTCGCCCAGAACCCGGCAGAGCTCCGCGAGGAAGACCCGCCGTACCGCCGCGCAGTACATCGCGGCGGGCATCGAGCCCTCGCAGTCGACGCTGTACGTGCAGTCGCACGTGCGTGCGCACGCCGAGCTCGCCTGGATCCTCAGCACGATCACCGGCTTCGGCGAGGCCGGACGGATGACCCAGTTCAAGGACAAGTCGGCCCGCTACGGCGCCGATGCGACCAGCGTCGGCCTCTTCACCTACCCCGTGCTCATGGCCGCCGACATCCTGCTCTACCAGACGGACGTCGTGCCGGTCGGCGACGACCAGAAGCAGCACGTCGAGCTCACCCGCGACCCTCGCGGAGCGCTTCAACTCGCGGTTCGGCGAGACCTTCACGGTGCCGGTCCGGTCATCCAGAAGGAGACGGCGCGCATCTACGACCTGCAGAATCCGACGGCCAAGATGTCGAAGTCGGCCGAGAGCGATGCCGGCGTGCTGTGGATGCTGGACGACCCGGCGAAGTCGTCGAAGAAGATCATGCGCGCGGTGACCGACAACGAGGGCACCGTGCGGTTCGATCGCGAGGCCAAGCCGGGCGTCTCGAACCTCCTGACCATCTACGCCGCGCTGACCGGACGCCAGATCCCCGCGATCGAGGACGAGTACGCGGGTCGCGGATACGGCGACTTCAAGAAGGGCCTCGCCGAGGGTCGTCGTGGAGGAGTTCGCTCCGGTGCGCGACCGTGCTCTCGAACTCCTCGACGACCCGGCCGAGCTCGACCGGATCCTCGCCGAGAACGCCGCCCCGCGCCGATGCCGTCGCCGATCGGACGCTGTCCGACGTGTACGACCGCGTCGGACTGCTGCGCCGGGTCTGAGCCGCGCGCCACCCTAGGATGACATCGTGACCGATCCGCAGCTGCCCCCTCCGTCCGGCGCCGTTCCGCCCGCCCCTCCGGCGGCCTCGGTCCCGCAGGACTCGGTCTCCGGTGCGATCCCGCCGCCCGCGTACGCGTCCGTACCGCCGAGGGCTCCGGCACCGTACCCGCCCGCCGGCGGATACGGCCAGCCGGCCACCCCCCGGCTGCGCCTCCGGGGGCGTATCAGGTGCCCGTGGGCGGCTACGCAGCACCGTCCGGCACGTACACCGCGCCGGATGCCGCGCCGAAGCCCTCGGGGTTCCTCGGCCTGCTCGCCCTCGGCCTCTCGATCCTCGCGGCCGTCGTCATGCCGATCATCGGCGGCGTCCAGCGCGTTCGAGGTGGGCCGCCGCATCCCGCAGGGCAATCAGCGGCTCCTCGGGAGATCTCGGGTTCCTGTCCCCCGCGCGTGATCAGGTGCTGTGGACGGAGCTGTCGTTCTGGGCCGGCACGGTTCTCGGCATCGCCGCGATCGTGCTGGGCATCATCGCGATCCGCCGAAGCAGGGACGTGGAGCGGGCATCGCCGCGCTGATCGTCGCCGTCCTCGGCGCAGTCATCTTCTTCGTCGCCGTGTTCACGGCCTTCGCCGTCGGCGGCGCCGCGAGATACGCCACCTTCACCACCTGACCCCCGCGGGGCGCCGGTCAGCGCGGTGCGTGATGCTTCTGCTGCGCGGCGAGCAGGCCTTCCCCGACGAGGAGCTCGACGGCGTCCGCGGCGTCACCCACGAGCAGGGGGAAGGTTCGCACGCTCGTCCTTGCCGAACGGGGAGAGCACCCAGTCGGCAGGATCCTGGCGCCCCGCCGGTCGGCCGATGCCGACCCGCACCCGCGGGAAGTCCGGGCTCGTGAGGGCCCGCGCGATGTCACGCACGCCGTTGTGCCCGCCGTGCCCTCCTCCGGTCTTGAGCTTGACCGTGTCGAACGGGATGTCGAGCTCGTCGTGCACGACGACCACGTGGTCGAGAGGGACGGAGTAGAACCGGGCGAGCGCTGCGACAGGGGTTCCCGAGACGTTCATGAACGTGTTCGGCTTGGCGAGCACGAGCTTGTCGGCACCGGGCCGGAGCCAGGTCTCGACGACGCGCGCGCCCCCCTTGTGCTCCCGGAAGCTCTCTCCGCGGCGTGCCGCGAGCTCATCGACGACCATCTGGCCGATGTTGTGGCGGGTCGCCTCATAGCGGGGTCCGGATTGCCGAGACCGACCACGAGCCAGGTGGCTGCCATTCCTCGTCCTCTCTCGCCGGAGCCGTCACCCCGGTCAGGATACGACGGAGGGGACGCGATCCGATCGCCGTCCCCTCCGTGATGAAGCAGGCGGAGATCACTCCGCGGCGGCCTCCTCGGACGCCTCGCGGCACCCTCGGCGGACTCGCCCTCGGTCTCCTCGTCCTCGACCGGAGCGGCCGGGACGGAGATCGCGACCACGAGGACCTCGGCGTCGGTGAGGAGCGTCGAGCCCTTCGGGAGGGTGACGTCGGCGGCGGTGATGTGCGCGCCCCTCCTCGAGACCCTCGACCGAGACCTCGATGTTCTCGGGGATGTGGGTGGCCTCCGCCTCGACCTGGATGGTCGTGGCATCGAGGTTGACGATGGTGCCGGGGGCGACTCACCGGTGACGACGACGGGGACGTCGATGGCG
>NZ_JBFLUM010000033.1:0-15389 GCF_050470785.1 Microbacterium sp. NRRL B-14842 | reverse complement strand
CCGCTCCCTGGTGACCCGGCGACCGGACGATCCGATCACCCAGACCGGCGTCCTCGCGGAGCCCCCGTCACCGTCCGCTCGCATCACGGTTCGGACGAGGGCCGCATCGATCTCCGGCACACGTGGCTCGACCCGATCATCGTCGTCGGGCCCTGGGTGCTGACGGCGGTCCTGGGCGTCCGCGCTCTCCGCCGCCTCGGCCGCCGGCACTGAGCCGGGGACCGAGACGGCGGCGTGTGAGGCTCAGCGCTGCAGGATCTCGGCGGTGACGACCTCCGGACGGAGGTCGAGCCGCCGCAGCAGCTGCGCGTTGAGGGCCACCACGATCGTCGACAGCGACATCAGCACCGCACCCACGGACATCGGCAGCACGAAGCCGATCGGCGCGAGCACCCCCGCGGCGAGCGGCACGGAGAGCAGGTTGTACCCCGCCGCCCACCAGAGGTTCTGCTTCATCTTCCGGTAGGAGGCACGGGACAGCTCGATGACCGACAGCACGGCGCGGGGGTCGTCGCCCGCGAGGATGACCCCCGCGGACGCGATCGCCACGTCGGTCCCTGCGCCGATCGCGAGACCCACGTCGGCCTGGGCGAGGGCGGGCGCATCGTTCACGCCGTCTCCCACCATCGCGACCTTGCGGCCCTCGCGCTGCAACTCCTGCACCTTCGCCGCCTTGTCCTCCGCCGGACGCCGGCGAACACGCGATCGATGCCGAGGTCCGCCGCGACGGTGTGCGCGACGGCCTCCGCGTCACCGGTGATCATCACGACCTGGACGCCGAGCGCATGCAACGCATCGACCCGCGTCCCCGCGACTCCGGACGCACCTCGTCCGCGAGCTTGAGCGCCCCGACGACCTGGCCGTCCCGCAGCACGTGCAGGATGATCGCACCGTCTGCACGCCAGCCCTCCGCGACGGGGAGCTCCTGGGCGTCCTCCTCCGTGAGCAGATGCGGGCCGCCGACCCGGATCACGGCTCCGTCCACCGTCGCGGTCACACCGACCGCGGGAGAGAGACGAGAAGTCGCGGCTGGCCGGCACCGGGAGCTCCTTGTCGCGCGCAGCGCGCACGATGGCCTTCGCCAGCGGATGCTCGCTGTCGGCCTCGGCGGCCGCGGCGAGCGCCAGCACCTCGTCCGCGGTCTCCGCGCCGGCCACCGACACCTCGGACACGACGGGCTCGCCCTTGGTCAGGGTGCGGTCTTGTCGAACAGCACGGTGTGTCGACGGTGCGCATGCTCTCCAGGGCGAGCCGGGTCCTTCACGAGGACGCCGCCGCGCGCCGCACGCTCGGTCGCGATCGACACGACGAGCGGGATGGCCAGCCCCAGTGCGTGCGGGCAGGCGATCACGAGGACGGTGATCGTGCGGATCACGGCGTCATCCGGCAGACCGACGGCGCTCCACACGACGGCGGTGATCACGGCGGCGCCCAACGCGAACCAGAACAGCCAACCCGCGGCCGTGTCGGCGAGGCGCTGCGCGCGAGACGAGGAGTTCTGCGCTTCCGTGACGAGCCGCTGGATCCCCGCGAGCGTCGTGTCGTCGCCGGTCGCGGTGATCTCCACGCGCAGCCCGGAGTCGGTGGCGACGGTGCCCGCGGTCACGGGGTCGCCGGTCGCACGGGTGACCGTACGGGACTCCCCCGTCACCATGGACTCGTCCATCGAGGCGCGGCCGTCGACGATGCGACCGTCCGCGGGGGATGCTGCCGCCGGGGCGCACCCACCACGACGTCTCCCACGCGGAGGTCCGAAGGAGAGACGCGCACGACCTGATCGCCCTCGACGCGCTCCGCCTCGTCCGGCAGGAGGGCGGCCAGCGAGTCGAGGGCGGAGGTGGTCTGCGCGAGCGACCGCATCTCGATCCAGTGCCCCAGCAGCATGATGACGATCAGCAGGGCGAGCTCCCACCAGAAGTCGAGCTCGTGGTGCAGGAGGCCGAGGCTCGCTCCCCCACGAGGCGACGAACGCCACGGTGATCGCGAGACCGATGAGCAGCATCATCCCGGGCTTGCGCGCACGGATCTCGCTGACGGCGCCGGTGAGGAACGGCTTCCCTCCCCACACGTACATGACGGTGCCGAGGACCGGCGACACCCATGCCAGGCCCGGGATGTCGGGGAGCGGGTAGCCGAGGATCATCGCGAACATGCCCGAGAGCAGCACGGTGGGGACCGCGAGGACGAGCATGATCCAGAACAGCCGCCGGAACTGGGCGACGTGGTCGCCATGACCGCCATGACCGCCATGGCCCCCCGTGACCTCCGTGTCCCTCGTGTCCCTCGTGTCCCTCGTGCCCGGTGTGCCCGGTGTGTCCCTGCGTGGTCCGTGTGGTCTCCGTGCGCGGTGTGGTCCGCGTGTCCGGAGTGGCTCGTCTGCGTCCCGGTCCCGGCTGCCGCGGGGTGGCCGTGCGCGAATGGTCGTGGTGCGAGGTGCTCATGTCTTCCCTCCAACGTCGATGATGCCGTGCGGGGCCGATTCTGTCGCGGCCCCGCACGGATGGGGGCTCAGGCCGCCCCTGGTGTACTTCGCGGGATCGGCGTCGAACGCCGGCCCGCAGCCCGCGCAGCAGAAGTAGTAGCGCGTGCCCTCGTGGCCGCGGTACAGGCCCGCGGCCTCAGCGGTCGCGATCACCACGGGTGTTCCGGCCATCACCGGGCATTCGGCCATGCCCTCGGCCGGCACGGCGAGCAGGTCGGTGCGCCCGTCGGCGGAGACGCCGCTCTGGCGCGGGACGCTGCAGCAGGATCCTGCGGGGGAATCGGACATGTCGGTGCTCCTCTGTCGTTCGTTCACGGGGTGTCCACCGCCCTGCTGCGGAAGGACCGCAGGCGGAGGCTGTTGCCGACGACGAAGACGCTGGAGAACGCCATCGCCGCACCGGCGAGGCATGGGGTTGAGCAGGCCGAGCGCCGCGAGCGGGATCGCCGCGACGTTGTAGGCGAAGGCCCAGAACAGGTTGCCCTTGATCGTGCCGAGCGTGCGGCGGGACAGGCGGATCGCGTCGGCGGCACTGCGGAGGTCGCCGCGGACGAGGGTGATGTCGCTCGCCTCGATCGCCGCGTCGGTTCCGGTCCCCATCGCCATCCCGAGGTCCGCCTGCGCGAGGGCCGCCGCGTCGTTCACGCCGTCCCCGACCATCGCGACGACCTTGCCCTCGTCCTGAAGCCGGCGCACGACGTCGACCTTGCCACTGGGGCAGCACCTCGGCGATCACCTCGGTGATCCCGACCCCGCGTGCGATCTGCTCCGCCACCGCGCGGTTGTCACCGGTGAGCAGGACGGGGGGTCAGCCCCAGTGCGCGGAGCTGCGCCACCGCCCTCCGCACTCGTGGCCTTGACCGTATCGGCGACGACGAGCACTCCGCGGGCCCGGCCATCCCAGCCCACCGCGATCGCGGTCGTGCCTGAGCCTCCGCCTCGGCCGTGGCCGCGCTCAGCCCTGCGGACAGGTGCTGCGACCAGTCGGCGAGCAGCGAGGTGCGTCCCACGACGACGGCGTGACCGTCCACGATGCCCTGGACACCCTTGCCCTCGATGTTCCCGAACTCCTCGACGGCCGCAGGGCGCCGAGTTCGCGGGTGGCCGCGGCCGCCACAGCCTGAGCGATCGGGTGCTCGGAGGCGTCTTCGAGGGCGGCCGGCCAGCCGCAGCAGCTCCTCGCGCTCCGCCCCGTCGTCGGTGTGCACCGCGGTCAGCGTCATGCGACCGGAGGTGACCGTCCCCGTCTTGTCGAGCACGATCGTGTCGACCTTCCTGGTCGACTCCAGCACCTCGGGGCCCTTGATGAGGATGCCCATCTGGGGCGCCGCGACCGGTGCCGACGAGCAGGGCGGTCGGCGTGGCCAGACCCAGCGCGCAGGGGCAGGCGATGATGAGCACCGCGACCGCGGCGGTGAACGCGGCGGACGCAGGGAATCCGGCCGCCAACCAGGCCACCAGCGTGCCGAGTGGCGATGACGATCACGGATCGGCACGAAGATCCCGGAGACCTTGTCCGCGAGCCTCTGGACCTCGGCCTTCCCGGTCTGCGCGTCCTCCACCAGCCGCGCCATCTGCGCGAGCTGGGGTGTCGGCGCCGACCCGGGTCGCACGGACCACCAGCCGTCCCGCCGCGGCGTTCACGGTGGCTCCGGTGACGGCATCGCCCGCGCCGACCTCCACGGGCACCGACTCACCGGTGAGCATGGAGGCGTCGACCGCGGACGTGCCGCCGACCACGACACCGTCGGTGGCGATCTTCTCCCCTGGACGCACGACGAACTGGTCCCCGACCCGCAGCTCGCTCGTCGGGATCCGCGTCTCGGACGCCGTCGCGGAGCACGGCGACCTCCTTCGCGCCGAGTTCCAGCAGCGCGCGGAGCGCCGCACCGGCCCTGCCGCTTCGAGCGCTTCTCGAAGTAGCGCCGGCGAGGATGAACGTGGTCACCCCGCTCCGACCTCGAGGTAGATGTTGGCAGCACCGTCGCTGGGCGCCACGGTCAGCTCGAACGGGTGCGTCCATACCTGGCACCCCGGCGGTGCCGAAGAAGAGCGCGTACAGCGACCACAGCAGCGCGGCGAGCGTGCCCATCGAGATGAGCGTGTCCCATCGTGGCCGCTCCGTGCCGGAGGTTGATCCAGGCCGCCTTGTGGAACGGCCAGGCCCGCCCACACGATCACAGGTCCCGCGAGCGCGAGCGACAGCCACTGCCAGTACGTGAACTGGAGCGCCGGGATCATCGCCATCGCGATGACCGGGACGGTGAGCACGACGGCGGCGATCAGCCGCTGCCGCAGCGCGGTGAGCTCCGGATCCGGCTGCTCTCCGTCGGGCTGCGCACCCTCCGGCGCGGGAGGCGCAGGGACGACGGCGGTGTAGCCGGTCTTCTCGACCTCGGCGATGAGCAGGGGCGGTGTCGACGCCCGCCGGCACCGTGACGCTCGCCTTCTCGGTCGCGTAGTTCACGGTGGCGGTGACGCCGTCGAGACGATTGAGCTTCTTCTCGATCCGCATCGCGCACGACGCGCAGGTCATGCCGCCGATCTCCAGCTCCACGCTGGTCGCGGATGGGGTGTCCATCAGGACCGGACCGCCTGGTAGCCCGCCTCGTCCACGGCGGCCAGCCACGTCCGTGTCGTCGACGGGGGCGGAGCTGCGCACCACGAGTCTCCCGCTCTGCGCGCTGACATTCGATACCCTCGACACCGGGGATGCGCGACACCTCGTCGCGGATCGCCATCTCGCAGTGGCCGCACGTCATTCCGGCGACCTGATACTCGCTCGTGCTCATCATGTTTCCTTTCCTCGGGATACCCCCCTGGGGTACTCCTTCGGCACAACCTTATACCCTCCGCGGGTATTCCCGCACGCCCGGGCGGCAACGGGACTCGTCCGCTCGGGTGAGGGGACGCTCGGCATCCGACGCCGCGCCTGGGGAGGATCGCGGTCATGGACTCCACTCCCCTGTCATCCTGGCGGGACACCACCACGCGCCGCGCCATCGAGGCGTTCGTCGCCGCCGCGACCACAGGCCCGGAGACCGTCACCCGTCGAAGAACGGATCGCCGTGTTCGACAACGACGGCACACTGTGGTCGGAGAAGCCCATGCCCACCCAGCTGCACTACGTGGGTCGAGCGCTGGCGCGAGGCGGCCACCCGCGACCCGTCCCTCGCCGAAAACCAGCCGTACCGCGCGGCGGTGACCGGTGACCTCGCCTGGCTCGGCACCGCGATCGACAAGCACTACGCCGGCGACGACTCCGACCTCGGCGTCATCATCCAGGCGCTCCTGGGGCTGACCGACGGTGTCAGCGTGGAGGACTACGCCCGTTCGGTCACGGAGTTCTACCGCTCCGCGCAGCACCCGATCCTCGGTCGCCCGTACGCGGATTCCGTGTACACGCCGATGGTGGAGCTGCTGCGCTACCTCGAAGCCCATGGCTTCACCTGCTACATCGTCTCCGGCGGCGAGCGCGACTTCATGCGGCCGATGACCCAGGCGAACTACGGCGTCCCCTCCTGAGCGCGTGATCGGCTCGGCGCTCGGGCTCACCTACGACGAGAAGGATGCCAGCGTCCGCTACTCGTCCGCCCTGGCGTTCTTCGACGACGGTCCGGAGAAACCGGTGCGGATCTGGAGCCGGATCGGTCGGCGTCCGCTGCTCGCCGCCGGGCAACTCCAACGGGGACATGCCCATGCTCGACTTCGCGCACGGCGGCCCCACGCCGCGGACTCGCGCTGCTGATCCATCACGACGACGCGGGCCGCGACGACACCCCCTACGACACGGGAGCCGAGAAGGCCCTGCGCGCAGCCGACGACCGCGGCTACACCGTGGTCAGCGTCAAGGACGACTGGGCGTCCGTGTTCCCCGACCCGGCCTGAGTCCGGCAGTGCCGGGCGGTCAGAGGGCGCAGCGGAAGCCGATGTGGTCATGGCGGTGTCCTCTGCCTGCGCCGATCGCGCCGCAGGGCGGGGTAGCGGAGGCAGTACTCCGGAGCGCAGAGGTGCGAGCCGCCCTTGAGCACGCGGCGCGGGATGGGCGACCCGGGCTCGGAGGACAGCAGGCTCGCGCGATGTCCCGCCTCGACGCCCACGGCTCCCGGCGGTACATGTCGGTGCGTCCAGTAGTCCGCCGTCCATTCCCACACGTTGCCGATCATGTCGTGCAGGCCGTAGCCGTTGGCGGGGAACGAGGGCCACCGGAGCGGTGCCGATCCACCCGTCGGCGCCATCGTTCCGGTACGGAAGGCACCCTGCCAGGTATCCGCCATGAGGGTGCCGTCCAGCTTCGTGTCCTCCCCCCAGGCGAAGCGGGCACCGACGAGGCCACCGCGCGCCGCCCATTCCCACTCCGCCTCGGTGGGCAGGCGCCTGCCGGCCCACGCGGCGTAGGCGACGGCATCGGGGTACGCGACCTGCACGACCGGATGATCGAGACGGTCATCGATCGACGAGGTCGGCCCGAAGGGGTGCCGCCAGGACGCCCCGGGCTCCCACCGCCACCACTGACGCCAGGTCGCGAAGGTCGACGGGACCGCGTGTCGGCGTGAAGACCATGGCCCCGGGGACGAGGTCGTCCGGGTGCACGCCTGGGTAGTCGGCAGGGTCCATCGGCCGCTCGGCGATCGTGACGTAGCCGGTGTCCTCGATGAAGGCCGCGTACTGGCGATTGGTCACGGGATGCTCGTCCAGCGTGAACGGCTCCACGCGCCGCTCGTGGACGGGCCCCTCCTCCGGGTAGAACTCGTCCGACCCCATGAGGAGCGTGCCGCCGGGGACCTCGATCATCGCCGTCATGCCCTCATGCTAGGCCTCGGCCCGCTCCGGTCGATCACTCGCGCGACAGCATCGCCGCTGCCTCGAGTTCCATATCGAGATACTGCTCCGTGCTCACGTCCACCGCCACGCCCAGGAGCTTGCCGCCGGTGAACGGGAACGGGTTGCGGTACTGCGCGCTCACCGGGTCGGCGCTGTCCCACCCGACGCAGAGTCCGTCGCCGCAGAGCGTGAACTTCCCGACCTGCGCCCGCATCGGACCTGACGCCACCGCACGATCGTCGACGTACAGCGTGGTCGTGCCGACGGACTCGCCGTGCTCCCCCGCCCCCTCGCGGACGAACTCCACGCCGAGGGTATGCGGGCCGGGGGTGAGCTCGTCCGAGGTGAACGACTGCTCCGGCGGGATGCCGAGGAAGTTGTACACGTAGACGAGCCTGTTGCCCTTGAGGAACAGGGAGTGCCCGCCGAAGCGCGAGCCGTGCGCGAAGAGCACGCCCTCGGCACCCTCGTCGAGCACGACGTCGGCGATGATCTTGTAGGAGCGCCCTCGGACGTTCACCGCGACGCTCTCCGGTACCGCCGCGGTGCCGGGGAAGTACACATAGCGATCCCGGGGCGACTCGGCCTGGGGCCGCGGGACCGTCAGGATCTCGCGGCGGAGCGGTCATCGAGCGGAAGGGCGAAGTTCGCCTCCGCCTCGGCGAACCATGCGGTGATGAGCTCCTGCAGCTTCTCCGGGTGGGTCGCGGCGAGGTCGTTCGACTCGGAACGGTCCTCCGCCACGTGATACAGCTCCCACACGTCGTCGTCGAAGTGGCCCTTGCCGCTCAGCGGCGCGTGTACGGCGGCGGCCTTCCAGCCGTCCTTCCAGATGCCCCTCGTGCCGAGCATCGAGTAGTACTGCACCGTCTTCTGCGTCGGACCGTCCGGCGCCGCGTCGAAGGACGACTTCATCGAGACGCCGTCGAGCGGTCTCTGCGGCACCCCACGGTAGGACTCCGGCATCTCGATGCCGATGACGTCGAGCACTGTCGCCACGACGTCCACCGAGTGGTGGTACTGGTGGCGCAGCTCCCCCTTCGCCGCGATCCCCTTCGGCCAGTGCACGACCATCGGGTCGCAGGTGCCGCCGGAGTACTGGGAGTAGCGCTTGAACATCTGGAACGGCGTGGAGAACGCGGCCGCCCACCCGGTCGGATAGTGGTTGTAGGTGTCCGCGGAGCCGAGGGTGTCGATCATCGCGAGGTTCTCGGCGAGATCGTCGGGGTAGCCGTTGAAGAACTTGTTCTCGTTCACGGAGCCGTCCGGTGATCCCTCCCCCGAGGCGCCGTTGTCGGCGCAGTAGAAGATGATCGTGTTGTCCAGCTGCCCCGTCTCCTCCAGGTAGTCCACGATCCGACCGACCTGGGCATCCGTGTACTCGGAGAAGCCGGCGAAGACCTCGGCCATCCGCGCGAACAGCCTCCGTTCGTCGTCGTTCAGCTCCGCCCACGGGCGCACGTAGTCGGCCGGGTTCGCCGCCTCGTCCGGCAACGGGTTGAACGGCGTCATCTGCGTGCCCTCCGGCAGCACGCCCTTCTCGATCATGCGGGCGAGCACCCACTCGCGATAGGCGTCGTAGCCGTCGTCGAACGCCCCCTTGTACTTGTCGATGTACTCCTGCGGCGCGTGGTGCGGAGCGTGGTTCGCGCCGGGACAGAACCACATGTACCAGGGCTTTGAGGGGTTCGAGGCCTGCTGGTTCCGGATCATCGCGAGCGCCTGGTCGGCGAGATCCTTCGACAGGTGATACCCGTCCTCCGGGCGGTACGGCTGCTCGATGAAGTGGTTGTCCTCGACGAGATCGGGTACCAGTTGTTCGTCTCGCCACCGAGGAAGCCGTAGAACCGGTCGAACCCGAGTTGCAGCGGCCACATCGAGCGGCTGCCTCCCGGCGCGATGTCCTCCTCCGGGACGTTGTGGTCTTTGCCGAGCCAGAACGTGCTGTAGCCGTTCTCCTGCAGCACCTGCCCGATCGTCGCGCACATCCGCCGGGAGCCGTCCCGCGAAGCCCGGGAAGCCGTTGGTGCCCTCCATGATCACGCCGGCGCGATTGACGTGGTGGTTGCGCCCCGTGAGCATGGTGGACCGCGTCGGCGAGCACAGCGCCGTGGTGTGCCACTGCGTGTAGGTGAGGCCCCCGGCGGCCAGACGATCCATGGTCGGCATCGCGATGCGACCGCCGTACGGCGACCAGGAGGCGAGCCCGGTGTCGTCGTAGAGCACGACGAGGACGTTCGGTGCTCCGTCCGGCGCCTTCCGCAGCTCGTACGGCGACCAGTCGGGACGGGAGTCGCGGACGTCCAGCGTGATCTCGCCCGAGAAGTCTGCGTTGAATTCCGACATCGTCTCTCCTTCGTTCAGGGCGCGTCCGCGCTCCTCGGCACGAGTCTTCCGAGCCGGCGTCCGTGTGGACAACGGTTCTCACCCGGGAAGGGTGATCTCAGTGGCGTCATCCTCGACCGGCTCGTCCGTCTCATCCGCTGCGGAGTCCGGGCGGCGCAGCAGTTCCACGAGGACCGTCAGCACGAGGACGCCGATCGCCACGCCCACGACGGCACCGAAGGTCACAGGGCGCGTCGCCACGAGGATGAGCACACCGATCGCCATCCCCGTGATGAGGATCGCGCCCCGATAGCGGTCGACCGCCCGCCCGAATCGTCCCGTGGATATCCCCCGAGCCTCCGCCGCCTCGCGCAGCGCCCCGGAGCCGCTCTCGGTCGCACCGCGCACCGTCGAGGCGCTGCGGCTCGATCCGGCCAGCCAGGCCCAGAGCGCGATGAGCACGCCGACGAGAGCGAGGGCGACGATGGTGGACCCGAGGAGCGCCGTGAGCTGATCGAAGAGGGATTCGGCCGCCGCAGCCGTCATGATGGACGGACTGACGGCGCTGACGAAGAACCCGCGTCCGATCCCCATCCCCGCGGCGAGGAGCAGGAAGACGACGGCGAAGCCCGCGCTCGTCCAGAACAGCGCCCGCGGCCGGTCCACCGCCAGCAGCACGCCGAGCACGACGAGGCCGAGCACGACCCAGGGCAACCAGAACCCTGCGGCCACCGCGATCTGGTAGACCGTGCGCACCAACGCGAGGGCGTCCGCCTGCACCACCGGGATGGTGCGATCGATCACGGGGATGAGGTCGGCCACGCCGGCCCCACGCTCGGCGAGAGCCTCCTTGACGCGTTCCACGACCGCCCCCACGTCCACCGAGAGCACGCCGTCGTCGCTCAGCTGCAGTGCGGTGCCCGGGTCGTCCTGGAGGATCGCGACGGCACGCTCGTGCGTGAAGCGCAGCGACTCGGCCCAGATGTCGGCGAACTGCGGCGACGACACCACCTCGTGCACGACACCGTCGATCAGCGACGACAGCCCGGACGCGGCCGGTGCTTCCAGGAGCCCGAGGGCGGCTGTGGCACGGGGCGGCAGATCGAGGGCGCGCAGCCCATCGAAGAGCTCTCCGACCACCGCATCCAGGTCGACCTGCTCATCGATGGCGGTCGTCACCTGATCGGCGACGAAGTCCTGGACGTCCGGGTCCTGGGCCAGTGGAGCGAACGTCGCGACGAACCGATCCGCATCGACGAGCTGCAGCCGCGCCCACGTCCCCATCGCCGCGATCGGTGCGAGGAGCACTGCGACGACGAGCACGATCCCGGCGATGATGCTCCGGGCCGAGACCCGGCGTCGAGGGCGACGCAGCTCCTCGTTCTCCTGCTCCAGCGCGCGCAATCGTTCCCGCAGATCGTCGATCTCGCTCATGGGCGCCTCGTCTCGATCGTCGCGGGCGCTCAGCCCAGCAGCTTCTGCTTCGCCGCGGTGAACTCCTCTTCCGTCAGCACACCGGAGGCCTTCAGCGACCCGAGCTCCTGCAGCTTGGCGATCAGGTCGTCCGCCGGTGCGGGCGGCGGGGACGCCGGCGGCGCATACTGCGCAGCCGCGGTGCGGGCCGCGTCGTCCATCTGGGCCTGTTGCTGGGCGGCCTCATACTGCTGCTGCTCGTACTCGCTCTGCGCGCGGCGCTCCTGGTGCCGCATGGCGGCTCCCTGCACCGCGGTCGCCGTTCCGGCGACCACCGCGGTCCGTGCGGCGAGACCGATGAGCCCCGGCCGGCCGAATCTCCGCAAGGGCATGTCATTCACCTTCCTGTTCGAGGATGTCCATCACCGCGTTCACGACGGGAGCCGGAATGCGCTCGGTGCGCAGCACCTGGCCTCCCGCGGCGGCGACATCCTGGGCCAGGGTCCGGGCGAACAGGAGTTCCAGGACCACCACGGCCGCGGATCGTCCCGGTGGCACGACCTCCGCCAGGGCGAGGACGTCGTCCTCGCTCGCGAGTCCGGCGACGATCGGCTCGAGCCCGCCGAGCGCCGGGGACCCGTCGCCCTCGTCCAGTTCGAGGATGTCGAGTTCCCCGCCCGCCGTCCTCGTCACCAGCACGAAATCCAGCACGCGCACGACGCCGCTCGACACGAGGTCGGTCAGCGCCCCGAACGTCGCCGGGTCCGGCCGGTCGCCGTCGAAGCCCACGAGGTAGAACTCGACGGGCCCGAATCGGAACTCCTTCATGTCGCCACCCTTCGTCCGGCACCAGGATGGCACCGCGACCGTGGGGCGCGTAACCCCTCTCACCCGCTCCGGGTGAGAGGGGGTACTCGGGCTCTCGCGCGGCTGTCACCATCAAGGACGGAGCGATGGAGGATCGAGGGCGGTCATGAGAAGCCGGGTGCTGGGCGACGTCGCGTTCGTCGTGATCGAGCTCCGCCGCGAGCACCCGGGACCACCGGTTCTCGAGCCACTCCTGCGGCAGGTCGAAGCAGGCACCCTGCGCGTGCTGGACTTCCTCGTGGTGCGGCGGGACGCCGACGCACACCGCATCACGGAGATCGACGGCGACGACTTCGCGCTCGCCGGTCTCCGCCTGTATGCGCCCGGACTCATCTGCGTCGAAGACGTCGGACACTTCCTCCCCTGGGTCCCCGTCGGCTCGGTCGCCGCCGTGATCCTCGTCGAACAGTGCTGGGACGTCCGGTTCGTCCGCGAGGTCGAGGACGGCGGCGATCGGATCCTGGCGACGCAGGCGATCCCCTCCGCGGTCGCGAACGCCGCCCTGGCGGCGACCCTGGGCGCAGCGTCGTGAGACGGCTCACCGCTCACACCATGGCGTGGACGGCCCTCCCGCCGGGACGACACCCCGAGCTTGCGGTAGATCGCGCGTTGATGCGTCTTCACCGTGTTGACCGACACGGAGAGTTCCTGCGCGATCTCCGGCAGCGTGCGCGCCGTCTGCATCTGGTGGAAGACGTCGCGTTCCCGCTCCGACAGCCGATCGGTCACGGATCCGACCGCGTCGACGGCGAGGCATGTCTCGATGAACTCCTCGAACTGCGTGCCGTGATGCACATGCGCCTGCAGCAGCCGGCGCACCGCGACCTCCCGCGGACCGAAGAGCACGACGAGGTTCTCCGCTGACGCGACGGCGAGTGCGGCCTCGCACAGGTCATGCGCGTCCTCCTGGTGGCCGGTCGCCCTCCGCAGCGCAGCCGCGGTGATCAAGGTGGCGGCCTTGACGTACGACAGCTCGGAGGCGCCCCGCAACGATCGCAGCATCTCCAGCGCCGCAGCGTGATCCTCGGCGCGACGCAGGATTCCGGACAGGGCGACGCCCACGAGCGGGAGGTCGGTACCGCTCGCGTACTTCTTCGCGATGCGCAGTGCGCGCTCCCTCCGCCCCACCGCCTCTTCGAGCAGGGCCACCGACGACTCTCGGAACGCCGGCCACGCCACCCCCTGCACGACGTCGATAGGGAGTTCCTGCACGCCGATGGCCGCCCGGCGACATATCGCGGGGTCTCCTGTGAGCGCGGCCGAATAGGCGCCCATCATGCGTGCATGCCCGGCGAGGTCGCGGCCGGATGCGGCTTCCTCCCGTGCCGCGTCGAAGATCCGGACCGCCTCCTCCGCCTCGCCGGACCAGTACGCGACCCACCCCGCGGCGGCCATGGCGCTGCCGCGCGCGAAGGTGTTCCGCGGAAGAAGAGTCTCGCGGGTGCTCTCGGCCTCGGCGAGCACGGTCGCGGCCTCCGTGAGCCGACCGGAGGTGGCGAGGCCATAGGCGAGATGTCCGACAGCGCGGGACGTGAGCTCCCGGTCGCCCGCTTCCTGCGCCTCGCGCGCCGCTGCAGAGAAGTACTCGATCGCGAGGTCCGGCGATTCGCGACTGCGCAGCGCGGTCCACCCCAGCAGGTGGTTGAGCGCCACCCGACCGCCGTACATCCTGTCGTCCTCGGCATCGAGCAGCGCGCGGATCTCGGGACCGGACACCGCCACCTCGACGGACGACTCCGCGAGCAGCAGGCGGACGATGAGGAGGACGGCAGGGGCGGCCTCCCCCGGCGTGCGGTCGAGGAGGGCCTCGGCCCGTCGGCACAGCTCCCGGGCGACACGATGGTCCCCGAGGACATCGCTGGCCCCGGCTCGCACGAGCAGCAGGTGCGGATCGTCCGGGTTGTCGCGCAGGAGAGTCGTCGCCGTCCGCTCCACGTCGCCGGCCGAGGAGCCGACCACGAGGCCCAACCAGTGCCGGAGGAGGATGGCCCTGGCACCGGCGCGATCCCCGGCGCGCCGCGCGTGCGTCACGGCGGCGATCGGATCCGTGTGCTCCAGAGCACGGGCGGCCCGGCGGTGCACGGTGGCGAAACGGGCGGCATCCGTCCGCGCGAGGTCGGCGCACCGACGCGCGAACGCGGGGTGCCACCGGTACGTCGGGCCGTTCGGGCCGTCGAACCGGTCAAGGAAGAGGCCGAGTCGGACGCAGCTCTCCAGGAGGTCGGCGGCGTCCTCCCTCGCCGTCACGAGTGCGGCGGTCTCCGGGGTGAGCTCCGCGCAGGCGGTGCCGTCGAGCACGAAGTCGGCGAGCGCGGGCGGCAACGCGTCCAGCACGTGCTCGCGGACGTACTCGCCGAGGAACGACGCGGCCGTGGACGCGGCCGTCGACGGCAGCGCACCTCCCACGAGGACGAGCCGTACCGCTATGGGCCACCCGCCGGTCTCCTCTCGCACGGCGGTCGCATCGAGACCTCGGGGCGCCGACCGCAGCAGACGACGGATCTCGTCCGTCGAGAACCGGAGCGTCTCCACGCCGACGAACGATCCGGGATGCATGAGTCGATGTCGGGACAGGGTGACCTCGATCAACGTGGTCCCGACGAGGACGAGGTGCAGTCCGTCCGGAGGCTGATCGGCGAGGAGCCCCAGAAGTCCCTCCCGCCAGGACTCGCCGGCACGGTGCGCGTCGTCCACGATGAGGTGCATCGGATGCTCGGCGTCCTGAAGCGCCGCGCAGATCTGCCGGTAGGCGCGCACCGGATCCTCGATATCGCGGCGGACGGCGAACGCGCGCCCCGTGCGCTCGGCGGCGAGCGCCAGCGCATTCACCACCCCGGACGTCAGCAGCGCGGGATCGTCGTCCGAGGCGCTCAGCGTGAGCCAGGCGACGTCGTCGCGCGCCACCGCCCAGGCCATGACCGCCGTCGTCTTGCCGTAGCCGCTGGGCGCGCTGAGAACCGTCACCCCGTCGGCCTCCACGGCCGCCGTGATCGCTGCGGTCACGCGTTCCCGCGGCAGGACGCCGATGGGCGGGGCGGGCGGCCGGAAACGCATCGCCGGTCCCGGCCTCGTGGAACGTACGGGAGGCGGCATGGCAACACGAAACCACGGGCCCGAGCGCCCTTCCAGGGGGTGGGCCCGCAATCACCCGGATGAAAGTGCCGGGGACTACGCTGGCCGCGTGACCTCGCTCCCGACTCCTTCCGGCCCCGCGGCAGACCGCGCGTCCTCGCCCGCCTTGCGGACCTTGCTGATCCTGGCGGCGAGCGCGATCGTCCTCGCCGGCGTCTCGCTGGCGCGTGAGGTCTTCGGTCCCTTGGCCCTCGCGATCGTCATCGTGGTGATCTGCGAACCGATCCGCCGTCCGTTCCAGCGCCCCGGTCGGCCCGCCTGGGTGGGGACGACCGCCGTGATCGTGCTCGCCTACGTGATCCTGCTGGCGATGGCGGCGCTGCTGTGGCTCGCCGGCACCCAGTTC
>NZ_JBFLUM010000032.1:0-15564 GCF_050470785.1 Microbacterium sp. NRRL B-14842 | reverse complement strand
GGAGACTCGCGGATGCCACAACCGCAGCGACTTCCCGGACACCGATCCCACGGCTGCAGGTGAACCTCGTGTGGTCCCCGTCCGCCGGCGTGACCCGCGAGGAGATCCCCGCGATCCCCGAGGAGATCGCCGAGCTCATGCGCGACGTCGACACGACCGGCAAGCTCGTCGAGTAGATCCCCGAGACCCCGCTCTCGCGTCGAGACCCCGCCCTGCAGACGTCTGCGGGGCGGGGTCTCGGCGGTAGTCCGGGGTTTCGGGGAGGGAGTCAGTCGACGCCGAGGCCGACGGCCTCGTGATCCGGTTCCGGTCGTCGCGCTTCGGCGGCCTTCGGCTCTCGCCGGGGGACTTCTCGGTGCTGGGCTCCTCCAGCTCCTCGGTGCTCGGGACCTCGGCCGGGTCGCGTCCTCCGGGGAGTCCGCCTGCTCCGGCGTCGTCGCCTCGCCCTCCGAGGTGTCGGACGCGGGGGTCGGCGTGGGGGTCTGCGCCTCGGGCGAGAGCTCGTCGTTCGCGGTCGGTTCGGGAGTGTTGTCGGTCATGATCGTCCCTTTCTGCGATGTCGTGCTCTCAGCCTGCCTCCGCCTCGACGCGAGATGAAGGGCCTTGACGCGGACCCGTCGGCGACGCGGTTAATCGCGGTGAACCGGATCCGCGAAGTCGGCGTAGCCTGGAGGGGTGACTGCGTACGTCTCGGCCTTCGACCTCTTCTCCATCGGCGTCGGCCCGTCCAGCTCGCACACCGTCGGACCGATGCGGGCGGCACTCCGACTTCGCGCGCCGGCTCTCCGGCTCCGGCGAGCTCGACCGCATCGCCCTGGTCGAATGCACGCTGTACGGTTCGCTCGGCGCCACCGGTATCGGCCATGGCACCACCGGACGCGGTGGTCGCGGGGCTGCGCGGTCTCGCACCCGAGACCTGTGACCCGGCGGCGGTGCGCGCGGCCTGGTCCGCCTACCCCGAGGGGGAGCCGCTGCGGATCGACGGCGCCCACGCGGTGCCGTTCCGGAAGGACGACATCGTGTTCGCGCCGCGGACCCCGCCTCCCCCGGCCATCCGAACGCCATGACGCTCATCGCCCGTGACCGGGACGGAACCATCCTGTTCGAGCAGACGTACTACTCGATCGGCGGCGGGTTCATCCGGCGCGAGGGGGAGGAAGCGCAGCTCTCCACCGGCGCCTTCCCGCACCCGTATGCCGATGCCGCCTCGCTGCTCGCCCTGTGCGACGAGCTGGGACTGTCCATCGCGGAGGTCGCCCGCCGCAACGAGACGGCGCTGCGGAGCGAGGAGGAGGTCGCCGCCGGCCCTCGACGCGATCTGGGGATGCGATGTCGGGCTGCGTGGACGCGGGGCTCACGCCGACGGGGTGCTTCCGGGCATGCTGCAGGTGAAGCGCCGCGCCGGCACGATCCGCGCACAGCTCGAGGCGGTCGAAGCCGAGGGGCACCGAGAGCTGCCCGGCGAGTGGCTCGGCGCGTTCGCGCTGGCCGTGAACGAGGAGAACGCGGCGGGTGGGCGCGTTGTGACCGCTCCGACCAACGGCGCGGCGGGCATTCTCCCCGCGGTGGCGATGTACTGGTGGCGCTTCCTCGCCGACTCGGGGCTCGGCGCCGGGAACGCGGTGACGCCGTACGGGGAGCTCGTCGCCAGCGCGCTGCTCGGGTTCGACGGGGCCCCGCCGCCCGCTCCCGCACTCGACGGGGAGGACGCGGAGATCGCGGAGGCCAATCGCCGCCGGGGCATCCGCCGGTTCCTGCTGACGGCTACCGCCCTCGGGTCGCTGTTCAAGGCCAACGCCTCGATCTCCGGCGCCGAAGGCGGGTGTCAGGCCGAGGTCGGCTCCGCGTGCGCGATGGCCGCGGGTGGGCTCACCGCGGTGATGGGCGGCACGAACCGGCAGATCGAGAACGCCGCGGAGATCGCGATGGAGCATCACCTCGGCCTCACATGCGACCCGATCGGCGGACTCGTGCAGATCCCGTGCATCGAGCGCAACGCGATCGCCGCCTCCACCGCGGTCACCGCCGCACGTCTCGCGCTCCGCGGCGACGGGAGCCACTATGTCTCGCTGGATGCCGTCGTCGAGACGATGCGCCAGACCGGTCTCGACATGTCGACCAAGTACAAGGAGACCAGCGAGGGCGGTCTGGCGGTGAACGTCATCGAGTGCTGACCTCGCCGACCCACCCCCTCTCGTGCGTTCCGGCCCGTTGCGTGCGCATGAAGAGGGGTGGCAGGCACACAGAGGGGTGGGTCGACGGAGGAGGGGAAGGGAGAGGCATATGCGGCAGCAGCCGGTCGTCGCGGTGCGGGCGAACGACGAGGCGCCGACCCCGGACGGGACGTGGCCGACGAACATCCCCGCGGTGGCACAGGTGCTGCGCGAGGGGACTGGATCTGGGACCGGGGAGTGACCTTCCTCGTCGGCTCGAGAACGGCAGCGGGAAGTCCACCCTCGTCGAGGGCATCGCGATCGCGTACGGTCTCTCCCCCGGAAGGCGGATCCCGGCAGGCGCAGCACCGGACACGTCCGACCGAGTCGCCGCTGTCGGACTGGCTGCGCCTCCAACGGGGCGTCGGCGCGCACCGCTGGGGATTCTTCCTGCGGGCCGAGACGATGCACTCGTTCTACACGTACCTCGAGGAGAACCCCTCCCTGCGCGGCGACGTGCCCTTCCACGAGATGAGCCACGGGGAGTCGTTCCTCGCCCTGCTCGACAGCCGCTTCGATGATCCGGGGTTCTACTGCCTGGACGAGCCGGAGGCCGCCCTGTCGTTCCATTCGACTCTCACGCTGATCGCCGTGCTGCAGCGCATCGCCGACGAGGGCGGCCAGGTGCTGTGCGCCACGCACTCCCCGGTGCTCGCGGCGCTCCCGGGCGCCACCATCCTGGAGGTCGGGGAGTGGGGGCTCCGCCCTGCCGCCTGGGAGGACCTCGAGATCGTGAACCACTGGCGCTCGTTCCTCGGGCAGCCGCAGCGGTATCTCCGGCATCTGCTCGACGAGCGAGGCTCCGCGGAGCCCGTAGGCTGACGGGCATGACCGAGCAGAGGGCGCCGAGGACGACGCGGGCGCCCGCGCGGCGGCACCGACTCCCGCGAGCGCATCGTGTCCGCGGCCGTCGACGAGTTCGGCGCGCAGGGGTACGACGGCGCCACGGTGCGGTCGATCGCCGCCCGCGCCGGCGTCGACTCCGCGCTCGTCCACCACTACTTCGGCACCAAGGCCGACCTGTTCGCAGAGGCCGCCGGGATCCCGTTGCGCCCCGACCTCGACGTCCCGGAGATCCTCGCGGGGCCGAAGGACGAAGCGGGGGGCCCGGCTCGTCCGCTATGTGCTCGACGCGTTCGAGAAGCCCGACGTGCGCCGCCGCGGGATGCTGCTCCTGCGCACGGCGATCGGGAGCAGGCTGACGACCCCCCTGCTCGCCCGGCTTCCTCTCCCGCGAAACTGCTCTCCCCGCGTGGCACGACGCCTCGACGTGGAGGGACGCTGACCTCCGCGCCGCCCTCGTCGCCTCGCAGATCGCCGGCATGCTCATCGTCGCTACGTGCTGCAGCTCCCCGCGCTCGCCGGAGCCTCCGTCGACGAGCTCGTCCGCCGCGTCGGCCCCACCGTCCAGCGCTACCTCTTCGACTGACGCCCGCGTCCCCGGGCACGGCTGCGGAGATCTCGGCCGCCGCGCCGGACGGCACGGGCCGGCGACGGCGTGTCGATCCGGCGCTCCGCAGCTGTGCCCACCGAGCCGTTGACGCCCGACGAGGCGAGGCGCATAATTCATCGCATGATGAATAACGCGGCGGGTCGAGATCACGCAGCTCCGCGTGCGGCGTGGGGCCGTATCCGTGTTCGACGGCATCGACCTCGCCGTCCCGCGCGGGCAGATCACGGGTCTCCTCGGCCCCTCGGGGTGCGGCAAGACCACGCTCATGCGGTCGATCGTCGGTGTGCAGCGGATCGCCTCCGGCGACGTGACCGTTCTGGGTGAGCCGGGCGGTTTCGCGTCGGCTCCGGCACCGCGTGGCCTACGGTACGCAGGGCGCCTCGGTCTACGGCGACCTCAGCGTGCGGCAGAACTCTCGTACTTCGCGTCGCTCCTGAAGGCGCCGAAGGGGTGATGTCGACCGGGTCATCCAGGAGGTCGGCCTCGGCGCACAGGCCACGCAGCTCGTCGATGCGCTGAGCGGCGGCCAGGGGGACGCGGGTGTCGCTCGCGGTGGCTTTGATCGGCTCGCCGGAACTGATCGTGCTGGACGAGCCGACCGTCGGACTCGACCCCCGTGTTGCGGGCGGAGCTCTGGACCCTGTTCCGCCGGCTGGCCGACCGGGCGTCACGCTCATCGTGTCCAGTCACGTGATGGACGAGGCGGTGCGCTGCGACCGGCTGCTGCTGATGCGGGAGGGGAGGATCATCGCCGACACCACGCCGTCGTCCCTGCTCGCCGACACCGGCACGACCGACGCCGAGGCCGCGTTCCTGGCGCTGATCGAACGTGACAGGGCCGCCGGCGCCGCGACCACCCGGCGGGCGCGGCGAGAAGCGCACGAGCGCCAGGAGGAGGACGCGACATGAACGGCCGCCGGCTGTTCGCGACCGCCGGCCGTGTGCTCACGCAGCTCCGACACGACCGCGGTCCATCGCCCTGATGCTCATCGCCCCGAGCCTGCTCGTCGGGTCTCTTCGCCTGGCTGTTCAGCGAGCAGGACGGTGTGTTCGATCAGTTCGGGGGTGCCATCCTGGCGCTGTTCCCGTTCATCGTGATGTTCCTCATCACGTCGATCACCACCTTGCGCGAACGCCGTTCCGGCACGCTCGAACGGCTGATGACCACGCCGCTCGAGAAGGCCGACTTCATCCTCGGGTACGCGCTCGCCTTCGGGCTGATGGCCGTGCTGCAGGCGGTGATCACGGTGTCGTTCGCGGTCGGGGTGTGCGGGCTCGACGTCGACGGACCGCTGTGGCAGCTGGGCCTCGTCGCGGTGGTCGACGCACTGCTCGGCACAGCCCTCGGCCCTGCTGGCGAGCGCGTTCGCCCAGACCGAGTTCCAGGCCGTGCAGTTCATGCCGTTGCTGGTGTTCCCGCAGATCATCCTCGGCGGGTTGTTCATGCCGCGCGACCAGATGCCCGACGTGCTGTACGCCATCTCCGACTGGCTGCCGCTCAGCTACGCGATCGACACGATCAACGCCGTCACGGCGGGGGACGAAGAGTGGGACGTGTTCGGTCCGCTGCTCATCGTCGTGGCCTTCGCGGTCGGCGCTCTGGTGCTCGCCGCCCTCACACTGCGGCGGCGTACACGCTGAGCCGGAGTCCTGGCCTGGGTCAGCGCGCGCGCGCGGTTCTTGGTGTGCTTCGTCGGCACGGCGGCCCAGGGGTCCTCGGGCCAGGGGTGCCGGGGTAGCGGCCGCGCATCTCGGCGCGCACCTGGGCATAGGGGCCGGACCAGAACGAGGCGAGGTCGTCGGTGACGGCGAGCGGGCGGCCTGCGGCGACAGCAGATGGAAGAGGACGGGAACACGACCGTCGACCAGCCGGGGAGTCGCCGCCCACCCGAAGCACTCCTGCAGCTTCACCGCGACGACGGGGCGTGCGGTCGGATCCCCGTCGGGGTTCCGGGTAGGTGATGCGGACGCGGGAGCCGCTGGGGACCTCGAGCCGCTCCGGTACGAGGGCCTCGAGGTGCACGGCCTCGGGCCAGGGCAGCAGACGGCGCAGCGCCGAGGACAGATCCAGCCGACTCGCGGGGGGTGCCGGATGCGAGAGCCTCGAGCTCCGGCGCCATCCAGGCATCGAGGGCGTCGATCAACCCCGCGTCCGACACATCGGGCCATGGCTCTCCGAGCTCACGTCGGAGCAGCGCGAGTCTGCGGCGGAGGGCCTCCGCCCCGTCGGACCAGGTGAACATACCGAGGCGCTCGCGTCGGACCGCCCGGGCCACGGCATCCCGCCCTGTCGATGCCGCCGCTCGCACCGGCACCGAGGAACGCAGGATCGCACCGATCCGGCGCTCGCGGCGGGCCTGCACACGACCTCCGACGAACTCGGCCTCCACGCGGTCGCTCATCAGGGGGCCCGCCGCGCGCTCCGCCTGCTCCTCGGTGAGGGTCGCCGCCGTGCGGATGACCGCACCGGAACCGGCGGCCGCCCGGGACGAAGCGCGGGGCGACATCGGCCACGGCGAGCCATTCCGAGGACGCGAGGGAACCGCTCACTCCGGCCCGCGTGCCGGAGGCCAGCAGGAACGTGGCTCCCGATCCGTGTGCTCGACGCGGTGGGCGACACGTTCGGGGAAGGCCAGCGCGATCACGAGACCGACGCCGTCGAGACCCGCGCGGGGTGTCCGGCGTCGGATCGGCGAGGCGTTCCAGACGACGCGCGTCCTCGCGCCAGCGACGGGCCTCCGCAGTCCCGCCGCCCCGCAACGCGACAAGAGCGTGGGCGACGTCGGCAATCCGGGGACGCGCTGATCACCGCCCAGAAGCGCGACGACCTCGGCGGCGAGCCGGCTCCCCACCACGGGGCTGCCGTCCCGCAGCGCCCTGGCCAGCCGGGGGTCGGTCGGGATGCGGGCCAGCACGCGGCCCCTCGGCCGTGGCGCGCCCGTCGTCGTCGATCGCGCCGAGACCGCGAAGCACCGCGACGGGCGTCGGCGAGACTGTCGGCTCGCAGCGGTTCGATCAACCGCAGGCCTGCTCCGCCCGGGGCACCCCAGCACGCGAGGAGGAGGGCGGCGCCGGTGAGGTCGGCCGTCGCGGATCTCCGGGGACGGACGCGCGGGAGGCCCGCCGCGTAGGCGCGCTCGTCCACACACCGGACGACGATGCCGGGGCCCTGACGCGTCGCGCGTCCGGCACGCTGCACGCACGAGGAACGGGAGGCGGCGGTGGTGACCAGACCCGTCATGCCGCGGGCGGCGTCGCGCTGCGGCTGCCGGAACAGACAGCTGTCCACGACCATCCGCACACCCGGCACCGTGATCGACGACTCGGCGAGCGAGGTGGCGACGATGATGCGGGGCACGCCCCCCGGTGCACGACCGCGGATCACGGCATCCTGTTCCGCCGGCGGGGTCTGGCCGTGCAGCTCCCGCACGTCGAAGGCGCCGTTCAGAGTGCGGACGCGTCGGGCGATCTCCGACACCTCGCGAGCGCCCGGGGCGAACACGAGCACGTCGGCTTCGGGGTCTTCGCGGACCAGCTCGGTGGCGGCGGAGGCGGAGACACTCGCGATGTGGTCGAGGAAGCCGCGGGTGACTCCCCGTTCGTCGAGGCGGGGCGTGGGACTCGGAGCCCAGCGCTCGGTGAGGGGGAAGGGCTGCGACGTCATGGTCGACGATCGGCGCGGGGGACTCGGCGGTGCCGATGACGGCGGCGAGCCGGGCAGCGTCGAGGGTGGCGGACATCGCGACGACGACGAGGTCATCCCGCAGCTCCCGCACCTCCGAGAGCAGGCCGACGAGGAGGTCGGTCTCGAGGGCACGCTCGTGGCACCTCATCGATGATGACCGCACTCACGCCGTCGAGTCCCGGGTCGTCCAGCAACCGTCGCAGGAGCACGCCGGCGGTGACGAACTCGACCCTCGTATCCGGCCCGGCTGTGCGCTCGCCGCGGACGGTGAAGCCCACCCGGGATCCGAGCGGGGAGCCATCGAGGTGTGCGAGTCGGCGGGCGGCGGCACGCGCGGCGACCCGGCGGGGGTTGGGTGACGATCACGCGGTCGGTGGTTCGTGAGGCGACGAGCGGCGGTACGAGGGGTGGTCTTGCCCGTGCCCGGCGGCGCGGTCACCACCACGGAGCCGCTCGTGTCGAGGGCAGCGGAGAGCTCCTCGAGGGCGCCCGCGAACGACAGGCCTGCACCGATGGCGGCGAGGTCGAAGGGCAGCGCGGGTCACCCGTCCAGTCTGCCCGGTTGATCGACGCCCGGAGCCGTTCGCAACTCAGGAGATCCGGGGGGGATTCGGAGCAGCGGGACGGATCGCCGCGTCCGTGCCTGCCGATCTCCTGAGTTGTGAACCGGCGGAAGCGGTGCTCCGACGACAGACAGCGGATGCCGCGACCGAGTCGGTCGCGGGCATCCGCTGTCCTGTGCTGCTTACTCCGCGTCGCGAGCCGGAGGAGCGGGGGGCGGCGGGGGTGGTCGGTGCGGGCGTGCGCGGCGCCGGGGTCGGTGCGGACGCTTCGGCGACTCCGGCTCCGAAGCCGCGACCGACGGCCTGCCCCTGGATGATTCCGGCCAGGTCGAGGCCTGTGGCGGAGTGCACGCTGTCGAACACCGAGCGCATGGCCTTCGCGCTGTCGGCGCCGACGACGTTCGACGCGCCGTCCTCGGCGGATCCGCCGACGATCGAGACGCTGCCGATGGCGGCGTAGCCCTTCGCGAACTCCGACATGATCGACGGCAGCACTTCCAGCACGCGCTGCGAGAGGAAGGCATCCTGGTTGGAGGCGATGGCCTTGGCCTCGGCCTCGACAGCGGCTGCACGGGCCTCACCCTCGGCGCGGATCGCCTCGGCCTCGGCGTTGGCGCGGAGGCGACGGGCCTCGGCTTCGGCCTCCGCCTGGGCGCGCAGAGCATCCGCGTCACCGGTCGCCTTCGCGATCGCGGCGGCAGCCTCACCGTCGGCGCGCGCCTTGTCGGCCTGCGCCTGCTGCTCGGCGATGCGGTGTGCGCGCCTCGGCCTGCTTGACCTGCTCGATCGCCGCCGCCTCGGCCGCCCGCTCACGCGTGTAGAGCTCGGCCTGCGCGCGGGTCTCCGCCTCGTACCGCTGGGCGTCCGCGACGCGCTTGACGTCGGCGTCGAGCTGCGCCTGCTTGTTCTCGGCCTGCTGCTGCAGCACGGCCTGCTCGGCCTGGGCGCGGGCGAGCTGCTCGGCCTGCTCCGCCTCGGCGCGGGCCCGGCCGATGCCGGCGTTGGCGTTGGCGGTGTTGGTGTCGAGAGCGGTCTGCTCGACGAGGTTCGCCTCCTGGTTGGCGATGTTCTTCTGGTTGATCGCGCGGTCGGCGTTGGTCTGCGAGATCTCCGCGGCCTGACGCTTCGCCTGGATCTCCGGCGCACCGAGGGACTGGATGTAGCCGACCTTGTCGGTGATGCCCTTGATCTGGAAGGAGTCGAGGATGAGGCCCTGTTCGGCGAGCTCCTGGGAGACGTCGGCGGCGATCTGGTCGGAGAACTTCTTGCGCTCCCGCATGAGCTCCACGACGGAGAGCGTCGCGACGATGCCGCGCAGGGCGCCCTCCAGCTGCTCGGTGGTGAACTGCTCGATGGCCTTGTCCTGGGAGGCGAAGCGCTCGGCGGCCCGGCGCACCAGCAGCGGGTCGGAGCCGATCTTGACGATGGCGACGCCGTCGACGTTGAGCGTCACGTTGTCGAGCGACTGGGCCTCGGCGTTGAGCGACACCTGCCGTGAGCGGAGGGAGATGATCTCGTGGCGCTGGGTGATCGGGTTGACGAGCGACTTCCCGTTCACGATGACCGTGACGGGCGATTCCGACATCTCCGAGCTGCTCGTGCCGTCGGCGCCGATCACGGCACGCTGCACCTTCTGCTTGCGTCCGGAGATGACGAGCGCTTCGTCGGCGCGAGCCACCTTGATCCAGCTGCGGGCGAACAGCAGCAGGATCAGCAGGACGACGATCGCGGCGACGACCGCGATCCCGACGATGGTGAGGATGCCGATGATTCCGGCGATCTCCATGGATGACCTCCCTGGTTCCCCCCGAGGGGGCGGTCCGATATGCCCACGGTCGATGTGGGCGTGCGCAACCCACCCTGCCAGAAAAGAGACGCCCGCCACCGCGTCGGGTGCCATCATGCCGGTATCGGTGGACGTTCCTCCCGCCGCCCTGCCTGCGGAGGAGGGGAGCGGTCAGCGGGTGCGGAGTTTCTCCGCGAGGTCGCGCAGCAGGCGCAGCTCCTCGTCGTCGAGGCGTGACATCCGGTCGGCGATCGACCGGCCGTGCACGGTCGCGAGCGCTCGGAAGGCCCGGGCGCCCTCGTCCGTCGCGCGGATCAGGGCGCCGCGGCCGTCGTCCGGGTCGGCGCACTTCGCGACCAGTCCCCGCGTCACCATCCGGTCGACGAGGCGGGAGACGCTCGGCTGGCTGATGAGCATGTTGGCGGTGATGTCGCGCAGGCGGGCGGTCATCTCCGGCGAGCGCGTGACGGTGAGCAGCACGTCGTACTCGGCCTGCGTGATGTCGCCGGTGTCGAAGTCGGCTGCCATCTCGGTGAACAGTTCGTGCTGCGCGCGGAACAGGCTTTCCCAGGCCTCCAGCGCGAGCTTCCGATCGGTCATCCTCACAGAGTACCGGGCGCAGTAAAGGGCCGGTCGGAGAGGCTCCCGACCGGCCCTTGTCCCTTGCACCAAGAGTGTCCTGCAATCACATGCGGTGGATGCCACAGCAAACATTCACCGTGCGATCACTGTATAACGGCGAGGTAACGAATGCAACGGTTTGATCACAAATGGCAGGCCCCCCGCGACGATGGTCCGCGCATCGCCTCAGCCGATCACATCGCGGCGTCGCAGCGCCCAGGCGCTTCCGGCGACGAATGCGACGTTCACCGCCCAGAGCGCCACGGTGCCGCGGGGATCGAACCCCTCCGCGAGCGGAGCCTGGTGGAACGCCCAGGAGTACGGTGAGATCGCCCGGAGCCACTCGGCGTTCTCCACCTGGTTCGCGATCGCGTTGAAGGCGTACCCGGCGACGGCGATTCCCGCGCCCCCTGCGACAGCCCAGGAAGTGCGACCGAAGAGAGCGCCCAGCAGGAGCGCGGCACTCCCCGAGAGCATCGTGAGGCCGACGAAGACGACGGTGGTGTCGATGATGCGGATCGGATCGATGTCGAGCTGTGCCGAGTCGTTGAGCAGGGCGACGACAGCGCCCGCGAACACGCCCAGCCACGCGAGCCGGGCGAGGATGGCGAAGGCGGACGCGATCGCGTATCCGACCCGTCCCACACCGTGAGCCAGGTCGAGTTCGAGGCGCCCTGACGCCTCCGCGCCGGCGATGGCGCCCGCTCCCCAGGACGTGCCTGCGATGGTCAGGAGGAGGAAGCCGATGAGGCCGTAGAAGGTTCCCTGGGCGTAGCCCGCCCCGGTGCCGATCTGGTCGTAGCCGAGTGCTCCGACGAGCTCCGGGGGCAGGCTGTCGATGATCTGCTGCATCTGCCCGTTGCCGCCGATGCTCGGGAACAGGGGCAGGTACAGGAACAGCACCGCCGCGACGCCGATGGTCCAGCCCACCGTTCCGCGCCAGGTTTCGCGGAGAGCGCGCCGGAAGATGGGAAGCGCGTCACGCATCGCCCTCACCCGCCTCGAGACTCGAGGAGTCACCGTAGAGCCGCAGGACCGATTCCTCCAGGTCTGGTTCCTCGATCGCGAGGTCGAGGACGTGGTGCTGCGCCAGCACCTTCACCAGCGGGTCGATGGCACCTTCGACGGTGGCATTCACCTGCACGATGTCCGTCTCGCCGCGGACGTCGAGCTCGGAGATCTGCGGCAGTGCACCGAGTTGCTCCCGGATCAGGGTCGCTGCCGTCGTATCGAGACCGACGCGTACGCGCCGGATCGCGCCGAGTCTGAGTGAGGCCACATCACCCTCCGCCACGACCCTCCCTCGACTGAGGACGGCGACGATGTCGGCCGTCTGCTGGATCTCGCTCAGCACATGGGAGCTCAGCAGCACGGTCTGGCCGCGATCTCTGGCTTCGGTGACGAGGTGGAGGAACTCTCTCTGGACGAGCGGGTCGAGACCGCTGGTCGGCTCGTCCAGCACGAGCAACGGCGGTTCGTGCATGAAGGCTTGGACGATCCCGAGCTTCTGCTTGTTGCCCTTCGAGAGGGCGCGCACCGGCCGGCTCAGGTCGAGGTCGAGTCGGCCCGCGAGGCGGTCGATCGTGCCGGGGTTCACCGGGCCGGACACCTCGGTGTAGAAGTCGAGCATGCGGCGTCCCGTCGTGCGGTCGTCGAGTCGGAGCTCGCCGGGGATGAAGCCGATGCGTCGTCGGAGGGCCGGGCCGCCGCGGCGCGGGTCTTCGCCCAGGACCCGGATAGCGCCCGACGTGGGGCGGATGATGTCGAGGATCATGCGCAGCGTGGTGGTCTTTCCTGCGCCGTTAGGGCCGATGAGCCCGAACACGGTGCCGGGATCGACGCGGAGATCGATGGAGTCGACCGCTGTGTGCCGACCGTACTGTTTGCGAAGGTGAGTGAGTTCGATGGCAGGGGTCATGGCCCTGCTCCTTTCGGAGGGTGAAGGGGACCAGGTTCGGAGATCTCGTCAGCGGGGAGGATCCGGGTCCTGATTCGGGTCGTTCTCGCCCTTGTCCGAGGAGGGCCCGCTGCTTCTGGCGAGCGCTTCCTTCGCGGCGACGAGCAGATGGTCGTCGGCGTAGAGCCCGTGTGTGTAGAGCTCCAGCACGGGAACGGTCGACCGTTCCAGCAGCGATGTCGTCAGCGTGCTCTCTCCGAAGGCGCGCGCGAGGTGCCGCCGCAGGATGACGGGACCGAGGCCGTAGAGGGTCATATACACGGCAGTGGCTTCCAGGTCGGACTGCTCGCGCATCGTGCCCGCGGCGATCTGTTCGCGCAGCATGTCTCTGGTGCTGGCGAGGAACATGTCGAAGAGATGGTCGGACGCGGCGGAGTCGTCGAGAAGCATCCGGGCGAGGTAGTCCAGTGCGACATTGCGACCCTCTAACGAGTCCAATGCCTCCCGCATCAGGCGCGCGGCGTCGGCACCCGTCATGCCGTCTCGCTCGGCGAGGAAAGTGCTCACGACGTGCGCGTCGCACACGTCGCGCAGTCCTTCCTTGCTTCCGAAGTGGTGCAGGATCAGCGCCGGGCTCACGCCCGCATCCTGCGCGATTCTGCCGCAGACTCGTGCCGTCGAATCCGCGCTCGCTGAACCGGACGATCGCGGCGTCGCGAATGCGCGCCCTGGTGGTGAGGTCGTCGGCTCCTGAACGCATAGTCAGCATGCTAAACGAGCGTTCAGTCCGGGGCAAGAGTCAGGTCATCTCCGTTCCGTCGGTCTCGCAGACCGAGCGTCTGAGGCGGCGATGGATGTGGTCATCGCCGACGCGACGCGGGGAGATCGATCGGCCCCGTGACCGACAACTCGTCCTCCCAGACCTCGATCCCGCTGACCTCGGGAAGACGTGCCCTCGTGAAGACCGGGTCCAGCCCTTCTCGTCGTTGCTGGGTGTAGTCCTTCAACAGCTTGAAGGCGATTCCGGACAGCAGCGCGATCGCGACGAGGTTGACGAGGGCCATGAATCCCATCGCGCCGTCGGCGAAGTTCCACACGACATCGGCGGAGACGAGGGCCCCAGCGAACACTGCGGCGATCGCGAAGAGACGATAGCCGAGCAGGACTCCGGTGCAGGAGGTGATGAACTCCACGTTGGTCTGCCCGTAGTAGTAGTTGCCGAGGATCGAGCTGAACGCGAGCAGGAAGATGATGACGATCAGGAGGATGTTCGACCAGGTGCCCAGCGCGCTGACGACCGCGCCCTGCGTCAGCCCGATGCCGCGTTCGGCGCCGGCCAGGTCTGGAACCGAGACCAGGATGATGAACGCGGTGATCGAGCAGACGAGGAAGGTGTCGAAGTACACGCCCAGCGTCTGCACGAGACCTTGTTTGACCGGGTGTGTCACCGCCGCGCTCGCTCCTGCGTTGGGGGCCGACCCCAGCCCGGCTTCGTTGGAGAACATCCCCCTCTTGACGCCGGTGAGGATGATGTAGCCGAGCGCTGCGCCGACGACCTCGTTCGGGCCGAAGGCTTCGAGGAAGATCGTGGCGAAGACTCCGGGAAGGCGCTCGATGTGCATCGCGACGATCACCACGCCGAGAAGCAGATACAGCAGTGCCATGATCGGGACCAGCGTCTGGGTGACGGAGGCGATGCGGCGCACGCCCCCGAAGATGACGAGCCCCATGAGCAGTGCGAGTGCGCCGCCGGTGACCCACGGCAGCCAGGCAGCAGACTCTCCGCCGAGGCTGCCCGCGATCGTCGCCTGGATGGTGTTCGCCTGCAACGAGCTGAAAGCGATGGGGAAGCAGATGATGAGGATGACGGCGAAAAGCACGCCCATCCATCGCGCTCCGAGCCCGCGTTGCATGTAGTAGGCGGGGCCGCCGATGAACCCGTCCCTATCGCGCCTCTTGTACAGCTGTGCCAGCGAGGACTCGATGAACGCGGACGCTCCACCGATGAATGCCATCAGCCACATCCAGAAGACCGCGCCGGGACCGCCGATCGCGATCGCGGTTCCCACTCCCGCGATGTTGCCGACGCCCACTCGTGAAGCGGCGGAGATGGTGAATGCCTGAAAGGAGGAGACCGATTGAGGCTCGCCGCTCTCCGTGCGGGGCGTTCGATCCTTCAGAGTGCGGAACATCTCCGGAATCAAACGGAACTGCACGACGCCCGAGCGAATCGTGAAGTAGAGCCCGAGGAGGACGACGATCGGAAGGACGATCCATGTCCACAGGTTGTCGCCCCAGGTCAGCAGCCACTCGTTAACAGCATCCATCCGCACAGTATGGCGACGTCGACGCCGGCTCACCAGGCTGAGAAAAATCCAGGAGCTGAGAAGCTGCCGGGGCCGCCGGTGTCTTCCCGCCCTGCGGAAGACGAGGAAGGCCCCGATCGGGCGGATACTGGAAGGGACGGTTTCGAGAGCCCCCGCCTCCGCACCGCGCGGCAGACCTCTCGAACGCCAGGAAGAAGATGCTCATGAAAGCTCTCCGCTACGTCGAGATCGGCAAGCCCCCGGTGGTGGTCGACATCCCGATTCCGAAGCCCGGCCCCGGCCAGGTCCTGCTCAAGATCACCGCGGGTGGTGTCTGTCACTCCGACGACTACGTCATGGGCCTCCCCGAGAAGGACTACCACGAGCAGGGTTACCCGCTGCCGCTGACGCTCGGGCACGAAGGCGCTGGCATCGTGCACGAGATCGGCGAGGGCGTCGACTCGACGCTCAAGGTCGGGGATGCCGTGGCCGTCTACGGTCCGTGGGGCTGTGGTCGCTGCCACAACTGCTCGATGGGCAAGGAGAACTACTGCACGAACGCCGCCGCCGAGGGCATCCGTCCTCCGGGGCTGGGCAGCCAGGGCTCGATGGCCGAGTACATGATCGTCGACGACGCGCGCCACCTCGTGCCGCTCGCTGACCTCGACCCCGTGCAGAACGTCTCGCTGACCGACGCGGGCCTCACCCCGTACCACGCGATCAAGAACTCGCTTCCGAAGCTCGGCGCCGGCACGTTCGCCGTCGTGATCGGCACCGGCGGTCTCGGCCACGTCGGCATCCAGATCCTCAAGGCCATCTCGGGGGCCACGGTCATCGCCCTCGACGTGAACGACGAGAAGCTGAAGCTCGCCACCGAGGTGGGCGCCGATCACGTGCTGATCAGCGATGCATCGGCCGCCGAGAAGATCCGCGAGCTCACCGGCGGTCTCGGCGCGAACGCGGTGTTCGACTTCGTGGGCGCGAACCCGACGATCGCCCTGGCCCAGAGCGTGGCCGCGCTCGAAGCCGACATCACCATC
>NZ_JBFLUM010000031.1:0-18360 GCF_050470785.1 Microbacterium sp. NRRL B-14842 | reverse complement strand
GCCACGACCGACACACCCCACGCGGCGATCCATCCGAAGCTGTTCACGGCCAGCCGTCCGCCGCTCCGCGAGGTCGACCTCATCGTCTCGGGCGCGGTCCCCGACCGCGCGTCGTCATCGGTCTCGTGCGTCACCTCGGATGTAGTCTCCATGGCCGCACCATATCGGACGGGACCGGTTCCGGCAGGATGCCGGTCACACCACTCCGACGAGCTCCTCGCGCGCCCATGCTTCGAGAGTCGTCGGCGTCGTCGAGAGGACGGACCGCGGCTGCTCCGCCACGAAGCCGTCGCGGAGCCCGGTCGACATCCCCAGCACGGCCACGGCCATCGCCTCCGGCATCCCGGCGGCGCGGAGCCCCTGGCGCATCTCCTCGTCGTCGACCGCGCTGCACGGTCACCTCTCGCCCGAGCTCGGCCGTCAGGATCGCGGCCACCTCGGCCCAGCTCAGATCCGCGGGTCCGTGCACGGCCTGCACCCGCGCCCCCTCCACTCCCCGTTCAGCAGCGTGAGGGCGGCGACCTCCGCGATGTCGCGCGGCGCCACCCACGGCATCCGGAAGTCCAGCGGCAGCACGGTGGCGAGCGTCCCTCCCCGCAGTGACTCGACGTCGAGCAACAGTTGGTGAAGAAGTAGCCGCAGCGCAGATGCGTCACGTCGATGTCGAGGGCGTCGAGCGCGACCTCCGTGCCGGCCAGGCCGTCGATCTCGCCGACGCCGTGCGCTTCTCCGCCCCGACGCTGCTCTGGAACACCACGCGCCGGACGCCGTTCGCCCGGACGGCCTGCACCAGGGCCTCGGTCGCACGCGCGTAGTCGGCGAGGGCGTTCGTCGGAGATCGCCGACGGATCCACCCAGTACAGGCATCGACGTCTCGTGTCGCGGCGACGATCGCCTCGGGATCCTGCGAGTCGGCCTGCGCGATGTCGACGTACGGGCGCAGGTCGGCGGCGATGCGATCGGGGTCCCTGGTGAGCAGTAGGGGGACGGACGCCGGCGCGGATCAGCATCCGCGTGAGGTGGTGCCCGACGTGGCCGTTGGGGGTGGTGACAGCGATGCGCATGAGGGTCCTCTCGGTCGGTGTCGCTCCACGCTACGGACGGATACGGCCTGATTCCGGCCGCATCTCGCGCGATGATGGAGCCGTGGACGCCCCCTCGCACCGCACCCTCCATCTGCTGTCTCTGCTGCAGAACGGCGGCGAGTGGAGCGTGCCCGACCTCGCCGCCCGCCTCGCGGTGAGCCGCGGACGGTCCGCCGTGATGCGCAGCGCCTGCGCGACTCGGCTACGACGTGCGCTCCCGCCCCGGTCCCGCGCGGCCTACCGCCTGCGACCGGGGACGCGCATTCCGCCGCTGCTCCTGGACGCCGACGACGTCACCACGATCATCACCGGGTTGCTCGTCCTCGAAGCGTGGAGCCCGGAGGACCCGGCCGCCGCCGTCGCCGCGGGAAGATCGAAAGGTCCTCCCGCCTGGCCTCCGGCGACGGGCTGCGGCGACGGCGCTGTCCACGCAGATCCTGCGCGCGGAGCCGGCACCCGCAGAGTGGGGTGCGGTCGGGACGCTGGCCGACGCGGTCGCTCAGAGCGCTCGGGTCGCCTTCACCTATACCGACCAGCACGATCGCGCTTCGGAGCGGGTGATCGCGCCCGCATCGCCATATCTCCGCGGAGGGCGGTGGTACGTGGTCGCTTCGACATCGACCGCGACGACTGGCGGCTGTTCCGGCTCGACCGGATGCGGGAGGTGCGGGCGCTGCCGGGGGTGTTCGCGCCCCGGGAGTTCCCGTTCGCATCGGTCGAGGGAGTGGCTCACGAGCGACTTCGGCCGTTCCGGAAGCTGATCGCACGCGGCGGCGCAAGCCCCTCGCGGATGCCTTCGCTCGCCGTACCCTCGCCGCATGTTGAAGATCGTGTCGATCGTGATCCGCGTGGACGACCTCCCGGCCCAGACCGCGTTCTGAAGGCCGCCCTCGACTACGTCGAACGAGACCCCGCGGAGGACGACTGGGTCGTGCTCAGACCCCGCGACGCCGGACGCACCCTGCATCGCCCTCGACGCACACCACTCGGAGCGTGTGCTTCCGCCGCGCATCCACCTCGACATCTATGCGGAGGACCAGTCCGCGGAGGTGGAGCGCCTCGCCGGACTCGGAGCGCGGGAGGTGCACTGGGATGGCCGCCCCGACGACGCGGACTACATCATCATGGAAGACCCCGAGGGGAACCGCTTCTGCGTCGTCGACCGTCCCGACTGCGTGGGTGGAGCAACCGCGTGAGTCCGGGGTGTTCGTGCGGCCCGTTCGTGCGGTCTCCCGCGGGTGCAGAGTGCGAAAACGTCCCGGGGCGCGGCGGGTCAGGGCCGTTTCTGATCCCGTATCGCACTGAAATGGGATGCACCGGTGGGGAGTGCGAAACGTTCCGGTCGAGGCGAGATCAGGATGAGGGATGTTTCTGCGCTCGCACCGGGGTCCCGGACGGGAACCCGTGCAGATAAGGGCGGAAACGTGCCCGAGCCGGCGACGGGAGGAACGGTTCTGCGCCTGCACGGGGCTTCAGCGACGACGCATGAGGCCGTCGAGGTCGCTGAGGGCGAAGGGTCAGAGAGTATCCGGCGCGGTGGTGCGCTCGGCGGCAAGCGCGCGGCGAGCGCAGTCAGGGCCGCCCGGGACGCCGAGTAGATGATCAGCCACAGGAGCAGCAGCGCGAGAAGCGGGACGACCAGGTAGACGAGGAGGAAGAGACGGAGGTACCGGCGAACATCGCTCCAGCGTAGGGGCGGTCGTGCTCCAGCGACGGTAGGTAGAGAGGATCGCTCACCTCGTTGCGGTCAGAAGTGCAAGAACGCCCCGAATCCGGTGGCCGAAGGGACGTTCCTGCACTCTCACGCGAAAGGAGGGACGCGGCGTGGCTAGGGCGCGGGAGGCGGGCGCGGGCGGCGCGGACGAGGGCGGCATTGCTCGGAGCCTCGGAGCCGTCTGGGAGGAGGAGTGTGTCCTCCAGGCCGATCCGCGTGTCGAGGCCGAACTCCGCGGCCAGGGTCGACGGCGGGCCAGGTCGACAGCTCCTCCCCGTGCAGCAGGATCGGCAGGTCGGGCTCCTCGCGAGCACGTGCGCGATCAGACCTTCAGCGTGCGAACGGACGACGTCGGCCGCCTCCGCCGGAAGCTCCACGAGCACGCGCAGGCAGTCGCCGCGGACCGGGGAGACCCGCCACGCCTCGAGTCCCCGCCGCGTCCAGATACCCGCCTCCACGCCGATGCCCCGTCGACCCAGCGCCACGGCCACATCGTCGGCCCCGTCTTCGTGCCAGTTCACGGAGGCATAGTCGGGGAGCTCCGTCCAGCCTCCGATGGCCTCGAGCCTTCGCGACACGTCGGGCTCGGCCCAGGCCCCGGTCGTCACGCCCACGGGCACTCCCGGCGCCGCGGCGCGGACGGCCCCGAGCACCGCTGCACATCCTCGGGCGCGAGGGAGTCGCGGCCGGCGGCGTCCTTCGGGTGCACGTGGATCTCCGCAGCCCCGGCATCCGACGGCCGCCGCGGCGTCTTGAGCGACCACCGTCCTCGTCGGCGCTCAGCCACGGGTGCTCCGCGACGTCCTCTGGCGCCGTTCACACAGGCCTGCAGGATCATCCGCGCCTCACCACATGAGGTCGCGCGGGGTGCGCTTCGTTCGGCGCCACGTCCTCCGACGGCCCCTCCTCCGTGCGGACGAAGTGCTGCACCTGGCGCGCGGTCGCCGCCCCGCGGCGACCTTCACCGCCTCCTCCATCGACTCGAAGCTGCTGCCCAGCGTGTGCGACTCGCCCTGGATCCGGTTGAACCAGATGCCGTTGCGCGAGAACGTCCTCGATGTCTCCTGCGGCCATGCCCTGCCTTTCGTCTCCTCCTTTCTACGTGAGGCGACCGACAGCGAAGAGGCCCTTGACATGTCGTGTCGCGCGCCCGCGCCGACCCACCCCCTTCCGCGCATCCCGGCCCCCTGCGGACGGTCGCAAGGGGCCGGGTCGACCGCAAGGGGCCGGTTCGGGCACAGGAGGCACGCCGCTCGTCGAGCCACCCCGTTCTGTGCATCCCGGCCCCTTGCGGACGACCGGAAGGGGCCGGGTCGACGGCACAGGGCCGGGTCGAGTGTCCGACGGGATCAGGCGACGTCGAGGACCCAGGTCACGCCGAAGCGGTCCGTGAGCATGCGAAGCCGGCCGACCACGCGGAGGCGGCGAGGGGCTCGACCACCGTCGCGCCGTCGGCGAGGGCATCCCACACGGGCTGAAGCTCCGCGAGGGGACTCCGCCCGCAGCGACTGGAAGAAGGAGCGGTCGGTGATCGTCATCCGTTCTCGCGGCGGGTGGCTCCCGAGGGCGCAGCGGTGTCGTCCGCACCGGGATGTCGTACGCCATCAGCCGCACGGGTCCGTCGAGCTGCCCGAACACGACCTTGTCGAACCCGGGAACCCCCTCCGGCATCCCGAACTGCCCGTAGGTCGCCGCGGTCACCTCGCCGCCGAAGACCGACCCGTAGAAGTCGAGCGCCTCCCGAGCCGTGCCGCGGAAGTTGAGGTGGGTGGTGGTCGTGAGAGTCATGGTGTCCTCCGTGTCCCGGCCCCGCGATCGGGCCGTGTGACCCCACCCTCACAGCAGTAGAGGTCTGTTTCTGTCCGCTTCCCCACACAGAATGGAGCCATGACCGGAAGCTCCTCGCGCATGCTCGCATTGCTGTCCCTGCTGCAGGCGACACGGGACTGGCCGGGCGGGGAACTCGCCGACCGTCTCGGCGTCACACCCAGGACGGTGCGCCGCGACGTCGATCGACTGCGCGCGCTCGGCTACCGCATCGGATCCAGCAAGGGCCCGTACGGCGGCTACCGCCTCGAAGCGGGATCGGATATGCCGCCGCTGCTGTTCGACGACGATCAGGCCGTGGCGATCGCCGTGGCCCTGCAGAGTGCGAGCGCGACCGGGTCGAAGTCACCGAGGCCGCACAGCGTGCACTCGCGACCGTGCGCCAGGTGATGCCCTCACGCCTGCGCCACCGGATCGACGGCATCCGCTTCACCGGCGCACCGGCCGAGATCCGCGTGGACCCGGCCGTGCTGGAGGCGGCGAGCGCGGCCGTGCGCGACCGACAGGTGCTCCGATTCGACTACGGCTCCGCACGGGACCGCCCGCCCCGGCGCACGGAGCCCCATGCCGTCGTGGCGCGGGAAGGCCGCTGGTACCTGCTGGCCTGGGACCTCGACGCGGCCGACTGGCGCACGTACCGCCTCGATCGACTGCGGCCCCGCACGCCGACCGGGCCCTCCTTCACGCCGCGGCCTCTCCCCGCCGCGAACGCGCAGACACTCCTCGCCGCGCGCGCCAAGGGCTCGACGACCGAGGATCGCTGGCCGTGCACGGGCGAGGTGGACCTCGACCTGCCCGCGCGGGAGGTGATGCCGTGGGTCGGCGACGGCGAGGTGGTGCCCCTGTCGGACGGCTCGTGCCGCCTTATGGTCGGCTCCTGGTCGTGGACGGGTGTGCTCGCCGCGGTGGCCCGGTTCGACGCACCGTTCACGGTGGTCGGGCCCGAGGCGCTGCGCGAGGCGGCGGGGATGCTGGCGCAGCGGTTCGCGGCAGCGCACTCCTCCTCCTGACGCTGCCCTGTGGGGGAGTTATCCAGAACGTTCGGGGAGCTCCGTCCACCCGGCCTCGCAATGTCGCCGAGCGATGGTTCACTGGACCCACGAATCCAAGAACTAGTAGTTCTACTACTTTGGATCTACCCTGAGGAGATGGGCACCGTGTCGAAGACCGAACTGAATCAGCAGACCGCGCGGGTGCTGGCGCGCGTCACCGCCGGAGAGCACCTGACGGTGACAGACCGCGGGCGCCCGATCGCCGAGTTGTCGCCGCCCGCCGAGACGGCCTGGACGCGCATGATCGTCAACGGGCGGGTGACGCTGCCCCGCGCGAACGGTCCGCTCCGCCACGCCCCCGTGCCGGACTCGCTGTCCGTGACGGAGATCCTCGGCGAGCTTCGGGCCGACGGTCGTGATCTACCTCGACACCTCAGCGGCCGCGAAGGCACTCATCGAGGAAGAGGGGTCGGAAGCGGTCGTCCGCGCCTTCGCGAACGGCAGCGAGTTCGTCTCTTCGCGCCTCCTCGCCGTGGAACTGCACGCGATCGCAGACCGCCGTTCCCTCGACCGCGCAGCCGTCGTCGATCTCCTCGACCGCGTCGCGCTCGTCTCCGTCGACGACGAAACGCTGACCGCGGCCATCCAGGCAGGCTCAGGGCTCCGCGCTCTGGATGCTCTCCACCTCGCCGCCGCGCTCGAACTCGGCGACGTGGTCACTGCGCTCCTCACCTTCGACCGTGAGCTGGCGGCCGCAGCACGCGCACAGGGCCTGAGCCTCGCCGAGCTGCCATGACGCCGCCTTCCCACCCCGACGCCGTGCGACTGCGCGCACGATGAGAACGGCCCCGACCGCGCCGGTAGACTGAACACGCCCCGCCGGCCCCTTCCTTTGGAGTGCGCGTGACCACCGCCCCTGCACCTTCCCCCCAGCACGTCCCCGACTCCGTCGAGAACGCGATCGCGACGCCCGAGAAGGAGCAGCCGTACGGCGCCCTCGGGCTCAAGGACGACGAGTACGCGCGCATCAAGGAGATCCTCGGCCGCCGCCCCACCTCGGGCGAGCTGGCGATGTACTCGGTGATGTGTCGGAGCACTGCTCCTACAAGTCGAGCAAGAACTACCTGCGCCGCTTCGGCCAGAAGGTCTCCGACGAGATGAAGGAACGCCTGATGGTCGGCATGGGCCAGAACGCGGGCGTCGTCGACGTCGGCGAGGGCTGGGCCGTCACCTTCAAGGCCGAGTCGCACAACCACCCGTCGTTCATCGAGCCCTTCCAGGGCGCGGCGACCGGTGTCGGCGGCATCGTCCGCGACATCATCTCGATGGGCGCCCGCCCCGTCGCGGTCATGGACGCCCTGCGCTTCGGCGCGATCGACCACCCGGACACCGCCCGCGTCGTGCACGGCGTGACCAGCGGCATCAGCTTCTACGGCAACTGCCTGGGCCTTCCGAACATCGGCGGCGAGACCGTCTTCGACAGCGTCTACCAGGCCAACCCGCTCGTGAACGCGCTCGCGGTGGGCGTGCTGCGCCACGAAGACCTCAAGCTCGCGAACGCCACCGGCGTCGGCAACAAGGTCGTCCTGTTCGGTGCCCGCACCGGCGGCGACGGCATCGGCGGCGCGAGCATCCTGGCCTCCGACACGTTCGCCGACGGCGGCCCCACGAAGCGCCCCGCGGTGCAGGTGGGAGACCCGTTCGCCGAGAAGGTGCTCATCGAGTGCTGCCTGGAGCTGTACCGCGGCGAGCTCGTCGAGGCGATCCAGGACCTCGGCGCCGCCGGCATCTCGTGCGCGACGAGCGAGCTCGCGGCCAACGGCAACAGCGGTATGAAGGTCTCCCTCGACAACGTGCTGCTGCGCGACCCCACGCTCACGGCCGAGGAGATCCTCATGTCGGAGTCGCAGGAGCGCATGATGGCGATCGTCGCCCCGAGAAGCTCGACGCCTTCCTGGCCGTCGTGAACAAGTGGGAGGTCGAGACCTCCGTGCTCGGCGAGGTCACCGGAGACGGACCGCCTCATCATCGACTGGCAGGGCGAGCGCATCGTCGACGTCGACCCCTCGACCGTCGCGGTCGACGGCCCCGTCTACGACCGTCCGTCGCCTACCCGACGTGGATCGACGCCCTGCAGGCGGACGCCGCCGAGAACCTGCCGCGGGCAAACGACCGGAGACGCTCCGCGAACAGTTCCTCGCCCTCGTCGCCTCCCCGAACCTCGCGGACACGAGCTGGATCACGAACCAGTACGACTACTACGTGCTCGGCAACACGGCCCTGAGCTTCCCCGACGACGCCGCATGATCCGCGTGGACGAGGAATCCGGCCTGGGCTTCGCGGTCTCGACGGACGCCAATGGCCGCTACTGCCAGCTCGACCCCTATGCGGGCGCGCAGCTCGCGCTCGCCGAGGCTACCGGAACGTCGCCGTCACCGGCGCCGTGCCGACCGCGATCACCGACTGCCTGAACTTCGGCTCCCCCGAGAACCCCGAGGTCATGTGGCAGTTCGGGCAGACCGTCGACGGCCTCGCGGACGGCTGCTACGAGCTGGGCACCCCGGTCACGGGCGGTAACGTCTCGTTCTACAACCAGACCGGTGACGTGCCGATCCACCCGACCCCGCTCGTCGGCGTGCTGGGCATCATCGACGACGTCTCCCGCGCATCCCGTCCGGCTGGCAGGACGAGGGGCAGAACATCTACCTGCTCGGCACGACTTCGACCGAGCTGTCCGGCTCCGCGTGGGCCGACGTCGTGCACCAGCACCTCGGCGGCCGCCCGCCGAAGGTCGACCTCGCGGGCGAGAAGCGCCTGGCCGGCCTGCTCGCCGCGGCCCGTGACGAGTGGCTCATCTCCTCGGCGCACGACCTCTCGGAGGGTGGTCTCGCGCAGGCCCTGGCCGAGGGTGTCATGCGCTTCGGCGTCGGTGCCCGCGTCTGGCTGAACGAGATCATCGAGCGCGACGGCGTGGACGCCGCGTCCGCCCTGTTCTCCGAGTCGACCGGCCGCGTGCTCGTGACCGTCCCCCGCGAGGACGACGTGAAGTTCCGCGGTCTCTGCGAGGGCCGCGGCTACCCGGTCGCCCGCATCGGCGTCACGGACAGCGAGCCACAGCTCGAGGTGCAGGACGTCTTCACCGTCTCGGCCGCCGAGCTCCGCCAGCGCTCGCAGGCCACGCTGCCGTCGTACTTCGGTCCGACCGTCACGGAGCCGGTGGCCTGATGAGCGGCGGACGGCCTCAGCGAGGACTACGGCGACCTCGGCGAGAAGCGCAACCGGCGCATCCGCATCATCGCGTGGACCGTCATCGTGGCACTGATCCTCGGTGGCGGCCGGCGCGACCGTGCTCACCATCCTCCTCGGCTGACCTGGCGTTACGTCGCAGATTCGCACCCGGTCGCAGGGATTCCAGGAACCCATGCGACCTCGTGCGGATCCGCGACCTCAGCGGGCGAAGAGGTAGCGGGGTCAGGGCGACGACGGAACCCGGATCGTGGGCCTCGCGGCGAGGGACTCCACGATGATGGCCCCGAGGATCGCGCGGCCGAGGCTGCTCGACCGGGGCGTCCTCCGGCAGCTGACCGTCCCGGATGCCCCCGCGGAGGCGCTCCGACAGGTACTTCTCCACCCCGAGGCTCTCCCGAGGTGCGCGCCGACCGAGGCGTCCTCGGTCGCCGCGGCCACGAGTGATCGCAGCAGCACCCCGCCCTGGGGTTTCTCGAGGATGGAGAGCACGCTCCGCAGCCAGGTCTCCACGTCGGCGGAGAGGTCTCCGGTGTCGGGCACGACGAAGTCCACGGGGATGAGTCGCCCCTCGGCCAGGCACTCCCCGATGAGCGCACCCCGCGACGGCCACCAGCGGTAGATGGTCTGCTTGCCGACCTTGGCCTCCTTGGCGATGCCTCGATCGTGAGCCGGTCGTACCCCTGATTGTGAAAGAGCCGGGCCGTCGCGTCGAGGATCGCCTCGCGGGCCGCGGTGCTGCGCACGGGGCCGCTGCGATGCTCGTTCACCATGCGTTCAGGATAGCCACAGATCCCTAGACGAGACGTGCCGTATGCTCTTTTCGTCTGAAGGAGATCACGTGGCTTCACTGCTGTTCCGTCTGGGTTCTTTCGCTGCGCGCAAAGCATGGACGGTGATCGTCTCCTGGGTGCTCATCCTCGGGCTCGGCGTCGGCGCCTTCTCACGTTCGGCGGCACGCTGAGCAACAGCTTCGACATCCCGGGCACCGCGTCCGGCGAGGTCACCGATCAGCTCGCCGACAAGCTGCGGACACCGCCGGCGGCACCGGACGGTCGTCTACCGGACGGACGACGGCGAGCCGTTCACCGACGAGCAGAAGCAGGCGATCTCCGACCTCGCAGCGAGCGCGGAGGACCTCGACGGCGTCGCCTCCGTCGTCGACCCGTTCGACGCCCAGCGGCAGCAGGACGAGCAGGCGAAGGAGTTGACAGACGGACAGGCCCAGCTCGACGACGGCCGCGCGCAGCTCGACGCCGGCCAGGCCCAGCTCGACGACGGCCGCGCCCAGCTCGAGACCGGATCACCCAGCTCGAAGGAGCGCGGGCTCAGGCCAACGCCGCCGGTGCACCGCCCGAGCAGACTGCCGCGCTCGACGCGCAGCTCGCGGAGCTGAACGCCCAGCTCGCGCAGCTCGAGGCCCAGCAGGCCACCATCGACGCGAACCGCGACGAGCTCGCCGACAGTGCGGAGCAGCTGGAGCTCGGAACGACCCTTCTCAACCTCTCGGAGGGCATCGGCGTCGTCTCGGAGGACGGCTCCACGGCGATCGTCAACGTCTCCTTCGTCGACCCGCGCCTGGAACTCGCCGAAGAGACCAAGCAGAGCACCATCGCCCACTTCCAGGACGAGGAGATCGACGGCGTCCACGGTCGACTCGGCACCGACATCGCCCAGGGTGTGCCGGAGATCTTCGGCGTCGGCGAAGCCATCGGTCTCGCGTTCGCCGCGGTCGTGCTCATCGTCATGCTCGGCTCGCTGATCGGTGCGGCCCTTCCGATCGTCACGGCCGTGGTCGGTGTCGGCTGTGGGCGTCACGGCGTCCCTCGCGTTCTCCGGCGTCGTCGACATGGCCTCGGTCACTCCCGTCCTCGGCGTGATGCTGGGGCTCGCGGTCGGCATCGACTACTCCCTCTTCATCGTGAACCGGCACCGCAAGCAGCTGCTGGCCGGGTCGCCCGTGCGCGAGTCCATCGGCCTGTCCACCGGCACCTCCGGGACCGCGGTGGTGTTCGCGGGGACCACGGTCATCGTCGCACTCCTCGCCCTCAACGTGACGGGCGTGCCGTTCCTCGGCCTCATGGGCACGGTGGGCGCGGTCTGCGTCGCCGTCGCCGTGCTCGTGGCCGTGACCCTCGCCCCGGCGATCCTCGGCCTCGTCGGCACCCGCCTGCTCGGGCCGCAAGGCGCGGGCGACCATCGGCCAGGAGCACGCGGCCGGAAAGCCCGTGCGCCGGATGTCGACGCTGCGCGCGGTCGTCACCGCCCTCGTCAGCGTCATCGCGCTGCTCGTGATCGCGATCCCCGCGATGTCGATGCGCCTCGGCCTCCCGGACGGGTCGAGCGAACCCGCCGACTCCACCAGCTACCGCGCGTTCCAGACCGTCGACGAGCAGTTCGGCGAGGGTGCGAACGGGCCGCTCCTGGTGACCGCGACCCTCGACGACGCCGTGAGCGACGACGACCTGCTGGCCACCCAGGTGACCGTGGCCGAGAAGATCGCGGAGCAGGACGACGTGGTCGCGGTCGCTCCCATCGCGACGTCGGACGACAACACGCTCCTCGCCTTCCAGGTGCTTCCTGCCGAGGGCCCGAACAGCGCCTCCACCGAGAAACTGGTGCAGGATCTGCGAGGTCTCCCCGAGATCGACGGCGGCATCACCCTCGGCGTCGCCGGGCAGGCTGCCACGAACATCGACATCTCCGAGGCCCTGGCGAGCGTGCTGCCGCTGTACCTCGTGGTCGTCGTGGGACTGTCGCTGCTCATCATGATCGTCGTGTTCCGCTCACTGCTCGTGCCGCTCATCGCCACGGGAGGGTTCGTGCTGTCGCTGTTCGCGACGTACGGGCTCATCGTCGCGGTGTTCCAGTGGGGTGGGGCGCCGACCTCATCGGGTTGCACAGCACCGGTCCGATCCTGAGCTTCCTGCCGGTGATCCTCGTCGGCATCCTGTTCGGACTGGCCATGGACTACCAGCTCTTCCTCGCGTCGGGGATGCGCGAGGCCTATGTGCACGGTGCCTCCGCGCGCGATGCCGTGGCGCAGGGCTTCCGGGCCGGGCGCTCGGTGGTCATCGCGGCCGCGCTCATCATGGTGTCGGTGTTCGGCGGGTTCGTGTTCTCGGAGTCGACCATCATCCGGTCCATCGGGTTCGGCCTCGCGTTCGGCGTGCTGCTCGACGCGTTTGTCGTGCGGATGCTGCTGATGCCCGCGCTCATGCACCTGCTCGGACGCTCGGCCTGGTGGCTGCCGAAGTGGCTCGACCGCATCATCCCGAACGTCGACATGGAGGGCGCGGCGCTGGAGCGGGATCACCCCAGCGTGCACACCGACTCCGTGCCCACCGTGGAGGCTCCGCGCACCGCGGCTGAATCGCGGTCACGCGCGGGTTCAGGCGTTCGCGCGGGTTCAGGCACCTGCTGCTGGTGTCGCCTGATGCCGCGCGGATGCCTGACCCTGCGCGAGCGTTCGCGGGCGCAGGCTGTCCCGAGAGGACAGGCAGGCGCGGGAGTTCAGGCACTTGCTGCCTGTGTCGCCTGAATCGGCGCGGACGCCTGGACCCGCGACGACGTGAGTGTCGCCGGGCCTAGAGTGGGCGGATGGATCTGCGAGCGCTGTTGGAAGAGCGTCGCGCCGAGGCCGCGGCTCGCGTCACGGCGACGGCGGCCACCCTCGCGGAGCTCATGCACGATCGCGAGGGCTCGAACGACGACGACGAGCACGACCCGGAGGGGGTGACGCTCTCGTCGGAGTGGTCGCGACTGTCGGGGCTCGCCGAGGCGGCGCAGGCGGAGCTCCGCCAGGTGGACGAGGCGCTGATGCGGATGGACGCCGGGACCTACGGCATCTGCGCGCACTGCGGCAGGCCTATCCCGCGGAGCGCCTGGAGGTACGGCCGTTCGCGGAATACTGCGTGGCCTGCGCCGAGAAGCTCGGTCGCTGACGCCGGAGTAGCATCGCGGGCATGGCCATCGCCCTCGAGAACATCGGGATCGCCGTGCGCGACCTCGACGCCACCATCGCCTTCTTCACCGACCTGGGGCTGTCCGTGGTCGGACGGGACGAGGTCAGCGGCGAGTGGGCGTCCACCGCGGTCGGACTCGACGGGAACCACGCGCGGATCGCCGCGCTGCAGACCCCGGACGGGCGCGGGCAGATCGAGCTCTTCGAGTACATCCATCCGGACGCGATCGAGACGGAGCCGACGAGGCCGAACGAGATCGGCATGCACCGGATCGCCTTCTCCGTCGACGACATCGACGCCTCCCTCGCCATCGCCGCGCGGCACGGGTTCCATCCCCTGCGCGGCGTCGCGAAACTACCGGGACATCTACCGACTGACCTACCTCCGCGGCCCCAGCGGCATCATCCTCATGCTCGCGCAGGACCTCACGAAGGCCTGAACCCGCTCGGCCGGGCACAGCTTCGGAGACCGCAGGCGACACGCCGCCGAACGGAACCTGTCGACGGCCGTGTCGGCCCGGATCTCCGAAGCTGTGCCCGGGGCAGCGGGAGGCGAGGACCTCGGCGATCTGGTCGAGCACGGCGATCGGAGCGCGCATCTCGGACGCGGGAACCGGCGGCTCACCGGTCTCGAGCATCCGGGCGAAGGCACGGACGCCGGGCTGCACGTACCCGGGACCGATCGGGATCTCCCGGCTGGCGATGCCCCGTCGGCCGACGACGGTCGCCCGGAACGGCACCTGGCGATCGCCGTCCGGCCGCACGAACTCCAGCGTGACGGGCACCCCGTCGACCCGGTAGCGGGCGACGACACCCGCGGGCAGGAACTGCACCTCGACGTCCTCCGCGATGCCGCGCCGCAGAACCTGGGCGAGATCGGCGATGTGGATGCCCGTAGAAGAAGATGCCGCTGTACGGGCTGTCCGGATCGGCAGGTCCCGTGACGGTGACCGCCTGACCTCCCCGATGCGGCCGGCCTCCGCCACGAGCTCCGCGGTGTCGGCGAGCCAGCGGAGCGTGGACGATGAGGTGACGGGCGCCTGCCCACCCTGCGCGGCGGCGAGGATCGCGTCGGCATCGGCGACCGCTGCTGCGAGGGGCTTGTCGACCCAGACCGGCACCCCGGCTTCCAGGAAGGGGACGGCGATGGCGCGATGATCGGCACCGTCGCGGGCGGTCACGATGAGCGCATCCACCGTGCCGAGGAGCGCGCCCGCCTCGTCGACGACGCGTTCGATGCCGCCGAGCGCGGCCAGTTCCCGCGTGCGCTCCGGCTCCCCTGCCACGAGGGCCGTGATCCGCACGGGCACGTCCGGGGCCTCGACGTTGAGGAAGCGGACGATCTCCGTGGCGTGGCTGTTCTCGATCCCGACGATGCCGACGCTCTTCATGCGGCCGCCCTCCCTCTCGTGCGGGCCCCCGGCGACCCGCCGTCGCGCAGTAGGCTGAACCCATCATGGACGAGTTCATCCGGGGCTTCTGGAACTTCGCGGGTGACTACTGGTGGCTCATCTTCCGATCATGGGCATGGCGGCGGCGCCGCCAAGGCCTGGGAGCGCAGCTCCAAGCGTCGGCACGAGCGCCGGCTGGAGACGCTGCGTATGAAGGCGCAGCTGAAGACGGCCGAGATCGAGGCGCGCGCGGCCGGACGGCAGGCGAAGCGCCAGGGTCCTACCGTGGTCGACACGACCGGCGCCGGTGGCGCCCGACGACCTGCTCGCCCGCCTCTTCGCGAGCATGACGAGATCACCGCGCGCTGGCTCGACTACGAGCTCGACGTCGCCAAGCTGATCGCCTTCCCCGCGATGAGCGACGGCCGCCAGCCGCTGACGGCCGCCTTCCTCCGCGCGAAGAAGACCGCGGACGCGCTGCGTCCGGCCTCCGCCGACGCGACGCTCTCGGAGCAGCAGATCGCGGAGTACCTGCAGGCCGTCGGCGACTACGCCGTCGCGTTCGAGATCGCGGAGAAGGACGCCCGTCGGCTGCGCGACTCGACGTTCACCGAGGCCGAGCGCAAGCGCCTCGACCGTGCGCAGCAGCTCTCAAGGTCGCCGTGGACGAGTCGGCGACGCAGTCCGAGCGGAACATCGCGTACAAGCGGGTGCGCGAGGAGCTCGACGGCCTCATCCTGCTCTCCGACGAGGCCGTGACCGTGCTCGAGAAGCAGGTGGCGAAGGAGCTTCCGTCCGCCCGTGCCGCAGCGGCGGATCATGACGGCCCCGTTCCGGAGCCGCTGCCCGTGACCGACCCGCGGCGGACGGCGGAGAGCGCATGACTCCCGAGAACGTGACCGGCCCGGTCGCCGTCCACGCCGAAGCCCCGGTCTGGTGGCCCGGGTGGGGCGGGCTGCGCTGGGTCGACGGAGACGCGGGCGACCTGCTCACCTCCGCGGCGACGATATCGTCCGCCAGCACGTCGACGACGAGTACCTCGCGTTCTTCCGTCCGCGGACGTCCGGGGGCTTCGTGGCGGTGGGCGCGCGTACCCTGTACCTCGCCGACGGCCCGACACGGAGGCCCGTCCCGTCGCGACCCTGCTCGACGACGGCGCGGTGCGCATGAACGACGGCTGCTGCGACCCGCGAGGGCGACTTCTGGCCGGATCGATGTCCACGGACTCCACCGAGGGTGCAGGGACCGTGCTGCGCATCGACGCCGCGCTCGACGTGACCACGGTGCTCCCCCGCGTGACCTCGTCCAACGGGGTCAGCTACTCCCCCGACGGCCGCCGCGTCTACTACGTGGACACCGACACCGGCCGGATCGACGTGTTCGACGTGGCCGAGGGCGACCTCCGCGGACGCCGGGTGTTCGCGCACATCCCGAAGACGACGGCGTGCCCGACGGCCTCACGGTCGCCGCGGACGGCAGCGTCTGGGTCGCGCTGTGGGGCGGGAGCCGTGTGCGCGGGTTCGAGCCGTCCGGGGCCGTGCGCGAGGACATCGTGCTGCCGGTGCCCCAGGTCAGTGCCTGCACGTTCGGCGGCGACGACCTCGGCACGCTCTTCATCACGACCTCCGCGCAGGGCCTGCCGCCCGATCACGGCACTGCCGCGGGGTCGGTCTTCGCGGTGCGTCCCGGGGTGCACGGCCTCCCGGTCCTCCCCTTCGCCGGCTGACCCTCGCGCGGGTTCAGGCGCTCGCGCGACATCAGGCACCTTTCCCCTCCACCCGCCTGAGCCGGCGCGGATGCCTGTGGCCGTGGGGTGCCCGGGAGAGGCCTCTACCCGGGACACGGTTGCACTCAGCGAAAGGAACCGTGCCCCGGGCACAGGCCTCACCCGAGCCGGACCCGCTCCGTGCGCTGGTGCTGACGGCCGAGCCGCTCGATCTCGATGGTCATCTCGTCGCCGTCCTGCAGATAGGGGAAGCGCCCGGACAGCGCGACGCCCTGCGGGGTGCCGGTGTTGATGACGTCTCCTGGTTCGAGCACGAGGTAGTGGCTGAGCTCGTGCACGAGCTGCAGCACGGGGAAGATCATGTCGGCGGTGGAGGAGTCCTGCCGCGGCTCGCCGTTCACGAAGGACCGCAGGCGCAGCGCCTGGGGGTCGACCTCGTCGGCGGGCACCAGCGCGGGGCCGAGGGGGTTGAACGTCTCGGAGCACTTCCCCTTCGACCACTGTCCGCCGGAGACCTCGAGCTGATACGCCCGCTCGGACACGTCGTTCGAGATGGTGTAGCCGGCGATCACGTCGCGCGCGGCCTCGACGGAGGGCAGATACCGCGCCGTGCGGCCGATGACGACCGCGAGCTCGACCTCCCAGTCGACCTTCTCGGCGCCCGGCGGCAGGGAGCACGACGTCGTCCGGGCCCACGACAGTGTTCGGGTGCTTGAAGAACACCACCGGGTGCGCGGGCGGCTCGGCGCCCGACTCCGCCGCGTGCGCCGCGTAGTTCTGGCCGATGCAGATCACGGCGGTCGGCCGCGCCACGGGGGCGCCGACGCGCAGCCGGCGGTCTCCGCCTCCGGGAGTGCGCCGTCTGCCATTGCCGCGCGCACGCGGGCGATGCCGTCCGCGGCGAGGAAGGCGCCGTCGATGTCGCGGGTCAGGGATCCGAGATCGCGCACCACGCCCTCGTCATCGCGGACGTAGGGGCGCTCGTGGCCGATCTCGCCGAGTCGCAGCAGTTCCATGAGGGTCCTCTCAGCGCGCGGCGGCGAAGCTCGGGTTGACGATGGGTACGGCCTCGCCGGCGAGCGAGCGGATCACGTTCTCGGCGGCGTGCACGGGAAGATCCGCCAGGGCCCTCCGGGGAGTACCAGGCGGCGTGCGGCGTGAGGAGCACGGTGTCGAGCGCCCGCAGCGGGGAGGTCGCGGGGAGGGGCTCCTCCGCGAAGACGTCGAGGGCGGCACCGGCGAGCCGCCCGTCGCGGAGCGCCGCGGCCAGGGCGTCCTCGTCGATGAGCGGGCCGCGGCAGGTGTTCACGATCACGGCGTCGCGCTTCATCGTCGCCAGGGCCGCGGCGTCGATCAGGTGGCGGGTCTCGTCCGTCAGCGGCACGTGCAGCGTGAGGATGTCGGCGCGGGCGATCGCCGAGGGGATGTCGACGGGCTCGCAGCCCGCGTCGCTCACGGCGTCGTCGGAAGCGTAGGGGTCGGCGACGAGCACGCGGAAGCCGAGCGCCCGGCACCCGCGGGCGACGATCGATCCGATGCGCCCGAACCCGAGCACCGACACGGTGGTGGAGGACGGCCTCACGGCGAGCGGCCGGGCGTCGACGGCCTTCCAGACGCCGTCGCGCACGGCCCGGTCGTAGGCGGAGAGGCCGCGGGCCTGGGTCAGATCATCGCGACGGTGTGCGCGGCGACCTCTTCGATGCAGTAGCTCGGCGTGTTCGCGACGGCGATGCCGCGGGCCGTGGCGGCCTCGACGTCGATCATGTCGTAGCCGATGCCGACCCGGCTGATGAAACGGAGGTTCGGCAGGCGGTCCATGAGGGGGCCGTCGATGCGCGCCCACTGCACGACCAGCGCTTCGGCGTCGGCTCCGGCGGCGGCGATGTCGTCCGGACTCCCGGAGGCGGCCCGTTCGGCACGGAGGCCGGCGGCCCGGAGGGTGTCTTCGATGACGATTCCCGGGAGGTCGCAGTCGGTGACGAGGATGAGCGGCGCGGTCATGAATGCGATGCTATAGCATCTAGCAAGCTGGCGTACAGCCGCTGTCCCGAGACCGCTTCTTGCTATAGCGTTTAGGCATGACTGTTCGCCGCGCACTCGTCACGGGCGCCAGTTCCGGCATCGGAACCGCCGCCGCCCTCGAACTCGCCCGCGAGGGCGTCGCCCTCTGGATCACCTACGCCGGACGCGAGGCCGAAGCCGTCCGCGTGGCTGAGGAGTGCCGTGCCGCCGGTTCCCCGGACGTCCACGTGTCGCGCCTCGACCTCCGCGAACCGGACTCCATCGCCGCCCTCATCGCCGAGGTCACGGACGCCTGGGGCGACCTGCACGTCCTCGTCAACAACGCGGCGTGTGCCCGTACACCCCGTATCCCGAGATCGACATCGAGGAGTGGGACTTCGTCCTGGAGACGAA
>NZ_JBFLUM010000030.1:0-12655 GCF_050470785.1 Microbacterium sp. NRRL B-14842 | reverse complement strand
CGGCCGAGCTCACCTCCCACGCGGAGGATCTGCGTCTCGGAGCATCGGACTTCGTTCGCGAGCTGCGCTCCGGCAATCCCGCCGTCAAGGCCGCTGCCGAGGCCGCCAACCCCACCGGCATGCGGTGGGCTGCGGACGAGGCCGAGGATCTGGCCCGCGGACTCTCTCGCGCGAGTCGGGCGGTGCCGTTCATCGGCTGGGGGCGTCGACGCCTGGAATCTGGGCTCGGCGATGTCGTCGGGCGACGACCCCTCGTCCACCGCGGTGGAGATCATCGGCGGCGCGGCGGGTGGCGCGGCTGCGGCTGCCGGTGTCGCCGCGCTCGCGGCGGCCGGTGTCGTCACGCTCCCGGTCTGGGGCACGGCGGTGGTCGTCGGCGGGGCCGCGGTGGCGGTCGGCGCCGGTGCGGTGTGGGCTTACGAGAACTGGGTCCCGCAAGACGTCCGGGAGTCGATCGACGCCGCATGGCGGATGCGTGGGACGCCACGACGGACTTCGCGGAGGACGCCTGGAGAACACGACCGACTTCGTGGGCGACGCCGGGCACAACATCGGCAAGGCGTGGAAGGGACTGTTCGGGTGACAGGGTCAGCAGCAGTCGACCTCTCCGGAGACGATCTGGGGTACCCGGTCATCCGGGGTGGGGACGGGCAGCAGCGCGCGACCACGGCGCTCACGGTGTTCGGCGTCGTGTTCGCCATCGTGGTCCTGCTGTTCAGCCTGATCCTGTTCGCCGATCCGGCTCCGGCGATGAAGGCACTGGGGATCGGTGTGCTCGCGGCCGTCGCCGTCGGCGTCTGGCTGATGGTGGCCCACGCCCGCGTCTCACGGGTCCGAGTCGTCCGGCCGGTCGTCGACGGTCCGGCGATCGCGTTCGGCGGGGCCGCGGGGATCGTCTGGCCGCTGCGCGCCCTCGCGCCGGTGGGGGCCCTGCTCTCGCGGCGTGGGCATGGAGCATCTTCACGGTGCCCGCGGACCGACTGCCGCTCCTCACCCTGCTCCTCCTCCCGGTGGTCGCGCTGATCATGACGATCGCCGGCATCCGGTCGTGGTTCCGGGCTCCCTCCGCCCATCGCCTGACGCTGCGCCCCGACGGGCTGCAGCTCCGGATCCCGCGCAACAACGTGGCCGTGGCATGGGAGGAGGTCGTCAGCGCCGGCGTGGAAGGCAACCGCGTGGTACTGCGGACGTCGACCGCTCAGCAGTCCTCGTGGGCGGCGGCCGATCTCGCCAGCGACCCGGTGCTCCTGGCCGAACTCGTCACCTTCTACGCGCACCGTCCCGACGTCCGTGCCGAGATCGGCGCGGGCACGCTCGCCCGTCTGCGGTCCGGGGACTTCTAGCGGCGCCTCTCAGCGGGCGCCGGCGGTCGTCGGCGAGATGACGCGCCTCGTGGCCGAGGACCTTCACGATGATCCCGTGTCGCCGGAGCTCGGCGACCGTGCGGGCGCCCTCCTCGGCGTCGAGCCCCAGGGCCCGGAATGTTCGCCACCACGACCACGTCTCCGGTCCGGAGCGTCGAGATGAGCCGCGCGAGGCGGTCGTTCCAGCTCTCCAGGATGTCCGGGCGCCCGGGTGACGGAAGCCCTCGATGGGCACGCCGAAACGGGTGAGGTCGGCGCGCTGCTCGACGACCGACGGCATGCCCTCACGAGCGACGACGAGGCCGACCAGGCGGGAGCCCGCGGGACGCGCGGTCCAGAAGTTGCGGTTCTGCTGCAGCTCCGTGAAGCACTTCGGGCACTTTGCTGCGTCGTGCGGGAGGTGGAGCGGGCTCGTCAGCGCATCGTCGAGAGACGGCGTCGTGCCGCCGGGTCCATCGTGTCGCTCATCCCGCACCTCCGCCCTCTATTCTGCCCTGCCTGGGGCGTCCCGCGGCGACCGGATCAGAGCAGTCCGAGGGCACGGACCGCCTCCCGCTCCTCCACGAGCTCCGCGACCGAGGCGTCGATGCGCGTGCGGGCCCAGTCGTCGATCTCCAGGCCCTCCACGATGCGCCACTCGCCGTCGACGGACTGCACGGGGAACGAGGAGACGAGCCCCTCCGGGAACGCCGTACTCTCCGCGCGAGACGACGGCGGCGGAGGTCCAGTCCTCGGTCCCGCGACCCAGTCGCGCACATGGTCGATCGTCGCGCTCGCGGCGGAGGCGACGGAGGACGACCCGCGGACCTCGATGATCTCCGCGCCGCGCTTGGCGACCCGGGGGATGAACGTCCGGTCCAGCCACGCCGGGACGTCGCCGACGATCCGCTCCAGGGCGTCCTGCACGGGCTTCCCGCCGACGGTCGCGTGCGACACGTCGGGGAACTGCGTGGCCGAGTGGTTGCCCCAGATCGGTACCCGCCGCACCGTGTGCACGGGGGCGCCGAGCGTCTGCGCGAGCTGGGCCCGTGCCCGGTTTCTCGTCCAGCCGCGTGAGTGCGGTGAATCGGTCGGCGGGGCACGCCGTCGGCCGCCGCCGAGGCGATCAGGGGCGTTCGTGTTCGCGGGGTTGCCCACCACGGTCCACGCGGACCCCGGGATCGGCGTTCGCGGCGATGGCGGCGCCCTGGGGCCCGAAGATGCCGCCGTTCGCGGCCAGCAGGTCGCCGCGTTCCATGCCCGGACCGCGGGGGCGCGCGCCCACGAGCAGCGCGAGGGTCGCAGCCGTCGAAGCCGACCGCTGCGTCGTCGGTCACCTCCACGTGCTCGAGCAGGTCGAAAGCGCCGTCCTGGAGCTCCAGCGCCGCGCCCTCCGCAGCGCCGAGTCCCTGCGGGATCTCCAGCAGCCGCAGCCGCACCTTCTCGTCCGGACCGAGCATGTCGCCGGCGGCGATGCGGAAGAGGAGCGCGTAGCCGATCTGTCCGCCCCGCGCCGGTGATGGTGATCGTGGTGGCCATGCCACGAGCCTACGTCCGTCAGGGTGTCGGCGCGCGGAGTACCCTCGACGCATGACGTTCAATCCCGACGCCGACCTCTCCCGCAACACCACGCGCCGCCGCGGACGCACGGCGGCGATCGCGGGCGGCACCGGCATCGGCGTGCTCGGTTCTCCTCGCCCTCATCGCCGGCCCCCTGCTGGGCATCGACCTCAGCGGACTGGTCGGTGGCGCGCCCGGGGGCGGGCAGCGAGCCCGCCGGCGGTTCCGGCCATCGAGAACTGCGACACCGTGCCGACGCGAACGCGAACGCCGAGTGCCGGCATCGCAGGCGCTCAGCTCGCACTGGACGCGTTCTGGGGGGGACAACGTCGAGGGCTACCGGGCTCCGCAGAACATCGTCGTCGGACGGCGCGACATCCACGCAGTGCGGAACGGCCTCCAATGCCGTGGGGCCTTTCTACTGCCCGCCGGAGGAGACCGTCTACATCGATCCCACCTTCTTCCAGCTCATGCAGGAGCAGTTCGGGGCCTCGGCCGGAAACCTCGCGCAGCTCTACATCATCGGGCACGAGTGGGGGCACCACATCCAGAACATCACCGGGACGATGGACCAGTACCCGAACAACGGCACCGGTCCCGGCAGCAACGGCGTGCGCATGGAGCTGCAGGCCGACTGCTACGCCGGCGGCTGGCTCGGCCGCATGACCGAGCAGACCGACGCCGACGGCGATCCCTACCTGGAGAAGCCGACGGAGACGCAGATCGAGGACGCCCTGAACGCGGCGGCCGCGGTCGGAGACGACCACATCCAGGAGCAGGCCGGCATGGTCAATCCGGAGAGCTGGACGCACGGCTCCAGCGCGCAGCGTCAGCGCTGGTTCGCGGAGGGATACCAGAACGGCTCGACGCGTGCGGGCAGGTGTTCACCCTTCCCCGCGATCAGCTCGACCCGTAGGCCCGGTGATCCCGCCGTTGTCAGATACGTGGACTCGGCAGGGACCGCACGACCGGTTGGGGGGAACCGAACATGACGAACACCGAAGGGCTCTATCCGCCCATCGAGCCGTACGAGGACCGGGGTGCTGCTCTGTCGGCGACGGGCACCGCGTTGGCACTGGGAGATCAGCGGCAACCCGGAGGGGCAAGCCCGTGGTCTTCCTCCACGGAGGTCCGGCAGCGGGACGTCGCCGTGGCAGCGGCAGTTCTTCGACCCCGAGGCCTACCGGATCGTCCTCCTCGATCAGCGCGGATGCGGTCGGAGCACGCCGTCCGCCGCGGAGCCCGATGCCGATCTCCGGCACATCACCACCGCGCACCTCATCGCCGACCTCGAGCTCCTGCGCAAGAACCTCGGCATCGAGAGCTGGCAGGTGTTCTGCGGGTCCTGGGGGAGCGCCCTCGCGTGGCTTTACGCTCAGGCCCACCCGGATGTCGTCTCGAGCTGATCCTGCGCGGCATCTTCACCCTGCGTCCGCGCCGAGCTCGAATGGTTCTACGAGGGCGGGGCGGCGGCGCTGTTCCCCGACCTGTGAGGAGGACTTCATCGCGCCGATCCCGGTCCTGGAGCGCTCGCGGATGATCGAGGCGTATCACCGGCGGCTGTTCGATCCGGACTCGGCGGTCCACGAACCGGCGGCCCTCGCGTGGGCGGCCTGGAGGCGGCGACCGTCACCCTGCGCCCCGACCCGGAGCAGATCGCGGCGATGGCCGATCCCCGCCGGGCCGTCGCCTTCGCGCGCATCGAGAACCACTTCTTCGTGCACCGCGGCTGGTGGGCCGAGGGACAGCTGCTCGCCGGGATCGACGCCATCCGGCACATCCCGACCGTGATCGTGCAGGGCCGCCACGACGTGGTCACGCCGATGATGACGGCGTGGGACCTGCACCGGGCTTGGCCGGAAGCCGACTTCCAGGTGGTCGACGACGCGGGCCACTCCGCCGCCGAACCCGGCATCCGCGCGGCTCTCCGCGCCGCGACCGATCGGTTCCGGCCCGAGGCCTGACGCGTCCCCTCAGGCGCGGAGCGCGCGCATCAGGGTCTTCACGAGGCCGACGGCGCCGCCGTCCGCGCGATGGCGGGTGAGACCCTCGCTCACGGCCGCGCCGGTGCGGGAGGAGACGAACCACGGCGGCTTCGGGAGGATGGTCAGGCGTCCGCCGCCGTTGGCCACGGGCAGCGAGCGCGGGAACGGTCGGAAGGGGCCGCGCAGCACGGAGCGCTCCACCCGATCCAGCAGCAGGGCATTGTGGACGACGCCGATGCCGCTGCCGACGTCGTCGATCGTGCCGCCGGGGAAAGCGCCCCAGGTGAGGGTCGGGGTGATGAACCCGAAGGCGGTCCACCCGTTGATCGCGATCGAGCCGTAGTGCAGGGCGGTGAGCGCCCGCTCGAACCCGCTGCCGAGCGCCTTCTCGGTGGCCGGGTCGATGAGCAGGTTCGCGCCGAGCGTGCCCTGCAGCTTCTCGTTCGCGTGCGCGACCGCGGCGTCGAGGAACTCCTGGCCGGTGCCCGGCAGGCTCACCACGCCGAGGACCGGGGCGAAGTACTCCGTGCTCTCCAGGGCGGCGGGGTCCTCATCGCCGTCGATCTCGACGAGGAGCCGGTCCCCGAGCACGAGCGCGTCCGGGTAGTCGTCCGTGGCGGCCTGCATGCGGGAGGGGGCGCCGGTGGTACCAGATCGGGCGCTCCGGAGCGGTGGCGTAGGCGTGGCGCAGCGCGGCGCGGAAGTCGTCGGCCTGGTCCCAGTCGGCGGAGAGGATGACGACCTGCCCCGCGATGCAGTTGTGGCCGCTGTTCTGCAGCCGCATGGTCGCGATGTGCTCGGCCTGATACGCGAGGTCGGCGGCCGTCCACTTCCCGGGCACGACGATGATGGGGGAGACCCCGCCGAGCTCGGCGGTGATGGGCTTCTTCAGCAGCGGGCGGTTCTCGCGGCGGCGGCGCTTCGTCGCCGCCGCGCCCTCACCGGAGGACGGCCCCCAGACGATGGTGTCGAACGTTGCCGCCGAGCCGGTGATGTGCACGTGCGCGAGGCCCGGGTGCTGGGTGAGATACGCGCCGGCCGCCGGGCCCCCGCGCACGATCCGCAGCAGTCCGGGCTCGATGAGCGGGGCGAGCGCGCGCTTGTAGACGGGGACCAGGGCGTCCCTGCGTGGGGTTCACCTTCAGCAGGGCGGTGCGGTTGTGGGCGAGCAGTTCGTACAGCACGTCCAGCACGGGGATGGAGGTCACGTTCCCGGCGCCGAGCACGAGGCCCACGCCGCCGGACACCGTCGGCGTGCGCTGGGCCAGACCCGCACCCGCCCTGGCGGCGTTCGGCGTGGTCCCCGGCTCGAGCCAGACCTCGCCGGTGAATCCGGACAGCAGGAACCGGTCGATGCCGGTGAGAGGGAAGGCATGCACGCGTGCCCGGCCACCGGGCGCCCGGTCGACCCGGATGCCGTCCAGTGGATTGGCCCCGTTCGCGATCCGGGTCAGCGTGGCGATCGAGGCGTCGAGCGCCCCGAGGACGCTGTACGGACCGCTCAGCCACTCCTCGCCGCGGAGCGGATGCCGCGCGTCCAGGCCCTTGGAGGCGGCGGCGGTCGTCGCCCAGTCCTCGGCCGTCGCGGCGACGCTCGTGCGGACCTGCCGGAGCAGCGTCGCGCGCTGCGCCACGGTGAGCGCGGTCCACACCGACGTCCCGGTCTGCAGGTCGGCGACGGCGGCGTCGAGCCTCTCCGCCTCGCCTTCCCCGAGAGCGGGAACGGCAGGCGCTGTCGTGGGCGCAGAAGTCATCGGCGTCTCCTTCGAACGGGCTTTCAGCTTAGGCGTCCGCGCGGAGATCCGCCGAGTGGCGAGACGATCAGATGAGCGAGAGCTCGCGCAGCTTCGACTCCACGTCGGCGTTCGACGGCTCGACGTGGTGCGAGGCGTCGGGGTAGACGACGACGGGGATGTTCGTGCGGCCGGAGATGTCCTTCGCGATGTCGGCGGCGTCGGGGTCGGCGACCAGGTCGACGTAGGTGTACGCGACGCCGAGCTCGTCGAGCTGCTTCTTCGTGCGGATGCAGTCGCGGCACCAGTCGGCGCCGAACATCGTGATGGTGTCGGAGGCGGGGTTGGTCATGCCTCCAGCCTACGTCCGTGGGGGAGGGGCGGCTCCGAAGAAGCCCGCCAGTGCGGCGGCGAGAGGTTCTGGCGCCTCCTCCGCCATGTGGTGCCCGCTGTCGATGCCGTGGCCGCGGACATCGTCGGCCCAGTCCCGCCAGATGCGGAGAGGGTCGCCGTAGAGCTCTTCGAGATCGTCGCGTTCCGACCAGAGCACGAGCGCGGGCATCGCGAGTCGGCGCCCGGCGGCGCGATCCGCCTCCTCGTGTGCGCGGTCGATCGTGAGACCGGCGCGGTAGTCCTCGAGCATCGCCCGGATGACCGACGGCTGCCGCACCGCGTGCAGGAACTCTGCATGGTTCGCCGCGCCCATCGTCGCCGGGTCGGCCTTGGGGGCGTACCAGGCCTCCGGGTCCGCGCCGATGACGCGCTCCGGGATGTCCGGCTGGGCGAAGAAGAACCAGTGCCACCAATGCACGGCGAAGGTCGCGTCGCAGCGGCGAAGGTGCTCCGAGATCGGCAGGCAGTCCAGCAGCGCGACCTGTTCTACGGTCTCCGGGTGATCGAGGGCGAGCCGGAGCGCGACGTAGCTGCCTCGGTCGTGCCCGACAAGGCGGAAGCGCTCGTGACCGAGTCTCTCTGCGACGGCGCGGATGTCTCGGGCGACGGCACGCTTGGAATGGGCCGAGTGATCGGAGGTGGGCGCCGGGCCGCGGGAGCGTCCATAGCCGCGCAGGTCGGGGCAGATCACGGTGAAGCCGCGCTCGACGAGCAGGGGAGCCACCCGATGCCACGTCGCCGAGGTGCGGGGGTGACCGTGCAGGAGCACCACGGGCGGTCCCGAGCCACCGTGACGGACGAGGATGTCCGCCTCGGAGGTCGGGATCCGAGTGGTCGTGAAGCCGGGGAACAGCGCCTCGTCGGCGGCGCTCATCGCCCGGGGTCCGCTTCGGCCGGCAGCTCCTCGACCGGGATGATCACGACGTCCTGCACCTTCCAGTCCAAGTCGGCGATGCCCTCGGACGCGGCGGTCAGGTCGGCCGTGCGGACGGCCCGGTGATGCGGCACCACGAACGCCTCGATGTGGAACACCTGGCCCTGATCCCGCATGCGCACGGCAGCCTGATCCACCCAGGGGCGGCTGCGCAGGTAGGAGACGACATCGCGGGCCAGCGGATGCGGCTCCGCGCTGTCGAAGGTGCGGGCCCGCTGATCCATGAGATCGACGATGGCCGTCTTCGTGTTGCGGAAGCCGTCCCAGATGATGCCGAGCGAGATGAAGAGCGCCGCGGCGCCGTCGAGCCACCAGATTCCCGCGCCCACACCGAGCACGCCGACGATCGAGGCGACCGTCGTCTGCCAGTCCGCCTTCGCCATGTCGGCGTCGGCGTAGAGCAGCTTGTTGTGCAGGACGGGGGCGAGCTTGGCCTTGGCCGGACCGTAGAAGAACACCGGTCCGACGATCACGACGGCCATGACGGCGACCATGAGCCAACCGAGCCAGATCGTCTGCCCGAACAGCTGCACCGTGCCGATGGTCGGGTGCTCCCCCGGAGGAGTCCGGCGACGGCCTCGACGGCGAGGTTGAGGCCGACCGCGAGGAGCGCGACACCGGCGACGAGGTGCCCGACGCCCATCACGCGGTGCAGGCCGTAGGGGTGCTTCCGGGTGGGGCGGCGCCGCACGAACACCAGGGCGAGAAGGAACGCGAACTGCGGGATCAGGGACAGCATGTCCTCGATCCACGCCGTGCGCATCGCCTGGGACTCGCCCACGACGAGCGCGATCACGGTGATCGTGATCGAGGTGTAGACGATCGTGAAGATCTCCCAGCGCACGGCTTTCCGGGTCGCCTGCTGCTGTTCGTCGGGGAGCTCGGTACGCCCGAACCGCTTCGTCTCGGTCATCGATCGACCTCACCGTCGAGGTAGGTCTCGAGGGCCGAGAGGAAGGCGTTCTCGCCCAGGGGGACGAGCATCACGAGCTCCCGATCGCCCGCGCCCTCGATCCCGGGATAGCCGCGGGTCACGCCCGCCTTGTCGATCCACGGGGTGTCCGGGGTCAGGCCGCCGGCGACGAGATCGAGGTCGCCGGTCTCCAGCATGCCCACCAGGCTCTCCTCGGTCGCGACCGTCCAGGTGACGTGGGCGTCCAGGCTCGCGGCGAAGCCGTCGACGAGGGCGACGACCGGCCCGTGGGGCCGGCCGCCGTCTGTCTCGACCAGGCCGGGGTCGGGCGAGGTGCCGACCCGCAGCTCTCCGCCCGTGACTCGGTCCAGGGTGCCGTCCGGGTCTGCGGGGACCGTCGCTCCGCACCCGCTCAGGGCTGCGGCCACGATCAGGCCGACCAGGGCGCCGACCAGGCGGCGTCCGGCGGGCGTGCGTCGAATCCTCTCACTGCTCACGGACTCAGGATGACGCGTGGCGCCGTCCGGGTAAAGGTGTTGACGAGCGCCGTCGCGGAGGACTAACGGCTTGATGGTAAGGGTAGCCTTACCTATAGTGGAGGCATGAGCATCGCGTGCGAGCACCTCGAGGATCCGGACTGGGAAGCGATGGAGGGAGCCGTCCTCATCGCCGGGGACGCCGCCGATGTCGGAGCCATCGCCCGCGTCGCGTCCCGGCTCCCGTGGGATGCGCACGGCGTCATCCTCATCGAGGCGGCGGCCCGTATCCAGTTCCGGCACATCGACGTCCCCCAGGGGGTCTCGGTCCGCTGGCTCCTGCGCGCCGAGGGGCCGCGCGCCCATGCCCGCGGCGAGCGTCTCGCGAACGCCGTCTACGCGTGGTGCCTGGAGTGGACGTGCAGTGAGCCCCCGGAGCACTGGACGGTGTGGCTCGGCCCGCACACCCCGCCGCACGTGGCGCGGATGGCGCGCAGCCTCCTCGGCGTCGCGAACTGACCGACGCCGGCTTCAGCGGGTCGCGCCGACCACCGACGCCGTGGCGTTCGCGGTGATCGCGTCGAGCGCGCGGCGGAGCGCCGAGCTCGACGTGTGCGCGGTGTACGGGAAGTAGACGACCTCGACGCCCACCTCCGCGAACTCGCTCTCCAGCCGCAGGCCCTTCTCGGTGCCGCGCCAGTCGTCGCCCTTGAAGAAGTGCGTGAAGCGCACGTCGCGCCAGGAGTCCATCTTCGACGGCGTCGTCTCGACGTAGACGTCGTCGACGAAGGAGATGTGCCGCACGATCTCGGCACGCTCGGCGGTCGGGATGACCGGCTCGATCCCCTTGACCTGACGCAGCATCTCGTCGCTCACCACACCGGCGATCAGGATGTCGCAGTGCTGTTTGGCGTGCCGCAGCAGATTGAGGTGCCCGACGTGAAACAGGTCGAAAGCTCCGACGGCATAGCCGATACGCGTCCCCATGATCTCCCCAGATCGATCATTCCCCAGTCGAACGGATCCCCACCCGTTCGTCGCGACTCCCACAGCCGCAGACGACACTCTAGCAGGAACATGTCCTGCGGCCCATAGGAACCCATGGAACGATGGATGCCGGAGCCGATGGGGCTGCGGAACGAAGGGGACCACGTTGGGGGCAGGGGTCACGGTCATCGTGCCGACGTACAACGAGCGCGACAACGTCGCCGAACTCGTGGAGCGGACGGCGGCGGCATTGGCGGGACGGGACGCCGAGATCCTCTTCATCGACGACAGCACCGATGACACAGCGGCCGAGGTGGAGCGCCTCGCGGCCGACGCCCCGATCGCGGTCCGGGTGCTCCATCGCGCGGACAACGTCGGGGGCCTCGGCGGGGCGGTCGTCGTCGCCTGGGGGCCGCGAACGGCGACGTCTGCATCGTGATGGACGGCGACCTCCAGCATCCGCCGGAGCTCCTGCCGACCCTGCTGGACCGGTACGCGGACGGCGACGCGGACGTCGTCGCCGCCTCCCGCTACATCGGCGGCGGAGACACCAGCGGCCTCGGGACGGCCGTGCGCTTCGGCGTCTCCCGCGCCGCCACCTGGCTGACCCGCGCGATGTTCCCGCGGCGGCTCGCCCGGAGCACCGATCCGATGACCGGGTTCTTCCTCGTCGACCGGCGGCGACTCGATCTCGCTGCCCTGCGGCCGCAGGGCTTCAAGATCCTCCTGGAGATCCTCGCCCGCACCGATCTGCGGATCGCGGAGGTCCCGATGGAGTTCGGCGAACGCCGCCACGGTACCTCGAAGGCGAGCCTCCGGCAGGGGGCCACGTTCATCGCCCACCTGGCACGGCTGCGCTTCGGAAAGATGTCCCTGTTCGCCGCGATCGGCGTCCTCGGCGCCATCGCGAACCTCGCGATCATGTGGGCGCTGACCGCCGCGGGCGTGCCCTACGTGTGGGCGGCGATCATCGGCGCCGAGGTCACGATCGTGGGCAACTTCCTGCTGCAGGAGCGGTTCGTCTTCGCGGACATGCGCACCGACCGCCCGCAGCGCCGCGGCACGCTTCGCGGCCTCGTTCACGTTCAACAACGTCGAGGCGGCCCTGCGCATCCCGGGTGATGGCGCTCATGGTCGAGACGTGGCACATCTCCAGCGTGCTCGCCACGGCGCTCTCGCTCGTCGTGGCGTTCTTCGCCCGCTTCCTCTTCCACTCGCTCGTCGTGTACGCGCCCCGTCGGCGACGGGAGGAGCGGGAGGCGGCGGGTGAGCCGGAGCCGGACACCGCGACCCTGCGCATCATCCGCGCCCATCGACGCGGAGGCGATGAAAGCCGGGCGAGCTCTAGGCGGTCGTCGGCGGATAGGTAGTCCGCGAGGGCCGCATCCGCATCCCTCGGCGTCCAGCCGGTGGCCGTGATCCGGGCGAGGTCCAGGACGCTGTTGCGCGGACGCGGCGCGATCGGTCCGGCCTGGTCGGCGAAGTACTCCTCCGTCGTCACCGGGGTGACCGCGGCCGGGTCGTGCCCGGTCAGCCGGTAGACCGCGCGGGCGATGTCGGCCCAGGAGCGCGGTTCGCCGCCCCCGGTCACGTTGTAGAGCCCGAACGGCGCCGAGACGTCGAGCAGGTGCCGGATGGCCGCGGCGAGGTCCGCCGTGAAGGTGAGCCGCCCGATCTGGTCGCCGACGACCCGCGGCGCGACCGCCCCGCTCCGCCAGCGAGGCCATCGTCCGCACGAAGTTGCGGCCGTCGCCGATCACCCAGGAGGTGCGCAGGATGTAGTGACGGGCACGGTCGCGATGATCGCGTCCCCCGCCGCTTTCGTCTGCCCGTAGACACCGAGCGGACGGACCTCGTCCGTCTCCGTGTAGGGGCCGTCCTTCGTGCCGTCGAACACGTAGTCGCTGGACACGTGCACGAGCGTGAGGCCGTTCTCGGTCGCGATGCGGGCGAGCGCGGACATGCCCGTGACGTTCGCCGCCCAGGCCTCGGCCCGCCCTCCGCGGTCTCGGCGTGGTCGACGGCCGTGTAGGCGGCCGCGTTGATGATCGTCCCGTAGTCGCGCCAGCGCCGTGCGACGGGCCAGCTCGGGGTCGCGGAGGTCGAGCGTCTCCCTGGTCGTGTACTCGACGTGCTCCGCGTCCCCGAGAGCCGCCCGCAACGCCAGGCCGAGCTGACCGGACGCCCGACGACGAGGGTCTTCCGCGGGCCGATCGGGGTCACGTCGGCCAGTCGAGATGCGCCCGGTCCTTCGGGAGATCTCGACCTGGTCGAGCGGGATCGGCCACGCGATGGCCGCCGTCTCGTCGGCGAGATTGAGGAAGGAAGTAC
>NZ_JBFLUM010000029.1:0-13197 GCF_050470785.1 Microbacterium sp. NRRL B-14842 | reverse complement strand
CGTATCGGCCTGCCGGGCGAAGGCCGCGATGAGGAGCAGGCTCGCCCGCGCGTTCACGGCGACGTGCCGGTCGAAGCTCTCCGCCGTCGTGTCCAGCACGCCGGACTCGACGTCGTGCGCGTGGCTGAGGACGAGCGCGGAGATCGGGCCGTGCGCCTCCGCGACCTCGGCGATCAGGCGCTCCGGCCCGTCGGCGGTGGAGAGGTCGGCGGGGTGATCGGCGTCGTCGAGGTCGCTGGTGACGACGGTCCAGCCGTCGGCACGGAGCCGCGGGACGATACCCGCGGCGATGCTGTTCGCGCGCGCGGCGCCGGTGACGAGAGCGAGGGGCATGCCCTCACGCTAGCGGGCAGCCCGTCGCGGGTGCGAAAAGGTGCCCCGATCGCTCCCGTCAGGCGCGATTCTCATCCCTGCCGAGGGGAGAGCGGGTCAGGCGAGGGCGGCGATCGCGTCGCGGAGGATGCCGTCGGCCGCGGCCAGCGCCTCAGCGGCGGTCTCGGCGGAGGCGCCCGTCGCGAGCAGGAGCAGCGCGAGCTTGACGGAACCGTCCGCGGCCTGCAGCGCGGCGGACGCGGCGTCGACGTCCACATCCGCGAGCTGCGACACCGTGCGGATCGAGCGCGCGTGCAGCTTCTCGTTCGTGGCCAGCAGGTCGACCATGACCCCGCGGTACGTCTTGCCGAGCTTGATCATCGAGAGCGTCGTCAGCATGTTCACGACGAGCTTCTGCGCCGTGCCGGACTTCAGCCGCGTGGAGCCCGAGATGAACTCCGGCCCCGTGACGACCTCGATCGCGATGTCGGCCTCCGCGCCGATCGCCGACCCCGCGTTCGAGGCGATCGCCACCGTGAGGGCGCCGAGGCCCCGGGCGTACCGCAGCCCGCCGATGACGTAGGGCGTACGGCCGGATGCCGAGATGCCCACCACCGTGTCCCGCTCGGTGAGGTCGAGGTCGCGCAGGGCGAGGGCCGCGGCCTCATCATCGTCCTCCGCGTTCTCCACCGCCGAGCGGATGGCCGTCTCCCCGCCGGCGATGAGTCCGACCACCATCGACGGGTCGGTGCCGAAGGTGGGCGGGCACTCGCTCGCGTCGAGCACGCCGATGCGACCTGCCGTGCCCGCACCGATGTAGATGAGGCGACCGCCGCGTCGGAAGCGCTCCGTGATGCCGTCCACCGCCGCCGCGATCTCCGGCGTGCGACCGGCCACGGCCTCGGGCACGCGACGGTCCTCGGCGTTCATGCGCTCGACGAGCTCAGTGGTGCTCAGCAGGTCGAGATCGCCCCGCTCGGTGGACGAGGCCTCGGTGTCCAGGCCCGCGAGCTCGGCGAGAAGGGTGGTCAGACGGGGGTCATTCGGCACGGTGCACGAACCTTTCATGGGGGAGGTCGAGGCGACGGGTCAGCAGCAGGGCCCCGTCCATGGCGCCGCCTCGCGCGGGGACGACCCGACGGCCGCTCCCTTCGAGCGCGCGTGCGAGGGCGGCGCGGAATCCGTCGTGGTCGGTGAGGCCGCCGTGCAGTGCGACGTCCGCGGTCGGCCCGGCGGCCGCAGCGGTCGTCGCAGCGAGGAGCCGGACGGCCTCCTCGACGATCCCGCGGGCGACGGGGTCGTCGTCTGCGGCGGCGGCGAGCACGAGGGGCGCGAGGGTCGCGAGGCGGCGGGCGAGAGCTCCGTCGGCGGCGAGCCAGGCCTGCACGGCCGAGGGCGGGCCGACGGGGGCGGCGAGCGCCGTGGTGAGAGCGGTGGGCGCGGCCAGCCCGTCGTGGGCACGGAGCACGGCGCGCAACGCCTCGCGGCCGAGCCAGGATCCGCTGCCGAAGTCGCCCAGCTCGGGACCCCAGCCGTCGACCAGACGCGCACCGGAAGGGTCGACGCCCAGCGCCACGGCTCCGGTGCCGGCGATGAGCAGCACGCCGGCCGCGCCGTCGAGAGCGCCCGCATGGGCGGTGACCACGTCCGACGCCACGGCCACGCGCGCTCCGGTCCGTGCGGCGAGCGCGGCGGCGAGTTCCGCGGCCGCCTCCGGGGCGAACCAGGCGCCGGCCGCCCCCACGCCGAGCGTGTCGATGCGCTCGACACCGTCGAGCAGCGGGAGAATCGCGGTGAGCGCCGCCTCCACTCCGCCCGCCGCGGCGAGGCCCGGCGCTCCGATCCCGGAGCGCTCCCCGGCCGTCGCGCCGTGCACGACGAGGCGGCAGCGGGACTTGCCGAGGTCGACGGTGGCGGTCGTCTCGCTCATCGGCACTCCTCGGATCCGGCGGAAAGAAAGAAAAGCGACTACACAACACGTAGACTCGCTGAAAAGAATTTACCATCCCGTTCCGCCGTTCCGGAGGATACCGTGAGCATCCAGTCCACGATCGAAGCCGCCGCTGCGACCCTGCCCCCGTCGCTGGCGCGCGTCGCGGCCGCCGTGCGGGAGAACCCGACCCTCGTGATCGACAAGACGATCAGCGAGCTCGCCGAGGAGTGCCGCACCTCGGTCGCCTCCGTCGTGCGGTTCTGCCGCGCGATCGGCTTCACCGGATACGCGCCGCTGCGGATGGCCCTGGCCACCGAGCTCGGCAAGGAGGCCGCGCAGTTCTCCGCCCGCGGCGCCTACGGCTCGGAGATCTCCGACGAGGACTCTCTGGAGGAGGCGGTCTCCAAGCTCGCGGCCCTGGAGCTCCTCGCCATCGAGGAGACCGTCGGCCAGCTCGACTTCGCTGTGCTGGCGGCGGCTGTCGCGGCCATCGACGGCGCCGACCGGATCCTGCTCTACGGCATCGGCGCCAGTCAGTTCGTCGCGGAGGACCTCGCGCACAAGCTCCTCCGCGTCGGCCGCAACGCCCACGTCCTCGCCGACCCCCACGAGGCGATCGCCGCCGCGGTCCTGCCCGTCAGGACCACCGTCGCCATCGGGTTCTCGCACGCGGGGTCGACGATCGAGACGGTGCGGTTCCTCGAAGCCGCCGTCGCCAACGGTGCGACGACCGTCGCCGTCACCTCCGTGAAGGACTCCCCTCTCGCCCAGGTCGCCGACCACGCCCTGTTCACCGAGGTGCGCGAGTCGACCTTCCGTGCCGGGGCGATGGTGAGCCGGATCGCGCAGCTCGCCCTCGTGGACTGCCTGTTCATCGGCGTCGCCAAGCGGCGGTACGCCGAGACCGTCGACGCCCTGCAGCGCACGCGTCAGGCGACGCGCCTCCTCCGCGACTGACGTCGCCGCCGAGCGCCGGTGCGTCAGCGGACCGCGGCATCGGGAGCGGTCAGGGCGTCGGCCCGCGGCGCGTGACCGCCCATCGTCCCCGCCGTGCGCAGGAACACGATGATCCAGCTGAAGATCAGCACGGCCGCGATGAGCTCGACCGCCGTGAGGTTGTAGTAGCCGACAGCGAAGAACGCCCCGAGCAGCACGATGACCAGCACGTACGTCCAGCCGAGGCCGACGAAGACGCGCGGGATGCTGCGCACGAACCACGGCAGACCGACGACGACCACCGCGAACACCACCACCATGCCCGTCGCGACGGTGTTGTGCAGACCGAAGCACTCGTCGACGGGGAAGATCCCGACGCACGCGAGGAAGATGCCCATCAGGATGAGCCCGCCGCGCACGATGGTCCGGCCACGGCGGTCGACCGGGTCGTCGACAGGCAGCCCCGCCGTCGCATAGCGCGAGATGGTCGTCACCATGATCCCCGCGATGACGAGGGTCACGTTGAAGGCCACCGAGGCGCTGTTGCTGCTCATGCCCAGCGCCGACAGATTGTCGCGCCACCAGTGCACGTCACTGGAGGCCAGCATCGCCGCGAACGCCCCGACGACGAGGAACACCGCCAGGACCAGCGACAGCACGGTCGGCGTCAGAGCGACGGCGCTGAGGAAGGCGACGTAGCCCGTGAGCGCGAACGCCACGGCGACCAGGATCGCTCCGGGGAACGCGAAGACGGGGGCGTCCACGAAGCTCTGATCCAGCAGCTGCGCGATCCCCAACCAGCCGAGGTAGGCGATCGCGGCGTGCGCGAAGGCGATGGCGGCGAGGTCGTACCAGCGCAGGCGGTCGCCGGGTACCGCGAATCCGTCCCTGGCGCGGGTGGGGTCGGGCTCCGGAACCCGCACAGCGAGCCGCCCCAGGGCGAAGGCGAGCGCCGCCGCGATCGCGCCGCCGTAGGCCGCGAACATACCGATCGAGCCGGTGCCGCTGATCGAGAGCTCCCGCCCCCAGAACACCGGCAACGCCCCGAGGAACCCGACGAGGAGGAACGCCGCACCGACGATCAGCGCCGTCGCCTCGAACACCGCGTCGGAGGTGGCGGGTCCGCGCACCTGGCGGAGCACCTGCCGGATCCGCTGCGTCACCGTCGACATCATCCCGCCGTTCACGGACCACATCCTAGACGGCACCCCCGCAGGATCGTCGCCGGTGGTAGCATCACGGAACGGATCGTATACAACGTCGTCGTTCCCACCAGCCCGAGGTGATCAGTCATGAACGGTGCCCTCACCACCCCCGCCGAATCGGTGTCCACGCTCGTCGCGCGCAACATCAGCGAGTTCCGCGCCGCCGTCTCCGAGTCGTTCGTCCCGCTGCAGGTGTCCACCGCGGGCGCCGACCAGTTCCGCGGCGTGATCCGCGGCGCCGCCGTCGACGAGGTGCACGTCAACGACATCCGCGCGACCTCGCACGTCGTCGAGCGCACCACCGAGCTCATCGCCCGCGGGGACCGCTCGTACTTCAAGGTGAGCCTGATGCTCGCCGGGACGGGCCTGCTCATCCAGGACGACCGCGAGGCCGTGCTGCAGCCCGGCGACCTCGCCGTCTACGACACCGATCGGCCGTACTCCCTCGTCTTCGACCAGGACTTCCGCACCATGGTCGTCATGTTCCCGAAGCACCTGATCAGCCTCCCGCCGGACATGATCGGGCAGCTCACGGCCGTCCGCATCTCGGGTCAGGAAGGGCTCGGCGGCATGGTCGTGCCGTACCTGACGCAGCTCGCCGGCAACCTCGATGAACTCGCCGGCACGACGGGAGCCCGGCTCGCGCACAGCGCCCTCGACCTCGTGACCACCGTCTTCACGCGGGAGCTCGGTCTCGACCAGGTCTCCGCCGACCCGCACCGTGCCCTCATGCAGCGGATCCGCTCGCACATCGACCGCAACCTCGCCTCCACGGACCTCGGACCGGCCTCCATCGCCGCCGCGCACTTCATCTCCACCCGCCACCTGCACGGACTGTTCCAGGAGCAGGGGGTGACCGTGTCGACGTGGATCCGCACCCGCCGCCTGGAGCAGTGCCGTCGCGACCTCCTCGACCCGATGCTCGCCGACCGCCCCGTCGCCGCCATCGCCGCCCGCTGGGGCTTCGTCGACGCGGCGCATTTCAGCCGCGCCTTCAAGACCGCCTTCGGCGTCTCCCCCAGCGAGTACCGCGCCACCCACTGACCCTGTTGTTCCCATTCTCCCCGTCGCGCGCGGGATTAAAACCGCCCCGCCAGCGCTCGCCCCGCGCTCGTTCCTGATCCCGCACCTCCACCCCCGCCCCTGTGCGGGATCAAGAACGCACCTCACTCCCGTCGGGCAGGGGCACTTTCGATCCCGCACCGACGAGCGGCACGCCGTGCGCGGGAGGACACGACTCCCGCGCCCCAGAGGGCACCGCGCCCGCGTGCGGGATCAGGAACGCACCCCACACGCGTCCGGCAGGGGCGGTTTCCGTCCCGCGCCGGGGCGGCCGCAGGCGGGACGCCCGTGCGGGATCAGGAAGGCACCCCACTCGCGTCCGGCAGGGGCGGTTTTGATCCCGCACGGGGGCCAGGGGCGGATCCAGGGACGGAACCGCGGGGACGGAGCTGCGCGGGGACGGGGCTTGCCCGGGAGGGCACGCCGGTTGACTCTCGGTGCGGGATGGACTCCGCGCGCTTGAGGGGTCCCCCGGTGCGGCCGGAGCATGAGGCAAGCGCATCGCGACGACGCGGTGCCCGGGGCGACGAGGCCCCGCCGTGTGCGACGTCAGGACCCTCATGACCGACATCTCCGCCGACCCCGCTCTGGACGAATGGCGCACGTACGACGAGTTCGCCGCGGGCATCGACACGTTCCGCCTGCCGAACACGATGCTCGCCGGAACCGCACTCACGCTCACCCTCGACGACGACACCACGCTCGCGCTGAGCTTCGACGAGGACTCCGTGGTCTGGGAGGGCCTGGGCTCCTCCGGTCGCGACCCGTACGACGCCGTCCGCGTCCGTGACGACGTCGTCTTCGTGAACATCCCCTTCGAGACCCGCGAGCGCGAAGCCCTCACCGTCGTGTTCTCCACCACGACCCACCGCGCCACCGTCATCCGCTCCCGCATCGCCGCCGAGGCCGTCGAGGGCACCCCGCAGGTGGGGCAGGACTTCTGGGCCGCGACCACTGACGCCGGACCCGCGACCGGCGAGGTCCCCGGTCCGAGCCGTGACCTCATCGGCAAGCGGAACATCTACCGCTACAGCCCCCACCACCTGTACGAGCACGTCTACGTCTCCAGCCAGCGCTACGCGTGGCAGTGCCTGGAGGGCGTCCAGCGCGGTCACGGCGACATGGACCTCTCCACGGTGTGGAAGTTCGCGGACGGCCTCTACCTGTTCTGCTTCCGCGAGTTCCGGATCGCGGTGGCGAGCGTCTGGCTCCACGACCTCGGCTACCAGCTCATGACGACGGGGATCTTCCTCGGACTCAACGGCGACGGCGAGTCGGAGCACTCCCGCGCCGGCGGACACATCTACCCGCTGGGCGCCGTCGCCTACCCCGACGCACAGCCCGCCTGACCCTTCGACCCTTCGACCCTTCGACCCTTCGACAGGCTCAGGGACCCAGACGGGCTCAGGGACCCAGACGGGCGCAGCGACCCACCACGGAAAGAGAGCACATGAGCAACGCAGACCTGATCCGCGACCACTACGCCGCCAACGACCGCGGCGACCTGGACGGCATGCTCGCGCCCTTCGCGGCCGACATCGAATGGACCGAGTCCGCCGGATTCCCCTACGCCGGAACGTACATCGGCCCGGACGCGGTCGCCGAGAACGTCTTCGGCCGCATCCAGGAGGAGTGGGACGACTACACCGTCGCGATCGACGAGGTCGTCGACGGCGGCGACGTCGTGGTCGGCATCGGCACCTACTCCGGCACCTACAAGCGCACCGGTCGGTTCTTCGCCGCCCGGGTGGCCCACGTCTGGCGCGTGGCGGGCGGCGAGATCGTCGCCTTCGAGCAGTTCACCGACACGGAGCTCGTGAACCGCGCCCTGCGCGCGCCGTCGACGAGCACCGACACCCAGCCTTCGAGCTGACAGCACGACCCGAACAGGAGAGGCAGGAAGCACATGAACAGACGAGCATCCGGCGCCGCGGCGATCATCGCCGTGGCCGCCCTCGCTCTCGCCGGCTGCGCCGGCGGCGACGGAGCCGGGGGCGACGGTGCCCCCATCGTCGTCGGCTCCGTGAACACGATCAGCGGCCCGGCGACGTTCCCGGAGGCCTCGCAGGCGGCTGCCGCCGTCTTCGACGCGTTCAACGAGGAGGGCGGCCTGGACGGCCGCACGATCGAGTACAAGATGCTCGACGACAAGGGCGACCCGGCCACGGCCACCGCCTCGGCGCGGGAGATCGTGGGCAGCGACGAAGCCGTCGCACTCGTGGGCTCCGCGAGCCTCATCGAGTGCGAGATCAACGCGAAATACTACGAGCAGGAGGGCATCCTCTCGGTGCCCGGCATCGGCGTCGACACGGGCTGCTTCGACAGCGAGAACATCTCGCCGGCCAACGTCGGTCCGTTCAACGACATGACCCTCACCCTGCAGTACGGCTCCGAGGTGCTCGGACTCGACGACATCTGCATCCTGCTGGAGATCGCCGGCTCCACTCGCCCGACCTACCAGGCCGCGATCGACAAATGGACCGAGATCACGGGCAAGGAGCCGAAGTACGTCGACGACACCGTGCCGTACGGCGCCTCCGACTACACGCCCTACATCGTCAAGGCGCGGGACCAGGGCTGCAAGGCCCTCGCGATCAACCCGGTCGAGCCCGACGCGATCGGACAGGTCAAGGCCGCGAACGCGCAGGGCTGGGACGACGTGACCTGGCTCTACCTCACGAGCGTCTACAGCGAGAACTTCGCCGACGCGATCGACGATGCGGGCGCCGGCATCTACGTTCCTGCCGAGTTCTACCCGTTCACGGACGACAGCGACATCAACGCGGACTGGCGGACGCTGATGGAGGAGAACGACATCCCCCTCACCTCGTTCAGCCAGGGTGGCTACCTCGCGGCGACGTACTTCATCGAGGTGCTGAAGAGCATCGACGGCGACATCACCCGGGAGAGCGTCTCCGAGGCGCTGAAGGGCATGGACCCGATCGAGAACCCGATGGTGGGCACGCCCTACGCCTTCGGCACGCAGAACACCGCGGGCTGGCCGATCATCCTGAAGTCGGGCACGAACGCCTGGGAAAAGGTCGCCGACGACTGGCTGCGGATCGGCGAATAGTCCCCGCGCTTCGACAGGCTCAGCGACCCACGCCGGGTCCCCGCGCTTCGACAGGCTCAGCGACCCACGCCGGGTCCCCGCGCTTCGACAGGCTCAGCGACCCACGCCGGGTCCCCGCGCTTCGACAGGCTCAGCGACCCACGCCGGGTCCCCGCGCTTCGACAGGCTCAGCGACCCACTCCGGGTCCCTGAGCCTGTCGAAGGCCCTCACCAGAAAGGACGCCTGATGCTCCAAGGCGCCATCGCCGGACTCGCCGCCGGCGGCCTCTACGCCGTCCTCGGCGTCTGCCTCACCCTCATGTCACGCCTCGTGCGCGTCGTGAACTTCGCCCAGGCCGCGACCGGCATGTTCGGCGCGTTCACCGCCGTGTGGTTCGTGCGCGAGATCGGACTGCCCATCTGGCTCGGCTCGATCCTCGGCGTCCTCGTCGCAGGCCTGCTCGCCGCGGCCATCGGCTTCATCGCCGCGACGTGGCTGTCGGAGACCTCGACGACGACCCGCTCCGCCATGACGGTCGGCCCGCTCCTGCTGCTCATCTCGCTGTCGTTCATCCTGTTCGGCAACAAGCCGCAGCCGTTCACCCCGATCATCGCCGGCCCGCGTTCTCCTTCGGCGGCGTGGTCATCAGCCAGGTCACCGTCGCGACGGTGGCGATGGCCGTCGTCACCGCCGTCGCCGTCCGCATCGTGCTGCGCCGCACCAGGGTCGGCACCCAGCTGCGCGCGCTGTCGGAGCGGCCGACCACGGCGGAGCTGCTCGGCATCCGCTCCCGGCCGCTGTCGATCGCCGTCTGGTTCGTCACCGGGATCATCAGCGCCATCGCGATCATCATCGTCGCGCCCTCCCAGTCGAACGACGCCACGAGCCTGTCCATGCTCATCGTCCCCGCTGCGGCGGCCGCGCTCCTGGGCGGCTTCCGCCGGCTCGACCTCGCCGTCGTCGGCGGGCTGCTCCTCGGCGTCCTCGGCGGACTCGTCGCGCAGATCGACGAAGTGGCGCTCGTGCGCAACTTCCTGCCGTTCCTGTTCATCGTCGTCCTGCTGCTCTGGACGCAACGCAAGGAGGTGTGGGATGCCGCTCGCTGACCGCCCCTGGTTCCGGATCACCTGGCCGTTCGCCGTCGCCGTCGTCGGCATCGGCGTGGGCGCGCTCCTCAGCGCCGCCCTTCCCGGCTACTTCGTCTTCCTCGCGATCAGCGCCGTCACGGCCGCGATCGCGATCCTCGGCCTGGGCATCGTCACCGGATCGGCCGGGATGATCGCCCTGTGCCAGCTCACCTTCGCCGCGGTCGGGGCGTGGATCGTCTCCCTGCTGAACGTGATGCAGGCGCCCGGCGGCTTCCTCGTCTGGCTCGCGCTCGGCGGTGTAGCGGCCGGTCTCGTCGGCATCCTCGTCGGCCTCCCCGCCCTGCGGCTGCGTGGCGTGAACCTCGCCGTCGTGACGCTCGGATTCGCGGCCGCGGCGGACGTCACGCTCGTGCAGATCCAGTTCCCCGGCTCCGCGGACGGCATCGCGATCGAGCGGCCCGCGCTGTTCGGCAGTGACCGGGAGTTCTTCTTCCTCTCCATCGTCGTGCTCGCCGTCTGCGGCCTGGCGGTGTTCTTCCTGCAGCGCGGACGCTGGGGCGCCAGCTGGAAGGCCGTCGCATTCTCCGAGCGGGGCACGGCCGCGGCCGGGCAGAGCGTGCGCACCGCGAAGCTCACGGCGTTCGCGGTGTCGGCGGCCCTCGGCGGCGTCTCCGGCGGGCTGCTCGCCGGACAGGTGCAGCTCCCCTTCGCCTCGAGCTTCACACCACTGCAGTCCCTCGCCCTGTACGTGCTGGCGATCATGTCCGGCGCGCACCTCATCGACATGGCCATCTTCGGCGGACTGCTCTGGGTGCTCGTGCCGGAGCTGCTCAAGCGCTGGGGCGTGCCGCAGGACTGGGGCTTCGTGGTGTTCGGCGTGCTGGGCGTCCAGGCCCTCACGAGCGGCACGAACCTCGGCCAGGGCATCCGCAACCTCCTGTACCGGCGGGCCGACCGGCGCACGGCCACCGCGGAGCTCACGGCGCTCCCGCCGGACGCGGGAACCGATGCGACGGCGATCACCACGACCACGACGGCCACCGTCGACGAGGCCGCCCTCGACGGCGCCCCGGTGCTCACGGTCGACGGGCTGACCGTGCAGTTCGGGGCGCTCAAGGCCCTCGACGACGTCTCGTTCACCGTGCCCGCCGCCTCGATCATGGGGCTCATCGGTCCGAACGGTGCCGGGAAGTCGACCTTCGTCGACGCCATCAGCGGGTTCCTCCCCCAGCACGAGGGCCGCGTGCTCCTCGGCGACCGCGACCTCGCCGGGCTCTCCCCCACCCGGCGCGCCCGCCTCGGACTGCGACGGACCTTCCAGCAGGACCGCGTCCCGCCGGCGCTCACGGTGGGCGGCTATGTGCGCTTCGTGGCCCGGCGGCGCCTCGCCGCGGCGGACATCGACGAGGTCCTCGCGTTCTTCGGGTGCCCGCCGGCCCGGGCGCGCCTCTCGAGCGTCGACGTCGGCACCCGGCGGCTCGTGGAGGTCGCGGCGAACGTCGCCGCCCGCCCGCGCCTGCTCATCCTCGACGAACCCGCCGCCGGCCTCTCCCACGAGGAGCATCTGGCGCTCGCGGCTCGCCTCCGCGAGCTCCCCGGGCGCTACGGTGTGGCCCTCATCATCATCGAGCACGATCTGGACCTCGTCCGCTCGGTGTGCCCGACCCTCACGGTCCTCGACTTCGGCCGCGTCCTGGCGAGCGGCCCGCAGGCCGAGGTCCTCGCGAACCCCGACGTCGTCAAGGCGTACATGGGAGAGACGGAGCTGCTGAAATGAGCGAACTGGTGCTCGACGGGGTGACGGTGAGCCGCGGCGCCGGGCCGGTCATCTCGGACGTCTCGCTGCGGGTGACAGGCGGCGAGGTCCTGGCGCTGGTCGGCCCGAACGGCGCCGGCAAGACGAGTCTGATCGAGGCGGTGTCCGGCGTGACACCGCACTCGGCCGGGTCGATCCTCCTCGACGGGGAGCCGATCGACCGGCTCTCCCGGGTGACGCGAGCCCGGCGCGGCATCGTGCACATCGAGCAGGGGCGGGCCGTGTTCCCGTCGCTGACCGTGCGCGAGAACCTCTCCATCACGGCACGCACCGCCGGGGAGATCGAGGCCGTGCTGGCGCAGTTCCCGGAGCTCGAGAAGCGCATCGACTCCCCCACGGCGCTGCTGTCGGGTGGGGAGCAGCAGATGGTGGTGCTGGCACGGGCGTTCGCGGCGAAACCCCGGGTGCTGCTCATCGACGAGATGTCCCTGGGCCTCGCGCCGGTGGTGTTCTTGCGTCTGATGCCGATCGTGTCGTCGATCGCGGAGTCCGGGGTGGCGGTGCTGCTGGTGGAGCAGTTCACGCAGCTCGCGCTCGGTCTCGCGCAGGAGGCGGTGGTCGTCGCCGGCGGCCGCGTGTCGTTCCAGGGCGCCCCGCAGGCCCTCCAAGACGACCCCGCCCTCCTCCACCGCGCCTACCTGGGGGGCTGACTTCCCCGTCGACCCACCCCGTTGCGTTCCTCCCGGCCCCGTGCGTACGTGCGCAGGGGGCCGGGGCGCGCGAAAGGGGGTGGGTCGGCGGCGTGGGGGTTAGCCTGAGGGAGTGACCGAGATCCTCCACGCCCGCGCCGCCCTCCTCGACATGGACGGGACCCTCGTCGACTCGACCGCCGTCGTGGAGCGCCTCTGGCTCGCCTGGGCGGAGCCGCACGGGATCGATCCGAAGACCGTGCTCCGCACTGTCCACGGGCGGCAGGGACATCAGAGCATGGCGATCCTGCTCCCCGAGCGCGACCACGCGATCAACCTCCGCGAGAACGAGGTCATGCTCGCGACCGAGGCCTCCGACGTGGACGGTGTGATCGGCATCCCGGGTGCCGAGGACCTGCTCGCCGCGCTGCAGCCGTTCCCGCACGCCGTGGTCACCTCGGCCAACGTCGCCCTCATGACCGCGCGGATGGGCCAGGCCGGGCTCACGGTCCCCGGGCTCGCCGTCACGGCGGAGAACGTCTCCGCCTCGAAGCCCGATCCGGAGGGCTTCCTCCTCGCCGCCCGCACGCTCGGCATCGACCCCGCGGACTGCGTCGTGTTCGAGGACTCCGGCGCCGGGATCCAGGCCGCCCACGCCGCGGGCATGCGCGTGATCGGCATCGGCCCGCACGCCGCAGCCCACGCCCCGACCGCGCACGTCGACGACCTCACGCACGTCGCCGTGGTCGCGACCGACGACGGCTTCGAGCTCCGCATCGACTGAGGCGCGGGGCCGGAACCGCCGCTCGACCCTGACCCCGCGCTACATCCCGGCGTGGTCGAAGGCGATGGTCGGCACGTCGACCACGTGCGAACCGCCGTCCGCCACGATCACGGCGCCGGTGATGTACGACGACTCCCCCGACCCGAGGAAGCGGACGACCGAGGCGATCTCGGCGGGACGCGCGGGGCGGCGCAGCGGCACATCGGCGGTGACCGTCGCGTACCCCTCCTCCCGGGAGCCGAGGCCGGCATGCGCGGCGAACTCGTCCATCTCCTCGTCGGCCATCGGCGTCTGCACCCCATCCGGGGCAGATCGCGTTGACGCGGACGCCGTGGCGCCCGTAGTCGCGCGCGAGCGTCCGCGTGAGGCCGATGAGCGC
>NZ_JBFLUM010000028.1:0-9967 GCF_050470785.1 Microbacterium sp. NRRL B-14842 | reverse complement strand
CGACGGCACGCCGTCGATGAGCGCGAGCGGACCGGAGGAGCCTCCGGCATCCACCGCGTCGACGTCGATCACGCTCCAGCCGACGTGCACGACATCCCCCTCATGGAAGCCGCCCCGGAGCGCGAGGGCCCGGCGCTCGGCCCGTGCCCGCGCCGACTCGGCGGTGTATCCCCGACGCCCCGGGTCCGCCGCGCGGAGCACCTCCGCCGTCGCCAGGGCATGCGTGTCGGTGAGCAGGATGACGCCGAGGTGCCAGGCCTCGCCGACACGGACGATCCGCCGCCCGCGCCAGCGCGAGTCCTTCTCCTCGCCGAGGCCCTCGCGGGGTGCGCCGGCGAGCTCCTGCACGGCCTGGGTCAGCAGGGCGGAGGCGGTGGTCACAGCTCCCCCAGCGTGGTCTGGTCGGCGAGGCGCGGGCCCGCGACCTGCGCACGATCGCCCCGCAGCGTCATCCCGATCAGCGGGTACAGGAGCACCGACAGCATGCCCGCCCCGACGAGCGCGGCCGCGGTCCCCGAGTCGAGCATGTCCTGGTCCACGCCGATCGCGGTGACCGCGACGATGATCGGCAGTCCGGTGGCCGCGAGCAGGCCGAGGGCGGCGCGGTCACGCCCGCTGGCGCCCGCCGGGGCGGACAGCTGGGCGGCCGATCCGCGGATCACCAGGAGGGCCAACAGGAACACCGGCACGAGCGACATCGCCGTGGGAGACGTCAGCAGCGCCTGCAGGTCGAAGGTCACGCCCGTGTAGAGGAAGAACACCGGCACGAGGAAGCCGAACGCGAGCCCCTCGATCTTGCTCTCGACCTCGGCCGCGTCCTTCTCGGGTGCCGCGCCATGATGATGCGCCAGATGGCCCCCGCGACGAAGGCGCCGAGGAGCATGTCCAGGTCGAGCATGACGCTGAGGCCGACGAGGGCCGCGATGAGGAGGATCACGAAGCGCACCCCGAACTGGTCGGAGGTGTGGAGGGTCGCGCGCACGATGCCGTGCAGGCGCCCGTGCGGCACCCGGTGCGCGACGAGGACGGCGAGGCCCGCCAGCACGACGAAGGTCAGCAGCACCGCGGTGGCCAGGGGCGTCGTCGGGTGCTGAGGAAGATCGAGATCGCGATCAGCGGCAGGAACTCCCCCACGGCGCGATGGTGCTGATGGCACGGCCGAACGGGGTGTCCAGCTCCTTCGCATCACGCAGGATCGGCATCAGCGTGCCGAGGGCGGTCGAGCTCAACGCGATCCCGATGACGACCCATGCCCTCGCCCGGGGCGAAGAAGAATCCGAGCCCGATGCCCAGCAGCACGCTGAGCAGCCAGCCCAGCGACGCCGGGCCAGGGGCTTCCGGCCACTTGGCGGAAGTCGATCTCGGAGCCGGCGACGAAGAACAGCACGGCCAGGCCGAAGTCGCTGAGCTTCTCCAGGAGGGGCCCTGGCTCCACCCAGCCGAGCACCGCAGGACCGACGAGGATCCCGAGGACGAGCTCGAACACGACGATCGGCACCCGACGAGCGGACGGACGCCGCGTGCGAGAAGCGGTGCGGCCACCGCCAGCAGCGGGATCAGCACCAGTCCGACGTCGCTCGCATCCACGGTCTCAGGGTAGCGACGCCGCGGGCGATTCGCTCCCCGCCCGCGCGACACGGCAGAATCGATGCACACCCCGAGGAGCAGCCATGACCCAGCCCGATACCGCCCGACTGCTGATCGCCTGCGACGACCAGCCCGGCATCGTCGCCGCGGTCGCCGGCGTGCTCGCCCGGCACGGGGCGAACATCATCTCGCTCGACCAGCACTCGACCGACTCCGAGGGTGGCCGATTCTTCCAGCGGACGGTCATCACCTCGACGGCCTGTCCGCCGCGCGCCCCGCCCTGGAGGCCGACATCGCGGCGGTCGCGGAGCGCTTCGGCATGGAGTGGTCGCTGCACGACGTCGCCCGGCGCAAGCGCGTGGCGATCTTCGTCTCGAAGTACGACCACTGCCTCATGGAGCTGCTCTGGCGCACGCAGCGGGGGCAGCTCGACATCGACATCACCATGGTCGTCTCGAACCACCCCGACCTCGCCGAGGCGGTCCGCTCCTTCGGAGTGCCGTTCGTGCACATCCCCTCGACGGACAAGCAGGCGATGGAGGAGCGTCAGCTCGACCTCCTCCGCGGCAACGTCGATCTCGTCGTGCTCGCCCGGTACATGCAGATCCTCAGCGACGACTTCATCACGCGCCTCGAGGCCCCGGTCATCAACATCCATCACTCGTTCCTGCCCGCCTTCATCGGCGCGAACCCCTACGCCAGGGCGAAGGAGCGCGGCGTGAAGCTGATCGGTGCACGGCGCACTACGCCACAGCCGACCTCGACGAGGGGCCGATCATCGAGCAGGACGTCACGCGGGTCACGCACTCCGAGTCCGCGGCCGAGCTGCAGAGCCGGGGCGCCGACGTCGAGCGTCTGGTGCTCGCCCGTGCCGTGCAGTGGCATGCCGAGGACCGCGTGATCGTGCACGGCCGCTCGACCGTCATCCTGTAGCGCTCCGCCGCTCAGCGGTCGGCGTTCTCAACGGCCGGGGACTCCGGCGGCGAGCTCTGCGAAGACCTCGGCGGCGGTCGTCCCGCGCGCGAGCGGGGCGGCCTGCCCCATCCACAGCGACTGCAGCTCGCCGAGATTCTGCTCTCCTGCCGCCGCGCGGAAGCGTCCGGTGAGCCAGTTCTGCATCGGGAACGGAGCGATCGTGCCGCTGGCCTCGATCGCGCGGACTGCGCGGTTGCGGGCTCCGCGGGCGAGGCGTCCGCTCATCGCCTTCGTCAGCACGGTCTCGTCGGCGGCAGTGGTCCGGATGGCGTCGCGGTGCGCTGCGGTCGCGGCGGACTCGGCGGTCGCGAGGAACGCCGTCCCCACCTGCACGCCGGAGGCACCGAGGGCGAAGGCCGCCGCGACCCCACGGCGGTCGGCGATCCCGCCGGCGGCGATGACCGGCACGTCGACGGCGTCCACGACCTGGGGCACGAGCGCGATGGTGCCGACGAGCGACTCGGTCGCGGGGCGCAAGAACGACACGCGGTGCCCGGCCGCCTCGGCTCCGGACGCGACGACGGCATCGACACCGGCTTCGGCGAGCGCGACCGCTTCGGCGACCGTGGTGGCGGTGCCGACGACCCGGATGCCGCGGTCGCGGGCCTCGGCGACGACGGCGGGCGACGGCACCCCGAACACCACGCTCAGCACGGCGGGGGCGACCTCCCAGACCGCGTCGAGCTGCTCGTCGAGGTCGGGCATGTAGCGCTCGGGGCGTGCCGGCACCGGAACCCCGACGGCCTCGTAGAACGGCTCCAGCGCCTGCGCGAAGACCGTGTGCTGCGGGTTCGGCACGGCCTCGTCACCCAGGGGCAGCCAGATGTTCAGCGCGAAGGGGCGGTCGGTGGCGCGGTGCAGCTCGGCCCCGACCTCCCGGATCCGGTCCCCGTCGTAGCCGTAGAGACCGTAGGATCCGAGCCCGCCGGCCGCGCTCACCGCCGCCGTCAGCTCCACCGACGAGGTCCCCCCGAACGCCCCCAGCACGATCGGATTCTCCACTCCCAGAAGTTCTTCTGTCGCCATACCCGACGGTACGCCTTCGAATCGCCTGAATGGCTCCATCGGCGGCCCGGATACAGCGATTCAGGCGATTCGAACGGGGTAAGCTCGCGGCATGAGCGAGTGGTTCGGGCAGATGCTCGGCTTCGTCGCGGCCGCGATCGGCCTTGTGACGATGCCGGATGCCGCCGCGCTCGGCCTCGCGATCGCGCTGCTCGCCGTCACCGTCCTCACGCTCGCACTCGCACTGAGCGTGCGCCACCAGACCTCCGCCGATGCCCCGCACCCGCTGCGGGCGATCGATGTCGGAACGCTCCTCCCGCAGAGCGATCCGGATGCCGCCGGGCACCCTCGTCCGCGAGCGCCGGGAGTCGCGACCAGCCGCGTAGTCCGTCCGACCGGGACCGCGCGGCCTTCGCCGACCCTTCCCGACCTCATCGAACGGACCTTCCCGTGGACATCTTCGCCTTCCCTCCCCTCGCCGCGCTCCTGGACGCCGCCTACGGTGCCTTGAACGGCCCCTCCACCCTTCTCGAACCCCTCGCCGGCCCCTCCGCCGCCGCCCTCGCCGTGGTCCTGGTGACCCTCCTCGTGCGCGCCCTCCTCATCCCTGTCGGCATCTCCCAGGCCCGAGCCGAGCAGACCAGAGCCCGCCTCGCCCCGAAGCTGCGCGCGCTGCAGCAGCGCCACCGGAAGAACCCGGAGCGCCTGCAGCAGGAGATGATGGCGCTTTACCGGGCCGAGAACACCTCGCCCTTCGCAGGGATGCTGCCCGTGCTGGCGCAGGCACCCGTCGTCGGGCTGTTGTACACCCTGTTCCTGCGACCGGAGATCGCCGGACACCCGAACGAGTTGCTCACCCACGACCTCTTCGGTGCCCCGCTCGGCACGAGCCTGGTGTCGGCCCTCTTCGGCGGCACCGCGACCCCGGCGACGTTCGCGGTCTTCGGCGTGCTGCTGGCCGTGATGATCGCCGTCGCCGAGGTCACCCGGCGGGTGTTCCGGCCGGTCCCCGTCGAAGGCGACGACTCCCCGCTCAGCTCCCCCGGCATGCTGCGGATGATGTCGGCGCTGCACTACCTCACCGCGGTGTTCGCGGCCTTCGTCCCCCTGGCCGCCGCGCTCTATCTCACGGTCACGGTGGTGTGGACCCTCGTGCAGCGGGTGATCCTGCGCCGCCGCTACCCGCTGCCGCAGCCTGCCGTCGTCCGGGCGTGAGAGCCGCTCGGCCGGAGGGGTCAGTCCGGAAGCGGGATCGGAGCGGTGAACGGTCCCGCGGCACCGTCGCCCCTCCGGTCGCGGCGCACGCCGAGAGTGGTCCCGACGCTCGCCGCGATCACGAGCGCCACCGCGAGCAGCCGCAGCGGCGTGGCGTCCTGTCCGAGGATGAGCCACCCGGCGAGGGTCGCGAACGACGGCTCGAGGCTCAGCAGCACCCCGAACACCCGCTGCGGGAGCCGACGGAGCGCCGCGAGCTCGAAGCTGTACGGGATGACGGACGAGAGCACCGCGGTGACCGCCGCGAGCAGGAGGAGCTGCGGGTCCAGCGCCACGGTCGCCGCCGCGGGCACACCCACGGGGATGAGGAGCACGGCCGCGACGACGAGCCCCATCGCGAGCCCGCTGCTGCCGGGGATGAGGGCGCCGACGCGCGCGCTCATCCGGATGTACATGACCCAGAATCCGGCCGCGATGAGGATGAAGACCACGCCGAGCGGGTCGAGGGGCTCGGCTCCGACGAGGCCGTCCACGCCGAGCAGCGCCATGCCGAGCAGGGCCACACCCACCCACACCGCATCCCGGAGACGACGGGTCAGCACAGCGGCGAGCACGAGCGGCCCGAGGAACTCGATCGCCACGGCCGGCCCCAGGGGGATGCGGTCGATGGCCGCGTAGAAGAAGCCGTTCATCGCCGCGAGCGACACCCCGAACAGCACCGCGGCGAGCCACTGCGACCGGGTCCAGGCGCGGGGCCGCGGTCGCACGATGACGACCAGCAGCAGCGCGGCGATCGCGACGCGGAGCGATGTCACGCCCCACGGCCCGAGGACGGGGAAGAGCTGCGCGGCGACGGCGGCGCCGAACGGCAGGGAGAGGCAGGATCCGATGACGAGGGCGACGCCCACGAGGGGTCCGGATGTCGCGGGTCTCTGCACCAGACAAGCTTAGGCGGCGGGGTCCTGCCTCCCCGCCGCCTGCGCCCTCCTCACGCGGATCAGAGCGGCTTGCCGCCCGTCACCGCGAGGACTGCTCCGGACACGTACGACGACTCCGCCGAGGCGAGGTACACGTAGGCTCCGGCGAGTTCCGCGGGCTGGCCGGCGCGCCCCAGCGGCGTGTCCTGCCCGAACGTCTCCAGGCGCTCCGGCCCCCATCCGGTCGCGGGGATCAGCGGCGTCCAGATCGGACCGGGCGCGACGGCGTTGACGCGCACGCCGCGCGGCCCTGCCTCCTCTGCGAGCGCCTTGACGAACGCGACCTGTGCTGCCTTCGTCATGGCGTAGTCGATGAGACCCGGTGACGGCTGCGCCGACTGCACCGACGAGGTCACGATGATGCTGGATCCGGGCTCGAGGTCAGGGAAGGCGGCACGTGCCGAGAAGACGAGACCGGCGAGGTTCGTGTCGAACACTCGACGCATCTTCTCGGTGTCGAGGTTCTCGAAGCCGTCGATGTCGTGCTGGTAGGCCGCGTTGAGGACGAGCACATCGAGTCCGCCGAGTTCGCGGCGCGCGCGGTGCACGGCGTCGGTCGCGAAGGCCTCCTCGCGGACGTCGCCGGGGATGCTGACGCCGGTGCGACCGGCCTCGCGGACGAGCGCGAGCGTCTCCTCCGCATCCTCCTGCTCCTCGGGCATGTGCACGATGGCCACGTCTGCGCCCTCGCGGGCGAAGGCGATCGCGACGGCACGCCCGATCCCCGAGTCGCCGCCGGTGATGAGGGCACGCCGCCCCTCGAGCCGCCCGTGGCCGACGTAGGACTGCTCGCCGTGGTCGGGCTCCGGGGTGGTCTTCTCGGTGAGGCCCGGCTGGTCCTGGCTCTGCGCCGGGAACCCGTCCTCGTGGTGCGCGTGTCGGGGGTCGGTGAGGCCGCCGTCGCGGGTGGTGTCGGTCATTTCCGCTCCTCCTGTCATGGGGCTGACGATCAGGTCGTGATCGAGCCTCGCGGCTTCGGAGGGCGGACGGCAGGGGGTTGACAGCCCCGGGCGCTCTCCGGGAAACCGGCCTCAGCCGGCGGAGGGGGCGTCGCCGTGCGGGGGCTCGGCGTTCTCGGCGGGCTCGGGAACGAGGTAAAGCCCGGTGGGAGCGTTGGCGGTGAAGGCGAGCGCCTCGATCCAGGCTCGGTTGACGGCGGGCTGCCGGCTGCCGAAGTACTTGAAGACGAGCGAGCTGCCCGGCTGGATCCAGACGGTGGTCCGGCCGCCGCCCACGCTGGCGTCCTCACGCCAGCTGAACGGGAACGGCTCGCCGCGGCGCAGCTTGGCCGTGATCACGAGCTGCAGGTGCGTGAGCGCCCGATCCTCGATCTCGGTCTTCACGCTGCCTTCGTAGATGAACTTGCCCATCGGGTGATGCTCCTCGGTCGGGTGGTCCTCAGCCCGGCGGACACTGCCGGGATCGGCCTATGGGTAGAGGGTAAGCCCTCGGACGGGGCGCGCGGCAAATCGGCCTCGGAGGGCGACGCAGGCGTCGAAGTCAAGGCCCTGCGCACGATCCATGCGGGGGTTAGCCTCGAATCATCGACACCCGAGGAGGGCACCGCCATGACTGACCGCCACATCGACGACCGTCCCGAGGAGGGCTACACGCCCGGCACCACCCACGCCGAGCGCGGCGCGGGCAACCCGCGACTGCGCGTGCGGCGCGACGACGAGCGCACGGAGTTCGCGCTCGACATGGAGGAGGTGCGCATCGGTTCCGCCGCAGGGAACGAGCTGCGCCTCGCCGACACCGAGCCCGTGCACGCGACGGTCGTGCACGACGACCGCGACGAGTACGTGGTGACCCTGCACGCCGACGGCGAGATGAACTCCAACCCCGACGCGGACGCCACCCACCCCGGCGAGCGCACCGAGACGCTGCGCACCGGATCCCGCTTCACGGTGGGCCCGTGGGAGCTGGTCTTCGCCCGCGAGGAGTTCGCCGACCACGGCCGGCCCTTCGGCGGACGCCTCGGTGGTGAGTTCTCCGACCAGCCGCTGCAGGAGGCGCGTCCGGGCTACGACGCCGACGACGAGCGGCTCTCGCAGGCCGACGTCAACGACGAGCTCTCTCAATCGGACTCCAAGGCCGACTGATGGTGCGGGGTGCCGACGGGCTTGGACTCCGCTGACCCCCGCTGCCGGAGGTAGATCGCGAACGCGACCATCGTCCCGACCGCGAGGAACTCGGACTGCCAGTTCTGCAGCGTGCGGTCCCAGAAGTCCGAGCTGGTCACGTAGTCGGCCCAGGTGATCGCGGCGACGCCGTGCATCGCGTTCTCCTCGTTCATGACGACCGTGCCGGCGAGCGACTGCGCGAACCAGGACAGCACGAACACCGCCCCCATCACGATCAGCAGCGAGTTGCCGAACACGGCGGCTCGCCATCCGCCCGCCCGGGCCCACCGCGGCGAATCCGGGCGGGCGTGCGGGCCGACGAGCTGATCCGCATCGCTGCCCGGCCCCTCATCGCCGGGCTTCTTCGACTCCGGCGATCCCTTCTGCACGAACCAGATCGTCGCAGCGATGAAGAGGAAGAACTGCAGGAACTCCGACTGCCAGTTCTCGGCGACGTCGACGGCGAAGTCGGACGACCAGAGGAAGTCCCCGAAGCCGATCGCCCGCTGCCCGTGGTCGAGGAGCTCCTCGTTGTTGCGGAGGTAGCCCGCGAGCGCCTGGCCCGCGAGCGCGAGCGCGAACAGCGCGAGGAAGAAGAGGCTGAGGGCGTGGTCCTTGATCCGCGAGCGCATCGTCATCGCCCTCCCAGCGGCAGGCCGATCATCACGGCGAGCCCGACGCCGATGATCCCCGCCCAGATCCAGAAGACCGCCCGCATTCCCGCGGTGTCGCGCGCATCCTCCGCCATGTCCGCCTCCTTCGTCGGTGTGACCACGGTCCGACGATGGCGCGCAGGATGAGTGCCCTCCAGGGGCTTGACGCGGCCACGGTTGTCAATCCCCTCCATCAGGGCTCCGCGGCACCCGTAGCCTGGCGGAACCGATGAGAGGAGCGCCCGATGACCGCACCGAACGAGACCCCCGACCTCGAACGCCTCGGCGAGCTCGCCCGCAGCCGAGGCCTGCGCGTGAGCGTGGCCGAGTCGCTCACGTCCGGACGCCTCGCGAACACGATCGGCGCCGGCGAGGGGGCCTCCGGCTGGTTCGCCGGCGGCATCGTCGCGTACTTCACGGAGGTGAAGGAGCGGGTGCTGGGGTTGACCCCGGGGACCGACCCGACCTCCGCGGCCTGCGCCGAGCAGCTCGCCACGGGAGCGCGGGAGCTCTTCGACGCCGACATCTGCGTCTCGACCACCGGCGTGGGCGGGCCGGGTCCGGAGGGCGGTCACCCCGCGGGCACGGTCTACCTGGGCTGGGCGACCGCCGACGATGCGGGGCACCGGAGACTGGCCCTGACCGGCGATCCGGACGAGATCCTGTCGGCGAGCGTCGACGCCGCGGTGCGACTGCTCGCCTTCCACGCCGAGGGGCTGCACCCTGCGGGGCCCCGGCGCACCGGGTCCGACTGAGGTCTCAGCGCCCCGGCACGAGACCGACCCGCAGCGGGGCTCCCGGCGCTGTGGCTTCCGTGAGGGCGGCGTCGATGTCGAGGAGCGATCGCACCGCACCCACGGCCTCGCTGAACGGATACGCGCGCCCGCGCCCCGCGAGGAACGACGCCGCTGCAGCGAGGTCGTCGGCACCGTAGTTGTGTACCCCCGCGACCGTGATGAGTCGGCGGACGAGATCCTCCGCGTCCAGCGGGACCGGGGCTGCGGGGAACACGCTGCCGACGAGGACCGCCGTCCCGCCGACGGCGACGCCCGCGAGGGCCTTCCCGACGGCATGCCCTGAGGCCTCGATGACGACGTCGGGGTCGCGGTCGAGCGCGGTGGCCCCGAACCGGGAGGCGAAGGCGCGCCGGTCGTCGTCCGGATCGCGCACCTCGACGACGGCACCGTGCTCGGCGGCGATCGCGGCGGCACTGATCCCCACGAGACCCGCGCCGTGGATGCGCACCGCGGCGCCGTCGAGGTCGATGTCACGGGCGGCACGCGCCACCGCGGCCCACGCGGTCGCTGTCGCGCAGGCGGCCGGCGCCAGCACCGCAGCGGGCAGCGCCTCCGGCACGCGCACGATCGCGGTGCCCGCCCGCAGCTGCACGTGGCTGGCGAACGCCCCTGTCAGGTCGCCGTGGGCGCCGACA
>NZ_JBFLUM010000027.1:0-15102 GCF_050470785.1 Microbacterium sp. NRRL B-14842 | reverse complement strand
CGTCGTGATCTACACGATGATCCTCAAGCGCCGTACCGAGCAGAACATCATCTGGGGCGGCCATCGCGGGCTGCTTCCCGGTCCTCATCGGCTGGTCCGCCGTCACCGGATCGCTCGACTGGCCCGCCTTCATCCTGTTCCTGCTCGTCTTCCTCTGACGCCGCCGCACTACTGGCCGCTGTCGATGAAGTACAAGGACGACTACGACGACGTCGACGTGCCCATGCTCGGCGTCACCCGTAACGCGTCGCAGGTCGGCCTGCAGGTCATCTGTACGCGTGGGCCACGGTCGCCTGCTCGCTGCTGCTCGTGCCGATCGCCGGCATGGGCCTCGTCTACACCGTCTCCGCCCTGGTCTTCGGCGGCTGGTTCATCTACGAATCGCACCGCCTGTACAACCAGGCGGTGCGGTGGGGACCGAGGCGCGGCCGATGCGGGTCTTCCACGCCTCGATCACTTACCTGACGCGCTGTTCGTCGCCGTGGCGATCGACCCGCTGCTGCCCTTCTGATCCTCGTCGGCCTGGGGCTCCGCGGACGCCGGCTCCGCATCGACCTGCGGCTCTGCGAACTCTGCGGCGGCGGTCGGGAGAGCGGGCTCCTCGCGCGGGTCTGAGACCGTCTCGGCCGTCTCGTCCCTGGATGATCGGCGCCTCCTGCTCGACGATCGGCGCGGCGGCGACGGGGGTGGCGACCAGCGTGCGCGCGGCGACGAGGCCGAGCGACAGGAGCAGGCCCACCAGGGCCCGCGCCGAGGACGACGGCGCCGACGACGACGAGCGACTGACCGACGTACACCTCGACACCGGTGGCGGTGCCGTCCATCAGGGGTCGTGGTCATCGTGCCGACCTGTCCGGCGATCATCCAGCCGCCGACCCCGACCGCGGCGAGGGAGACGACGATGAGGAGCCAGAACCCGGCGCTGCGGGTGAGTGTCTTGTTCATGTCGACCACGATGGTCGATGCGGTGATGAGCGCCCGGTGCGCGCGCTATGGATCGTCTGTGCGGCAGGTCTGTCGGCAGGGGCGGGTACGACGGACGCGGTGCGCTTGAGGTGCAGCACGACGACGGTGTAAGTCGCGGCGGAGAGCGATGCCAGGACCATGTGGATGCCCACGAGCACGGCGGAAGCCCTTCTCGCGCCTGCCAGACGCCGACGGCGACCTGCACGAGGATCGCGATGACGAGCACGAGCAGCCACCGGCGGGGCTCGAGACGAAGGACCCAGGCCGCCACCGTCAGGAGAGCACGAGCGCGGCGAGGATGTAACCCGGCCAGGAGTGGACATGGGCGAGGACCGTGGCGTCGAAGCCGCGGCGCAGCACGTCGGCGTCGCCGGAGTGCGGCCCGATCCGGTCGTCAGCACGCCGAACAGGATGGTCACGGCCAGGGCGAGGCCGGTGATGTGCGTCACGATCGCGAACCAGGTGGGGACGGCCCGTTCGCGCGGTCTTCCGGAGTCGCCAGCCGCACGAGGAACGCGGCGGTGATGCAGACGAGCAGGAGCGACGACGTGTAGTGAACCCGACGATGAAGGGGTTCAGGCCCGTGAGCGCGGTGATGCCGCCGACCAAGGCCTGCGCGACGACGCCGATCAGCACGAGCCAGGCGAGGAGGACGATGGTCCCGCCGGGCGGGGCGTCGTGCGGACCGAGTGGACCGCGGCCGCGATCACCGCGATCAGGAGCACGGCGGAGGCGACGGGGAACGCCGGGAAGTCGGTGAGCGAGACCAGGGCGAAGGCGACCGCCGCCCCGGCGAGACCGCCGACAGCGAACCACAGGGCGTTGATGAGCGCCCGGCGGCCGCTGATGGTGTGGCAGGACGAGCAGGACGACGGCGATCGCGATGATCCCGACGACGCCGGTCATCAGCCGGTTGCCGAACCTCGATCATCCCGTGGATGCCCTGCACCTCGACGATCGGGACGAGCGACTCGGGTGTGCACAGCGGCCACTCGGTGCAGCCGAGGCCGGAGCCGTCAGACGCACCGCACCGCCGGTGCCGATGATGATCGTCTCGCTGAGGAACGACAGCCAGGCGAAGACGGTGAGCGCGCGACCCATACGGCGGAGCGGGGGGAGGGGGTCGCCCGCGTCGTCGAAAGCGGTGGGGATGGTCGTCTCGGGCATAAGTCCTCCGGCCCGTCGAAGACGTGGCGCACGGCCCGTCCGTCAGGCGGAACCTGTAGAATCGGATTGTTGCGATGAGCGCTGACAGCGCTGAAGCATCGTCAACAGTTTAGGCGCGATGGAAGCGCCCGTGATGAGGGCCCACCAACGGGCACCCAGCTCCCGCAGACTCGACGGGGATCAGGTGTGTCGGGGCGGATGACACCGTTTGGGACCTGTGAGGAGAGTGTAGCATGTCGGATGTGCTGATCGACCGCCCGGAGCTCGATGGTCTGGGGTGTACGAATTCGGCTGGCACGATGAGGATGCCGCGGGTGCCGTCGCCAAACGCGGGATCTCCGAAGAGGTCGTCCGCGGGATCTCGGCCCTCAAGAACGAGCCGGAAGTGGATGCTGAGACCCGCCTCAAGGGCTATCAGCTCTTCGGCCGCAAGCCGATGCCGACGTGGGGCGCCGACCTCAGCGACATCGACTTCGACAACATCAAGTACTTCGTCCGCTCCACCGAGAAGCAGGCGCAGAGCTGGGAAGACCTCCCGAGGAGATCCGCGAGACGTACGAGCGCCTGGGCATCCCCGAGGCCGAGCGTCAGCGTCTCGTCGCCGGCGTCGCCGCGCAGTACGAGTCCGAGGTCGTGTACACCAGATCCGCGAGGACCTGGAGCAGCAGGGCGTCATCTTCATGGACACCGACACGGCGCTCCGCGAGCACCCCGAGTTCTTCGAGGAGTACTTCGCACCGTCATCCCGGCGGGCGACAACAAGTTCGCCGCGCTGAACACCGCCGTCTGTCGGGCGGATCGTTCGTCTACGTCCCAAGGGCGTGCACGTCGAGATCCCGCTGCAGGCCTACTTCCGCATCAACACCGAGAACATGGGCCAGTTCGAGCGGACCCTCATCATCGCCGACGAGGACAGCTACGTCCCACTACATCGAGGGCTGCAACGGCCCCGATCTACAAGTCGGACTCCCTGCACTCGGCCGTCGTCGAGATCATCGTGAAGAAGAACGCCCGCGTGCGACACGACGATCCAGAACTGGTCGAACAACGTCTACAACCTGGTCACCAAGCGCGCCGTGGCGCACGAGGGCGCGACCATGGAGTGGGTCGACGGAAACATCGGCTCCAAGGTAGGACGATGAAGTACCCGTCGATCTACCTGATGGGCGAGCACGCCAAGGGCGAGACCCTCTCCGTCCGCGTTCGCCGGTCCCGGCCAGCACCAGGACGCCGGCGCGAAGATGATCCACATGGCGCCGTACACGCAGTCGTCGATCGTCTCGAAGTCGATCGCGCGTGGCGGTGGCCGTGCCGGCTACCGCGGCGAGGTCCGTGTCGACGCCGCCGCCCACCACATCCGCGAACACCGTCCGCTGCGACGCGCTGCTCGTGGACACGAAGTCGCGCTCCGACACCTACCCGGCGATCGACATCCGTGTCGACGACGTGCAGCTCGGGCACGAGGCCACGGTCTCGAAGGTCAGCGAGGAGCAGCTCTTCTACCTGCAGTCCCGCGGCATGCCCGAGGACGAGGCGATGGCGATGATCGTGCGCCGGCTTCATCGAGGCCGATCGCGCGCGAGCTGCCCATGGAGTACGCGATGGAACTGAACAAGCTCATCGAGATGGGCATGGAAGGATCGGTCGGCTAAATGGCGGCCTCGACGACAGCGCCCAGCGAGGCGCAGGCACACGAACGCGCACATCGACCCGGCCCGCCCAGGTGGCGGACGCGGGATTCGTCCCGGTGCAGACCCGCTCCGAGCGCCCGCACTCGTTCGACCCGGACGACTTCGGCACGCCGACCGGTCGCGAGGTGAAACTGGAAGCACACGCCGGTGGCCGCGCTCACGCCGCTGTTCCGCACCGCGGAGGGCGAGGAGGGCGTGCAGTACTCCTTCACGTCCGGCGAGCAGTACGTCGCCGCACGCTCACGGCGGGAACCGCTCCGCGCGGCGAGGTCTTCCTCGCCGAGGACATCACCGCCGCCGTCGCGTGGCAGGGCGCCTCCGAGGCGCTGCACATCCGAATCCCGCGCGAGGAGGAGGTCGCGGCGCCGATCTTCGTGTCGCTCACGGGCACCGGAGCCGACCGCCGGGCGGATGCCCACATCGTGATCGAGGCCCTCGAGCACAGCTCGCCACGGTGGTGCTGCAGCACAAGGGCTCGGCGCAGTACGCCCAGAACGTCGAGATCATCGTCCGTGACGGGTGCGAAGCTCACGGTCGTCTCCGTGCAGCAGTGGGACGATGACGCCGTGCACGCGGCCGCCCACCAGGCGCGAGTCGCGGCCGACGCCACCCTCAAGCACTTCGTCGTGAGCTTCGGCGGCGGCGTGGTGCGCGTGAACCCGAGCGTCGAGCTCGCGGTGCCGGCTCCGAGGGCTACCTGTACGGGCTGTCCTACGCCGACTCCGGCCAGCACCTGGAGAGCCAGGTGTACCTGCATCACAAGGGCCCGCACCACGACCGGCGACGTGCTCTACAAGGGCGCGCTGCAGGGCGAGAGCGCCCACAGCGTGTGGATCGGCGACGTGCTGATCGGTGCGGATGCCACCGGCACCGACTCGTACGAGGCCAACCGCAACCTGGTGCTCACGGAGGGCGCGCGCGCCGACTCCATCCCGAACCTCGAGATCGAGACGGGCGACATCGTCGGCGCCGGGCATGCGAGTGCCACCGGCCGCTTCGACGACGAGCAGCTCTTCTATCTCCAGGCTCGCGGCATCCCGGAGGACGAGGCCCGCCGCCTGGTGGTTCTCGGCTTCCTCACCGACATCGTGCTGCGCCTCGGCATCCCCGACCTGGGTCGGAGCTGCTGGCCGCCATCGAGGCCGAGCTCGCCGAGGTGAACGGGTGACCGCGCAGCGCGTCTGCGGCGTCTCCGAGCTGGAGCAGGACACGCCGCTGCGCGTCGAGCCGGACGGTGTGCCGATCACGGTCATCAAGGACGGCGAGGGCGTCATCACGCCATCGGCGACACCTGCACCCACGGCGACATCTCGCTGTCCGAGGGCTTCGTGGAAGGCGACACGTGGAGTGCTGGGCTCATGGCTCGGCGTTTCTCCCTGATCAACCGGCAAGCCCAGAATCTCCCCGCATATGAGCCCGTTCCGGTCTACTTCGTCGAGATCGACGGCGACGACGTGCTCATCGATCCCGCTGTGACGAAGGAAGTCTGAAGAATGTCTGTCTCGAGATCCGCGACCTGCATGTGACGGTCGAGACCGAGGCGGGGACCACCCCGATCCTCAACGGAATCACCCTCACCATGAACACCGGTGAGACCCACGCCATCATGGCCCCAACGGCTCCGGCAAGTCCACCCTGGCCTACACGATCGCCGGCCACCCGAAGTACACGGTCACCTCTGGCCTCATCACCTTCGACGGTGAGGACGTCCTGGCGATGAGCGTCGACGAGCGCGCCCGCGCCGGCCTGTTCCTCGCCATGCAGTACCCGGTCGAGATCCCCGGCGTGCCGTGACGAACTTCCTGCGCACCGCGAAGACCGCGCTCGACGGCGAGGCGCCCTCGATCCGGCAGTGGACCAAGGACGTCAAGGAGTCCATGGCCAACCTCCGCATGGACCCGAAGTTCGCGCAGCGCAACGTCAACGAGGGCTTCTCGGGTGGCGAGAAGAAGCGCCACGAGATCCTCCAGCTCGAGGTGCTCAAGCCGAAGTTCGCCGTGCTCGACGAGACCGACTCCGGCCTCGACGTGGACGCGCTGAAGATCGTCTCCGAGGGTGTCATCCCGCGCGAAGGAGTCCACCGGTCTCGGTGTGCTGCTCATCACGCACTACACCCGGATCCTCCGCTACATCCGCCCGGACTACGTCCACGTGGTCGTCGCGGGCAAGATCGTCGAGGAGGCGGACCCGAGCTCGCCGACCGTCTGGAGAACGAGGGCTACGGACCGGTTCCTCGACCCCTCCGCTCCCATCGAGGCGTAGGCTGATCGCATGACAGCGACCCTGACGGACGAGAAGTACGACGCGGTCACCGAGGCCCTCAAGGGACGTGATGGATCCTGAGCTCGGGATCAACGTCGTCGACCTCGGGCTCATCTACGACCTCGCCTGGGATGACGAGAACGACGCTCTCGTCATCCACATGACGCTGACCAGTGCGGGCTGCCCGCTCACGGACGTCCTCGAAGACCAGACGGCGCAGGCCCGGACAACGTCGTGGACCGCTTCCGCATCAACTGGGTGTGGATGCCGCCGTGGGGACCCGAGCGGATCACGGACGACGGACGCGACATGATGCGTGCGCTCGGCTTCGCGATCTGAGCGTTCCGGTCACCTGACCACCAGACGAAGCGGGCGTGCCGGGCACGCCCGCTTCGACGTCTCCGCATCGGCGCGGAGAGAAATCGGAGGACCGAATGCTGTCGGTCAAGGCCCTGCCGCTGTCGGAGCTGCGCGAGCGCACAGCGAGAAGTGGCGGGAGTATCCCGAGGACGTGCTGCCCCTCTTCGTCGCGGAGATGGACTTCCCGCTCGCTCCGCCCATCACCGCCGCTCTGCAGCGGGCGCTGGACCTCGGGGACACCGGGTACATCGCCTCGCGGACACCGCTCGCGGAGGCCTACGCGGGTTTCGCGGAGCGCCGCTTCGGCTGGCGTCCCGACCCCGCACGGATGCGCAGCACGGCGGACGTGAGCATGGGCATCGTCGAGATCCTCCGCCGCGTCACGCAGCCGGGGGAGCGCGTCGTCGTGACGCCTCCGGTCTACCCGCCCTTCTACGACCTCGTCGCCGAGGCGGGAGCCGAGGTGCAGCGGGTGCCGCTGCGCGACACGGGGACGCGGTGGGAGCTCGACCTCGACGGGATCCGCGCCGCGTTCGAGGACGGCGCGACGGCCATCCTCCTCTGCAACCCGCACAACCCCACGGGCACCGTGCACGATCGGGAGACGCTGGCCGCGCTGGCTGACCTGGCCGAGGAGTTCGGCGCGACGGTCGTCTCGGACGAGATCCATGCACCGCTCGCGCAGCCCGACGCGGGCTTCACGCCCTTCCTCGCCACGAGCGACGCGGCAGCCCGGGTCGGCTATGCCGTCGTCAGCGCGAGCAAGGCGTTCAATCTCGCGGGACTGAAGTGCGCGCTCATGGTGACCGCCGCGGAAGAGACGTCCGCGGTCGTTCGCGACCTGCCGGTCGAGGTGGAGTGGCGGACGGGACAGTTCGGTCTGCTCGCGGCCGTCGCCGCATTCTCGGAGGAGAGCGACGCCTGGCTCGACGGCCTCCTGCGCACCCTCGACGAGAACCGCGTGCTGCTGGAAGATCTCCTCGCCCGTCACCTGCCCGCCGCCCGCTACCGCATTCCGGACGCGGGGTACCTCGCGTGGATCGACCTCTCGGTACTCGGCTGGGGCGACAATCCCGCCCGGCAGATCCTCCGCGAGGCGAAGGTCGCGCTGCACTTCGGCCCGGCCTTCGGGGAGGAAGGGGCCGGACACGTGCGGCTCAACTTCGGCACCAGCCCCGAGATCCTCACCGAGGCGATCGAGCGCATCGCCGCGCTCGTCGAGCGATGACGGCTGCGGAGCCGACCGCCACGATCTGGGACCGCAGCCGGGTCTGGGTGACTCTGGGCGCTGTCGCCCTGATCTTCCTCGCCGCGATCGAGGCCCTCGCGGTGACGACGGTCATGCCGATCGTCAGCGATGCCCTGGACGGCCAGTCGCTGTACGCCGTCGCCTTCGCGGGCACGCTCGCGACCAGCGTGTTCGGGATGGTCGCGGCCGGTTCCTGGTCGGACGCGCGCGGTCCGCGCGGCGCGCTGTACGCCGCCGTCACCCTCTTCATCCTCGGCCTGCTGATCTCCGGGTTCGCGGCGACGATGCCCCAGTTCCTGATCGGACGACTGGTTCAGGGGCTCGGTGCCGGTGGCCAGACCGTCGCTCTGTACGTCGTCGTCGCGCGGCTGTATCCGCCGTACCTGCACGGGCGGGTGTTCGCGGCATTCGCGGCCGCCTGGGTGGTGCCGTCGATGATCGGGCCCTTCCTCGCGGGAGCGGTGGCGGAGTACCTCGATTGGCGATGGGCGTTCCTGGGCGTGGCGGTGCTGACCGCGATCGCGTTCTCCATGGTCGCGATCCGCTTGCGCGGTGTCGACCTCGGCCGCGGGGAGCCGCAGGACCGGCGGGCGCTGCTCACGCGCCTCTCGCTCGCCGTCGTCGTCGCGGTGCTCGCGGTGGTGATCGGACTGTCCGCCGAGCTCGATCCGGTGATCGGCTGGCCGGTCGCGCTGGGAGCCGTGCTCGCGATCGGTGTCGCCGTGCTGCCCCTTCTGCCGCGACGCACGCTGCGCGCCGGCGCCGGCCTTCCCAGTGTCGTGCTCATGCGCGGCGTGGCGGCCGGCGCGTTCTTCGCCGCGGAGGCCTACATCCCGTACCTGCTCATGCGGAAGTTCGACTTCTCCGCCACCTGGGCCGGGGTCGCCCTCATGCTGGCCGCCTTCGCGTGGGCCGGTGCGTCCGCCGCGCAGGGTCGCTACGGTGAGCGACTGGGCAACCACCGCATCACGGCTCTCAGCCTGGGAGCGTTGCTCGTGGCGATGCTCTGCGTGCTGGCCGCCGCGGCGTTCGACGCCTCCCCGATCTTCGTGATCGTCGGGTGGGCGTTCGCCGGGGGCGGCATGGGGCTGCTGTACCCGCGGCTCACCGTGCTGACCCTCGCCTACTCGGATGAGACGAACCAGGGATTCAACTCCTCGGCGCTCTCGATCTCGGACGCGACGGGTTCGGCGGTCGCGATCGCGCTGGCGGGGCTCGCCGTCGCCACTCTGGGGGGCCGGGCGGATGCGTTCGCGGTCGTGTTCGTCCTCGGCGTCGGGCTGGTGCTGCTCGCGGTGATCCCCGGGCTCAGGCTCGGGCACGCCGCGGAGTCTTCGGTGCGCTGAGCTCACCGGCGAGGGCGATCACACCGAGGTCGAACACCCGGTCCAGACCCGCCGTCACGTCGACCTCGCTGGAGGACGGGAGGGCGCCGTGACTGTCGGCGTGCATCCGCTGCTGGACGAGGGTCGCATGACCGAGCACGAAATGCAGGATCGCGGCGCCGCGGTCCTCGGCGTCCTGAGCTCCCTCCGCGCGGAGGGCCGCGACCAGAGCCTCGCGGGCGTGGGCCGAGCCCAGCTGGAGCGCGTACGTGCTGAGCACGAGCTCCGCGCCGTCCCGGTAGGCGAAGAGGGCGTCGCGGAGCGCGCGGGCAGTCGCGAGGACCCCGCCGTCTCCGGCGGGAACCCCGGCGGTGATCCGGTCGGCGAGGTCGGCGAGGAGCTCCTGCTTGTTCGCCACGTGCCAGTAGAGAGCGCTGGGCTGCACGTCGAGCCGAGCCGCGATGCGGCGCATGGAGAGGTCGGCCAGCCCCACCTCGTCGAGGAGGGAGAGGGCCGTCCGCGAGACGCTGTCCCGGTCGTGACGGGCGGGATTCGTCTCGGGACTCATGCCCCCACTATAGTGAACGGCGTTCAGGTGAACGGTGTTCAGGAGGATGAATGCGCAGGCGGAAGCCGGGGACGACCGCGACGCTCGCGGAGCCGGGAACGGTGCGTCTCGACGGCGTGGGCGTGACGGTCGACGGCCGCGTTCTGCTCGACGACGTGACGCTGGAACTCACCGCGCCGCGCATCGCCGTGATCGGTGCGAACGGCTCCGGGAAGTCGACGTTCGCCCGATTGCTGAACGGCCTCATGACGCCGACCACGGGAACGGTCACCGTCCACGGCCTCGACGCGCTCCGAGAGCGGACCGCCGTCCGCCGCCGGGTGGGCTTCGTCTTCACCGATCCGGATGCCCAGATCCTGATGCCGACCCCAGCCGAGGATCTCGCGCTGTCCCTCCGAGGGCGGCCCCGTGGGGACATCGCCGCCCGCGTGCAGGAGACGCTGGATCGGCACGGTCTCGGCGCCCACGCCGACATCCCGGCGTCGTCGCTCTCGGGAGGCCAGAAGCAGATGCTGGCCCTCGCTGCGGTGCTCCTCTCCGAGCCGGCACTGATCGTGGCGGACGAACCGACCACGCTCCTCGACCTGCGCAACGCGCGGCGGATCGGAGACCTCCTCCTGGCGCAGGACGCGCAGGTGCTCATCGTCACCCACGATCTCGAGCTCGCCGCGCGTTGCGACACGGCCGTCCTCTTCGACGGCGGGCGCGTCGTCGAGCAGGGAGATCCCGAGGCGGTCATCGCGCGCTATCGCCGGTTGTGCGCGTGATCCCGTCCCGGCCGCTCGTACCGGGGCTCCTGTCGAGGGTGCCGGTCGGACCGAAGCTGGCGGGCCTCGCCCTCGCGGCGCTCGCGATGACCCTGTTCCCGCACGGGCCGGTCAGCATCGCCGTCTGCCTCGCGGCCGTGTTCGCGCTCTACCCGATCGGAGGTGTGCCGCTCTCCGCCGCCCTGATCGAGCTGTGGCGGCTGCGTGCGGTCCTGCTCGTGCTCGCGATCGCCCTCGCCGTCTTCGTGTCTCCCGTGGCCGCCTGGATGAGCACCGGGCGGGTCGCCGCATTGCTGCTGCTCGCCGCGCTCCTCACCCTGACCACGCGCATGTCCGACCTCCTGGAGGTGCTGCAGCGCCTCCTGCGGCCGCTGCGCCGTGTCGGGGTGGACCCCGAGGCGGTGTCGATGGCGGTGTCGCTCACCCTGACGATGGTGCCCGTCGTCGCGGGCTTCGCACAGCGGTGTGCGCGATGCGGAGCGCGCCCGCGGTGTGCGACTGGGTGTGCGTGGCGTGGTGCCCCTGCTCGTCATGACGCTCCGCCACGCGGACCAGGTCGGTGATGCCCTCGCCGCCCGCGGGGTCGGCTGACGGTCACGCCACGACGGCGGGGGCGGGGACGGCGCTCCCGGAGCGGCCGGCGAGCCGCAGCGCAGCCACGAGCAGCAGCACGGCGAGCGCCGCAGTGGAGACCGTCGTACCGAGGACGAGGAGCAGCACCACCCCCGTGAGTCCCACGGCGGTCCCCAGCACCAGGCGGCGGCGCGAGTCCGTCGCCGTCGGCGAGGGGTGGTTCTCGAAGCGATCGACGCGCACGGCGACCAGGGCGGTGAGGACGAGTGCCGTCACCAGCCACAGCGGGCGGGCTGCCCACCACTCCACGCTGTCGAGTGCGGGCAGGCTGAGCCCCCCGACGATCGCTGCCAGCGCTGTCGCTCCGGCCATCACCAACAGCACCGGCATGTGCCAGAGGTAGATGGTCATCGTGCGCCGGGTCACGAACGCGGTGAACGCGGCCACCGGGGTGTGCCGGCTGAAGCGTCCGATCCGGTCGCGGTACAGGGAGAACAGGGTCGTGTGGATGAGCCCGACCAGCAGGAGGGCGGCTGTCGGCGGGTTGATGTTGGCGATGAGGTCGGGGGAGTACACGCCCCCGAGGAAGAGTGCGACGAGGAGCCCGAGGGAGCCGGTGCCGATCGCCACGCGGACTCCGGGCCGCAGTGCATCCACGCGTCCGTCGGCGAGGAAGAACCCGAGCTGCTGCATCGTCAGCCAGACGAAGGCGAGGTTGAGGAAACCCAGGGCGTCGTTCCCGGTCGTGGCGCGCAGCACGTCGACCGCGACGGCCGCAGCGGCGAGGAGACCGATGGTCCGCAGCGGCGCGCGGTCGTGCAGCGCGACGAAGGCGGGGAGGAGGGCCTGGCACAGCAGGAAGACCCCGAGGAACCACAGGGGCTGCCCGTACCGGAAACCCGCGACCGCGATGAGATCCGGGGAGACCCCGACGACGGTGAGCACGGCGAGAGCGATGCCGACCGCGGCGATGGTGAACAGGGCCGGGCGCAGGAGCCGGTGCACCCGACCGGCCACGAAGGCGGTGGCGCTCCCGCCGCGGTCGCGGAGGCGGCGGTAGGCGAGGAGTCCGGAGAACCCTCCGATCACGAAGAAGAGCGGCATCACCTGCAGCAGCCAGCTCAGCGGCGCGATCCAGCCCGTGCCGTCGCTCGCGTTCTCGAACACCGGCCCGGACTCGGACACCGTGACCCCCACCATGACGGCGTGCAGCAGGACGACGCCGAGCACGCACAGTGCCCGGACGACGTCGATGCCGGTGTCGCGGTGGCCGGTGGGGGCGGATACGGCGGGGGCGGGGGTGCTGAGGCGTGGAGCCGCGGCGATGACCATGAGTCCTCCTGGGAACGGTGTCCTCGGAGGCTATGGACGCGGTGGTCGGCACGACATCACCCCGTGGTGCCGTCCTGACCCCTACGCAGGGGTGACTCAGGCGGAGGGTTCGACCAGACCGGTGTCGTAGGCGAGGATGACGGCGTGCACGCGGTCGCGGAGACCGAGTTTCGCGAGCACTTTGCCGACGTGGGTCTTCACGGTCTGCTCGGCGATGAACAGGTCGCCCGCGATCTCCGTGTTGGAGCGGCCCTTGCCGATGAGGACGAGCACCTCGCGCTCCCGGTCGGTGAGATCGGCGAGGGCGGTCGCTGACCTGCGTGATGCCGGCCGCCGTCCGGCGAACTGTTCGATCATCCGCCGCGTCACGCTCGGGGCGAGGAGCGCATCGCCCCCCGCCACCACGCGGACGGCATGCACGAGCTCCTCCGGGAGGGCGTCCTTGAGGAGGAAGCCGCTGGCGCCGGCGGCGAGGGCGTCGTAGACGTAGTCGTCGATGTCGAACGTGGTGAGCATGAGGATCCGCGGCACGTGCGCGGCCGGGTACGACGGGCCCAGGATGCGCCGGGTGGCCTCGATGCCGTCGAGCTCCGGCATGCGGACGTCCATGAGGATGACGTCGGGGTCGAGCCGCGCGGCGAGCGTGACGGCTTCTGCGCCGTCCGCGGCCTGACCCACCACGCGGATGCCCTCATGGGCGTCCAGCAGGGCGGCGAAGCCGGCGCGGACCATCGCCTGATCGTCGGCGATGAGCACGCTGATCGTCACGAGTTCTCCTTGTCTTCCGCCGGGGCGGTCGGGGCGGCCGCTGATGCCGCGGGGGACAGGGGCAGGGTGGCGTCGACCGTCCAGCCCCCGTCGTCGGACGGGCCGGCCGCGAGGCTCCCCGCCCAGCAGCTCTGCGCGCTCGCGCATTCCCCGGAGGCCGTAGCCCCCGGTGGGGTTCTCGACCGGCTGCGGGGGTGCCGCGTTGCGCACCCGGACGTGCAGTCTGCCGGCATCGGCGTGAAGGCGGACGGTGACCCGTGCTCCGGGGGCATGGCGGACGGCGTTGCTCAGTGCCTCCTGCACGATGCGGAAGGCGGCGATCTGCACACCGGGTCCGGCGGCCGAGGCCGCCTCGATCCCCTCCAGCACGAGACCGACCTCCACGCCGGCGCGTCGGATGGTGTCGACGAGGGCCGGCACGTCGTCCAGTCCCTGCTGCGGTGCGAGCTCGGCATGCTGGTCCTCCGTGCGGAGCACCCCCAGCATGCGCCGCATCTCGGTGAGCGAGGAGCGAGCGGTGGCGGCGATGTCGTCGAACTCGGCCGCCGCGTCGGCATCGAGGTCCGCGATCCGGTAGCGTGCGGTCGACGCCTGCACCTGGATCACCGACATGCTGTGCGCCACGACGTCGTGCAGCTCCCTGGCGATACGGGTGCGCTCCTCCACGAGGGCGCGCCGCGACTCCTCCAGGGCGCTGTGCTCCTTCTCCCTGGTCAGCTCGGCCGCCACCCGCACGCGGCCGGCGACGAGGACGGCGATGAGGAACATCGCGGCGGCGACCGAGGTCGTCACGATCAGGTTGGCGGTGACGCTCCCGGAGCTCGCCGGTGTCGCGACCATGTCCGGCCGCAGCAGGGGCGCCGTCAGGGAGGTGAGTGCGCCGATCACGAGGGTGAGGGCGCCGAGTCGGGCTCCCTGCACGAAGGACATCACGCCCACGAAGAGGACGAACGCGAGCAGTGCCGGTACCGACCACGGCCACGGGGACTGGATCGCCCGCGCCGGCTCGACGAGGAGAGGGAGCAGGAAGGCGCCGGCGGCGAACACGACGATCGCGGTCCGCGGACGGGAGGGGACGAGCAGGGGAGGCCCGCACACGGCGGCACCGAGCAGGAAAGACAGCGGCAGCGGCGTGCCCGAGAGCACCGTCTGGAGCGGGACGAGGAGCGCGTACAGCACGACGACCGCCGTGGTCAGCGCCACGAGGGCGCCGGTGCGACGGCTGATCCGTGACGGGCGCGGGGTGCGCTCTCGGCGGCGTGCCATGCGTCTCATCCTGCCAGGTGCGGGACCGCCGTACGGCGGCGGCGGAGCGCGGCGATCCGGTCGATGACGATGCCGACGATCAGGGCGATGACGACGCCGATGGCGGCGCTGAGCACGGGCTGGTCGTGCAGCCAGGCACCGGCGAGCAACCCGATCGCGAGGCTGAACACGCTCCAGCTGACACCGGCGATGAGGCTCAGCGGGAGGAACCGCCGCCAGGGGAACCCGAGCGCTCCGGCGGACATGTTCACGGCCACGCGACCGATCGGGATGTATCGCGCGCCGAGGATCAGCGTCGCGCTGCGGCGGTCGAGAGCATGCTGCGCGTAGGCGAACGCGGCGGCGACGCGAGGGCGGCGCATCCACGCGAACCTCGTGGTGCCGAGCCGGCGACCGATGAGGAACGCGATGTTGTCGCCGATCGCGGCGCCCAGGGCGGCGACCGCCCCGAGCAGCAGGATGTTGCCGTCGCCGGTGGACGCGGCGACGGCCGCCGCGGCGACGAGGACCGTCTCGCTCGGGACCGGAGGGAAGAACCCGTCGATCACGGTCACCGCGAAGAGCACCGCGTACAGCCACGGGGAGGCGATCGCCTGCAGGATGAGGTCGTTGAGGATGTCCACTCCAGCACCGTAGGCAGCGGGTGCGGGGCGGGTCATCACTCCCCGGTATCGCCTCGGTCACCCTGCAGAGGGATCTTGTCGGCGATCAGCGCCGTCGCAGCGGCATATACTGGGAGGCTGGCCGCTCGGCCATCACCCTCCTCCCGAACGAACGGACGTCCGCTGTGCTTGCCGTGCACGACCTC
>NZ_JBFLUM010000026.1:0-15506 GCF_050470785.1 Microbacterium sp. NRRL B-14842 | reverse complement strand
CGGTGAAGACAGCGAACAGGAAACATCATGAAGGTCAACCCCAGCGTCAAGCCGATCTGCGACCACTGCAAGGTGATCCGCCGCCACGGCCGCGTCATGGTGATCTGCAAGAGCAACCCGCGTCACAAGCAGCGCCAGGGCTGAGCGCCCCCGCTGCGTGAGCGCCGCTCTCGCAATCTCATAACTCAATACGAAACGGCAGGATCAGACGCTTCGATCCTTCGACAGGCTCAGGAACCCAGGTTCCCGCCTGTCGGACGACGCGGAGCTGACACCTCGGGGCGGAGGCCCGGGCACCGATCCTGCTCCACACCTCCACAACACCCAGGAGAACCGCATGGCACGTCTTGCCGGCGTTGACATCCCGCGCGACAAGCGCGTGGTGATCGCCCTTACCTACATCTACGGCGTCGCCGTACCCGCTCGGTTGAGATCCTCAAGGCGACCGACATCGACGAGAGCATCCGCGTGAAGGACCTCAGCGACGACCAGCTCGTCGCCCTCCGCGACTACATCGAAGGCAACTACAAGGTGGAGGGTGACCTGCGCCGCGAGGTCGCCGCAGACATCCGCCGCAAGGTCGAGATCGGCTCCTACGAGGGCATCCGCCACCGTCGTGGTCTCCCGGTCCGCGTCAGCGCACCAAGACCAACGCCCGTACCCGCAAGGGCCCGAAGCGCACGTCGCCGGCAAGAAGAAGGCCGCTAAGCAGCGGCCAGGGACTAGGAGAACACTTTCATGGCTGCACCCAAGGCCGCGCGCGCAAGCCGCGCCGCAAGGAAAAGAAGAACATCGCGCTGGCCAGGCCCACATCAAGTCGACGTTCAACAACACCATCGTTTCGATCACCGACCCGTCCGGCGCCGTCATCGCCTGGGCCTCGTCGGGTGGCGTGGGCTTCAAGGGCTCCCGCAAGTCGACCCCGTACGCCGCCGGCATGGCAGCGGAGTCCGCTGCCCGCCAGGCTGCGAGCACGGCGTGAAGAAGGTCGACGTCCTCGTGAAGGGTCCGGGCTCCGGCCGCGAGACCGCGATCCGCTCGCTGCAGGCCGCCGGCCTCGAGGTGGGTTCGATCCAGGACGTCACCCCGCAGGCGCACAACGGCTGCCGCCCGCCGAAGCGCCGCCGCGTCTGATGCGTGTGCCGAGCCGCTCGTCCTTCGGGTCGAGCGGCTCGGCGCCCCGCGTGGGGCATCGACTTCCAACTCAAGACCTCACCCCACCACATGTCATATAGCGGGCATGTGATCGAAAGGAACACAGAGTGCTTATTGCACAGCGTCCCACACTGACCGAGGAAAAGATCGTCGAGAACCGGAGCCGGTTCATCATCGAGCCTCTGGAGCCCGGCTTCGGCTACACGATCGGCAACGCGCTGCGCCGCAGCCTGCTGTCGTCGATCCCCGGTGCCGCTGTCACCAGCGTCCGCATCGACGGTGTGCTGCACGAGTTCAGCACGATCCCGGCGTGAAGGAGGATGTCACCGAGATCATCCTCAACATCAAGCAGCTGGTCGTCTCCAGCGAGCGCGACGAGCCCATCACCGCGTACCTCCGCAAGACCGGTGCCGGTGAAGTGACCGCCCGCCGACATCTCGGCTCCGGCCGGTGTCGAGGTGCACAACCCCGAGCTCGTCATCGCGACGCTGAACGACACCGCCAAGTTCGAGCTCGAGCTCACCATCGAGCGCGGCCGTGGCTACGTCTCCGCAACGCAGAACCGCAACGAGTACGCCGAGGCCGGTCAGATCCCGATCGACTCGATCTACTCGCCCGTGCTCAAGGTCAGCTACCGCGTCGACGCCACCCGTGCCGGTGAGCGCACCGACTTCGACAAGCTCATCCTCGACGTCGAGACCAAGTCGGCGATCAGCCCGCGCGACGCCGTCGCCTCGGCTGCCAAGACGCTCACCGAGCTGTTCGGTCTCGCCCGCGAGCTGAACGTCGAGGCCGAGGGCATCGAGATCGGCCCGGCGCCGGTGGAGGCTGTGAACTCCAGCGAGCTGTCGATGCCGATCGAGGACCTCGACCTGTCGGTCCGCTCGTACAACTGCCTGAAGCGTGAGGGCATCAACACCGTTTCTGAGCTCGTCGCCCTGTCGGAGACGCAGCTCATGAACATCGCAATTTCGGCCAGAAGTCGGTCGACGAGGTGCGCGACAAGCTCATCTCGCTCGGTCTGTCGCTCAAGGATTCGGTGCCCGGTTTCGACGGCGCCCACTTCTACGGCGGCAGCGAAGACGAGTCCTTCTGATACCCGACCCTTCTGACCAGGAGTTAGACGATTATGCCCAAGCCCACCAAGGGTCCCCGCCTCGGAGGCGGCCCCGCCCACGAGCGCCTGCTGCTTGCCAACCTCGCCGCTGCGCTGTACACCCACAAGTCGATCAAGACGACCGAGACGAAGGCCAAGCGCCTGCGTCCGCTCGCCGAGCGCCTCATCACCTTCGCCAAGCGCGGCGACCTGCACGCCCGCCGTCGCGTGCTGTCGGTCATCGGTGACAAGGAAGTCGTGCACGTCCTGTTCAACGAGATCGCTCCGCTCGTCGCGGACCGCGAGGGTGGCTACACGCGCATCACCAAGGTCGGCAACCGCAAGGGCGACAACGCTCCCATGGCCGTGATCGAGCTCGTCCTCGAGCCCGTCACCCCGAAGGCGAAGTCGACCAAGAAGGCCGCCGCGGCTCCGAAGGACGAGAAGCCCGCCGCCGAGGAGGCTCCCGCCGAGGAGACCGTCGAGGCTCCCGCGGACGAGACCCCTGCCGACGACACGGCTGCCGAGGCGGCGCCGAGTCGCAGGCCGAGGGCGAGGCCGCTGAGGCCGCCGCCGAGGACGCTGTCGAGAAGAAGTCCGAGTAAGGACCTCTCTCCCCACGAAGCCCGCCGCCCCTTCCGGGGTGGCGGGCTTCGTCGTTCATCGAGGGGCGGTGATCCGGTAGCGTGCCCCCGGCCGTCCCTTCGTGGAGTAGTCCAGCGAGCGCACCGCCTGTCCGGTCGCCGCGAGGTGCTCCAGGTAGCGGCGGGCACTGACGCGGGAGATGGCCAGGTCGTCGCCGATCTCGGTCGCCGAGGCGTCGGGCCGGGCCGCGAGGGCCGCAGAGACCCGCTCCAGCGTCTCGCGCTCAGACCCTTCGGGAGGCCGTAGCGCTCCCGGAAGGCGATGATGGCGTCGGCCGCCTCGACCCGGCGAACGACGTCGTGCAGCTCGGTGTGGTCGCGGAGCAGGAGCGTCGCCCCCACATCGGCGGAGCCGTTCCCGGACGCCGTGCTCCGGGCGACGAGCACATGCGAGCCGACGATCACGGGGCGTCCCGCGGCCTCGCCCTCGCGGAGCACCGTGGCGAGCTCGGTGCGAGGACCTCGTCCGCGGCAGCGCCGTCGAGGTCGGCGGCATCGCGACCGAGGAATCGTGCGGCCGCGTCGTTGACCAGGGTGATCCGCCCGGCCCCGTCCACCGTCACGACGCCTTCGCTCAGCCCGTGCAGGGTCGTCTCCTGGTTCTTGACGAGCGCCGCGATCTGGTGCGGCTCGAGACGGTAGATGCGGCGACGGATGAACGACGTCACCCACGCGGCGCCGAAGACCCCGAGCACCGCCGCAGCGAGCATGGCGGAGATGAGTCCCACGAGGTTGCTGGTGAACTCCTCGTTCAGCTCCGACTCCAGGATGCCGACCGAGGCTGTGCCGATCACCGCGCCGTCCTCGTCGCGGATGGGCACCTTCACCCGCCACGACGTCCCGAGCGTGCCGGTCTGCGTGCCCACGAAGATCTCCCCGCCCAGCGGGATCGACGGGTCGGTGGACACCCGCTCCCCGATGCGGTCGGTGTTCGGATGCGAGTATCGGATGCCCTCGTCGTTGGCGACCACCACGTAGGCGAGGTCGGAGGCCTCGCGGATGACCTCGGCGACCGGCTGGATGGCGGCGGCCGGATCCTCGTCGTCGAACGCATCGAGGACGACGGGGAGTGCGGCGACGGACTGGGCGACCGCCTGCATGCGGTCCTTGTAGGCCTCGCGGAGCGCGTTCTCCTGGACGCTCGCGGCGATGCCGGTGCCGAGGGTCACCAGGAACACGATCAGCGCCTGCAGCGCGAGCAGCTGCACGCGGAGCGTCATCTTCGAGCCACGGGTCCATTCTCCCGGCTGGGTTCCCGGGCCGCGAGCCGCCGGCAGAGGTGTTCGCGACCAATAGTTACGGAACGCGACCAATGGTTTCCGAAGGTTGAGCGTGCGCATCTGCGCCTCGACAGTGGACGGATTGCATCCGAACGCTCAAGGAGGAGCGCCATGAATCATGCCCGCACCGGGACTCTCGCCGCGGCCGTCGCCGCGACCGCCCTCGTCCTCACCTCGTGCTCGACGACCGACGGCGGAGCCGCCGGCTCGGACGGCGGCGATGAGGCGGTCGCCATCACCGACGTGAACATCGTCGTCCCCGCCGACCCGGGCGGAGGGTGGGACCAGACGGGCCGGGCCCTGTCGCAGCTGCTCACGCAGGAGGACATCGTCGGCTCGGCGCCCGTCACCAACGTCGGCGGCGCGGGCGGCACGGTCGGCCTCGCACAGCTCGCCAACGAGAAGGACCCGGCCACGCTCATGGTCATGGGCCTCGTGATGGTGGGAGCGGTGGAGACCAACGCCTCCGCCGTGCGCATCGAGGACATGACACCGATCGCCCGGCTCACGGATGAACCGCTCGTCGTGGTCGTGCCCGCCGACTCGGAGTACGACACTCTGGAAGACCTCGTCGAGGATGTCGTGGACAAGGGCCAGGAGGTCACGATCACCGGCGGTTCCGCGGGAGGAGCCGATCACATCCTCGCCGGGCTGCTGCTCGAGGAGGCAGGGCTCGACGGCGCGGAGATCGCCGAGAAGCTGAACTACACGCCCAACTCGGGCGGCGGCGAGGCGACGTCGCTGATCCTCGGCGGCAAGGTCTCGGCGGGCATCTCCGGTGTCGGCGAGTTCCTGCAGCACATCGAGGCCGGGACCATGAAGGCCCTCGCCGTCTCGTCGGAGGAGCCGGTCACACAGCTGCCGACGTCGACACGATCACCGACTCCGGATACGACGTCGTGCTCACCAACTGGCGCGGTGTGATCGCCCCGGGCGGGATCAGCGACGCCGAGCGCGCGGAGCTCGAGCGCCTCGTCACCGAGCTGGAGGCGTCCGACGCGTGGAAGGACGAGCTGGAGACGCGGGGGTGGGCGGACGCGTTCCTCACGGGCGCGGAGTTCGACGAGTTCCTGGACGGCAACATCGCCGAGGTCACACGACGCTGCAGAACATCGGGCTGGTCGGCTGAGATGACGACCGGGTCTTCCGGACCCGGCGAGGAGGTGCGGACCGACGCCCGTCGGTCCGCACGCCTCGTCGCGTCCCTCCCGCGGGGGAGCTCGTCTTCGCCCTGCTCATGGTGGCCCTCGGCGTGTTCGCGTTCGCCGGGTCTTCACCATCCATGTGCCCGCAGGCGGCCAGGTGGGGCCCACGGTCTTCCGCTGTTCGTCTCCGTGCTGCTGCTCGGTTCGTCGCTCGCCGTCGTCGTGAGCATCTTCCGCGGACACCGCGGTGTGCCGGAGGACGGAGAGGACGTCGATCAGAGCCTCCCGACCGACTGGCTGACGCTCGTGAAGATCGTGGCGCTGGTGGTCGCGCACCTGCTCCTCATCGAACCGCTCGGCTGGGCACCCGCCGCGGCCCTGCTGTTCGGCGGCGTCGCCTGGGCGCTCGGCGCGCGGCGCTGGTGGATGGCGCTCCTCATCGGCGCGATCATCGCGCTGGTCGTGCAGGTCGTGTTCGGCGGTCTGCTCGGGCTGTCGCTCCCGTGGGGACCGGCGCTCGGCTGGCTGGGAAGGATGTTCTGATGGACAGCTGGAGTCTGCTCCTCGAGGGGTTCGCGACCGCGCTGCAGCCCCAATACCTCGTCTTCGCCTTCTTCGGCGTGCTGATCGGCACCGCCGTGGGCGTCCTCCCGGGCATCGGGCCGGCGATGACCGTCGCCCTGCTCCTGCCGCTCACCTACACGCTGGAACCGGCCGCCGCCCTGATCACCTTCGCCGGGATCTACTACGGCGGAATGTACGGCGGGTCGACCACGAGCATCCTCCTGAACACGCCGGGGGAGTCGTCGTCGATCGTGACGGCGATCGAGGGCAACAAGATGGCCAAGCTCGGTCGCGGTGCGGCAGCCCTCGCCACCGCCGCGCTCGGGTCGTTCGTCGCGGGCACCCTGGCGACCGTCGGCCTGACGCTGCTCGCCCCGGTACTCGCGCAGTTCGCCGTGAACCTCGGGCCGGCCGACTACGTGGCTCTCATCGTCGTGGCCTTCGTGACGGTCGGCGCGCTCATGGGCTCCTCCGTCTCGCGGGGCCTGCTGTCTCTCGGCGTCGGCCTGTTCCTCGGCCTCGTCGGCACCGACTGGCTCTCGGGGCAGCAGCGGTACACCCTCGGCCTGCTTTCGCTGGCCGACGGCATCGACGTGGTGCTCGTGGCGGTCGGGCTCTTCGCCGTCGGCGAGACGCTCTACGTCGCGGCCCGGCTGCGTCACGGCACGATCGACGTGATCCCCGTCTCCCGTGGGTGGCGCAGCTGGATGACGAAGGACGACTGGCGTCGGTCGTGGAAGCCCTGGCTCCGCGGCACCGCCATCGGCTTCCCGATCGGCACGATCCCGGCCGGCGGGGCCGACGTGGCGACCTTCCTGTCCTACGCCGCCGAGCGCAAGCTCTCGCGCCGTAAGGACGAGTTCGGCCGCGGGGCCATCGAGGGTGTCGCGGGCCCGGAGTCGGCGAACAACGCGGCCGCCGCGGGCGTGCTCGTGCCGCTGCTGACGCTGGGCCTGCCGACGACGGCGACGGCGGCGATCATCCTCACCGCGTTCCAGACCTACGGCCTGCAGCCCGGGCCGCAGCTGTTCACCGGACAGGCGGACCTCGTCTGGGCGCTGGTGGCGAGCCTCTACATCGGCAACGTGATCCTGCTCGTGCTGAATCTGCCCCTGGTGGGCATGTGGGTGAAGCTCCTGCAGATCCCGCGGCCGTACCTGTACGCCGGCATCCTCCTGTTCGCCGCCTTCGGGGCGTACGCGCTGAACTTCGCGGTCGTCGACATCCTCATCCTGCTCATCATCGGCGTCCTGGGCTACTTCCTGCGGCGGTACGGATTCCCGGTGGCGCCGCTGGTGGTGGGCATGATCCTGGGGCCGATGGGGGAGGAGCAGCTCCGTCGTGCGCTGCAGCTCAGCCAGGGCGACCTGACGACGCTCATCGCGCAGCCGTTCTCCGCGGTCGCCTACGTCATCCTCGCGCTGCTCATCGCCGGCGGGCTGTGGCTGCGGCGCCGGCAGCGACGCTACGAGCAGGCGCTCACGGAGTCCATCGCGGTGCCCGTCACAGCGGACTCGGAGGTCTGACCCGGCACGATTCGAGCGGGGGAGAGGCCGGGAGTAGGCTGATCCGTGTGAACGATGCGACGGTCCTGGAACGCGGGCCTCGCGCCTACGCGGCATTCATCGGCATCGGCCTCCTCGCCGGCCTCCTCTCCGGTCTCTTCGGCGTCGGCGGCGGCACGGTCATCGTCCCGCTGCTGGTGCTCCTGCTCGCGTTCGACCAGCGGCTGGCAGCCGGAACCTCGCTGGCGGCGATCGTCCCGACGGCGACCGTCGGCGTCATCTCCTACGCCGCATCGGGCTCCGTCGCCTGGATCCCGGCGCTGATCCTCGCCGCCGGGGCCGTGGTCGGCGCGCAGATCGGCACCCGCCTGCTCCCGCGGATCTCGCAGACCGCCCTCCGCTGGGGCTTCGTCGGCTTCCTCGTCGTCGTGATCGTGAGCCTCTTCCTCGTGATCCCGTCGCGCGACGCCGTCTTCGAGCTCACCTGGCTGACCGGGATCGCCCTGGTGGTCGTCGGAATCGGCACCGGCGTCCTGGCCGGCCTCATCGGCGTCGGCGGCGGCGTCATCGTCGTCCCGGTGCTCATGCTCGCGTTCGGGACGAGCGACCTCGTCGCGAAGGGCACCTCGCTGCTCATGATGATCCCGACGGCTCTCTCCGGCACAGTCGGCAACCTCCGCAACCGCAACGTCGACCTCCTGGCCGCACTTCTCATCGGCGTCTCGGCGTGCACCACCACGGCCCTCGGCGCGTGGCTGGCGACCATCGTCGACCCGACCGTCGGGAACCTCCTCTTCGCCGCGTATCTCATGGTGATCGCCGTGCAGATGGCCCTCAAGGCCATCCGCGGCCGCCGGCGCGGCTGATCCCGCGGCGCCGGACACCCGGTGTGCGCCGCCGGAAGAAGCGCGCGAGGCCCGCTCTTTCGGTGACTCCGGCGAACGATTTTCGCCGTACCTCTTTACAGGCGTCTTCGTGCTCGCTATCGTCAGTCATCACATGACGTTATATAACGAGTCATGATGTTTGATCGAAGGTCATCAGAAGGGACCATCTTGTCTGCCACCGCTCTGTTCGTCGACTCCGCCGCTATCGAGAACCAGCTCGCTGCGGCCCGCCAGGCGATCGCGACCCGGGACACCATCTCGCGCGTCGTGCTCACCGCCTGCGGCGGCTCCTTTGCCGTCATGCAGCCCATCGAGTACCTGTTCGGCACCAAGGCGGTGTCGCTCGAGGCGACCGCGCTCAATGCGGCCGAGTTCACCAGCCGCGCCTCGTCGCGCGTCGACGCCGACACCCTCGTCCTGCTCTGCTCGCACTCCGGAACCACGCCGGAGACGGTGGCCGCGGCGAAGCACGCACGCGAGCGCGGTGCGCTCACGGTCGCCTTCACGTTCGACCCGACGTCGCCGCTCGCCGAGGCATCGGAGCACGTGGTGGCGTATCAGCACGGCGAGGGGAAGAGCGAGGCCCACGTCGGTCCCGCGCTGCTGCTGCGCCTGGCGGCCGGCATTCTGGACGACCGCGAACAGGCCGGCATCGCCGGCGCAGTCGACGAGGCCGTCGCCCAGCTGCCGGCCCTCGTGCCGGCAGCGCGCGAAGCGCACTCCGCTGCCGCCGATGCCTGGGGGTACCGCCACCGTCGCGCGCCCCTGATCTACACGATGGCGGCAGGCTCCAACTACGGCTCCGCCTACTCGTTCGCCATCTGCCTGCTGCAGGAGATGCAGTGGGTGCACTCCGCCGCCATCCATGCCGGCGAGTACTTCCACGGCCCCTTCGAGATCACCGAGGAGGACGTGCCGTTCATCGCCCTCCTCGGACTCGACGAGACGCGGGCCGTCGAGCAGCGAGCGGTGGACTTCGTCACGAAGCACTCGGATCGGGTGCTCGTCCTCGACGCCCAGGAGTTCGGCCTGGACGTCGTCGCTCCGGAGGTGCGCGGCGTCTTCGCCCACCTCCTCTTCAACGTCGTGCTCCGCGCGTACGCGGATGCACTCGCCGACCACCGAGGACACCCCCTCAGCGTGCGCCGCTACATGTGGCGCATGGAGTACTAGGAACGAAAGGATCGCAACGATGCGAACATCAGCCCGGATCGGCCTGGCGGCTGCGGCCGCCGCAGCCCTCGTCCTACCCCTGGCCTCGTGCGCCGGAGGCGAGAGCGAGGCGTCGGACGGCCAGGTGGAGATCAGCTTCTTCCACCGCTGGCCCAACGAGCCGAAGAACTCGTACTACAACGACATGGTGGCGGAGTTCGAGAAGGAGAACCCCGACATCAAGGTCTCCGTCGAGAGCGTGCTCAACGACGCCTACAAGGACAAGGTGAAGGTCGTCGCGGGCTCCGCCAATGCTCCTGACGTCCTGTTCACCTGGAGCGGTTCGTTCGTGGACGAGCTCGTCTCCAATGACGCTCTGCTCGACCTCGGGCCGTGGCTCGAGGAGGACGCGGACTTCCGGGACAGCTTCTACCCGAGTCAGCTGGAGGCCTTCGAGGTCGACGGCACCTCCTACGGCCTGCCGGTGGGGATGCAGTCGAAGCTGTTCTTCTACAACAGGGACGTCTTCGAGGAGCTGGGACTCGAGGCGCCGGCGACGTGGGACGAGTTTATCGACGTCCTGGAGACGATCCAGGACGCCGGTATGACCCCGATCGAGTACGGTGCGCAGGAGCAGTGGACGATCGCGCACTACGTCGGCACGCTGAATCAGCGTGTCGTCGATCCGGAGGTGTTCGCAGCGGATCAGGATCCGGCGACCGGCGAGTTCACGGACGAGGGATATGTCCGGGCACTGGAGCGCTTCCAGGAACTCGCCGAGTACATGAACGACGACCTCACGGCCGTCGGGCATGAGATCGCGCGCAACGCCTGGATCGCGGGGGAGGCGCCGATCATGTACATGCAGAGCGCCGAGGTGGGGTACTTCGGCGACGCGCAGTTCGAGTACGGCACGTTCAACTTCCCCGCCGTCACGGGTGGCAAGGGTGATCCGGCGGAACTGACCGGAGCGCCGGAGGGCTTCGCGATCTCGAAGACCACGGAGCATCCCGAGGAGGCCCAGCGGTTCCTCGAGTTCCTGCTCAGCAAGCAGAGCGGTATCGCCTACGCGGAACGAGCGGGCGAGCTGAGCCCGGTCAAGGGGGCCGTGGAAGAGGCGGATGTGCCCGAGATCTCACGGGAGCTCGCCCAGGGGATCGTCGGCGCCTCGGCGATGACGACCTGGCTCGACAACGCCTACGATCCGCAGATCGTGCAGGCGTATCTGTCCGAGACCCAGCTGATGCTCAGCGGCCAGCAGACCCCCGAGGGGGTCATGGCCGCCGTGCAGGAAGCGGCGAAGCGCGTGCGCGACGCCTCCTGATCCGCACCGGGGCTGCCGGCACCCGTGGCCGGCAGCCCCTCCCACCTTCGGAAGAGACACCGTGATGAGAACACGCTCCCGAGCCTGGTCGAACCTGCTCTACGTGCTTCCCGCGATCATCCTGATCGGGGTGTTCGTGTACTACCCGCTGGTCGCCAATGCGGCCTTCGGCTTCTTCTCCTTCAGCGCCGGCAGCGGGGAGATGCGCTTCGTCGGCCTCGACAACTTCGCGCGGCTCTTCGGCGATCCGATCATCGCGACGGCCCTGGGCAACAACATCCTGTACGCGGTCGTCTCGATCGTCTGCCAGGTGGGTGGCTCCCTCGTGATCGCCGCCTGGCTGACCCGGCTGCTCGGACCGCGCATGGGCGCGTTCCTGCGCAGCGTGTACTTCCTTCCCGCCGTGATCTCGATGACCGTGATCGCGCTGCTGTTCACGTTCGTGTACAACGCCCGCGGCGGACTCCTCAACGCTCTGCTGGAGGCGATCGGACTCGGCAGCCTGCAGACGGCGTGGCTGGCTGATGTCGACACGGCGATGGGAGCGGTCATCGGCGTCTCCCAGTGGCAGAGCATCGGCTACGTCTGCATGCTCTACGTCGTCGCACTGCAGCAGATCCCGGAGGAATACTACGAAGCCGCGTCGCTGGACGGCGCCGGACGGGTTCGCCAGTTCTTCAGCATCACCGTCCCGCAGGCCAAGGAGATGATCTTCGTCGCGATGATCCTCACCGTCTCCGGCGCTTTCACGGTGTTCAACGAGCCTTACATCCTGACCAAGGGCGGTCCGGGAAACACCACCCAGGTCCTCGCGACCTATATGTACAACCAGGGTTTCTTCCAGAACGAGATGGGCTACGCCTCAGCCATCGCGAGCCTGATCTTCGTGATCACCCTCGTGCTGTCCGTCGTGCAGATGGTCTCGTTCCGAAGCGGGAGGCAATGACATGAGCAGTACCCGGCTTCGTCCAGCGGAACGTGTCCGCCGTGCCCCGGTCCAGGTGATCCTGGCCGTCTACGCCGTCGTGATCGCCTACCCCCTGCTCTGGATGGTGATCTCCTCTTTCAAATCCTCGTCCGAGATCTTCGCGATCCGTGGGGCCTGCCGTCGGTCTGGCTCGTCCAGAACTACGCCGCCGCCTGGGACCGCGGGATCTCCGACTACTTCGTCAACTCCGTCATCGTCACGATCATCTCCACCGTCGCGACCGTCGCGATCGCGGCCCTGTGCGCCTACGGCATGGTGAGGCTGTCGAGCCGGGTCGCGAACATCGTGCTGATCGTGGCGATGGGCGGGCTGGTGGTGGCGCCCCAGGTGAGCCTCATCCCGCTCTACCGGCTTCTCGACACGATGGGGCTGCTGAACACGTACTGGGCGATGATCCTCCCTTACGTGGCCTTCCGTCTGCCCATGGCGATCCTGCTGATCCGTTCGGTGTTCCTCGGCATCCCCCGTGAGCTCGAGGACGCGGCGACCATCGACGGCTGCCGCTCGTTCGGAGTCTTCCGGCACGTCTACCTGCCGTTGAGCGCGTCCGTGCTGACGACCGCTGCCGTCCTCACCGGTTACTTCGCCTGGAACGAGTTCCTGTTCGCGATCGTCTACATCGACGCCGATGCGCTGCGCACCATCCCCGCGGGACTGATGTCGTTCCGCGACTCGCTCTCCACCGAGTGGGGTGTGCTCCTGGCAGGATTGACCATCGCGGCCCTGCCATCGTGTCGTGTTCCTCGCGCTGCAGCGGTACTTCGTCGCCGGAGTCGCGGCGGGGAGTGTGAAGGGATGACGATGGATACGGGTCAGCTCAGGGACGCACTCGCCGCGGTGCCGCCCCCCTCGCTCGTCGGCGTCGGGACAACGTGCTCGACTGCTATCTGCATGAGGACCTGGCCTATCCCGGGGGTAACGCACTGAACGTCGCCGCGTACAGCAGGCTCTTCTTCGGCGGCACCGCCGGATTCGTCGGGATCATGGGGGACGACCGCTTCGCAGAACACGTGCGGGGCGTCCTCGACGAGATCGGAGTGGACGGCGCCCGCGTCAGACGCGTGCGCGGCGCGAACGGCATGGCTTTCGTCGCGCTGGACGAGGACGGCGACCGGCGCTTCGTCGCCTCGAATCGCGGGGGAGTCCAGGCCGAGCTGAGGCTGCGGCTGAGCGAGGCCGATCATGAATACCTCTCCGGCTTCGACCGGGTGCACACCTCGGTCTATTCGTCGTTGGAGCCGGAGCTCCCGGCCATCGCGGAACGGGGGAGCCGCGTGTCGTACGACTATTCCGACGACGCGTCGCCGGACGTGATCCGGGCGACCGCTCCGCACGTCGACGTGGGGTTCTTCTCGGGAGGGGACCGCAGCGATTCCGAGATCGACGACCTCGGCCGCTTCGCCGTGGCCTGCGGCATGGGATCGGCCGTGGTGACGCGGGGTGCCCGCGGCTCCGTGGGCTTCGACGCCACTTCCGTGCGGCGCACCGGTATCCGGGAGGTCGACGCCGTCGATGCGCTCGGGGCCGGGGACGCCTTCCTCACCGGGTTCCTCGCGGCACGGGCGGGTGGGGCCGATCTCGCCGGATGCCTCGATGTGGCCGCCGTCAGCGAGCGCTCGCCTGCACGTTGCGCGGGGCGTTCGGATACCCTGTGCATGCGGGGGACGACGCACGCGCGCAGATGCTGCGGCGATACCCGGCGACGTAGAGGAGGGCTCCGACGTGACTCAGCTGTCGTCCGCCGTCGGCTCGACCCCGCTGCACGAGCAGGTGCGAAGCCTGCTGATGCGGGAGATCGACGCCGGGACCTATGCCGAAGGCGAACGGCTTCCGTCCGAACCCGAGTTGTGTGAGCGCTTCGGCGTCAGCCGCATCACCGTGCGGCGGGCGGTGGCCGATCTGGAAGGACTCGGCATCGTGCGCCGACAGCAGGGCCGCGGGACCTTCGTCGCTCCGCGACGCGAGGGTGATCGGTGCCATGACCCTGGGTGGCTTCGCAGACACCGTGGTGGCGGACGGGGTCAAATCCCGACGGATCATGCGCGCCGAGACGACCCCCGCCGACGAGAAGCGCGCCCGGCGCCATCGGCGTCCCGGTCGGCGACCCGGTCTTCCGGTTGGTACGCGTCTTCGCTCTCGACGGCATCCCCCTCTCCATCGACGACAGCGGTATTCACTGACGCGCTTCCCTGATTTCGACCGGCACATCGACCACGACACCTCCACATATCAGGTGCTTCGCGACGTGTACGGCGTGGAGTTCTCGGAGATGTACCGGGAGATCGACGTCGGCTTCACCACCGCCCAGACCGCGGAGTGGCTGGCCCGCCCGGAGCACGATCCGCTCATCGTCGTCCGCAAGCGCGCGCTGGACCGGGCCGGCGAGGTCGTTCACACCTCACGGGTGAAGGTCGTTCCGAGTCGGATGACGTTGAACATGGTGGTCCGCTCCCAGGGGTGAGGCCCGCCGGTCCCCGCGATGTGGCATATCATCCGGGTTTCGGACGGCCCGCGCACGGCGGGCCGTCGGCGGGCCTCGGTAGGATCGACGGGTGGCAGTGAACCAAGAACTCGTCGGCCGGGAGTTCCCGCCGACCGCCCCCTACCTCGTCGGGCGGGAGAAGGTGCGCGAGTTCGCGCGCGCCGTCTTCGCCGACGCCCCCCAGCACACCGACGTCGAGGCCGCCCGTACAGCCGGCTTCGCCGACGTCGTCGCGCCGCCGACCTTCGCGATGGTCCTGCAGGACCTCACGCTCCAGCAGCTGCTGGCCGAGCCGGACTCCGGCATCGTGCTGGCGCGCACGATCCACGCGGAGCAGCGATTCCGCTACACCAGGCCGATCGTCGCGGGAGACGAGCTGACGGCGCAGCTGCGCGTCACCGGCATCCGCATGATGGGCGGGAACGCCATGATCACGAGCGAGGCCGAGATCACCGACGAAGCGGGCGCGCACGTGGTGACCGCCACAGCGTCCTGCTCGTCGGCGCGAGGAGGAGACCGCATGAGCGCGTTCACCGTGGGAGACGTGCTCGCCGAGCGCACCGTGCACCTGACGAGGGAGTCGCTCGTCCGCTACGCCGGAGCCTCCGGCGACTTCAACCCGATCCACTACCGCGACGACGTCGCCGCCGCGGTGGGCCTTCCCGGCGTGCTCGCGCACGGCATGCTGACCATGGGCATCGCCTCGTCGGTGGTCGTGGCCGCGCTCGACCCGCAGACCCGGATCCTCGATTACGGCGTGCGCTTCACGAAGCCGGTGGTGGTCGACCCCGAGACCGGCGCCGATGTGCACGTCGTCGCGACGGTCGGCGCCGTGGACGAGGAGTCCGCGCGCATCGACCTCAAGGTCACGACCGGCGACACCACCGTGCTCGTCAAGGCGCAGCTGCGCGTCGCCGTCCGATGAGCGAGGTCGAGCCGATCCGCCTGGCCGAGCTCACCACGCTCCGCACCGGCGCTGCGCCTGCGCACATGCGCGAGGCGACGACGACGGCGGAGCTCGTCTCGGTCCTCCGCGAGACCTGGGCGGAGGGCGACCCCTGGCTGGTGCTCGGAGGGGGCTCGAACCTCTTCGTCGGCGACGAGCCGTTCGAGGGCACCGTCATCCGCATCCGGACCCGGGGCGTCGAGGAGCTCCCGTCGCCGCATCCCGGTCGCGTCCGTCTGCGTGTGCAGGCCGGACACAGCTGGGACGACCTGGTGTCGTACGCGGTCGAGCGCGGGTACGCCGGGCTGGAGGCGATGAGCGGCATCCCCGGCACGGTC
>NZ_JBFLUM010000025.1:0-15994 GCF_050470785.1 Microbacterium sp. NRRL B-14842 | reverse complement strand
GAGTCGTACTCTCGGGAGAGCCACCCGGAGCGCTTCGGCACCGCTGCTTCTCGTGGTCGACGCGCTCGTCGAGCACCTCTCCGCGAGTACGAGGTCGAGGCGCGGCGAGAGTCGGGGGAGGACGGGACGGAGCGCGTCGTGCTCGAACCGGCGCGCGGTGCGCGAGTCGTCATCACGCCGACCGTTCCCTCCGTCAGCGTCGAGGCGGGCGCCCACTTCCACGCGATCGTGCCGTCGTGCATCTGCGATGCCTGCGACGAGACCGCCGAGACGGCGGCGGACGAGCTGGAGCGGATCCTGCTGTCGGTCGCCGCCGGTGGCTTCCGGGAGAAGTATCCCGTCGGCCGCCGCGCGTGGCTGTACACCGAGATCCGGTCGCCGGACGGCGAGCGGCGGGAGAGCAGCTCAGGCCCCGCTCCGGAGATGCCCGCGAGGCGCGAGAGCGCACGGCCGCCCTGCTGCGCGGGCTCGACGACGGCTGGTGGCCCGCCTGGCCGCTCCGCTCGACCCGGTCTGAATCCGCCCGTCCCGTCCCGTCCTGGACACTGTTCCTTCTCGTTCTCTCCCCGGGCCACGGATGCACGACCGTGTTGCGCGCGCACGAGCCGAGGCCCGGGGGAGTCGTGCATCCGTCACCGGATCGTGCGGATGGAGTTAGTTTGATCTTGCTTAGTCAAGATTGACTATGTTAGTTTCATCGAGCCATCAATGACGAACGGCCGAGAAGGGACCCTCATGGCTACTTCCTCTGCGGAAACCCGATTCCGCACCACTGCCACCCTGACGTGCGTTCTCGCCGCCACGCTGACGCTCGGAGCATGCTCCTCGCCGGCGCCCGGCGGCGATACCGCCCCCACGAGCGCGGGCGGCAGCGACGCCTGCCAGCGCAACCAGGATGCCGGCACCATCACCTACATCTCCGGCTACGGCTACTCCGCCAGCGCCGGGCAGCTCGACGTGTTCCTGGCGAAGGAGCTGGGCTACTTCGACGACCTCTGCCTCGACGTGGAGATCAACGCGTCCGGTGCGAACGGGCAGCAGCTCGTCGCCTCCGGGCAGGCGCAGTTCACCGCTCTCGGCTCCGCCTCCGATGTGATGCTCGCCGCGGCGAACAGCAAGAACCTCACCGCGGTAGCGACCTACGGCACGACCCCGCCGTCTCGATCTTCGGCAACGAGAAGCTCGCCGACCTCACCGACCTCGAAGGCGGCTCGCTGGGGTACTTCATCAACCTCACGCCCATCGCCTCGGCCATGCTCGATGAGGCGGGGTGGACGTCTCGAAGGTCGAGATGGTGAAGATGACCAACTACGACCCGACCGTCGTCGTGCGCGAGCAGGTCGACGCGATCGTCGGCTACGCCTCCAACCAGCCGCAGACCCTCACGGCACAGGACCTCCCGTTCAGCGAGTTCCTGCCCTCCGACCTGGGCGTCGAGGGCACGTACAACGTCATGGAGGTGAACTCGCGCTTCCTCGACGAGCACCGTGAGGTCGCCGCCGACTTCATGCGCGCGAGCCTCAAGGCCCTGCAGTTCTGCCTCGACGAGGCGGACGAATGCATCGACATGCTGGCGGCCCTCGCGGAGGAGAACGGCCAGGGTGCGGCGTTCCCGCGCGATCAGCTCGCCCGTACGTGGGAGGTCGAGTCGGCCTGGGTGCGCGAGAGCGCGGGCGGCAACCCCGGCGTGCAGACCGAGGACATGTGCAGCCCGAGTACGAGATCGTGCAGGAGTACGGCGACGTCAAGGACCTCCCCGCCATCGCCGACATGATGGACCCGGATCTCGTGGCGGACCTGTACGACGGCGACACCCTCGTCTGGGCGGAGAAGTGATGACCGCGGCACACGGCGCGGGCGTCGAGGTCAGGAACGTCTCGAAGTCCTTCGGCGTCGACGGAGCCCAGGTGACGGTGCTCGACGATGTGAGCCTCACGATCGGCATGGGCGAATTCGTGTCGGTGATCGGGCCAGCGGGTGCGGCAAGTCCACGCTGCTCAAGGTGGTCGCCGGACTCCTCGACGCCGACTCCGGCACCGTCACGATCGACGGCGAGAGCGTCACGGCGGCCTCCCGCGACAAGAAGATCGGTCTCGTCCCGCAGTCCCCGGCGCTCCTGCCGTGGAAGACGGTGCGCGAGAACGTCGAGCTCCCCGTGCGGATCAACCGCGGGGCCAACGGCGACCGCGCCCTCCGCGACCCCGCCGAGCTGCTGTCGACCTTCGGGCTCGGCCATGCGCTGAAGAAGTACCCGGGGCAGCTCTCCGGCGGTATGCAGCAGCGCGCCGCCATCGCCAGGGCCTTCGTGTTCGACCCGGCGATCATGCTGATGGACGAGCCGTTCTCGGCCCTCGACGAGATGAACCGCGACCTGCAGCGCATCGCCCTGCTGGACTTCTGGCAGTCGAACCGCAAGGCCGTGATGTTCGTGACGCACTCGGTGCCGGAGGCGATCATGCTCTCCGACCGGATCGTGGTGATGGCGGCCCACCCTGGCCGCATCGCCGAGGTGATCGATGTGAACCTCCCGCGACCGCGCACCGAGGAGGCGTACGCGACGGACGAGTTCCGCGACCTGGAGGCAGTCGTGCGCGGTGCGCTGCGCGCGCAGACGGAGAAGGCCCATGTCTGAGCTGACGATGAGAGACACCACCGCCACCCTCGCCACGGCGCGGCTGAAGGCGCAGCCCCGCCGCGGCATCCCCGGCTGGCTCCGCTGGGGCTCGTGGGGACCGACCCTGATCACGTTCGTGATCGCGGCTCTGCTCTGGCAGATCGTGGCGTGGACCAACCCGTACGTCCTGCCGACGCTGGAGGCCATCGGCGCCAGCCTCGTCGAGGACGCGGGCATGTACTGGTCGAACTTCCTCGTGACGCTGCTGGAGGTCGTCGTCGGGGCCTCCGCCGGCATACTGGCGGGCTTCCTGCTGGCCGTCGTGATGGCCGAGTTCCAGATCATCGAGCGGGCCGTCATGCCGCTGGTCATCATCGTGATGGTGACGCCGATCGTCGCGATCGCCCCGGCGCTGGTCGTCGCCTTCGGGTTCGGCATGGTGCCGAAGTTCATCGTCACAGGACTCGTGGTCTTCTTCCCATGCTCGTGAACTCGCTCGCCGGCCTCCGCGACGTGGACCAGAAGGCGCTCGACGTGTTCACGACGCTGCACGCCTCGCGGTGGGAGATCTTCCGCGAGCTGCGGTTCCCCGGCAGCATGCGTACGTGTTCGCCGGTCTGCGGATCGCACTGCCCCTCGCCGTCGTCGGCGCCGCCGTGGCCGAGTTCGTCGCGGCCGGTCAGCAGGCCGGTCTCGGCTCCCTCGTCACCACCTCGGCGGCACAGGCGAACCTGCCCGTGACCTGGGCGAGCATCGCTCTGCTCTGCCTGCTCGGGTGCTCCTCATCGTGCTCCTCGCGGTCGTGCGCCGGCGCGTCCTGTGGTGGAGCGACGGCGAGGTCAACCGCGAAGGGCTGACCGCACGACCCCCGGTCCCGGGGGCGCGACCCCGCGCCCCCGGGTTCCCCGGCGTGCCCGGAAACTCCGAACGACTCCATCCCCCACTCCCAGGAAGGCATCGCCATGACCGCTCAGCACCCCGTGAAGACCCTGCGGCTCGGACTCTTCGAGAAACGCCAGGCGAACGACTCCGGCACCGCGACCTGGCGCCACCCCGACAATCGGCGCTACCTCTTCGACAAGCTCGACTACTGGCGCGACACCGCGCGCCTGGTCGAGAACGCGGGCTTCGACTTCCTCTTCCTCGCCGACGCGTGGGGCTGGGCCGACGTCGCCGGTGAGCGGCCGGAGATCTGCTCCGTCGAGGGCCTGGATCTGCCGCGGCTCGACCCGGCGATCATCCTCGCCGCCCTCATCCGGAGACCACCCGCCTGGGCCTGGTCGCCACCGGGTCGACCCTGCTCGAGCCGCCGTACTCCTTCGCCCGACGCCTGGCCACTCTCGACATCCTGTCGGGGGCCGGATCGGCTGGAACGTCGTCACCACCGGCACCGCCGACACCGCGGTGCAGGGCTTCGGCGTGCCGATGGTGGGACACGACGAGCGCTATCTGATGGCGGACGACTTCATGCAGGTCGTCTACAAGCTGTGGGAGGGGGCCTGGGAGGAAGGGGCGCTGGAGCGCGACAAGTCCGGTCGCTTCGCCGACCCCGGCCAAGGTCCACCGCATCGCGCACGACGGGCCCTACTTCCGCTCGCACGGCTACGGCAACACGCAGCGCTCGCCGCAGGGCACGCCGGTGCTGTTCCAGGCCGGGGCGTCGCCCGCCGGTCGCGAGTTCGGCGGCAAGCACGGCGAGGCGATCTTCGTCGGGAGCGGCTCGGTCGAGCAGCTCCGCACGCATTCCTCGGCGATCCGCGAGGAGGCGGTGAAGAACGGCCGTGCGGCGCACGAGGTGAAGATCATGTCGGCGTTCGCCGCGGTCGTCGGCAGCACCGAGGAGGAGGCCCGCCGCACCTACGCGGAGGTCGCCGATGCGCAGAATCCCGAGGTCACCGTCGCCTCCTACGCCTGGTTCACCGGTCTCGACCTGTCGTCGTACGACCCGCGCACGCCGATGTCCGAGCTCCGCACCGAACTCTCGCAGACGCAGGTCGCGCGCTTCGCCGACAAGACGGTGGGCGATGTCCTGGCCGACTGGCACGCGCACGGCGTGGGCGCCCGCCCGATCGTGGGCACGCCGGAGCAGGTGGCGGACCGGATGATGGAGCTCGCCGACGGCGCCGACCTCGACGGCTTCCTCTTCGCTCCGGTGATCCCGCCGGCCTCGACCGCCGACTTCATCGAGCACGTCTTGCCGATCCTCAAGGAGCGCGGGGCGATCGCCGACCCCGCAGCCGAGCCGGAGTCGCTGCGGGAACGGCTGATGGGCACCCCGACGCCCGCGCTCGCCGACTCCCACATCGGGTCGTCGTTCCGGCGGACGATGGCCCGTGTCTGACAGCCTCGCCGGCGTCGCCGTCGTGGGGAGCGCGAACCTCGACCTCGTGGTCGAGGTGTCGCGTCCTCCCCGCGTCGGTGAGACGCTGCTCGGCCGGGCCGGAGGCCGCTTCCCCGGTGGCAAGGGTCTGAACCAGGCTGTCGCCGCGGCCCGCGCGGGAGCCGTGACCACGTTCTGCGGCGTCGTCGGAGCGGACGAGGCCGGCGCCGTTCTGGAGGCGGCGCTGACGGAGGCGGGAGTGGACGCCGCGCTCCGCCGCTCCGCGTCCGCGCCGACCGGGGTCGCGCACGTGCTGGCCTTCGACGACGGCGACAACAGCATCCTCGTGGCGGCGGGGGCGAACGGCGAGCTCACTCCGGAAGACGCCGTGGCCGGGACCGTCGGGGCGGCCGTGATGCTCACTCAGCTCGAGGTGCCCTTCGCCGCGGTCGCCGCCGCCCTGGCCGCCGCACATGCCTCCGGGACCCTCACGATCCTCAACGCCGCCCCCGCGCACCCCGCCGCCGTCGACCTGCTGCCGGAGGTGGACGTGCTGGTCGTGAACGAGACGGATGTGCGCGGAACTCGGCGGCGTCGAGCGGCTCCTCGGCGCCGGCGCCGGGGCGGTCGTGCTCACGGAGGGGGCCGCCGGTGTGACGCTGCATCGGCCAGGGCGCCCCGGCGTGCACGTGCCGGCCTTCCGCATCGACGCCGTCGACACGACGGGAGCCGGGGATGCCTTCTGCGGCGCCCTCGCTGCGGGGCTCGCTCAGGGTCACGACATCGAGCACGCTCTCGTCCGCGCCTGTGCCGCGGGGGCGATCGTCGCCCGTCACCGTGGGGCGACCACTCCGGCGCTGTCCGTCACCGCTCTGGAGGCTCTGGTAGCGCGGCGCTGAGTCCGCGCTGGGCGCGGCGGTATCAGCGCGTAGGGGTGGTCTCCGCCGTCTCGCCGGCGAATGTGTACGCTCCGGCACGCAGCCGCTCCAGCAGCGTCAGGAGCCACTCCTTCTCGGCGGTGAGTCGGGCGGTGGAGAGGTCGAAGATCTCGCGCACGTACTCCGGGGTCGTCTCCGAGCGCAGGGTGTCCTGCACGTCGAAGCCGTTCTGCGTGATGATCGCGTCGCTCTTGATGAGCCGGTGCTCGAGGCCGGCGATGACCTCCTGCCGGCTGAGGACGAACATGAACGAGGCCACGGTCATGATCGCCTGGGTGTCGAAGGCCGCGACGTTCCAGAGGTTCTCGCGCAGCATGCGCTGCAGCTCCACCTCGCCGGCCGGGGTGATGCGGTAGGTGGTGCGCGCGGGGCGCTTGCCCTCCGTCTCGGTGCCGCTCTCCGCCACGTAGCCGTCGACTTCGAGCGCGCGGAGGGCGTTGTAGATCGAACCGGGCTGGATGTGCGCCCACTCGTCGACGTGCCAGGTCATGAGCTCGCGGCGCAGGAAGTAGCCGTGCACCGGTTGGAACTGCTTGACGGCACCGAGGACGACGAGGCGGGTGGTCGACATGCGCTTCATGCTAACGGTTCGGTGCGGTGGAACCTGTTGTTTGCATGGTCAAAAATGCATATAATTCAGACTAGTCAAAGTTGACTATCGAAAGGACTTCGTGATGACCACTGCCGTGACCGACGCCCTGCCGCGGGACCGCGCTCTCCGTCGCGCCTTCTCCGTCTACCCGACCGGTGTGGTCGCGCTGGCCGCGCACGTCGAGGACCGCGCCGTCGGTATGGCGGTCAACTCCTTCACCTCGATCTCGCTGGAGCCCGCCCTCGTCGCCGTCAGCGCCGCGCGCACCTCGAAGACGTGGCCCGTGCTGCGCGCCGTCCCCGAACTGGGGATGAGTGTCCTCGCGGCGCACCATGAGCCGCTCAGCCGCTCGCTGTCCGCGCGCGAAGGCGACCGGTTCGGCGGCCATGCGTGGCATCGCTCGGAGGGTGGGGCCGTGCTGATCGACGACGCCGCGCTCTGGCTCACGTGCCGGCTGCACAGCACGTTCGACGGTGGTGACCACGAGATCGCGCTCTACGAGATCCAGGATGTGACGCTCTTCGACGGCGTCGAGCCGCTCGTGTTCCACCAGAGCCGTTACCGTGCCATCTCGCCCGCCGGAGACGTGTGAGCGGACCGGCGCCCCGGGTGCTCTCCGGCCTGGTCGTCCCCGGCGACGGTCGCGGTCGGCTGCTCGGCTTCCCGACCGCGAATCTCGCCCTGTCCGAGCGGTTGCTGCCCGACGATGGGATCTACGCGGCGTGGGCGCTGTTGCCCGGCGACGACCGGCGGTGGGAGGCGACGGCGAGCGTCGGCGTCAATCCGACGTTCTGCGGCGACCGGGCGCGGCGTCTCGAGGTGCACCTCCACGACATCGACCGCGACCTCTACGGGCAGCTGCTGTCGGTCGAGCTCGTCGCGCTGCTCCGGCCGACGCTCCGTTTCGATGGGGTCGAGGAGCTCGTCGCCCGGACCGCCGCGGATGTCGCGGCCTCGCGGCGGCTTCTCGCCGCGGAGCGGCGCACGTTCGCGAGGCGCTGACTACGCCGCGTTCCAGCGGAGTCGCGGCAGCGTGGGGAACTCGGTGAGGATCGCCGCCGCGTCGGTCACGGGGAAGAGCGTGACCGGGAGCGGGGGGAGCCCCGGCGATGGTGCGACCGCGTAGGCCAGGGCCGCCGGCCCCTCCGACGCGCTCAGAAAGACCCGACTCTCGCGGCCGGCGACGGCGACCGTGGATCCGTGCAGGCCTGCGGACAGGGCGGCGGCCGCGGCGGTCGCTCGGGCCAGGAGTGTCGGACCGGGGAGCCAGGGGAGGAAGGCGTCCTCGGGGAGTCCGCAGGCGACAGCCAGCGCCGGGGTCAGCCAGCGGTCGCTCTTGAGGCCGTAGGGGGTGGGCTCCCGCGAGAGCAGGTAGCCGTAGCAGTGCAGGAGCCCGGCGTTACCGACCGGCCAGGTCGCCGGCAGGCCCGCGCGCCGGTGGAGTTCGTCGAACAGGGCGGGCGCGATGACGCCCGTGCCGGTGTTCTCGTCGACGGCGGTCGACCGGCCCCACGCGGCGAAGCGCCTCGCATCGCGATCAGCCCGGAGTGAGGCATCGAGCCAGGGCAACGCGTCGATCGCGCTCTGCGCGGCGACCGGGGTGCTGGTCGCGGCGCGGTCGGCGGCGTGCATGAGGGCAGCGAGTTCGGACACGGCGTTCACCATACGGGAACGACGTGGACGGAGTGTTCACGCGGCGTTCATGCGCTGTGGGCGTTCCGTCCATGTCGTTTGCCCATGCTGGACGGAGCGTCCGCACGGAAGGAACCCCGTGACCACCATCCTCCTCTTCGACTTCGACGGCACGATCGCGCTCGGCGACGGCCCTGTCCTCGCCTACGCCCGACATGTGGCCACCGCGCTGGGCGCGTCGGAGCGGTTCGTCGACGACGTCCGCGTCGCGCTCGCCGTCGCGGGCCCCGACGCCGTCGACGGGTACGACGTCGTCCGCCGCGCGGCGGACAGCTTCGGCGCCGACGGTGCCGTGCTCAGCGCGGCCTACCTGGCGAGCCGCGCCCAGCTCGCCACGGCTGCGGCTCCGGTCACGGTCCCGAGCGGCCTGGTCGAGTTCCTTCGGACCGCCGGCCCCGTAGCGGAGCGCGTGCTGGTGACCAACGCCCCCGCCCTGCGTCTTCCGGAGGCTCTGGAGCACCTCGGGCTCGCGGGACTGTTCGACCGCATCGTGACCGATGCCCGCAAGCCCGCCGGGATGGAGAAGGTCCTCGATGCGCTGCCGCCCGATGCCCGCATCCTGAGCATCGGCGACATGTGGCGAAACGATCTCGCTCCCGCACACGCCCGCGGCCACGCCACCGCGCTGATCGGGGGCTTCGCCGACCCGGCAGCGACCCCGACCTTCCGCGCGGCCGACTTCGCCACTCTCGCACCGCAGCTCGAGGCTTGGCTGCGGGCCACCGACTCCTCCGTTCCGTCCACTTCACACACCCTCACCACCGAAGGATGATCATGCGTACCTCCCCCTTCCGCCGCCCGGTTCTCGGTCTCGCCGCCGCCGGTGCCCTGCTGACCGTCGCGCTCGCCGGGTGCTCCGGCACCACTGCCGGGTCCGACCCGTCCGCCGCCCCCGCCGAGGATCCGGACTCCCTCGTCCTCGCCCTCGTCCCGTCGCAGGACCAGGACGGCCTCGTGGAGACAGCCGCCCCGCTGACCGACTACCTCACGGAAGAGCTCGGGATCGAGGTGACCGGTGTCGTCTCGAAGGACTACCAGGCCGCGGTCGAGGCGATGGGCGCGGGGCAGGCGCAGATCGGCTTCCTGCCGTCGCTGCAGCTCTGGCAGGCGAACGACATGTACGACGCGTCCGTCGTGTTGCAGACCGAGCGCAACGGCAACATCACCTACCCGGCGCAGTTCATGACGAACAACCCCGACAAGTACTGCGAGGACGAGCCGGTCGCGCGTGACGGGATGCTCTTCTGCAACGGCGCCGACGCCATGACCGGACCCGCCGGTCTCGACAGCATCGACAAGGTGGAGGGCGCGAAGGTCGCCGTCCTCGGCCCGGGGTCCCCCGCCGGTTACATCTACCCGATCCTCGCGCTCCAGGAGGCGGGCCTGGACACGGACGCGGACATCGAGCAGATCCCGGTGACTGCGAACGACGCGTCCGTGCTGGCCGTCTACAACGGCGACGCGGAGGTGGGCTTCAGCTTCTGGGACGCCCGCACGATCGTGCAGAAGGACACCCCGGACGTGGGGGAGAAGGTCGTCGTCTTCGCCATGACCGAGGAGATCCCGAACGACGGCGTCGCTCTGTCTGCCGACCTGTCCCCGGAGCTGCAGGAGCGCATCACGACCGCGCTCGAGGAGTTCTCGAACACGGAGGAGGGCTCGACGATCCTGGAGAGCATCTACTCGATCACCAAGCTCGCACCGGCCGACCCCGCGTCGCTCGACGTCGTCGCCCGGGCCGCCGAGGCCCTGGGGCTGCAGTAAATTGTCCGCTCCGCATCACCCGGTGGACGCCGCGGCTCCGGCCGCGGCGTCCACGCCGTGGAACATCCGTCTCGACGATGTGACGGTGCGCTATCCGAACGGCACGATCGGGTTGAACCGCGTCTCACTGGAGATCGCCGCGGGCGAGATGGTCGCCGTCGTCGGGCTCTCCGGCTCGGGGAAGTCGACTCTCATCCGCACGATCAACGGCCTGGTGCCGGTCACGTCCGGCACCCTCGACGTCGGCGGGCATCGCGTCAGCGGCGCCTCCCCGCGCACGCTGCGCCGGCTCCGGGGGGACATCGGCATGGTCTTCCAGGGCTTCAACCTCGCCGGTCGCGCCAGCGTGCTGCACAACGTGCTCGTCGGGCGTCTCGCCCACACGCCGCTGTGGCGCACACTCCTCGGTGCCTATCCTGACGTTGACCGGCAGCGCGCGTACCACGCGCTCGACCGGGTCGGGATCCTGCCCAAGCTGCACGCGCGGGCCTCCGATCTCTCCGGCGGCCAGCAGCAGCGCGTCGCGATCGCCCGCGCTCTGGCGCAGGAGCCTCGCGTCGTCCTGGCGGACGAGCCGGTGGCGAGCCTCGACCCGCCCACGGCGCACGGCGTGATGAACGACCTGCGGCGCATCAACCGCGATCTCGGCATCACGGTGCTCGTCAACCTCCACCTGCTCGACCTCGCCCGTGAATACGGCGCCCGGATGATCGGCATGCGCGCGGGCGAGATCGTCTACGACGGCCCCGCCGCCGGTGCCTCGGACGCGGACTTCGAGGGCATCTACGGCCGGTCGCTCACCTCGGACGATCGGCTGGACGCGTGACCCCCGTCGTCGACCAGGACACCGCGGTGGCACCGCTCGACGTGCCCGCGCGCCCACCCGGTGCCTGGAAGGGAGCCGCTGTCCTGGCGGGTGTGGTCGCCGTGACGGTCGTGATGTGTCTGCCCGGTGTCGGCATCGGAGTCGACCTCGACGCGATCGCGCGCAACTGGCAGAACGGCGCCGACAAGGTGCTGAAGCTGCTGGTGCCCGACTGGTCGTTCTTCCCGCGCACGGTCCCGCCGCTGATCGAGACCTTGCAGATGGCGGTCATCGCCACCGCCCTGGGCGCCGCCGTGTCCTTGCCCCTGAGCTTCTGGGCGGCGCGGGCGACGAACCCGAACACGGGCGCGAGACTGGTCGTGCGCGGGGTCCTCAACGTCGTGCGCAGTGTTCCCGACCTGCTGTACGCCGCCATCCTCGTGGCGATGGTGGGCGTCGGCGCCCTTCCCGGGATCCTGGCGCTGGTCCTGTTCAACATCGGCATCATCGTCAAGCTCGTCTCCGAGGCCATCGACACGAACGACCGCGGGCCCCTCGAGGCCGGCCGGGCCGTGGGCGCGACGCAGATGCAGATCAACCGGACGCTCGCCCTTCCGGACGCCTGGCCCGCCTTCGCGAACCAGACCCTCTACGTCTTCGAGCTCAACGTGCGCGCATCGACCGTGCTCGGACTCGTCGGCGCGGGCGGGATGGGGCTGCTCATCGACGCCGTCCGCACGTTCTACCGCTACGACCAGCTCTCGCTCATCATCCTCGAGATCCTCATCGTGGTGATCGTGATCGACGTGGTCTCCGACGCCGTCCGGCGGAGGCTCGTATGACCGCGCCCCTCACCGCCGTCCCCGCCCGGCCTCGGCGCCCCTGGCTCCTCGTCGGATGGGGCCTCGTGACCGCCGTGATCGTGCTGGCCTTCTGGTCGATCGACATCTCCTGGGCGCGCCTCGCCGATCTCCCGGCGGAGATCGTCCGCTACACCGTGCTCATGTTCGGCGACCCGAACTGGGAGAAGCTCCCCGAGGCCCTGTGGCAGACCTGGCGGAGCATCGAGATGGCCTGGGTCGGCACGGTGCTCGGCATCCTCCTCGCGACACCCCCTGAGCCTGCTGGCCGCTCGCGGCTTCGGACCGGTCTGGCTGCGCAATCTGCTTCGCGGGCTGTTCTCGCTCATCCGCGCGGTCCCGGAGATCATCATCGCGATCGTGATCCTCTCGGTGGACAGGGCTCACGCCCTTCACGGGAGCCTGGCGCTCGCACTCAACGGCATCGGCACCCTCGGCAAATGGGGCTATGAGGCCGTCGAAGCCGTGCCCCGTGGCCCGATCGAGGCGGCACACGCGGCCGGCGGCAGCACTCTCCAGGTGCTGCGATGGGGAGTGTGGCCCACAGGCGGAACCGGTCGTTCTGGTCGTTCTGGCTCTACCGCTTCGAGATCAACGTGCGCTCGTCGGCCGTCCTCGGCCTCATCGGCGTCGGCGGCATCGGTGACATGCTCACCTCCTACACCCAGTACCGTGAGTGGTCGACGGTGGGTGTCCTGCTCATCGTGGTTGTCGCGGTTGACGATGCTGATCGACGCGGTATCCGGCGCGATCCGCCGCCGGATCATGGAGGGAGCCCGAGCCCGTGTTCGCCCCTAGTGCTCCGCCGACCGTGCGCATCGCCGCGGTCCGCAACACCTTGCAGCCCGCGGAGCGGCGGGTGGCCGAGCTCATCCTGGACTCCGCCGACGCCGTCGTGGAGTGGACAGCGCAGGAGCTCGCCGACCGGGCGGGTGTCGGCCGCGCCACCGTCGTCCGTGCGTGCCAGGGCTTCGGCTACCGCGGCTATCCGCAGCTCCGGGTCGCGCTGGCCGCCGAGCTCGGCGGGGGGAGCGGTTGACGCTGCGGGTCGATCACGGGCCGGGTGTGCTGGGGGCGGATGCGCGGTGAGATCGACCGTGTCGCGGCGTCCCTCCCCGTGCTGGCGAGTCTCCTGGACCCCGGCGACCGTCGACGCGGCAGTCGCCGCGACCGCTTCCGCGCGACGTGTGCTGGTCCTGGCGAACGGTCTCTCGTCGCCGATCGCGAGCGATCTGGCGATGCGGCTCACGGCGGCAGGGCGACCGGCGGAGTTCATCGCCGACGCCATCGCCCAGCAGATCGCGGCCCGGCATCTCACGGAGCAGGACGTGTGCGTCATCGTCAGCGGGTCCGGAGCCAATGAGGCGAGCCTGCGTGTCGCGACCGCCGCCGCCCGCGGCGGTGCGACGGTGATCGCACTCACCTCGTTCGCGTCCTCCGCGCTGACCGACGCGGGCCTCCCTGTCGCTCGTCATCACCCCGGCCGGGGTGAGCTTCCGCGAAGAGCTGCAGCACGCCTCCCGCGTCGCCTTCCTCGTGTTCGCCGAGGTCTTCGCGGCCGCGGTCACCTCCGCGCGCGGCGACGCCGCCGTCCAGGCTCGGGCACACGCTCTCGAAGTGGTCTCCGACAACCTCGACGGCTGAGGGACCGCGGTTCCGGCTGCACGACCTCGGTCCGCGGGCACGACCTGGCGGGCCGATCCGTCGTGCAGGTGTCGCGCGGGTCGTGCAGGTGACGCGGGGGGAGGCGGGGACGGAAGGGGCCGGGTCAGTCGCGGGCGGTCTGCAGCAGCGCCCACACCTCGGCCCGGGCGGGGAAGGTCGTGAGGTCGGCCCCGAGGAGGGCGCCGGCATGGGAGACCCGGAGCGGAGGGTGTGCCGGTGGATGCCGAGGGCGGCCGCGGCCTGCTCGGCCCGCGTGTCGTGGTCGAGCCAGGTCCGCAGCGCGTGTTCGAGCGCGGTGCCGTGGGCGGCGTCGTGTTCCCGGAGCGGAGCGAGCCGCGACTCCGCGACGAGCCGGGCCTCATCCGTCGCCAGCGCCGTGAGCAGGCTGGATCCGACCGTGTCGGCGTACCGGACGGCGCCGCTCGTGCCCGGCTGTCGGAGAGCGATGAGCGCCTGGGCGTGCGCGCGGGAGAAGGCGTCGTACCCCTCCGGGGCCGAGACGCCGACGCGGGCGCTGAAGCGCGAGGCCGCGTCGTCGAGAAGAGCCTCGTCGGCCGCGGACACGCAGATGACCACGCCGTCCTCGGAGTCCGCGAGGAAGGCGGGCGTCCCGTGCTCGACCCGTCGGCGCTCCCACCAGTCGAGGAGAGGCTCGGCCGGGGCATCCCCGGTCACCGCCACCACCACGGGGCGGGCGGAAGGCTGCCGAGGACACGGCGCGCGAGGCCGGGGTCGTCGCTCAGGAGCGAGCGCAGCAGCTGCGTGTGCAGCCGACGTCGGCCGCGGGCGAGCTGCTCGCTCTGCTCCCGCGCCAGTCCCCGCCATCGCGATGACCGAGGTGACGACGGCCCTGGCCTCCTGGTCGAGGGCGTCGGCCGCCACGGCGGAGGACGCCGCGCAGGTGCCCGCCCCGCCCCACCGTGAAGAGCATGAAGGTGTGCGCATCGAGGGTGAGGGACTGACCCGCCTCGAGTCCGCGGTCGAGGATCTCCTGGACCCGGGTCCCGAGCCCTTCCCGGACAGTCGCCGAGAGGGCGTCGCGGGGGTGGGCGACGATCAGGTCGGCCCCGCCGCGTCGAACATGCCCGCCCAGGCGCGGAGTCGACGGCCGAGTTCGGTGATGATCGCCTCGAGCCCGCGCGGCCGGAGGGCGGCGAGGGCGAGGCGCGCTGGGTGTCCAGCGCCCAGGTGCGCCGGGCGTAGGCCTGCGCCGCGATCGCCTCGGAGTGCGCGCGGGCCACGGCGATGAACGGCGTGCGGTACGGCACCTCGAACAGGGGGATGCCCTGGTCGGCGCACGCCGCGATCAACTCTTCCGGTGTTCCCGAGCGATGCACGTCGGTCCCGAATCCGAGCCCCAGCACGCCGCGCTCGGCGAGCCGGACGACGTAGGGGGGCGATGGCCTCCGCGTCGTCGAACTGCGTGCCGGTGGTGAGGAGGACGAGGTCTTCCGCGAGGAAGGGCGTCGGGTCCGCGAGGGTCGGAGCTGTGGACCCAGCGCAGCGGCCGGTCGAGCGCGCCGTCCGGCAGATCCGCTGCGGTGGAGACGAGGCGCAGGTCGAGATCCCGGCGGCGCAGCAGGGCGGACAGCGTGGAGGGATCGGCGGGGGCCATACGATCTCCGGTTGTACGAGACGGCGAAATCAATTCTCCGATTGTACGACCCCGGCGAATGCGGGCGTCTCCGCTGCCGCCGTACGCTCGCGACATGGCTCTCCTCGACACCGCAGCACCCGCAGTCCCCCTCGGCGGCCCCGACCTCCCGCAGGAGCGTCGCCTCGTCACGGAACTCCCCGGCCCGCGGTCGGCCGAGGTCCTCGCCCGCAAGGCGGACGCGGTCGCCGCCGGTGTCGGTCACACGGTGCCGGTCGCCGCCGTCGCAGCCGGGGGAGGAGTGGTCGTCGACGCCGACGGCAACTCGCTCATCGACCTCGGCTCCGGCATCGCCGTGACCACGGTCGGCAACGCGCACCCGAAGGTGGCCGCCGCCGTGGCCGCGCAGGCGGCGCAGTTCACGCACACCTGCTTCATGATCTCGCCGTACGAGTCGTACGTCGGCGTCGCCGAGGCGCTCAACCGCGTCACCCCCGGCGACTTCGCCAAGAAGAGCGCCCTGTTCAACTCCGGCGCCGAGGCTGTCGAGAACGCGATCAAGATCGCCCGCAAGCACACCGGTCGTCAGGCCGTCGTCGCGTTCGACCACGGCTACCACGGCCGCACGAACCTCACCATGGCGCTGACCGCGAAGTCGATGCCGTACAAGAGCGGCTTCGGTCCGTTCGCCCCCGAGGTGTACCGCGCGCCGATGTCGTACCCGTTCCGCGACGGGCTCGAGGGCGGCGAGGCCGCGGCCCGCGTGATCCTCCAGCTCGAGAAGCAGATCGGCGCCGACAACCTCGCCGCCGTCATCATCGAGCCGATCCAGGGCGAGGGGGGCTTCATCGTCCCCGCCGATGGCTTCCTCCCCGCGATCGTCGACTGGTGCCGCGCGAACGGCGTCGTCTTCATCGCCGACGAGGTGCAGACCGGGTTCGCCCGCACCGGACACATGTTCGCCAGCGAGATCTTCGGCATCGAGCCCGACCTCATCACCACCGCCAAGGGCATCGCGGGCGGGCTGCCGCTCGCCGCCGTGACCGGCCGCGCCGAGATCATGGACGCGTCGCACTCCGGTGGCCTCGGCGGCACCTACGGCGGCAACCCTATCGCGTGCGCCGCGGCGCTCGCGGCCATCGACGTGTTC
>NZ_JBFLUM010000024.1:0-12873 GCF_050470785.1 Microbacterium sp. NRRL B-14842 | reverse complement strand
ACTCCGGCCTCGGCCGCGAGATGCACGTCATCGTGGGTCAAGGACGGCTCGACACGGTGCTCCAGGCCTCGCCGGAGGATCGACGCGGCTTCATCGAGGAGGCGGCGGGCATCCTCAAGCACCGTCGGCGCAAGGAGAAGACGCTGCGCAAGCTCGACGCGATGGAGGCCAACCTCACGCGTCTGAGCGATCTCGCGGGGGAGATCCGCCGCCAGCTCAAGCCGCTCGGCCGCCAGGCCGAGATCGCGCGCGAGGCGCAGACCATCGCCGCCGTCGTCCGCGATGCCAAGGCCCGACTGTTCGCCGACGACGTCGTTGCGCTGCGCACAGCCCTCGCCGACCACACCCGGACCGAGCAGGAGCGGCACACCGAGCGCCTGGTGCTGTCCGACCAGGCCGAGACCGTGCGCGCCGGGATCGCTCGGCTGGAGAAGAACCAGAACTCGATCGCCGTCGACGAGGCGCGCAGCGTCGCCTTCGGGCTCGAGCAGGTGCAGGAGCGGGTGCGCGGGCTCTACACGCTCGCCAACCAGCGCCTCGCGCTTCTCGGGTCCGAGGAGGACGACGCGGCCGTGACCGCGGTGACCGTCACACAGGCGACGATCGACGAGGCAAAGGAGGACATCGAGACGATCTCGTCCGGCCTCGGCGATGCGCAGGACGCCGCGGCTGCGGCGAGTCGCGAGGTCGTGAACGCCCGCGCCGAGCTCGACACGCTCGACGTGGACATCGCGGAGCAGAGCGCGCTCGTCTCCGAGTACGACATGCGACTGTCCTCGCTCCGCGGGAACGCCGATGCGGCGGCATCGGCCCTGGCCGCCGTCCGCGCGCCGTGCTCCGCCAGGAGAACGCCCTCGAAGCCGCGCACGCCCGGCGACGAGAGGCCGAAGAAGCCCTGGAGGCGATCGACGACGCCGAGGCCCCGAGGGCACGGCCGTCGAGTACGCCGCGGCCTACGAGAGCGCTCAGCGTGCGGCGACGGCGGCGGAGGCGGAACGGGAGAGCCTGCGCGAACGGCTGCATGCCGCCGAGCGCGAGGTCGACGCCCTCACCGCGAAGGCCGCCGCCCTGAGCAGTGCCCTGTCGCTGTCGGGAGGCGCCGCCGAGATCGTCGCCGAGGGGGGTCCAGGGGTCCGCGGTCTCGTCGGTGATGCCGTGCAGGTGCGGGCGGGATACGAAGCCGCGATCGCGGCCGTCCTCGGTCCGCTGGCCGAGGGTGTGCTGGTCGGTTCCGCGGAGGATGCGTTCATCCTCGCGGCGGAGGCCGCAGAGCGCCGCCGGGGCGTGGTCGACTTCGTGGTCGCCGATGCCCCGAGGGAGCAGCCGACACCCCCGGCCGTCGACGGCGTGATCGCCGCGACGGAGACGGTGACCGCGCCGGACGGGATCCTCGGCATCCTGGCGCACGTTCTCATCGCCGACGACCTCGATGCGGCGCGTGCCGCGCGGCGCGTTCTCGACGCGAGAGGCGACACCTCGACCACGATCGTGACCACCGGCGGCGACGTCATCACCGCGCAGACCCTGCGCACGGGTTCCGGAGGGGAGCGTTCGCGCCTCGAACTCGCGGCGGAGCGGGACGCCGCGACCGAGCGGCTCACCGAGATCCAGGTCGTCGTCGACTCCCTCCGCGAGGCGCGTATCGACGCCGACGAGGCCGTGGAGGAGACGCGGCGTCAGGCGAAGGACGCGCTGCGCGCGTTGCGCGAGCACGACGCCGCCCTCGCGACGCACGCGGAGCAGCTCAACAAGGTGACCGTGCGTCACGAGGCCGCTGTCGCCGAATGCGATCGCCTGGAGACCGGACTCGCCCAGGCGCAGGCCGCCGTGGCCGACGCGGAGGCGAAGGCGGAGGCGGCGAAGGCGGAGCTCGATGCCGCGGTCGCCGCGCCGCGTCCGGTGCTCGACGCCTCGGCGCGCGACGGTCTGTTGGAGGCACCTGGAGAGCGCCCGCGAGGGCGAGGTCCGGGCTCGTCTGGAGGTCGAGACCCTGCGGGAGCGGGTCCGGGCGGCGCAGTCCCGGGTGACCGCGTTGGAGCGGCAGCGCGAGCAGGAGCGGGACGCCGCGGCAGAGGCCGCCCGACGCGCCGTCATCCGCCGGGCGCAGCGCGAGGCGGCATCCGGAGTCGTGGACGAGCTGCCGCGCATCCTCGACTCCCTCGACCGCTCCGTCACCGAAGCCCGCGTGGCACTCGCGGAGGCGGAAGCCGCCCGGTCGGCGCAGAACGAGGAGCTCGTCGCGCTGCGCGCCCAGGAGTCGTCGCTGCGGGAGCGTTCTGGCCGGGCTCACGGAGAGCGTTCACGGCCTGGAACTGCAGATCCACGAGAAGAAGCTCCACCTGAACAGCCTGTTGGAGCGCGTGTCCTCGGAACTCGCGCTCGACGAGGACGTGCTCGTCGCCGAGTATGGGCCGGACCAGCTCGTGCCGCGGGATCCCGGGGCGGAGCCGGCCGATGGCGAGCTGCTCGACGACACCGCGATCCCGTTCGACCGCCGCATCCAGCAGCGGCGTCTCGCGGACGCGGAGCGGAAGCTCGCGCAGCTCGGGCGGGTCAACCCGCTGGGCGCTGGAGGAGTTCGCCGCCCTGGAGCAGCGTCACGCGTTCCTCACCACGCAGCTCACGGACCTGACGCAGACCCGGCAGGATCTGCTGACCATCATCGCCGACCTCGACGAGCGCATGCAGACGATCCTCGCCAGCGCGTTCGAGGACACCAAGGAGGCCTTCGGCCAGGTCTTCCCGCTGCTGTTCCCCGGCGGCACCGGCAGCATCTCGCTGACCGATCCGGACAACATGCTGACGACGGGGATCGAGGTCTCGGTCCGCCCCGTCGGGAAGAAGATCGAGCGGCTGTCGCTGCTGTCCGGCGGGGAGCGGTCGCTGGCCGCGGTGGCGCTCCTGGTGGCGATCTTCAAGGCGCGTCCCAGCCCGTTCTACATCCTCGACGAGGTCGAGGCCGCCCTCGATGACGCGAACCTGGGCCGGCTCCTCACCGTCTTCGAGCAGCTGCGGGAGAGCTCCCAGCTCCTCGTCATCACGCACCAGAAGCGGACGATGGAGATCGCCGACGCGCTCTACGGCGTGTCGATGCGTCAGGATGGCGTCTCGGCCGTGGTGGGTCAGCGCGTCGGCGACCGCGCCGCCGCCGCCGTCTGAGTCCTGCCGCCCTCCCTCGGCGGGCACAGCTTCGGAGATCGTGGCCCTCATCCGGCGTGTCGATGGTCGGATCCGGCGTGTCGCCCGCGGTCTCCGAAGCTGTGACCGGACGGACGGGGCCGGGTCAGATCGCGAGGGAGCGTTCGAAGCCCGTGATCACAGTCGGGAAGTCGGGATGGTCCTGCGGGCGGTGAGCGTAGCCGGGGAGCATCATGTGGTCGGCTCCGACGTCGACGAGCCTGCTGGCGATGATCTCGTACTCCTCGTTCCATCCGCCGGTGACCACGAGGGTCGGCACGCCGGCGAGACAACGCTCCCGGATGCCGTGACCCCAGGGGAGGTCCGTGGTCGCCCACCGCTGCGCGACCGCGCGCTCGTCCTCCCAGCGCTCCCGGGTGGACGGGCCTCCGAACATGAGCGGGCGCAGGATGGACCAGAAGCCGAAGAGGTCGCCCTGCGTCACCCTCGCCCGTGCCTCCGTCACCACCGCGATATGCCGCTCGATCGGAGCTTCACCGCGGGCGATGTCGTACAGGGCGGGCTCGACGAGGACGAGGCCGGACACCCGCAGGCCGTCGGCGATGGCGCGGACGGCGGTCACCGCGCCGATCGAAGTGCGCGAACACGAGCGGCGTCCGGTCACGCTCTCCCTCGACGAGGGCGTCGGCCTGACCCTCGATGGTCGAGTCCTGAGGGAAGCTGAGGAATGTCCCGGACTCCGGCGTGTACGAGGGCCACGCGGTGGTGCCGCGTCTGCCGGCACCGTGCAGGAACACCCGGTGCGGGAGCGGCGCGCGGTGCATCCCTGGATGCTACCCGTAGGCTGGACGCATGGCAGAGAAGTCCTGGTCTCTCGGTCGCGCGCTGCGCGGCATGTTCGTGAAGCCCACCATCGACGAGACGACGTGGGAAGACCTGGAGACGGCGCTCATCACGGCGGACTTCGGCCCCGACATCAGCGAGCGCATCGTCGAAGAATCTGCGCGACAAGGTCGCGAAGTACCGCACCACCGACCCCAAGGACCTCCAGCGCATGCTGCGGGAGACCCTGGAGGAGCACTTCGCGAAGTTCGACACCACTCTGAAGCTCACCGAGCGGCCCGCCGTGGTCCTCGTCGTGGGTGTGAACGGCGTGGGCAAGACGACGACGATCGGGAAGTTCACGAAGTTCCTTCGCGGCTACCAGCGGAGCGTGGTGGTGGGGGCTGCCGACACCTTCCGTGCGGCCGCCGTCGACCAGCTCGCCACCTGGGCCCAGCGCGGGGGAGCGGCGATCGTCCGCCCGCAGCAGGAGGGGCAGGACCCGGCCTCCGTCGCCTTCCAGACCGTCGAATACGCCAAGCGCGAGGGCATGGAGATCGCGATCATCGACACGGCGGGGCGACTGCACACCAAGGGCGGTCTCATGGACGAGCTGGGCAAGATCCGCCGCGTCGTCGAGAAGCAGGCCCCGATCAGCGAGGTGCTCCTCGTCCTCGACGCCACGACGGGACAGAACGGGGTGATGCAGGCGGAGACCTTCCTGCAGCACGCGGGCGTGACGGGGCTCGTGCTCACCAAGCTCGACGGCTCGGCCAAGGGCGGCTTCGTGCTCGCCGTGCAGGAGCGGACGGGCATCCCGGTCAAACTCCTCGGACAGGGCGAGGGCATCGACGATCTGACCGGTTTCACGCCGCACGTGTTCGTGCAGGCGCTGGTCGGCTGACACAGGGCTTCCGCCCCGAGCACCAGGCTGGTTTCATAGCGTTATGGCGATCGAACACGACTACTTCGGACTGCTGTCGTCGGGCCCCGACGGCTCGATCTTCTGGTCGGAGACGGTCGAGCTCGGCGACCAGAGCGTGACCGTGGACCTGACGGCTCCGGACCAGGACGACGTCTCCGCCGACGCCCTCGACATCGCCGCCGGACTCATCGCCGGTCTGGAGAACGTGGACGCGACCGCGCGCCGCGGAATGCTCGCCGAGGTGGACGACCGCACGAGTGAGGTGACCGAGTACATCCTTCAGCAGCAGGAGGTGTTCGGCGACGACCTCCCCGACGTCCTCATCGACGTGTCCGGGGACGCGGCCGTGGACATCATCCGGTCGCTGCGCCTGATGAGCATGACGATCCTCGCCGACGAGCACGGTGGCTCCGAGCCGTTCGCCGTCCTGGAGTACGCGCTCGATGACAGCGCCACCGACGACGTGCTGCTCGTGAACCTCGGTTCCGACGGCAGCGTGCAGTCGGTGATGAGCGCCGACTGACCGCCGCCCGTCAGACGGCCTGCGCGAACCCGAGGTCGGCGCTGTCCGCGATGTGCGCGAGATGAGCGGGGATCTCCCGTCCCTTCGAGCTCATCGACTGCGCCCAGAGCCGCCCGGCGCGGTACGAGGAGCGCACGAGAGGACCGGCGAGCACCCCGAGGAAGCCGATCCGCTCCGCCTCCTCCTTGAACTCGACGAACTCGGCGGGCTTCACCCACCGGGAGACCGGAAGGTGCCGCGGCGTCGGGCGGAGGTACTGGGTGATGGTGATGATGTCGCAGCCGGCGTCGTGGAGGTCCTGCAGCGCCTGGACGACCTCCTCCGGCTCCTCGCCCATGCCGAGGATGAGGTTCGACTTCGTGATGAGTCCGGCATCGCGAGCCTGCGTGAGCACGTTCAGCGAGCGCTCGTAGCGGAACGCGGGCGGATGCGCTTGAAGATGCGGGGCACGGTCTCCACGTTGTGCGCGAACACCTCGGGGCGTGCATCGAAGATCTGGCCGAGGAAGGCGGGGTCGGCGTTGTGCTCGTTCGCCAGCAGCTCCACTCCGGTGTTCGGGTTGAGCTCGTGAATCTTCCGCACCGTCTCGGCATTGAGCCAGGCTCCGGTGTCGGGGAGATCGTCGCGGGCCACGCTCGTCACGGTCGCGTAGCGGAGGTTCATCCGCTGCACGCTCTCGGCGACGCGTCGTGGCTCGTCGGTGTCGTAGTCCGCGGGCTTGCCGGTGTCGATCTGGCAGAAGTCGCAGCGGCGCGTGCACTGCGACCCGCCGATGAGGAAGGTCGCCTCGCGGTCTTCCCAGCACTCGTAGATGTTCGGGCAGCCGGCCTCCTGGCACACCGTGTGCAGGTCCTCGCTCTTCACGAGGGAATGCAGCGCCGAGTACTCCGGTCCCATCTTGGCCTTGGTCTTGATCCACTCGGGCTTGCGCTCGATCGGGGTCTCGGCGTTGCGGATCTCGAGGCGGAGGAGCTTGCGCCCCTCGGGTGCGGCGGTCATGCCGGACTCCTGTCAGGTCGGGTGCGTGGGCGGTGCGGAAGGCGTCCTGCACGGCGTCGACGAGGTCGAGCGGGCCGACCACGCGGCCGGACACCTCGCTCACCGTGGTCACGCCGGCGTCGGTGATGCCGCAGGGGATGATGTCGCGGAAGGGCGCGAGGCTGTTGTCGCAGTTGATGGCGAAGCCGTGCATGGTGACGCCCTGCTGCACGCGCACGCCGATCGCGGCCACCTTGTCCTCCGACAACGGTCGACGCACCCACACCCCGCTCCGCCCCTCGACCTGGCGACCGTCGACCCCGAACGGGGCGCAGCACCTCGATGAGGATCCGCTCCAGACGCCGCACGTGCGCGACCACGTCCATCGGCTCCGGCAGCCGGAAGATCGGGTAGCCGACGAGTTGCCCCGGCCCGTGCCAGGTGATCTTCCCGCCCCGGTCGACGTCGATGACCGGGGTCCCGTCCTGGGGTGCGCTCGTGATCCTCCGTGCGCTTCCCCGCGGTGTACACGGCCGCGTGCTCGAGCAGGATGAGGGTGTCCGGGCGGGCGCCGGAGACCACGTCCGCGTGCACGCGGCGCTGCAGGGCCCAGCCCTCTTCATAGGGGACGGGGGTCGGCATGAAGCCGGGAGTGAGGATGTCGAGCATGCGTCGTCCCTTCCCTCGAATACATGGATTGCGTCCAACAATACATCCTCGTCCGGGCCGCGGCGTCCCGCGCGGTCGTACCGTGAAGTCATGAACCGGACTGGTCGCGCCGGCCGCCCGAAGGCTTCCTCGCGCGAGACCCTCGCCGAGGCCGCCTGCGAGCTCTTCCTGGAGCGCGGGTACGAGGCCACCTCCATCGCCGACATCACCCAGCGGGCGGGGGTCAGCCGGTCGAGCTTCTTCAACTACTTCACGTCGAAGAGCGACGTGCTGTGGTCCGGCATCGACGAGCGCATCGGCGTCGCGATCGCCGCGCTGGACGACCTCGGCCGCGAGGCCACGGGGGCGCGGGTGCGCGGGATCCTGCAGGGGATCGTGGACGATTTCGCCCCGGATCCGTTGGCGTTGGCGCTGCGGAACGCGGAGGCCATGGCGCTCGAGGTGGAGCTGGTGCGGGAGACGGGTGTCCGTCTGGCCCGCCTCGCCGCCGCGGTCTCCCGTGCGGCGTGCGCGGCGGGTATCGATGTGATGCGTGCGGACGTGCTGGGAGCGGCGCAGGCGGCCGCCGTCCTGTCCGCCCTGCGCGTCTGGGCCGAGGAGGGGGCAGGCCGCGGCACACCGGAGTCCGTGCTCCGCGAGGCGCTCGCCCGCGTGCACGATCTGCCCTGGGGGGAGTGACGCGGACGGATCGGTGTCGGCCGGACACGTCAGTGATGAAGGCATCCCTGACGAGGAGGACACCATGACCACGGATCCGCTGGACGACCTGCTGGACGGCTCGGCGCCGCCCACCCCCGCCGTCGCTGGACACGAGCTGCGGGCGATGATCGACGCGTCCCGTGGGCGCGCTCGGCCCCGCCTCCGGTCGCGCGGTGTGATCGCCGCGGTCACGGCGGTGGTCCTGGTGGGCGGCGCCGGGGTGGCCACCGCCTCCTCCGACTGGCTCTGGGGCGACGGCCTCGAGGATCCCGCGCGGAGCTACCGGTTCACCGCGCCGACCTGGGGAGAGTGCGAGATCCGCTTCAGCCGCCTGGACACGCACAACCCGCTGATCCAGGCCGATGTCGATCGTGTGATCGATCAATGGTTCGCCTCGGCGGATGTGGAGGCGGATGGCCGCGCCCTACGTGGACGGCCAACTGCGGATGCTCGAGCACGGCGACGAGGCCGCGGGTGTTCCGACGACGGATCAGAATGCGGCGGACACCCGCGCCTGGATGGCTCATGAGGGCGCGTTTGAACGAGGCGCTCCACGCCGAACTCGAGGAGCACGGGTTCGGTCCGATCCCCGGAGCCGACTCCCACTCCCAGGTGCATTGCGACGACGAAGCCTGGAGCGGCGAGTGAGCAGCCGTGCCGACGACGCGGCGCTGATCGGCGCGTTCGAGGCGTGCGCCCCGGATCTCCTGGCCTACCTCGCTCGTCGGGTCGGGGCGGATGACGCCGGCGACCTGCTCGGCGAGACGATGGTCGTCGCCTGGCGGCGCGTCCGGCATCTGCCCGACGACCCGAACGGGCGCGGATGTGGCTGTTCGGAGTCGCTCGCAAGAGCCTGCTCAACCACGCCCGCGGTGAGAGGCGTCGGCGCGCCCTGCACGAACGGGTGCGGGGAGAGGGAGAGGGATCCCGGCTGCAGGCACCGCCGGCGGACGGGGGCGCGGAGGTGCGCGACGCCATCGCCGCCTGGATCCCGACCTCGCGGAGGTCATCCGCCTGGTGCACTGGGACGGATTCAGCCTGACCGATGCGGCCGCACTGCTCGGGGTCCCCGCGTCCACGGTCCGGGGGCGTCACCAGCGGGCCAAGACACTGCTCCGTGCCGCGCTGAGCGTGGAGGCTCCGCTCGCGTAGAATCGTAGGCACCATGGCTACCTTTGGCACGCTCTCCGATCGGCTTACCGACACCTTCCGCAACCTGCGCACGAAGGGAAAGCTCACCGCCGCCGACGTCGACGGCACGGTGCGCGAGATCCGTCGTGCTCTGCTCGACGCCGACGTCGCGCTCGCGGTCGTCAAGGACTTCACCGCGAAGGTGCGCGAGCGCGCTCTCGGCGACGAGGTCAACAAGGCGCTGAACCCCGCGCAGCAGGTGGTGCAGATCGTCAACGAGGAGCTGGTCCAGATCCTCGGCGGAGAGCAGCGGCGCCTGCAGTTCGCCAAGACCGCGCCGACCGTGATCATGCTCGCGGGCCTTCAGGGCTCGGGAAAGACGACGTTCGCCGGCAAGCTGGCCAAGCAGCTCGAGGGCGAAGGGCACACGCCCCTCCTCGTCGCCGCCGACCTCCAGCGCCCGAACGCGGTGAACCAGCTCCAGGTGGTCGCCGAGCAGGCCGGAGCCACGGTGTACGCGCCCGAGCCGGGCAACGGCGTCGGCGATCCCGTCAAGGTGTCGCGCGACGGCGTCGAGCACGCCCGCCGCCAGCAGCACGACGTGGTCATCATCGACACCGCCGGCCGCCTCGGTGTCGACGCCGAGCTCATGAAGCAGGCCGCCGACATCCGCAAGGCCGTCGACCCGGACGAGGTGCTCTTCGTCATCGACGCGATGATCGGTCAGGACGCGGTCAACACCGCTAAGGCCTTCCAGGAGGGAGTGGACTTCACCGGCGTCGTCCTCTCGAAGCTCGACGGCGACGCCCGAGGCGGAGCGGCGCTCTCGGTCGCCTCGGTCACACGGGGCGTCCGATCATCTTCGCCTCGACGGGCGAGCGGCTGGAGGACCTCGAGCCGTTCCACCCCGATCGTATGGCCAGCCGCATCCTCGACCTCGGTGACATCCTCACCCTCATCGAGCAGGCGCAGCAGGCGTTCGACGAGGACGAGGCGCGCAAGGTCGCCGAGAAGCTCGCGAACGAGGCCTTCACCCTGGAGGACTTCCTCGAGCAGCTTCAGCAGATGAAGAAGATGGGCTCGATGAAGAAGATGCTCGGGATGCTCCCGGGCATGGGGCAGATGAAGCAGCAGCTCGAGGACTTCGACGAGCGCGAGATCGACCGCACCGAGGCCATCATCCGCTCCATGACGCCGGTCGAGCGTCGCAACCCCAAGATCCTCAACGGTTCCCGTCGTCTGCGCATCGCGCGCGGCTCCGGCATGACCGTCACCGACGTCAACCAGCTCGTGCAGCGCTTCGAGCAGGCCGCGAAGATGATGAAGACCGTCGCTCGTGGCGGCACGCCGAACATCCCGGGCATGGGTCCGGTGCCCGGAATGGGCAAGCCCGGGCCTCGTCGAAGCGCGGCAAGAAGGGCAAGGGCGGCGGCGGAAAACCGCTCCCGCTCCGGCAACCCGGCGAAGCGCGCTGCGGAGAACGCCGGCCTCGCGGCTTCCACGGCCACCCACCGGCTCGGGCTTCGGCCTCGGCGGGGGAGCGGAGGCACCGTCGGAGGCCGACCTCGCCGAGATCCAGAAGCTGTTCGGCAAGGGCTGAGCGGCGGGACCATCAGCGCACGGCGACGGGCGCGGCCGATTTGCTCGACCCGCGGTCGCCGGCGTTTCCTCGCGGCCGGCGCCGCGAACTGCCCGCCGACGAGGGCGGCGAGCGTGTGATCAGGATGCCCGCCACCTGGACCATGGTGAAGCTCTCGCCGGCGATGAGCACGCGAGCAGCGTCGCGACGATCGGCGAGAGCAGTGCGAGGAGGCCCGGCACGATCACGGGCAGCGGCTGGATACCGCGGAACCAGAGCGTGTAGGCGATGATCCCTCCCGCTGTCGCGAGCCAGAGGTAGCCGAGGAGCGCACCCGCGTCGAGGGCAGGAGGCGGGCCCTCGACCACGAAGGTGAGGGGGAGGAGCAACAGCCCTCCCGCCGTGAGCTGCCACCCCGCGTAGGCCACGGGACCGACGCCGGAGGGGCAGCCCCAGCGCTTGGTGAGGATCATCCCCAGGCCGGTGGCGGTCACGGCCGCCGAGAGCCGCGACGAGGCCCCAGAAGTCCAGCGCGGCGGCAGGGCCGAGGACGACGAGGGCGACCCCCGCTGCCCCGGCGACGGCGGCGGCGGCGGCGGATACCGGTCGGACACGTTCCCCGAGCACGTTTCGCTCCGAGCCCTAGCACGATCAGCGGCTGCGCTCCGGCGACGGCGGCGGCAACCCACCGGGGAGGCGTTCGGCCGCAAGGAACAGCAGCGGAAGAACGCGCCGATGTTCAGGGCCCCGAGCACGAGCACCTTGCCCCACCAGGACCCCGTGCGGCAGACGGCGGGCCAGCAGCACCGCGAGGAGACCCGCAGGAAGCGAGCGGAGGAGGCCGGCGAGGAGCGGATGTCCGACGGGGAGCAGCTCCGTCGTCACCAGGTACGTCGTACCCCACGTCGCAGGGGCGAGAGCCGTGACGAGGGGTGAGGGTGAGGCGGTTCATGTCTCCAGGGTGCGCCATCCGGGGTATGAGTCCAACGCATTCTTGTCACACGATCTATGAAGCGGGATCATGAGTGGATGGAGCTCCAGCATCTGCGGTATGTCGTCGCTGTGGCGGACACCGGTTCGTTCACCCGCGCGGCGGAGCGCTGTCATGTCACGCAGTCGGCGCTCAGCCACCAGGTCGCCGCTCTCGAACGCGAGTTGGGCGTGCGACTGTTCGCGCGCACCAGTCGCAGCGTCCGCGCGACCGAGTCCGGAGAGGCGTTCCTCCGCCCCGCGCGTCTGGCGGTCCGCGCCGCAGACCAGGCCCGGGAGGATGCGGCGGCGGCGAGCGGGAAGGTGGTGGGCACGCTGCGGCTGGGCGTCATCCCCACGGTGACCGCTGTCGACGTCCCCGCGGTTCTCGTGGCCTATCGCGCCGCGCATCCAGCCGCCCGCGTGGAGCTCCGTGAGGGGAACAGCGATGCGCTCGTGGCGGCGATTCGTCAGGGCGATCTCGACGCCGCATTCCTCGGGCTCCGGGAGGGCGTGCAGCCCGAGGGGGTCGCCTCCCGCGCGCTGTCCCGGGAACCGCTGGTGGCCGTGGTGCCCCGCGGGCATGAGCTGGGCCGGGCGAGGGAGGTGCAGCTGAGCGACCTCGCGGACTCCGCGTTCGCCGACTTCCCCGCCGGCACGTCGGGGCGAGCGCAGACCGACGCGGCATTCCTGGCCGCGCGGGTGCGGCGTGATGTGGCTTTCGAATCCGACACGGCCGCGAGTCTGATCGGTCTGGTCGCTGCGGGCCCTCGCCGTCACCCTGCTCGCGCCCGGGGGTGGTGCAGGGGTATCGGGAGGTCGTCGACACGGTGGCGGTCCAGGATGGCCCGGTCCGTGTCGAGCACCTGGCCTGGGACGCCGCGGCACCGCGCAGCGCCGCGCGCGCGTTCCTCGACATCGTCGCGGCAGCCTCCTGAGACCCTGTTCCGGCTGCACGACCCCGGAACAGATGCACGACGGAACCGCCGGAACGGGTGGGCAACCGTATTCGGATCGTGCAGGTGAACGGGCGGATGGCGGCCCGGAGACGACGAAGCGGGCCGGGAAGAACCCGGACCCGCCTCGTCATGCGGTGATCAGCGCACGTCGTCGTCGACCCAGTCCATCGACTTGGTGACGGCCTTGCGCCACAGGCGCAGCTGACGGTCGCGCTCATCCGCGTCGAGCGAGGGCTCCCAGCGGCGGTCCTCCTGCCAGTTCGCGGACAGGTCGTCGAGACCGCTCCAGAAGCCGACCGCGAGACCGGCCGCGTAGGCCGCACCAAGCGCCGTGGTCTCCGCCACGACCGGACGCACGACCGGGACACCGAGGATGTCGGCCTGGAACTGCATGAGCGCGTCGTTGGCGACCATGCCGCCGTCGACCTTGAGCTCGCTGAGATCCACTCCGGCGTCCGCGTTGACCGCGTCGAGCACGTCA
>NZ_JBFLUM010000023.1:0-11432 GCF_050470785.1 Microbacterium sp. NRRL B-14842 | reverse complement strand
GAACCAGGACATCCGGTGCTGCAGGGAGTGGTGCTCCTGTCGGCCCTGGGGTTCGTGGTGATCAGCTTCGCCGTCGACCTCGCCACGCCCCTGATCGACCCGCGGCAGCGGGCGGGCGGCCCGCGCCGCCCGGTCGCGCCCGTCCGTCCCACTGCCCAGAAGGTGCCCGTATGACCGCTCCCATGATCGCGGAGACGTCGGTCGAGACGTCGGGTGCCCCGCCCGCGCCGTCCGCCCCGGCGCCCGTCTCCGCATCCCGTCCGCGACGGCGTTCGCGCGCCTGGGGGCTGTACCTCGCGTTCGCGGTCGTCGCCGTGGCGGTGCTGTGGGCGGTGATCCCGGGGGTCTTCGCGCCGGGCGATCCGCTGACCGGCGTGCCCGCCGACAAGCTCCTGCCGCCGAGCGCCGCGCACTGGTTCGGGACCGACGCCCTCGGCCGCGACCTCTTCGGCCGGGTCGTGCATGGCGCGGTGCACTCCCTGTCGGGTGCGCTCATCGCCGTGACGGTAGGCCTCGCGCTCGGCACGCTCCTCGGAGCCGTCGCCGGCGCGACCGGCGGTGTCGTGGACGACGTGCTGATGCGGATCGTCGACGTGCTCCTGGCCATCCCCGGGCTGCTGCTGTCGCTCTCCGTCATCATCCTGCTCGGCTTCGGAACGGTGAACGCGGCGATCGCCGTGGGACTCGGCAGCGTCGCCGCCTTCGCCCGGCTCATGCGCGCCGAGGTGGCGCGGGTGCGCCGCACCGAGTACGTCGAGGCGGCGTACGGCAGCGGCGGCACCTTCGTCGCCGTGCTGCGCCGGCATGTGCTCCCGAACGCCCTCACCCGATCATCGCGCTCGCCGCGCTGCAGTTCGGCACGGCCATCCTCGCCATCTCCACCCTCGGCTTCCTCGGCTACGGCGCGCCGCCGCCCACCCCCGAGTGGGGCCTGCTGATCGCCGAGGGGCGCAACTACATCGCGACCGCCTGGTGGCTCACGGCGCTCCCCGGCCTCGTGGTGGTCGCCGTCGTGCTCAGCGCCAATCGCATCAGCCACCGGCTCGGAAGGAGCGCCCGATGACCGCGCCCACCCCCGTCCTCACCGCGACGGACCTGCGGGTCTCGTACGCCGCCCGCGAGGTCGTGCACGGCCTCTCCTTCGCCATCGCGGAGGGGGAGACCCTCGCCCTCGTCGGCGAGTCGGGCTCCGGCAAATCCACCACGGCGCACGCCCTCCTCGGCCTGCTGCCGGAGGGCGGACGGGTCGAGGGCGGGCGCGTCCGGCTCGGGGACCTCGACATCTCCGGATGGTCGGATCGGGCGTTCCGCGGCATCCGCGGCTCGGAGATCGGGCTGGTCCCGCAGGATCGACGACCTCGCTCGACCCGGTGCGCCCCGTCGGCGTGCAGGTCGCCGAGGTGCTGCGTCTGCACGGGCATCGCGACCGTCGTTCCGGAACGCCCGCGTGCTCGAGCTGCTCGACCGCGTCGGGCTGGACGACCCCGATCTGCGCGCGCGACAGTATCCGCACGAGCTCTCCGGCGGGATGCGGCAGCGGGTGCTCATCGCGGCCGCGATCGCCCTCCGCCCTCGGCTGCTCATCGCGGACGAGCCCACCAGCGCCCTCGACGCCACGGTGCAGCGCCGGGTGCTGGATCTGCTGGACGAGCTGCAGCGCGAGGACGGCACGAGCATCCTCCTCGTGACGCACGACGTCGGCGTCGCCGCGGACCGGGCGGCGCGGATCGCGGTGCTGAAGGACGGCCGGATCGTGGAGCAGGGGCCGAGTGCGCAGGTGCTCGCGGAGCCGGAAGACCCGTACACGAGGCAGCTGCTCGCCGACGCGCCCGCCTTCACGACCGGCTTCCGGCGTCCGGACGCGCCGCCGTTCCTCCGGGACGCCGCGGCAGTGGCCGCCGAGAAGCCCTACGAGATCGTGGCTGCTGGCCTCGTCAAGGAGTTCCGGGTCGCGGGTCGTGAGCGCTTCCGGGCGGTCGACGACGTCTCCTTCCGGGTGCGGCGCGGGACGACCCATGCGCTGGTCGGCGAGTCCGGATCGGGCAAGTCCACGACAGCGCGCCTGGTCACGCGCTTCCTCCGTCCGGACGCCGGGACCGTGGAGCTCGCGGGGGAGGACGCGACGGCCGTCGAGGGGGCGCGACTGCGTGCGCTGCGCCGACGGATCCAGCTCGTGTACCAGAACCCCTTCGCCTCCCTGGATCCACGGCAGCAGATCGCCGACATCGTGGCCGAGCCGCTGCACAACTTCCGCATCGGCGGCCGGTCGGAGCGTCGGGATCGTGCGGTCGCCCTGCTCGAGCGCGTGGCGCTGCCGGCGGATGCGGCCCGTCGCACGCCGAGCGAGCTCTCCGGCGGGCAGCGGCAGCGGGTCGCGATCGCTCGGGCGCTCGCCGTCGACCCCGAGATCCTCGTGCTCGACGAGGCGGTGTCGGCGCTCGACGTGACGGTGCAGGCGCGCATCCTCGAACTGCTCTCCGCGCTCCAGGCCGAGCTCGGACTCACCTACCTCTTCATCTCGCACGACCTCGCGGTGGTGCGCCGCATCAGCCACACCGTCTCCGTGATGCACCGCGGGCGCGTCGTGGAGGAGGGGCCGACCGAGGAGCTGTTCCACGACCCGCAGCACGAGAACACCCGGGAGCTGCTGGCCGCGGTCCCCGGCCGAACGGAGATCCTCGCATGAGCGCCCCCACCCCTCGCCCCACCGTCGCATTCTTCACCCGGCTCCTGGACGATGCGTCTCCGAACGACCGCTACCGCCTCGCCCTGGCGCAGATCCAGCACGCCGAACGGCACGGCGTGGGGAGGGCCTGGGTGGCACAGCATCATTTCCGGGCGGCGGAAGGCGGGCTGCCCTCGCCGCTCGTCTTCCTCGCGCACGCGGCGGCACGCACCTCGGGGATCCGGCTCGGCACCGGGATCATCACCCTTCCCCTCGAAGACCCGGTCCGGGTGGCCGAGGACGCCGTGGTGGCCGACCTGCTCGCGGACGGGCGGATCGACCTCGGGCTCGGCAGCGGCGGCACCCCGTCGTCCTTCACGCCCTTCGGGGAGGACGTGCGCGACAAGGGGCCCACCTACGACCGCAAGCTGGGCGTGCTGCTCGACGCTCTCCAGGGCCGCGACGTCGGTGCGGGGAACACGCTGTATCCGGACGCGGGGTCGCTGGCCGCGCGGATCTGGCAGGCGACGTTCTCGGCACCCGGCGGTCATCGAGCAGGCGTCCACGGTCATGGACTGCTGCTGTCCCGCACGCAGCCCCGCCCCGGCGAACGTCTGCACGCCCCGCTGTCCGCCCTGCAGGACCCGATCATCGACGCCTACCTCGACGCGCTCCCCGCCGGCGCGACGCCGCGGATCACCGCCTCCCGCACCGTGTTCGTGGCGGACGACCGCGCCGAGGCGCTCCGGTTCGCCGAGGTCGGTCTACGGCGGGCGGCCGAGGGCTTCCGGCGGCAGGGCCAGACGATCCCCGGCGACGGCATCGACGACCTCATCGCCGCTCTCGACACGCACCTCGGCACCCCGGAGGAGGTCGCCGCCTCGCTCGCCGCCGACACCACGCTGCACCGCGCGACCGAGGTGGCGTTCCAGGTGCACTCGGTCGACGCGCCGCACGCCCACGTTCTGCGCTCGATCGAGCTGTTCGCGACGGAGGTCGCCCCGGCCCTCGGCTACGCGCTCACGCCGCCGGATCCCGAGACCACCCACACGCCCGAGAACACCCCCACCGTGAAGGAGAACGCATGACCGCCGACATCGTCGACCAGCTGACGGGGGTGACGCGGGAGCTGGATGCGCTGCGTCGTCGCCGTCCCGTGACCAGGGAGCAGCTCCAGGCGAGCTTCGACGCGCTCTTCCACCCGGTATCCGCGGAGCATGTGTCTCTCGCAGAGCGCGCGCTCATCGCGGCGTTCGCGACCGCGCTCGCCGGTGCCGACGACCCCACGGCGGCGTTCTACGCCCGGAGGGCCCGCGAGATCGACCCGGAGCGCGCCGCGATCGTCGCCCGGGAGGCCGGAGCCGCCGCGACCACGGGACCATTCGGCGCCTACACCGAGCGCGGGCTGGAGGCCGAGAGTACCGACGGCACTCGCTACCTCCCGGATGAAGCGGCATCGGCTGCCGTGGGGGAGCGTCTCGCGACCGCTCTCGCGCACACGCACCTGCTGGTGTTCCGTCCCCGCGAGGCATCCGGTGCCGACCTCGGCCGCCTGCACGACGCCGGCTGGTCGACGGACGGCATCGTGACGCTGTCGCAGCTCGTGTCCTTCCTCGCCTTCCAGCAGTGGGTCGTCACCGGCCTCCGCGTGCTTCAGGAGGCCGGACTCACCGCCGCCGACACAGCGACCGCGACCGCCACCGACACCGACACCGAGGAGGAGGCCGCATGACCGCCGCCGACACCGTGCTCCGCCACGACGCCGCCCCCTATCCGCACGCCTTCACGCGCGCCGAGGTCGGCTGGACACCCCACCTCGCGCCCCTGGCGGAGGAGGATCTGACCCCGCGGCACCTCGACGGCCTCGTCGACGCCGCCCGGGCGAAGAACGAGTACTTCCGGCTGCTCGCCCGCGACCCCGAGGTGCTGCGCGCGCGCACCCTCGTCGACAAGGACATCTTCTACAACGCCGCGGAGGGCCTCCCACGGGCGGAACGGGAGCTGGCGGCCACCGCCGCCTCGCGCCGCAACGGCTGCGTGTTCTGCGCCTCCGTGCACTCCCGGTTCGCGGCGCACCACAGCAAGCGGCCGGAGGACGTCGACGCGCTGCTCGCCGAGGGCGTGGACGCGGATCTCGGGGAGCGCTGGAACGCGATCGTCGCGGCAGCGGTCGCGCTGACCGACACGCCTCGCGCGTTCGGTCCCGCGCACATCGCGCGCCTCCGTGCGGCCGGACTGGACGACCTGGAGATCGCGGACGTCGTGCACGGCGCGGCCTTCTTCAATTGGGCGAACCGGCTGATGCTCTCGCTCGGCCGCCCCGTCGCGCCCGCCTGACCGACAGGGAGGTCGTCGCCGGATGCGCTACCGTCGCATCATGACAAGCCGTCTGCGGCGCCGAAGCCTCCCTGTCGTTGGCTTCGTCGCTGCGGCCGCCATGTTCGTCGGGTGCGCGCCGAGCATCGAGAACCTCGTGCGGGTGAGCCTCGCGGATTCCATCGAAGACGCGCAGGACAGCATGTGGGAGCACCGCGGCAAGATCGTCACGGACCCGGAAGTGACCATCGCCGAACTCTCCCTCGCCTCCGACCTCCGAGACGGAACCGACGAGCTCGACGGCAACCCGCTCAAGCTCCTCGACCTCGACAAGAGGGACGACAGCACCACCCTGACACTCCTCGCACTCGGTGACGCGCAAACGGGCGGTGGCTGGTGGTACGAGCAGCGCCAGGGGGCGGTGTGCTTCACCCTGACCTTTCCGCGAGGCGAAGAGATCGTGGAGACAGGCCCCGCGGACTGCCCGGACATCCCGGAACTGGACGGCATCGAGGACGTCGTCCCGCTCGAAGAACTCGATGTCAGAATCACCGCCACCAAGGCCGACTACCCTGACTCGGTGTGCCAGTGCTACAGCGGCAGTGAGTGCGACTGCCCCGGAGGCTAGGCGATCGGGTCGGAGCCCGTCGTGGCCGCAACCCCGCTCCGGTGCCACCCTGATCCCTCAGGGAACGAGGATGATCTTCCCCGAGGCGGCGCCGGTCTCCATGAGCTCATGGGCCCGCGCCGCCTCGGCGAGGGGCAGCTCCGGTGCTCCGAGCAGAAGCACTACGATCCGAATGTGACGTCTCAGAACCAGCTCGACGCCGGGGTGCCTGGTTCACCACGCCAGGTGGCCGCGGCCGAGACCGAACGGCATTGGCTCCTGTTGGCGGCGCAAGTCTTCCTCACCGGCTTGACCACGTATGTCGCGATAGCGATCTGGTCGACCACCGCGGCCGGGTACACAGAGGGCTTGCAGATCGTCGGATTCGCGGTCCTCTCCACTCCGCTTACGATCCTGGCGTTCCTGATCGGGCTGCCTCTGCGTATCGTGCCGAGGGCACGTCGGTGGTGGGTTCGATACGCGGGGTGGTTCTTCGCCTTGTTCGGAATCGCTGCGGGCGGCATGCTTCTGTCCTACGTCGTCGGCGATGCAGGACCGGTTCGCTATGCCCAGAGTGGATGGCCTGTGAGTGACGGCTATGCACCGGACGCGCGACTCTTCGCGCCATCCCTTGCTGTGCTGGCGTTCGCGACCATGCATCTTCGCCTCCCACCGCGCCGGAAGCCGAAAGCCGCCTGACCGATCAGTGTCTCCTGGCCGCGGCAGAACCCGCCGAACGCCGCGTGCGGGGTGACGCCCGACGCTGTCAGGGTTGGGGTCAGGGGACGAGGATGATCTTCCCCGAGGCGGCGCCGGTCTCCATGAGTTCATGGGCCCGTGCCGCCTCGGCGAGGGGCAGCTCCGGGCCGAGCTCGATGGTGAAGTCGCCCGCGGCCAGGAGGTCCACGGTCTTCTGCAGCGCCTCGGCGCGCCACTCCAGCTCCTGCGGCTGTGAGCGGCTCGGGGGACCCGCCGGAGAACGCCCGGATGCCGAAGTCGGCGGCGTCGGGACCGCGGACGATGGTCGCGATGCGGTCGCGGTCCGCGACCAGGGCGAGGGAGGTCTCGATGGCCTCGTCGGTGCCCGCACAGTCCAGGACGACGGTCAAGGGGGAGGGGGCCGCCGCGCGGACGCGGTCGAGCAGGCCGTCGCCGTAGGCCACGGGGATCGCGCCGAGCTCGCGGAGCTGGTCGTGCCGGGCGGGGCTCGCGGTGGCGATCACCGTCGCGCCCCAGGCGACCGCGAACTGCACGGCGGCCTGGCCGACCGAGCCGGATCCTGCGTGCACGAGGAGCACGTCGTCGGCCGTCACGGCGAGCGAGCGGAGGGACTGGTAGGCGGTGCCGGCCGGGATGCCGATCGCCGCACCCTCGGCCGCGGTGACGGCGTCCGGGAGCTTCACGAGCTTGTCGACCTCGACCGCGATGGCGGAGGCGTAGGTCCCGAGCGTGTCGCGGATCGCGACGCGGTCGCCGACCTCGAACCCGTCGACGCCCTCGCCCAGCACCTCGATCACCCCGGCACCGTCGAATCCGACCGGACGCGGTTCGGTGATCGGCGCAGACGGGCGCTTGCCGCCACGGAGCTTCGCGTCGATGGGGTTGGCACCGGCCGCCTCGATGCGCACCAGCGCCTCGCCGCGGACGGGCACGGGGTCAGGCACCTCCATCAGGTGGAGGACAGCGGGGGATCCGAACTCGGTGTAGACGATCGCGCGGGCCATGCCCTCAGGCTACCCGGCGGGGGTCACTTCCCCGCGAGCGCCTTGGTGATCCGCTGCGGCGACACCGGCTGCGCGGTGCCGAGACGCTGAGCGAAGACGCTGACCCGGTACTCCTCCAGCAGCCAGCGCACCTCGACGATCGCGGGGGGAGCGTCGGGCGCGAGGGGGATCGTGCCGCCGGCGTCCGCGAACAGCACCGCCATCCGCTCGAACTCCGTCATCCGTGCGCGGTCCTTGCCCGGCTCGTTCGCCAAGGTCTTCAACCGGTCGATCATGCCGTCGAGGTACCGGGGGAAGTGGGCGAGCCGGTCGACACCCGCGGCCGCGACGAAGCCGGGGTGCAGCAGTCCGGAGAGCTGGGTGCGGATGTCGTTCAGCGGGCCGAGCAGCGCCAGCGAGTTCTGGGACTTGATGCCGCGCTCCACCTCCCGCGCCTTCGTGAGGATGCGGGCGACGAGGGAGACGCAGGCGAAGAGCTCGTCGACGAGCACGGCGGACACGGCGTCGCGGACCCGGGCGAACTCGGCCTCGGTGCGCACGACGCCACGGTCCTGGCCGTCGGCGCCGGTCGACGCGTCGATCACGCGACGGGCGACGGCGGCTCGGCAGTCCTCGATGAGCGCGGCCGCCGACGGATAGGGCGAGGCGGCGAGGGCGAGCTTCTCCTGGCTGGTGAGGTGCTGCTGCACGTACGAGGACGGCGAGGGCACCGCGAGCAGGACGAGACGGAGCACGCCGTCGCGCGTGGCGGCGGCCGCGGCGTCCGGAGTCGCCTCGACCCGCACCGACACGCTCTTGCCGGCATCGACGATCGCCGGATACCCGCGGACGACGCCGCCCGCGACCTTGGTGTCGATGACCGCCGGGAGGTCGCCGAACGTCCACGCCGTCAGCCCGGTCTGCTCGACCGGAGCCGCGGCCACGCGCTCCGCCCCGCGCGGCCCCGGTGCCTCCGCACGCCCGGGGCGGGCGATGGAGCGGGCGACGCTGCTGCGCGCGCGGTCGGAGAGCTCGGCCTGCAGCGCCCGGAGATCACGCCCTGACCCGACCACCCGTCCCCGCTCGTCCACGGCGCGGAAGTTCATGCGCAGGTGCGCCGGCACCCGCTCGTCATCGAAGTCCGCGGCCGTCACCACCTGGTTCGCGAGCGGCTGCACGAGCCGCGCGAGCGCTTCCTTGAGGGTGCGCGGGGGGAGGCCGCCGTGCACCTCCGGACCCTCGTCGGCCAGCGCCGCCCCGAACTTCTCCGCCCAGTCGGCGGCGGGGACGACGTGGCGGCGGATGGCCTTGGGCAGCGCGCGCAGGAGTCCGGTGACGAGCTCGGCGCGGAGCCCCGGCACCTGCCAGTCGAAGCCGCGATCCTCGATCTGGGCGAGCAGCGGTAGCGGCAGCACGACGCTCACGCCGTCATCGGGGGCACCCGGCTCGAACCGGTACGCGAGGCCGAGCACCTGGTCGCCCTGCGTCCACCGGGTCGGGAACTCGCGCTGGTCGGCGCGGTCCTCGTCGTCGATGAGGTCGCTCTCGCGCATCACGAGCAGCTTCGGCGTCGTCGTCAGCGCCTCGCGCCACCACCTCTCGAACGACCGCACGTCGAACACCTCGGCGGGGATGCGCTCGTCGTAGAACCGGAAGACGGCCTCGTCGCCGGCCAGGATGTCGCGGCGCCGCTCACGCTCCTCGAGCTTCTCCAGGCGGCGGCGGAGCTCGGCGTTGCTGCGCCAGAACGCGCTGACCCGTTTGTCGATCCGGGACGGGTCCCACTCGCCCTCGACGAGCGCATGACGGACGAAGAGCTCGCGCGAGGCGGCCCGGTCGATGCGGGCGAACTGCACGCGCCGGCGCGGGATGATCTCGACCCCGAACAGCGTGACCTTCTCGAACGCCACCGCGGCTCCGGCGTCCTTGGACCAGTGCGGCTCGGTGACCTGACGCTTCGCGAGGTCGCCGGCGAGGGGCTCGGCCCAGGCGGGGTCGATGGCGGCGACGGTGCGGGCGAAGGTGCGGGAGGTCTCCACGATCTCGGCCGCCATGACCGCCCGGGGGCTCTTCTTGCGCAGCCCCGAGCCCGGGAAGATCGAGAACCGGATACCCCGCGCGCCTCGGTACTCCGTGATCCGGCGGCGGGCGTCCTTCGCGGGAGAGTGGGCCTTCCCCGCGGGGGCGGTGCGCTCGTCGAGGACGCCGATCTGCGACAGCAGGCCGGACAGCAGCGCGCGGTGGATGGCATCCGGATCGGCCGCGCCACTCGGCTCCGCCCCGCGATCGGGGCTCTTGACGAGCGTCCGGAGCTGCCGATGCACGTCGAACCACTCGCGGACCCGCACGTAGTTGAGGTGCTCGCTGCGGCACAGGCGCCGGAACGCGCTGGAGCCGAGCTCCCGCTGCTGTTCGCGCAGGTGGTTCCAGAGGTTCAGGAGGGTGAGGAAGTCGCTCGTCGGGTCCACGAAGCGCGCGTGCAGCCGGTCGGCCTCCTCGCGCCGCTCCTCCGGTCGCTCCCGCACGTCCTGGATGGACAGCCCCGCGACGATCGCGAGCACGTCCCGCAGCACCGCCCCCTGGGTCCCTGAGCCTGTCGAAGGGCCTGACCCCCGCTGGGTCCCTGAGCTTGTCGAAGGGCCTGACCCCCGCTGGGTCCCTGAGCTTGTCGAAGGGCCTGACCCCCGCTGGGTCCCTGAGCCCGTCGAAGGGCCGGCCTCGATGAGCATCCGCGCGAACCGGGGGTCCATCGGCATCCGGGCGATGTCCCGCCCGATGCGGGTGAGCCGGGGACCGTCGTCCGGTCCCTGAGCCTGTCGAAGGGCGCCGAGCTCGGTGAGCAGGTCGAACGCCGCCTTCACGCCCGGGAGTCGGGCGGGGTGAGGAAGGGGAACGCGGTGATGTCGCCGAAGCCGAGCGCGAGCATCTGCAGGATGACGGACGCGAGCGAGGTGCGCAGGATCTCGGGTTCGGTGAATTCGGGACGCCGCGCGTAGTCCTCCTCGGAGTACAGGCGGATGGCGATGCCGTCGCTCGTGCGGCCGGCGCGACCGGAGCGCTGGTTCGCCGAGGCCTGCGAGATGGCCTCGATGGGGAGCCGCTGCACCTTCGAGCGGTTGCTGTACCGGGAGATGCGGGCCGTGCCGGTGTCGATGACGTACTTGATGCCGGGCACCGTGAGGCTCGTCTCGGCCACGTTCGTCGCGAGCACCACGCGGCGACGGACGCCGGCCACGGTGCTGCGCTCGAACACCCGGTGCTGCTCCGCGGCGGAGAGCCGGCCGAACAGGGGGAGGACCTCGGTGGGAGAACGGTCCTTGGCGTAGGCGGCGCGCACCGCGTCAGCCGCGTCCCGGATCTCCGCTTCGCCCGGCAGGAACACGAGCACGTCGCCCGGGGCATCCCGGTCGAGCTCGCGGAGCGCCGTGACGATCGCGCTCACCTCGTCCTCCGGCTCGCCGGCGGCGTCCTGCTCCGCGTCCTCGTCGACGAGCGGGCGATAGCGGATCTCGACGGGATAGGTGCGCCCCGACACCTCGATGACCGGAGCGGGGGTGCCGTCGGCCGCGGCGAAGTGCCGCGCGAAGCTCGCCGGGTCGATCGTGGCGGAGGTGATGATCACCTTCAGGTCCGGGCGCTCCGGGAGGATGCGGGCGAGGTAGCCGAGCAGGAAGTCGACGTTGAGGGACCGCTCGTGCGCCTCGTCGATGATGATCGTGTCGTAGCGCGTCAGCAGGCGGTCTCGGTGGATCTCGTTGAGGAGGATCCCGTCGGTCATCAGGGCGATGCGCGTCTCGTCGGAGACCTTGTCGGTGAAGCGCACCTTGTAGCCGACGAGCGTGCCGAGCTCGACCCGCAGCTCCTCGGCCACGCGCTCCGCGATCGTGCGGGCGGCCAGCCGCCGGGGCTGGGTGTGGGCGATGCGCTCGCGGCCCAGTTCCAGCGCGATCTTCGGCAGCTGCGTGGTCTTCCCCGATCCGGTCGCGCCGGCGACGATGACGACCTGGTGGTCCCGGATGGCATCGGCGATCTCGTCCCTGGCGGCGCTGACGGGCAGCTCCGGGGGATAGGAGATCACAGGGAGGACATAGCCCTCCATCGTATGCCGGGATGCACACCGGCGCCGCCGCGATCGCCGCAT